>NZ_MWUM01000189.1 GCF_002028455.1 Zoogloea sp. LCSB751 | reverse complement strand
TTTCTCTCAAATAAAAAAGGCAGAACCTTTAGTGCTGCCTCAAATCGACAACAAAGCTTATCGGTATAACGAATGACAGTCCGTGATCTATACCACCTGTTTGGCGACCAGATCCCGAATTGTCATTGCGGCATGCAAAATATGATGTCGCAGTAACGCCGTGGCTTTCTCTGTTTCTCTTTGCTTACAATAATTGAGCAGTTCGCGGTGCTCGTGCTCTGCTGCGGGAATGCCTCCTGCGAGCAGTAATTGCAAACGAATATATCTATCGC
>NZ_MWUM01000188.1 GCF_002028455.1 Zoogloea sp. LCSB751 | reverse complement strand
AGATCGAACACCTGCTCCTGCCACTCCAGCCCGCTCATGGCGAGCACCAGCGACGCCCGCATTGCCCAGGTGGAACCTGTGCCTACCGTCAATACCAAGGATCCCATCAATTGCCTCCTGCGTTGGGTTGTTCATGACCATCCCGTCGGCCCCGCGGGCACGACATCTCATGGTCGCCTCACATTTGCACACCAGCGAGTTTGACCCCCTTGGGGAGCAGTGCTAGTTTGATTTTTCAAAACAATCAGTTAGCAAAAATGTGAGCAATGGAC
>NZ_MWUM01000187.1 GCF_002028455.1 Zoogloea sp. LCSB751 | reverse complement strand
AATGCCAAGCCAGGCGGTCCAGATGAGGGGCAGCAGTGCCAGGGCCATCATGACAGCAGCGCCGGATCCCGGGGCTCGTCCGGGCAGAGGGTGCGAATGACCCTGGCCGGGTTGCCTACCGCCACCGAGTCTGCCGGTATGTCCCGGGTCACCACGGCGCCGGCACCTATGATCGCGCGCCGCCCTATGGTGACGCCGGGCAGCAGGATGGCGCCGCCGCCAATCCAGACCCTGTCTTCGATGGTGACCGGCAGCGCCGTCTCAACCCCCTGA
>NZ_MWUM01000186.1 GCF_002028455.1 Zoogloea sp. LCSB751 | reverse complement strand
AAAAGTACGTTGGTGGCGGGAATTTGCCGATTGCTAGCCCGTCAGGGTGTAAACGTCGCTCCTTTTAAACCACAGAATATGGCGCTTAATAGTGCTGTGACTGTTGATGGCGGCGAGATTGGTCGCGCCCAGGCGCTGCAAGCCGCGGCCTGTTATTTAGCGCCACATACTGATTTTAATCCGATTTTACTCAAACCCAGTTCAGATACGGGCGCCCAAATTATTGTGCAGGGTAAAGCGTTAACGACACTCGAAGCCTCGGCTTTTTTTGGT
>NZ_MWUM01000185.1 GCF_002028455.1 Zoogloea sp. LCSB751 | reverse complement strand
TATAAAACAATTGCTCCTAATCTAGTAAAAGTTACTATTACCGAAATAACCCATCCACTATATACAATGCATTTAAAAACAGTATTAAAGAGCGCCTGTTTTCCTGGTATATTTCTATATTTACTCTTTACAATATCTAGGAATAAATTATTGAGTGTCTTTGTACATATCCCCGACACTGTTACACTTGTTGTGCATATTACAAAAATATCTCTTATTAATGATAGATATGCTTGCATTTTATCCTCCAATTGTATTAATTTATTTTCGAGT
>NZ_MWUM01000184.1 GCF_002028455.1 Zoogloea sp. LCSB751 | reverse complement strand
GCAGGCAGTTTACCGAAACCTTCTTGGCTTGCTGAGCCTGAGAAACTTTGGTCACCTTGGAAACTCGAAGGTGAGGCATTACTCGAAGCGAAACAAGATGCTTTACGTTTGTCATTGCAAGAACAACTCCATGCAGGCATTGATATCGTTAGTGATGGCGAACAAACCCGCCAACATTTTGTGACGACGTTTACTGAACATCTGGATGGCGTTGATTTTGAGAAACGCGAAACGGTGCGTATCCGTAATCGTTATGATGCGAGTGTGCCGTCT
>NZ_MWUM01000183.1 GCF_002028455.1 Zoogloea sp. LCSB751 | reverse complement strand
GATAGAATTCGAGCTCGGGGGCCACTACCGGCTTCCAGCCCTGCTTTTCGTAAAATGACAAGACCCGGCGCAGCACGGAGCGCGGCGCTATGTCGATCAGCTTGCCATTGATGTCGAAACAGTCGTGGATCACCTGAGCCGTGGGCTCCAGTGCCCAGGGCACGAAACGAATGGTGTTGGGATCGGGATAGAGCTGCATGTCCCGCTCCAGCGGGTCGATCATGCTGTCGTCATCCGGGTACTCGCCGGTCACCGTCTGAGTGAAGATGACCT
>NZ_MWUM01000182.1 GCF_002028455.1 Zoogloea sp. LCSB751 | reverse complement strand
TAGACGTACAATGTATATGGGTATGTTTCTCCCTAAATGATATCCTCGAAAGTATGGTTCAAAGAGCAACACGTCATCCGAGACGGCGGCGGGGCGATGATGGAAAGCATCCTTGTTGTATGCCTGACATAATTCCGAGCGCCACAGGCTCTCATTACAAACACTCTTCTATTGACATTACAGAGTGATTCTAATCAACTTCCCTAATTGCTCGTTTTCCACGTCAACCGTGGGACAGAAGTTTCACCGGCTGTAGTGATAAGCGACGAGATG
>NZ_MWUM01000181.1 GCF_002028455.1 Zoogloea sp. LCSB751 | reverse complement strand
GGGCGCTGTCTGGATGCGCTGTTTGCGGCCGATGTGTCGACGCTTTATCAGGTGATGGCCGAGCAAGTGGTCGCCAAGCTGGGGCTCAAGCCCACGGCGGTGCATCTTGATATCACCAGCTTTCACGTCGATGGCGCCTATGACTGCGCCGATGGCGAACAGACCGGCCGGCTGCAACTGGTGCGGGGATACAGCCGTGACCATCGGCCAGAGCTCAATCAGGTGATCCTGGAGCTGATCTGTGAGAATCAGGCCGGCTTGCCGGTGTACCTG
>NZ_MWUM01000180.1 GCF_002028455.1 Zoogloea sp. LCSB751 | reverse complement strand
TCTTAAGACACCTCTATCATTGTTACCAGGTTTGGGTTGCTACGAACTTGTCGAGGCCAGCTTTTAATTCAGCTTCGATATCGGCGTTATAATCGCCAGTCTCGTTGATAAGCTTGATTAAAGCAGCATGCTCGCTGTTCATGTACGAGAGCAGAGCGGCTTCGAAATCACCAACTTTTTTCATCTCAATGCCCTTCAGGTAACCTTTTTCAGCTGCGAAAATAGACACAGCTTGAGCAGCTACACTCATAGGAGCATATTGTTTTTGCTTCA
>NZ_MWUM01000017.1 GCF_002028455.1 Zoogloea sp. LCSB751 | reverse complement strand
TGGCGGCAGGAGTGAGGTCGACCATCAGCACGCCGAGCTCGTTGAGCTTGCGGCTGTTCTCGGCATGCACGTAGGCGGACGTGGCGTCGAAGGCGATCTGCACGCCGTCGGCCAGCACGTGGGGCAAGAGGCCGTCCACGCCGTCGGCGGTGGTCTTGAGGCCCATCTCACGGGCCCGCTTTAGGCCGTCCGATTCCGGGTCGATGCCGACCATCCACACCGGCTCCAGCACCGGGCTGCGCTGCAGCTTGGCCAGCAGGTCCGTGCCGATGTTGCCCGGGCCGATCAGGGCGCATTTGATTTTTTGGGTCATCGCAATGTCCTCGGGAAAGTTCGTCAAACGATGCTGCGCACGATGCCGCCATCCACACGCACGGAGGAACCGTTGGTCGCGGCGGCAAGGGGGCTGCACAGGTAGGTGATGGTGGCGGCCACTTCGGCCGGGTCGATGAAGCGGCCGAGCAAGGAGGCGGGGCGCTCCTCGGCGAAGTAGTTGCGCTCCACCTGGGCCTCGTCGATGCCTTGTTCGCGGGCCAGGAGTTCGGTAAAGGCGCGTGAGCCTTCGGTACGGGTCGGGCCGGGGAGCACCGCATTGACGGTGACCGCGCTTCCCTTGCTCGCTTCGGCGAGGGCGCGGGCGATGGACAGCTGGGCGGCCTTGGTCATGCCGTAATGGATCATCTCGGGCGGTGGATTGAGGCCGGATTCGCTGGAAACGAAGATGATCCGCCCGAAGCCGCGCCGTTTCATGGCCGGGAAGGCGACGCGGGACAGGCGCACGCCGCTCATCACATTCACGTCGAAGAGGCGCAGCCAGTCCGCGTCGCTGATCTCCTGGAAAGGCTTGGGCTCGTAGATGCCGAGGTTGTTGACCAGGATGTCCACGTGCTCGCAGCGTTCCGCGAGAAGGGCGGCGCCGTCCGGGCCCGCGAGATCGGCGGCGATGCCGTCGACGCGCGCGCCGGGGAGGAGGGCGCGCAGGCGCTGGACGGCGGCGTCGACACCGGCCGTGCTGCGTCCGTTGAGCGTCACCGCCACGCCTTCGGCGGCGAGGCGCTGGGCGGTGGCGAAACCGATGCCCGCCGTCGAGCCGGTCACCAGTGCGTGTTTGCCAAGGAGTTGAAGATCCATTTGCGTTTCCAGAGGGTGAGCGGGCCCTTCGCCTCCCGCGCTGGGCGCGGGGACGTCGCTCGGTCAGACAGAGGGAGGGCCGGACGGGCCGGGGCGTCAGCCCGTCCGCGGCGCCGTCGTCAGGTCACGACGGTCAGGAAGCGCTCGTTGAGGGCGCGGGTGTGATAGAAGATCGCAGAGCCCAGTTCGTCCCAGGTCCAGGTATAGGGCTGCATGTCCGGATAGAAGGCATAGCCGCCGCAGAAGGTTTCCAGGCGGTTGCCGGACGGATCGAAGGAGTAGATCGTCGTGCCGCGGGTGATGCCATGGCGCAGCGGGCCGTTGTCGATGGAGACGCGGTGCTTGCCCATCAGGTCGGCGGCGCGCAGCACCTGTTCCCAGGTTTCCAGCAGAAAGGAGGCGTGGTGCAGCGTGTTGTTGCGCTCGTCGCGCACGAAGGCGATGTCGTGAGCCTTGGTGGAACAGCTCAGCCACACGGCCATGTCGGTCTTGCCGTCTTCGCCGAGGATCTTTTCCACCAGGCTGAAGCCGAGCACATTGACGAACAGGTCGCGGCTGCCGTCCAGGTCGGCGCCGTGGATCTGCCAGTGGTCGAGGCGCACCGGCGAGATGCCCTTGCGGTTCTCGATGATCACGTCCGGATTCACGTAGCCGAGGCCGTCGCCGACCGCGGTTTTTTCCGCGTAGAGCTCGATCAGGTGGCCGGTGGGCACCTCGAAGCGCACGCGCTCGCCGGTTTCGAGCAGATCGCCGGCAGGAATGCGCTCGGTCGGCACGCCGTAGGCGCGCAGGTCGGAATTGAGTTTTTCCAGCGTGGCCTTGTCGCGCACCTTGAAGGCATAGAAATCCATGCCGGCGCGGTCGGCTTCGCGGATGACGAAGCTGTGGTGGTCGCGCTCGTCATGGCATTTGAAATAGACGCGACCCGATTTGTCCCGTCCGGTTTCGACCAGGCCAAATACGTTGGTATAGAAATTGACCGACTCCTCCAGGTCCAGGACGCGCAATTGGCAGTGTCCCGGCCGCAATACTCCCGTCATTGACATTTGAATCCTCCTTTAATGGTTCGACCTGCAGATTTATTTGTCTGAAATAAATCGTCAGCGCAATTTGATGCGCATATTTCTTATTGGCGAGCCGGGCGTTCCGACCACGTCATGCTGCAATGGTCGAAGCAAAGGAGAATGGCGTCAAATACTGATGGGGTTGTCCTTCATACCTGAAAGATATAGTAGGGGTGGGGCGGTCGCGGGTCAGCTTTCGTCGGTAGAAACCAGTGCGGCTTCGATCATCGCGCGGAACGTGGCCACGTGGGCCGAGGTGTCGCCGGTGCGGATCGTCATGATCAGCGGTGAGGTCAGGCCTTGCTCGACGAGGGGGCGATAGGCCACGTCGTCGCGGCGCAGGCGCTGCACGGATTCCGGCACCAGGGTCACGCCCATGCCGGCGGCGACGAGGCCGATGGCGGTCTGCAGGCCGTTGGTCTCGTAGGTCTTGCCGATCTCGTAGCCGCGCACACTGAACTGGTTCAGCACCTGGTCGGCGAAGCTGGGGCGCGGCGAGGCCGGGTAGAGCACCAGCACCTCGCCGGCGAGGCGCTTGAGCGGAATTGCGGCTTCGCGGGTCAGCGGGCTGTTGCTGGGGACGGCGACGACCAGTGCCTCTTCGGTGAGAACGATGTTCTCCAGCCCTTCGTCCTGGATCGCCAGGCGGCCGAAGCCGACGTCGATGCGCCCGGCCTTCAGCGCCTCGGCCTGCTGCACGGAGGTCAGCTCGGACAGGGAGATGTCCAGCTTGTCGTTCTCGGTGGTGAAGCGCTGCAGCACGTTGGGCAGAAAGCCGTAGAGAATGGACGGCACGAAGCCGATGCCCATCCAGCGTGTGCTGCCGGCACCGATGCGCCGCGTGGCCTTCTGGATCTCCTTCAACCGGGCCAGAACCTGCACGGTCTGGTCGTAGAAGAAGCTGCCGGCGTTGGTGAGCTTGAGCGGCCGGCTCGAGCGGTCGAGCAGCGGCACGCCGAGTTCCTCCTCGAGTTGCTGGATCTGGCGCGACAGGGGAGGTTGCGCGATGTGCAGGCGTTCGGCCGCGCGGCTGAAATTGAGGGTGCTTGCCACGGCCTCGAAATACCTGAGCTGGCGCAACTCCATTTATACCTCCCCGGTATAGTTGAAGACAAAAACGATATTGGACGTGCCATTTCGCCGGGCCGAGAATTCGCCGCAGGCATCGGGCAGTTCCTGCCCATCCGCCATCAAGAAAGCGTCAATTCACTCGCAATGCCGATTGCCGGCGCAGGCGGGGCGAACATTAGACACGAAAAAATATCAGGAGACAAAAATGACGGTAAACCATATTCGCCGCACCCTCCTCAAGTCCGGGGCCGCCGCCGCAGCGACGTCGCTGGCCGCGCCCTGGGTGCGTGCCGCCGGCGGGACGACCTTCAAGATCGGCTATGTGAGCCCGCAGACCGGCCCATTGGCCGCCTTTGCGGAACCCGATGCCTTCACCCTCGAACAGGTGCGCAAGGCGGTGGCTGGCGGCATCGTGTCCGGCGGCAAGAAATACGCGGTGGAGATCGTCTACAAGGATTCCCAGTCCAATCCGAACCGCGCTGGCGCCGCCGCAGCCGAATTGATCCTGCGCGACAAGGTCGATTTGGTCATTGCGTCCTCCACGCCGGCCACCACCAATCCGGTGGCCGACCAGTGCGAGCTCAACGGCGTGCCCTGTATCACCAACGATGCGCCGTGGCAGCCCTATTTCTTCGGCCGCAAGGGCGACCCGAAGCAGGGCTTCGAGTGGACCTACCACTTCTTCTGGGGCCTGGAAGACATCATCGGCACCTTCTCCAGTCTGTGGGGCAAGATCCCCACCTCCAAGGCGGTCGGCGGCCTGTGGCCCAACGACGAGGACGGCAACGCGTGGGGTGACGGCAAGCTGGGTTTTCCGCCGGTGCTGGCCTCGAAAGGCTTCAAGGTGGTGGATCGTGGCCGCTTCCAGTCGCCGATCAACAATTTCTCGTCCTTCATCTCGGCCTTCAAGGGCGCCGGTGTGGACATCGTGACCGGCGTGGTGCCGCCACCGGATTTCGCCAACTTCTGGAACCAGGCCGGCCAGCAGGGCTTCCGCCCGAAGATCGTCACGGTGGCCAAGGCAACCGAGTTCCCGGCGGCCATCGCGGCCTTCGGCGACCGTGCCGAGGGGCTCACCGTCGAGCTGATGTGGAGCCCGGCGCACCCGTTCAAGTCCAGCCTCACCGGCCAGAGCGCGCGCCAGCTGGCCGACGCCTACATGGCCGCCAGCGGCAAGCCCTGGACGATGCCGCTGGGCCTCAAGCACTCCCTGTTCGAAACCGCGCTGGACGTGCTCAAGCGTTCCGGCGGCAAGGACCCGGAAGCGATCCGTAACGCGATCCGCGGCACCAGCCTCGACACCGTCGTCGGCCACATCGACTTCCGCAAGGGGCCGGTGCCCAACATCAGCAAGACCCCGCTGGTCGCCGGCCAGTGGCAGAAGCGCGGCAAGGGCCTGGAACTGGTGATCGTCGATAACAGCCAAGCCCCGATGATTCCCGTGCAGGCCGAGCTGCTGCCCATCAAATACGGCTGATCCCCAGCCGGCATCACCCATAACCCGTATCGAGACAATGCGGGCGACCTAGGTCGCGCCCCGCAGGGGCGCGCACATCCAAAAAAAGGAGGAGTCGGACCATGAACAATAAATTGAACGCAGCCCTTGCTCTGGCGCTGGCAGCCCTGGCCGGTGCGGCCAGCGCCACCGAAGGCGGCGGCACGATCTACCCTGTGGGCGCCGAGAACTACACCTGCTGCGCGCTGCCGCCGCCGGGCCTGTATGGCATGGCCTGGTACCAGCACTACAGCGCCGATGCGGTGCGCGGCAACGGCGGCGAAGTGGTCACGCCGTCCACCTTCAAGGTCACCGCCAACGCCATCGTGCCGCGGGTCGTGTATGTGACGCCGATGGTCGTGGCGGGCGCCTCGCTGGGCGTGCAGGCCATCCTGCCGATCGTCAATCTCGACGTGAACGTGGCCTCCGGCGTGCAGCAGAGCAAGACCGGCTTCGGCGACATGACCTTCGGCCCGGTGCTCGGCTGGCACCTCTCCGAGAAGCTGCACAGCGTGCTGGCCCTCGACATCTACGCGCCGACCGGCGCCTACAAGAAGGGCGATGTGGCCAACATCGGCCGCAACCACTGGGCGCTGCAGCCCGTGCTCGGCTTCAGCTACATCCAGCCCCACGGCTTCAATGCCGACCTGAAGACGATGTGGACCTACAACTTCAAGAACGACGACACCGACTACAAGGACGGCAAGGAGCTGATCGTCGACTACTCCGCCGGCTGGGGCGTGGGCGGCGGCTGGACGCTGGGCGTCGGCGGCTACTACTACCAGCAGCTCACCAACGATTCGCAGAGCGGCGCCACCATCGACAACAACAAGGGCCGCGCCGTTGCCTTCGGTCCGTCGGTGCGCTACGACAGCGGCAAGGGCTGGTTCATCACCGCCAAGTACCAGGACGAGATGGCCGTGCGCAACCGCGCCGACGGCGCCGCGTTCTGGGTCAAGGCCGTCTTCCCGCTCTGAGCGTGGCCCGGGAGATCGACGTGCTGCTACGGGTCGACAACGTCAGCAAGAGCTACGGCACCCTCAAGGTGACCCGGGATGTCTCGTTCTCCGTCGAGGAGGGCCAGACGCTCGGCATCCTGGGGCCGAACGGCGCCGGCAAGACAACGTTGTTCAATTTGATATCCGGTGATGTGCGCGTCGATGCGGGCAGCGTCACCTTCGCGGGGCAGGACGTGTCCGCCCTGCGGCCGCACCAGCGCTGCCGGGCGGGCATAGGGCGCAGCTACCAGGTGCCCCATCCCTTCGGGAACATGACGGTCTTCGAGAACCTCGTCACCGCCGCCTGCTTCGGCGCCCGCCTCAGCGAGCGCCAGGCCTGGGACACGGCGGCCGAGATCCTCGACAAGACCGGATTGCTGCCCCACGCCAACAAGCCGGCGGGCAGCCTCACGTTGCTCAACCGCAAGCGCCTGGAGCTGGCCCGCGCGCTGGCCACCAAGCCGAAGCTGCTGCTTCTCGACGAGATTGCCGGTGGCCTCACCGAGCACGAGGCGGCCGAACTGGTGGCGGAACTGAAGCGCATCAAGGCCGAGGGCACGACAATGATCTGGATCGAGCACGTGGTGCACGCCCTGATGTCCATCGCCGACCGCCTGCTGGTCATCAATTTCGGCGAGAAGCTGGCGGAAGGGGAGCCCGAGGCGGTGATGGGCAACCCGGACGTGCGGCGCGTTTACATGGGGCTCGAAGCATGACGGCGCCTTTCCTGCAAACGGTGGGCCTGCGGGCCCATTACGGCGATGCCCAGGCCTTGTTCGGCATCGACTTCCACATCGGCGAAGGCGAGACGGTGGCGGTGATCGGCGCCAACGGCGCCGGCAAGAGCACCTTCCTCAAGTCCGTGACCGGCCTCGTCCGCGTGGCGCCGGAAACCGTGCTGATCGACGGCAGGCCCAGCGGCGGCAGCGTGCCCGGCGACATCGTGCGCCAGGGCGTCGCGCTGGTGCCGGAAGGGCGCCGCCTGTTTCCCAGCCTGAGCGTCGAGGAGAACTTGCTGATGGGCGGTTACGCCCGCCGGCCGGGGCCGTGGAGCCTGCAGCGCCTGTACGGCATGTTCCCGATCCTCAAGGAGAAGCGGAAAGTGCCTGCCACCTCCCTGTCGGGTGGGCAGCAGCAGATGGTGGCCATCGGCCGCGCGCTGATGAGCAACCCGCGCTTGCTGCTGTGCGACGAGATCTCCCTGGGCCTCGCGCCCATCGTCATCAAGGAGATCTACGACGCGCTGCCGGCCATCGCCGCAGAAGGCATGAGCGTGGTGATCGTCGAGCAGGATGTGATGGTCGCCCAGCGGGTGTCGCAACGCCTGTACTGCTTCCAGGAAGGGCGCGTGTCCCTCGAAGGGGCCAGCGACGGCTTCACCCGCGAGCAGATCAGCCAGGCCTACTTTGGAATCTAGACATGACTGAAACAATCATTCAGGGGCTGCTGCTCGGGGGGCTGTACTGCCTGTTCTCCCTCGGGTTGTCGTTGATGTTCGGCGTCATGCGCCTCACCAACATCGCCCAGGGCGACCTCATCGTGGTCGGCGGCTTTGCCGCCATCTCCGTGGCGCCGCTGGTCGGCGGCCACTTCGTGATGGCCGGCGTCGTGCTGTTGCCGGTGGCCTTTGCGGTCGGCTATGCGCTGCAGCGGACCGTCCTTAATCGCACCCTAGGCAAGGACCCGCTGCCGTCGCTGGTCGTCACCTTCGGGCTGTCGATCGTCATCCAGAACGCGCTGCTGGAAATCTACTCGGCGGACCCCCGTTCGCTGGACGCGGGCGAACTGGCCACCGGCAGCCTCAATCTTGGTGGGGACATCTACGTCGGCACGCTGCCGCTGCTGATCCTGGTTGCGGCGCTGGCCTGCACCGCCGGCCTGCAGCTGCTGTTCTCGACGACGTCCCTCGGCCGCGCCTTCCGCGCCGTATCCGACGACCGCGAGGCGGCCGAGCTGATGGGGCTGAACTCGGCCAAGGTCTATTCGGTGGCGACGGCTCTGGCCTTCGTGCTGATCGCGCTGGCCGGCCTGTTCCAGGGGCTGCGCACGACGGTGTCGCCGGCCGACGGCCCGTTGCTCCTGCTGTTCGCCTTCGAGTCGGTGATCATCGGCGGTATGGGCTCCTTCTGGGGCACCTTCGTCGGCGCGCTGGTCCTCGGCGTCAGCCAGCAGGTGGGCTTCAAGTTCGATCCGGGCTGGGGCGTGTGGTTCGGGCACCTGGTCTTCCTGGCCGTGCTGCTCGTCCGCCCGAACGGCCTTTTTCCGAAAACGAAGGGTTGAGAGACATGAGTGCAACCGTCATTCGCAGCACCCGGGCGTCCCAGGCGACCATCGGGATCGGCGCTGCGCTGTGCGTCGCCGCCGCGACGCTGCCTTTCTGGGGCGAATCGTCGTGGATGCGGGAGTTCGTCGAGATCGCCTGCTACCTGATCTTCGCGATGATGTGGAACCTGCTGGCCGGCTACGGCGGTATGGTGTCGGTGGGCCAGCAGGCCTTTTTCGGGCTCGGTGGCTACGTGATGCTGAGCCTCGGCAACTTCCTCGGCTTCAATCCCTTCCTGGCCATCCCGCTGGCGGCGCTGGTGTCGGCGCTGGCTGCGTTGCCGGTGTCGCGGCTGGCCTTCCGGCTGCAGGGCGGCTACTTCTCGATCGGCACCTGGGTCATCGCCGAGGTGTTCCGCCTCAGCATCGCCAACGTGTCGGCGGTCGGCGGCGGTTCCGGCACCAGCCTCACGGCGCTGCGCGGGATCAGCCGGGCGACCCGCGAGCACACCACCTACTGGGTTGCGCTGGGCTGTGTTGTGGCGGCCATTGCGCTGGTGTACCTGTTCCTGCGCAGCAAGCAGGGCCTGGCCCTGCAGGCCATCCGCGACAGCGAGGTGGCGGCCGAGAGCCAGGGCGTGGGTGTGGCCCGCATGAAGCTGGCGGTGTATGTGGTGGCCGCCTTCGGCTGCGGCATGGCCGGGGCGCTGTACTTCGTCAGCAACCTGCGCATCAGCCCGGACGCCGCCTTCGGGGTGAACTGGACGGCTTTCGCGATTTTCATCGTGATGATTGGCGGCATCGGCCGTATCGAGGGGCCGCTGATCGGTGCGGTGGTGTTCTGGGCCCTCAACAAGTTCTTCAGCGATTACGGGACCTGGTACCAGATGGGCCTCGGCCTGCTGGCTATCGCCATGACCCTGTTCTTCCGCGAGGGGCTCGGCGGCTTCCTGCAGCGCCGTCTGGGCTTCGAGATGCTGCCGACGCGGCGCATCCTCAAGCTTGACGCGCAGCCCGCGACGCCCGTCCCGGCCCACACGCCGGCCGCGCCTTCCCAACTGATGCCCAAGGTGAGCCTATGAGCACGCTGACGAAACAGGTCATCCGCGACGAACACGCGTCGCTGGCCGCCATGCTGCAGTCCCTCGCGATGATGGTCCGCATGGGGCCGGGGGACGAGCGCGCCGCCTACTTCGAGGTGGTCCGCGCGATGCTGTTCTACATCGACGAGATCCCCGAGAAGCAGCACCACCCCATCGAATCCAGCCTGCTCTTCCCGCGCGTGGTGGCGCGGGCGCCGGAGGTCGGCGACGTAGTGGCACGCCTCGACCGGGAGCACGCCCGCGGCGAGGAGACCGTGCGTCGCCTGCAGCATGAGTTGCTCGCCTGGGAACTGCTCGGTGATGAGCGCCGCGCCGTCTTCGAGGCCAGCGTCGGCATCTACCTGCGCTTCTACGAGGACCACATGCGCCTCGAAGAGGAGATCGTGCTGCCGGCCGCCGAGCGCAGCCTGAGAGAGGCCGACTGGGCGGAGATGGACCAGGCCTTCGCGGCCAACCACGATCCCCTCGGTCGCCTGCTGGCGGGCGCCGGCGTGAGCGGCCTCGATCCGCTCTACCAGCAGCTCTTCTCGCGCATCGTCCGCCTCGCCCCGCCACCGGTCGGGCTGGGCGGCACCTGACTCAACAGACCAGAGGTAACACACATGGATCGCAAGACCATCGAACATTACGGGGCCGAACTGTTCACCGCCTGGCAGCGCCGGGAGACGGTGCCGCCCTTGCTGGAGCGGGAGCCGGAACTGTCCATCGAGGACGCCTACCGCATCCAGCTGGCGTTCATCGCCCGCCGTCTCGCCGCCGGCGAGACCATCGTCGGCAAGAAGATCGGCGTCACCAGCAAGGCCGTGCAGGACATGCTCGGCGTCTTCCAGCCGGACTTCGGCCAGCTCACGTCGGGCATGGTGTTCCAGGAAGGCGACGCGATCGACCTCGGCACGCTGATCCAGCCCAAGGCCGAGGCCGAGCTGGCCTTCGTGCTGAAGGAAGACCTGATCGGACCGGGGATCACCGCGGCAGACGTGATCCGCGCCACCGACTACGTGGTGCCGTGCTTCGAGATCATCGATTCGCGCATTCGCGACTGGAAGATCAAGATCCAGGACACCGTGGCGGACAACGCCTCCTGCGGCGTCTTTGTGCTCGGCAAGGCCAAGGGCAACCCGCGCGAGCTCGACCTGGCTGGCGCCACCATGGTGCTCGAACGCAACGGCGAACTGCATTCCACCAGCACCGGCGCCGCCGTGCAGGGCTCGCCGGCCAACGCGGTGGCGTGGCTGGCCAACACCCTCGGCCCGCTGGGCATCCCGTTCAAGGCCGGCGAGGTGATCCTGTCCGGCTCCCAGTCCCCGCTGGTGCCGGTGCAGGACGGCGACGAGCTGGTGTGCACGATCAACGGCCTCGGCAGCTGCCGCGTGACCTTCTCCGGCAAGAGCGCCGTATGAACGACGGGGTGATCCCGTCCCGCAATGGCGTCGCCGTCGCGCGCTGGCAGCGGCCCGGCGCATTGCCCCTGCGCTTAACCGACTAGCCCGTCGGTGGCGCACCCCGGCCGCAGGCTGATGCCGGGGCGGATGTTTCCCTCGACCGATTCAGTCTTTCCTCTCCTCTCAGGTCGGTCGACCTGGCCCCGGGATGTTGCGGCCATCCCGGGGCATTTTTTATCCACGGCAGTCCGTGCCCTAACATGGGCGGACGACAAGAACAGACCGGGGGAGACGACCCATGAGCAAGGACCATTGCATGGATGCCCGCCTGGAGCGGGCGGCGATTCGCATCGAGGCGGACGGGCAGGGCACGGTGCCGCGCTTGGCGGACCTGCGCGACATCGCGGCACGCCTGCGCTTCGCGCCGGAGGACGGACGCATCTGGCTCGACGACGAACGCACCGTGCTCTTGCGCGCGTCGGTGTTCGCCGGCCTGCGCCGGGAGTTGCTGGAAACCCTCGGCGTGGACAAGGCGCGGGCGCTGTTCACGCGCATCGGCTATTCCGCCGGCGCCCGCGACGCGACGCTGGCGATTAAGCTGCGCGGCGGCCGCCGGCTGACCGACGTGTTCGCGGTGGGGCCGCAGCTGCACGCGCTGGAAGGTTTCGTCGCGGTGGAGCCGATCCGCATCGACATCGACGTGGAGCAGGGCGTGCATTACGTGGAGCAGATCTGGCACGACTCCGTGGAGGCGACCACCCACATGGAGGCCGCCGGCGTCGCCACCGAGCCGGTGTGCTGGATGCAGGCCGGCTACGCGTCAGGCTTCAACAGTGCGTTGTTCGGCCGCCCGATCCTGTTCCGCGAGGTGGAGTGCCGGGGCGCCGGTCACGCCCATTGCCACATCATCGGCAAGCCGGTGGACGAATGGGGTGACGTGGAGGCCGACCTGAGCTTCCTGCGCACCGAGGATTTCGTCAATGCGTCGCTCGTGCGCCGCCGCTCGCCCTTCGAGGACGCCAGCGGCGCGCCGGCCGGCCCTTCGGACTGCGATTTCATGGTCGGCGCCTCGTCCGGCTTCCTGTCGGCCTGCCACAAGCTGCGCCAGGTGGCGGGGACCAACGCGGCGGTGCTGCTGCTTGGCGAGACCGGCGTCGGCAAGGAGCGCTTCGCCAAGATGCTGCATCGGGTCAGCAAGCGCGCGGAGGGGCCCTTTGTCGCCCTGAACTGCGCGGCGATCCCCGAGAATCTGCTGGAGGCCGAACTGTTCGGCGTGGAGCGCGGCGCCTACACGGGCGCCGGCGAGGCGCGCAAGGGCCGCTTCGAGCGGGCCGACAAGGGCACCTTGTTTCTCGACGAGATCGGCACCCTCAACGAGCCGGCCCAGGCCAAGCTGCTGCGGGCCCTGCAGGAGCGGGAGATCGAGCGGGTCGGCGGCTCGTCGTCGCGGGCGGTGGATGTGCGCGTGGTGGCGGCGACCAACGTGGACCTGGCCGCCGCGGTGCGGGAAGGGCGCTTCCGCGCCGACCTGTACTACCGCCTCAACGTCTTCCCGATCCGTATTCCGCCGCTGCGCGAGCGGCGCGACGACATCGCGCTGCTGGTCAATCACTTCATCAACAAGTTCTCGGCGGCCCACGACAAGCGGGTGTCCGGCTTCACCCACCGGGCCATCGCGGCGCTGCTGGGCTACGACTATCCGGGCAATGTGCGCGAGCTGGAAAACCTCATCGAGCGCGGCCTGATCCTCGCCCAGGAGGACCGGGCCATCGACCGCCATCACCTGTTCCAGGCCGAGGAGGCGCCGGGCGATGGGCTGCTGGCGATGGACCCCCGCGGCGCGGTGCGCCCGGCCAGCCAGGTGGAGGATGTGGAGGAGCCGGACGGGGCGGAGGTGCAGGGTCTGGTCGAACGGGCCCTGGACCTGGCGATGCCGCTGAAGGCGCTGGAGCGCGGCGCGATGCGCGAGGCGGTGAAGCGCGCCAATGGCAACCTGTCCCACGCCGCGCGCCTGCTCGGCATGTCCCGCGCCCAGTTGGCCTACCGGCTGGAGCGGGACAAGGACGACTGAGAAACGGATGGACCCGGAGCCACGGCGGGGCTCCGGGGGCAGCTTCACAGGTTTTTGAACAGCGGGCTGCGGCTCTGCTGGGCGGCGTCGGCGGCGGACAGGAACTTCTCGGTGTGGATGTCCCGTTCGAACAGGCGGCCCTTCATCAGCGTGCGGATGCCGCTCTCGATCATCGGCGGCGGACCGCACAGATAGGCCTTGTGGCCGCGGAAGTCGCCATCGAACAGCGTCCACGCCGCGTCGTGGACGAAGCCGGTGGCGCCGTCCCAGGCGCAGTCTGCGGTGGGCTCGCTGAGGGCCGGCAGGTAGCGGAAGTTGGGATGGCGGGCGGCCAGCTCGACGAAATCCTCGTGGTAGTACAGCTCGGCGCGGTTGCGGGCGCCGTACACCAGCGTGATCGGGCGGGTGTCGCCGTCCGTGTGCAGCAGATCGAGGATCATCGAGCGCGGGCTGGACAGCCCGGAGCCGCCGGCCATGAAGAGGATTGGCTGGGGATCGGACTTGCGCACGAAGAAGCGCCCGAGGGGCCCGCTGACGGTGACCGGGTCGCCGACCTGCAGGCGCTCGTGGATGTAGCCGGTGGCCTCGCCGCCCGGTACGCGGCGGATGTTCAGCTCGACCAGGCGCCCGTCGGCCGGTGCGTTGGCCAGCGAGAAGGCCCGCGGCTGGGCGAGGCCGGGCCAGCCCAGGTTGACGTACTGCCCGGCCTGGAAGTCGAGGCCGTCGCCGTCGAGGGCGATGGTCACACCCTTGATGGTGGGCGTCAGGTCCTGCAGCGCGGCCACCCGACCGCTGAAGTCGCGCAGCGGGATCGGGCGTTGGTCGGGTTCTTCGTCGATGTCCGCCTCGATGACGACATCGCCTTCCGGCGTGGCGCAGCAGGCGAGGCAGTGGCCCTCGTCCCGTTCCAGGTCCATCAGCGCGAAGGGCGAGGCGTCGCCGTGATTGACCTCGCCGTCCACCACGCGGACCTTGCAGGTGCCACATAGGCCGTGGCAGCAGGCGTGGGGCAGGTAGATGCCGTGGCGCAGCGCGCCGTCGAGGAGGGTCTGCCCCTCCGCGACGTCGAAGCTGGCGCCGAGCGGTTCGATCGTGACCGTGTAGCTCATGGCGTCACCCGACTCACGCGCCGGTGCCGGCGATGCCGCGCAGGGCCGGCGTGTGAATCCGCAGGTAGGCCTTGTGGCCGATGCCCTGGGCTTTCAGCGTGGCGTCGCGCTCCGGCGTGAAGGGGCGGTCGGCGAGTAGCCACTCGACGTGGGCCCAGTCGACCTGCGGCCACTCCGGGTGCAGCGCGAAGGCGCTGGCGGGCAGCAGGCTGTCGATCAGCTCGCTGAAGCGCAGCTCCGGGGACACAAGTAGCGCGATGGGGGCGCAGATCATCGTGTGGTGGTCCCAGCCGACGTAGAGCAATTGCTGGCCGTGGAAGTTGTCGATCCGGTCGCGGACCAGGGGCGGGACGGACGTTTGTTGAGCGTGGGTGTGCACGGGTGTCTCCATGGGCCGCGCTCGTGGGCGCGGCACCTGTCTGTGTTGATTGGGGAAGGGTGGGCGCCGCCGGGGCGCCCTGGGCGTTCAGGCCGCGGCGGCCGGGGGCATCTTGTCAAGGCCCTTCCAGCGCAGCCAGTTGGCCTCGTCGGGGGAGCCTTCATAGTCCAGGTTGTCCTGGCCGGCGACCACGTGGAAATAGCGCAGCGCGTCGGCGCCCGGATCGCCGGCGGCCTCGGCGCCGGGCTCGACGCAGTTGCCCTGCAGGATCTGGTGGGCCGGCAGCCAGGCGCTGACGTACTTGTCGGGTTGCCCGGCAAAGATGTCCCGGCAGCCGTCGGAGCAGAAGTGGTAGGTATCGCCGTCGTGCTCGAGCTGCCGGTGGCTGGTCCGCGTGGGATCGTCCATCTCCGTGAAGATCAGCGGGGTCTGGCAGGTCTGGCACAGCATCGGCAGGCTTGGGTTGTAGTAGCGCTTGCCCTCCGCCTGCAGCTTTCGGTAGTGCTCGATGCGCGGGCGGTAGTGCTGGTCGAAGGTGTTGGGGTACTTCTCGGCCAGCCAGGCCATGTCCTCGTCCGACGGCAGCCATACGTGAAAGGCGGCGGCGCCGGAGAAGTTGTAGAAGGCGTTCCAGGTCTGGTGGGACAGGTGCTCGGCCTCGGCGACGCTCTGCTCCCAGTACTTGGGCATGCGTAGTCCGTAGCGGCTGAGGTCGTTGAACAGGGAGCCGCCGTTCTGCACGAAGTAGATGTCCCAGGCCTCCTTCCAGGACATGACCTTCTTCGGCAGCATGTAGTCGAGCATCATCGACACCAGGCCCAGCACCTTGTAGCCGCGCCAGAACCATTTATCGAGGTAGCGCTGGATGATGGCCGCGTTGCCCGGGTCCTGCTCCAGCACGAACTTGATGCACTCCAGGCCGAGCGTCATGTGGCGGGCTTCGTCGGATTGGGACGAGAAGCCGAAGGTCACCGTCGCCATGTCGCCGTTGTAGGCGGCGCCGGACATGAAGGGCATGAAGACGAGGTTGGTCAGCAGGTATTCGAGGGCGAAGGAGATCGCGATGATCTGCTCGAAGGGGCCCGACGAGATGGCGTCCTCGAAGAAGGACTTGGGCACCGACAGGTACCACAGGCGGTCGTTCATCACCGTGTGGTCGTGCAGGCCGTTGAAGTACTTGTTGTACTGGCTGATGCAGTGGATCTGGGTCTGCACGTGGCGCAGCTCGTCCACCGCCTGCATCTGGCAGGCGATCGCCGCGCCGGGGCCGGGGAACTGGCGGCCCAGCATGGAGAACAGGCGGTGGGCGTTGTACTCGGCCGGGGTGATGCCGGTGAAGAACAGCTTCAGCGTATTCACGTAGCGGGCGTCGGAGATGTTGAGGTGCCCGTTGTTCTGCTGGAAGGCGTCGAGCACCGCGTAGAGCTTGCGCTCCTTCTCGGCCTGGTATTTCCAGTAGGCATCCATGGTCAGGCGGAAGGGGTCTTCCCACTTGTCCCAGTCGTGGATCTTGATGCCTTCCAGGCCGAGCTGGTCGAAGACCTTGTCCATCGGCTCGTAGGTGGTGTCCCAGCCCAGGCCGCGGGTCATCTGGGCGTATTTTTCCTTGAGGCTCAGCTTCTTGCCGCTGGGCCGGCGGGTGTCTTGGGTGTTCATGGTGTGGTCTCCTCCTCAGCGGTTCCAGTGCAGGATCATTTCGTCCTCGCTCTCGTCCACGTTGCCGGACAGGGAGATGAGGTTGAGGTTGATGGACTGGAGATCCCAGTCCGTGCCGAGGATCTCCTCGACGGTGCTGCGCTTGAGGACCAGGCGGCCGGGGGCGTCGATCTTGACCATCGCCGGCAGGCGGTGCACCACCGCGTCGGGGTTGTCGCGCTGCAGTGCCTCGATGATCGGGCGGGTGTCGTCGTTGGTCTGCAAGGCCATGAAGACGGTGCTTTGAATGGAGGTCATCAGGTCTTCCTTCTTCAGGCGGCGTCGAAGCCGAGCTTGGCGATGCGCTGGTCCAGCGCGCGTGACGCGGCGGCGAGGCGCTCCGGGCCGTCCAGGTGGGCGGCGCGTTGCGCCAGCGGGGCGAGGGCGTCGAGGGCCTGGGCCTTCCATGCGGTGGTCCAGGCGGACAGCCGGGCGCGGTTGACGGGCGACTCGGCAGCGGCGATCTTCAGGCAGGCATCGACCCACTTCTGGTTGTCGGCGGACCAGTCCTTGATGAACTCGGTGAGCATCGCCAGGTAGGCGCCGCCGGCATCGCCCACGCCGCTGTGGAAGGGGGCGTACAGCAGCGGATGGATGAGGCCGTCCAGCACCAGGTTCTGGGCGAAGAAAATCTCGAACCAGTCCTTCTGGACGAGGCTGCGTTCGGTCAGCCGGCGCAGCGGCTGCCAGGCCGGGTCGTCGAGCCAGCGGGCCTTGGCGTCGGCGAGCGACTGGCCGGAATTGCCGTCGATGAGCAGGCCGATCCGCGACAGGTACTGGGCGATGCCGAGCCGGTCGGTGGTGGTGTAGATGGCGCCCTGGGCCATCGGGCTACCGAAGCAATAGGCGCTGATGAAGCAGTTGTTGAGGTTGGCGGCCCATTCCAGGTGGCGCAGGGGCAGCAGCAGGGTTTCGATGTCCTGCACCTGTCCTGCGTTCAGCGTCGCCATCAGGCCGTGCCTGTCCACAAACTCGAAGTTCTTCTCGGCCGCTTCCTGCATGCGGGCGCGATTGAGCACGTAGGTGGCGTAGTAGTACTGGCGTGGGTCGCGGAAGTCGTCCCAGTCGCGCATCTCGATGGCGGTGCGGCGGCGGTCGTAGATGTCCCGCTGCGGGTCCCACACCGGGCGATAGTGGAAGTTGTCGCGGGGCTGCAGGTCGAAGCTGGCTTCCTGGTAGCGGCTGGCCGGCTTGTCGGCGCCGAAGCGGCGCGCGGTGCGGGCGAAGGTCTGGCGTATCGGGTCGATGCTGGCGACCCGGATCTCGACGCTCATGGTTCAAGTCTCCTGATTGTTGTTGTGAAGGGATTCGGGCGCGCTGTCCGGCGTCCCGTATAGGTAGGACTGCTGCCGTCGGAAGGCCCGGGCGGCGGCGTCCTCGTTCATGCGCTCCGTGCCCGGAAGGCCGGCGAAGGCCTCGAATGCCGCGCGGGGGAGGATGAGTTCGACGCTGAGTTCGGCGTCGCCGATGGCGAAGTCGAATTCGACGAAGCCGTCGTCGCGCATCTGGCGGACGCGGACGAAGCGGCGGGCGGGGTTGAAGCTGCCCGTGGGTGGGGAAGGGCTGTCTTGCATGATGTCTCCTGTCAGGCACTCTGCCGGTGCCGTGGGAAGCTTCATTGCAACGCCCGTGCCACGCCGTCCGGATCGGCAGTGGGCAGGCTGCTTTCGATCTCAAGTCCTTGATTTTTATAATTCCGCGTGCCGGACATGATGGTGTCCCGCAGGCCCTCGCCAAGGCCGGGGAGGCCGTGGTTTTCTCAACTGCGCAAATTGGGTGGGCGCGTGTGCGCAGGTGCTTTTCAGGAAATGCGCAAGGGCCGGTCCGGGGCGTTCGGTGCCGGCTTGACGGAAAAGTCGCGGTGGGATGGACGGCCGGGGCACCTTTGCGGTCCGTGGGGATCTACAATGCCGGCCGATCCCATTCATCCTCGAAACGCGATGCGCCGCTGGCGAGGTTCAGCTAGCGCTTGCCGTTTCTTTCAGGTTTTCACTGCTGTTTTTTCCAAGGTCACCCATGTATCCAGTCCAAGATGTCGATGCGCTCCTGCTGTTGTCCATGCTGCTTGCCACCAAACGGAGGCCGGCCGATATGGTCGAGATTGTCGCGGCGGCGGATCTGCTCGACGGTGGCGTCGGCTCCGAGGCACGCTGGGCCGAAGCCTTTCGCCGCTTCGCGACCCATGACCTGATCGTCGAAGTGGATGGCCGCTACGCGTTGACGGCGGCCGGCGTGCTGCTCGTGGACCGCCTGCCGAAAAAAGCGGACACCGCAGAGCGGATCTTCCTGCTGCGGGAAAAGCTCGCCGAGTACGAGCCGGCGGAGAAGAGTCCTTCCATCGTCATGCAGGAGGAGCAGGTGGCCGAAGCCGTGCGCGTCCACCAGGCGTCCAAGTCGGTCGGCGGTCAGAATCTGCTGATGCCAAAACCGAAGCCCGACGAGGATACGGCGCCCCGGCGCGGCCCGGCCCGCCGGCCCGGGGGATGGCGCCGGGGGTGATGGAGTGAGGTTTGCCAATGGACGCTGGCGCGGGCTGGCCTTCGTCGATATCGAGACCAACGGTGGGGCGGCCACCGACGAAGGCATCACTGAGGTCGGGATCGTCGAGGTGGACGAGGACGGCGTGCGGGAGTGGTCGCAGCTGATCCGCCCCTCAAGCCGCATTCCGGAATTCATCACCCGCCTGACCGGCATCAGCAACGAGATGGTGGCGGATGCGCCGCGCTTCGCCGACGTGGCTGCGGACATCCATGCACGTCTCGAAGGGCGCCTGTTCATCGCCCACAACGCGCGTTTCGATCACGGCTATTTGCGCAATGCCTTCGAGCGGGCCGGCCTGGCTCTGAAGCCGCCGGTGCTGTGCACCGTCAAGCTGTCGCGGGCCCTGTATCCGGAGCACAAGCGCCACGGCCTCGACAGCCTGATCGAGCGGCACGGCCTGCGGGTCGGCGAGCGCCACCGGGCGCTGGCCGACGCCCAGCTGATCTGGCAGTTCTGGCAACACATCCACGGGCATTTCGACGAGGGGCGGATCGACGCCGAGATCGCGCGGCTGACCGGCCGGCCGTCGGTGCCGCCGCAACTGGACGAGTCCATCCTCGACGAGCTGCCGGAGCGGCCCGGCGTGTATCTCTTTTTCGGCGAGAACGACCTGCCGCTGTATGTGGGCAAGAGCAAGGACATCCGCACGCGGGTGCTGTCCCATTTCAGCGCCGACCGCCACAACGCCAAGGAGATGGCTCTGTCCCAGCAGCTGCGGCGCGTCGAGTGGATCGAGACGGCCGGCGAGATCGAGGCCCTGCTGCTGGAGGCCTCACTGGTGAAGACCCGCCAGCCGATCCATAACCGCCGCCTGCGCCGTCAGTCCGAGCTGTGCGCGTGGCGGCTGGTGGACGACGGCGAGGGCGGCCGGCGCCCCGAGCTGGTGTATGCGCGCGACCTGACGGAGAGCTGGGGCGACGACCTGTTCGGCTTCTTCGGCAGCCGTGCGACCGCGCTACGCATGCTGCGTGGCCTGGCCGAAGAACACGGCCTGTGCGAGGTCTGTCTCGGCCTCGAAAAGCAGCGACCCGGCCAGCCCTGCTTCGGCTACCAGCTGAAGCGCTGCCGGGGTGTCTGCGTCGGCGGCGAAAGCCGGGGGATGCACAGCGCCCGTCTGATGATGGCACTGCAGAAACTGAAGGTCGAGGCCTGGCCACATGCCGGCCCGGTGGGCATCCGCGAGGGCACGGCGGTGCACGTGGTGGACAACTGGTGCTACCTGGGCACGGCGAAGGACGAGGCCGAGGTGTTCGCGTTGCTGGAAACCGCGCGGCCGGCCTTCGACGGCGACGTCTTCAAGATCCTGCAGAAGGCGCTCAAACGCGCCCGCATCGTGTCGTTGCCGGTCAGTGCGCGATGACGCTGACCGTGTGGGTTGCGATGGGCTGGGTTTCCCACTCGCGCTTGAGCAGGAAATCGACGCGATAGTGGCCGGCCTGCGTGGTTCGCAGCACGAAATGTTGCCGGCCCAGGGCGCCGGGCGGGGCTCCGCCGGGGGGAATGACGCTGCTGTCGACCCGTTCGACGCCGTAGGGCAGGGCTGGCAGCGACCACAGGTAGCCACTACTCGGCGTTGCGTCCAGATCGATGCAGAATGGTGTGCCGACGGGGGTCTGGATTCGTGTGCTCATGTCCTCAGGCCTGGGAGCTTGCTGTGTGGGCTGGGGCGATGCCCCAGCCCTGTTCATTCTAGACGTACCACTTGTGCCACATCGCCGAGTCGGTGCCCTCGACGAAGCAGTCCAGCCGCCCGGCCGCCCAGGAGCTGACGCCGACTGCGGAACTCAGCGTACCGCCTAGATCTTCCTCACCGCTCCACTTGGCGCCGTCCCACCAGCGATGCCACATGTGGGAGTTCTGGCCGGGGTAGAACACGTCGATGCGGTTGGGGCCCCAGGATTCGGCGGCCGGGGAGTCGGACAGCACGCCCTTGAGGTCTTCCCAGGCACTCCACTTACTGCCGTCCCACCATTTGTGCCACAGGTGCATGTCGTAGCCGCGCACGAAGGTGTCGAGCCGGTTGGCGCTCCACGACGATACGGCCGGGGCGGAGCTGAGGCCGCCGCCGAGGCTTTCCCAGCCGTGCCAGCCGGCGCCGTCCCACCACAGGTGCCACATGGCCTGGTCCATACCGCGGGCGAACACGTCGATGCGGTTGGGGCCCCAGGAGACGGCCGCCGGTTCGGAGGACAGCACGCCGCCGAGGTCTTCCCAGCCGCTCCAGCCGCCCTGGTACCAACGGTGCCACAGGTGATGGTTGAGGCCCACTGCGAAGATGTCGAGGCGCCCGCTGGCCCAGGAGCAGATGGCCGGCGCGCCGTGGATCAGCCCGCCGAGGTTCTCCCAGCCGAACCAGGCATTGCCGTCCCACCAGCGGTGCCAGACGGCGGAGTCGAGGCCGCGGGCCACGACGTCGATGCGGTTGTTGGCCCACGAGACGGCACTGGGGCGGGAGGTGATCTGGCCGCCGAGGTTCTCCCAGCCGTGCCAGCCATGGACCACCGGTAGCACCACGCCGCGGGCTGTCCAGAACGGGAACTCGGTGTCGATGCCGGCTTCACCGTAGGCGATCTTGAAGAAGCCGGCGTTGCCCCAGCCGGGCCCCCAGGAGTTCTTGCAGATCCAGCATTGCTCGGCTTCCGAGTAGCCGATGACCTGCACGCAGTGCAGACCCACGTCCGCACCGGTGACGTGGTGATAGATGCCGTTGCCGTAGGAGAAGAAGTCGTTGAAGACGTGGAACACGGCACAACAGGGGCCGACATTGCTCAGGTAGTTCTTGCGGTCGACGATGTTGGCCAGGGTGCCCGGTGTGGTGATCTTGACGGCCCGCGCATCCCGGTTGGGGCCGACGATGCATTTGGGCGTCGGGGCCGGCGGGGCGAAGGCGCTGGCGTAGGGGAAGCAGGCCTCGTCGGGAATGCCGCGCAGACGGACCTGATCGATGGCCTGGTCGGGCCACCAGCCGCCGCAGCTGGCGCCATGGCTGGAGCAGAAGTGCAGATCGGCTTCTGACAGGTCGAGCAGCTGGCCGGCTTCGATGGAGGCCATCGATTCGACGGTGGCTGCAGTGCCGAAGGACACGCAGGAGCCGCAGTTGCCCTGGTCCTTGACGGGAGTGACGTGGTTGCCGTTGCGGTTGCGCCAGTCGACGGCCGGCGCGAAGTTGGCCTGGGGAGCGGCCGCTGCCCTTGGCACGGCCATGGCCGCAGCCAGCGCGGCGGGGTCGAGGGTGACGCCGAGCAGGGCCTGCTTGGCGGCGTCGCTCAGGTTGGCCTGGAGGTTCTGGCGTGGCTGCCATCGGGCCCTGGCCTGGGTGAGACTGCCGGAAATACTGCGTATGTCGAGTACAGGCATGGTGTGTCTCCTTCCGCGTGCTTGTGCGAACGGCTCACCTCGGAGGGCGGGAGTTGCAGGCCGGCGGGTGAGCTACGGCGCCGGCGTCGCCACGGGGGCTGGCGGATCGCGTGCCCCTCTTGGAATCCACGGGCCGGTCGCTGACGGCGCCGGCAGAGTCAGGATCAAGCAGTCCTGCCGACAGCCTTCAGGAGCGGTGTCGGGTGCTATGCATTTGAGCTTTCGGATGACGCATCCGGGATGGGGGGCGCGAGGCGATACGGGCTGCTGCGCTTGTGACGGCAGTGGGTGACGCCCCCGGTCGAAGCCTGGAATCCGGCGCAAGGGACTGCCCTTGTGCCCCGTGACGGCAAGCACATCAGGCTGCGCCCCGGTTTATTCACGCTTCAAGATAGTCGACTGCCGGGTACTTGCAAGTGACATTTTGTGCCCGTCTTGGGCAAGCCCCGGTAGGTCGGGGTTAGCGCGGTCTGAGGCTGGCCGGAATGGGCTTCGGGGCGAGTTTCTCGGCGGCGATCTCGAGGGCGTAGAGGGTGCCGCCGGTGGCGAGCCAGGCGTTGACCCAGTCGGGCGTGGGGCCGACGCCGGACCAGGTCAGGGCGCGGTTGGAGGGGTGCATGAAGCGCACCGGCGGGGCTTCCGCTGCGGGCTGAGGTGTTTCTTCCGCGACGGGCGTTTCCGCCTGCACGGCCTGGTTGGCCTTCTCCGCTTCGACCCGGGCCTTCTCCGCAGCGGCTTCGCGGCGGGCTTTTTCGGCGGCTTGTTTGCGTTCCTTGGCGGCAGCCTGGGCGCGGGCCTTTTCGGCTGCTTCGGCGGCCGCCTTGGCGGTGGCTTCGGCAGCCAGTCGGGCTGCCTCCTCTTCCGCGGCGCGGGCGGCGCGCTCGGCTTCTTCGGCCAGGCGCCGGGCGGCTTCCTGTTCTTCGTGTTCCCGCTTGAGGAGTTCTGCTTTGATCTGCTCCGCGAGTTCTTCGAGCTCGGGCAGCGAATACGACTTCAATTCTGTCATGGAGGACGAGGCGGCTTCTGCGGGGACGGATCGGGTGCGGGTGGTCATGATTCGGCAAAAACGGGGCAGGCCACGGTGATCCTGCCAAGTCCGGCATTATGAAACATTTATCTGATCCATTAACGCGGATTTGCGCCTGTGGATGCCCTGTTTTCAGTCCAGCGTCCTGCGGAAGGTCTTCAGGCCGATGGTCAGCACCCCGGTCATGAAGGCGAGAATAGGCCAGATCTGCGCCCACAGCATGTCGATGCCGTTGCCTTTGAGCAGAATGCCACGCACGAGGACCAGGAAATGGGTCAGCGGCAATACGTTGCCGACCGCCTGGGCCCATTCGGGCATGCCGCGGAAGGGAAACATGAAGCCGGACAGCAGCATCGAGGGCAGAAAGAAGAAGAAGGTCATCTGCATCGCCTGCAGCTGGTTGCGGGCGATGGAGCTGAAGGTGATGCCGAGGGTCAGGTTGGCGCAGATGAAGACCAGCACCACGCCGTAGAGCAGCAGCAGGTTGCCGTGCATCGGGACGTCGAAGATCCAGCGTGCAGCGAGCAGGATCAGCGTGACCTGGATCAGCCCGATCAGGATGTAGGGCACGATCTTGCCGGTCATCACCTCCAGCGGCGTGGCCGGGGTGGCGAGCAGGTTTTCGAAGGTGCCACGTTCCCGTTCACGGGTCATCGCCAGGCCGGTCATCAGCACCATGGTCATGGTCAGGATCACGCCCATCAGGCCGGGCACGATGTTGTAGGCGGTGACGCCTTCCGGGTTGTAGCGGCGGTGGATGCGCAGGTCCACGAGCGGCTGGGCCGGTGGCCGCAGGCCGGGCAGATCGGGGGCGAAGACTTCGGCACCGAGCTTGTTGAGCACCGAGATGGCGCCGCCGGTGGCCATCGGGTCGGTGGCGTCGGCCTCGACGAGCAGCGTGGGCGGCTTGCCGCGCACCAGGTCGCGGTTGAAGCCGGGCGGGAAGGTCACGACGAACTGCACTTCGCTGCGGTCCAGAAGAGCGGCGGCCTGGCGTTCGTCCACGCTGCCGACGATGGTGAAGTAGTCGCTGTTGCGCATGGCGGCCACCCAGGCGCGGGAGAAGGGGCCGGGATCTGCCATCACTACCGCGGTGGGCAGGTGCTTGGGGTCGGAGTTGATCGCGAAGCCGAACAGCATCAACTGGATGATAGGTATGCCGACGATCATGCCGAAGGTCAGGCGGTCGCGGCGGAGCTGGATGAATTCCTTTATCAGGATGCCGAGCCAGCGGGAGAAGGAGAAGCGGGCCACGGTGTCAGTTCCCCAGTGGGTCGGCGGTGTGCTGCATCAGGTGGATGAAGGCGTCTTCGAGAGACGGGGCGACCGGCGTCACGACCAGGCCGGTGTCCTTCTGCAGGGCCTGCAGGCTGGCGGCCAGCCGCGGTCTGTCCGTTCCGCTGACATGCAGGGTCGTGCCGAAGCTGGCCACCAGATCGGCGCCGGGCAGCTGGCGCAGGCGTCCGGCAAGCCCGTGGATGCCGTCGCCAGCGATTTCCCAGGTGTTGAGCTGGCAATTGGCAACGACTTCGTCGGCGGTGCCGGAGGCCAGCAGGTTGCCGTAGGCGATGTAGGCCAGGCGGTGGCAGCGTTCGGCTTCGTCCATGTAGTGGGTGGACACCAGAATGGTGATGCCGGAGGCGGACAGGCGGTGGATCTCCTCCCAGAAGTCGCGGCGGGCCTTCGGGTCGACGCCGGCGGTCGGTTCGTCGAGGAGCAGCAGGCGCGGCCGGTGGAGCAGGCAGCTGGCGAGGGCCAGGCGTTGCTTCCAGCCGCCGGACAGGGTGCCGGCGAGCTGCTTGCGGCGGCCGCCGAGGCCGAGCTCGTCGATGGCCCGGTCCACTGCCTCACGCCGGTCGGCCATGCCGAACATGCGGGCGACGAAGTCCAGGTTCTCGACGATGCTGAGGTCGTCCCACAGGGAGAACTTCTGGGTCATGTAGCCGACCTGGCGCTTGATGGCGGCGCTGTCCTTCAGTACGTCCAGGCCCAGGCAGGTGCCGCTGCCGCTGTCCGGCGTCAGCAGGCCGCACAGCATGCGGATCGAGGTGGTCTTGCCGCTGCCGTTGGGGCCGAGGAAGCCGTAGATCTCACCCTTGCGGACCTGCAGGCCGAGGTCGCGCACCACGTGCTTGTCGCCGAAGCGCTTGTTGAGGCCGGCGACGTCGATGACCAGTTCGTCCATGTCAGTGTCCGGCCAGGCTGACATCCACCGGCAGCCCGGGCCGCAGGCTGGCGGCCTGTTCGGCAGCCGGCGCGGCCTCGACGCGGAATACCAGCTTCTCGCGGCTGCCACGGCTGTAGATGACCGGCGGGGTGTATTCCGCCTGGGGGGCGATGAAATCGATGGTGGCGCGGATCGTTGCCGGGCAGCCGTCGCAATGAGCTTCGACAGCCTGGCCCGGCTTCAGCGTGGCGACGGCGCCCTCCGGAACGAAGAAGCGCAGCCGGCGCCGGCTGTCGGGCAGCAGGCTGGCCACCGGCGCGCCGGCGGGCACCCATTCGCCGGGGCGGTAGTAGGTCTCGGCGATTTCGCCGTTGGCGGGGGCGGTGACGGTCTTGCGTTCGACGACCCAGCGGCGCTGGGCTGCCTGGGCGGCGGCGGCCTGCAGATCGGCCTCTGCGCCGCGCAGTTCGGCCTGGCGCCCGAGTGCCAGGCGGTAGGTTTCCAGTTGCTGGCGGGCGGCCTCGACGGCGGCGACGCTGCGGTCCCGGTTGGCGCGCGCCTCGTCCACACGGGCCTGGGCGACGAAGCGCTGGCGGAACAGGGCTTCCTGCTGGGCGAGCTGGGTATCGGCGAGGCGCCGGGCGGCGACGGCGGAGGCCAGCTGGGCTTCCAGCGCGGCGATTTCCGGCGCTCTGCGTGGGGCCTTGAGGTTCTCCAATTTTTCTTTCGCAGAGCCGCTGCGGGCCTCTGCTTCGGCGAGGGCCTGAGCGTCCGGGTCGGTGGCGACGGCAAACAGCATCTGTCCGGCATTCACTCGACTGCCCCGCGGACTGTCGAGGGATTTCAGGTAGCCCGCCTGGGGTGCGGCCAGGTACAGGTATTCGCCTTCCACGTAGCCCTGGAAGCTGGCATCGGGGCCGCGTCCACAGGCGGACAGGAGGATCACGAGGGGCAGGGCAGCGTGCGCGAGCTTCATGGGGTGTCTCTTTCGGTGTCCGGCGGCAGGGGTAGCAGTGCCAGCAGTTGATTCAGGCCGGTATCGATCTCCTGCTCCGATTCGGCGCTCTGGCGCCCCAGATTCATCAGTGCCAGTCCGATCACCGCCGCATGGAAGACCAGCACCTGGGGGGCGTCCGGGCAGTAGCCGAGGCGGGTCAGTACCTGGCCGAGGGCCTTGCGCATGTAGGCGACGAGACGGGCGAATTCGGGGCGGATGTCCGGGTCCCGGTCTCCCGAGGCCAGCAGGCCGAGCATCATGCGAACCCGTGGCAGAAAGCGCATCGCCACGGCCAGCGCCTGCTTCGGATCGGTGCCCGGTGCGCTGCCGAGCTGTCCGAGCTCCTGCTCGACGGAGTGTTCGGCAATGGCCAGCATCAGCAGGTCGCGGGTCGGAAAATAATAGGTGAGATGGCTCTGGCTGACGCCAGCCGTCTTGGCGATGCGCGGCTGGGTCAGCGCGAACAGGCCTTCGTCGCACAGCAGGGAGACACCGGCGTCGAGGATGCGCCGACGGATACCGCCAGGGGATGAGCTGGAGTCCTGCATTTGGTAATCTTACCAAGCTCCTGGTAACACAACCAAGCGTGGCGTCGTGATCGCCCTGCAGGGGGCGCCAAGCGCATGGGGCCGTTTGCGCGGAAGAACAAAAAAGGGCAGGAATACCTGCCCTTCATGATGGCTCTTGGTGGGCCGTCAGGGGCTGCGGCGAAGCCACCGGGATATGGCCACCAGGCCGAGAGCGGCGAGGGACAGGCTGCCGGGTTCAGGAATGCGACCGTTGCCGCAACTGTTGGTCTGGCTGCAGCCCGGGTTGATGATGTCGGCGGTGACGAAGATGCCGTCCTCGGGTTGGTTCGGTAGTTGCCCGATGACCGTGGTGGTGAACTGGGTGCCGTCCCAATGGACGGCTGACAGCAGGTGCGTCGTCTCGCCGGTAACGACCAGGTCGCCCAGATAGGCGCTGAAATCGTTGGCGTTGGCCTTGACGACGTTGTTGGGATAGTTGGCCGAATAGAAGCCCTCGACGGGGTTGCCGCTGATGCCGAGATTGATGGGAACGAAGTTCAGCATCTCCGCAGAGGCCACGGTGGCGATCAGGGTGATGCTGCCGGTCGGTGAAATCGCCCGCAGGGTACCCGAGCCTTCGGAGCCGACGACCAGCGTACCGGCGGCGACAGGACCAAATGCCTTGGGGGCAAAGCTCAGGCCTTCCGTATCTTCCCCTACGGTGGCCAGCAGTGTCGGGGTGCCGGTCTGGTCGATGCTGTAGATCCGGCCTGCCGCCGTGGTGACGATCATGCTGTAGCCGTAGCTGCCATAAGGATCGAAAGCGATGCCACGCACCCCACCGATGAGGGCCGAGGTAGTGAAGGTGCCCTGGGTGAGCCCGTCCTTGCTGATTCGATATACGTCGCTGTTCTGGCTGACGAAGATATCCCTTGGGGCGAACCCTCCCAGGCCAAGAGAACTGGAGACATACAGCTCGCCGCTGGCCAATGGAATGGGGGCGCCGAACTTTTGCACGTTGCCGCCGGAGAGATCGGTCTGGTACAGCTGGTTATTGTTGGCGCCGAAATAGACCGAGCCGACGAACTTGTCGCCCGCGTAGGTAAAACCGATGGCCGCGGTGTTGGACAGGGTCGAATTCAGGTCGCTGCCACTGACGAAGGTATTGAAAGTGACCGAGGCGAGCGCAGGGGTCGAGAGAAGCGCACAGCTGCCGCACAAGGCGGCAAGAAGCCGGGAATGTCTGTTCATGGCGTGCCCTCCGTAGGGGATTGCGGTCCAGGAGGTAGATCGCAAACGATCCAAGCAACGGACGAGCCACAGTAAAATAAGTAAATGCAATCAACAGATAGGAAAAATTGCTGGCTCTGTGGCGGTAGCGAGTGTAAGTAATTTCGACACCGCCCCGCGCATGCGGACGTAGGTCAAGGCCTGTCACAAATGAAAAAATGCCCGGTCTGAAGACCGGGCATTTGTAATCGCCTGCGATGCGTCCGGACTTACTCCGGACGCATTTGCGGGAACAGGATCACGTCGCGGATCGCCGGGCTGTCGGTGAGCAGCATGACCAGCCGGTCGATGCCGATACCGCAGCCACCGGTCGGGGGCAGGCCGTATTCCAGCGCGCGGATGTAGTCGGCGTCGTAGTACATGGCTTCCTCGTCGCCGGCGTCCTTGGCCTGGGCCTGGGCCTGGAAGCGGGCGGCCTGGTCTTCGGGGTCGTTGAGTTCGGAGAAGCCGTTGGCGATTTCGCGGCCGACGATGAACAGTTCGAAGCGCTCGGTGATGTCAGGGTTGCTGTCGGAGGCACGCGCCAGCGGGCTGACTTCGACCGGGTAGTCGATGATGAAGGTCGGCTCCCAGGTCTCGGCTTCGGCACTGGCTTCGAAGAGTTGCAGCTGCAGGCTGCCGAGGCCGCCCGGCTTCACCTTCTCGCCGAAATCCTTGATCTTCTGCTTGAGCCACTCGGCATCGGCCAGTTGGGCGTCCGTGAAGCCGGGGTGGTGCTTGCGGATTGCCTGGGTGATGGTCAGGCGATGGAAGGGCTTGGACAGGTCGAGCTCGCGGCCCTGGTACTGGAATACCTCGGTGCCCAGCGCCTCACGGGCGGCGTGGCGCAGCAGGCCTTCGGTGAAGTCCATCAGGCTGCGGTAGTCCGCGTAGGCCTCATAGAACTCCATCATCGTGAATTCGGGGTTGTGGCGCGGTGACAGGCCTTCGTTACGGAAGTTGCGGTTGACCTCGAAGACCTTCTCGAAGCCGCCGACCACCAGGCGCTTGAGGTAGAGCTCCGGCGCGATGCGCAGGAACTGCTGCATGTCGAGGGCGTTGTGGTGGGTGACGAAGGGCTTGGCCGCGGCACCGCCGGGGATGGGGTGCATCATCGGCGTCTCGACTTCGAGGAAGCCATGGCCGGTCATGTAGTTGCGGATCGACTGGACGAGGCGGCTGCGGGCCACGAAGGTGTGCCGCGATTCCTCGCTCATGATGAGATCCACGTAGCGCTGGCGGTACTTTGTCTCGGTGTCGGTCAGGCCGTGGAACTTGTCGGGCAGCGGACGCAGGCTCTTGGTGAGGAGGCGCAGCTCGGACGACTTGATGGACAGCTCGCCGGTCTTGGTGCGGAACAGGGTGCCCACGGTGCCGACGATGTCGCCGATGTCCCAGTGCTTGAAGTCGGCATACACCTCTTCGCCGACGCCGTCGCGGGTGACGTAGAGCTGGATGCGTCCGGACAGGTCCTGGATGGTGACGAAGCTGGCTTTGCCCATCACGCGGCGGAGCATGATGCGGCCGGCGACCTTGACCTCGACCGGCACGGCTTCGAGCTCCTCGGCGGATTTTTCGCCGTAGACCTCGTCGAGCTTGCCGGCGGTGTTCTCCCGGGAGAAGTCGTTCGGATACGCCTTGCCGGTGGCGCGCCATTCGGCGAGTTTCTGCCGGCGCTCGGCGATCAGGTGGTTTTCATCCTGGGCGGGCGAGAAGGTCTGGTCGGACATGATGGGCTCTTCAATCAACGAAATGGGCGCGGCGGGATGCACGAAATGCCGCAAAGCCCTGAATTTTGACATATTCCGGCCCGCCCGTCGCGGCCGGGCGCGAGATGGGCGGGCGACTACAGGAAGATTTCGTCGATGTCGGACTGGATCTGGGCCTGGCCGGCCGGGGTGGTGATGCGCAGCTTGCCGCTCATCACGAGTTCGTCGAAACCATTGACCTGGTTGCGGCCGTGTTCCTTGGAGTAGTACAGGGCTTCGTCGGCGCGGCCGAGCAGTTCGGCCGGCGACAGGCGCGGATCGATGCGTGCGAAGCCCACCGAGCAGGCGACGCGCCCGACCCGCGGGAATTCGTGCTGGGCGACGGCTTCGCGGAAACGGTCGAAGATGCCCTGTACGTTGTCTTCGGCGACGTTGCGCAGCATGACCACGAACTCCTCGCCGCCGAAGCGGAACAGCTTGTCGTGGTTGCGGAAGCTCTGCCTCATCAGATCGGCGATGCGCAGCAGCACCTCGTCGCCGAACAGGTGGCCGTAGTTGTCGTTGATGCTCTTGAAATGATCGATGTCCACCACGCCGAGCCAGCATGGCTGGCTGACGGCGAGACTGTGCTCGCGGCGTTCGCCGGCATTCAGGCGGGCCTGCTCGGCCTGTTCGGCGGCAGCGATGAGGCGCTCGAAATCGTCGTCGAAGGTGCGTCGGTTGAGAAGCCGGGTGAGGGTGTCGAGGTTGGCGTATTCCCACCCGTGATGCTGGTTGTCGAAGCAGCGCAGAAACAGGCCGAGGGCGGCGCAGTCGGCTTCGCCCGGCTCAACGGGGCTGTGGATCTCGAGCACCCAGCGGGCCTGGCCGAGGGCACCGACGGCGAAGGCCAGGCGCCAGGTGTCGCCTTCGCGCACGGCGGCGTGCCCGTAGTCGGCGTGCAGACAACCGGACAGCAGCGGGTCTACCGGTAGCCATGAATGGCCGTCGCAGACGTCGTCCCAGTAGGTGACGCTGCTGTCGGCCACGCAGTAGCCGAGCAGCCCGACGGTGAGTTCCGGCGGCGTGAAGCGGACGGCGAAGAGCAGGCCGTAGCTGCCCTCGAGGAAGCGCATCGCCGTCTCGGTGGTGTGGCGGTAGATCTCGCGCAGGTCTCGAATGCGCGAGAGGGTTTCCGCACCGGCGAGCAGTGCGAGGGTGCGGGAGGGATCGGGCAGGGCCGCCGGCTGGCGCATGGATGGATCGCGTCTGGGTCTTGAGGGCCGATTAACGTCCGTCGCGGTGGATTCTGAAGCCCAAAACAGGTAGGGCGCGTTGGCGCGCAGTGGGCGAGGCCGCCGCATCTGCGTCCATTTTTTCTTTGTAGCATGGTTTTGTCATGACTGGGCGGCGGATAGTTCCGCCGCCCAGCTCAGACGTTGCGCTGGATCAAACCGATCGGTGGGGCCCAGTCGTCGCCGGGCTTCTTCTTGCGGGTGACCAGCGTGAGCTGGGCCGGCGCGAAGACGTTGGCATTGTGGGTGACCGGCGTGGTGATCAGGTACTGGGCGCGGGTGGCGCGCAGGAAGGTGCCGACGCGGTCGATGTTGGCGATGTCCAGATGCGCGAAAGGCTCGTCGATGAACACGAAACCGCCGGGGCGGGCTTCGTCCATCAGCAGCGCGATCAGCAGGATCAACGACTTCATGACCTGCTGGCCGCCGGAGGCTTCGCCGTCGTTGAGACCGACGGCGCCCTTGCGGTCGAAGTCGAAACGCACCTCGAGGCCGGCCGAGGCCAGCGCCCGGTCGTCGTTCTCGAGCAGCGGCACCGGGCAGTCCACGTCCACGTTGGCCAGGTCACCGAGGGCACGCAGGTTCTTGCCGTACTGGCGGATGGTGATGCGCAGCTTGGCGATGTAGGCGGCGCGGGCGTCGGAGGTGAGGCGGCGGGTCGTCGCGAAATAGGCTTCCCGCTCGGCGTAGTCCCGTTCGCGCTGCTGCAGGTCGGCTTTCAGGCGGCTGGCCAGGGTCAGCACGGTGTCGTCGGTGATCCAGTCGCCATCGCCGAGGCGCTGGCGCAGGCGCTCCAGGTCGGCGCGGGCGCCGCGGGCGTCGCCGTACTTGTCCACCAGCAGGGTGGTCTGCTGAGCTTCGCGCCAGTCGGCCGGCATGCCGCGGCTCAGCTGCCGCAGGCGCTGGATGCGACGGGCCTGTTCGCGACGGCGCGGGGCGGCTTCCTCGGCGAGATCCTGGACCTTGCGGGCGAGGGCGGAGATTTCGCGCTTGCGGCGGTCGAGTTCGATGTCGATGCCGCGCAGGCGTTGGTCGATCTTGTCCACGTCACCCTTCGAGTCGGCACGGGCGGCGATGGCGGCGGTGAGGCGGGCCCTGGCGTCGGGCAGTGCAGCCTCGGCCTGTTCGAAGGCTTCGGCTCGGGCGGCCAGCAGTTGGGCGGCCTCGATGCCGTGCAGGCGGGCGCGCAGGGCGTCGGCTTCTTCCTTCGCGGCATCCAGCTCGGGGCGCAGCTCGCGCAGGCGAGCGTCGATGCTGTGCATGTCGGCGTCGAGCTGCTTGAGGCGGGCGCTGCGGGCCAGCTCACCGAAATGGAATTCGGTCGGCTTGCCCAGGTGGCGGGCGCCGCGCCGTTCCCGGTGGTAGCCGTCGCGGGTGATCCACTCGGTTTCCTTGGGCAGGTGGCGCGCGGCGTCGGCGTCTTCGACACGCTGGATGCGGTTGAGCAGGTCGGCCAGCCAGCGCGGCACGGCGTCGGCGAAACGGATGACTTCGGCCAGGGAACCGTCGGCGGCCGGCGGTGCGGCTTCCAGTTCCGGCACGATGAAGTGGCGGAAGCGATCCTGTTCGCCCAGCGCCCAGGCGGCGTGGCGGTCCTGTTCCCGTTCGAGCAGGATCACGTTGCGGTAGGGGCGCAGCACGGCTTCGACGGCGCCCTGCCAGTCGGGGTCGGTGACCTCGATGATTTCCGACAGGGCCCGGTGGGCGATGCCGGCGTCGGAGAGGCGCTTGCGAAAGCGGCTGACCTCGCCGTCGGGCGGCGGGCCGCGGTGCTCGCGGGTGGCGCGCAGCTGGTTGGTCTTCTCTTCGAAGGCGGCGATGGCGGCCCGCTCCTGGCGCTGCAGTGCGAGCAGCCGGGCGTCGGCCTTGGCGTAGGCGGCCTCCAGATCCACCGCGCCGTCGCCGGCTTCGCGGGCCAGGCGGGCGCGCAGCGCGGCGCGCTCGGCGAGCAGCTTTTCGAAGTCGCGGACGTCGTCGTGGGAGGACAGGTGGGCCTTTTCGGCTTCCAGTTCGCGGCTACGGGCGGCCTTGCGTTCGGCTTCGGCTGCCGCCTTTTCGGCTTCCACCTCGGCGGTGCGGGCCTTGTGGCTGGCCAGTTCCTCGTCACCCCTCTGGTAATCGATGCGGCCACGGGCGATGTCGGCGCGGGCCTGCTCGATGTCGCGCATCAGTTCGGCCGCTTCCAGGCGCGGCACGATCTCGCCGGCCAGCGCGGTCGCTTCGTCGTTGAGCTGTTTCCATTCGAGGAAGCGGTCGGCTTCCAGGCGCTTGGCTTCGGCCTGGGCGCGCAGGCGGTCGAGATCGAGGCCGAGGGCTTCGAGCTCCTTCTCGGCATTGCTCTGCTCTTCGCGGGCGGCAGCGTAGTTGTCGAGCACTTCCTTGTCACCGAACACGTCGAAGACCAGTTCAAGCAGCGCCTTGGGCGAGTATTCGCAGAGCTTGTCGGTGTCGCCCTGCTCCAGCGCCAGCACCTTGGCGATGGCCGGGGTCAGGCCGCCCCAGGCCAGGCGGCTCTGGTAGTCCCGGTAACCGACCCATTCGACGACCTTGTTTTCGTTGGCTTCCAGCGTTTCGATGGGGACGTCGCCGTCGGCGATGGCGTAGTCGCGGGTCCAGTCGCCGCCGGCGCGGCGGATGCGGCAGGCCAGCGTCACTTCGTCCTTCAGGCAGGGGAAGAAGGGGCGCTTGCCGGTGCTGCCGGGTTTGTTGGCGACCACCGCGCGGATCCACGCGAAGCTGCGGTTGGCGCGGCGCACGTAGCGGCGGAAATCGCGCTTGCCGGAGCAGCGCAGGCCGAATAGGGTGCGCAGCGCGTCGAGCAGGGTGGTCTTGCCGGAGCCGTTGGGGCCGACGATGGTGATGATCTGCGCGTCCAGGGGCAGGCTGAAGCGGCGCCAGTAGTCCCAGTGGACCAGTTCGAGTTGCTTGATGTGGAACATTAGTAGTCGTCCTCCGCGTCGGTTTCGTCGACGTGGGCGACGTCATCGTCGGCAAAGGCATCGAGGCTGGGGAGCGTATGACCGGCCTGGGCGAGCACTTCGCCGAGGGTGCCGTGCACGATGCGGTCGGCGAGCGTGCGGTAGTCGAGCAGTACGTCGAGCAGCGGGCCTTCGTGGATCAGGCCGGCCTTGCGCTCGATGAAGCCGAGCTGGGCCAGGCGGGACAGCAGCTTGCCCTGTACATAGGTCTTGTGGCCCAGGGTGTTGGCGAAGTCGGCCAGCAGGGAGGCTTCGACGATCGGGCTGGAGACGGCGTCGCCGCGCTCCACCGGCGCGTTCTTGCTGAACATGTCGCCCTGGCCGTCGTCACCGAGCTTCTGGCGATTCACCTGGCGCTCGCGCTTGGGCAGGATGATCAGTGCCCAGATGACCACCAGCAGCGCCAGCTGGTCGCGGGTCAGGCCGATGTTGCTGGCGGCGTATTCGCGGGTGGCACCGAACACCGGCTCGTGCATGTCCTCGGTGAGGGCGGTGGCGACGTGCTCGGCGTAGGGGTTGTCGATGAGCTGCAGGCCGACGGCGGCGAGGCGGGCGTCGAGTTCCACGCGGAAGGTCTCGTCCACCAGCGCGCGGCGCACCAGCGGGTCGGTGCGCGGCAGGCTGCGGCTGGCCAGCAGGCGGGCGGTGAGGGTCCGGATCTGTTGTTCCATCAGGCTGGGTCGGAAAGGGATGCGGAGGATTCAGGGGCGGCGTCTAGGACGGGCACCGCTTCGGGGGCCGGTAGGCTGCCGTGGGCGCCGACCAGGCCGGCGGACATGGCGGCGATCTCGTCTTCGCCGACCTTCACGGTGGCGGCCTCGAAGCGCACTTCGAGGGGCAGGCGCATGAACTCGCCGATCGGGCCGTCGGCCGGTGTGGCACCGCCTTCACCGCCGCCATCGGCCAGCAGGGCGAGCAGGGACAGGCGGTAGGAGGCGGCCGGGAAGCCGCCGCCGGTGACCACCTTGGCCAGGCTGGCCGGCACCTGATCGGGCTCGGCGAGGCGGGCCAGGCGCTGGCTGAAGTGCTGCAGGAGGCGCAGGTCTTCCTGTTCCGGCTGGCTGCGGCTCGGCGCTTCCTCAGCCGTTGGCAGCGCGATGTCGGCTTCCATCTGTCGAGCCTCTTCCGACAGGGCCAGTTCGGCGCGGTCGAGGAGTTCGTGGCCGCCGGCCAGCAGCGTGAGCTCGGGCGCCGGGGCGAGGCTACCGACAGCGAGGCCGGCCAGCTTGCGGGCATCCAGGCTGCGCAGCCAGGCGGCCACGTCGCTGGACGAGATGCCGGAGCCGCCGAGGGTCACGCGCTGGGCTTCGATCTTGTTCACCGCGCGCTGGAAGGCCGCATCCACACGGGCCAGACGCGACTGGGCGAGGCCGATCCGCTGGGCGATGCGGGCCAGGTCGAAGGACACCTCGGGATCGGCCAGCAGTTCGTGCAGGACTTCGGTGCCCTTCTCGATCCAGCGGGTGTTGGCGGACAGGCGGCGGCGGGCGTCGGCGATGCGGAATTCGGAGCCCGAGGCGATGGCCTCCTCGAAATGCCAGGCCAGGTCGTTGAGCTTGCCGAGCAGGTGGCCGAGGGCTTCCGGCGTGACGCTGCCGACGGCCTGCAGGCCGGCCAGCTGGGCAGTGAGGAAGCCCAGCTCCAGGTCGTCTTCGGCGCTGAAGCTGACCATCATGCCGATTGCCGCCACGGCGTTGCGGCCGAGGTCGGACAGCGCATACAGGCTGTCGTCGCCGATTTCCAGCAGGCCGTTGCCGCGCAGGCGGCGCAGCACGGTTTCGAGCTTGACGTGGTCGAGGAAGGAGAAGCGCTGGCGCAACTGTTCCGGTTCCCAGCGCGGGGCATCGGTCTCCTTGCCGATCTCGCGCAGTACCAAAAGGCGCATCAGCACTTCGGCCTCGCTGCCGTGGAACAGGGTGCTGAAGGCGGACAGCAGCGGGCGGGCCTGGATCAGCGGGGCGAGTTCGGGGACGTCGTCGGCGACGACGCCGGGGGCCAGCAGTTCTTCCAGGCGGACTTCGTTCATGCGGGGATCAGCGGAACAGGGCGAGGGCGGCGACGCGGCGTTCGACCTCGTCGGCCATGCGCTTGTAGGCCGGTGCCCCGACGCCGCCGAAGCGGCGCTGGAACTCGTCGGCCTGCATGGATTCGGGCAGCCCGTCGATGGAGGGCAGCAGGGATGCGTCGCGCAGGCCGGCGGAGACCGCCGCAGCAAGGCGCTCGGGATCGCGTACGGCCAGTTCGCCGAGGCGCGTGCCGGCTCGGTCAGCGGCCAGATCGACGAAGGAGAAGCCGCTGCCGCCGCGGGAGTCGCTGACTTCCTTGTCGAGCCCGATGGCGTTGGCAAGGGGTTCGCCGGTCCAGGCGGCGAGGGCGGCCGAAACCGTGAAATGCTGGGCCAGGTCCTCGCGTCCGCGCAGGGTCAGGGTGATCGGGTGGGGGCGTGGCCACTGGCGGGCCTCGGGAATCAGCAACGCAATGTCGTGGCCGGAAAGCTGGGCGGCGGTGACCAGCAGGATGTCCCGGTAGGCGGTGCTGCGTTCGGTGGGGCTGGTGCGCTCGCCGGCTTCCTGCAGCAGCGGGCCGAGCACGGCGGCAAGCGGTGCGCGGGTCTGTGTGCCGAGGCTGTCGATGCGTGCGACCAGGTGGCGCTGGGCGGAGGCCAGGCCGTCGCGCCGGGCCGGCTCGATGGCCAGCGCACGGGCCGAGTCGAGCAGTTCGGGCTGCCAGGTGTAGGCCACGCGCACGCCTGCCGGCGTCACGGCGACCTGGTCGATGCTGCGGGTCAGCAGCGCGAGGTCGGGCGCGAGACGGGTGTGCTCCAGGTAGTGCCCGAGTGCCGCCTGGAACAGGGCCGGTGGCACGGGTACGCGTCCTACGCGCACCTGTTCGAACTTGAGACCATCGGGGCCGGCGCCGAGCTGGGCGCTCACATTGAGGTAGCGGCCGAGCGGGTTGCGCGGCAGATGGGCGGAGTAGCCGATGTCGGCACCGCCTTGGTGCAGGCGCACCCGAGTGTCGGCCTGCAGGCCGCGGCGGGCGGCGAGGGCCACCAGTGCTTCCAGGTCCGGCCCCGCGATGTCGATCTCGCGCCGTTCGTCGCGGGCCAGCTTGCGCGGGTCGTTCTTGCGCAGGATCGCCTTGGCGCGCATCAGCGCCGCCGGGGCCGGTGCGCTGCCGGCGGTCACCAGCGGGGTGTCTTCCACGGCCTGGAAGGCGAGGACGACGGCTGCCACCGCCAGCAGCACGATGCTGCCGCTCAGCCAGGCAAGGATTCGCAGCATGGTAGCGGTTCGATCAGGATAGGGATGGGAGTGTGCGGGGCCGGGCTGCGGCCCCGCAGCGTGTTACACGCCTTGCTTCAGGCTGGCCTGGATGAAGCCGTCCAGGTCGCCGTCGAGGACGGCCTGGGTGTTGCCGACTTCGTAGTTGGTGCGCAGATCCTTGATGCGGCTCTGGTCGAGCACGTAGGAGCGGATCTGGTGGCCCCAGCCGATGTCGCTCTTGGCGTCCTCGAGCTTCTGCTGCTCGCTCTGGCGCTTGCGCAGCTCGGCTTCGTAGAGGCGCGCGCGCAGCATCGACCAGGCTTCGTCCTTGTTGCGGTGCTGGGAGCGGTCGTTCTGGCACTGCACGACGATGCCCGTCGGGATGTGGGTCAGACGCACCGCGGAGTCTGTTTTGTTGATGTGCTGGCCGCCGGCGCCGGAGGCCCGGTAGGTGTCGGTGCGCACGTCGGCCGGGTTGATGTCGATCTCGATGGAATCGTCCACCTCGGGGAAGACGAACACCGACGTGAAGCTGGTGTGGCGCCGCGCGTTGGAGTCGAACGGGCTCTTGCGGACCAGGCGGTGGATGCCGGTCTCGGTGCGCAGGAAGCCGTAGGCGTATTCGCCGCCGACCTTGATCGTGCAGCTCTTGATGCCGGCCACTTCACCTTCGGACTCTTCCAGCAGTTCTACCTGGAAGCCCTTGCGCTCGGCGTAGCGCAGGTACATGCGTTCGAGCATGCCGGCCCAGTCCTGGGCCTCGGTGCCGCCGGCGCCGGCCTGGATTTCGATGAAGCAGGCGTTGCCGTCCATCGGATTGTTGAACATGCGGCGGAATTCGAGTTCGCCGACCCGGGCTTCGACGTTGGCCACGTCAGCCTCGACGGCCTGCATGGTGTCCTCGTCCTCTTCCATCGAGGCGAGCTCGAACAGATCCTTGCCGTCGGCAATGCCTTGTTCGATTTCCTGCAGCGTTACCACGACGCCTTCGAGGGTCTTCTTTTCCTTGCCGAGTTCCTGGGCGTGCGCGGCGTCGTTCCAGATGTCCGGATCTTCAAGTTGCTTGCTGACCTCGATCAGCTTTTCAGCCTTGGAATCGTAGTCAAAGATACCTCCGAAGTTCGAGCTCCCGCGCCTTCAGGTCGGCGAGCTTGTTGGAGATGGCGTTGAGACGTTCTGCTTCCATGATCGGGGCCCTGGCTGGTGCGGGAAAACCGAGCATTATACCTTCAGGGCGGGCCCGCGGCAGCCCGCCGGGCGTTTGATCCCCGCACGGGGCTCAGCGCGACGGCGTGGCGCCGCTGCCGTCGTCCGGTGGCAGGGGGTTGGCCGGGCTGCGCGACAGCGGAGCGGCCGAGAACTTTGCTTTGCACGCCTGGTACTTGTGCCGGCATCGGTTGGAGCACAGGAATTCGGTGTTGTAGTCGCCCTGGGGGCAGGCGAGCAGGCAGCGGGTGTTGGTCTTGATGCAGTCGGTGACGCTGCCGGCTGGCGGTGCGAGCGTGCTGCGGCGGGTTTCCTTGTCGTCCTCGCGCTTCTTGATTTCCTTGCGCATCAGTCGGAAGGAGCCCTTGGGCTTGTCGTCCTCGCGGGTAGTGTAGATCGTGTAGCGGCCCTCGAACATGGTGCTCTGACAGCTGCCGAACAGTCGCAATGTGAAGGTCGGGGTCAGGAGGATCTTCATGTTGCACTGCCCGTAACGGTTCTCGCCGGAGGAGATGGGGGCGGTGATTGGAGGGGTGGCGCCGGTCGTAACGGTGCCTGTGAGCCGTCCGCTTTGCTCCTTCACCTGAACGGTGATCGGAATGGGGGTCTCGAAGTTGTCGGGGAGCAGCATTCCCTCATAGGTCTCTTCCAGTTCCGCCAGCGCCGGGCCTGAGGCCAGGCCGATCAGGAGCAGAAGAACAAGGCGGCGCAGGAAAGACAGGAGCATTGTCGGTCACGTCACGGGGTAGGGCGCTGCGCGGGCTGCGGCGTCCGCCGCCCGGCTGGGGCGGCGGAGCCCCCTGGTGGGGCAGCGGTGGCCGGCAATTCTAACCCGGTACGACGCTCAGAACAGCTCGTTCGGACCGAGGTAGCGCCATTGGCCGGGCGGGAGGTTGCCGAGCATCACGCGACCGATGCGCACGCGCTTGAGGCCGACGACCTTCAGGCCGACCAGCTCGCACATGCGGCGGATCTGACGTTTCTTGCCTTCGCGCAGCACGAAGCGCAGCTGGTCTTCGTTGAGCCAGCTGACTTTGGCCGGGCGCAGCGCGTCGCCGTCGAGGGACAGGCCGTGGTTGAGCAGCTTGAGGCCTTCGTCGGTGAGGTTGCCCTCGACGCGCACGTGGTATTCCTTCTCGATGGTGGAATCGTCGCCGATCAGCGCACGGGCGATGCGCCCATCCTGCGTGAACACCAGCAGGCCGATGGAGTCGATGTCGAGCCGTCCGGCCGGCGCGAGGCCGCGGTGGTGGGTGCGCAGGTAGCGGTTTTCGGAGGGATCCTCGCTCCAGCGGTTCTCCGCGGTGATCAGCACGCTGGCCGGCTCGTAGCCGTCCTCAGCCTGGCCGGACACGTAGCCGACCGGCTTGTTGAGGAGGATGGTGACGCGGCTGTCCTGGGCGGTCTGGCCGCGGCGGTCGAGTTCCACCTTCTGGTCGGGCTTGACGCGGGAGCCGAGTTCGCTGATCACGCGTCCGTCTACGCGGACCCAGCCCTTCTCGATATATTCGTCGGCTTCCCGGCGGGAGCACAGGCCCAGTTCGGTCATTCGCTTGGACAGGCGGATCGAGCCATCGTCGCGCAGCGGGGAAGGCGCGGGGGCCGGACGTGCTTCGCCGCTCCACTGCTTGCGTTCGTGGCGGGGCGGGCGAGCTTCGGCGGGCTTGGCAAAGTCGCCGCGGGGGCGGCCGCCTGGTTGCGCCGCGCCCTCGCCGTGGCTGTCGTCGCGACGCCGCGGCGGGCGGTCGCCAAAGGGGCGTGCCGGTCGTTCTTCCCCCCAGCGCGGGCGCTCGCCAGCCGCACGCTCGCCGGACGGGCGGGCCGGCTTGTCGCCGAAGGGGCGGGCTGGCCGGTCACCTGCCGGGCGCGGCGGACGATCGTCGCGGGGGCGATCGCTACGGGGACGTTCGTCGCGGAAGCGGTCGCCACCCTGACGCGGCGCTTCCCCGTCGCGGGACGGGCGTGGGCTGCGGCGTTCGGGCTCTGCGTTGGCCTGTTCGGGGAACGAGGCCTTGGCGCGGCTGCGGCCGGGGCTGCCGGCAGCCGGCTTGCGCCAGTCCTTGCCGGGCTTCGGGCCGCTGGGTGCCTGGGGGGCCGCTTCGGGGGCGCCGGCCGCACGCGGCTTGAGTTTCAGTGTGCCCTCGCGGGTGGGCAGCGGGGCGCGGCGGCGGAGCGTATCGGTCATGATCAGGCCTTTCTGGCGGCGGAGTGCAGTAGCTGGAGGTCGGCCTCTTCAAGATAGACCCACTGGCCCTCGGACAGGCCGCTCAGCGGTCCTTCACCGAGGTTGAGGCCACCGAAGCCGCTGCGATGGAGTTGCTCTACATGGTTGCCGGCGGCGGCGATCATGCGCTTGACGACGTGGTACTTGCCCAGGTCGATGCTCATTTCCAGAGTCTTCTCTGCAAGCAGGCGTGCATGGAGCGCAGGTACCGGCTGGGGCTCGTCGATCAGGTCGACGCCGTCGAGCAGGCGCTGCACGAGGGCATCGGTGCCGGGTTCGGCCAGTTCGGCGCGATACACCTTGGGCACGTGCTTCTTGGGCGAGGACAGGTTGTGGATGAAGGCGCCGTCGTCGGAGAACAGCAGCAGCCCGGTGGTGTCCTGGTCGAGCCGTCCGACGCTCTGCACGTTGCGCACCACCAGCTGCTGCGGCAGCAGGGAATACACGCTGCGGTGGTGCTTGGGTTCGTGGGAACACTCGTAGCCGGCCGGTTTGTGCAGGGCGACGTAGGTCTTTTCGCGGTAAGTCCAGCTGTGGCCTTCCACTTCGAAGACAAGACCGGTGGTGTCGATCTCGGCGCCGGGGTCGTCCACGACCTCGCCGTTGACGCGGACTTCGCCGAGTTCTACCCACTGGCGGCACTGGCGACGGCTGCCGAAGCCCTGGTTCTGGAGAATGCGTTCGAGTTTCACGGAATTGCGGTAGAGCGGAATAACTTTTCATTTTCGCGCCTGGAGAAGTCGAAGGCAACCTCGGTGGAGCCGGGGCCGAATTCACCAGTCATGGCTTTGTGTTGAAAACAGTGCGGGCTGCATGAGCTTTGCGTACCAATTCCGGGCATGTGACCTGCATCGTGGTCGTGGCGGAGGCATTGGTGCGTCTGGATTTCACGCTGCCGGAGCGTTGCCCGACGTGCCTCGCGTCCTCGGCATGTCTGGACTGGTTGACTGCGGTGGCGTGCCGGAGCCGTGGGTTCGCCCTTCCATCCGTCGGCGGTCTGTTGATCGCATGGCACTCCCGTGCCCACGAGCCCAGTGGGCTTGCATCCCATTGTCTTTCCCGTGTCACAGTCGTTAAAGATTGCTTCGCCGGCCCCGTAATTGCAGTGCACAATTGCTGCAATTTCTTCGAAGACACGCCGTGATTTCGCCTCGATCCGCTATTCGCCCATCTTCCGGGCTCGTCCGTGTTCGCCCCAGTTCTGCCGGCATGTCCGGGGAGAACTGAGGGTGGCGGTCGTTCATGCTGCACCGGCGGGCTTCCGTCAATTCCGTGCCGATTTTCGTTTCACTGGTTCCCTGCTGAGCATCCTGCGCCCGGTGCAGCGCCATCGTGCCCTGTGCGCCGGCGGCGTCCGGCTTGAGGTGGAGCTGCCGGCGGTGCAGGCAGCCGTTTCGCTTGCCGTCGAGCGGGCGCTGAAGGCGTGTCCGCTCCAGGCGGAGGGGGCCGAGGCGGGGGGCGAGCAGGGTTTTGTCGAAGACCTGGCCGTGGCCTGGCAACAGCTGGTTGAGCGCCGGCATGAGAGTTCCGACGAAATGCTCTTCCTGCGCCACTGCCGTCTGCTTGAGCGGGTGCTCGAGCGTGCGGCACGCCTGGCCGACGAATGGGCCGGCCTGGACCGGGAGCGCGATCGTCTGGTGAGCGCCTATTCACGCCATCTGCCGGCGCTGGCCGAGGCGTTGGGGCAGATCCGCGGCCTGTGCTGCGGTATTGCGGCGGCGGGGCGCTGCTCGCCTTTCAAGCGCACGCGCCTGTTCTTCCAGTGTTCGTCGGCCGAGGCCTTGCTGGTGGCGGCCAATCAGCGCTATCGGGACATGGCGCCGCCGATCGAGGCGCTGGTGGCGCGGACGGCGGCGGAGCGGCTGGTGCATGTGGTACGGGCCGAGTTCCTGCGAGAGCGGGTCGACTACCCGGTGGATGATTTCTACAGGCTGGCAACCGAGGCGATCGATACGGTGTTCGTGTGGATCGAGCGGGTCGGTGACGAATTGATGGGCAGGGCATGAACGGACGGGCGACATTCGGGGCAGGCAAGGCAGCGGCGCGGATGGCGCTGGTCCCCGCCGCGGGGGCGGTGGATGCGTCCCTGGCGGAGCGGGTGCTGGCTGCGCTCGAGGGCATGGTGATCCAGGGGCGGCTGAGCGGAACGGCGGGGGAGCGCAGCCTGACCTTCGTCAGCGAAGGCGCCGAAGCCCTGTGCGGCTGGTCGGCGGAGGTGTTGATGCGGGACGGCGCGCTCTTCGAGCGCCTCGTCGCCAGTGAGGACAAGGCGCCGCTGATGGCCCACGTGCTCGAGGCGGCACAGGCCGAAGGCCGCTACCGGGTCGACTACCGGATCATCCATCGCAATGGCAGCATGCGCTGGGTCAGCGAGCAGGGTGCCGGGCGTTGCGGCGAGGATGGGGTGCTCTACACCGAGGCGCAGATCAAGGACATCACCGAAGAGGTGGCGGCCCAGCAGCAGCTGGCCGATGCCGAGTTGCGCTATCGCAGCATTTTCGATTCAGGCAGCGAGGGGTTGTTCCAGACCTCCAAGGACGGCGTGTACCTGGCGGCCAACCCGGCGCTGGCGGCGATCTACGGCTACGATTCGCCGGCCCAGCTGATTGCCGAACTGCGCAGTGTGGGCCGCCAGCTCTATGTGGACCCGGAGCGACGGGCCGCCTTTATCGCCCAGATGCAGGCCGACGGCGAGGTGCGGGATTTCGTCTCTGCAGTGCGCCGGCGCGACGGCAGCATCGTGTGGATTTCCGAGAGCGCCCACAGCGTGCGCGACGTGGATGGCAATTTCCTGTACTACGAAGGTTCGGTACGCGACATCACGGCCCAGCGGGAAGCCGAGAACCGCCTGCGCTATCAGGCCACCCGCGACCAGTTGACCGGGCTGCTGAACCGCCTGAGTTTCGCCGAGCGTTTCGAGGAGGCGGCGCGGCGGGCCGACCGGCGTGGCGACAACCTGCTGGTGGCCTTCATCGATCTGGACAACTTCAAGGTGATCAACGATTCGTTGGGGCACCTGTTCGGTGACAAGCTGCTGCTGACGGTGGCCTACCGGCTGTCCCAGTGCCTGCGCTCCACGGATGTGCTGGCCCGTTACGGCGGCGACGAATTCGTGCTGATGCTCGAGGACGACGCCCAGGCCGGCAATGTGGAGGCTGTGCTGGCCCGGGTGCAGGAGGCGATTGCCCGGCCGGTGATGCTTGGCGAGAAGGAGGTCACCGTGACCTCCAGCATCGGCGTGGCCCATTATCCGGAGGACGCCCGCAATCTGCCCCAGCTGCTGCAGCAGGCGGACGCCGCGATGTATACGGCCAAGGCGGCTGGGCGGGCGCGGGTGCACCGCTTCACGCCCGAGATCGGCGCCAACGCCACCGAGCGTCTGGCGCTGGAGATGGCGCTGCGCAGCGCCATCGAGCGTAGCGAACTGTCCCTGGTCTACCAGCCACGGCTCGGGCGCGATGGCGAACTGCGTGCGATGGAGGCCCTGCTACGTTGGCACAGCGCGGAGTTCGGCCCGGTGTCGCCGGTGCGCTTCATCCGCATTGCCGAGGAGACCGGCCTGATCGTGCCGATCACCGACTTCGTGATCCGCAGCGTGGCGGCTCATCTGGACGGCTGGCTGCGCGCCGGTCTGGGGTGCCCGCGGGTGGCCATCAACTGCTCGGTACAGCTGTTCCGCGACAGCGGTTTTGCGGCGCGCCTGTTCAGTGTTCTCGAACGCCATGGGTTGCCGCCCCAGTGCATCGAGCTGGAAATCACCGAAACCCAGTTGATGGCGGACCCCCAGCGCATGATCAACACCCTGGCCGAGCTGAAGGCGCGGGGGCTGACGGTGGCGGTGGATGATTTCGGCACCGGCTATTCCAGCCTGGCTTACCTGAAGAGCCTGCCGATCGACGTGATCAAGATCGACAAGTCCTTCGTGGATGGATTGCAGCCGGACTCGGAAGACCTGCAGTTCTCCCGCGCCATCATCAGCCTGGGCCACAGCCTTGGCCTGACCGTCGTCGCCGAGGGGGTCGAAACCGGCCTGCAGCATCAGTTGCTGCGCGATCTGGGCTGCGACGAGTTCCAGGGCTACCGTTTCGATCGGCCGCTGCCAGTGCCGACGGTGCTCGGCAAGCTGCAGAGCATGGATGGCGGGCCCTTGTGGCCGTGGTCCTGCGAGGCTGTGCGCGGGGCTTGAGGGCTCCGTTCCGGCGGCAGGCCGGGGCGTGTCTTCAGCGCCCGCGCAGGAACAGCTTGTCCAGGTCGGCCATGCTCAGGGACGTCCAAGTCGGGCGGCCGTGGTTGCACTGATCGGCCCGCTCGGTGGCTTCCATTTCCCGTAGCAGCGCGTTCATTTCCGGGATCGTCAGGATGCGGTTGGCGCGTACCGCGCCATGGCAGGCCATGGTGGCGAGCAGTTCGTTGCGGCGGGCGGTGACCACCTCGCTGGCCGGGTAATCGCGCAGTTCGGCCAGCAGGGCGCGGACCAGCTCGCTGACCGGTGCCCGCGCGAGCAGGGCCGGTACGCTGCGCACAGCCAGTTCCTGAGGGCCCGCGGGGCCGATCTCGAAACCCATGCGCGCCAGCAGCTCGGCATGCTCCTCGGCACTCGCCATGTCCTTCGGGCCGACCCCGAACACCGCCGGGATGAGCAGGCGTTGCATGCCGGGCGTGCCGTCGAGCAGGGTCTTGAGCCGTTCGTAGAGGATGCGCTCGTGGGCGGCGTGCATGTCCACCAGGATCAGGCCGCTGTCGTTCTGGGCCAGGATGTACACTCCGTGGAGCTGGGCCAGTGCATAGCCGAGGGGCGGTGCCAGATCACCGGCGGGCAGCGGTGTGCTCTCCGGTGCGAAGGAGACCGCCAGGCGGCTCGGCTGTGTCGGTGTCGTCGCGCTTCCGGCGGAGCCGGGCTCCATGGCGTCGGGACGGGCCGACGCCGCGAAATCGAAATAGGCCCGCGACACCGGCTCCATCGCCAGCCGGCCCTGGTAGGGATGGACGGCCTGGGGAGCGACGGGGGAGGGATAGCGGACGTCGGCCTGCGCGGGAAGGTCCCGTGCTTGACGGTCGTTGTCCACGGTGGCGGCCGCGCCGCCGGCCCCGGAGGCGGCCAGTGCGCGGGTCAGCGCGTGGTAGACGAACTGGTGCACGGCCCGGGAGTCGCGGAAGCGCACCTCGATCTTGGCCGGGTGCACATTTACGTCGACGCCGTAGGGATCCAGCTCCAGGAACAGCACATAGGCCGGATGGCGGCTGCCGTGCAGGATGTCGGCGTAGGCCTCGCGGATCGCGTGGGTGACCAGCTTGTCGCGCACGAAGCGGCCATTCACATAGAAGAACTGGGCATCCCGGTTGCTGCGCGAGTAGGCTGGCAGCGAGGCGTAGCCGGTCAGGCGGAGCAGGCCCGATTCGGCCTCGACGAGGCGGGCGGCGGCCAGGAAGTCGTCGCCGAGCAGGGCGCGCACGCGGGCCTCCTTGGTGCCGGACTGCAGCCGGTGGCTGACGCGGCCGTTGTGGGACAGCTGCATGGCCACGTCGGGGCGGGCCAGCGCGACGCGCCGGAAGACGTCGTCGCAATGGGCGAACTCGGTGCCTTCGCTCTTCAGGAATTTACGGCGTGCCGGGGTGTTGAAATACAGGTCGGCCACGTCCACCACGCTGCCGTGGTTGAGGGCGGCGGGGGCCAGTTCGCGGGGGTCGGCGTCGATGCGCCAGGCGTGGGGGGCGCCGTCGGCGCGGCTGGTGATGCTCATCCGCGACACCGCGGCGATGGCCGCCAGCGCCTCGCCGCGGAAGCCCATCGTGCCGACGTGCTCCAGGTCGTCGAGGCTGCCGATCTTGCTGGTGGCGTGGCGTTCCAGGGCCAGTGGCAGCTCTTCCTTCGGAATGCCGCAGCCATCGTCGGCCACCCGGATGCGCCGCACGCCACCTTGTTCCAGCTGCACCTCGACCACCGTGGAGGCAGCGTCCATGGCATTTTCCAGCACTTCCTTGAGTACCGAGGCCGGCCGTTCCACCACCTCGCCGGCGGCGATCTGGTTGATCAGGTGGTCGGGGAGAAGCTGGATGGGCATGGAGTGGATCGTGCGCGGGGGAGGGCACGCATTGTAATGTGGAGACACCTCGCCCACGAGAGGATCGATTGCCGTGAACGCAAAAACGCCCCTGCAACCGAAGGTTGGGCTGCAGGGCGTCGATCTGCTGTGGATCAGAACGACAGGACGTCGAGGCGCTTGATTGCTTGTCCGTTCTTGCTCGGCGTGTCCGGCGTGACGACCCCCTGCTGACGGTGGAGGTCGAGCCGGAGCCGATGCAGTCGAGCACTTTCACGCCGGTCAGGCGCACGCCCGGCGCCATGCCGACCACGTAGGCACCGTTGTCCCTGGCGCCGATGCTTCCGGCCACGTGAGTGCCCGCGGTGGCCGGGGTGCATCTGTTCTTTGCGTCTGGTCAACGAAGTGCGAAAAATCGATGACCAAATAGAAAAGAACTATTCAATTGAATGGCATGGGGGTCGTAATGTGGAGGCGGCAACGGGAAGAGGGTGGAAGTCGTTGCCGGAACATGGACCTAAGGGAGAAAAAAATGAACATCGCGCGCTCCATGCGTGTTTCCACGCGTATCCAGATATTGGTCGGCCTGGCGCTGCTCGGCTTGCTGGTCCTGTGCGTGACGGCTCTGTACGAACTCAAGTCGAGCATGCTCGAAGAGCGGCAGGACAAGTTGAAGAGCCAGGTCGACAGCGCGGTGAGCGTGCTCAAGTATTTCCACGCCCAGGCGCGGGATGGAAAGATGACCGACGAGCAGGCCCGCCAGAATGCCAGGGAGGTCCTGCGCGGTGTCCGATACAGCGGCAACGAGTACATCTTTATTTACCAGACCGATGGCCTGACCTTCCTGCATCCGATCAAGCCGGAGTTCGAAGGGCAGAGCAAGTGGGACATGCAGGATAGCCACGGCAAGTTCCTGATCCGCGAACTGATCGGTGGCGCGGGCCGGGGCGGCGACTTCGTTGAATACACCTGGGAGCGGACCAAAGGCCAGCCGCCCGAGCCTCGGCTGGCGTATGCCGCGGCTTTCGAGCCGTGGAAGCTGACGGTCGGAACCGGCGTTTACATCGACGATCTGGACAAATCCTATGCGGCCATCGCCCGGGTGTTCGGCGGCATATCGGCCGTTTTGCTGCTTGGCCTGAGCGCACTCGGCTGGCAACTGGGGGCGAGCATCCTGCGCCAACTGGGCGGTGAGCCCGCCGAGGTGGCCGCCGTGATGCAGCGGGTGGCGGCAGGCGACCTCAGCGCGGAGGTGCGCGCTGCGCCGGCGGGCAGCCTGCTGCATGACACCGGAACCATGGTCCAGGCGCTGCGTAGTCTCGTCGCGGAGATCAACCGGGAGGCCGACAGCCTGGTCGATAACGCCGGCCGCATTGCCGTGGCATCGGACCAGATTGCCGGCGCTGCCGACCAGCAATCCGACGCCACGTCGGCGATGGCGGCGGCCATCGAGGAGCTGACCGTCAGTTCGAGCCACATTTCGGACAGCGCCACCGACAGTTCGCGCTATTCGACGGAGGCCGTCGAACTGGCCGGGGCGGGGTCGACGCGGGTCGGGCTGGCGGCCTCTGCGATCCGCAAGATTTCGGATACCGTCACCGACGCCTCCGCGCGGATCCGGGCCCTCGAAGAACGGGCTCGCCAGGTGTCGTCGATCGCCAACGTGATCAAGGAGATCGCCGGCCAGACCAACCTGCTGGCGCTCAACGCCGCCATCGAGGCGGCGCGGGCCGGCGAGCAGGGGCGCGGCTTCGCGGTGGTGGCCGACGAAGTGCGCAAGCTGGCCGAACGCACGTCGGCAGCGACCACCGAGATCGAGCAGATGATCGTCGGTATCCAGGGCGACACCGGCGGGGCCGTCGATGCGATGAATGCGGCGCTGCCGGAAGTGCAGGAGGGGGTCGAACTGGCTTCGTCCGCTGCCGAGTTGCTGAAGTCCATCGAGGCGGGGGCCCGGGCCACGCTGCAGCGGGTCGGCGACGTGGCCGATGCGACCCGCGAACAGAGCGCGGCGAGCACGGCCATCGCCCAGCGGGTCGAGCAGATCGCCGGCATGGTCGAGGATTCCACCGGCACCATCCGCGACACCGCGGCGATTGCCCATCAGCTGGAGGGCATCGCCACCAACCTGAAGCAGCAGATCGGCCACTTCAGCGTGTCCTGACGCCGGGATGGCGAGCCCGGACTGTCCGCCGCTATGGCGGGCAGTCCGTATAATCGCGGCCTCTCAATCGACGCGGAGCCCGCCATGAAACTCGGTACCCCTCTTTCTCCCTCTGCCCTGCGCGTGATGCTGCTGGGCTCCGGCGAACTCGGCAAGGAGGTGTTGATTGCCCTGCAACGCCTGGGGGTCGAGACGATTGCCGTGGACCGCTATCCGAATGCGCCCGGCCACCAGGTGGCGCATCGCGCCCATGTGATCCCGATGACCGACGGTGCCGCGCTACGCGCGCTGGTCGAAAAGGAAAAACCCCATCTGATCGTGCCGGAGATCGAAGCCATTGCCACCGACACGCTGGTGGAGATCGAGGCCGAGGGCCTGGCCGAGGTGATCCCGACGGCCCGTGCCGCGCGCCTGACGATGAACCGGGAAGGTATCCGCCGCCTGGCCGCCGAGGAGCTGGGGCTGGCCACGTCGCCCTATCGCTTCGCCGATTCCCTGGCCGAACTGCAGGCCGCCATCGACGGCACCGATGGCCAGCCGGCGATCGGCTATCCGTGCATCGTCAAGCCGGTGATGTCGTCCTCCGGCAAGGGCCAGTCCCTGCTGAAGGGGCCGGACGACGTGCAGAAGGCCTGGGACTACGCTGCAGCGGGTGGCCGGGTGAATCAGGGGCGGGTCATCGTCGAGGGCTTCATCGACTTCGATTACGAGATCACCCAGCTCACCGTGCGCGCCTGTGATGCCTCCGGAACGGTGCAGACCTATTTCTGCGACCCGATCGGCCACGTGCAGGTGTCGGGCGACTACGTCGAATCCTGGCAGCCGCAGGCGATGAGCCCGGTGGCGCTAGAGCGGTCGCGGCAGATCGCCGGCGCCGTCACTGCCAACCTCGGTGGGCGCGGCCTGTTTGGCGTCGAGCTGTTTGTGAAGGGCGACATGGTGTGGTTCTCGGAAGTCAGTCCGCGCCCCCACGACACTGGCCTTGTCACCCTGTGTTCCCAGCGCTTCTCGGAGTTCGAGCTGCATGCGCGGGCCATTCTCGGCTTGCCGGTGGACGTGAGCCTGCGCGAGCCGGGCGCGTCGGCGGTGATCTACGGTGGCATGGAAGCCGAAGGCATCGTCTTTGAAGGGGTGGCCGATGCCCTGGCGGTGCCGCGCACCGACCTCCGCCTGTTCGGTAAGCCGGAGGCCTTTGCGCGGCGCCGGATGGGCGTCGCGGTGGCCAACGGCGCCGACGTGGAAGAGGCGCGGGCGCGGGCCAAGTTGGCCGCCGGCAAGGTCAGGCCGGTACGAAACGCAGGCTGATCAGCCTGCCGGCGGCTGCGCGGCCAGACGGCGCTTCATGGCTGCCGACCGCGTCCACATCCTTGACGAAGGTTTCGATCTGGCCGATGGCGATGCCATGCTCGGCAAAGAAGACCTGCAAGGCCTTCAGGCGCAGGCCGAAGAGCACCGGGTTGTAGTGGCTGGCCGGCGTATTGCCGAAGCCGGTCATGATCAGGCGGATTTCCGGCCGGGCCTGCACGAGCAGGGCGATCTCGCCGAGCAAGGCGGCGTAGGTGGGATTCAGTTCGGTTTGCCGGTTGTCGAAAGCCTGTGTCGTATCGACGGTCAGGTTGACCGCCCGCGCGTCGTCCTGCCAGGTGGTCTTCAGACCGGCGGCACGGGCCAGGCGGGCGATCTCCCCGGCCAGGCTGTGCCAGCCGGTGGGGCGTACCGCCACGGCGCTGGAGGCGATGGCGCTGCCCGGATCGGGAGCGCCGGCCAGGCCGCTTTGCGTCAGCAGCAGTCCGCTGGTGGCCAGCAGGCCGCAGGCGAGGGGGAAGAGGGCGGCACGAAGGCGGCGCCGTGGGCCGGCGGTGTCGTCGTGCAAACCGGGGGCGGTTGCGGGCATGGGTGTTTCCTGGAAATTCGGGGGCTGTCGTGAAGGAGGCCGGTCTGGCGATGGCCATCGGCAAAGCGCTTCGTACTTGAGTAGACTGTATTGGTATAAATATAATTTGCGCAAATGAATTCAGCAAACTCTTCGCCCAAGGCGCGCTCCACCGGTCCTGCAGAGGAGTCTTTGGCCTTCGCAATCCTCAAACAGTTCCGCCTCATCTATGGTTCCGTCAAGCAGCATTTCCGGGAGGTCGAGCAGCGCTGCGGCGTGTCGGGTTCCCAGCTGTGGCTGTTGCACGAGATCGCCCGTACGCCGGGAGTCGGCGTGTCGGAGCTGGCAGGACGCCTGTCGATCCACCAGTCCACTTGCAGCCAGTTGGTGGATAAGCTGGAGACCCGTGGCCTGGTGAGCAAGCGTCGCAAGCCGGAAGACCAGCGCCGCGTGGGTCTGGAGGTCAGCGGCAGCGCGGCGGATGTGCTGCAGGCCGCGCCGGGGCCGGCGGAAGGCGTGTTGCCGGAGGCCTTGCAGGGTTTGTCGGAGGAGGCTTTGCTACGGCTCCATGCCGGGCTGGCCGATGTCATCGGTCAGTTGAAGACCCGCGACGAGCGGAGCGTCGACAAGCCGCTGGCCGATTTGTAGACGATGCAGGGCGGCAGGCCCTGGAAGGAGAGCGAGCGTGGCAAGGAACAAGACGATCCGTATCGGGCTGTCAGCCCGCCTGTTTCATCCGAAGGAAGGGGCAACGGGACTCGAGTCGAAGACCCTGCAGGTCCTCGAACAGTCGATTGCGCAGTGGATCATGTCGCGGGATGTGCTGGTGCTGATGGTGCCTTCCATCCTGAAGGACGGGCCCATCCACCGCAGCAACATCCGCTTGCGCGATTACGCCGAATACCTCGATGGCCTGGTGCTGCAGGGGGGCGCGGACGTGAGTCCGGAGGCCTATGGCGAGCAGCCGCTGAAGGAGGAATGGACCGGCGACCGGGTTCGCGATGCCTACGAGATGGAGCTGCTCCATGAGTTTGTTGAGCTCGGCAAGCCGGTGCTCGGCATCTGCCGCGGCATGCAGCTGATCAATGTGGCTTTCGGCGGCTCCCTTTACCAGGACATTCCGACTCAGTTCGGCGGCTCGGGCCGCCACCAGGCCGAGGCCTACGACCTGCATCACCATTCGGTGCGCTTCGAGGAGAAGGGGCAGTTCGAGCGTTGGTTCGGTGGCGCCGATGGCGGGCGTGTGGTGTCCATCCACCACCAGTGCGTGAAGACCCTGGGCCGCGATCTGGTCGTCGAGGCGGTGTCGTCGGATGACGGCATGGTCGAGGCGATCCGCCACACGGGGAGAAGTTTTGTGGTGGGGGTCCAGTGGCATCCGGAGTTCCACACGCCGGGCCGCACGGATCTGCTCGACTGCGTGCCGCTGCTCGACGCCTTCCACGCCGCGGCACGGGGGCGCTGAGCGCATTCGCCGCCTGCGCTGGAACCAATCAGGCCGGGCAGGTTCCATCTAAAAGTCGCACAACGAGACGGCCGTCGGGGTCGCCTCATCAGCAGGAATCATTCAATGGCCGGTTTCGAGAACTATCTGCAGGACACCCAGGACATCGAACGCGAGATCGAGCGCAGGGGGGTGGCCCTCGGTATCGACTGGAGCAATGCGGAGCAGGTGCGGGCGCTGGCCCGGGAAGCGATCGAGCATGTCCCGTCGGATGTTCAGCGGGCGATGGTCAGGCCCATCGACTACCAGTTGCTCGCCAAGGTCGAGCTGTTCGGCCTGGCGGCCCTGATGCTGCGCACGATGGAGGAGAGCGCCAGCACCGGCTTCGAGAGCCATGGCGGACTGATCTGGAAGACATTTGCCCGGGCCCTGTGGGCGGAGGCCGGGGAGCATCGGTCCGGAGCCCCGGAAACGCCGGGGAAGACGGGCTGACTGGGGGATACGGGCAACCCGTAGGGGAGCGCACCGGCAAGGGCTGGCACGCGTGCCCACGGGGAGCCGCCAAACTGCTGCTTACTTGTCCTTGTGCTGGAAGTCGACGCGGCGGTTTTCGGCCCAGCAGCGCTCTTCGGCACAGCTTTCACGCGGCTTCTCGGAGCCGAAGCTGACCGCCTCGATGCGGGCATCGGGCACGCCCTGCAGCACCAGTGCCTTGCGCACGGACTCGGCGCGCTTCTGGCCGAGGGCCAGGTTGTATTCGCGGCTGCCGCGTTCGTCGGCGTTGCCTTCCACGGTCACCGCATCATTGGCGTGGCCTTTCAGGAAATCGGACTGCTGCTTGACCACATCGTGGTACTTGGCTTCGACGGCGAACTTGTCGAAGGCGAAGTAAACACTCTTTTTGGCCAGTTCTTCACGCTGAGCCTTCAGCTTCTGGGCTTCCAGTTCAGCGGCGGACAGGCCGGGCGCGGCAACGGGAGCGGGGGCGGCCTGGGCCGCGGAGACCGGCTGCTCGGTCGAGGCGGCCGGTTTTTGCGCGGTGGTCGAGCAGGCGGCCAGCACAAGGCTGCAGGCCAGGGTGGACAGGAGGGACTTGTTCATGGAGTGACTCCAGGAGTGGTGGGAGGAAAACGGTGGGAATGGCGTGGGTGTGCGCGGCCATGCTGCCCGTGGGGCAGGCGGGCCGTCCGGGCAGGCGCAACGGCCTGGTCGGTGGGGGAGCGATCGGGGTCGGCAGGCACTTCCCGGATGCGGGCGCATCCGTCACAACAGGGAGCCAGCAAAGGGCACACGGAAGTCAGTTCTAGGCTTACAGCTATCGATTGATATCAATTGTATTTGTGTAAATGTTTTTGCGAAAGGGTGTCGTTGGGCTTTGAGGTGGGCCGGGTGCTGCGTGAGAGGGCTGTGCGCCTTGCACCGCCTGGGATCGCCGGAGGCGAGTGGTGCACTGCAATAGTGCGTGGCCGACCCGGTTTGACGCGGAAATCGAAGCAATTTCCCGTGGCATGGAACTCGCTTGTAAAAAATTGACGATATGGTCAGGTTTTCAGGAGCGAAGCATGGCGTCCCACATCGTTCTGACTTCCCATCCCCGTGCCAGCCGTGGCCGCTCGGTGTCCGCCATCCGCTGGGGCGCGGCTACGGCCGCGGAGCGGGGGCCGTTGGTGGCGGGCCTGGCCGAGCCGACCTTGCGCAACGTGATCGGCACCCATTCCGGCTCTTATTCGGTGTACCGGGCGCTGGCGGTGGCGGCCGGCAACCTGCAGCGCAACCACCGCCCTGATCTCACCAACACGGTGCCGGCCATCGGCATCGGCCCCCATCCGCAGTGGGCGGATGCCGGACGCATCGTGTCCCTCGATCCGTGGGGGCACCGGGCGGCCCAGGAGTTCGCAGCCGAGATTGCGGCCGGCATGGACATCCGCCCGACCATCGCAGTGACCACGGCGCACATCAACATGCCGGAGCTGCGCGACGCGATCGAGGCCGGCCGCCTGGTGCCGGACGGGGACATCCTCGAAGCCAACGGCGACGTGCGTGTCACCAAGGCCGCCATCGACCCGGTGTGGTACCTGCCCGGTGTCGCGGAGCGCTTCGGCATCACCGAGAGCGCCCTGCGGCGGGCGCTGTTCGAGCAGACGGGCGGGATGTTTCCGGAGCTCGTCACGCGGCCCGACCTGAAGGTCTTCCTGCCGCCTATCGGCGGCATGACCCTCTATTTCTTCGGCGATGTGAGCCTGCTCGGCCGTCCGGAAACGCAGGTGGCCTGTCGCGTTCACGACGAATGCAACGGTTCCGACGTGTTCGGGTCGGACATCTGCACCTGCCGGCCCTACCTGGCCCACGGCATCGAGGTGTGCGTGGAGATGGCCCAGCGCGGCGGTGTCGGCCTGGTGGTGTATAACCGCAAGGAGGGCCGCGCCCTCGGCGAGGTGACCAAGTTCCTGGTCTATAACGCCCGCAAGCGCCAGTTCGGCGGCGACCGCGCCGAAACCTATTTCGAGCGCACCGAGTGCGTGGCCGGCGTGCAGGACATGCGCTTCCAGGAACTGATGCCGGACGTCTTCCACTGGCTCGGCATCACGCGCATCGACCGCTGGGCGTCGATGAGCAACATGAAGCACGGGGCGCTGACCGCCGCCGGCATTCAGGTCGTGGAACAGGTGGCGATTCCCGACGAATTGATTCCTGCCGACGCACGGGTGGAAATGGACGCCAAGACGGCGGCGGGTTACTTCACGCCGGTGGCGCCGCCGAGCGCGGCCGAACTGGCGGTTGCCAAGGGCAGGGGGTTGCACGCATGAACCATGGATCGGGATGGCACACGCCGGTTTCTGCCGGTCATCCGGCGGCGCCCCTGCTGAGTTCGGCGGCGGTGCGCGAGCGCTGCCGCGTGGTGACTGCGCGGGTGGAAGCGGGCCTGTCGCCCTTCTTCACCTGGCATCCGGATCAACTGTTGCCCTGCGCCGAGTACGTGGCGCAGACCATCCGCCTCAACTACCCTGATCTCGACGTGCCCTACCATAGCCGCTGGCGCCATTTCGAGGCCGGCGGACGGGACCGCTGGGGCGTGCTGGCCGGCACTCACGGCCTGGACGGCGACCGCTTGGCGCGGGCCCGTGTGGCGGTGGATCTGGTCATTCCCAGCGTGCTGCTGGACGCCGGCGCCGGTGCCGAGTGGCGTTACCGGGACGTGGCCGGCGGCATGGAACTGGGCCGTTCGGAAGGACTTGGCGTGGCCAGCCTGGCCTTGTTTGCCGGCGGTGCGCTGTCGGCCGATCCGGCCTGCCCGCTGCGCTGCGACGCGGCGGCGCTGCAGCGCCTGACGCCGGAGGTGCTGGCCGCGGCCTTCCAGGTGCGGCCAGACAATCCGCTGGTCGGGCTCGAAGGGCGCAGTGCGCTGTTGCAGCGTCTGGGGGCCGTCATGGAGGCGACGCCGGCGGTGTTCGGCACACCGGCCCGCGCCGGCAATCTGGTTGACTACCTGCTGGCCCATGCCATCGACGGCAAGATCGCTGCATCCTTCGTGCTGGCAACCCTGCTGCGCGCCCTCGGGCCCGTGTGGCCGGGCCGCGTGGTGCTGCAGGGCGTCCCGCTCGGCGACTGCTGGGCCCATCCGGCGCTGGAGGATGGCCTGCTGCCCTTCCACAAGCTGACCCAGTGGTTGACCTATTCCCTGCTTGAACCGCTGGAAACAGCCGGGCTGACCATCACCGGGCTGGACGATCTGACCGGCCTGCCGGAGTACCGCAACGGCGGCCTGCTGCTCGACTTCGGGCTGATCCGCCCGCGCGACGAGCGTTTCTGGCGCCATGCCTGGACGGTGGATGCGCCGGCTATCGTCGAATGGCGGGCGTTGACGGTCACGGGCCTGGACCGGCTGGCCACCGCCGTGCGCGAGCTGCTCGGGCTGGATTCCGCCACTTTTCCGCTGGCCCGCGTGCTGGAAGGCGGCACCTGGTCGGCCGGCCGGCGCATCGCCGCCCAGCGCCGCCCGGGGGGCGCACCGCCGGTGACCCTGGTTAGCGACGGCACCGTGTTCTGAAACCACCGCACGCACTGGAGGACTGTATGAGCGCACCCCTTACCGTCATCGACCACCCCCTGCTGCAGCACAAGCTGTCCATGGCGCGCAGCGCGGAGACCACCACCGACAATTTTCGCCGCCTGGTGCGGGAAATCGCCTCCATGCTGGCCTACGAGGTGACCCGCGACCTGCCCACCGAGCTGATCGACGTGACCACGCCGGTGGCGGCCTGCAAGGTACCGGTGATCAGCGGCAAGAAGCTGTGCCTGGTGTCCATCCTGCGGGCCGGCAACGGCATGCTCGACGGCATGATCGACCTGCTGCCCGGCGCACGGGTCGGGCACATTGGGCTGTATCGCGATCCGGAAACGCTGGAAGCCATCGAGTACTACTTCAAGCTGCCGGACGACGTGGAAGACCGCCTGGTGATCGTCGTCGATCCGATGCTGGCCACCGGCAATTCGGCCAGCGCGGCCCTGTCGCGCCTGAAGGAGGCCGGCGTGACCAGCCTCAAGTTCGTGTGCCTGCTGGCCGCGCCGGAAGGCCTGGCCGCGTTGCAGGAGGCCCATCCGGACGTGCCGGTGACGACTGCCGCGGTGGACAGCCACCTCAACGAGCACGGCTACATCGTGCCCGGCCTGGGCGACGCCGGCGACCGCATCTTCGGCACCAAATGACGGTAGCGCCGTCGCCCGGGGAGGTGGACACGCCCGCGCGCGGCGGGCGCATCCGGCGCCAGCACGAGGTCGCCATCCTCGCCGCCGCCGAGCAGGTCTTCGCGCGGGCTGGTTTCCAGGGCGCCACGATGGCGGAGATCGCGTTGGCGGCGGGGCTGCCCAAGTCCAACCTGCATTACTACTTCGGCACCAAGGCCGAGGTGTATCGGGCCGTGCTGGCCAACATCCTGCGCCTGTGGCTGGCGGAGACCGACCGCATCAACGCCGATGCCGACCCGCGAGAGGCGCTGGCCCACTACATCGAGGCCAAGATGCGCCTCACCGCCGAGCACCCGGACGCCTCGCGGGTCTTCGCCAACGAGTTGCTGCACGGCGCGCCGGAGATCGGCGACTATCTGTGCAATGAGTTGCGCCTGCTGGTGGCCGACAAGGCGGCGGTGATCGAAGCCTGGATCGCCGCCGGCAAGATGGCCCCGGTGGACCCGGTGCATCTGTTCATCAGCCTGTGGGCGCTGACCCAGACCTACGCCGACTTCGAGACCCAGGTCTGCGCGGTGCTCAACCGGCCCAGCCTGGAGTCGGCCGATTACCGGCGGGCCACCGCCCATGTGCTGAACCTGGTGCTGCGCGGCTGCGGCCTCGCGCCCCCCATTCTGGAAGGAAGTTTCCCGTGTTCGACCTGATCCTGCGCAACTGCAACTTGCCCGATGGCCGCCGTGGCATTGACATCGGCATCCGCGACGGGCGTATTGCCGCAGTCGAAACGGCGCTGGCCGGCGAGGCGGGGGACGTCATCGACGCGGCCGGCCAACTCGTCACGCCGCCGTTCGTCGACGCCCACTTCCACATGGACGCGACCCTGTCCTACGGCCTGCCGCGGGTGAACCAGTCCGGTACGCTGCTGGAAGGCATCGCCCTGTGGGGCGAGCTGAAGCCCCTGCTGACCCAGGAGGCGCTGGTGGAGCGGGCGCTGGCCTATTGCGACTGGGCGGTGGCCAAGGGCCTGCTGGCGATCCGCTCCCACGTGGATGTCTGCGATCCGCGCCTGCTGGCGGTGGAAGCCCTGCTGCACGTGAAGGACAAGGTGCGCCCCTACCTGGACCTGCAACTGGTGGCTTTTCCCCAGGACGGGGTGTTGCGCAGCCCCGGTGCGCTGGACAACCTGAAGCGGGCGCTGGACATGGGCGTCGACGTGGTCGGCGGCATTCCCCATTTCGAGCGCACGATGGCCGACGGCGTCGAGTCGGTACGCATCCTGTGCGAACTGGCCGTCGAGCGCGGGCTGCCGGTGGACATGCACTGCGACGAATCCGACGACCCGCTGTCGCGCCATATCGAAACCCTGGCTTTCCACGCCCAGCGCCTCGGCCTGCAGGGGCGGGTGACCGGTTCCCACCTGACGTCGATGCATTCGATGGACAACTACTACGTGTCCAAGCTGCTGCCGCTGATGGCCGAGGCGGGTGTCGCGGCGGTCGCCAACCCACTTATCAACATCACGCTGCAGGGCCGCCACGACAGCTACCCGAAGCGCCGCGGCATGACCCGCGTGCCGGAACTCCTGGCCGCTGGCATCCCGGTCGCCTTCGGCCACGACTGCGTGATGGACCCGTGGTACAGCCTCGGCAGCGGCGACATGCTGGAAGTGGCGGCGATGGGCCTGCACGTGGCGCAGATGACCAGCCAGGACGGCATGCGCGCCTGCTTCGCGGCGGTGACGGCGACGCCTGCGCGGATCCTGGACCTGGACGGTTACGGCCTCGAACCGGGCTGCCGCGCCGACCTGGTGCTGCTGCAGGCCGCAGATCCCGTCGAGGCCCTGCGCCTGCGGGCGACGCGTCTGCTGGTGTTGCGCGCCGGGCGGATCGTCGCCCGCAGCCCGGCCGCCGTTGCCACGCTGAACCTGCCGGGACGGCCGTCCCATGTGGATTTTTCTCTCCGGACTTGAGTGTTATCCCCGTCCGTCGTGGTCAACCCTGTGGGTAAGTTGTGAACGGGGGGCCTAGACGACTGATTGAACAGCGTTTTTGGTGTTTGCCTCAATTTTGTGCAATGCACTCTCCAAACCCGTGCGCCGTGTCTTGTGGATTGTTGTGCAGGCTGTGGTTTATCCCCGCCAGTCGTGGTCAACCCTGTGGATAAGGTGTGGGGGGTGTAAACAGGTTGTTGAAAATTAAAAGCTTTTCACTGTTGCTGCAAAATTGTGCAGTGCTTCGAACGATCTGGCGGCGGGGCGGGACGCCTTTTCGGGTGGCTGTTAGCTGTGAAAATCAGGGGGTAGGAGCCGGCTGCCCGCTGTGTTTTATCCCCGCTGTGCGTGGTCAACCCTGTGGGTAAGTTGTGAAAGGCTGCCTTAGACCACTGATCTGTCTGCATTTTTGGTGTTTGCTACAATTTTGTGCAATGCATCGTCCACATGCCCCAAATTGGGGATGTGGATTTGTGGACGTTTTGCCCGTTTTCTCCCCATCAGACGTGGTCAACCCTGTGGATAAGGTGTGAGGGGGGTATTCATGTCACTGATTGGTCAGAGTTTTTTCAAGTTGCTGAAAAAATAGGCAGATCCCCGCTGTGCGCCGCAGAGGGGAAAATCCGCGGATTCGAGCCTTCCCAGCACCTGTTGGCAAGATCGAATTCCCCCAGCGTAGTCAGCGGTCCGCCGATGTCGGACGCCGCGTAAGCCATCAGGCTGAGTCGCGTCACCGCACAGCGCACCCTGTCCCGGCCACCTTCGTCCAGGCGCTCCAGCAGCGGCCCGGTGGGCCATTCGCCGCCGTACAAACCGACGGTGACATGGGGTGTGTAGGGGCCGCCAGGTTCCGCGCGCGGGCCGCACAGGGCCCGCCGCAGACGGCCGATGCCGCCGTCCACGTCGCGGACGGCCAGGAAGGGTGCCGACGTGAAGCTCGCCAGCCCGCCGATCTCCACCATGAAGGGCGCGCCGGCCAGACGCAGGAGGGCATCGAGCTGCCAATCCAGCCCGGCCGGGCCGAAGTCGTCCGGCAGCACCGGCTGCTGTGTCGGAAAGCCGCACAGGGCCAGCGTGATGTGCGGCTGGCGACGGTAGCCGTCGAGCAGCACCTCGCCCAGTTGCCCTGCCGCCTGTTCAGCCAGGCTGCGCACCGCCGGCAGGTCCACGTCGATGGCCCACAGGGCGTAGTGCGGGCGCCCGAGATGCCATTCGTGGAAATCCCGGCGCACGTTGCGCAGCGTTCGCCCGGCGGCGGCGAAGTGCGTGCGGGCTACCTCGAAGACCGTATCGGGAATGGCAAGGGGGGATGGCGGCGCGTCGCGGGGAGGCATGGGGTGGGCTGAAGAAATGTCGGCGCTCCAGCATAACCGCTGGCGTGCCGACGATCATCCCATCCCGCAGACGACGGGCTTTCCGGAGGGGCGACTGTCTATTTGGCGGGAGCCGCAGCCGGCGCGCCGAAGCGCATACAGGCCTTGCTGCGCGGCGCCGGCAAGGTGATGCCCTTGGCCTTGGCCCGTTCGGCCATCTGCGCATGGTGTTCCGCCATGTAGGCCTGGCATTCCTCGGCGGTCTTCATCGCGCGCATCTTGTCCCGATGCGCGCGGCGCTCCTCAGGCGTCATCAGCCCCATGCCCGGCGTGTTGCGGCGGTTCATGCGCCAGCCGCAGTTGGGGCCCATGTCCGCTGTCGCCGCACCGTCAGCCTTCATACATGGCTGGTCGCCCTGCATCATGCCGCCGCCCATTCCACCGCCGCCCATGCCCGGGCCCGGCTGGGCTGCCGCGACGCCGACCATCAACAGGCTTGCCATGCCGGCAAGGATGCATTGCCTGAACATCTTCATTGTTATCTCCTGATGCGCGCGGGCCGTCATCCATCCCCAGGGCTGCCCACCGGCCATTTGCAGGGGCTGGAACCGTGTTACGCCATCAATATTAGGCGCTACTGATCGATGGGCAAGGGCCGCGGCGAGATTTCCTGTCGGGACTTGCCTCAGGTCAAGAAGTGCGTCGCGGGGTGTGACAAGGGGCGGGTCACGGCTGCGACATAGTGTCGCAATCCCTCGTTTCCTGGCCCGCATCAAGAAACTTTCCGGGAGCGCCTTGCTACAGTCCGGGCCCAGTTCCCAACCGACGAGGCTTTCGATGATTTCCGCAAGACTGACCCCCATCGCCGTTGCCGTTTCCATGCTGGCGACGCTTCCGGCCCAGGCAGCGGACACCGCTGACAGCGTGGCGCTGACCCTCGGCGAGGTGGTCGTCAGCGGTAGCGCCGACGGCCCACTGCAGGCGCGGCGTGTGCTGAGCTCGGTGGATATCCTGCCGCAGGCGCGCATCGAGAATCAGGTGGTGGCCAACAACTGGCAGTTGTTCGGCCAGCTGCCCGGCGTGATGCTGACCCAGTTCGGCCAGGGCACCACCTCCGGCAAGTTCTCCATGCGCGGCTTCAACGGGGAAGGGGAGATCAACGCGGTCAAGCTGCTGATCGACGGTGTGCCGTCCAACAGCAACGACGGCAACATGCCCTACATCGATCTGGCGCCGCGGCTGGACATCGAATCCATCGAGGTGGTGCGCGGCACCAACGATCCGCGCTACGGCTTGCACAACATTGCCGGGAACGCCAACATCCTCACCAAGAGCGGCGGCAACTATGTGCAGGGGCGGGCCACCCTCGGCAGCTTCCAGACGCGCGAGCTGCAGGCGGCAGCGGGCATCGAGCAGGGCGCACTGGCCCAGAACTACGCGTTGGCGGTGAATTCGACCGACGGCTACCGGGCCCATTCCGGCGCCGAGAACGGTGCCTTCAGCGCCAAATGGTTCATCACGCCGGAAGGCGGCGACAGCCGCTTCGGCCTGATCCTGCGCCACTCCACCGCCCGCGCCGATGAGGCGGGCTATCTGACCGATGCCCAGCGCCGCGCCGACCCGGACCAGTCGCCAGCCCACAATGCGACTGACGAAGACCGCCGGATGGCCACCCAAGTGGCGCTGCAGGCGGAAACCGCCCTGGGCAGCCAGCTGTTCTGGACCGGCCAGGTGTACCTGAACAATCTGGACGACCGCCGCTTCGTGACCTTCTCGGCGAACGTGTCCCAGCAGGAGCGCGTCGTCGCGGAAACCCACAGCGGCGCGTCCACGACGCTGACCTGGCGGGCCGGCAAGACGGTCCTCGGCGATCTGTCGGTGATGGGCGGCCTCGACGTGGAGCGCCAGGACAACCGCAGCACCCGCTACAACACCGTCAGCCAGGTGCGCCAGAGCCAGACCCGCGACCAGGCTTTCGAATTCGACACCGCCGGTGCCTTCGTGCAGGCCGTGCTCAAGCCGCTGCCCGGCCTGAGCCTGACGCCGGCCTTCCGCGCCGACCGCGTGGACGGCACCTATACCAACCGCCTCAACGGCAAGACCTACGACATCAACGACTACGGCACGATCAAGCAGCCGAAGATGAGTGCGGTGTATGCGCTGTCCGACGCGTACTCGGTGTACGGCAACTGGGGCCGCAGCTTCCAGGTCGGCGTCGGCACCGCTTCTTATAAGGTGAACCAGACGGCCGACCTGTCGCCGTCGATCAACGAAGGCTGGGAGGCCGGCCTCAAGTTCCGCCCGCTGGCGTGGCTGGAAGGCCGCCTGGCGGCCTGGCGCCAGACCGCTTCCAACGAAGCGCGGCGCAAGCTCAACGACCCGGCCAACGACGCCGAGAACATCGGCCAGACCCGCCGCCAGGGCGTGGACCTGCAGCTCAACGCCCAGCCTACGCGCCAGCTCGGCCTGTGGGTCGGTGCCGCGCTGCAGCGCTCGAAGATTCTGCAGGCCGATGTGGCATCCGCCGGCACCGTCGGCAAGGAGATCGACCACGTGCCGCACCTGCTTTACAACCTCGGCGCCGATTACCAGGCCAGCGAGGCCTGGCGCCTGTCGGCATGGGTGAACGGGCAGAGCGGCTACTACCTGGAGCGCACCAACAGCACTGGCAAGTTCGGCGGCTATACGCTGGCCAACGTAGCGGCCGCCTATCGCCTCAGCCCGCGCGTGAATCTCGAGGTGCAGGTGCGCAACCTGTTCGACCGTTACAACGAATACGCGTGGTGGGACGGCGCCCAGTCCCTGCATGCGCCGGGCGCGCCGCGCAGCGTGTACGGGACGGTCGCGGTCAAGTTCTGAGCCTCGATGAAACGCGAGTTGCGCCGCCTGTGGGTCAAGCTGCACCTGTACGTCGGCCTGCTGGCTGGCGGCCTGTTCGTGCTGCTGGGGCTCACCGGCAGCGTGCTGGTGTTCTACCTGGATGTGGATGGCCTGCTCAATCCGCAGATCCGCGTCAGCGCAGCGGCGCCCGCGCCGTCGCCGGAGGCGGTGTTCCAGGCGCTGCGCGCTCGCTACCCGCAGCGCGACGGGCCATGGCGCATCGAGATGCCGCTGGCGGCGGACGCGCCGGTGCTGGCCCGCTATTACAATCCGCCGGAAACGGCCGGGCGCGGCTTCGCGCCGCTGATGCTGAGCCTCGATCCACACACGCTGGAGGTCACCAGCGCGCGCTTCTGGGGCGACTACGCGACGACCTGGCTGTTCGATCTGCATTACACGCTGCTGGCGGGCGAGGGCGGCAAGACGACAGTCGGCATCCTCGGCCTGCTGCTGTCTTTCTCGCTGCTCAGCGGGCTTTATCTGTGGTGGCCCAGCCGCGCCCGCCTGGCCGCAGCACTCAAACCGGTGCTGCGCAGCGGCGCGGTCCGCCGCACCTACGACCTGCACGTGCTCGGCGGCGTCTATGGCCTGCCGGTGTTGCTGGTGCTGGCGCTGACCGGCAGCGCGCTGGCCTTGCCGGACTTCACCCGCGATCTGGTCGCCGGCGCGTCGCCGCTGAGGCCGGCGTATCGGCCGCCGGCCGGCCTGCTGGACGAAGGGGCCGCACCGATCTCCCTCGACGCGGCGGTGCGCATCGCCCGCGAGTCCTTTCCCGGTGCGGAGCTGCGCTGGATCGAGACCTCCGGCAGCGCGGGGCGGCCGATCTCGGTGCGCTTCCATCAGTCCGGCGAGCCCAGCCGGCGCTTCCCGCGCTCCCAGGTGTGGGTGGACCCGAGTGACGGACAAGTGCTGGCGGTGCGCGATCCGCTGCGGGAGTCCGCCGGCGACGGCTTCCTGGCCTGGATGCATCCGCTGCACAACGGTGAGGCCTTCGGGCTGCCGGGCCGCATCCTCGCTTGCGTGGCCGGGCTGCTGCCGGCGCTGTTGTTCGTCACCGGCTGGCTGCGCTGGCGGCACAAGGTCCGCGCCCGTGCGCTGCGGGAGACCCGGCCGGTGCTGCACACCACCACCCTGTGGGGGCGAATTCATTCGCCCTCCGCTCGTTTCAGGGAGTCCGAGGGCGAATGAATTCGCCCCCACAGGGCGGCATCTGAGGCATTTCTGGTCTACCGCAGTGAATTTGCTGGAACGGCTTTTTCCTTACGGGGTCTTTACGCAGTCTTACGAAGGCATCGTGTAGCATTGCGACCGCCTCTCGATGGCTTCGAACTGCCGGCCTGTAGCGGGCCGGCGCCTTCCGGAAAAACGCTCCATGTCCAGCCCTGCCTCTGCCTCGTCCGATTCAGAATCCCGTTCCCGTCGTCGCATTCTTCCCTGGCTCATCGTGCTGGCCCTCGCGGCCGGCGGAGGCTGGTATTACTCCCACCGCGGTGCATCGGACGGAGACGGGGGAGGTGGCAAGTCGGCAGACGGGCGGCGCGGCGGCCGTGACGGGCGTGGCGAGCGGCCGATCCCGGTAAGCCTAGCCACCATCGCCACCGGCGACATCCGGGTGATGGTGCCGGCCCTCGGCAGCGTGGTACCGCGCAACCAGGTGACGGTGCGTTCGCGGGTCGACGGTCCGCTGCTGGCGGTGAAGTTCACCGAAGGCCAGCCGGTCAAGGCCGGCGACGTGCTCGCGTTGATCGATCCCGATCCCTTTCGCGCCACCCTGGAGCAGGCCCGCGGCCAGTTGGCGCGGGATGCGGCGCTGCTGAAGAACGCGCAGATCGACCTCGAGCGCTACAAGGGCCTGCTGCGTCAGGATTCCATCGCCGAGCAGCAGGTGGCGACCCAGGAGGCGCTGGTGCGCCAGTACCAGGGCACCGTGCAGGCCGACCAGGCGGCGGTGAAGAGCGCCGAGCTGCAGCTCTCCTACACCACCATCAAGGCGCCGATCGCCGGTCGGGCCGGCCTGCGGGCGGTGGACCCGGGCAACATCGTCAAGGCCTCCGATACCACCGGGCTGGTGACCATCGCCCAGGTGAGCCCGATCACCGCCGTGTTCCCGGTGCCGGAAGACCGTCTGCCGGCGGTCATGAAGCGCGTGCGCGACGGCAAGGGGCTGATCGCCGAGGCCTGGGACCGGGAAATGAAGAACCACCTCGCCGACGGCAAGCTGCTGGCGGTGGACAGCCAGATCGACAGCACCACCGGCACCGTCAAGCTGAAGGCGGATTTCGCCAACAAGGACGGCAGCCTGTTCCCGAACCAGTTCGTCAATGTGCGCCTGATCCTCGACACGCTCAGTGGCGTCGTCACGGTGCCGACTGCGGCGGTTCAGCAAGGCGCCAAGGGCAGCTACGTCTACAAGGTCGGTGAGGGCAACAAGGTGGCGTCGGTGCCGGTCAAGCTGGGGCCGGTGGACGGCGACAAGGCCGCCGTCGAGGAGGGCCTCGCCGCTGGCGACCGCATCGTCGTGGACGGCCTCGACAAGCTGAAGGACGGCGCCCAGATCGAGGCCATCGACCCGAAGGCCGCGGATGCGCCTGGGCGGGAGAAGAAGCGTGGCAACGGCGGCCGTCCGGGGCATTAACGCATGAACCCGTCCCGTCCGTTCATCCTGCGGCCGGTGGCGACCTCCCTGCTGATGGTCGCCATCCTGCTGGTGGGCCTCGTCGCCTATCGCCTGCTGCCCATCTCGGCGCTGCCTGAGGTGGATTACCCGACCATTCAGGTCAAGACCCTCTATCCCGGCGCCAGCCCGGACGTGATGACCTCGGCCATCACCGCGCCGCTGGAGCGCCAGTTCGGCCAGATGCCGGGGCTCGACGAGATGTCGTCCACCAGCTCCGGTGGGGCCTCGGTGATCACCCTGCGCTTCAGCCTGTCCCTGAGCCTGGACGTGGCCGAGCAACAGGTGCAGGCGGCCATCAACGCCGCGTCCAACCTGCTGCCCACCGACTTGCCGGCACCGCCCACCTACAGCAAGGTGAACCCCGCCGACGCGCCGATCCTGAGCTTGGCGGTGAGCTCGAAGAGCCTGCCGATCACGCGCATCCACGACCTGGTGGAAAGCCGCCTGGCGATGAAGATCTCCCAGGTGCCGGGGGTCGGCCTCGTCAGCATCGCCGGCGGACGCCGCCCGGCGGTGCGGGTGCAGGTCAACCCGACCGCCGCCGCGGCCTACGGGCTGGGGCTGGAGGACATCCGCACGGCCATCGCCAATGCCAACGTGACCCAGGCCAAGGGCAGCTTCGACGGACCCCAACGGGCCTCCACCATCGACGCCAACGACCAGCTGCGTTCCGCCGACGAGTACCGCGGCCTGATCGTCGCCTACAAGAACGGCAACCCGGTGCGCCTGTCCGACGTGGCCAACCTGGCCGACGACGCCGAGAACCTGCGCCTTGCCGCCTGGGCCGACAGCCAGGCGGCGGTGATCATCAACGTGCAGCGCCAGCCGGGCGCCAACGTGATCGAGGTGGCCGACCGGGTCACCGCGCTGCTGCCGCAGATGACCGCCAGCCTGCCGGCGTCGATGGACGTGCGCGTGCTGTCCGACCGCACCACCACCATCCGCGCCTCGGTGCACGATGTGCAGATCGAACTGATGATGGCGGTGGCCCTGGTGGTGATGGTGATCTTCCTGTTCCTGCGCAGCGTGCCGGCGACCATCATCCCCAGCGTGGCGGTGCCGCTGTCGCTGGTTGGCACCTTCGGGGTGATGTACCTGGCCGGCTTCAGCCTCAACAACCTCACGTTGATGGCGCTGACCATCTCCACCGGCTTCGTGGTGGACGACGCCATCGTGATGATCGAAAACATCGCCCGCTACGTAGAGGAGGGCGAATCGCCGATGCAGGCCGCGCTGAAGGGCGCCAAGCAGATCGGCTTCACGATCATTTCGCTGACCTTCTCGCTGATCGCCGTGCTGATTCCACTGCTGTTCATGGCGGACGTGGTCGGCCGGTTGTTCCGCGAGTTCGCGATCACGCTGGCGATCGCCATCCTGATCTCTGCCGTCGTGTCCCTGACCCTCACGCCGATGATGTGCGCGCGCCTCCTCAAGCATGTGCCGGAGGCCGAGCAGGGGCGCTTCTACAAGGTCATGGGCGACTTCTTCGACCGCGTCATCGCCCGTTACGGCGTGATGCTGCAGTGGGTGCTCGACCGCCAGGGTCTGACCCTCGTCGTGGCCGTCGGTACGCTGGCGCTGACCGCGCTGCTGTACGTGGTGGTGCCCAAGGGCTTCTTCCCGGTGCAGGACACCGGCGCGATCCAGGGCATCACGGAGGCGGCCCAGTCGATCTCCTTCGATGCCATGTCGCAGCGCCAGCAGGCGCTGGCCGAGGTGGTGCTGAAGGACCCGGCGGTGGCCAGCCTGTCGTCCTTCATCGGCGTGGATGGCGCCAACGCGACCCTCAACAGCGGGCGCATGATGATCAACCTCAAGCCGCTGGACGAGCGGGATGCCAGCGCCGCCGAGGTGATCCGCCGCCTGACGCCGGAGGTGCGCAAGGTGGCCGGCATCACGCTGTACATGCAGCCGGTGCAGGATCTGTCCATCGAGGACAAGGTCAGCCGCACCCAGTACCAGTTCTCGTTGCAGTCGCCGGATTCGGCGGCGCTGAACGAATGGGTGCCGCGCCTCGTCGAGCGCCTGAAGGGCCTGCCGCAGCTCGCCGACGTGGCCAGCGACCTGCAGGACAAGGGCCTGCAGGCCTGGGTGGAGATCGACCGGGCCAGCGCCAGCCGCCTCGGTGTCAGCACCGCGGCCATCGACAACGCCTTGTACAACGCCTACGGCCAGCGCCTGATCTCCACCATCTTCACGCAGGCCACCCAGTACCGTGTGGTGCTGGAGGTGAAGCCGGAATTCCGCAGCAGCCCGGCGGCCATCGCCAACCTCTACGTGCCGGGCAGCGGCGGCGCCCAGGTGCCGTTGTCGGCGGTGGCGCGGGTCGTCGAGCGGCCGGCGATGCTGGCGGTGAACCACATCGGCCAGTTCCCGGCGGTGACCTTGTCCTTCAACCTGGCGCCGGGTGCATCCCTCGGCGCGGCGGTGGAGGCAATCCGCAGTGCGGAGGCCGAACTGGGCCTGCCGGCCAGCATCGAGACCAGTTTCCAGGGCGCGGCGCTGGCCTTCCAGGCCTCGCTGACCAATACGCTGCTGCTGATCCTCGCTGCGGTGGTGACCATGTACATCGTGCTCGGCGTGCTCTACGAGAGCTACATCCACCCGATCACCATCCTGTCCACGCTGCCGTCCGCCGGCGTCGGCGCACTGCTGGCGCTGCTGATGGCGCGCAGCGAGCTGGGCATCGTCGGCATCATCGGCATCGTGCTCCTGATCGGCATCGTCAAGAAGAACGCCATCATGATGATCGACTTCGCCCTGGATGCCGAACGGCGCGAAGGCCTCGCCCCGCGGGAGGCCATCTACCAGGCCTGCCTGCTGCGCTTCCGGCCGATCCTGATGACCACGCTGGCGGCGCTGCTCGGCGCGCTGCCGCTGATGCTGGGCTCCGGCGTCGGCTCCGAACTGCGCCACCCGCTCGGCGTGACGATGGTCGGCGGCCTGCTGGTCAGCCAGGTGCTGACGCTGTTCACCACGCCGGTGATCTACCTGGCCTTCGACCGCCTGGCGCGGCGGGGGAGGGCAGCATGACAGCCGACACGGGGGCGAATCCCTTCGCCCTTCAGCAGTTCCGTGGCGTTTCCGCATCCGGTGACGCACTCCGGAAGGGCGGTCCGCGATGAACCTGTCCCGCCTGTTCATCTTTCGCCCGGTCGCCACCGCGCTGCTGACGCTGGCGGTGGCGCTGGCCGGCGCGATCGCCTTCCGCCTGCTGCCGGTGTCGCCGCTGCCGCAGGTGGATTACCCGACCATCTCGGTGTCGGCCAACCTGCCCGGCGCCAGCCCGGAAACCATGGCGGCCACCGTCGCCGGGCCGTTGGAGCGCATCCTCGGGCAGATCGCCGGGGTCACCGAGCTGACCTCCTACAGCACCCTCGGCTCGACGCGGGTGACGCTGCAGTTCGAGCTGTCCCGCGACATCGACGGTGCCGCCCGCGACGTGCAGGCGGCCATCAACGCGTCCCGCGGCCAGTTGCCGACCAGCCTGCCGAACAACCCGACCTACCGCAAGGTGAACCCGGCCGAGACGCCGATCATCATCCTGGCCCTCACGTCGGACACGCTGACCAAGGGCCAGCTCTACGACGCCGCGTCGACGGTGCTGGCCCAGCGCCTGTCCCAGGTGGACGGGGTCGGCCAGGTGTCCATCGGCGGCAGCTCGCTGCCGGCGGTGCGCGTCGAGCTGGACCCGGACCGCCTGGCTGCCAACGGCCTCAACATGGACGACGTGCGCAGCGCCATCGTCGGCACCAACGCCAACCGCCCGAAGGGCGTAGTGGAGGATGGTGAGCGGGCCTGGCAGGTCGGCGCCAACGACCAGGCGCGCACCGCCGACGAGTACAAGCCGCTCATCGTGTCGTGGAAGAACGGCGCCGCGGTGCGCCTGTCCGACGTGGCCAATGTGCGCAACGGCATCGAGAACGACCGCAACTACGGCTACGCCAATGGCCGCCCGGCGGTGCTGCTGATGGTGAACCGCCAGCCCGGCGCCAACATCATCGACACCGTGGACCGGGTTACCGCGCTGCTGCCGCACCTGCGCGCCAGCATCGCGCCGGCCATCGACCTGGACGTGGTGATGGACCGCACGCCGACCATCCGCGGCTCCCTGCGCGAGGTGGAGCACACCCTGATGATCTCGGTGGCGCTGGTGGTGATGGTGGTCTTCCTGTTCCTGCGCAACCTGCGGGCGACGGTGATCCCCAGTGTGGTGGTGCCGGTGTCGCTGATCGGCACCTTCGCGGTGATGTACCTGGCCGGTTTCAGCCTCGACAACCTGTCGCTGATGGCGCTGACCATCGCCACCGGCTTCGTGGTGGACGACGCCATCGTGGTGCTCGAGAACATCGCGCGCCATATCGACGAAGGCCTTGCCCCGCGTCAGGCGGCGCTGCGCGGGGCGCGGGAGATCGGCTTCACGGTGGTGTCGATGAGTCTGTCGCTGATCGCCGTGTTCATCCCGATCCTGGCCATGGGCGGCATCGTCGGGCGCCTGTTCCGGGAGTTCGCAATCACCCTGTCGGCGGCGATCCTGGTGTCGATGGTGGTCTCCCTCACCGCCACGCCGATGATGTGCGCGCGCCTGCTGCAGAAGCGCCCGCCGGAAGGCGAGCGCGGGCGCTTCGACCGCCTTGCCGGCGGTGTGCTGGACCGCCTGGTGGACGGCTACCGGCGCAGCCTGGGCTGGGCGCTGGCGCACCCGTGGCTGGTGCTGGTGGTGTTGTTCGCCACCATTGCGGCCAACGTCCAGCTCTACAACACCATCCCGAAGGGCTTCTTCCCGCAGCAGGATACCGGGCGCATCCGCGGCTTCGTCGAGGCCGACCAGGCGATTTCCTTCCAGGCCATGCGCGGCAAGATGGACGTCTTCCTGGCCATCGTCGGGGCCGATCCGGCAGTCGCCAACGTGGTCGGCTTCACCGGCGGCGGGCAGCTCAATTCCGGCTCGATGTTCATCACCCTCAAACCGATCGCCGAGCGCAAGGAATCGGCGGAGGCCATCGTCAGCCGTCTGCGCAAGAAACTGGCCCACGTGCCGGGGGCCAGCCTGTACCTCAACCCGGTGCAGGACATCCGCATCGGCGGGCGCTCCAGCAATTCCAGCCAGCAGTTCACGCTGCAGTCCGACAACCTGGACGAACTGCGCCTGTGGGAGCCGCGCATCCGCAATGCGCTGAGCCGCCTCGACGAGATCACCGACGTGAGCTCCGACCAGCAGGACCGGGGGCCGCAGACCACGCTGGTGATCGACCGCGACGCGGTGGCCCGCTACGGCCTGACCATGCGCGCGGTGACGACGGCGCTCAACAACGCCTACGGGCAGCGCCAGGTGTCCACCATCTACAACCCGCTCAACCAGTACCGGGTGGTGATGGAGGCGGCGTCCGACTACCTGCAGGGGCCGGAATCCCTGGCGCGGCTGACCCTGGTGTCGTCGTCCGGCGCCCAGGTGCCCCTGTCGGCGGTGGCCCGCATGGTGTCCACGCTGGCGCCGCTGTCGGTGAGCCATCAGGGCGGCGCGGCGGCGTCGACGATCAGTTTCGCGCTGCCCGAAGGGCGCTCCATCGGCGAGGCCACCGACGCCATCCGCGCCGCGGTGGCGCGCATCGGCGTGCCGGTGAGCATCCGCACCAGCTTCGAGGGCAGCACCGGCGCCTTCCAGAAGTCCATGAGCACCCAACCGCTGCTGATCCTGGCCGCGGTGGTGACCATCTACATCGTGCTCGGCATGCTCTACGAGAGCCTGATCCACCCGATCACCATCCTGTCCACGCTGCCGTCGGCGGGCGTCGGTGCGCTGCTGGCGCTGATGGGCATGGACACCGAGTTCAGCCTGATCGCGATGATCGGCGTGATCCTGCTGATCGGCATCGTCAAGAAGAACGCCATCATGATGATCGACGTGGCGATTGCGCTGCAGCGCCAGGGCGCCAGCGCCCGCGATGCGATCCACCACGCCTGCCTGCTGCGTTTCCGGCCGATCCTGATGACCACGCTGGCGGCCCTGTTCGGCGCCATCCCGCTGGCCATCGGCACCGGCGACGGCGCCGAGCTGCGTCAGCCGCTGGGCATCGCCATCGTCGGCGGCCTGATCCTCAGCCAGATCCTGACCCTCTACACCACGCCGGTCGTCTTCGTGATGCTCGACCGGCTGCGCCGCCAGCCCAAGTCCGCGGCGGCATTGCAGGCGGAGAGCGCCCTTTGAAGATGAAGAAGATGAATGCGATGGACAACAAGGCCCCCGGGGGGGAAAAGCCAGTAGGGGCGAATTCATTCGCCCAAGGTGGCGGATTCCACCTCCGCGGGCGAATGAATTCGCCCCTACTGTGTCTTTTGCTGGCGGCATGCACGGTCGGCCCGGACTACGTGCGGCCTACGGTGGAAACCCCCGCGGCCTTCAAGGAAGCGGCCGGCGACTGGCGCCCGGCGAGCCCGCAGGACCCGGTGTCCGGCGACGCCTGGTGGACGGTGTTCGGCGATCCGGTACTCGACGGCCTGCAGGCCAAGGTGGACATCTCCAACCAGAACCTGCGTGCTGCCGAGGCCCAGTACCGCCAGGCCAGAGCGCTGGCCGATTCGGCCCGCGCGTCCTGGTTCCCGACCATCAACGGCACTTTCGGCGCGACGCGTTCGGCCAGCGCGGCTTCCAACGCCAGCGCCGGCAACGCACCGCCGGTCAACAGCTTCAGCCTCGGCGCCAGCGCCAGCTGGGAGGCCGACGTATGGGGGCGTATAGCCCGCAACGTGGAAGCAGCCGACGAGCGCGTGCAGGCCAGCGAGGCGGATCTTGCCGCGGCCCGCCTGTCGGCCCACGCGACGCTGGCCCAGACCTATTTCCAGCTGCGCGCGGCGGAGCGCCAGAAGGCGCTGCTCGACGCGGCGGTGGCGGCCTACGAGCGCTCCCTCGAACTGACCCGCAACCGCTACGCTGCCGGCGTGGCCACCAAGGCCGACGTGGCCCAGGCGGACAGCCAGCTGCGCAGCACCCGCGCGTCGGCGCTGGATGCGGGCCTGTCGCGCAGCCAGTATGAGCACGCCATCGCGGTGCTGATCGGCCAGGCGCCGTCGAGCTTCGCGCTGCCGCCGGTGGCGGGCCCGCTCGCCGCCGCGCCGGTCACGCTGACGCTGCCGTCCACGCTGCTCGAACGGCGTCCCGACATCGCTGCTGCCGAGCGCCGTGTGGCCGCCGCCAATGCGGCCGTCGGCGCGGCCCAGGCGGCGCGCTTCCCGGTGCTTGGCCTGTCCGCTTCCACGGGCTTCCGCCGCTCGCAGATCGAGGATCTGCTGACCGTGCCGAGCCGCTACTGGTCCCTCGGTCCGACGCTGGCGGCGACCTTGTTCGACGCGGGCGCCAAGAAGGCCGCGGTGAGCCAGTCCGTCGGCGTCTGGGAGCAGGCCGTGGCGACCTACCGACAGACCGTGCTGGCGGCCTTCCAGGAAGTGGAGGACAACCTCGCCGTGGTGCGTGTGCTGGAGGAGGCCGGCGTCGAGCAGGCCGCCGCGGTGTCCGCCGCCGCCGAGGCCGAGACCATCGCCCTCAACCAGTACCGGGCCGGTGCGGTCAGCTATCTCAACGTGGTCACCGCCCAGGCCACCCACCTCAGCGCCCAGCGCAGCGCCAGCGACCTGGCCGCCCGCCGGCTGGTGGCGGCGGTGTTGCTGGCGAAGAATGCCGGCGGCGGACTGGGCGGGAAGCTGCCGCCCGAGACGCGGTGACGTTCCAGCAGGAAGGCCATGTGGGGAAGCGCCCTGGCCCCTGATTCTCCGGGCTACCCCGATCGGTGCGAACTTTCGTCATCGACGGACGTCCATCATGTATGCTGCGGTGCACCAATCCAGGCCGCAGCACCTGAATGGAGGTATTCCGTCCATGTTGAAGAAGCTTTGGAAAACCCGGGACATTGCCGTTCCGTCCCTGAGCCTGGCCTTGCAGGGGGGCGGGGCGCACGGCGCCTACACCTGGGGCGTGCTCGACCGCCTGCTGGAAGACGACTGGCAGATCGACGGCATCAGCGGCACCAGTGCCGGCGCGATGAACGCCGTGGCGCTGGCCCAGGGCTGGACCCGCGGCGGATCGGAGGGCGCACGGGAGAGCCTGGCGGCGTTCTGGGAGGCGGTATCCGATACCACGCCTTTCGAGCTGGACCTGCTGCACAGCCTCAATCCCGCCGGTGACGGTTCGCTGCCCGGGGCGATGGGAATGATGCTGGGCCTGACCAAGGTGTTCTCCCCGTACCAGCTCAACCCCTTCGAGTTGAATCCGCTGCGCGACGTAGTGCGCGCCCAGTTCGATTTCGAGCGCATCCGCCGGGACTGTCCGCTCAAGCTGTTCATCGCGGCGACCCGCGTGCGTTCCGGCAAGGTCCGGCTGTTTCACACCCGCGAGCTGAGCGAAGACGCGCTGCTCGCCTCGGCCTGTCTGCCGACTCTGCACCACGCGGTGCAGATCGACGGAGAAGACTATTGGGATGGTGGCTTCACCGCCAATCCAGCGATCTACCCGTTGATGTACGAATGCGCCACGCCGGACATCCTGCTGGTGCTGCTCAATCCACTGGTGCGCCCGGAGGCGCCCCGCAGCGCCGAGGAGATTGCCGCGCGCAGCGTCGAGCTGGGCTTCTCGACGACGTTCCTGCGCGAGATGCGCATGATCGCCCACGCCCGCAGCTATATCGAGGAGGGCAGCAACTGGCTGCCCCAGGGGCGGCTGGAGCGCAAGCTGACCCGCCTGCGCTTCCACATGGTGGAGGCCGAGGAACTGGTGGATGCCGGCACGGCCAGCAAGCTCAACGCCACGCGGGCCTTCCTGACCGAGCTGCGCGACCTCGGGCGGGCTCGGGCGGCGCGCTGGATCCGCTCCCACCGCCAGGACGTCGGCGTGCGTCCTTCGATAAGGCTGGCCGACCTGTTCGCCTGAGGTGCTGGCCGGCTTCTCTTGACGCAGGGTGTCGACTGATCCATATTCGAGTATCAATTGATACTTCAGAGCCTGGCATGCCGATCGTTACCCCTGAGCAGATTGCCGCCGTGATGGCGCTTGTTCCGGTTCCGCATTCGTTTGCTGAACTCGATGAGCGGGTGGCCGAAGGATTGCCGAAGTCCGCCCTCAAGGCCGGTGCCGAAAAACTCGGCCGCAGCGTGGAGGAACGCCGTGCGCTGCTCTACCGGGTGGTTCCCGAGGCGACGCTGAAGCGTCGCCGGGACCGCCTGAGTGCGGCCGAATCGGAAAGGACCGAGCGTCTCGCCCGGGTCTATGCAACGGCGCGACATGTCTGGGATTCGGACGAGGATGCGCGGGCCTTCCTGCACGCGTCGCACGCCATGCTCGGGGGGCGCGCGCCGCTGGAGGTCGCGATGACCGAACTGGGCGCGCGGAGGGTCGAAACCCTGCTGTGGAGGCTGTTCTACGGCATCGCGGCGTGATGCGGATCTATCGCATCGCCGACAAGCGTCACCCTGTCTGGGATGGCTCCGGCGCGGCCCTGGTCGGCGGGCGCTGGAACAGCCCTGGACGCCCGGCGATCTACGGCTCCCTGAGCTATGCCTGCGCGATGCTGGAAATCCTTGCCCATGCGGGCATCGGCCGTATTCCCTCGACCCAGCAGTTCGTGGTGGTGGATGTGCCGGCATCCGTGTCCGTGGAGCGCCGCGATGCAGGCATGCTGCCCGACGACTGGGATACCGAGGACAGCGCCGCGGCGCGCAGCTTCGGCGACGCATGGCTGGCCTCCGGCCGCAGTCTCGTCCTCGTTGTGCCGTCCGTGGTCGCACGGCTGGAGTTCAATGCCGTGATCAACCCCGCCCATCCGGATTTCCGGCGGCTGCTCGTGAGTGCGCCTGAAGCGGTCGTCTGGGATGGGCGCTTGTTTGCGGGCCGGGGCACGCTGTCGCGGTGAGCGTGCCGTCCGCGCCACCGTGATGCGGACAGCGTGGAAAAAGACCGTTTGCGTTTATTTCAATCTCAAGACAGCCCGTTTTGAGCCGATATGCTTGGGCTCGCCCGTACTGCGTGGCATGTCAGCTGTGCCGTACAGGGGTGTCGATAAACGCCAACAAAAGAATAAAGAGGAGATACATGCTCAAGCACAAGCCCCTGGTCCGGCAGGTCGTCCTGCTGTGTACCCTTGGTATCGCCCTGATGGTGGTCGTCCTGGTTGCCACCGTTGCCGCCCTGTCGCGCCAGAGCGCGCTGAAGAAGGCCGAAGAGTCCCTCGCCCAGCAGGCGGACATGACCGTTGCGATGCTGGCCTACGCGCAGGATGCACTGAAGGCGCGGGCCGCCGATGCTGTCGTGCAGTTCGCCGGCAGCGTGGCCGGCACGCCGCGGCTGACCGGCCGCGAGATCCAGATGGGAAGCGAAACCCTGCCCGAACTGGCCATCGGCACTACCGTCGTCAGCGCCAACGCGGCGCTGCTGCAGGACTATGCCCGGCGCTACGACGACCGCGAGCCGTCCTTTTTGGTACGCAAGGGCGATGGCTTCTACCGCGCGGTGACGCTGCTGAAGGGCAAGGACGGCAACTACCGGCACGGCGAGAAGGTCGGCGATACCGGCGCCTATCCGTCCATCCTGCTCAGCGGCAAGCCCTATCTGGGGTCCATCGAGCGCAACGGCAAGATGTTCGTGCTGGCCGCCAACCCCCTCAAGGACGCAGCAGGCAACGTGATCGGTGCGGTGACGATGCGTGTCGACGCGGAGAGCAACGTCAAGCTGATCAAGGAGAAGCTGGCGCAGATCCGCGTCGGCAAGACCGGCTACCCCTACATCGTGTCGGTGCCGTCCGGCGACGCGAAGGACGTGCGCTTCATCTATCACCCGAAGTTCGAGGGCAAGTCCCTGGCCGACCTGGATCCGCGCACCCAGGGCATCATCAAGAGCCTGGTGGAGAAGCGCAATGGCACGCTGGTCTACAAGTGGGGCGAGCCGGAGGCCGACAAGATGGTGGTCATCCGCGAACTGCCCGATCTGCACTGGATGGTGGCCAGCGGTTCGTGGGTGGATGAGTTCGTCGAGGACGCCAACGGGCTGCGCAACGACATCGCGCTGCTGGCGGTGGCCTGCGGCACCTTGCTGATCCTGGCGCTGGGCTATTTCCTGCGCCTGCGCCTCAAGCCCTTGTCGCACCTGGCCGAGCTGGTGTCCCGCTTCGGCGACGGCGACCTGACCGTGCGGGCGGACGTGGATGCCCGCAGCCGCAGCGAGATCGACCTGATCGGCAGCAGCATCAACACCGCAGCAGAGTCCATGCGCGCGCTGAGTGGCAGCATCCGCCAGACCAGCGATCACCTGCAGCGCACCGCGCAGAACATGTCGACGGCATCCGAGACCCTGGGCGACGCGACCCGCCGGCAGAGCGATTCCGCCAGCGCGATGGCCAGCACCACCGAGCAGCTGACGGTCAGTGTGGAGCAGGTGGCCGGCAATGCGTCCCACGCGCTGGAGCTGACGCAGGAAACCTCACGGGCGGTACAGGACGGCGTCGGCTCGGTGCAGAGCAGCATCGAGCAGCTCAATGAAACCGCGCGCACCGTGCAGGCTGCGGCGACCCAGGTCGAGCAGCTCGGCCAGCAGTCGGCGGAGATCCACCGGGTGCTCAATGCGATCCGCGACATCTCCGAGCAGACCAATCTGCTGGCCCTCAATGCGGCCATTGAAGCAGCGCGGGCTGGCGAGCAGGGGCGCGGCTTCGCAGTGGTGGCCGACGAGGTGCGCAAGCTGGCCGAGCAGTCCGGCCAGTCCGCGTCGCTGATCGACTCCATCCTCAACAGCATTCAGGACGGGGTAGCCTCGGTCGCCAATTCGGCCCGCAAGGCGGTGGAGCAGGTGGATCGCAACGTGGTGGCCTCGCGCCAGGTTGGCGAGGCGCTGCAGTCCATCCATGAGCGCGCCGAGCGCACTTCCCAGGCGGTGGCCGACATCGCCCGCGCCACGCGGGAGCAGACCCAGGCCAGCCAGACGATCTCCGGCGGCATCGATTCGGTGGCCCGCTCGGTGGCCGAAACCAGCCAGTCGGCAGCGTCCAATCGCAGCGAAGCGGCCGAGCTGCTGCGGGTCGCCCGTGATCTGGACAGCGAGGTCGGGCGCCTGCGCGTGTGACCCGAGCTCAGTCCATCACCAGCGGGCTGACCAGCATCCACATGGCGCTGAGCAGCAGCAGGCCAGAGAAGGCACGATGCATGGTCTTCTCCGGCAGGCGGTGGGCGAAGGCTACCCCGGCCGATACGGTGAACAGCCCGCTGGCGGCCATCGGCAGGCCCATCGTCCAATTGACCCGATGGGCGCCGGCATAGACCAGCAGTGCAATCAGCGAGCTGGGTGTGACCAGTGCCAGCGCAAAGGCCTGGGCGACGGTCTGGCGCAGGCCGAACAGGCTGGTCAGCAGCGGCGTGGCGACCAGTCCGCCGCCGATGCCGAGCAGGCCCATGCTGCCGCCGCCGAGCAGGCCGACCAGCGGTACGTGGCGTTCGTCTACCCGCGGTGCAGGGGACGCGTTGCGGGAGCGGCCGGGGACGATGCGTTTGAGTGCCATGGCCAGCAGGAACAGCGAGAACAGTATCTTCAGCGTAGCCGGGTCCAGCGCGTTGGCGAAATGGGCGGTGCCCCAGGTGGTGAGCATGGCGATCACGCCGATCGCCAGCGCGCGCCGGAAGGGCACCGGGTGGCGCTGGCTGTAGCGCCACCAGCCGACCATCAGGTTGGGCACCATCATCACCAGCGCCGTGCCCTGGGCCAACGGTTGCTCCATGCCGTAGCCGATGACGAACAGCGGGATCGCAATGATGCCGCCGCCGATGCCGAACATGCCGCCGAAGAAGCCGAGGGCGGCGCCGAGGATCAGGGCCGGGAGAAATGCGAGGAAGTCGGGGATGGGCATGATGGTCACGCAGGTGAAAATCCGGAACCCATCATAAGCAGCGGTGGCAGAGATACAATGCTCTCAGGTTAATTTGATCCGTACCTGAATCGCACGAATGCAGGATTCATCCGATCTGGCCTTCTTTGCCGTCGTCGCCCGCCAGGACAGCCTGGCTGCTGCTGCGGCCGAACTGGGCGTCACCCCGCCGGCGGTGAGCCGTCGACTGGCGGCGCTGGAGGCGCGCTTGGGCGTGCGCTTGCTGAACCGAACCACGCGGCGCCAGAGCCTGACACCGGAAGGGGAGCGCTACCTCGACGAGGGCGCGCGCATCCTGCGGGACATCGAAACCCTTGAGCGCGGCCTGTCGGCAAGCCGCGAGCAGCCTCGTGGCCTGTTGCGCGTGAACGCCACGCTGGGTTTCGGGCGCTGCCACCTGGCGCCGGCCATCGCCGATTTCGCGTTGCGCTACCCGGAGGTGGAGGTGATCCTGCAACTCACCGACCGGCCGCTTGACCTGACTGCGACCGCCACCGATGTCGGCGTCCGCTTCGGCCCGCCGCCGGATACCCGCGTACTGGCCCGCCGGATCGCCGCCAACCGGCGTCTGCTGTGCGCGTCGCCGGCCTATCTGGCGGCGAGTGGCGAGCCTGCCGACCCGCAGGATCTGGTCCGTCACCGCTGCATCGTGATCCGCGAGAACACCCGCGCCTACAACAGTTGGGAACTGGCCGATGGCGAAAAGCACGTTACCGTGAAGGTGCGCGGCGGCCTCAGCAGCAACCACGGCGAAGTGGCGGTCGGCTGGGCGCTGGCCGGCCACGGCATCGTGCTGCGTTCGGAATGGGATGTGGCGCCGCATCTGCGCAGCGGCGAACTGCGGCGGGTGCTGGCGCCGTGGGTCGGGGCGGTGGCGGACATCCACGCCGTCTATCCCCAGCGCCACCTGCTCAGCGCCAAGGTGAAGGTCTTCATCGATTTCCTGGCCGAGCGTTTCGCCGCCTACCGGACGGAGGCCGATGGCACGGCGTCCTGGTAGGCGTGGTTCAGGCGACCAGCAGCGTTGGCGGGATGTCCTGCAGCGTGCGGCAGCCGCACAGGGCCATGGCGATTTCCAGCTCGTCACGCAGCAGGCGGATCACATGGGCGACACCGAGGGCGCCGGCATTGGCCAGGCCGAAGATGTAGGGCCGGCCGACCAGCACCGCGCTGGCGCCGAGGGCCATCGCCTTCAGCACGTCGGTGCCGCGGCGGATGCCGCCGTCCACCAGCACCGGCAGGCTGTCGCCGACCGCATGCACGATGGATGGCAGTGCGGTGGCGGTGGGCAGGCTGGTGTCGAGGGTGCGCCCGCCGTGGTTGGAGACGATCAGGCCGCCGACCTGCAGACGGGCGGCTTCGCGGGCGTCTTCCGGGTCGAGGATGCCTTTCAGAATGATTGGCAGGTGGGTCTGGGCCTGCAGCCAGGCCACGTCGTCCCAGCCCGGTGCGTCGAGCAGTAGATCGTCGAAGAGGCCGCTGGCGCCGGGGGCGAGGGGGCGGGCGAGGCGGGGCGGCAGGCTGTCCAGATTCACCGCCCGGACGCCCGGCGGCAGGCGGAAGCCGGCGCGGCGCTCGCGGTCGCGGGCGCCGTGGCAGGGCGCGTCGACGGTCAGTACCAGGGCTTCGTAGCCGGCGGCTTCGGCGCGGCGTAGCAGTTCCAGGTTGAAGCCCTTGTCGTGTTGCAGGTAGAGCTGGAACCACAGAGGGCCGCGCTCCGGGTCGTCGCGCACCGCGTCGGCGATCTGTTCCAGCGGCAGGCTGGCCTGGGTGCTGAGGACCAGCCCGGCCTGCTGGGCGGCGGCGGCACAGGCCGTGGCGAGTTCGCCGTCCGGATGGGCCATGCGCTGGTAGGCCACCGGGGCGAGCAGGATGGGGTGGGCCAGTTCGCGGCCGAGCAGGGACACGCGGGTATGTCCACCGGCCAGTGGGCGCAGCACGCGGGGGCGCAGGTGGAGGACGTTCCAGGCTTCCCGGTTGTCGGTGAGGCTCAGTTCGTCGGCAGCGCCACCGGCGAAGTAGGCCCAGGCGCTGGCGTCGAGCACGCTGCGGGCATGGGCTTCGTGGTCGCCCAGGCTGACCACGCCGGGCGGCAGGGTGTCGATGCGGGGTGCGTTCACGTGTCGGTCCACATGCGCAGGAGGTTGTGATAGGTGCCAGTGATGGCCACCGCTTCGTCGCATTCTCCGTGTTTTTCGCGCAGGCGCATCAGCGCCATGTCCAGGTCGAACAGCAGGCGGCGTTGTTCGTCGCTGCGAACCATGCTCTCGATCCAGAAGAAGCAGGCGATGCGATGCCCGCGGGTGACCGGCGTGACCTGGTGGATGCTGGTGCCGGGGTAGAGCACCGCGTGGCCGGCCGGCAGCTTGACGCCGCGGCTGCCGTAGGTGTCCTGCACCTGCAGTTCGCCGCCGTCGTACTCGTCCGGATCGGACAGGAACACCGTGCACGAGACGTCGGTGCGCACCCGCTGGCCGTCGGCGGTGAAGCGCACGGCGTTGTCCACGTGAGCGCCATAGAACGGGGTGTCGCCGCCGTAGCGGTTGATCCGTGGGGTGAAGATCTTCTTCGGCAGCGCGGCGGTCAGGAACAGCGGATGGCGCTCGACGCGGCTCTGGATCAGGCTGCGGATCGCCTGGGCGGCGGTGCAGTCGTGGGGCAGTTGCTGGTTGTTCTTGACCTGGGCGGCCTGGGGGCCGGCGCTGTCGCGGCCGTCGGCCCACGGCGCGTCGGCCAGTAGCTGGCGGGCCTGGCGGACTTCGTCGGGGCTGAGGACGTCCGGTATCTGCAGGAGCATGGCGGGTTCCCGTAAGGAAAACGGGCGGACCCGAAGTCCGCCCGTGGGTTCGACCTAGAACTTGAAGGTCGAGGTCAGCATGTAGAGCCGGCCCGCCCCGGGCACGTAGAACGACGTGTAGAGGGAGTCGGCGTACAGCTTGTTGGTGATGTTGGTGACGTTGGCCTTGACGATGAACTTGTCCGGGATCACCGCGTATTCCGCCATCAGGTCAGCCGTCGCATAGCCTTCCGAATACCAGCCGGGGTTGCGGTTGGGCGTCATCTTGCTGCGGAAGTTGATGCCGCCACCGGCGCGGAAGTTCTCGGTGAACTGGTAGGTGGACCACAGGGAGCCGGAATGCTTGGGCACCAGCGACGGGCGCGAACCCTGGGCTTCGCCGTCCGGGGCGCCCTTGTCGATCTCGGCGTCCCAGATCCACATGTAGGAGCCCCACATTTCCCAGCGCGGCGTGATGCGGCCGGTGAAGTCGAACTCGGCGCCGGTGGAGTGGCGCTTGCCGGACAGCACGGACAGGTTGATCAGCGGGTCGGTGTTGCGCTCGTTGAGCTTGACCGAGCGGAACAGGGCGTAGCGGGTGCTGAAGCGGCGGTCGGCGGAGTCGATCTTGGCGCCGAGTTCCAGGTTCATGCTCTTCTCGGGCGGCGTGTCCTGGTTCTGCGTGCTGTACGAGTAGGTGTCGCCGGAAGTGTTGAACGAGTTGGCGTAGGACAGGTGGAAGGACTGCAGGGGGCTCGGCTGGTACAGCGCGCCGACCCGCTGGCTCCACTTGTAGATCGATTGCTGGAAGTTGGTGATCGCCTTGGTGGTCAGGTTGAACTGGTCGTAGGTGCCGGACATGGCGTCGTAACGGACGCCGCCGAGCAGTTTCCAGTGATCGGCCAGCTGGACCAGGTCCTGGGCGTAGAGGCCGCCGGACAGGCTCTCGAATTCGCTGCTCTTGGCGATGCTGCGGATGCTCTCGTCCACCGTGGCGCCATCGAAGGGCGTGCCGATGGTGGTATTGGCCTTGGCCGGCACCACGCCGCCCTGGGCCGCGTTGAGCGCGCCGTAGACGCGCTTGCGCTCCCACGCGAAATCGACGCCGGTGAGCGCCTCGTGCTTGAAGCCGAAGGCGTCGAACTTGGAGGACAGGTCGCTCTGGGCGAAGAAGTTCTCCATGCTCTGCATCTTGAGGTTGGTGCCGCGGGTCACCACGGTGCCGTCGCTCAGGGTGGCCAGGCTGGCGGCCAGGCTACCGGGCTGGAGCGCGGCGGCGGCGAAGCGCAGGGAGCTGGCCCGCTGGTCGCGCTGGAAGTCACCCTTGCGGAACTTGGTGACCAGCTCGGTATCGGCGGAGAAGCGGTGGGTGTGGATCAGCGTGGCGTAGTTGGCGGTGCCCTTGTTGTAGTCGCTGGCCAACCCGTAGTAGGTCTTGGGGTCGAGCGGCAGCATGCCGGTGGACGATACCGGCGAGGTGGCGGTCGGGCGGACCCACGGCAGGCCGTAGTTGATGCCGTTCTTGTTGTCGAGGTGGTAGTAGCCGACCTCGATTTCGTCGGTGGTGCCGATGCCCCAGCGGTAGTCGGCGGCGAAGCCCTGCTTGTCGATGCTGGCGCCGGCGCCGTTGTTGTCGGCGATGGTGCGCATCGCGTTGAAGCGGAAGGCCTCGTTGTCGCCGGTGCGTACGTTGAGGTCGGCGACGGCGCGGCGGTAGTTGTGGCTGCCGAGGGTCACGTCGACCTGGTTCTCGCCGTACAGCTGGGCCTGCTTGTTGACCTGGTTGACCGCGCCGCCGGTGGAGCCGCGCCCGAACAGCATGGAGGCTGAGCCGCGCAGCACTTCGAGGCGGTCCAGGTTGAAGGTATCGCGGTCGTAGAAAGCCGGGTCGCGCATGCCGTCGATGAACAGGTCGCCGGTGGTGTTGATCGGGAAGCCGCGCATGCGGATGTCTTCCTCGCCGCCCTCGGCCGCCAGGAAGGTGATGCCGGCGGTGGCCTTGAGGGCTTCCTTGACGGTGTCGATCTTGCGGTCGTCGATGAGCTTCTCGGTGACGACGGTGATCGATTGGGGAATGTCGCGCAGCTGTTGCTGGCCCTTGCCGATGCGGGTGGTGGTGGTGCGCAGGCTGTCCTTGCCTTGCTCGGCTTCGGCGGCGGCCTTGACCACCACCGGCTTGAGGGTCTTGACGTCGTCCTCGGCGGCGGGCGCCTGGGCCCAGCCGTTCATCGAGGCGGCGAACATCATCGCGCCGAGGGGCAGGATGGCCCGCTCGGCGTTGCTTGCGCTGGGCTGCTCCGGCGCGGCTTTGCGGTGGGGAGGATGAAAATTCTGATGACGGGTTTTCGTGCGTGCCAATTTGGCCTCCTGGGATGAATGTCGTCGGTGGGACGGTGGAATTCAGGACCTGAGGCTGGCTGGCTTGGCTAGCGCATGGCTGGCTTGCCCATAGGATCTGCTTACAACTTTAACGTAAATGAGAGTTGTTCGCAATTATGTGCAAGCCCATCGACAGCTTGCTGACGGATTGCCGTAGGGCCGGACTCAGCCCGGCAGGCCGGACAGCGCTGTCATTCCATGGCGGGCACGGGCTTTGGCGCACTGCCCGTCGCCGGCTTGGACTTCCCGGCAGGGCTCCGGGCGCTGCTCGTAGACGGTGCATCCCACCTGTTGTCCAACGCTCCCAGCCAGCGCGATGCAGTGGGGGCGGGCGTCATTGGTGCCGGCCATGCAGCTGAACCACGGATTGACCTGTTCGGTCAGCTCGGCCGGCAAGCCGCGGGCTTCGGCCTCGGACCAGTAGAAGGACACGCGGAAGCTGGCGCAACAGGCGCCGCAGTCGAGGCAGGGATTGGCGTCGGAGCTGCTCATCGGACGTCGTCGGTGGACCGGTGGAAACTAGAGGTGATCAGGCTTTCGTAAGGCGCGATTCTGGCATGTCCGGCAGACCTTGTGGACCGCCTCCGGGGCAGTCGGCAGATGGCTTCGCAGACTCCTGCTGGACGGACAGGAGATAGCGCGCGAGCATGCCGTCACCATCGAAACGGCTGTCGAGGGCGACGACGCCACGGATACGGTCGAGACGGAAGCTGCGGAACTCCCCGCGCAGTTCGCACCAGGCGCCGAGGGTCCAGGTTTCGCCCCAGAACACCAGGCCGAGCGGCTGGATGAGCCGCTCGCTGTCCGCGCCGTCGGCCCGCGTGTAGGCGATGCGGACCTTGCGCTGGGTGGCGATGGCCTCGCGCAGCTTTGCCATCGGCGCGCGCATCGCATCGGGAACGTGGAAGCCGGGCACGAGCAGTGCATCGCGGGCTGGATCGTCGCGCAGTTTTTTTGGCAACACCGCCTCGATGCGCAGCAGCGCGCGTTCCGCCGCGCGGCCGAGTTCAGGGTCGGCCCAGCTGCGCACCATGCGGCTGCCAAGGGCCAGGGCGGCGAGTTCGGCGGCATCGAACATCAGCGGCGGCAGGCGGTAGCCCGCACGCATCAGGTAGCCGACGCCGGCTTCGCCGCTGATCGGCACGCCGGAGCGGGACAGGTCGGCGATGTCCCGGTAGACGGTGCGCTCGGACACCTGCAGGGCCTCGGCCAGCTCGCGGGCGGTGACGGCCCGTCCGCGGTCGAGGAGGAGAACGATCTGGAACAGGCGGTCGGCGCGGCGCATGCAGGGACTCCGGAGAAAGACGACCCCAGCCCACCTTGCACGCAGCCCGGGAGGCGCGTCGGTCCGTGGCCGGGGGCTGCTGACATAAGGCTGGCAGGATAACGCGCTGGCCGGCCGATTGTGCCCGGGCTACTGACGGAAGGCTGTCAGGAGCAGGCGGCCAGAATGGCGGCTCCAATCAATCCGCATGAAGGAGCACAACATGGTCAAGACCTTGATCAACTGGTTCGAAATCCCCGTCGCCGACCTGGAGCGGGCGGTCCGTTTTTATGAGGCGACCTTTGCGGTCAGCCTGCGCCGCGAGGCGATGCACGGCATGCAGATGGCCGTCTTCCCGTACGTCGAGCCGGCGACCGGTGGGGCCTTGCTGGCCGCGCCGCAGGCCCGGCCCGGCGAGCAGGGCATCCTGATCTACCTGGACGGGGGCGACGACCTTGCTGTGCCGCTCGCCCGCGCGGTGGAGGCCGGCGGGCAGGTGCTGCTGCCGAAGACCGAGATCAGCCCGGAGATCGGCTACATCGCGATGTTTGCCGACAGCGAGGGCAACCGCATCGGGCTGCACTCGCCGGGTGCCGCAATTCAGGGGTGATCGTGCTCCCCGTGCTCGTCGTCGTCCATGTCCAGCGCCCACAGCTGGTGGGCGTCGAGGAGCAGGCGGTAGCGGGCTTCGCTGGCGTCGAGGCGGGCCAGGCTGGCCGCGAGGCGGGCTTCGTGGGCCAGGCGGCGGGCGTTGAGGGTGTCGGAAAGACTGCCCTCGCCGAGTTGCCAGGCCCGTTCGCTGAGGTCGGCGCTGCGAACCAGCGCTTCGGCGGCAGCCTGCTGGCCGAGCCAGCCGGCGCGGGCGGCGGTGGTGCGGCGGTACAGGGCGGCGGCCTCGGCCTCGATGCGGCGCTGGATGCCGGCCTCCCGGTGGGCGCTGGCCTGGGCGCTGGCGACGGCGGCGTCGGCATCGGCACGGCGGCCTTCCCCGGGTAGCGGCAGGCTGAGGGTCAGACCGATCAGGCGCTCCTCGCCGTCCCGTTCGCGGGCCACGCGCACGCCGACGCTGGGGTCGGGGCGCCGTTCGGCCTCGGCACGGGAGGCGCCGACGCGTGCGCGCAGGCTCTCCGCCCGGGCGACGCCCAGTTCATGGTTGTGTTCGAGGATCGCGGTGACCCACTTTGCGGCATCCTGGCCAACAGCCTCCGGCGCCACTTCGGGCACGCTGTCGGGCAGTTTCAGTGCGGGATAGAGGCGGCGCAGGCTTTCGGCGGTCACCTGGGCGCGCCCTTCGGCCTGGGCCAGCTGGGCCTCGGCCTGGGCCAGCGCGGCATCGGCCTGCAGCTTTTCCAGGCGCGGGGCGTCGCCCAGCTCGACCCGGCGTTTGACCACGCCGGCCTGGCGGGCCAGCACGTCGCGCTGCTTGCGCCATTGCTCGGCACTGGACTGTTCGCGCAGCCAGTCGAACCAGCCGGACAACAGCGCCCGGCTGGCCTCGTGCAGTGCGTCGCCGCGGCCGATTTTGGCGCTGGCGATGCCGGCGGCACCGAGCTGGCGGTCCAGCTCGCCCTTGCCGGGCAGGCGCAGCGCACGTTCGAGCGCCACGTCCACTTCGTTGAAGCGTTCGGCCGGTGTCGTGCGCACGCGGCGCTGCTGGTCGGTCAGGCGCAGTGTCCATTCGTGGGGGCCGGCAGCCAGGCGCCGGCTGCGTGCCTCTTCGGCCTCCAGCATGGCGCCGGCGGCGCTGACCATCGGGCTGCTGCGCAGCACGCTGGTCACCTGGGCTTGGGGGGGTAGATCCGGTGCGTCGGCGGCAGGGCCGGCGAGGGCCGCCAACGGAAAGAGCATCATCAGCAGGGGCGAATTCACTCGCCCGCGGGCGTTGAACAGGCGTTGGGCGAATGAAGTCGTCCCCACAGGTGCCGTGGCCGCCTCGGGAGAACAATGGGTGTGCCGCTTCATGCGAGCCTCCCGCTGGCCATCACCGGCACCATCCAGAAGAACACCCGGTTGGTGCCGAAGCGTTCGCGCAGGATGTCGAGCAGGGCCTGGGCGTCGCCCAGCGGGGCGACCAGTTCGACCCGGCAGCAGGCGGCGCGGCCGCGCACGTGCTCGGCGGTGCCGGTGAAGGTGACCCGCTGGCCCTGGCCTTCGACGCGCTGGGAGGTGAAGCCCGGCGCCAGTGTCGGGTGTTCGAGCAGCGTTTCGAGCAGCGCGTCTTCCACTTCGATGGGCAGCACCAGGGTCAGCACGATATGGGACGGAGTATCGACGATCATTGACTTGCAACCTCGGGGGCGACGGGGGCGATGCCGAAACGGCGGTACAGGACGGGGAGCAGCAGCAGGGTCAGGGCGGTGGCGCTGACCAGCCCGCCGATCACCACGACGGCCAGCGGGCGTTGCACCTCGGAGCCCGGACCGGTGGCGAACAGCAGCGGCACCAGGCCGAGGGCGGCGATGTTGGCGGTCATCAGCACCGGGCGCAGGCGGCGTTTGGCGCCTTCGACAACCACTTCGCCGATGGGCATGCCGCGGGCGTGGAGCTGGTTGAAGTAGCTGACCATCACCACCCCGTTGAGCACCGCGATGCCGAGCAGCGCGATGAACCCGACCGAGGCCGGCACCGACATGTATTCGCCGGAGACGGCCAGCGCGAGCACGCCGCCGACCATCGCGAAAGGCACCATCGACAGCACCAGCAGGGCCTGGCGGACGGAGCCGAAGGTGGAGAACAGCAGCACGAAGATCAGGCCGAGGGCGATCGGCACCACCACGATCAGGCGGGCGGCGGCACGCTGCTGGTTCTCGAACTGCCCGCCCCAGGCGAGGCGGTAGCCGTTGGGCAGCGGCACCTTGGCAGCCACCGCGGCCCGGGCTTCCTCGACGAAGCCGACCAGGTCGCGGCCGCGCACGTTGGACTGGATGACCGAGTAACGCTGGGCGTTTTCCCGGTCCACCTTGACCGGGCCGTCCACCCGCTCGACCTTGGCGATGCTGGACAGCGGCAGGCTGCGACCGTCGGGCGCAGTGATGCGCAACGCCGCGAAGGCGTCCGGGTCGTTCTGCAGGTTGGCCGGGCCGCGGATCAGCAGCGGCACGCGGCGGGTGGATTCGATCACCGTGCCGGCGATGCGCCCTTCGAGCAGGCTGCGCAAGGTGTTCTGCACGTCTTCCACGTTGAGCCCGAAGCGGCCAGCGGCCAGGCGGTCCACCTGTATCTTGAGATATTGCACGCCCTCGTTGCGGATCGTGACGGTGTCCTCGGCGCCGGGCACCGCCTTGACGACGCCTTCAATCTGCGCGGCGAGGTGGTTGAGGGTATTGAGGTCAGGGCCGTAGAGCTTGATCGCCAAGTCGCCGCGCACGCCGGTGAGCATTTCCGACACGCGCATGTCGATGGGCTGGGTGAAGGTCAGTGCGATGCCGGGGAAGTTCTCCATCACCGCCCGCAGCTGGTCGGTCAGCCAGTCCTTGTCCGCCTTGCGCCATTCGTCGCGGGGCTTGAGGACGAGGAATGTGTCGGTCTGGTTGAGGCCCATCGGGTCGAGGCCCAGTTCGTCGGAGCCCGAGCGGGCCACGATGGCTTTCACCTCAGGCACTGCTTTCATCACGGCCTGCTGCACGCGCAGGTCGGTATCGATGGTCTGGGCCAGGCTGATGGAGGGCAGCTTTTCGAGCTGCATGATGATGTCGCCTTCGTCCATCGTCGGCATGAAGGTCTTGCCGAGGGTGACGAAGGCGCCGGCGGCGACCAGCAGCGAGACGCCGGCTATGGTGGCGACCAGCTTGCCGCGGGCCAGCGCGAACTGCAGCAGCGGCGCGTAGACGGCCTGCAGCTTGCGGATCAGCCAGGGCTCATGGGCTTCGCCGCGCTTCAGCAGGTAGGAGGCCAGCACCGGTACGACGGTCAGGGACAGCAGCAGCGAGGCCGACAGCGCGAACACGATGGTCGTCGCCACCGGTCCGAACAGCTTGCCTTCCAGGCCCTCCAGCGTCAGCAGCGGCAGGAACACGATGACGATGATCAGGATGCCCGAGGCGACCGGCGCGGCGACTTCCCGCGTGGCGCGGAAGACCAGATGCAGCAGCGGCTGGCGGTTGGCGGCGCCACCCTCGCCGAAATGGGTTTCGATGTTCTCGACGACCACCACGGCGGCGTCCACCAGCATGCCGATGGCGATGGCCAGACCACCGAGGCTCATCAGGTTGGCCGACAGACCGACCTGGCGCATGGCGATGAAGGTGGCCAGCGCCGCCAGCGGCAACATCAGCGCCACCACCAGCGCGGCACGCAGGTTGCCGAGGAAGGCCAGCAGCAGCACCAGCACCAGCACGATGGCCTCCATCAGCGCCTTCGACACCGTGTGTATGGCACGACCGACCAGTTCGCTGCGGTCGTAGAAAGGCACGACCTTCACGTCCGGCGGCAGTTGCGGAGTGAGTTCTTCCAGTCGCGCTTTGACGCCGTCCACCACCTTGCCGGCGTTGGCGCCGCGCAGGCCGAGGACCAGGCCTTCGACGGCCTCGCCCTCACCGCTGCGGGTGACTGCGCCGTAGCGGGTCAGCGCGCCGATGCGTACCGCGGCTACGTCGCCGACGCGGACTACGTTGCCGGCGTCGCTCTTCAGCACGATGGCGCGCACGTCGTCCAGGTTGCGGATTGCGCCTTCGGCACGCACCAGCAGGGTTTCCTCGCCTTCGCTGAGGCGGCCGGCGCCGTCGTTGCGGTTATTGGCTTCCAGGGCCGCTTGCAACTGGGCCAGCGTCAGGCCACGGGCGGCGAGGGCCGCCGGGTCGGGGGCGATCTCGAAGCTCCGGGCCTCGCCGCCGAGGCTGTTCACGTCGGCCACGCCGGGCACCGTGCGCAGGGCCGGGCGGATCGTCCAGTCGAGCAGGGTGCGCTTCTCTTCGAGGGAGATCGGCCCTTCGATGGTGAACATGAACATTTCGCCGAGGGGCGTGGTGATCGGCGCTAGGCCGCCACCGGCGCCCGGCGGCAGGTTGCCCATCACGCCGGCCAGGCGCTCGCCGACCTGCTGGCGGGCCCAGTAGATGTCGGTGCCGTCCTCGAAGTCGAGGGTCACATCGGCCAGCGCGTATTTGGACGTGGAGCGCAGGATGCGCTGGTGCGGGATGCCCAGCATCTCCTGCTCGATGGGCACGGTGATGCGGGTCTCGACCTCTTCCGGCGTCATGCCCGGGGCCTTGATGATCAGCTTGACCTGGGTCGTCGACACGTCGGGGAAGGCGTCGATGGGCAGGCCGTTCCAGGCCTGCACGCCGGCGCCGATCAGCAGCAGCGTGGCGACCAGCACCAGCAGGCGCTGGGTCAGTGAGAACTCGATGAGGCGCGACAGCATGGTCTTATTCTTTCCCGATGCCGAGCCAGTTGGCCTTCAGCGCGGCGACGCCGGCGGTCACCACCGTGGCGTCGGCCGGCAGGCCGCTGACCAGTGCCGCATCGCCGACCCGGCCGTTGATGGTGACCGCTACGGCGCGGTAGCCGGCGGTCTTGCCATCGTTGGCGACGACGAAGACCCATTGTTTGTCCTGGTGGCGCAGCACCGCGGCGGCAGGGACCTGCACACCGCCGGTGCTGCCGTCAGCGGGCAGGTCCAGGTCGACGGCGGTCACCTGGCCGGGGCGCAGGTTCTGCGCACCGCGGGTGATCAGGCCGCGCAGCAGCACGCTCTGGCTGCTTGCATCGACGGCGCGGCCGACTGCCACCAGCTCGCCGCTGGCGCCGGCAGTGGCAATGCGCAGCGGCGTACCGACGCGGGCCCGGCTGGCGACGGCGAGTGGGGCCTGGATCTCGACGGATAGAGGGTCCAGGCGGGCAATACGGTACAGCGGTGCGGACTGTTCTACGCGCTGGCCGACGCTGACCTGTTGTTCCAGCACGCTGCCGGCGATCGGCGCGACGAGGCTGAGGGTCTGCCCGCCGCTGTGCTGGGCAAGGCTCAGCTCCTGGCGGCGTTCGGCGGCCTGGGCCGCGGCCTGGGTGGCATTGGCACGGCTGGCCTGCAGGCGGGATTCGGCGATCAGGCCCTCGCGGAAGAGCTGCTCGTCCCGGTTGAGGCTCTGGCGGGTGAGGCTGGCCTGGGCATCGGCCTGGATGCGGTCGCGCTGCAGTTCGAGCGCCTGGGGGCTGGCGATGCGAGCCAGCACCTGCCCCTTTTTGACCGTCAGGCCGGGGGCGGTTTCCAGGCTTTCGACGACGCCGGCCAGCGGCGCAGCGATGACCCGGACCTGGTTGTTGGGAATGCTGACGGTGGCCGGCAGCCCGGCCGCCGCGGGGTTGCCGTTGCCGCCGGCCTTGCGCGTGGCGATGCCGAGGGCCTGGCTCTGGGCGGCGGACAGGGCGATGAAATTGGCGTCGGCAGCCTGGGCGCTGCCGTACGGAAGGCTGGACAGCAGGACGGCCAGCAGGCTGGCCGTGATCGACAGGGACAGGGGGCGGGCGGCTGAAAGCAGGGGCGACATGGGGACTCCGGCACGAGGCATGGTCCCGATTATCGCCTAGCCGTCTTAAGCGCGTCTTAAGCCTGCCCAAGGCGGGCAGGCTTCGTGCAGGGGCTTACAGCAACAGAAAGTCTTGTGCCTGCAGCGGCTCCGGCAGCTTCTCCAGGCCGCGGTACTCGCCCAAGTCGATCTCGATGATGCGGGTGATGGCGTCGAGGGGCAGGTCGTTCTGGGCCGTGCCGAAGGGCTCTTCCAGTTCGTCGCCGAGGGCGTCCAGCCCGAAGAAGGTGTAGGCCACCAGGGCGGTCATCAGCGGTGTGGCCCAGCCCAGGGAGTGCACCATGCCGATGGGCAGCAGCACGCAGTACAGGTGCGCGGTGCGGTGCAGCAGCAGGGTGTAGGCGAAGGGCAGTGCGGTGTAGCGGATGCGCTCGCAGGCGCCCTGGATGGCGGTGAGCTGGTTCACGTGTTCGGCCAGGGCGGTGTAGGTGATCGAGTCCAGGCGTCCGTGCCGGTGGGCGTCGAGCAGCTGCCCGGTGACGAGGCGCAGGATGCCGTCGGGCACGTTGCGGCTGGCGCTGACCCTGGCGAGCTCGTCGGCGCTCAGCTCCGCGTTGGCGGCTGCGGCCACCGGACGATCGCGCAGGCGGGCGGTGAGGGCCTTGGCGAAGGCGGTGCACAGGCGCAGCACGTCCTGGCGCTGGGCGCGGCCGGCGGCGTCACCGTCGAGCAGCTGGCTGTCGCGGGCCAGGCTGCGCATCACCACCAGCAGGTTGCCATAGTGCTTGCGGGCCTCCCACCAGCGGTCGTAGCAGGCGTTGTTGCGGAAACCGAGGAACAGCGACAGGGACAGGCCGAGGAAGGTGAAGGGGCCGGTGGCGAAATCGGGAAAGCGCGGGCCGGTGAGGGCGGCGATCAGCGTGACGATGGCGGCGACGACGGTGACGAAGATCACCTGGGGGAGAATCAGCGGGATGATGGAACCCTTCCAGATGAAGAAGAGTTCCCGCAGACGTGGGCGGGGGCGAACGATCATGGTGGAGTCGGCGGGTCGTGGAGAGGACCCATATCGGTACAGGACGGCCTAACTTAAGGCACGGATGCTGCATTGCACAAGCCGTGGCGGAAAAACTGTCGTCACGTCGACGGGCAACCGGCTACGCCAGCTTTCCATGGCAGGACTGGAGAAAGACGTGATATTTGTCACGCTTATCCCTATGGCATTCGTGAAATACGAACTTGCGCTAGGCATGATGTATTGCCGTTGTCTTAATGCGAATGTTCTCGATCCACTCAGGAGGTCTCTCCATCATGATGCGCCGAATTGCCCCCAAGATCCTCGTTCCCCTTACCATCAGCATGGTTGCCGGAACGGCAAGCGCCGCGTGCGTGCAAGCTGCCGGCACGGTCCGTTTGATACCTGACCCGAGCTGCCAGATCGCCGCCCAAGCGCCGGGGCCGACTTATATCGGCAGTTGCTTCAGCGTCCATCTGTCGATCATCGGTCTGCCGGCTGCTACGGGCTACGCGGGGGTGACGTCGGAAGCCCTGGTCGGTGCAAATGGGGTCGGCACAGCTTCGCCGGCGGTGGTCCCGTCCGATGCCAACCCAGCGGTGCCGCGGCAGATCGTGCAGACGGCCCGCACCGCGATCACGATTGGCAGGGGCAGCAATCAGACTACCCTCTATACCAGCGATGTGGTGGTGATCCAGCCGACCTTCGATGCGACGACGGGCCAGATGGGCGTACCAGCCGCGGTGAGTGAGCAGATCATCATCACCGGCAGCGACAATAAGGGAGCCTACGCCAGGGTAACCGGTAATTTGACGGCGGTCGGTAACAGCATCGGCCAGACGGTGCCCGTGATGGGCAGGCTTTGCCTGCCCTGAGTCCGGCTTTCCAGCCGTGTTCTACGCCCCTTGCGAGGGGCGTTTTCGTTTCCTGCCGGGCATCACGCCGATGCTGCGGCGCGTGGGGCTGACGATGCTCGGACCTTGAGGTTGCGGGCTTTGTGCTTGCGGGCCCAGATCACCACTCCGGTGACGCTCAGGCCCGCCACGGCCAGCCCGCACAGGGACACCAGGATCCGCCCCGGGAGTCCGGCGATGCGCCCGGAATGCAGCGGGAACATGGCCTGCAGGAAGATGTCCCCGGCGCTGCCTTCGCCGGGAATGCTGCTGCCAACCAGCGTGCCATCGCGGGCGTCGAAATACAGCCAGGGGTTGCCGAGTCCGCCATCGCCATGGCTGCTGCCGGCATCAAAGAAGCCCACGCCGTACACGCCGAAGGCTGACGACAGCATGACGCCGCCAGCCGGTACCTGCCAGCCTCGCCGGGTGGCTTCGGCGTTGGCGTGCCGGATGGCGTCTCCGAAGCCCAGCAGGGGCTCGACTGGCCGGTTCGGCGGCGCCGGAGCGCGGTCGGCGAAGGGCGACGGCGACAGCAGCGAGAGGCGGGCGAGCAGCGGGCGCACGACCTCCTCGCGCAGGTTCATGGCCACCGAGGTGACGGCGAGGATCAGCAGCAGCGGAAAGAGCCATACGCCGCCCGAGCGGTGCAGGTCGAAGTTGAGCCGGTAGCCGCCGGCCCGCCAGCGGAAGGAGAAGGAGCGGCGCCAGGCGGCCCGCGACGGAAAGGACAGCGCCAGCGCGATCAGGCAGTCGACCACCCAGGCCAGGGCCAGGATGCCCATCAGCAGCACCCCGAGCTCGAGCCCGAAGCCGTCCGGGATGTGCATGCTGTAGTGCAGCTTGTAGAGGAAGGGCAGTACATTCTCGCGTTGCAGGGACAGGGCCCCCCATTCCCGCTGGCCGAGCACGGCACCGCTGACGGGATCGAGGGCGACCTGATTGAAGCCGAGTTCGAAGAGCTTGCCGCTGGCCGGGTCGATGCGGGGTTCGACGAAGATCCCGAGGCTGTGCCCTGGCTCCACGGACAGGGGCAGGTAGCGTACCCGCAGGCGCGGATCGGCGGCTTCCAGGCGGGCCGCCAGTTCCGTGGACGGCTGCGGCTGGCCCGGCGTGGGAGCGTGGAAAAGATGGGGATTCAGCCATTCGTCCAACTCGTGGTCCCAGGAGATCACCGCGCCGGTCAGGCCGGCGATGAACAGGAACACGGCGGCGAACAGGCCGAACCAGCGGTGCAGGCGAACCAGCAGGGGGCGCATGGGGTGCTCCTCAGTAGGTCCAGGTCAGCGCCACGCTGCCGTTGCGCGGGGCGCCGTAATAGCCCTGGCCGTAGCTGCCCCAGTAGAGGCTGCTCAGGTATTTCTCGTCGGTCAGGTTGCGCAGGGTCGCGCTGACGCTGAGCTGTTTGCTGATGTCGTAGCGGGCCATCAGGCCGATCAGCGTGTAGGCCTTCTGGCGCAGTTCGTCGCTGCCGTCCATGGCGTAGACGTCGCCCTGGTGGCTGAGGTTGGCGCCGATCTTCAGCTTGTCGATGAAGGGCAGCCGATACGTGGCGGCCAGGCGCAGCAGGCGGCGCGGGGTGTAGGTACGCACGTCCTGGCCGTGGTTGTCGTGGAGCGACAGTTGGGTGTAGCCGAGGTTGGCCTCGAGGCGCGGGGTGATCTGCCCGGTCATGTCGAACTGGAAGCCCCGCGAGCGGGCATCGATACCGGCGTAGTAGGCCTTGGTGCCGTTATAGCCGGCGATCTCGGCGAGGTTGTCCTGCACGGTGCGGAAGACGGCCAGCGAGGCGTTGAGGCGGCGCTGAAAGAACTCGCCCTTCAGGCCGACTTCGCTGCTGCGGCCTTCCACCGGTTTCAACACGTTGCCGCTGGCGTCCAGCTGATACTGGGGGGTGAAGATGTCGGCGTGGCTGGCGTAGGCCGACAGGTTGGGGCTGAGGTCGTACACCACGCCGAAGTAGGGCGTCACGTCGCTGGCCTTGCTGTTTTGGGCCACGCCGTAGGAGGTGCCGTCGCTGTCCGCACGGGTGGCGCGGGTGCCGCCGATCAGCTTGAGGCCGTCGGCGGGGTTGATGCGGGCGGCCGCGTAGACGCTGCGCTGGCGGTAGCTGAAGGCGCTGCCGTCCACCGCGGCATCGAAGAGCGGCATCGGGTAGCTGCCATCCCAGTTGTCGAGGGGCGGCAGGGCGCTGCCGATGCCACGCCCGTAGTGGGAGATGTCCGTGAGTTCGGATTTGGACCAGTTGGCGCCGAGCGTGAATTCATGCTCCTGTCCCCACAGGCGGAATGGGCCGCTGAGCTGCACGTCGGCCTGGGTCTGCCGGTTGTTGGCATCGTAGCGCGACGGGTAGGCGAGCACGCCGAGGCCGGTGGCTTTGTCGGGACGGTCGTAGACGTAGAGGAGGGCGCTGTCGTTGCTGTTGTCGTTGCGGGTCAGCACGGCTCGGGCCTGCCAGTGGTTGTCGAATTCGTGGGTGAGTTCGGCGAAGCTGGTCTGGAAGGTGGAGTCCCAGTAGGCCCAGTCGGCGGCGGGGCTGGTGGAGCGGTCGTAGTGGGTTCGCGTGCCGTCGGTGTAGAACATCGGCAGTGCGCCCCAGATGGGGCTGCGGGCCTTGTTGTGCTGCTGATTGTGGCCGATGGTCAGCTGGGTCGCCGGGCCGAGGTCGGCTTCGACGATGGCGTAGAAGACCATCTTGGCCTGGCCGTAGCGGTCCAGGTAGGAGTCGCCGTCTTCCCGGGCGACCACCAGGCGTCCGCGGATCGCGCCGGATTCCACCAGCGCGCGGGACACGTCGGCGTCCAGCCGGTAGGTGTTCCACGAACCGAGTGAGCCCGTCACGCGGGCCTGCAGGTCCACGGTCGGCCGCTTGCGCACGAAGTTGATCGTGGCGGCCGGGTAGCCGGTGGAGGTCATCAGGCCGTTGGCGCCATAGACGGCCTCGACCCGGTCGTAGATGGCGCTGTCCATGTCTCCATACACGTTGCCGTAGATGAAGGGCATGCCGATGCCGTCGGCCTGGAAGCTGGTGATGTCGAAGCCGCGGGCGGTGTAGTAAGTGCGGTTGGTCTCGATCTTTTCAACCATTACACCGGACGAGGCGGACAGGGCGTCATTGACGCTGTCGAGCCGGAAGTCGTCCATCTGCGCGCGGGTGACCACCGATACGGTCTGCGGGGTTTCGCGCAGGGACAGGTTCAGGCCGGTGGCCGAGCGGCTGCGGCGCACCGTGTAGGCGCCGCTGCGTTCGGACGGTGGTTCCTGGTCGGCCTGGGCGGCGACCTTGACGGGCGCTAGTGTGACGTCTTCGGCGGCGCTGGCCGGCAGGGCGAACAGCGCAAGAAGCGCGCAGGCGAGGGGAGAACGGACGAAGGCCGCGGTCGCGGCGGGATGGCGATGCATGGAGGCTCCTGGGCACGGGTCGCTTGCTGGCTGCCTAGGAACATGCCTCGGTGGCTGGCTATTTGATAATGGTTCTCATTATTGTAATGAATGGACGCCCCGGGATCAACGGTTCTCGAGCCGGCTGTAATCGAGGATCGCCGCTTCCCGCGGCGCAATCTGACGCCAGTGGGCATGGATGGCATCGCTCACCGCCCAGAAACGCGAGTCGGTACGGCGGATCGCGAAGCGTTGGGTGAGGCGCTGTACGTCGGCGTCGCCGGCGAGGGTCTGCACCGCCCGCACGAAGCGCGGCAGCTCGTCGGCGTCGAGCTGGAAGATCGTGTTGGGGTAGGCGCCGACGATGCCATCGAGGACGCTCAGGCTGTCTTCGTCGGGCAGGCGGCGGGTGTCCTCGCGGAACAGCTCGGCCACGTTGCTGTGGGCGCTGTTGCGCAGCACCGACACCACGTGGATCGAGCCGTCCGGGTTGGTCAGGACCACCAGACTGTGCTCGGGCAGCAGGGATGCGGGACGTCCGGTTACCTTGTCGAGGGCGCGCAGCTGGGCGCGCTGCTCGGCGTTGAAGCCGTTCGCCACCAGGTCGATTTGCTTTTCCCGCACCGGGCGCAGGTATTGGGCGACGTTGCGGTACAGCTCGCCGAGGGTGTCGGCACTGCGGTAGCGCATTCCTGTTTCGCCTGGGTAGTAGGTGGCGGCGTCGGCGAAATCCCGGATGCGTTCGGGGCGACCGCGGTACCAGTGGTCGAGCACCTTCTGACGATCCTTCAGAGGCAGCAGGGTCAGGAAGTTCTCTTCCCCTTCCATGCGCAGGAAATCCATGTAGAGCCGGGTTGCCAGTTGGTGGCTGGTGTTGCCATAGACGTCGAAGCCGGCGACCAGCAGGTAGTGCATCCGCTCGAGCAGCGGGTAGCCGAGCAACATCGCGGTCTGCGGCCGTTCGCCGGCCAGACCGCGGACCACCGAGGCGCTGTCGAAGTGGCGGAATACCGTCAGGCCGGCGGTCGGATTGTGTCCGTCGCCGTTCCACAGCTCGGCCAGGCGTGGCGGGAGTCGTGCACCGCGCGCCATGAAGTCGGCCTTGGTGCGCAGGTAGGCCTTTTCGGCCTGGGCGTAGCGGCGCCAGGCCAGGATGCCAGTGCTGCTGTCGTCCTCGGCGGGCAGGCGCAGATTCGGCTGGGTGGCATCGAGGAGGCCCTGGATCTGGTGATTGGCTTCACTCTCCGGCGAATAGAACAGCACCCAGAAGTGGTCGGTGATGACGTTGAGGGCGACCTGGCCGCGGCACACCGGGCCTTTCATGAAGCCGGTCAGCGTGAACTGGGCGTCGTCGAGCATGAGGCGGTAGCGGGCATCCACCGGCAAGGCGCGGAAAGCGGCGAAGGGGTTCGTCGCGGTCCTGGGCGAGTAGTCGGGTAACTGGGCCACGGCGATCGGCGCATCGAAGAACCACTTGCGCAGGCGGCCCATGCGCGCCGGATCGAGGGCCAGCGGCATGTGGGTCTTGGCGACCAGGGTTTCTTCCAGCGGGCGCAGGCGGTAATACACCCGCTCGACGCCCGGTGGGTCGTAGGGGCGACGGGTGGCGATCACGTCGATGGGCTGGCCGGGGGGCGTGCGGCTGCGGACCAGCTCGAAGCGGTAGTCCGGCTGCTCGTCGAAATACAGCTGGCCGACGTACCAGTGTTCGTAGATGTAGCGGGCGGCCAGCTGGTCGCGCAGCGTGTCGCCGTTGAGCAGGCGCTCCCATTCGGCGACGCTGGCCTGCACTGCTGCCAGCGGCGCCGGGCGCGGCGTGTAGGGGGCGCCGGCCTCGATCCAGCGGGCGAGGATGTCGTGGTCCTGCTGGCTGAGGGCCGGCAGGCCGTAGGGCATGCCCCACTCGGGATGCTCGGCGACGAAGCTGTCCATGCTCTCGACCTTGGCGCAGCTCTGGCTGCGGTCGAGGGCGAAGTCGAAGCGCTCATCCGGTAGTGCTCCGGCAGTCGGGCCAGGATGCTGCTGCTTGAGGGCCAGGATGCGGTACAGCACGCTGGCATCGCGGTTGGCCATTGGTGTGGCGGCGCGTTCGTTGAGGACGGGATGGAAGCCCTTGGCGCGCCATTCCACGGTGCTGTGGGCGTCGAAGCCAAGCCGTGTCGGGCTGGCTGCCAGCAGGCGGGTGCCGGCGTACACCGGGTCCGGGTTGGCGCCGCGGGTCAGGCCGTCGTAGCGGGTCAGCTTGAGCTGGCAGGGGGCGTCATAGCAGGCGTGGCAGCTCACGCAGCGGCGGTCCAGGATCGGACGGACCTGCTGCCAGTAGTCGGGGGCCGGCGCGAGGGGGGCAGGAGGTGCGTCGTAGCGGGCCGGGTCCGGACGGCCCAGTTCGTAGTCCAGCTGGACTTTGGCGACGACGGTGGTGCAGCCGGCGAGGACCAGCAGGGCAAGGCCGAAGACGGCGCGCATGGGCTTCGGAGGCATCGGTGGGGAACTCGGATCGGGTTAGGGTCGGGGGTGCGGCGTGACGGGTGAGAGCAGGCTCATGTAACGGGCGTCAGGCCCGTAGCCTGCCAGGCGCTGTGCCAGCGCCGCGGTGGTCGCGACCGGTTCGAAACCGTGACGTGCCCACCAACCGGCCGAGCCCTGGATGGCGATCAGGCTGGCGCGCCCGATGCCGCTGGCGGACAGGGCTGTCATGAAGGCGTCGACCAGCGCGCCGGCAGCACCGCTGCCCCGGGCTTCGGGCGCCACCGCCAGATCGTGCAGGTAGAGCGTGTCGGCATCGGCCGGCGCTTGGCAGGTCTGGGCGTCCAGATGCGGTGGATCGTCGAAGCGCCACGGCAGCGCCAGCAGGTAGGCGACCGGCGGACCGCCGGCCGGGCCGGCGACGAAACAGGTGTGCGGCGCGGCGGCCAGCTTGGCGCCCATCGAGCGGGGTGATTCGGGAACGATGGCCGTGTAGCAGCGCGCCTGGATCTGCAGGATGGCGTCCAGGTCGCCGCTCAGGGCGGGGCGGATGGCTAGGCGGGACAAAGGCGGGGTGTACGGGGCCGAAGGGGGTACGATTATCGCCGATCCCTCATGCCTGTGTGGCAGGCCCCTGTTACCGGCTGCAACTGGCACATGCCTTGCTGTTTCCTACCCCAAAGGGAATATAAGGAGACGCAAATGGATTTGCGCTGGAGACTTTTCGGCTATGTGCTGGGCTTTGCGCTGGCTTTGTCGGTGGCTGCCGTGGCATGGGTCGGGCTGGCCCTGCAGCAGGATGTGGCCGAGGAAATGGAGGCCTCCACCCGCCTGGCGGATGTGATTCTGGCCGTTGGCAGCGTGCCGGAACACCGGGCGGCCGAACTGCGTGCGTTGCTGGCAGGTGGTCAGTTGCGACACGTTGCGGTGTCCGTGGAGCGCTCCAATTTGGAGCAGGGTGCAGCGCCTGCGCCGTCGGGGCTGCTGGCGACCCTTGCCGATTATCTGCTCGATGGGCGTGTGATCCATGAACGCCGCATTCCGCTGGGCGACGAGATGCTGGTGATCCGTGCCGACCCCCGCGCCGAAATCCATGAAGTGCTGCGCGACGGTGTGCGCAACATGCTGACGCTGGTCGTGTTCTGCCTGGGCATGGCGGTCGTGGCGTGGGTGGCGGCTCATCGGGCGCTGAAGCCGGTCCGCCTGCTCGAACAGGGCCTGGCCCGGCTCGGACGCGGAGAGGATCAGGTTCGTCTGCCGCCCTTCCAGCTGAAGGAGTTCGCCAGTATCGCCCAGGCCATCGAGACCCTGTCCGGCGAGCTGGCTGAATCGCGGGCGGCCCGCCAGTTGCTCGCGCGGCAACTGCTTGAACTGCAGGAAAGCGAGCGTCGGGAACTGGCCCGCGAGCTGCACGATGAACTCGGCCAGGCGCTGACCGCCGTCAACGTGTCGGCGGCCTACATCCAACGCCAGGCCGGTCGGGCCGAAGCTGCGCAGTTGGCAAGCATTGCCGGCGACATCCGTACGCAGACCAACGGGATGCTGGCCCAGGTGCGCAACCTGCTGTCGCAGTTGCGCCCTCACGGTCTCGAAGGCCTGCAGATGGTCGACGCCCTGAATGACCTGGTCCGTGGCTGGCGCGGTCGGGTACCGGAGATCGGCATCGAGGCCGAGTTCCCGCCGTCCTTGCCACCGCTGCCACCCAATGCCGGCCTTGCACTCTATCGCACGCTGCAGGAAGCCCTGACCAATGTGCTGCGCCACAGCGTGGCGAGTCGCGTGCGTCTGTCCTTGCAGACCCGCGGACAGGCGCTGGAGCTGACCGTCGCAGACAACGGAGTCGGCAAGGTCGAGGATGTGGTGCCGCGTTCCCGCGGCGGCTTGCTGGGCATGCGCGAGCGTGCCGAGATGGCCGGCGGTAAGTGTTGGCTGACCGACGCTCCGGGCGGCGGTCTGCAGGTCCGTCTCAGTTTGCCTTTGCCGCTGTCCCAGGGCTGAGGCCAATGTTTTCCCGAAACCATTCCGGGATTCTGCCCGCGATCCGCCAGCCGGCGGATGCGGGCGATGTTTTCAGGCCGCCGAACGGGTGGCGTGAAGACTTTTTTAGCCAAGGAGAAACAAGATGAACGCCTTACGCAAGACGGCGCTGCTGGCGGGCCTGGCCCTGGTTGCCACGGCTGCCAATGCCGCGGTGGATGAGGACATGAAGGCGCTGGCCAGCAAGAGCGGCTGCCTGACCTGTCACGCCATCGAGTCCGGTACCCCCGGACCGAACGGCATGGCCCCCATCGGCCCGGCCTGGCAGGACGTGGCCAAGGCCTACAAGGGCAAGCCGGGCGCCGACACCTTCCTGACCCGTGTGGTACTGGAGGGCTCCAACCCGTACGGCAGCCACTGGAAGGACAAGGTCAGTGGCCTGGCCATGCCGCCCAACAAGGTTGCCATCAAGGAAGCCGACGCCAAGAAATTGGTGAAGTGGATCCTGACCCTGGCACCCAAGTAAGCCGGGGGCACGCACGGCTGCGGCCGTGAAGGATGCTGTACCGAGAACCCCGGACGTCCCCCCCGTCCGGGGTTCGCATTTCTGGGTTGGTCTTACAGCAGGCTGTCGATCTGCTCGAAGTGCCCGTCGGCGAGCCGGCCGTCGGCGCTGAAAACCAGCTGCAGTATCACATCGCTCTTGCCGCCATACCAGCTGCGGGAGAGGGGGATCTTGCCGAACACGCAGGGGCCGCCCTGGGGGGGGAGCTGGGACACATTGGGGCTGCGCTCGACGAGGGCCAGGCACTCGGTGCTGCTTTTCTCCGAGAAGGTGGTGCCATGGGCGGCGAGCCGCCGGCGGGCATCGTCGAGGGACATGCCGGGCTGGAACTCGGCTCCGAGTTGGTCGGGGAGCGGGCTGGGAGCCGGCGAGCAGGCCGCCAGGCTGGCGCTCAGGCACAGGCCGGCAGCCAGGCGCGACAGGGTGGTATGGGTGAAGGGCACGGCGTTGGTCAAGGCTGGCAAAGCCCGAGTATCCCACGCCGGGCCGTTGCGGATCACGAGGCCGATAGCTGGCGCAGCTTTCGATAGAGGGTCGTGCGGGTGATGCCGAGTTCCCGTGCCGCCGCCGAGATGTTGCCGTTATGGCGGGCCACGGTGCTTTCCACCAGTCGTCCTTCGGCTGCCCGCAGGCTCTGGGCGGCCGGGCGCTGGGTCGGCAGGTCCGGGTCGTCCACCAGGTCGTGGGGCAGATGCTCGGGCGTCAGGGTGTCCTCATCCGGCCCCAGCATGGCCATGGCCAGGCGCAGGGCGTTCTTCAACTGACGGATGTTGCCCGGCCACGGATGGTGGCGGATCAGGTCGAGGGCGGTGGCCGACAGGCGTACCGGCCGTTGCGGCGATTCGTCCTGCAGGATGCGCCGGGCCAGTGCCTCGATGTCGCTGCGCTCCCGCAGGGGCGGGAGGGACAGGCTCATTGCCGACAGGCGGAAATACAGATCGGGGCGGAAGTCGCCGCTCTCGCACAAGGCCTTCAGCGACCGGTGGCTGGCGCAGACCAGGGACAGATCGATCTCTTCTTCCGGGCCACCGCCGAGCGGCGTGACACGGCGCGTTTCGAGGACGCGCAGCAGAACGGCCTGAAGCTTGAGGGGCATGTCGCCGATTTCGTCGAGGAACAGGGTGCCCTGGTGGGCCTCGCGCAGCTTGCCACGCGCCCCTTCGTCGCGGGCGCCGGTGTAGGCGCCGGCCGTGTAGCCGAACAGTTCGGCCTCGATCAGGTTGGCCGGGATGGCGGCACAGTTGATTGCCACGAAGGGGCCGTTGCTGCGCGGCCCGCTGGTGTGGAAGGCCTGGGCAAAGACTTCCTTGCCGGAACCGGTTTCGCCCTGGATCAGCAGCGGAATGTCCAGCCCGAGGATGCGCCGCGCCCGCCGGATGGCATGGCTGACGGTCTTGTCGCCAAGGTCCAGTTCGTCGAGCGTGGGGCCGATCGGCGTTGCCGGGGCGGCGCTTGCCTGCATCTCCCGCGCGTTGATCGGGCGCATGCGCTGCATGTTGGTGAGCAGGATGCGGGCGACGAATTCCTGGCCCTGGCGGCTGCGCAGGCGGGTAGGGTGGGCGCTGGTCTGCAGGGCGTGGTCGAGCACCGCGTTCCAGCGGGTCTCGAAGATGTTCCAGAACGGCGGCTTGTCGTGCCGCCGGGTGTCGGCCAGCCCCAGCAGACGTTCAGCGCGGCGGTTGCAGGCGAGCAGGGCGCCGGCTTCGTCGAAGACCGCCAGTCCCTCGAGGGGCGAGGCCAGTGCCTCGGCCTGGTGATGAAAGCGGATCAGCACCGCTGCATCGCTGACGGTTTCGATCAGGCGGTTCTCGATGATCTCCGCGGTGGTTTGCAGCAGGGCCTGGGCGTGGGTCTGGGTGATCTGCAGGTTGCTCGATACGTCGAGAATGCCGAGGACGCCGCCGGTGGGCGCATGGATCGGCGTCGCGACGCAGGCGAGGAACTTGTTGCGTTCGAGATAGTGTTGGTTCCCCATCACGGCCACCGGGCGCTGTTCTGCCAGTGCCGTGCCGATGGCATTGGTACCCATCACCGACTCGGCCCAGGAATGTCCCGGTTTGAGGGACACGCGGGCCGCCTTCTCCAGGAAGTCCGAATCGCCCACCGAACGCAGGATGACCCCCGAGTCGTCGGCGAGCAGGATCGTAGACGAGGAATGGGCGATCTGCTGGTGCAGGTGCTCCATGATCGGCTGGGCATAGGCCACCAGCCGGGCGTTGGCCTCCAGGCGATCGGACAGGTTGCCTTGCTGGCTGGTGGCCGGCAGGCGCTCGGTGGGGCGCAGGCCGTCGGCCGCGCAACGTTCCCACGAGCGCTGGATGGCCTCGAGCGGGAAGGAGGAGGGTGGGTCCTGATTATTCACGAGTACTGAACAGCAGGAACCGTGCCTGCCATGAAAATGCTGACGTTCACGTCAGTCTAATTGAATTAAATCATGAAAATCAGTAGTTAAGCGACATGGCCATGCTGGATGACGGGTTTTTATGGGCGCCGTTTGTGCGCGAAGTGGAGCAGGTGTTCAAGGCTACGTTACGGGATGGAGCAGGTGTTCCGCTGCGGAACAAGCGCGCACCCGAAAGATCGCTCCATGCATTTGGCAAGTCTTTGTCTGCAAAGAGTTTTTGTGGCGGCAGCCGGCGGGTGTCGATCTGCATGCTTTTTGCTGCCAGTCCAGGGTGGCGCGGTTCAGGGGCACAGTCGGTGCCGTATTCAGTGATCAGTCTGACCGCAGTCTTGATAACCAGTCTGTCAAAAATGACTAGAAGGAGGAGCTCATGAAATTCGTCAATCTGCTTTGCGTCGCCGCCCTGGGAGCGGCCGCAGCAACCCCGGCCCTGGCATCCGAAGAGATCATCAAGAAGGCTCGCTGCGTGGCCTGCCACGCGGTGGACCAGAAGCGTGTCGGCCCCGCTTACAAGGAAGTGGCGGCCAAGTACAAGGGGCATCCCGAGGCGGAGGCAATGCTGATTTCCAAGGTGCGCCATGGCGGCACCGGTACCTGGGGTCAGATTCCGATGCCGCCCCATGGTACCGACAAGATCAGCGATGCCGACCTGAAGGCTGCTGTGGAGTGGATTCTCAAGCTTTGATGAGCGTCACGGGGGAGGGTCCCCGTTACAGCTGAACGACACACCTGCTCCAGAGTGGAGCAGGTGTGTCGTTGTGATGCGCTGCAGATGGGCGCTGTGAAGCCGCCGAATGGCAGTACGGAGCGGGTTCAGTGGATGACGACGCCCCAGGGAAGCTCACCGACGGGGATTTCCTTGATGGCCTCCAGGCGTTCGGTGTCGATCACCGACACGCTGTTGGAGCGACCGTTGGCCACGTAAAGCTTGCGGCCGTCGGGGGTGATGGCCATGTTCCAGGGGCGCTTGCCGACCGGGATGGTGGCTTCGATCTGGTTGTCGTTGGTGCGGATCACGCTGACGGTGCCGTCCTTGCCGTTGGAGACGTAGGCACGGCTGCCGTCTGGCGCCATTGTGACCCCGTTGGAGAAATTGCCGCCCTTGATTTCGGCGATGACCTTGCGCTTGCCCATGTCGATGGCGTAGACCGTGCTGACCATCTCGCAGGCCACGTAGGCGCGCTTGCCATCCGGTGTGAAGCCGATGCCGCGTGGGCGCTTGCCGACTTCGATCGAGGCGACCTGTTTGCGGGTCTTCACGTCGATCAGGTCCACCTGCTGGGCTTCCTCGGCGCTGACCAGCAGCCAGCGGCCGTCGGGGCTGAACACTGCATGCTCGGGGTTCTTGCCCTTGACCTTGATCTCCGCCAGCTTGCGCCGCTTGGCGGCATCCAGGATGACGACGCTGTTGGATTCTTCCACTGCGGCGGCGATCAGCTTGCGGTCGGCCGATACGCTCACCCCTTCCGGCGATTCTCCGAGGGGGATGGACGCGACTTGCTTGCCCTCGGCGATATCGACCACCACCAGGCTGCTGGTCGGGGCCTCGCTGACGAACAGGCTCTTCCCATCGGTGGCGATGCCGCGGGGGCGCTGGCCGCCGGGCAGACTGGCGACCACCTCGTCGGTGGCGGTGTCGATCACCGATACCGATGCGGATTTTTCGTTGGGAACGTAGGCAAAGGGCGCGGCGAGGGCCGCTCCCGGCAGCAGGATGCAGCTCGCCAGGAGCTGTCGCAGGGTGAAGGGCTGGGGCATGGTCTCAGAGGGTTGGCTTGACGTAGGTGACGCCGTGGCGGGCGAAGATGGCTGCGACCGTGCCATTCTTTTCGAGCTCCTTGAGAGCCTTGTCGATGGCATCGGCAAGACCGCTCTCCTCGGCCTTGACGGCCATGCCCAGCGGCCAGCTGTTGATCTTGAGTTCCGGCATCTGGACCACTTCCACAACGAAGCGGCTGTCCTTGCCGAGCGCGACTTCGATCTCCGAGCGCGGCCCCATCACGGCGGCCAGTTCGCCGGCCTTGAGTTTGTCTACCGCTGCTGCGACGCTGCCGAAATGGACCACGTTGTCGCGCAGGCGGCCGTTCAGCACGCCGAGCAGGAAGGCATCGGCCAGGCTGCGCCCCTCGACACCGATCTTCTCGCGGGTGAACACTTCCAGCGCCGTGGCGGCGGAGCCGCGGATTGAGCCGATGCGCTGCAGGCGGGCCACCGCCACCGTTTCCAGGTGGTAGGGGCCGAAGATCTTCACCTTGTCGTTCTTGCCCTGCAGGTAGGAGTCGACGGGCACATGCATCATCACGTCGGACGGCTGCATGCCCAGGTAGTGGCCCTTCCAGACCATGTTGCGCAGGTCGTCGTCCATGTCCTCGTCGGCGTTGTAACCGATGACCTGCGGATTCAGACCGAGTTGCTTGCCAAGGGCTTCGGCAAGTTCCACGTCGATGCCCTTGCCCTGGTTGGAGTAGGGGGCGAAGTTGTTATACACGGCAACCTTGAGGCTGCCGCGTTTCTTGATCTCTTCCAGCGTGTCGGCGCGGGCCGGCAGGCTGGAGGCCAGGGCCGCCGCGCCAGCGGCCAGCAGGAAACGACGACGATCAGTCTTCACGGACGGTCTCCAGCCAGGCACGGATGGTCCACATGGCTTCCTGGCTCAGGATGCCTTCGAACGGGGGCATGTACACGCGGCCGTCGCGGGTGGCGCCATGGCGGATGCGGTTCAGGAAGATTTCGTCGCCTTCCTGGCCGGCCGGCAGGTAGCGCAGATCGGGGGCGATGCCGCCGGAGATTGCGCCGAGGCCGTGGCAGCGGGCGCAGTTCTGGTTGAACGCCGAGGAGCCGATGCGGATCGCTTCCTTGTTGCCCAGGTAGGGGTTCTTCGGCAGCCAGTCCTTGCCGACGGAGGGCAGCGTCGAGGTGTCGACGGCCTGGGGCGTCACGTCGCCGTGAGCGATGACGACGGTTGCAGCCAGGGTCAGCGCGGCAGCGGAGAGGGCACGGAGAAGGACGGAATTACGGACAGTCACCTGGGTCACCTTTGGTCGTGTGATTGGAGTTCGTCGAGCGATCCGCCAGCGGGCGAGTCGCCGTGTGTGAAGACCTTTCAGCAAGGGGCGTGCCACTTTTAGAAGGGAGCCGTCGTGAAATGGGACACCTTTGCCGCATCAGGATTTTTCCAGTTTTCTTTATAGCTCTATAAACTGGCCTGAGTTTTGCTGATTGAGCGAGAGGGTGGAGCAGTCACATTGCTGAAATGTGGTCCAGCTGCTACATTTTGGCGCACACCACGATGCTGGCTCGAGCTGGCACACAATCCGTTCAAACGGAGGAGGAGATGATGCAGGTTCCTTTCAGCGCGGAGGCCAGGGCACTGGGTCTCTTGGAAGCGCGGTCGCTGTACTTTGGCCGGGGAGAGCTTCCTGAGGCGTTGCTCGACCAAAGCGTATTACGCTCTTGGGAGCGCTGCCGGAAGGCGGGCCTCGATCCGGCTCGTCTCGAGTGTGGCGAACCCAACGTGCGGGCGGTGTCGGAGGCGCGGGAGCGCAACCGCACGTTGATCTCCCACGCCGAGCCGGTCCTCGAACATCTCTTCGAGCAGATCCGCAACTCCCACAGCATGGTCATCCTCGCCGACGCGCGCGGCATGGTGCTGCAGACCTATGGCGATCCCGATTTCCTGAGCCAGGCCGAGCAGGTATCCCTGCACCCGGGGGCCAGCTGGCACGAATTCGACCGCGGTACCAACGCCATCGGCACCGCTCTCGCCGAGCGTGGCGCAGTCAATGTTTTCGGTTCCGAGCATTTCTACGAGGGCAATGCCTTCCTGACCTGTAGCGCGTCCCCGATCCAGGATGCGCAGGGCCGTCTGATGGGGGTGCTGGACATCTCCAGCGATTACCGCGCCTTCCAGCGTCACTCCCTCGGCTTGGTGAAAATGTCGTCCCGCATCATCGAAAAGCGTCTTTTCGAGTCCGAGTTCGCCCACCAGGGACTGCTCAGCTTCCACGCCCGTCCGGACCACGTGGGCAGCATGTGCGAAGCGCTGCTGGCCATCTCGCCGGATGGCGACATCGTCGGCGCCGATCAGTCCGCTCTCGAGCTGCTCGGCCTGCGTCGCGAGGATCTGCCCCGGCGCCACTACAGCATGCTGTTCGACGTGCCGCTGGGTACCTTGATCGATCGTGCCCGGCGCGATCCTTCGTCCCTGATCGCGATTGCCGGCCGCAACGGCGAGCGCTTCTATGCCCGCCTGCGCGGTAATTTCGCGTCGATGCCGGTGTCGAGCCCGGTCGGCATGGAGGGGCGCAGCGAGCGGCCTGTCCGCCCGGCCCGGGTGGAGGCGGAGCCGGCTTCCCAGGTTCGCCTGACGCTGCATACCCTGGCCACCGGCGACGAACGCCTGCAGGCGGCCATCGACAAGGGTGTGCGGGTGCTCGGCCGCGACATCCCGATTCTTATTCAGGGCGAATCCGGAGCCGGCAAGGAAATGTTCGCCAAGGCCTTCCACAACAGCGGCCCGCGGGCTCAGGGGCCCTTCGTCGCGCTCAACTGTGCGGCGATTCCGGAAACCCTGATCGAGTCCGAGCTGTTCGGTTATTCGGGCGGTGCCTTCACTGGCGCCCGCAAGGAAGGCGCGGTCGGCAAGATCCAGCAAGCCCACGGTGGGACCCTTTTCCTCGACGAAATCGGCGACATGCCCCTTTCGCTGCAGGCCCGCCTGCTGCGTGTGCTGCAGGAGCGCTGCGTGACGCCGCTGGGGACCAACAAGAGCATTCCGGTGGACATCACCCTCGTCTGCGCTACCCACCGGCGCCTGAAGGAAGAAGTAGCGCGCGGCGGTTTCCGGGAGGACTTGTACTACCGCCTCAACGGCCTGTGCATCAATCTGCCGTCCCTGCGCGAGCGCAGCGACATCGATCGCCTGATCGACAAGCTGATGCGCGAAGAAGCGGGCCCCGATCGTAACGTGGAAGTGTCCCACAAGGTCATGCAGGCGTTTCTGAGCTACCGCTGGCCCGGCAACATCCGTCAGCTCAACAATGTCATCAAGGTGGCGATTGCGCTGCTCGATGACGACGAGGATGTCATCGAAACCTGGCATCTGCCGGACGACATCTTCGAGGAGATCGGCGAGGCGATGCCGGCGATGGCCTCCGCCGCGCCGTCGCGCAGCCTGTCTCCAGGCCTGGCGACTGGGCCCGTCTCAGCGGCCGCTGCCAGCGGAGCGGCGAGCTTCGGACGCCTGGAGGAGATCGAGCGCGACATGATCCAGCGCACACTCGAGGCCGAGAATGGCAATATTTCTGCGGCCGCCCGCAGGCTTGGAATCAGCCGCAACACCCTGTATCGCAAGCTCGGACGTTTCTGATCGCGCGGCGACGGCAGGCCGTCGGGAGGCGTTCTGCTGTTTTGTGTGGGGCAAGCGTTGTTTGCGCCCGATCCGTGATCCGTCCCCCTTTGTTTTGAACCCTCCTCGCGAGGGTTTTTTCTTGTGCTCCCCAGCTTGAAGGCACGGGCTCAGGACGAAGCGTTTCGTCCGAGCGGCCAGTCTTGGGGCTCGTGCGGCTTCCTGCGGGTAGAGCGCTGAAACAAGCGTAGAGCAAGAGAGCACGGAGTAAGAAAAAGAAAAGCCCGAGCTACAGAGCAACTCGGGCTAAATCCACACCAAAGGAGGAGGGTGGAGGAGACAGCGCTATCTTAGGCCTGCTTCGCTGATCGGAAATGCAAAGTTTCCTATCGATTGATAAGAAAATCTAATTATTGTGTGCATCCGTCGAGAGAGGGGTCGTCGCAGCGCTCTTGAAAGCTGTTGAGCGGGCCCTCCCCGTGACAACTCCTCCGTAAGAGGACGGCTTACGGCATCCCCTTACACACAACTCACCCCTGATCCATTTTCCTTGCCTGGCGCATGCCTTCGACAAAGACGGCCAGCTGCTGGAGACCGAGCCAGATTGTCTTGGCGCCGGGCTCACCATCATGTCGGCGGGCCAGGAAGCCTCCACGCTGGGCGATCAGGCGCAAGACGGTGTTCAGCGCGGGCACGGCTGTCGGGATGGGCTTCTTGTTCAGGATAAAGGCGGCCCGCCACTCATCGGCTTCGAACGCCATGTCGGCGGGTAAATCGGGCAGGCTCCGACCCAGGCGCATCAGGCGGTTGATCCGCCAGGCGATCACCATGTAAAGCGCCAGCGCACTTTGCAGGCGACGCGTGTCGGCCAGTTGCAGGCGCTCGACCCGGCAGCCTTCCTTGAGCACCAGGAAGAACAGTTCGATCTCCCAGCGGGCGCGATACCAGTCGA
>NZ_MWUM01000179.1 GCF_002028455.1 Zoogloea sp. LCSB751 | reverse complement strand
AAACGTGACCGCGATGAGTTTGCGATTAATATTTGCGTTCATATTATGACTTCCTGTGTACTTGTTATAAAAATTGTTAAAAAGCAAAATCAATGCCAAACAGCAATGTATTGATTTATAAGAACTAAAATAACCACATCACAGTAAGTTAGTGAAAAACACGATATACATTAAGGAATTTCACTTATTATGAGTCCCATTGACCAAGTGTTAGCTGCAGCGTGCGCACTCGAAGCCAGCGGTAAAACCCCAAGCCTTGCCCTGATAAAAAGC
>NZ_MWUM01000178.1 GCF_002028455.1 Zoogloea sp. LCSB751 | reverse complement strand
AAAAAGTGGTTTTTCCGAACCCTCTCCGCATTAAACTCCAAATAAACCATCTAAAACAGTTCTTCAATCCAGCTCCAACGCACTAGAATGCCGGGCATGGCATCCTGGGCAAGAACCTCCACTTTTTTTGCGTTGGATCAACGCCCGTCAGGGGTGAACTGGCCAAGATGCCCGTCGACACAAAGCGATCATTTCGCACCGGAGAGAGTTATGACAAGCCAAGCCACCGCAGGGACTTCACCCTGCGACTACCAGCTGTGGGACATCCTCGTC
>NZ_MWUM01000177.1 GCF_002028455.1 Zoogloea sp. LCSB751 | reverse complement strand
GACAAAAAATGCAGCAAATTTTTCTGCTAAACGGCGACCACGTTCTTTAATTTTATGCTCATTCCAATTTTCTTCAGAATTTTTCATTTGAAGAAACTCAGCATTCAACATTAATACTCCCGATGCCAGACCAATATTCATTCCTTCTTTGTTTTTAGCATCACATTTTAATTTAAAATCTGCATTAGATAGCTCTCGATTATAACAAGTAAGAGTTAAATTCCCTAGAGTATGCAACCATTGATCTTTTATATCATCAGTAAAATCCCTTTTC
>NZ_MWUM01000176.1 GCF_002028455.1 Zoogloea sp. LCSB751 | reverse complement strand
TGAGGGCCTCCATCATGGATACCCAAGCCTTCCAACATTTCCTTACCCTGTTTCCACAACTCTCTGTCCGACAACGACATATCGCTCAGCGTGAGTTGCAGCAACCCAGCTTACCTTCTCGCATTAACGCCTTGCTACCGGATTGCCCTGCTTGCCCCCATTGTCATGCACAACCAGACCAGCTTGCTCCTTGGGGCTGGACTCGGGGGTTGCGGCGTTACCGTTGTAAACAATGCTTGCGGACCTGCTCCACCTTGACCAAGACGCCATTGGC
>NZ_MWUM01000175.1 GCF_002028455.1 Zoogloea sp. LCSB751 | reverse complement strand
TCCACGGCAAGGGCGGGCTGGTGCGCGAGGTGCTGCTACCCCACGCCCTGGCCGAGCGGCTGGAAGCCGTGCGCCTCGATGCCCCCCTGGCGATCACCGATCGCGGGATCCACTACCAGTCCCACTACGACATCGGCGGCGGCCAACGCTGGAGCAACAGCGGCTCCGCCGCCAGCGAGCGGGCGCTGGGCTGGTCTACCGGTGCCCACGGCCTGCGCCATAGCTACGCCCAGGAACGGATGGCCGAGCTGCAGGCCAGCTTGAGCAGAGATGC
>NZ_MWUM01000174.1 GCF_002028455.1 Zoogloea sp. LCSB751 | reverse complement strand
GGCTCTAGTATAAGAAGAAGATTAAAAATCAGTATTTACTTAATTGTGATCAAGTTGGCAGCGATAGATAACGCTTGTAACCTTTTGCACCAAAACAAAAAAGCGCCCGAAGGCGCTTTTTAGAGTGGGTTCAAATTAAAATTAGAACTTAACAGTCACACCGCCGTAAATGGTACGGCCGATAGTGTCGTAAACTTCTGGAACAGTACCAGCATCACTACCGTTAGTAACGTATAGAGGCTTCTCATCAGTCAAGTTCTTCACACCTAAGCTA
>NZ_MWUM01000173.1 GCF_002028455.1 Zoogloea sp. LCSB751 | reverse complement strand
AGGCTGCGGGTAAAGAGACCCAGCACGATGGCGAGACCGCCACCCAGCTCCAGCAGGATCACCAGGGGCAGCATGAACCCGGGCACGCCCATGGCTTCCATGTAACCCTGGGTACCGGCGTAACCGCCGATCTTGCCCCAGCCTGCCATCACGAACATCAGCGCCAGCAGAACACGACCCGCCAGCAGTGCCACATCTTTCATCTTGTCCATCGTCAGATTCCTTTGATTACCCATCTTGGTAATAACAGTGTAAGAGCTAATTGTTAACTCATT
>NZ_MWUM01000172.1 GCF_002028455.1 Zoogloea sp. LCSB751 | reverse complement strand
GAATGACGGAGCCAGCCAGCAGCGGGTAGGGAGTCGGCACCAGCACGTCGACGGGGTCACCGTCCAGGGACAGGGTGGCGTTCACGTAACCGTAGTTGCACGGGTAGAACATCGGGGTGGACATGAAGCGATCAACGAAGATGGCACCGCTGTCCTTGTCGACTTCGTATTTGATCGGGTCGGCATTCTGCGGGATTTCGATGATGACGTAGATGTCGTCAGGCAGGCTCTTGCCAGCCGGTACCAGGTTCAGGCTCATGACGTTTCCTTTGCGT
>NZ_MWUM01000171.1 GCF_002028455.1 Zoogloea sp. LCSB751 | reverse complement strand
ATCCGCCTGCTCCCCGAGCCGCAAGGCGACATCGATGCCGGCCGAGATGAGATCGACGTTGCCATCGTCCAGCAGGATCTCGAGATCCAGCCCTGGGTGATCCCTGAGAAAATCCGACAGGTGCGGGATGATGTGCAACCGGGCGAAGGTGACGGGGGCGCTCACCCGCAAGCGACCACTCAGACCGGCCCGGCACTGCTGCACCATGGCGTCAGCCTCGTTGACTTGCGCCAATATCTCCCTGGCACGCCGATAATAGGCCTCCCCCGCCTCGG
>NZ_MWUM01000170.1 GCF_002028455.1 Zoogloea sp. LCSB751 | reverse complement strand
AGCCAGCCATGACCCCAGCGGCGCCAGTCACGAAACTTCTTGGTGGTGCCCGGGATGGAGAAGCTGGGGCCACCGAAGTAGCGATAGTTGGGGGTGATGGCCCCCTCGTTCAGCCCCATCACCGCCATCATGGGCTTGACGGTGGAGGCGGGGGCGTAGATGCCCTGGGTGGTGCGGTTCACCAGCGGGCGCGCCGGATCGTTGAGCAGCGCCGAGTAGTTGGTGCTGGAGATGCCGGTCACGAACAGGTTGGGGTCGTAGCTCGGGCTCGACTCC
>NZ_MWUM01000016.1 GCF_002028455.1 Zoogloea sp. LCSB751 | reverse complement strand
GGCACGATGATGACCTTGGAGGCGTAGCGCATCATCGCCGCCGCATCCATCGCGCCGACTTCCTTCTGCTCGCCCTCCACCGCTTCGCCACCGCCGGCAGCCGCCATCGGCACGAAGAGGATGTTGCTGATCGGCCGGTTCATGGCCTTGGCCATCAACTGGGTCAGCAGCGTGCCGGCGGCGCCGACCACGATACCGGCGATGATCAGCGCCGGAATGCCCATCACGAAGCCCTCAAAGCCCACGGCCAGGCCGGTGAAAGCGTTGAACAGGGAGATCACTACCGGCATGTCGGCGCCGCCGATCGGCAGCGTGATGACGGTACCCAGCACCAGCGCCAGGATGAAGAACGCGCCGACCAGGGTCGGATCGATCTCCGGAGCGATCACGATGGCCGCGCCGACACCCACCGTCACCAGGGCGAGGAGGATGTTCACCGCATTCTGGGCCGGCAGCCGGAAGGCCTTCTTCATGACGCCCTGCAGCTTGGCCCAGGCGACGACCGAGCCGGAGAAGGACACCGCGCCGATCAGCGCACCGAGGGTTGCCAGCAGGGTCACCACCACACCGTGCATCTCGCCGCGGGCGAACTCCACCGCCGCGATGGCCGCCGCGGCGCCGCCGCCCATGCCGTTGTAGATGGCCACCATCTGCGGCATGTCGGTCATGGCGACCTTCTTGCCCGAGATCCAGGCCAGTGCGCCGCCGACGGCGATGGCGATGATCATCAGCGCGAAGTTGTTCATGCCCGGGGTGAGGAAGGTCACCACGGTGGCGAGCACCATCCCGACACCGGCCCAGACGATGCCTTTACGCGCCGAGACCGGCGAACTCATGCCCTTCAGGCCGAGGATGAAGAGGATCGCGGCGACGAAGTAACTCGCGTCAATCAGCCACTTGATAGCCATCAGTTCTTCTCCTTCGCCTTGAACATGGCGAGCATGCGTTCGGTCACCACGTAACCACCCGCCGCGTTGGCCGCGCCGAGCAGCACGGCAACGAAGCCGATGGCCTGTTCGAGCGGAGTCTCCGCCTGGCCAAGGGCGATCATGCCGCCCACCAGCACCACGCCGTGCACGAAGTTCGAGCCGGACATCAGCGGCGTGTGCAGGATCACCGGCACGCGGGAAATCACCTCGTAGCCGGTGAAGGCGGCGAGCATGAAGATGTAGATTGCAACAAATCCGTCCATGGTCCGTCTCCCGGTCAGAGGCCCAGGGCCTGTTTGACGCCCGCGTGGCGCACTTCGCCCGCGTGGGTCAGACAGGCACCGGCCAGCACTTCGTCGTCCCAATCGAGGGCCAGGGCCCCATCCTTGATGAACGGCGAGATGAAGTTGTAGAGGTTCTTGGCGTACATCTCGGAGGCATGCACCGGCATGCGGCTGGGGATGTGAGTGGGGCCGATGATCAGGGTCTCGCCGACCCACACCTTCTCGCCCGCCACCGTGCCGGCCACATTGCCGCCGGTCTCGGCCGCCATGTCGACGACCACTGAACCGGGCTTCATGCGCGCCACCATGTCGGCACTGATGATCACCGGCGCCTTCTTGCCAGGAATCGCAGCAGTCGTAATCAGCGCATCGCAATCCGCGACGGCCTTGCCGAGCTTGTCGGCCTGCTGGCGCTTTTCGTCGTCGGTGAGCTCGCGGGCATAGCCGCCGGTACCGGCGGCCGAGACACCTGTGTCAACAAACTTTGCACCCAGCGACTCGATCTGCTCCTTGGTTTCCGGTCGCACGTCGTAGCCGGAAACCATCGCGCCCAAGCGCTTGGCGGTGGCGATGGCCTGCAGGCCAGCTACACCGGCGCCGATAACCAGCACCTTGGCCGGGCGGATGGTGCCGGCGGCGTAGGTGAGCATCGGGAAGAACTTCGGCGAATGGTCGGCGGCGATCAGCGCGCACTCGTAGCCCGCCACGGCGGCCTGGCTGGAGAGCACGTCCATGCTCTGTGCACGACTGATACGGGGCAACAGTTCCAAAGCGAAACAGGTGATCTGCTTTTGGCGCAAAAGCTCCACTCGTTCCTTGCTGGACCAGGGTTGTTGCAAACCCACCAGAACCGTGCCGGGTTTCAGCTCGGCCAGCACGTCGAGCCCCAGGGGCTGGACCTGCAGGATGACGTCAGCCTTCTTCAGCACCGACAGTTGATCGCTGGCCAGTTCAGCTTCTCCGTAATCTGCGTCACGGTAGTAAGCCGATGTGCCGGCATCTGCCTGGAGCAGCAAAGCTGCGCCAAGCCCTTGATATTTCTTGGCTACGTCCGGAACCAGCGCAACGCGGCGCTCTCCCGGCGTAAGCTCTTTGGTCACACCGATGACCAGGGGCATGAAAGCTCCTTCGAGGGGTAGTTGGAAATCTGCTATCGTCGTGAGAGGGTTTCACGAACGACCCAAATCTATTGATGAATACCCTAAAAAAAGCCGGTTTTCACCTGAATACTGCATCTAAAAACGGTTATTTGAACCGAATATCGCAAATACGATGCGAAAGTCTAGCAAGAAACGATCCCATCCCACCCGAAAGTTAGGGTTACCCCCAGGTTCACTGGTTCATATCGGCGAAATCAAGACCGAAAAGCCCTCGATTACCCTCATTGAGTTCGATTCCAATGGCTTGATCGAGACACGCTTCGATTCCGTCGATGCATCCCGCCAGTATCAACCCGGCGGCGGCAAACTGTGGCTGAATGTATATGGCCTGCACGACCCGGCCGTGATGGCGGAAATCGGCCGGCGCTTCAAGCTGCATCCACTGGTGCAGGAGGACATCCTCAACACCCACCAGCGTCCCAAGAGCGACGAATACGCAGACTACCTGTACATCGTCGCCCGCTGCTTCGATTTCAATCCGGACAGCCGCAGCCTGAGCTCCGACCAGGTCAGCATCGTGCTCGGCCGTAATTTCGTGCTGACCTTCCAGGAGCGCGCCACCGGCACCTTCGAGGCGGTACGGGAGCGCCTGCGCTCGGAACACGGCGCAATGCGCGCCCACGGCGTCGACTACCTGGCCTACGCGCTGCTGGACACGCTGGTGGACCGCTACTTCGTGATGCTCGACAACCTGACCGACATGGCGGAGGAACTGGAAGATCAGGCCCTGAGCCGTCCGACGCCGGAACTGCTGGCAGAGATCAACCGGGTCAAGCATGAAGCCCTGGTGCTCCGCCGCGCCATCTGGCCCGTGCGCGAAGTGCTCAACACCCTGGGACGGGCCGACAACGGCTTCTTTTCGGGTGATACACGCCTGTATCTAAGGGATATCTATGACCACACGGTGCATGTACTGGAAACGCTGGAATCGGTGCGCGACCTGCTCGCCGACCTGCTGGACATCTACCTGTCCAGCGTCAGCAATCGGCTCAATACCGAGGTGCGCATCCTTACCGTGCTGACCACCCTGTTCATGCCGGCCACGCTGATCGCCGGCATCTTCGGCATGAACTTCCGCGACATGCCCCTGCTCGAGGCGCATGACGGATTCGACATCGCACTGGGGATGATGCTCGGCGTCGCGGCACTGATGGCCGCTTCGTTCTGGCGCAGGAACTGGCTGCGGACGCGCTGACTTCAGCGGGTCCGCTTGTTGTTGTCGACTTCGACGAGTTTGACGATGGCCAGGGAGATGTTGTCGCCACTGCCCCTGGCCCGCTGGCGCGCCAGTTCGATCAGGGCCGAGGCGGCATCACGGGGTGACATGTTGGCCAGGATCAGCCCCGTTTCCTCTTCACCGATGTAAGCCCACAGACCGTCGGAGCACAACAGGAAGGCATCTCCGCCGACAAGCGGCGAGGCATGCCCGAAATCCACCCGCGGCTCCCGCTCCGAGCCCAGGCAGGACAGCAGGACGTTGCGGTTCGGATGCCGCAGCGCCCCTTCGGGATCCAGCCGCCCCTTGCGCACCAGTTCTTCGACCAACGAATGGTCGGTGCTGCGGGTGACCAGCTTGCCGGCCCGGAAGTGATAAAACCGTGAATCCCCGCAATGGGCCCAGTCGGCGCGGTCCGGCTGCATCATGAAGACGACAGCCGTGCTGTGGGGATCCTGCTCGCTGGTAAAGCGGGTGAGCTTGATCACGATGTGCGCTTCATCGACGATGCTGCGCAGCAAATCGGTGGCACTCTCGGAGGCCGGAGCGAAGGCTTCGAAGTTCTGGCGGGCCTTAAGGATGACCTGTTCCGCCGCCATCGCTCCGCCGGAATGTCCTCCCATGCCATCGGCAAGAACCGCCATCAGCGTGCCCTTGCGGGTAGGGTGTGCGAAGACCGCGGCCCGGTCCTGTTGTTCGGTCCGGTCGCCCGTATGCTTGGCCACGCAGGCCTCCGCCTGATAGCGCTTCTTGGCAGACGTGGTTTCGGGCGCCGAAAAGGACGATGGGCTTGGTTTCAACATAAATGGAATAAATCTAGCTGGGAAATCGCCACCGGCTTCTGCGCATTTAGCATTCCGGCAGACCTGCCAGGAATCGGATACGACCTCCAATTCATCAATATTAACCGCTAATTCCAGAAGTGCCGGTTCGCCTTCTTCGCTTTACACAATCTTTCAGACCCCATTCGTGACATTTTCATCACTACCCATCCGATGTTGAACGGGTATTCCACCCCGCGCGCGAAGACGATCAAGACCCGATGAAGGACAGTACAGGCGGCACGTGCCCTGTCCAGATCAGCCCTCAAGAGGAGGAGGCGACACGAAGCCGCCCAGCACGCCCTCCAGCCGGGTTGCCACTGCCAGCAGCGCCTCGTCCTGCCAGCGCCGTCCGACGACCTGGACGCCGACCGGCAGCCCGGCTTCGATACCGAGCGGCAGCGTGACAACCGGACTGCCAGTCAGGGAAAAGGGCGCTGTCCAACCGATGGTGGCTTCCAGATAAGGCAGCTTCCGTCCATCCACCTGGACGGCCGGTGGCTTGGACCAGGCCGGCATCGGCCGCCCGGGATAGGCGACCGTACAGGCGACCGGGCTGAGCAGCGCATCGAAATCCGCCAGAAAACGCTCCAGGCTGGCAATGGCCGCTTCCCGGGCATTCAAGGCACGGTTGTAATCGGCCATATCGAAACGCAGGCCTGCTGCAAATGCACGGCCCAGCGTCTCGGTCCGCGGCAAAAGATGGCGTAAGGCCGGCAACAGCCTACGCTGCCAAGCGGGCATGCCGAGTCCGATCTCGACCCCGCCAATGGCCCCGAAGAGCGTGTGAAGGGCACGCAGATCAAGATCCGGCGGCGCCCTGCGTTCCACGCTATGCCCCGCAGCCTCGAGCTTTCCGACCATGCCCGCCAAGGCAGCCCGGGTTCGCTCGCACAGGGGCAGGCAGCCCTCCTCCCAAAGGACAAGACGCAAAGGATTTTTCGCCAGTGCTGGCAGCTGATCCGGCTGCCACGGCGGCACTTCCATATCGCAACCATCGGGACCGGCGATCAAACCGTAGCCGAGCTGTAGATCGGCAACCGAACGGGCGAGCAGCCCAAAGGACAACATATGCCGCACGCTGCGCTCACCGCGCAGGTGCTCAGGCAGATGAGGAATATGGCCGGTACGCGGGATCCGGTTCTCGGTGGCCTTCAGTCCCGTCACACCGCAGTAAGCTGCGGGAATGCGGATCGAGCCGGCAATGTCACTGCCAAGCTCAAGCAAGGAAAAACCGGCGGCCACGGCCACCGCTGCCCCGCCGGAACTCCCCCCGGGGGTCAGCGTCGGGTCCCAGGGGTTGCGCGTCAGTCCGAACAATGGGCTCCAGCAATGGGGGGCGCCGGCCAGTTCCGGCAGGTTGCTCTTGCCGACGATCACGGCCCCCGCCTCCCGCAGCCTGCCAACCACGCTGGCATCCTTGTCCGGCACATACTCAGCAAGCGGCCGATAGCTGGCGGTAGTGCGCAAACCCTGCGTGGCAAACGAATCCTTGACGGAAATCGGGACGCCCAGCAGCGGCAGACGCTCGCCGGCCGCAATCCGCGCATCCGCCGCCTGTGCGGCCTTGCGCGCACCGGCGGCATCCACGGTGACAAGCGCATTCAGGTGCGGATTGAAACGGGTGACGCGCTCAAGGCACTGCTCCAACAGCTCGGTGGCCGACACGGCACCGGTACGAAGGGCTTCTACCGCAGACGATGCGGTCCAGGGAAAAGCGGGGGCGGGCATGGCGTGCAATCCAGTTGCGAAGACCATAGCCTACCAGCACTGACCCGAACGGCATCAAGCCATCGACATTTTTCGTGCGGCACAACCCAAGGCCGTCAGGCGGCCATCCATCCAAAGGAATCCTCGGTCGGTCCGCTCGGCACGTACTCACAGCCGATCCATCCGCCGTAGCCGAGCCCGCGCAGGTGCTTGAACAGGAAAGGAAAGTTGATCTCGCCGGTACCCGGCTGATGACGCCCCGGATTATCCGCCAGCTGGATGTGGCCGATGCGCGGCAAATGGGTGCCCAGCGTACGGGCCAGATCACCCTCCATGACCTGGGCATGGTAGATGTCGTACTGCAGGAACAGGTTCGGCCGCTCGGCGGCATCCAGCAGGGCCAACGCCGGTGCCGTACGATCGACCAGGAAGCCCTGCGTATCGTGGCTGTTGAGCGGCTCCAGCAGCACTTGGCGCTGCGCCGGGGCCAGCGCATCGGCTGCAAAACGGAGGTTGTCCACCAGCGTGTCACGCAGCACCGCTTCGTCGCTGCCAGGCGGTCTCAGGCCAGCGAGGCAGTTGATGCGCGGGCAGTTCAGCCCCTCCGCGTAGCGCGCCGCTTCGAGCACGCCATCGCGGAACTCGGCAACCCGCGCCGGCAGGCAGGCAATGCCTCGCTCACCGGCCGCCCAATCGCCGGCCGGAAAATTGAACAGCACCACCTCCACGGCGGCCCGCCGGGCGGCATCCGCCACCTCGTCGAGGGGAAAGGCGTAGGGAAAATGGAACTCCACGCCCTTGAAACCACTTTCGGCGGCAGCCGCAAAACGGTCCAGGAAAGGCTTGTCGAGAAACAGGAAAGACAGGTTGGCAGAGAAGCGCAGCATCGGCGTAAGTCTCCAGCAAGTGGAAATTGCGTCCGGACAGGTGCCCCGACGACCGCAAGGACAGCCGCAGAAGCCAAAGCCGGCCGCCTGATGGGTTATCATGCGCGACTTGACCCCAATCATCCAAGCCCCGCCAATGATCCGCAAATTGCTGCGCCGAGTGTTTCGCCGCGCCGCACCTGCCAATGCCCTGCCCGAACCCGCGGTGATCCCCGTCAGTCGTCACGGAGTCCGCCGGGAACAAATCTCTCCTGCTGCCAACAAGGTCTGCGCCGTCCTTCAGGAAAACGGCCACAAGGCCTACGTCGTCGGCGGCGCGGTCCGCGACATCATCGTCGGCCAAACGCCGAAGGATTTCGACGTCGCCACGAGTGCCACGCCCGAGGAAGTCCGCGCGCTTTTCCGCCGCTCACGCATCATCGGCCGCCGCTTCAAGATCGTGCACGTGATGAGCGGCCCGGAAACCATTGAGGTTTCCACCTTCCGTGCGATGCAGGACGCCGAATCTGCCGAAACCGATGAACACGGCCGCGTGCTGCGCGACAATGTGTTCGGCTCGATGGCCGAAGACGCCACCCGCCGCGACTTCACGGTCAATGCGCTGTACTACAACCCCACCGACGAAACGGTGGTGGACTACCACCACGGCGTCGCCGATCTGCAACAGAAGACCCTGCGCATGATCGGCGAACCGCGCGTGCGCTACCGCGAAGATCCGGTGCGCATGCTGCGTGCCGCCCGCCTCGGCGCCAAGCTGGGCCTGACCATCGACCCGGCTGCACGGGCGCCGATCCGCGAGATGGCCAGCCTGCTCGAAAACGTGCCGCCGGCGCGCCTTTTCGACGAGATGCTCAAGCTGCTGATGTCGGGCCACGCGGTCAAGTGCCTGCGCCAGTTGCGCGAGGAGGGCCTGCACCACGGCCTGCTGCCACTGCTCGACGTGATCCTCGAACAACCGATGGGCGAGCGCTTCGTCTGGCTGTCCCTCGAAAACACCGACGAACGGGTCCGCCAGGGCAAGCCCGTGTCGCCCGGTTTCCTGTTCGCCACCCTGCTGTGGCACGAAGTGCTGGCCGAGTGGGAAGCCCACAAGGAAAAGGGTGAGCATTCCCAGCCGGCCCTGTTCGAAGCGATGGATGCGGTCCTCGAACGTCAGTCGGGCAAGCTCGCCATCACCCGGCGCATCGTCGGCGACATCAAGGAAATCTGGGCCCTCCAGCCGCGCTTCGAGAAGCGCGCCGGCAAGACGCCCTATCGCCTCCTCGAACAACCGCGCTATCGGGCCGGTTGGGATTTCCTGCGCCTGCGCGCCCAGTCGGGCGAACTCCCGATGGAGCTGCCAGACTGGTGGGACGCTTTTGCCGACGCCAACCCGGACGCCCGCGAAAACATGCTGGTTCCCGACAAGAGCGGCGCAGCCCGCAAGCGCCGACGTCGCAAGAAGCCGGCGGGCTCCGCACACCCGGCAGAATGAGCGCCGCGGTCGTCACCCGCGCCTACGTGGCGCTCGGCGCCAACCTCGGCGAGCCGGTCAAGCACTTGCGGGCAGCCGTCGACGATCTGGGCACCCTCCCCGGCACCCAGGTTACGGCCCGTTCGTCCCTGTACCGCAGTGCGCCCGTCGGTCTGCTCAATCAGCCAGACTTCATCAACGCCGTAGTAGCGGTGGATACCCCGTTGCCCGCGCTGGAGCTTCTGCGCCAGCTGCTCACCATCGAGGCCCGTCACGGCCGCGTGCGCAGCGTGCCCAACGCACCGCGCACGCTGGACCTGGATCTGCTGCTTTACGGTGAGTTGCAGATGCAGGAAACGGAGCTCACCCTACCCCATCCGCGCATGCACCAGCGTGCCTTCGTGCTGCTGCCTCTGCTGGAAATCGCGCCGGACCTCATCCTGCCGGCGCTCGGCCCCGGCCGTGATTTCCTGCCGGGCGTCGCCGACCAGACCATCTCGCGCAGCGAGCCCCTTTGAATGCCGATCTGGATCCAGACCGCGCTGCTGCTGGCGGCCTCCAACGTCTTCATGACCTTCGCGTGGTACGGCCACCTGAAGAACCTGGCCACCGCGCCGTGGTATGTGGCCGCCTTCATCAGCTGGGGCATAGCCCTCTTCGAGTACCTGCTGCAAGTGCCGGCCAACCGCATCGGCGCACAGGAACTCAACCTCGCCCAATTGAAGATCATGCAGGAGGTGATCACCCTCACGGTGTTCGTTCCCTTTGCCCTGTTCTACATGCAACAGCCCCTCAAGCTTGACTATCTGTGGGCTGCCCTGTGTATCCTAGGGGCCGTTTACTTCATATTCCGGGCCTGAAAGGCGGAGCAAGCCATGCTCGAAAAAGCGCGCTACATCGTTGTCGAAGGCCCCATCGGCGCGGGCAAGACCACCCTCGCCCGGCGGCTTGCCGATCGCCTGAGCGCAGAACTGCTGCTCGAAAACCCGGCCGCCAATCCCTTTCTCGGTCGCTTCTACCAGAACATGGAGCGCTGGGGCCTGCCGACCCAGATCGCCTTCCTGTTCCAGCGCAGTGAACAGCTCACCAGCTTCGATCATGAACACAACCCCCATCGTCGAGTGGTGTCCGACTTCCTGATCGACAAGGATCCGCTGTTTGCCGAGCTGACGCTGGCCGAAGATGAGCTGCACCTGTACCGGCAACTGTACACCCGCCTCAAGCCGACCGTCCGCAAGCCCGATCTGGTGATCTACCTGCAGGCCCAGCCCGAAGTCCTTGTCGAGCGGGTGCGCAAGCGCGGCGTGGAATCCGAGCGCAAGCTCAGCGAACCTTACGTCGAGCGGGTTGCCCAGCGCTACGCCACTTTCTTTCATCACTACGACGCCGCACCGCTGTTCATCGTCAATGCCGAGTCCCTCAATCCGGTGGACAAGGAAGAAGACTTCGAACTGCTGTACTCCCGCCTGCTCGCCATGCGCAGCTACCGGGAATTCTTCGGCTACGCCGGCTGACGTCTACGCCCCAAGCCCGCCTTACGCTTTCTTTGCCGCCGCCTCCCCTCTTGTGCCATGCACAAGATTGGGGTTAACTGCCGCCGCGAGGAGGACCCGCTATGAGCTATCTGCAAGATAACGACAAACCCGTGACCCTTTTCGAGCTCGGCAAGATGCGCGCCGAGGGTCGCAAAATCACCATGCTCACCGGCTACGATGCCAGCTTCGCCGCGCTGCTGGAGCGCAACGGCGTGGACGTCATCCTGATCGGCGACTCCCTCGGCAACGTGCTGCAGGGACAGAAGACCACCCTGCCGGTGACCATGGAGCACATGGTTTATCACACCGAATGCGTGGCCCGCGGCTGCAGCCGCCCACTGATCGTCACCGACCTGCCCTTTGGCAGCTACACCGAAAACCCCGCCCAGGCGATGCGCAACGCGGCCCGCCTGATGGCAGCCGGCGCACAGATGGTCAAGCTCGAAGGTGGCGCCTTCATGGCCGAGACGGTGCGTTTCCTGGTCGAACGGGGTGTCCCGGTGTGTGCGCATATCGGCCTCACCCCTCAGTCCGTCCATCAGCTCGGCGGCTACCGCGTGCAAGGCCGCAGCGAGGAAGCCGCGGCAACCCTCAAGGCCGATGCCCTCGCCCTCGAACAGGCCGGCGCCGCAATGGTCGTGCTCGAAATGGTGCCGGCCGCGCTGGCCGCCGACGTCACCGCCAACCTGAACTCGATGGCCACCATCGGCATCGGCGCCGGCGTGGACTGTCACGGCCAGGTGCTGGTGCTGCACGACCTGCTGGGCGTGTTCCACGGCAAGCGCCCGCGCTTCGCCAAAAATTTCATGGAAGGCGCGGCAAGCATCGACGATGCCGTCAGCCGCTACGTCGCCGACGTCAAGGCGGGCCGCTTTCCCGGCCCTGAACACAGCTACTGAAAGCGTTCAATGCAGACCCATCACACCATTGCCGGCCTGCGCGCGGCCCTTGCCGGGGCCGGGCGCGTCGCCTTCGTTCCTACCATGGGCAACCTCCACGACGGCCACATCGCGTTGATGCGCGAAGCGCGTACGCGGGCTGACGTAGTGGTGGCGAGCATCTTCGTCAATCGCCTGCAGTTCGGGCCCAGCGAGGATTTCGACAAGTATCCGCGCACGTTGGCCGACGACTCGGCACGCCTTGCGGCGGCAGGGGTGAACTTCCTGTTCGCCCCCGACGAAAAGGAAATGTACCCGGCGCCCCAGCATTATCACGTCGAGCCCGACCCGGCCCACGTGAACATCCTGGAAGGCGCGGTACGCCCCGGTCACTTTGGCGGCGTCGCCACGGTGGTCCTGAAACTGTTCAACATCGTCCGGCCCGACGTGGCCTTGTTCGGTAAGAAGGACTACCAGCAGCTGATGGTCCTGCGCAACATGGTGCGCGAACTGGCCCTGCCCATCGAGATCGTCGCTGGCGAAACCATCCGTGCCGACGATGGCCTGGCCCTCTCCTCGCGCAACGGCTACCTGAGCGCCGCCGAGCGGGCCGAGGCCCCGCGTCTGAGCCGCCAGCTGGCGTGGATCCGCGAACGGATTGCCACCGGCGAGCGGGATTTCCTGCGCCTGGAAACCGAGGCCGTCGCCGAGCTCGCCGCCCACGGCTGGCATCCGGACTACATCACGATCCGGCGCCGCAGCGACCTGCAGGCTCCGGGCAAGGGCGATGAAGCGCTGGTAGTGCTCGGCGCCGCAAGACTGGGCGCCACCCGCCTGATCGACAATCTGGAAATCTGACGAAGAAAGGCGGTCTGCAGACCGCCTTTCTTTTTCTACGTTGCCGCGTGGTGGAAACTCGCCGCCACCCGAGCCTCGCCGTGTTCCTCCCGGCACTCGACCTGCCCGAAGGCTTCCGCGAGGGCCAGGCATTGCCGGATGTCCTCGATGAGGAATTCGCGCAGGCTCACCGCCAGACTGAACTCGCTCACTTCAACATGTGCCGTGCAGGCAAGCCGGATCGCCTGCAGAACTGCCGGGTAAACCGGATCCTGCACCAGCAGGCTGGCCAGGCGAGCCTTCAGGTGCGGCACTTGCTGCGCTGGCACCAGCCCTTGGTCGAGCCCCCGGCAGGAGTGCAGGATCTGCTCGCGCACGAGCCGATGCTGCCCCATCGCCTGGGCGGCAAACATCCGCGTCAGCAGGGTTTCCCATTCTTCAGCCAGGCGCTTCTGCTCTGCCTTGCGCTCACGCCAGGTTTGAACGGCAATGACGGTCAGCGCGAATACCCCAAAACCACCAATCAATACGATGAGCATGATGCACCTCAGTCCAACTACACTTACTCCGACGCCTCAAGAGTAAGCAGTGGCCGAAATGGGCAATGCCCAAAAGATCACGGAGCAGCGCGCGCCAGGCTGTTTTTCAGTGCCGCCCGTGAACTGGCTCACGCCCCGGAGAGCCGCTTGCGCTCTTGCGCTCTTCCACCCAAGCTATACACTCTGACTAGCCGGCGGCGCAGGGTCGCAGGCCCCGAGGAGACAACAAAAAGGAGGGAACAAGACAATGGCTGCAACGGTTCAACAGATTCTTCAGACCAAGGGCTCCACCTGCCACTCAGTGACGCCCGACACCACCGTGCTGCAGGCCCTCCACCTGATGGCCGAACACAATGTGAGCGCGGTACTGGTCATGGAAGGCGAGCGGCTGGCGGGCATCTTCACCGAGCGGGACTACGCCCGGAAGGTCGTGCTCAAGGGCCTTGCCTCCAAGGACACCAAGGTCGGCGACCTGATGACGCCCAACGTGCTCACCGTATCCCCCACCCACACGGTGGACGACTGCATGTGCATCATCACCAACAACCACGTGCGCCACCTGCCGGTAGTGGATCACGGCAAGGTGGTCGGCATCGTCAGTATCGGCGACGCGGTGAAGTCGGTGATGGAACAGCAGCAGGTCACCATCAACCATCTTTCCGGCTACATTGCCGGCGATCTGGCCACCTGAAGTCGGACGGCGGGCCGGGAGCGCTCACCGCCTCCTGGCCCGTCCCGCCGCCTGCGGAACGGGTGTCAGGCCCTCTCCGGAAAATGCACCACCACCGCCAGCCCGGCCCCGCCGGCGCGCGGCAGGCCCGCCTCGAGGTCCAGCCGGGCACCGGCAATCTCGACGATGCGCGCCACGATGGACAGACCTAGCCCGCAACCGTCCGCATCGTTGCCGGCCCCCCGTGCGAAGCGGGTCAGCATCTGCCCGCGTAGCGCCAGCGCGATACCCGGCCCGTCGTCGGCGACCCGCAGGGTGGCCGTCTGGGGATCGACTTGCACGAGCACACGGCCGCCTGGCAGGGAATAACGCAGGGCGTTATCCACCAGATTGCGCACCAGCACTTCCAGCCACCAGCGATTGCCCTGGACCACCAGGCCCCCCCCCGGCTCGAGCTCCAGGCTCTGATCCCGACGCAAGGCCTGGGGCGTGAGGATGGAGCACACGGACTCGGCAACCTCCGCCAGGTCCACCGGAACATCCGCCACCCCCTGAGCCTCCGGATCGAGCCGCGCCAGTGTCAACAACTGCTCCACCAGATGAGTCATCCGCTCCACGCCGGACAGAACCTGATCGAGGGCATGGCGGCGACCCGCATCGTCGACCGCGCGGCGCGCCACTTGGGCCTGAATCTTGACGGCCGCGAGAGGCGTGCGCAGCTCATGGGCAGCATCCGCGGTAAAACGACGTTCATGGTCGAGTACTTCCGCCACTCTGGACACCAGTGCATCGAGGGAACTGACCAGCGGCGCGATCTCCTCCGGCAGCGCCCCTTCCACCCGCACCGGCACCAGCCGGCGGGCGTCCAACCCACCCACAGCCGTCGCCACCGCCTGGACCGGCCGCAGGGCCCGGGTCACCACCGCCCAGATCGCGACAGCAATGAGCGGCAGCCCGAACAGGATCGGTAGCAGCAGATGCAAGGCAACCTCGCCAGCCAGGCGATAGCGGGCACTATGGTTCTGACCGACGATCACCCGGTAGGGGCTGTGGCCGTGGTCGACGGTCACAAAGCGCCACAACTCACCATCCAGCTCTCTCTCTTCGAAGCCGGGCTCCCGGGTAACCCGCCATTCCGGCATCTCCGACGAGCGCACCAGCAATTGCCAGTTGCCCTTGTTGTCGTGCATCAAGGCCTGAAAGGCCACCGGCAACTGGTAGGCATGCTGGTGCTCGGCCATTTCCTGGGCTACCTGCGGCGCCTGTCCGGCGGCCACGATGGCCAGCAGGGTTTCCGCCACCTGCATCAGCTGGGCGTCGAAGAGTTCGTCGGCCTCCTCATGGGCAATGCGGAAGGCTACTACCGCCGACAGGCTCCATAAGGCCGCGACGGCGATGATCAGCATGACCACCAGACGGCGGCGCAGGGAATAGACGGGCCGGACTGCCATCACCGGAGAGCCTCGTCCACCATGTAACCCACGCCACGGACGGTGCGGATCAGCTCGCTGCCGAGCTTGCGGCGCAGGTGGTGGATGTGCACCTCCAGCGCGTTGCTTTCCACCGCCTCGCCCCACGCGTAGAGCTGCTCGTCGAGCACCCGGCGGGTCAGCACCCGCCCCGCACCATCGAGCAGCATGCGCAACAGTTCGAATTCCTTGCCGGTCAGCAGTACCGGCTCACCCTTCAGGCTCACTGTACGGGCGGCCGGGTCGAGAACCAGCTCGCCGTGGCGCAGACAGGCGTCGGCGCGCCCCTGGGAGCGCCGGACCAAGGCGCGCAGGCGGGCCGCCAGTTCATCCAGGTCGAAGGGTTTGACCACGTAGTCGTCCGCCCCCTGATCGAGGGCGCGAACCTTGTCCGCCACCTGATCACGGGCCGTCAGCACCAGCACCGGCACGGTATTGCCTGTTGCACGCAGTGTCGTCAGTACGGCAACGCCATCCTTGCGCGGCAGGCCGAGATCGAGCAGAACTGCCGCAAAGCTCTCACTGCCCAATGCCGCCAGGGCCGCCTCCCCGTCGCGGACCCAGTCCACCGCAAAGCCGGCTCCCGTCAGCCCGGCTTTCACGCCATCGCCCAGCAGGCGATCATCTTCAACCAGCAGAACACGCATCGGGGACAGCTCCTTCGCACGACGGCGACATGAGAATGAAAACAGCCGCAGGAAAGGACTCCCCCTTTCCTGCGGCTGGACAGGATCGCACACGGAAGCGCGTCTTTCCGCGATCACATCCCCCTCAGAGGATTCCGTGACCACTCTAATGCGTGCTCCTTAGTAAATCCTTATGGCGTATACCTTTCAGAAACTCAGGCGATAAGAGGCACCGGTCGGGCCCAGCACCCAGTTGCCGGCGCGCACGCCCACATAGGCGCCCACCGCGTCCCAGGCCAGATCCTTCCAGGAGAAACGATTGCAGTCCTGCTGGGAATCGTAGACTTCCTTGGCGACGCCGGGAATCAGCGCCAGGCCGAAGGCCGTCCAGGGATCGGCAGACAATCGCGAGGCACCGACGCCAAGGGCCGCAGATACGCCGAAGTGGGCGGCCTTGTCGCTGCCGCCCCAATCGTCATGGTAGCGGCTGCAGGCCTCGGCAGAGCTGGTCAAGCCAGCAAGGATCATCAAGGTTGCCAGGGTTTTCAAGCTAGACCTCATTGTGCAGTTGAATACCGGCCGCATGATACGGGAGTCCCAACCATCATCAACGGGTTTCAGCTGGCAGCCGAGGGAACCAGGGCCGCGCCCGAACGGACCAACGATTGCCCCCAACCACCACGCAGGGAGATCCTCATGGAATCGCACATCCACAACATCGCCAACCTGTTCGCCCAACTCGGACTGGCCAACGACAGTGCCGCGATCGATGCCTTCATCGCGGCTCATTCGCCACTCCCCCACGACGTGCTACTGACCGAGGCCCCGTTCTGGTCGCCGGCCCAGGCGGCCTTCCTGAAGAGCGAGATTGCCGAAGACGCCGACTGGAGCGCCGTGATCGACACCCTCGACGTCCAGTTGCGCGCAGCAGGCTGACGCTTATTCCTGCAGCAGAAAGCGCCGGGGATCGACGCCCCATTTCTCCGGCGCCTCGGCCGACACGATCCGGTCGGCATTTCCCGGCCGGCGGGACAGATCGAGCATTTCCGGCTTGATATAGCCATTCGAGCGGGTAGAAAAGAAGACCCGCAGCCGGGGCGTCAGCAGGCTGCCCTCGTTCTGCTCGACCACCACCCCGAGCCGCCCGGACTCGAGGCGCACCAGACTGCCCACCGGATAGATGCCGACACAGCGCATGAAAGCCTGCAGCAGTTTCTGGTCAAAGTGGTCGGCGCTCCATTCCCACATCTTGCGCAACGCCTCGGCCGCCGGAAGCCCCTTGTGGTAACAGCGGTCGGCGGTGATCGCATCGTAGACATCGACGATCGCCGCCATCCGCGCCATCGTCGAAATCGCGTCGCCGGACAGCTTGTCCGGATAACCATGGCCATCCAGGCGCTCGTGGTGATGCCGTGTGATATCCAGCGGCACCGGACCGATGCCCGGCGTTTCCAGCAGCACCGCATGGCCATCGCCGGGATGGCGCTTGATCATGTCGAACTCGGCGTCGGTCAGCTGGCCCGGCTTGTTGAGCACGGCGTCCGGCACCCGCATCTTGCCGATATCGTGCAGCAGGCCGCCGATCCCGCCCTGGCGCAGCGCGTCGCCGGACAGTCCGAGGGAGCGGCCGAAGGCGATCATCAGCGTGCACACGCTGACCGAATGCAGGAAGGTGTAATCGTCCTTGTTCTTGATGCCGATCAGGCCGAGCAGCGCCCCACTGTTGCGCAGCACCGAACCCGTTATCGCCTCGACCACCGGCTCCGCATCCTCCAACGACACCGCTCGCCCAAGACGCACATCGCTCATCATCGTGCGCACGACCTTGTGGGCCTGCTCGTGCACCTTGCGCGCCCGCGCCATTTCCTCATGCACCGGCACCCGCAGCACATGATCGTCGGGCATCGCCAGCAAGGCCTGCAACTCCTCCTCGACCGCCGCCTGCACCTCGGTTGCCGCGACGGCGTCCTGGTCGTCCAGGCCGCGATCGGTGTCGATGTAAACGTGCTGGATACCCGCATCGACGATGCGGTGCAGATCCTCACTCTTGAGCATGAACTGGGCACGCCAGAACGGATGGGACATCCAGTCCCCACACAATTCGTGGACGAACATCCCCGGCTTCAGGCGACTAACGGAAATCTTTTTGAGCATTCAAATTAAACAAATTTAACATTTTTACTATTTCAACCACAGATTCTCATAAATGGCTAAAGCCGTCACTTCCCAACTCAGGCATCTCAATGCCGATCGTGATGAATTACATGCTCTCGTGCTGCAAAGCACAAGATATACAAACGCTATAATCCCGACTCCCTAAGCCGCTTACAGTCAATCGTTCATGGACATCATCCTGCTTCTCAAGGCCCTGATCCTCGGCGTGGTCGAAGGCCTCACCGAGTTTCTGCCGATCTCCAGCACTGGTCACCTGATTCTGGCCGGCGATCTGCTCGACTTCAATGACGACCGGGGCAAGCTGTTTGAAATCGTCATCCAGTCCGGTGCGATCCTCGCCGTGGTGTGGGAGTTCCGTGAGCGCATCATCAGCACCTTTGCGGGCCTCGGTCGCCAGCGTGAAGCCAACCGGCTGGTCCTCAACCTGTTCATCGCCTTCCTGCCGTTGGCCATTCTCGGGCTGGCCTTCGGCAAGAAGATCAAGGCCGTGCTGTTCGCCCCGCTGCCGGTAGCCACAGCCTTTATTGTCGGCGCCTTCGTGATCCTGTGGGCCGAGCGCCGCAACCACCGCATCCGCATCGAGACCGTCGATGAAATGCGCCCCCTCGATGCGCTCAAGATGGGAATTGCACAAGCCTTTGCGCTGATTCCCGGCACCTCCCGCTCCGGCTCAACGATCATCGGCGGCATGCTGTTCGGCCTGTCCCGCAAGGCCGCTACCGAATTTTCCTTTTTCCTGGCCATCCCAACCCTCGGCGTCGCCACGGCATACGAACTCTACAAGGAACGGGCCTTGCTCAATGCCGACGACATCGGCATGTGGATCGTCGGCTTCATCGCGGCTTTCGTCTCGGCCTTCTTCTGTGTGCGCTGGCTGCTGCGCTACATATCCAGCCACGACTTCGTACCCTTCGCGTGGTATCGCATCGCCTTCGGCATCATCGTGCTGGCCACCTGGCACTTCGGTCTCGTGGAATGGACGGCCCACTAAAGCATCTCCCCGCGGCAGTTCCTGCCTGGGGGACTACCGGCAGCTTTGCGACGGGCGGGCATTGGCACGAACTCCACGACACCCGCCGCGCCCGTACGCTGCCCCTCAAGCTGTATCTACCCGAGGGAGCCAAGCCCCTCGGACTGATCCTGTTCTCCCACGGACTCGGCGGCTCCCGCGAGGGGGGCGCCGACTGGCTGGAGCATTGGTGCAGCCACGGCTTCGCAGCGCTTGCCGTGCAGCACCCCGGCAGCGACGCGAGCCTGCTGCGCAACAATTCTCCCCTTGGCCTGCGCCATGCCCTGAAGGCGGCGATGAACCCGGAAGAACTCGCCCACCGCGCTGAGGACATCCGTTTCGTCCTCTCCCGCATCGGCCGCGATCCTGCGCTGGCCGCCCTCGCCGACGTCCAGGCCATCGGCCTGTCGGGACACTCCTTCGGCGCCGTCACCGTGCAGTTGCTGGCCGGCGAGCGCCGCCCTCAGCATCTGTCCGTCACCCTCGATCCTCGCGTGCGGGCGGTCCTCGCCTTCAGCCCTTCGGCCCGCTTTTCGGACCAGGGCCCCAGCCTCGACCACCGTTTCGGCGGCATCCACCTGCCCTTCTTCAGCATCACCGGCAGCCGCGACGACGGCATGGGCCTGTCCGACATCACGGCGGCCAACCGCGAACTGCCCTACCGCCACATGCCCCCCGGCGACAAATACCTGCTGGTCTTCGCCGGCGGCAACCACCTGGATTTCGCAGGTCAGGCCAGCGCGGCCGAGGGCGCCGTCTTCCGCCTCCGCCGCGCGCCGGCCCCCTTCCACACCGCACTGCTGGCCGCGTCCACGGCGTTCTGGCAGGCTTTCCTGGCGAGGAACGATGGCGCGCGGCACTGGCTCACGGCCACCCTGCCCAAGCACTTGCGCAGCGAAGACCGCTTCGAATTCAAATGATCATCTATCTTCACGGCTTCTGTTCCGGCCCCCAATCCTGGAAAGCCCGCAGCCTGCGGGACCGCATGACCGAGCATGGCCTCGCTGACGCCTTCTGGTGCGAGCAGCTGCCCGTATCGGCCCGCGACGCCATTGCGCTGGCCGAAGCCCGGATCGCCCGCTGCGCCAGTGCACCAACCTTGGTCGGCAGCTCCCTCGGCGGCTACTACGCGACCCATCTGGCGGAAAAGCACGGCCTGCAGGCGGTGCTGATCAATCCGGCGGTCATCGCCCCGCTGTCCCTATCGGCCTACCTGGGGCCGCAGACGCACATGTATTCCGGGGAGACCTTCGATTTCACCCAAGCCCACATCGACGAACTGCAGGCCATCGAAGTCCCTGTGATCACGCGCCCGGAACGCTACTGGCTGCTGGTGGAAACCGGTGACCAGGTCCTCGACTACCGCCACGCGGTAACCCGCTATGCCGGCAGCCGCCAGACGGTGCTGGAGGGCGGCGATCACAGTTTCACGCGCTGGGACGACTACCTGGACCCGATCCTGCGTTTCGCCGGGCTGCTGGCATGACCGGAAACTTCGACGCCCGCCGTTTCAAGGCCCTCGAACGCAGCGGCTTCAACCGCATCGCAGGCCGCTACGCCAACGGTGCGCCGCTACGGGCAAGCCTGCAGCAGGCGCTGCTCGAGCTGGCCGTGCTGCGCCCCGGCGAACACGTTCTTGATCTGGCCGCCGGGCCGGGCCTGCTGGCCCGTGACGCCGCACGGCTCGTCGCTCCCGACGGCTGGGTGCTGGCCAGCGACATTGCCGAGGGCATGCTCGCCGAAGGCCTGCGCCGCGCCGCCGATGAGGGCCTTTCCGATCTGATCGCCGCCGCCTGCGACGCGGAGCACCTGAGCTTTGCCGACCACAGCTTCGACGTGACGCTGCTTGGCCTCGGCCTGTTCATCTTCCCGGAACCGGCGCGGGCCCTGGCGGAAATCCGGCGGGTGTTGAAACCCGGCGGACGCCTGACCCTGTCCGTGTGGGGGCCGCGCCAGCACGTGCCGCTGATCGGCTGCGCCCAGGACTGCATCGCCCGCCTGCTGCCCGCGCCAAAGGTGGCGCGCCCGTCAGTGTTCCGCTTTGGCGATCCCGACGCGCTGAACGCCCTGCTGGACCAGGCCGGCTTCTGCGACATCCGCATCGAGTCCTGCCCCGTCACCTGCCACTTCAACGACCCGGCTGCTTACTGGCAGGCCTTCCTCGACCTGGCCGGTGGCGCCGCTGAAGCCCTGTCGCGGCTACCCGACGAAACCCAGCGCCAGTTGCAGGAAGCCGTTACCGACGAACTCACGCCCTACCGCAACGCCGACGGCTACACACTGGAAAGCACCGTCCTCATCGCCAGCAGCCACAGCTAAGTTTCGTCCGGACTCCCCTTCACCACGCCGAAACGCGCCAGCGTGCGCTCCCGCGCCTGGGCGTGATCCACGATGGGAGCCGGATAGTCCTTGCCGATCACGCAGCCGGCCAGCTGCTGGTCGATCGGCGGCATCGTCCATGGCGCATGGATGAACTTGGCCGGCACCTTGGCCAGTTCCGGCAGGTAGCGGCGGATGAAGGCCCCGTCGGAATCGAACCTCTCCGACTGAGTCACCGGGTTGAAGATGCGGAACCAGGGTTGCGCATCACAACCAGTGGACGCCGCCCACTGCCAGCCGCCGTTGTTGGCGGCCAGGTCGAAGTCATTGAGATGCTCGGCGAAGAAGGCCTCGCCATGCCGCCAGTCGATGCCCAGGTCTTTGGTCAGGAAGGACGCGACGATCATCCGCAGGCGGTTGTGCATGAAGCCGCTGTGCAGGATCTGCCGTATTGCCGCATCGACGATCGGATAGCCGGTGCGCCCCTCGCGCCAGGCCGCCAGCCACGCCGGCTTGTCGTCCCAGCGTACCTGGTCGTACTCTGGCCGGAAACTGGCCTTCACCACATGCGGGTGATGCCACAGGATCTGAAAGTAGAAATCCCGCCAGATCAGCTCCGACAACCAGGTCTCCGCCCCCTCGCCACCGAGCTCCAACGCCGCCCGCGCCAGCTCGCGGATCGACACCGTACCGAAACGCAAATGCACCGACAGGTAGGACACGCCCTTCTGGGCCGGAAAATCGCGCTTCGCCTTGTAACGGCCAATACGTTTCAGAAAGTCGTCGAACAGGCGCCGCCCGCCGCTCATCCCGGGCGTGATTCCCAGCTCGCTCAGATTGGTCTCCTCGAAACCCAGATCTGCAAGGCCCGGCGTCGCCTCTTCGGCCGACAGCGGCGCAAGTCGCGCCATGTATTTCTCGACCGGATACGACTTGAGGTGGAATGGCGTCAGCGCCTTCAACCACGCCCGCTTGTATGGCGTAAACACCGAGAACGGCGAATTACCCTGGGTCAGCACCTCGCTCTTTTCGAAGATCACCTGGTCCTTGAAATCGGCAAAGCCGATGTCGAGCACGCGCAGGCGCTCCGCCACCTCCGCATCACGCGCCAGCGCAGCCGGCTCGTAATCCCGGTTGGCGTAAACCGCGCTCACACCGAGGGAAGCTGCCAGTGACGGAATCGCCTCTCTAGCCAGCCCATGCCGGACGATCAGGCCACCGCCACAGGCGCGCAACGCGTTATCCAGCTCGACGACGCTGGCGTGGATGAAGTCCACGCGCCGATCGCACCGGCCTGGAAGAGAGTCGAGGATTTCTGTATCGAAGACGAAGGCGCAGAAGACCTGGTCGTGATGCTTCAGCGCGTGATAGAGCGCCGCGTGGTCAAAGTCGCGCAGATCGCGGCGGAACCAGACGAGGGCAGAAGGCATGGACGGAACTCGAAGCAAAGGATGCACGGAGGCCGAAGCATGCCTCAAATTTGCCGCCATAATCTCCCCACATCCCCGACCTCGGCTTAAAATACGCCTGTGACTACGACGACCATCAACCTCACCGACCATTTCCTGATCGCCATGCCCGCCATGGCCGATCCGAACTTCACGCGCACGCTCACCTACATTGCCGAGCACAACGAAAACGGCGCAATGGGGGTGATCGTCAACCGCCCGACCGACATGCGGCTCGCAACCCTGTTCGAACGCATCGACATCCCGTTCGAGCAGCCGGACTTCGCCGACCTGCCGGTCTATTTCGGCGGCCCCGTGCAGTCCGACCGCGGCTTTGTGCTGCATCGCCCGGCCGGCACATGGCATTCGACACTGAAGGTCAGCGACGACATCGGGCTGACCAGCTCCCGCGACGTACTGCAGTCCCTGGCTGCCGACGGCAGACCCGCCGAAGTGCTGGTGGCCCTCGGTTACGCCGGCTGGTCTGCCGGCCAGCTCGAACACGAACTGGCGCAAAACGCCTGGCTCACCGTGCCGGCCGATCTGGGCATCGTCTTCGACCTGCCCCCCGAGGAACGCCTGGCTGCCGCCATGCAGCTGCTCGGCATCGATTTCGCCCAACTGTCCGACACCGCCGGTCACGCGTGAGCACCGTTCTCTGCTTTGATTTCGGCCTCGCGCGCATCGGGGTGGCAGTGGGAGAGACGGAAACCGGCCACGCCCACCCGCTCACTGCGATCGCCGAGGAAGCCAACGCCGCCCGCTTTGCTGCCATCGAAAAACTGCTGGCCGAGTGGAAACCCGCGTCCCTGGTGGTCGGCCTGCCGACCCATCTGGACGGCTCCGAGCACGCCATGACGGCCCGCTGCCGCCGCTTCGCCAACCAGCTCCATGGCCGCTACAGCCTGCCCGTGGCCCTGGTGGACGAACGCCTGTCCTCCGCCGAAGCGGAAGAACTCCTGTCCGAAGCCGGCCACCACGGCTGGCGCAAGCAAAAGCCGCGACTGGATTCCGCAGCCGCCCAGATCATCCTGCTCCAGTACTTCGAAAGTGCCAAACATGCAGCTTCCTGAAGCCGAACAGCTCATCGGCGCGCTGGCCGAATCGATGCGCCCCCACGTCTCCCCCGCCACCTGCCTGGTCGGCATCCACACCGGCGGCGTGTGGCTGGCCGAGCGACTGCACGCGCTGCTGGGCCTGTCCCAACCGCTGGGCAGCATCGACGTGAGCTTCTACCGGGACGACTACGCTGCCAAGGGCCTGCACCCACAGCCCCAGGGCTCCAAGATCCCCTTCGACGTGGAAGGCACCCACATCGTCATCGTCGACGACGTGCTGTATACCGGCCGCACCACCCGCGCGGCCCTCAACGAACTGTTCGACTACGGCCGCCCGTCCCGCGTGGACCTGGCCGTGCTCATCGATCGCGGCGGGCGCGAGCTGCCCATCGCCGCGAGCTTTTGTGCCCTGACCCTGCCGGAGCCCTTGCCGACCGGGCAAAACCTCCAACTTGAGCGCGACGACTCCGGCGCCCTCACCATGAGGCTGATCCATGCGTAATCCCCAACTCAACAAGCACGGCGAGCTGCAGCACCTGCTGACCCTCGATGGCCTGCCCCGCGGCATCATCACCCAGATCCTCGATACCGCCGCCCCGTTCACCGAGGTGGCCGAGCGCGAGGTCAAGAAGCTCCCGCTCTTGCGCGGCAAGAGCGTCTTCAATCTGTTCTTCGAGAACAGCACGCGCACCCGCACCACCTTCGAGATCGCTGCCAAGCGCCTGTCCGCCGACGTCATCAACCTCAACGTGTCCACCTCGTCCACCAAAAAGGGCGAGACCCTGCTCGACACCGTGGACAACCTCTGTGCGATGCAGGCCGACATGTTCGTCGTACGCCACGAATCCAGCGGCGCGCCCTACCTGATCGCCCAGCACCTGGAGAACACCGGCCGCGACCACATCCACGTGGTCAATGCCGGCGACGGCCGCCACGCGCACCCGACCCAGGGCCTGCTGGACATGTACACGATCCGGCACTACAAGAAGGAATTCCACAACCTCACCGTCGCCATCGTCGGCGACGTGCTGCATTCCCGCGTCGCCCGCTCGCAGATTGCCGCGCTGACCACCCTCGGGGTGCCCGAAGTGCGCGTCATCGGCCCCAAGACCCTGCTCCCCACCGAGGTGGAGAAGATGGGCGTGCGCGTCTTCCACAGCATGGAAGAAGGCCTCAAGGGCGTGGACGTGGTGATGATGCTGCGCCTGCAGAACGAACGCATGAACGGCGCCCTGCTGCCCAGCCCGCAGGAATTCTTCAAGGTCTGGGGCCTCACCGCCGAGAAGCTGGCGCTGGCCAAGCCCGACGCCATCGTGATGCACCCGGGCCCGATGAACCGCGGCGTCGAGATCGACTCCGCCGTCGCCGACGGCGGCCAGGCCGTGATCCTGCCCCAGGTCACCTTCGGCATCGCGGTCCGCATGGCCGTGATGAGCATGCTCGGCAGCCACTGAACCGGATTTCCACGATGACCATCCATATCAAGAATGGCCGCCTGATCGATCCGGCCAACAAGATCGACGCCCTTCACGACCTTTTCATCGCCGACGGCAAGATCGCCGGCGTGGGCACCGCGCCTGAAGGTTTCGCTGCCGCCAAGACCATCGACGCCAGCGGCTACGTGGTCGCCCCTGGCCTCATCGACCTGGCCGCCCGTCTGCGTGAGCCTGGCTTCGAATACAAGGCCACGCTGGAATCCGAGATGGACGCCGCGATGGCCGGCGGCATCACCAGCCTGGCCATTCCGCCCGACACCGATCCGGTACTGGACGAACCCGGCCTCGTCGAGATGCTGTGCTACCGGGCCAAGAAGCTCAACCGCGCCCACGTTTACCCTATCGGCGCGCTGACCATCGGCCTCAAGGGCGAACAGCTGTCCGAAATGGCCGAGCTGGTGGAAGCCGGCTGCGTGGCCTTCAGCCAGGCCAACACGCCCATCCTCGACACCCGCGTGCTGGCCCGCGCCATGCAGTACGCCGCCACCTTCGGCTTCCGCGTGTGGCTGCAGCCACTGGACCCCTACCTGTCCAAGGGCGGCGTTGCCCATGACGGCGAGGTCGCGTCCCGCCTGGGCCTGCCGGGCATTCCGGCCAGCGCCGAGATCGTTGCGCTGTACACCTACCTGCGCCTGGCCCGCCAGACCGGCGCCCGCCTGCACATCACCCGCGTATCCTGTGCCGAGAGCCTCGACCTGATCGAAAAAGCCCGCACCGACGGCGTGGATGTGACCTGCGACGTGGCCGCCCACCACCTGCATCTGAGTGACCTGGACATCGGCTACTTCAACCCGCACTGCCACGTGGTGCCGCCGTTCCGCGGCCAGCGCGACCGCCTCGCGCTGTCCAAAGCGCTGGCCGACGGCCGCATCAACGCGATCTGCTCGGACCACACGCCGGTGGACGACGACGCCAAGCAGACGCCGTTCAGCGAATCCGAGCCTGGCACCACCGGCCTCGAACTGCTGCTGCCGCTGACCCTCAAGTGGGCGCAGGAACACCAGCTGCCGCTGATCGATGCAGTCGCCCGCATCACCTCTGAAGCCGCGAAGATTGCCGGTATCGCCAAGGGCGGCCACCTGTCGGTCGGCGCCCGTGCCGACGTGTGCATATTCGACGCCGACGCCCACCAGCTGATCACCCGCAGCATGCTCAAGAGCCAGGGCAAGAACACCCCCTTCCTCGGCCTCGAACTGCCCGGCAAGGTGCGCTACACCTTCGTCGAAGGTACGCTGATGTACGACGCCGGCCAATACAGCCGGAGCTGACACAGCCCAGGCTCCAACGAATAACGGCGCCCGCGGGCGCCGTTATTCGTTTTCAAAGCCGGGATCGCAGCTACTTCAACTCGCCACGCAAGGCCTTCTCGATCGCCCGCACTGCCTCCTGGTCGTCCGCCGGCACCGTAATCCCGTCCTGCTCCGCTGGGGCGTCGTCGAACTGCACCGGCTCGTCGCCCGGCATGCCGTCGGTCGGTACGATGATCTCGATCCGCTCGGTATCGACCTTGTCGTGTTTCTCCAGCCCCATCGTCACCAACTGCGGGAAGAGGATGACCAGCGCCACCATGAGGATCTGGATCACCACGAAGGGCACGGCCCCCCAGTAGATCTGTGCGGTCCTGATCGACGGCGGCGCGACCGACCGCAGGAAGAACAACGCGAAACCGAAAGGCGGATGCATGAACGAGGTCTGCATATTCACCCCCAGCAGCACGCCGAACCAGATCAGGTCGATGCCTAGCTTCTCGGCCACCGGCGCCAGCAGCGGCACGATGATGAAGGACAGCTCGAAGAAGTCGAGGAAGAAGGCCAGCACGAAGATCAGCAGGTTCACCGCGATCAGGAAGCCGACCTGTCCGCCCGGCAGCGCAGTGAGCAGGTGCTCGACCCACAGGTGGCCCTCCACCCCATAAAAGGTCAGGGAGAACACCCGCGCGCCGATCAGGATGAAGACCACGAAGGTGGTCAGCTTGGCGGTGCTCTCCATCGCCTGGCGCAACAACGGCAAGGCTAAACGGCGCCGCAGCACGGCCAGCACCAGCGCACCGAAAGCCCCCATCGCGCCGCCCTCGGTCGGCGTGGCGACGCCCAGGAAGATCGTGCCGAGCACCAGAAAGATCAGCAGCAAGGGCGGCACCAGCGTCGTCAGTACCCGCAGCAGCAGGCGTGTGCCGTGCAGGGTGCGCGCCTCTGCCGGCAGGGCCGGCGCGTAGCTGGGGCGGAAGATCGCCACCAGCGCCACATAGGCCGCATAAAAGGCCGTCAGCAACAGCCCCGGAATCAGCGCCCCCTGGTACATGTCCCCCACCGGGCGGCCGAGCTGGTCGGCCATCACGATCAGCACCAGGGAAGGCGGGATGATCTGCGCCAGCGTGCCCGACGCGGCGATCACGCCGGACGCGAGGCGCTCGTCGTAGCCGTAGCGCATCATGATCGGCAGGGAGATCAGCCCCATCGAGATCACGGAGGCCGCCACCACGCCAGTCGTCGCGGCGAGGATCGCACCGACGAAGATCACCGCGAAAGCCAGCCCACCGCGTACCGGCCCGAACAGCTGGCCGATGGTGTCGAGCAAATCCTCGGCCATGCCCGAGCGCTCGAGAATCAGGCCCATGAAGGTGAAGAACGGGATCGCCAGCAAGGTGTCGTTGGACATCACCCCGAAGATCCGATCCGGCAAAGCCTGGAACAGGGACGGCGTGAGCAGCCCGAGTTCGATCCCCAGCAAGCCGAAGACAATCCCGTTGGCGGCCAACGCAAAGGCTACGGGGTAGCCGAACAGCAGGAACACTATCAGCGCCCCGAACATCAGCGGCGCCATGTTGGCAGCGATGAATGCCATCAGCGCGGCCCCCCACGCTGCGCCTCGATGACCCGCACCAGCTCACTCTCGGGCGTGGCCGCCGGCGACTTGGCGTTCGGATCACCAATCAGCCCTTGCAAAAAGGCCACCCGCTTGATGAGCTCGGAGATGCCTTGCAGCACCAGCAGCGCAAAGCCTGCCGGTACCAGCGCCCGCACTGGCCACACCAGCAGCCCGCCGGCATTCGACGAATGCTCGCCCACCCTGTAGGACTCCACGAAGATCGGCCATGACAGATAGAGCACCGCCACGGCCATCGGCGCCATGAAGAATACGGTCCCGACGATGTCGATCCACGCCTGTGCCCGCGGCGCAAAGCGTCCGGCCACCACGTCGATGCGCACGTGCTCGTTCTTCAGCAAGGTATAGCCCGAGCACAGCAGGAAGATCGCCGAGAACAGATACCACTGAATCTCCAGCAGGCCATTTGAGCTGAAGTTGAACAGGTAGCGCACGAAGGCATTGCCCGCGCTGATGAGGGTAACGACCAGCACCAGCCAGGTCGCCGCCTTGCCGACGCGTTCGGTGAGGGCATCGATCAGGCGTGAAATCTTGAGCAGGGCGTGCACGTCCCGCATCTCCTTTAATGTGTGGAAAGCATGCCCCGCAGAGCGCTGCCCGTGTTCTTTGACCCAGGATTATCGGCCAGATTGGCGCCGCGCTCACGCTCCGGCCGCATGCCACCCACGCCCGACCCGACCAGTGTGCGGCGCAACACCCCGCCATCACGTGAGATACTCGGGTTTCCGTTCACCCTCTCCCGCACTGCAGCAATGTCTACACGTATCTGCCTGGTCCGCCACGGCGAGACGCCCTGGAACACCGAGCGCCGCCTGCAAGGCCACATCGACATCCCCCTCAACGATCACGGCCTGATCCAGGCCAAGGCCACCGCGGCCAGCCTGGCCGGCGAGCGCTTCGACGCCGCCTACAGCTCCGACCTCACCCGGGCCCGCCAGACCGCCGAGGCCGTCACCACCCGCAACGGTCTTCAACTGACCCTCGACAGTGGCCTGCGCGAACGACACTACGGCATCTTCCAGGCTCTGACCTACGACGAAGCCCGCGAGCGCTTTCCCGCCGAATACCACCGTTTCGAAACCCGCGATCCCGACTTCGCCTTCCCCGAAGGCGGCGAGAGCCTGCGGGAGTTCGCCCGTCGTATCCACGACAAACTGGCTGCCATCGCCCATGCCCACCGAGGCGGCACGGTGCTGGTCGTCACCCACGGCGGAGTGCTCGACATCGCCCACCGCCTGGCTGCTGGCAAACCGCTGGAAACCCCGCGGGACTTCACGATCCTCAACGCCGCCCTCAACTGGATCGGCCACGACGGTGACAACTGGTCGCTGATCTCCTGGGGCGAGCAGCGCCACCTGGACAGTGCGCTGGACGAGCTCAACAACGCCTGAGTTAGCACTTCATCATCCGGAAACCCTAAAGTTTCCCGGGGCTCCGCCGATGCCTCGGACGAGCACGCAGCCCGTCCGGGGTGCGAACCGGCAGGAGTCCCGTCATGCTGAAATTCAACCGCCAGTCCCTTGTCCACCAGCTGTCCCTCGCCGCGGCGCTGGTCAGTCTGGTCGTTTTCGGTGCCCTGATCGCCTTCACGACCTATTTCGCCGAGGATGCGGCGCTGGCCAAGACCGAGGACGAACTCACCCACCAGGTGACGGGCATTGTCCGCATGCTCGAACTGAGCCACGGCAACGCGATCGCCCATGCAGGCCGGGGTGCCAGCCGTCTCAAGACGGCCCTCGGCACACTGCGCATCGGCCCGGAAACCACCAAGGCTGGCAGCTACGAGGTGCCGGTGGTGCACACCGGCGAGCGCAGCCTCAACGGCAACATTGCGCTACTGGAATCCCTGCGCCAGCAGATCGACGCCGACCCCGCCCTGCTGCTGCGCTCCGGTGACGACTTCGTGCGCGCCGCCACGCTACTGAAGAACAAGGACGGCAGCAGCGCCGAAGGCAGCACCCTGCCCCGCAACAGCAAGGAAAGCACCGCCCTGCTCGCAGGCAAGAGCTATGCCGGCGTCGTCAAGCGCAACGGCAAGTACTTCATCTCGGCGATCGAACCGCTGACCGACAGCACCGGCAAGGTCGTCGGCGCGCTGTCCACCCGGGTGGATATCAGCGGCGACATGGATCGCCTGTTCAAGGCCCTCGCCGAGATCAAGTCCGGCAGCACGGGCTACGCCTATGTGCTGGCCCCCTCCGACGAAACGGCCAAGAGCGAACTGGTCTATCACCCCATCCTCGGCGGCCGGCAGATCGGCGAGATCAACAACCCGGCCCTGACCCGCATCATCGACGAGCAGATCCGGCGCAAGCAAGGCGCGATGACCTACAAATGGTCGCGCACTCCAGGGGGCCCGGAGACCGACCCCAAGATGGTCGTCTTCGAGACGGCGCCGTCCTGGGGGTGGATCGTCGCCACCGGCAGCTTCATCGACGAGTTCACCGTCGAAGCCCGCCGGCTGCGCAACACCCTGATCGCGCTGTGCATCGGCGGTGCCATCCTGCTGGCGGTGGTGTTGTACTTCATCACCCGCAACCGCCTGGCGCCGATCCACCAAGTACTCGAAGCAACCCGGCGCATCGGCCACGGCGACCTGACCGTGCGCTTTCCCGAGGCGCCGGCCGACAGCCGCAACGAACTGGACCTGATCGCCCGCTCCCTCGATACCACGACACGTCAGATCGGCACCCTGATCGGTGACGTGATGCGCACCGGCAATGCCGTCCGCGATGCCGCCCGCGCCGTACGTCAGGGCTCCAACGAGGTGGTGAGCAGCACCGCAGCCCAGAGCGAGGCCGCGGCAGGCCTCGCCACGGCCATCGAGGAACTGGCGGTCAGCGTCACCCACGTCTCCGACAGCGCCGCCGTCGCCCGCGACATGACCCAGCAGGCCCAGGTCCATGCGGACGAAGGGAGCAGCCGGGTGCGCAGCGTCATCGACGGCATGGGGCGGATCGCCGGCGAGATCGACGAGGCCGCGGTAGCGGTCCGCCAGTTGTCCGAACGCTCGGCACAGATTTCCAACATCGGCAAACTGATCAACGAAATCGCCGAACAGACCAACCTGCTCGCCCTCAACGCCGCCATCGAGGCAGCCCGTGCCGGCGAGAGCGGTCGCGGTTTCGCGGTAGTAGCCGACGAAGTGCGCAAGCTGGCCGAACGCACCGCCAACTCGACCCGTGAGATCTCGGCCACCGTGACCGAAGTGCAGAGCGAAGCCCAGCGGGTCGTCACGATGATCCAGGGCGTCACCAACGGCGTGCGCGACGGCGTCGGCCTCGCCACCGAATCCGGCGCCATGCTCGAGACCATCCGCAGCGAGAGCGTGCGCACCACCGCCGCTGTCAACGACATCGCCGATACCACACGCGCCCAGAGCACCTCCAGCCAGGACGTGGCCCACGGCGTCGAACGCATCGCACAGATGGCCGCACAGAACAACCAGATCACCCGCCGCACCCACGAGCAGACGACGACCCTTGAACAGCTGGTCGCCGACCTCGAAACCAAGGTCGGCCACTTCCGCGTCTGAGGCCCTGCATCGCTTTTACGAGCACGGCAGCTTTCGGCAAGCCCGAGGTGCCGTGTTAAACTCCGTTTTTGACTCAAGTCCACCTGGATCGCCATGTTTTCCAAGCAAAATACCCTCGCCAAGGTCGACCCCGAACTCTGGCAGGCCATTGAGGCCGAAAACCGCCGTCAGGAAGATCACATCGAACTGATCGCCTCCGAGAACTACGTCAGTGCAGCTGTCATGGAAGCCCAGGGCTCCCAGCTCACCAACAAGTACGCGGAAGGTTATCCAGGCAAGCGTTACTACGGTGGCTGTGAGCACGTGGACGTGGCCGAGCAGCTGGCCATCGACCGCCTGAAGGCCCTGTTCGGCGCCGAAGCCGCCAACGTCCAGCCGAACTCCGGCTCCCAGGCCAACCAGGCCGTCCTGATGGCCTTCGCCAAGCCCGGCGACACCATCATGGGCATGAGCCTCGCCGAAGGCGGCCACCTGACCCACGGCATGCCGCTGAACATGTCCGGCAAGTGGTTCAACGTGGTGGCCTATGGCCTCGACGCCAAGGAAGAGATCGATTACGACAAGATGGAAGCGCTGGCCCGCGAGCACAAGCCGCGCATCATCATCGCCGGCGCCTCCGCCTACGCGCTGCGCATCGACTTCGAGCGCTTCGCCAAGATCGCCAAGGAAATCGGCGCCATCTTCTGGGTGGACATGGCCCACTACGCCGGCCTGATCGCCGCCGGCTACTACCCGAACCCGGTTCCCCATGCCGACGTGGTGACCTCCACCACCCACAAGACCCTCCGCGGCCCCCGCGGCGGCATCATCCTGATGAAGGCCGAGCACGAGAAGGCGATCAACTCCGCCATCTTCCCGGGCCTGCAGGGCGGCCCGCTGATGCACGTCATCGCCGCCAAGGCCGTTGCCTTCAAGGAAGCCGCCAGCCCCGAGTTCAAGCAGTACCAGGAACAGGTCATCGCCAACGCCCGCGTGATGGCCCGCGTCCTCGGTGAAGAACGCGGCCTGCGCATCATCTCCGGCCGTACCGAAAGCCACGTGTTCCTGGTGGACCTCCAGTCCAAGAACATCACCGGCAAGGAAGCCGAAGCCGTCCTCGGCAGCGCCCACATCACCGTCAACAAGAACTCGATCCCCAACGATCCGCAGAAGCCCTTCGTCACCTCCGGCATCCGCATCGGCTCGCCGGCGATGACCACCCGCGGCTTCACCGAGATCGAAGCCGAGCGCATCGCCCACCTGATTGCCGACGTGCTCGACAATCCGAAGGACGAAGCCACCATCGAGAACGTGCGCGCCAAGGTTTCCGAGCTGTGCCGCAAGTTCCCGGTGTACGGCGCCTAAGCTGCACCAGCGACAGGGACGCGCATTAGCCCATGCATTGCCCCTTCTGCGGCGCCGACAATACGCAGGTCACCGACACCCGTGAGAACGAGGACGGTGACACCGTACGGCGCCGCCGTCGCTGCCTGTCCTGTGATAAACGCTTCACCACCTACGAACGCATCGACCTCAAGATGCCGCAGGTGGTCAAGAAGAACGGCAGCCGTGCCGACTTCAACCGCGACAAGCTTCTCGGCAGCCTGAAGCTGGCGCTGCGCAAGCGGCCCGTCACCGCCGAGAACGTCGAAGCTGCTGTCGACCGCATCGAGGCCAAGCTCCTGTCCTCCGGCGAACGCGAGATCGCCTCCGAGCGCATTGGCGAACTGGTAATGCGCGAACTCAAGAAGCTCGACAAGGTCGCCTACATCCGCTTTGCATCGGTCTACCGCGCCTTTGCCGACGTGGACGAATTCTCGGAAGTCATCCGCGAAGTCACCTCCCGGCCCCGTGGCCGCCCCCCCAAGGTTTCCTGAAGGTTCCACCGCCATGAGCGCCACCGCCGACGACTACCGGTGGATGGCCCGCGCCCTCAAGCTGGCCGAGCGCGGACTGTTCACGACCACCCCGAATCCCCGCGTCGGCTGCGTCATCGTGCGTGATGGCGCGATCGTTGGCGAAGGCTGGCACCTTCGCGCCGGCGAGCCCCACGCGGAAGTGCACGCCCTCGCGATGGCCGGCGAAAAAGCCCGTGGCGCCACCGCCTACGTAACGCTGGAACCCTGCTCCCACCACGGTCGCACCCCCCCATGCGCCGACGCGCTGGTCAAGGCCGGCGTAGCCCGCGTCGCGGTGGCGATGGAAGATCCGAATCCCCTTGTTGGCGGGCGTGGAATGGCACGCCTGCACGACGCCGGCGTCGCAACCACCACCGGCGTGCAGGAAAACGAAGCCCGCGAACTTAACATCGGTTTCATCTCCCGCATGACCCGCGGCCGCCCGTGGCTGCGCCTGAAAGCCGCTGCCACGCTGGACGGCAAGACCGCCCTGAACAACGGCGTCTCCCAGTGGATTACCGGCGACGACGCGCGCCGCGACGCGCATCGCTGGCGCGCCCGCTCCTGCGCGGTGCTCACCGGCATCGGCACCGTCCGCGACGACGATCCGCAACTCAACGTCCGTGCCATTCCCACCGAGCGCCAGCCCCTGCGCATCGTCGTAGACGCACGCCTGGAAACACCGCTCAACGCCAGGATCCTCGACGGCGGCCGCGTGCTGGTGGCCGGCGCCGTCCAGGATTCCGAACGTATCGCCGCGCTGCAGCGCCGCGGCGCGGATGTGCTGATCCTGCCCAACAACGGCGGCAAGGTGGATCTGCCTGCCCTGATGACCGAACTCGGCCGACGCGGCATCAACGAAGTCCTGGCCGAAAGCGGCTTCAAGCTCAACGGCTCGTTATTGCGCGAAGGCTGTGTGGACGAGCTGATTCTCTACCTCGCGCCGGCCCTCGTCGGCGACGAGGCCCGCGGCCTCTTCAATCTGCCCACGCTGGACAATCTGGCGGACAAGCGACAACTGGCCTTCCGCGACGTCCGTCAGGTCGGCCAAGATCTGCGGATCATCGCTCGCCCCTGCTGAAACGGCCCTCAGACATACCCGGGATCCCGGGAGCCGCCCCTGATCGGGAACGGTCAACGCGCGCCTGCGCCGGGCGTTAAGTTCCTATATCCGCCACACCACCGCCACCATGAAGTCTGCGCACCTGATCGGCTCCGTCGCCCTTGTCTGCTTCGCGGCGTCCGCCGGCGCAGAAACCGCCCTCGTCCTCAACTCCGGGGATGAGAACGTCAGTCTGATCGATACCCGCAACTACAAGGAAACCGGCCGCACGCCGGCCTGCAAGGAACCCCATCACCTGATGGCGACACCGGACGACAGCGCGGTGATCGTCGCCTGTGCGATCTCCAACGAACTGGTCTTCTTCGACCCCCGCACGGGGCAGGAGCAGAAGCGCGTCAAGAACATCTCCGACCCCTACCAGCTCGGCTTCTCGCCGGACAAGAAGTGGTTCGTCGCCAACTCCCTGCGCCTGGACCGGGTCGATCTCTACAAGGCCGCTGACTTCTCCCTGGTCGCGCGGGTTCCGGCAGCCAAGACCCCATCACACATGGCCTTCGACAAGGCCAGCCATTACGTCTTCATCACGCTGCAGGAATCCGACGAGATCCTCGCCATCGATCTCAGGACCCAGCAACCGGCCTGGAAGATCAGTGTCGGCCCGACTCCGGCCGGCATTTACATGACGCCCGACGACAAGTACCTGCTGGTCGCGATCATGGGCGCCGACTACGTGGAGGTCATCGACTGGCAGGCGCGCAAGTCCGTCAAGAAGATCACCACCGACAAGGCGGCGCACAACTTCCTGGCCCGCGGCGACGGGCGCCACGTCTTCGTGTCGAACCGCAGCATGAAGGGCAGCATCTCCCTGGTGGACACGCAAACCCTCAGCGAGATCGAACAATACGACGTGCCCGGCGGCCCCGACGACATGGAGCTCCGCGCCGACGGCAAGGAGTTGTGGGCCACCGCGCGCTTCGCCCGCAAAGTGCAGGTACTGGATCTGCAGCAGAAGACGGTATCGCGCTCCATTCCCGTCGGGCGCTCGCCCCATGGCGTGTTCTTCCTGAAGCACGCTGCGAGACAGTGATGCGTGCACCACGCTCCCTGCTGCTGCCCCTCGCGCTGTGCACGGCACCGCTGGCAAGCTACGCCACCGCCGGAGAGCCGGCCTGCAAGGGAACGGTGTACCTCACGTTGGACACCGGCAACATGCGCCACGCCGAGGCCATTGCCGAAATCCTGCACAAGCACCACGTGAAGGCGACCTTCTTCGTCGCCCAGGAAAAGACCAGCCGCGGCGACATGGCCCTCGACGCGTCCTGGGCCGCATACTGGAAGGCCCGCGTAGCGGAAGGGCACGCCTTCGGCAGCCATACCTGGCGTCATGGCGCCTTCCGGCAGGACCTGGACGACGGTCGGGTGAGCTACCAGTTGATGGACGGAACCCGCGAGAGACTGGACTCCGCGCAGATCTGCGCGGAAGTGAAACAGTCCGACCTGCGCTTCGCCGAACTCACCGGCCGCCACCTCGATCCGATCTGGCGCGCGCCCGGCGGTCACACGACGCCCCTCGCGCTGAAGGCCGCCAGGCAATGCGGCTATCGCCACGTGGGCTGGTCACCGGCGGGCTTCCTCGGCGATGAACTACCGTCGCGCACCTATCCCAATGAGACGCTACTCAAACGGGCACTCGCCAACATCAGGGACGGGGATGTGCTGCTCGCCCACCTCGGCATCTGGTCACGCCAGGATCCCTTCGCGCCAATGCTGGATCCATTGATCGCCGGACTCAAGGTGCGGGGCTTCTGCTTCGCAACGGTGGCTGGTACGCCATGATGGACTGGCTCGGCGAGCTCTTCATCAGTACCCAGGGCTGGCTCTTCGATACCCTGGTACAACCGCTGCTGTTCGCAATCGGCCTGGCGAGCTATGCGGAAATGGGCTTCGACGGCATCGAGTTCGTCCTGCTCGGCGTCGTCGAACTCGGCGCGGCCTTCGTGCTGCTGCGTCCATTGGAAGCCATGTGGCCGGCGGAGAAGTGGGCCGAACGACATGCCGTCCGGGTGGACGTGCTCTACGCGCTCCTCAATCGCCTGGGCGTCATACCGCTGGCAGTCTTCTTGTTGCTTGCCCCGGGCTTCAGCGAGTTGGAAGGCTGGCTGCGCTTCCATGACGTCATTCCGCATCAGCTGGAGGACTGGCTGCCGGCCCTCGACCATCATCCGCTGGCCAGCTTCCTGATCTACCTGGTGATTCTCGATTTCGCCGAATACTGGCGCCACCGCCTGTCGCACACCTGGCGCTGGTGGTGGGCCCTGCACGGCATCCATCACTCCCAGCGGCAGATGTCCTTCTGGACCGACTCGCGCAATCACCTGCTTGACGATCTCATCGCCGGTTTCTGGTTCGCCTGCCTGTCCCTGCTGATCGGCGTTCCACCCGGCCACTTCCTGGGCCTGCTGGTTGCCCTGCGGCTGGTGGAGAACCTTTCCCACACCAACACCCGCCTCACCTTCGGCCGTATCGGAGAAAGACTGATCGTCGGCCCACGCTACCACCGCTGGCATCATGCACTGGACCTGCCTGCCAATCCGCGTTTCCGCTACGGCTGCAACTTCGCGATCCTGCTGCCGGTGTGGGACATCCTGTTCGGCACCCTGTACCTGCGGGACGATATCCCGCCGACCGGCATCCACGAAAAGACTCCGGCGGAATTCGCCGCCCGCAACGCATTCTGGGCACAGCAGAAATTCGGCCTGCAGCAATTTGCCAAAGCCTTGTTCAGGCGGAACGACGCCTCGCGTTCAACGTGAAGCGCACACCGCGCAGGCCGGATCCCGCCCCAGGCGGATCGTCCGCCAGTCCATCGCCAGCGCATCGAGCAGCAACAAACGGCCGGTCAGGGTTTCACCACAGCCGACGAGTAGCTTGAGCGCCTCCGCCGCCTGCACCGCACCGACGATGCCGGTAATCGGCGCGAACACGCCCATCACCGCACAGCGCACCTCCTCCACGTCCTCACCTTCCGGAAACAGGCAGTGGTAACAGGGACTGTCGTCCGCGCGCAGGTCGAACACCGACACCTGGCCATCGAAACGCACCGCCGCGCCTGACACCAGCGGTTTGCGATGCGCCACGCAGGCCCGGTTGATGGCGTGCCGGGTGGCGAAGTTGTCGGAGCAGTCGAGCACCACATCGGCCGCAGCGATCTCCGCCTCGAGCTCGCCATCCTCCAGCCGCCGGCCAATGGGCAGGACGCGGGCTTCCGGGTTCAAGCGCGCCAGCGTGTCGCGGCCAGACTCCACCTTGAGCCGCCCGACCCCTTCCTGGCTGTGCAGGATCTGCCGCTGCAGGTTGGTCAGATCGACCGTGTCGCCATCCGCCAGCACCAGCGTCCCGACCCCTGCCGCGGCCAGGTACATGGCAGCCGGCGAACCCAGCCCGCCGGCGCCAACGATCAGCACACGGGCGGCAACAATGGCATCCTGCCCTTCGATACCGATCTGGGGGAGCAGGATGTGGCGCGAATAGCGCAGGAGCTGTTCGTCGTTCATGGTGGAATCGAAAGATAAAACGGACACTCCAGGCAGCAAGCCCGGAGTCTCGGAGACTATTTGAAATCGCGCAGCTCGGGCGGCGTATCGTCGTGATCGCCGTGCGGATGGGCCGCATAGGCGTGGATGTAAACCTCGTGGGACTGCTTGATGAGCCGTTCCGGAGAGCGCAGGTTATGTACCTGAGTCTCTTCCACGTAATAGACCAATGCCCTATGCAGGCGGACCAGCAAGGGGCGGTCGAGATGAAAGCCCGCGTCGGACAGTGCATTTTCAAGGCGCTCGAGCGTGTAATCGAGCACGTTGTATTGCACGGTCAGCGACAGGGCGTCTCGCCCGGCCGCAACCTTCACCCCCTCCAGGTCGGCAAGCGAACGGCGCGCCTGTTCGACCTGACCGGGCGGAAGAGCCTTGAAACGAATCTCCCGGCTCTTGGCGATCCCCGCCCCCGCGTGATGCGCCGGACTACCATGCTTCCGTCCGGCCAGCTTGTACGCAGTCTCGCGTCGCACGATAGAACCTCCGGCACGATGGTTACTTGCCGTTATTCTGGAGGATCTGCAGCCCCTTGAGCAAATTCACCGCCTGGGCCAGTTGATAGTCGTCCTTGCCGGCGAGCTCGAACGGCGGCTTCAGATCGTCGTCATCCTTCTGCTTGTCCTTGTCACGCCCCTTGGCTGGCGCATCCTTCTTCGGCGCAGCCGGAACCTCCGTCTTGACAACCTCCGGCTCCTTGCCATTGGAGAGGTGGCGCTCAAGATCGGCCTCCCGCAGGTGCTCACGGGACGAACCACCCGGCGTTTCCTCCACGACGATGTCCGGCACGATGCCCTTGGCCTGGATAGAACGACCGCTGGGCGTGAAGTAACGCGCAGTGGTCAGCTTGATCGCCGCATTGCTGTTGAGTGGGAGAATGGTCTGCACCGAACCCTTGCCAAAGCTCTGGGTGCCCATCACCACCGCACGCTTGTGGTCCTGCAACGCACCCGCCACGATCTCGGACGCCGACGCGGAGCCGCCATTGACCAGCACCACCATCGGCACGCTCTTGATCAAAGCCGGCACGCTCTTGATGTAATCCTCGCGGGAACCACGCAGATAATCTTCCGGCACGGCCAGATACTTTCGCTTGGCATCGTCGGCGCGGCCGTCGGTGGACACCACCAGAGCCTGCGGCGGCAGGAAAGCAGCGGACACACCGATGGCACTGTTGAGGAGCCCGCCCGGATCGTTGCGCAGATCGAGCACCAGGCCCTTCAGATTGCCCTGCTTCACCAGCCTGTCGAGATGCTGTGCCAGGGATGCCGCGGTCTGCTCCTGGAACTGCACGACACGCACGTAGCCGTAACCCGGCTCTACCAGCTTGGACTTGACGCTCTGGACCTTGATGACCTCACGCGTCAGCGTCACCACGATGGGCTTGGCCTCGCCCTTGCGCGCAATGGTGAGGACGATATTGGTCTTGGGCTTGCCACGCATGCGCTTGACCGCGTCGTTGAGCGACATGCCCTTCACCGACGTATCGTCGAGCTTGATGATCAGGTCGCCGGCCTTGATCCCGGCACGAAAGGCGGGCGTGTCCTCGATCGGCGAGATCACCTTGACGAAACCATCCTCGGACCCCACCTCGATGCCGAGGCCACCGAACTCGCCCTGGGTCCCGACCTGCAGATCCTTGAAGGCTTCCGCGTCCAGGTAGGACGAATGCGGATCGAGATTGGACAGCATGCCGCTGATCGCATAGGTGATCAGCTTCTTGTCCTCCACCGGTTCCACGTAGCCCTGCTTGATGGCGTTGAAGACATCCGCCAGATTGCGCAACTCCTCGACCGGCAGCGGCGCGAGAGCGGCCTTGTCCGCATTCGCCGAGAAATTGAGGCTGATGAGAATCCCGGCACACAACCCCGTGAATACCAGGCCGGCTTGCTGCAGTTTGCTGCGCATAAAGTCTCCGTCAGGCGCGGGGAATCCCCGTTCAAACGCCATCCATTCCCGCGAACAGGCTGTTCTACGTATCGAGATGAGTATAAACCGGAAAGGTTCCCGGGCAGCGCAAGCCGCCCTGCAGGGTCTCGATTCCCGACCGCCCGCACTGTGATGCGAAAAAGTGCTATTTTATAATATTAGGTGTGTAAAACCTTCGACTTCGTGAAAACCAACGCCATCGACCTCATCGCCAAACAGGAGCACATCGAAACGGCCGCCCGGGCCCTCAAGGCGATCTCCCATCCCTTGCGCCTCAAGATTCTTTGCGTGATCGGCGGCGAAGAGGTTTGCGTACAGGACATCGTGGAAGCCGTCGGCACCTCCCAGAGCAACATTTCCCAGCATCTCGCCATCCTCCGGGACAAGGACGTACTGCTGACCCGCAAGGACGCCAATCGCGTTTACTACCGGGTCGGGGATCCGCGCACCCTGCAGCTGATCGCGATGATGCGCGAAGTCTTCTGCGGCGACGACGCAGAATAAAACCGTTCAATCCATCCCAACCGGAGCCTTTCAGTGGAATTCCTCCAGCACAACTGGTACTGGGCTGCGCTCGCTCTCGTCAGCGGCAGCCTCCTTCTCGCCACATCCCTGCGGGGTGGCCGCGGCGGCATTTCGCCGGCCCAGGCCACCCACCTGATCAACCGCGAAGACGCGATCGTGATCGATGTCCGCGAAGCGGCCGAGTACGCCGGCGGCCACCTGCTCAATGCCCGCCACATTCCCCTCGCCGATCTGCCCAACCGCCTGGCTGACCTCGAGAAATTCAAGGACAAGCCTGTTATCCTCAATTGCCAGACCGGCGGCCGCTCGTCGTCGGCTTGTGACGTTCTGCGCAAGGCCGGCTTCAGCCGGGTGCACAACCTTGAAGGCGGCCTTGCCGCGTGGTCCGAAGCCGGCATGCCGGTCAGCAAGAAGAAGAAATAACGCCATGCAACCGAAGATCCTGATGTATGCCACCGCCGTGTGCCCCTACTGCGTCCGCGCCGAAGGCCTGCTGCGCCGCAAGGGTGTGACCGAAATCGAAAAGGTCCGCATCGACCTCGACCCCGTCCGCCGCGACGAGATGATGGAGCGCACCGGCCGGCGGACCGTGCCTCAAATCTACATCGGCGACTATCACGTGGGCGGCTGTGACGAGCTGTTCGCCCTTGATCACGAGGGCAGGCTCGATCCCCTGCTGCAAGGCGAGCCCGGCTGAACTTTGCAGCAGCCATCCGTACAACCCATTTCACAACCGGAAAAAATCAACATGTCCGACACCTCGCAACAACCCGTCTTCTCCATCGAAAAGCTCTACGTCAAGGATCTGTCGCTGGAAGTGCCGAACGCACCGCAGATCTTCCTCGAGCGCGAGAACCCCCAGATCAACGTCCAGCTGCGCACCGAAAGCAACGCCGTGGATGAGGGCATTTTCGAGGTCGCCCTGACCGTCACCGTGACCGCCCAGCTGCCCGAGGACAAGACCGTGTTTCTGGTTGAAGTGGCCCAGGCCGGCATCTTCCAGATCCGCAACGTGCCGGTGGAAGACCTGGAGCCGATCACCATGATCGGCTGCGCCAACATCCTCTTCCCGTACGCCCGCGAAGCGGTGTCCGACGCCGTTTCCCGCGCTGGCTTCCAGCCCGTGATCCTGGCCCCGGTGAACTTCGAAGCCCTGTTCCAGCAGAACCGCGAGCAGGCTGCCCAGCAATCCGGCACCGACGTTCCCATCCAGTAATGATGCTGCGGCGCCTCATCACCGCGGCGCTGCTCGGCCTGCCCCTCGCCCTCGCGGCGGCGCAGGCCGGCGCCTCGGACTTCCGCTCCCTCGCCGAGCCGGCCATCCTCTACGATGCACCGTCGAAGCAGGGCAAACCCTTGTTCGTCATCCAGCGCTACACCCCGGTCGAAGCTGTCGTCAATATCGATCGCTGGGTCAAGGTGCGCGAACCGGCCGGCAGCATGCTGTGGCTGGAGCGTCGCCAGCTGTCCGACAAGCGTACAGTCATTGTCACCGCAGCCCGCGCAGACATCCGGCAGAAGCCTGATGGCGCAGCCACGCTCGCCTTCGAAGCCGTCAAGGACGTGGTCCTCGAACTTGCCGACAAACCGGCCGACGGCTGGGTCAAGGTCAAGCATCGGGACGGCACCGTCGGTTTCATCCGCGCCAATCAAGTCTGGGGACTCTGAGCGCCATGCGCATAGCCGTATTCGGAGCCGGTGCCTGGGGCACTGCCCTCGCCCTCGCCTTCGCCCGCAACCACGATGTCGTCCTGTGGAGCCGCGAGCCCGCCGAGATCGCCGCCATGCGCAGCGACGGCGAGAACCGCCGCTACCTTCCGGGCATTCCACTCCCCACCAGCCTTCAGTTGTCGGACGATCTACAAGGGGCCGCGCAAGCCGACCTGCATCTGGTGGTCACACCACTCGCCGGCCTCCGTCCGACCGCCCGTGCACTGCAGGTGGCCGCGCCCAACACGCCCTTACTGTGGGCCTGCAAGGGCCTCGAAGCAGGCACCGCCAAGCTGCCGCACCAGATCGTCGCAGAGGAGTTGGGCGCAAATGCCGCCTGCGGCGTTCTTACCGGCCCGAGCTTCGCCGCCGAAGTAGCCCAAGGCCTGCCCGCCGCCGTCACCATCGCGGCCAGCGACATCGAATTCGCCCGTTACTGGGTCCAAGCGCTGCACAACAACCGTCTACGCCTGTACGCCAACGACGACGTCGTTGGTGCCGAAGTGGGTGGCGCAGTCAAGAACGTAATGGCCATCGCCGCCGGGGTGGCCGACGGCATGGGCTTCGGCCTCAACGCACGGGCCGCTTTGATCACCCGCGGTCTGGCTGAGATCACCCGCCTGGGCATCGCCCTCGGCGGCCGTCGCGACACCTTCATGGGCCTCGCCGGGCTTGGCGATCTCGTACTGACCTGTACCGGCGATCTGTCGCGCAACCGCCGCGTCGGCCTGCTACTGGCCGAAGGCAAGAGCCTGCCTGACATCCTGGCGGCACTCGGGCATGTGGCCGAAGGGGTGAGCACGACCCGCGAGGTTGCTGCGCTGTCCGACCGCCTCGGCGTGGACATGCCAATCACCCACGCGGTCGATCAAGTTCTGCGCGGTACGCTGTCGGCACGTGACGCGGTCGAGCAACTGCTCGCCCGCGATCCCAAGCAAGAGTAGATCGCAAAACTGCCGGCGTGCTCAGGCGCCGCCGGCAAACCCCGTCTGGCGCCAGGCCTCATAGACCACCACGGCTGCCGCATTGGAAAGATTCAGGCTACGGTTGCCGGGGCGCATCGGAATCCGCAGACGACGATCGTCGGTGAATTCCGCATGCAACTCCGGCGGCAACCCGCGAGACTCCGAGCCGAAGACGAACACATCTTCCTCCTCGAAGGGTACGTTCGCGTAGTTGCGGCCGCCGTGGGAAGTCAGCGCGAAAAAGCGCCGCCCCGCCAGCGCAGCCTTGCAGGCCAGCCAGTCCTCATGCACCGTCACCACGGCCATGTCCCGATAATCGAGGCCGGCGCGGATCAGCTGCTTTTCTTCGAGCGTGAAGCCGAGGGGTTTGACGAGGTGCAGACGGGCGCCGGAGTTGGCACACATGCGCATGATGTTGCCGGTATTCGGGGGAATCTCCGGCTGATGAAGGACGACATGGAACATGGGCGCGGATTGTGCACGCCCGACGCGGACCGATCAACCCGGCGGCGGGGTGCGTGCCAACACCCGGTTCTCCACGCTGAGGGCGCCGACGCCTTTCAGCGTTCGTGCCAGTTCGGCCAGCGTCGCACCCGTGGTCATCACATCATCCACCACCACCGCGCGCAGCCCTTCGACCCGGGTCGTCACGCGAAACGCACCGCGCACATTGGTAACCCTGTCCTTCCACGGCAAACCGGCCTGGGGCGCGGTGTTCACGTCGCGCTCGATGCCATCGCAGACGAAGGGAATACCCCATCGCCGCGCCAGCACACGCCCGAGTTCAGCCGCCTGATTGAAACCCCGGCTACGCAGGCGGGACGCATGCAGTGGCAGCGGCACGACAAGATCCGCCTCCGGAACCGCGGCAGCAGCCATCCGGTCCACGAACAGTCGCGTGATCGCCAGCCGGTGGCCATACTTCAGCGCGTGCACCAGACGGTCCACGGGGAAACCGTAATCGAGAGCCGCCACGGTCCGTTCGAAGGGAGGCGGCTCGCGCAGGCAACTGCCACAGGTCAGCCCGTCCGGAACCGGCAAGGCGCAACACGGGCAGCGGAGCAGGTCTGCGCCGGGCAACCCGGCTGCGCAAACCGGGCACAGCACCTCGCTTCCGCTCGGCGCGCCACAGGCGAAGCATTGCTGCGGGAAAAGGATGTTCGCCCCGACCTCCAGCCAGGCCCGCCATCCAAGCACTTGATTTGACAAGTCCAGACCCCTTCAGGGAAACTAAAAGGCTTCGTAATTTTGAATTACAGCCAAAAAAAGGGTGCATGACAATGACCGCCACCGTCGCCCACGCAGAGAGCGCTCCTTCCAACGCCACCACCACGCCCGCGCGCAAGCGCTGGAGCGTCGCCGAGGTCGAGGCCCTGTTCGCCCTGCCTTTCAATGATCTGGTCTTCCGCGCCCAACAGGTGCACCGGGAGAACTTCGAGCCCAACGCCGTCCAGCGCTCCACGCTGCTGTCGATCAAGACCGGCGGCTGCTCCGAGGACTGCGGCTACTGCTCCCAGTCGTCCCGCTACGACACCGGCCTCGAGAAGGAGTCCCTGCTGCCGCTGGGCGAAGTGCTCGAGAACGCTCGCGCAGCCAAGGCCAAGGGTGCATCCCGCTTCTGCATGGGTGCCGCCTGGCGCGGCCCGAAGGAAAAGGACCTTGCTCCGGTGCTGGACATGGTCCGCGAGGTCAAGAAGCTGGGCCTCGAAACCTGCGTCACCCTCGGCATGCTGAAGGACGGTCAGGCCGAACAGCTGAAGGACGCCGGCCTCGACTACTACAACCACAACATCGACACTTCGCCGGAGTTCTACGGCCAGATCATCACCACGCACACGCTGCAGGATCGCCTCGACACCCTCGACAAGGTGCGCGACGCCGGTATCAACGTGTGCTGCGGCGGTATCGTCGGCCTTGGCGAAACCAAGAAGAGCCGCGCTGCGCTGATCGCCGAGCTGGCCAACATGAACCCGCCGCCGGACTCCGTGCCCATCAACAACCTGGTACAGGTGGAAGGCACGCCACTCGGCAACAACGAAGCCATCGACCCCTTCGATTTCGTACGCATGATCGCCGCCGCGCGCATCACCATGCCCAAGAGCTACGTGCGCCTGTCAGCCGGCCGCCAGGAACTCGGCGACGCGGTGCAGGCCCTGTGCTTCATGGCCGGCGCCAACTCGATCTTCTACGGCGAGCGTCTGCTGACCACGGAGAATCCGGACGCCGATGCCGACGACAAACTGTTCGCCCGTCTCGGCCTGAAGTCCTTCTAAGCGACCGCCCATCCATGACCATGCCGGACTTCCAGCTCGACCCGCGCCTCGTGCGGCGCCGGGCCGAGCGGGCGGCAACCGGCTACGCCAGCGTCGACGCGCTGGCCCGGGAGATCTCCCGGCGCATGGCCGAGCGCCTCGACTACATCCGCATCGAACCGAAGCGCATCCTCGACCTGGGCTGCGGCCCGGGTGCCGACCTGCCGGGCTTCGTCACGCGCTATCCCGATGTTCCGCGCGTGGCAGTGGATGTCGCCCCGGCGATGCTCGCCCAGGCCCGCGGCGAACGTGGCCTGCTCAAGCGCATCATGCGTCTCGGCAAGCCCGCTGATCCCGACTTCGTCTGCGCCGATGCCACAGCACTGCCGCTGACCCGCGGCTGCGTGTCGCTGGCCTGGTCCAACCTGATGTTGCAATGGCTGCACGACCCGCTGCCGGCACTCAAGGAGATCCACCGGGTGCTGGAGGTCGGCGGCATGCTGATGTTCGCCACCCTCGGCCCGGACACCCTCAAGGAACTGCGCGCCGCCCTGCCGCCGTCGGACGCCGAGCACCTGCACCGCTTCATCGACATGCACGACCTGGGCGACGCCCTCGTTGGCGCCGGCTTCTCCGATCCGGTAATGGACATGGAGATGCTCACCGTCACCTACACCAATCTGGACGACCTGTTCCGCGACCTGCGCGTCAGCGGTTCGAACAACGCCGCGGTCACCCGTCCGCACGGTTTGGTCGGCAAGCGCCACTGGGCAAGCCTGCGCGCCAACTACGAAAAGCTGCGCCGGGACGGCCGCCTGCCGGCCACCGTCGAAGTCGTCTACGGCCACGCATGGAAGGCCGCCCCAAAGGTCGCCGACGACGGCCGCGCGATCATCCGTTTCGAGCGCAAGTCAGCTTGAGCATGCACCCAGTCTGGTTGTTCGACCTCGACAACACGCTGCACAACGCCAGTCCGCACATCTTCCCGCACATCAACCGGAGCATGACGGCCTACCTCATGCGCCAGCTTGATCTGGACGAGGCGGCAGCCAACCGGCTGCGCGTGGATTACTGGCGCCGCTACGGCGCCACCCTCACCGGCCTGATGCGCCACCACGCCACCGACCCACGGCATTTCCTGCACGACACCCACCAGTTTCCCGACCTGCCGCGGATGGTCGTCTTCGACAACGCACTGCGCCACCTGCTGCGCCGCCTGCCGGGCAAGAAGATCGTCTTTTCCAACGGCCCACGACACTACGCCGAGGCCGTGCTCAACATCATGGGCATCCGCCACCTGCTGGCCGACGTGTATGCGGTCGAGCAGATGCGCTATCACCCCAAGCCCAAGCGACGCGGCTTCCTGCATCTGCTCAAGGATCACCGCCTCAACCCGGCCCGCTGCATCCTCGTCGAGGACAGCGCCGAAAACCTGCGCACCGCCAAGCGCCTCGGCATGCGCACGGTATGGATCAGCCGCAGCCTGCGCCAGCCTGATTACGTGGATATCCAGCTGACCAGCGTGCTCGGACTGATGCGCCATACGATGAGATCCGGCGCTTCGGGGTAAAATGCCAGATTCCGCTACTCACACAGCGAGTCCGTCATGTCCTTCTCCCAGACCGAAAACCTGAACATCGCGGCCTTCGACCGCATGCCTTCCCCCGAGGAAATCACCGCCCGCGTGCCGCTCACCGACAAGGCCGCGAAGGTGGTCCTTGAGGGCCGCCAGACCCTGCAGGCCATTCTCGACCGCAAGGATCCGCGGGTTTTCGTCGTCGTCGGCCCCTGCTCCATCCATGATCCGATTGCCGGCCTTGACTACGCCCGCCGCCTCAAGAAGCTCGCCGACGAAGTCTCCGACACTCTGGTGCTGGTGATGCGGGTCTATTTCGAGAAGCCGCGCACCTCCACCGGCTGGAAGGGTTACATCAACGACCCCCACATGGATGACTCCTTCCGCATCGACGAAGGCATGGAAAAGGCCCGCCGCTTCCTTCTCGACGTGAATGAAGCCGGGCTGCCCGCCGGCACCGAAGCGCTGGATCCCATCGCACCCCAGTACTACGGCGATCTGATCGCCTGGACCGCCATCGGCGCCCGCACCTCCGAGTCCCAGACCCACCGTGAAATGGCCTCCGGCCTGTCTACCCCGGTCGGCTTCAAGAACGGCACCGACGGCTCCCTGGACGCCGCGGTCAACGGCATCCTGTCGGCTTCGCATCCGCACAGTTTCCTTGGCATCAACGGCCAGGGCCAGTCCTCGATCATCCGTACCCGCGGCAACCCCTACGGCCACGTGGTGCTGCGTGGCGGCGGTGGGCGCCCGAATTACGACACCGTATCGGTCTCCCTCGCCGAAAAGGCCCTGGTCAAGGCCAAGCTGCCGGCCAATATCGTCATCGACTGCTCCCACGCCAACTCGTGGAAAAACCCCGACTACCAGCCACTGGTGATGCGCGACGTCGCCCACCAGATCCGCGAAGGCAACCGCTCCATCGTCGGTCTGATGATCGAGAGCAACATCGAGGCCGGCAACCAGTCCATCCCCGCCAACCTCAGTGAGCTGCGCTACGGCTGCTCGGTGACGGACGCCTGCGTGGACTGGAGCACCACCGAAGAGATGATCCGCAATACCCGCGACATCCTTCGGGACGCCCTGGCCCAACGGAGCGCCGTCCAATGAATCTCGTCGTACAGGGACCGCAGGTCGAAACCCGCGCCCTGAAGGATCTGGCCGCCCTGACGGCATCCGAAGGCATCGGCCGCATCAGCAATACCGCATTCAGGCTGATCGGCGCCACACCGCACCAAGAAGTGGCCGGTTACTGCGAACAGCATGCGCTGGATTACGCCTTCGTACCCGAGAGCCAGCGTCTGGCCGATTACCGCCTGTTCGTCACCGACATGGACTCGACGCTGATCACCATCGAGTGCATCGACGAAATCGCGGATATGCAGGGCCTCAAGCAGGAAGTCGCCGAGATCACCGAAGCCGCCATGCGCGGAGAACTGGACTTTTGCGAATCCCTGACCCGTCGCGTCGCGCTACTTGCCGGCCTGCCCGAGTCGGCGCTGGAACGCGTGTTCACCGAGCGCCTCAAACTCACCCCCGGCGCAGAAACGCTGATTGCCGGCCTCAAGCAGGCCGGCATCGTCACGGTGCTCGTATCCGGCGGCTTCACCTATTTCACGGACCGCCTGCAGCAGCAACTGGGCTTCGACCATGCGGTGGCCAACGAACTGGAAGTCGTCGATGGACGGCTGACCGGACGGGTCAAAGGTGAGATCGTAGACGGCAATGTCAAGCGGCGGACCCTGCTGCAGATCTGCGAGCAACGAGGATTCACCGCCGACCGCGCCATTGCGGCGGGCGACGGCGCCAACGATCTACCGATGCTCACGGAAGCGGGCGTCGGCATTGCTTATCACGCAAAACCGGTCGTCAGGGCGAAGGCCACCTACGCGCTGAACCACAGCGGCCTAGACGGCATCCTGAACCTGTTTGCCTGATGGCGAATTAGTGCGACTGGCACGAGCGCGTCGTTGCAGAAAGCCGAAGGGCCCTTCAACAGAGGCAGGCCGACCGGTGCAACCAACCTCTCGCGCGGCCTCCTGAACGTTGCTGCTCGCGACCAGTGCGGAACCGATACTAGCGATGGTTTGTCATTAACTCCGTGCAGCAATGCACATGCTGCAGGGCACAACTTAATGTATGTCGAAAATCTTTACACTGACTGAACCATTGGGTATAGTTATTTGATGCCTATCAAAAAGACGATACTCGGCTTTTTTGTAGCGATCGCGTGTTCCGGCGCGGTCCTTGCGTCGGAGCCCTCCAATTCTGCCAACGACGAAGCCCTTCCGGCTTCCATGTTCGAACGCTACACTGACTCGATCCGCAATCTGGTCGACCGTAGCCTGAACTTCCTTGGCGTTCCCTACCGTTTCGGCGGTACCAGCCCCCTCACCGGATTCGACTGCAGCGGCTTTGTCGGCAAGGTATTCGCCGACGCCCTGGGTTTCGGCATGCCGCGCACGGCCGCCGAAATGTCCCAGATGGGCGAGCAGGTCAAGTTTGCGGAGCTGAAGCCGGGCGACCTGGTGTTCTTCAACACCATGCGCCGCGCCTTCTCCCACGTCGGCATCTACCTCGGCAACTACCAGTTCGTGCACGCCCCCTCTACAGGTGGCGTGGTCCGCGTCGAGGACATGCGCCTCGACTACTGGGCAGCCCGCTACGATGGAGCCCGCCGGGTGCTGCCCAACGGCCAGTCGCGCCAGCCGCAATCCAACTGATCGCGCAATCCGGCCGGGTGCATAGTTCCACCGAACGCATTCCCGCCCACCCCTGATATCCTGTCCGGATCCGGTTCGTACCGCACCTGATCCGACATGATTCCCTGGCTCGGCACCAAACCCGTCTTTCCTCCGGCGTCCCGCGCCCTGCACCGCCCCAACGGCCTGCTGGCAGCGGGCGGAGCGCTCACCCCGGAATGGCTGCTGGCCGCCTACCGGCGCGGCATCTTCCCCTGGTTCAACGACGGCGAGCCGATCCTGTGGTGGAGCCCCGATCCGCGCATGGTGGTTTTCCCGAACCGGGTCCGGCTGCCCCGCTCCCTGCGTAAAACACTGCGCAATGCCGCCTACGAGGTTCGTCTCGACCATGACTTCCCGGCGGTCATCCGTGCCTGTGCCGCACCGCGCGAGCCGGGCGGCGGCACCTGGATCACACCTGAAATCCAGGACGCCTACATCCGCATGCACGAACTCGGCTACGCCCACTCGGTCGAAACCTACATGAATGGAGAACTCGCGGGCGGACTGTACGGCATGGCACTCGGACACGCCTTCTACGGCGAATCCATGTTCAGCTGGCGTACCGACGCCTCGAAGATCGCCTTCGCGCACCTGGCCCGCTTCCTTGAGCAACAGGAATTTCGCGTGCTAGATTGTCAGATGACCACCTCCCACCTGGCCTCCCTGGGCGGACAGGAGATCCCGCGGTCGGCCTTCGTCGAGCTGCTCGACGAGGCCACACAGGAAGGCCTGCCCCCCGCGCGCTGGCCGCAGAACGGAGCCCAAGGCCCCTGGACGTAGCCCCATGCTGAAGGACTATCCCTACTCGCTACTGCAGTTTTATGCGACGGCGCCCTACGCGTGCTCCTACCTGCCGGACCGCCAGGCCCGTTCCCAGGTCGCCACCCCCAGCCACCTGATCGACACACCGCTCTACAGCGAGCTGGTGCATACCGGCTTTCGCCGCAGCGGCATCTTCACCTATCGCCCTTACTGCGACGCCTGCCGCTCGTGCGTTCCGGTGCGCATTCCGGTGGCCGGTTTTACGCCCAATCGCAGCCAGCGCCGCGCCTGGGCGGCCCACGCCAGCCTGCTCCCCCGCGAGATGCCGCTGGAATTCATCGAGGAGCACTACGCCCTCTACCAACGCTACCAGGCCACGCGCCACGCGGGCGGCGGCATGGACCAGGACAACCGCGAACAGTACGCCCATTTCCTGCTGCAGAGCCATGTGGACAGCCGTCTGCTCGAATTCCGCGAGAACGGTATCCTGCGCATGGTCAGTGTCATCGACTGCCTGACCGACGGACTATCCAGCGTCTACACCTTCTACGATCCGGACCAGGCCAGCGGCAGCCTCGGCACCTTCGGCATCCTGTGGCAGATCGAGGTGTGCCGCCAGCTCAAGCTCCCCTACCTCTACCTTGGCTACTGGATCAGGGACAGCCGCAAGATGGCCTACAAGGCGCGCTTCCGCCCGATCCAGGGACGTGTCGGCGGACAATGGCAAACCCTCACCGACGCCGATCTCGACAAACTCGACTGAGAACCCCCAATGCACTTCTTGCTGCGTACCGCCATTGCGGTGCCCCTGCTTGCCTGCGGCACCCTTGCCATGGCAATACCTACCCTCGAGGATTTCCAGAACACCCCCCACCGGGATTGGCTGACCGTCTCCGGCGCCTCCCACCACTTCCAGCCCGACCGCCGTGACTGGCGCGAATTCAATCCAGGCGCCGGCTTCGAGCGGGCCTTCACCGGCACCCCGTGGGTCGCCACCGCCGGCTACTTCCGCAACAGCTACGACCGCAACACCTTCTATGCCGGTGCCCGCTGGATGCCCCTGCAGGCCGGCCCGTTCCGCTTCGGTGCCTTCGGCCTGGTGGGCAGCGGCTATCCGTCGCCGGTGCTGGTCATCCCAACCATCTCGGCGGAATTCGGTCGCGTCGGCGCCAACCTGGTCGCCCTGCCCAACTTGCCCGGCTACAGTGGCTACCTCGGCCTGCAATTCCGCCTGGCCCTCGACTGAAACCCGAAACAGGGTTTAGAAACAGCACTTTGCCGCGCTGCGGTAGAATGCGGGATGCTCTACGAACTCGCACGCCCCATTTTCTTCTCCCTCGACGCGGAGACCGCCCACGAAACCGCCCTCGCCGGCCTGAACCTCGCCGGCCGCCTGCTGCCGGCCGGTAAGCCGCTGCCCGCCAGGCCGGTGGAGGTCATGGGCCTGCACTTCCCGAACCGCATCGGCATGGCCGCCGGCCTCGACAAGAACGGCGAGATCATCGACGGCCTGGCCCGCATGGGCTTCGGCTTCATCGAGATCGGCACCATCACTCCGCGCGCGCAGCCCGGCAACCCCAAGCCGCGCATGTTCCGCCTGCCCGAGGTGAGGGGCATCATCAACCGGATGGGTTTCAACAACCACGGTATCGATGCACTGATCGGCAATGTGGAAGCCGCCAAGTTCAAGGGCATCCTCGGCATCAACATCGGCAAGAACGCCGATACGCCGATCGAGCGCGCCGCCGACGACTACCTGATCGGCCTCGACAAGGCCTACCCGCTGGCGAGCTACATCACCGTCAACATCTCCTCGCCCAACACCAAGAACCTGCGCCAGCTGCAGGGCGAATCGGAACTCGACGCACTGCTCGGCCAGCTCAAGGCGCGCCAGGCCCAGCTGGCCGACAAGCACGGCCGCTACGTGCCGATCACCCTCAAGATCGCCCCGGACCTGGACGACAGCCAGATCGTCAACATCGCCGACGCGCTGCGCCGCCACCGCATCGACGCGGTGATCGCCACCAACACCACGCTGGCCCGCGACAAGGTCCAGGGCATCCGCTACGGCGACCAGCAGGGCGGCCTGTCCGGCGCGCCGCTGTTCGAGGCCTCCACAGCCGTCGTCGCGGCCCTCGCCAAGGCGCTGCAGGATGAACTCCCGATCATCGCTGCCGGCGGCGTCTTCGATGGCCGCCAGGCCCGCGCCAAGCTGGAGGCTGGCGCCAAGCTCGTGCAGATCTACAGCGGCCTCATCTACCGCGGCCCTGCCCTGGTACGCGAAGCGGTCGAGGAGACCAAGGACTTCGTCTGAAATCACACGCTGGCCGCAGCGAGCTTGAGTGCGACACGGCCAGCGCGGGATAATCCCAACTTATCGTCACTCCGATACCGACAGCCATGAGCAGCTACCTTTTCGTGATCCTCGGCGCGGTTCTGGTGAATAACGTCGTCCTCGTCCGCATCCTCGGCCTGTGCCCCTTCATGGGCGTGTCGAAGAAGCTGGACGCCGCGATGGGCATGGGGGCCGCCACCACCTTCGTGCTGACCCTCGGCTGCGGCACCAGCTACCTCATCGACCACTACGTGCTGATCCCGGCCGGCGTCGAATACCTGCGCACGCTGGCATTCATCGTCATCATCGCCGCCATCGTGCAGGTCACCGAGCTGGTCATCCAGAAGACCAGCCCGGTCATGTACCAGGTACTGGGCATCTACCTGCCGCTGATCACCACCAACTGCGCGGTGCTCGGCGTGCCGCTGCTCAACGTGTCGCTGCGCCACGACCTGGTCGAGTCCCTGCTGTTCGGCTTCGGCAGCTCGGTCGGCTTCTCCCTGGCGCTGGTGTTGTTCGCCGGCATCCGCGAGCGCCTCGACGGCGCCGACGTCCCCGCGCCCTTCAAGGGCACGGCCATCGCGATGGTCACCGGCGGCCTGATGAGCTTGGCCTTCATGGGCTTCGCCGGCCTCGACAAGTACCGCTAACCCCCAGCCATTCCGCTCCCGGCCCCGCCATGCTCACCGCCCTTCTCGTGATGACCGCCGTCGCCCTGGTGCTCGGGGCGCTGCTCGGCTACGCCTCGCTCAAGTTCAAGGTCGAAGGCGACCCGCTGGTCGAAAAGATCGACGCCATCCTGCCGCAGACCCAGTGCGGCCAGTGCGGCTTTCCCGGCTGCCGGCCCTACGCCACCGCCATCGCCTCCGGCGAGGCGGAGATCAACCAATGTCCGCCGGGCGGCGAGGAAGGCATCCGCAAGCTCGCCGACCTGCTGGGCCGCGAGTTCAAGGCCCTGTCCGAAGAACACGGCGTCGAAAAGCCCAAATCCGTCGCAGTGATCGACGAGAACACCTGCATCGGCTGCACCCTGTGCATCCAGGCCTGCCCGGTGGATGCCATCGTCGGCGCGGCCAAGCAGTTGCACACCGTGGTTGCTGGCGAATGCACCGGCTGCGAGTTGTGCATCGCCCCGTGTCCGGTGGACTGCATCACCATGGCGCCCATCGTCGAAAACATCGATACGTGGAAGTGGCGCTACCCGGTCATCCAGATCAAGCAGGCCGCCTGATGCTGCGCAAACTCTTCAAGTTCCACGGTGGCGTCAAGCCGCAGACCAACAAGGTCCAATCCACGACCCAGCCGATTGCACCGGTGCCGCTACCGGAGCGGCTGGTGATCCCGCTGCACCAGGCGGTCGGCGGCCATCCGCGCCCGCTGGTGGCGCCTGGTGACAAGGTCTTCAAGGGCCAGCGCATCGGCGGTGCCGACGGCAGCCTGTCGTCCGCCGTGCATGCCTCCACGTCCGGCATCGTGCGTGACGTGGCCCCGGCGCTGATGCCTCACACCTCGGGCCTCACCACGCTATCGGTGGTCATCGAACCCGACGGCGAAGACCGCTGGGGCGAGCTGGACAAGGTCAATTACCGCACAACGCCCCCCGACGAACTGCGCGACTTCCTGCGTGACGCCGGCGTCGTCGGCCTCGGCGGCGCAGTCTTCCCAAGCTATGCCAAGCTCAAGCCCGGCAAGGAAGGCCGCCTCAAGACGCTGGTCATCAACGGCGCCGAGTGCGAGCCCTTCATCACCTGCGACGACCTCCTGATGCGCGAGCGCGCCGCCGACATGCTGAAGGGCATCGTCGCCATGCGCCACATGCTGCAGGCCGAAGAAGTGCTGATCGGCATCGAGGACAACAAACCGGAAGCCGTCGCCGCCGTGCAGACCGCCATCGCCGCCAGCGGCCAGACGGGCATCGAAGCCGTCGCCATCCCGACCCGCTACCCGGCCGGCGGCGCCAAGCAGCTGATCCGTGTGCTCACCGGTATCGAGGTGCCCCATGGCCGTCGCTCCACCGATTTTGGCGTTCAGTGCTTCAACGTCGGCACGGCCTACAGCATTTTCGAAGCGCTGGAATTCGGCCGCCCACTGATCTCCCGCGTCGTCACCGTGGCCGGCAACGTGGACCTGCCGCGCAACTACGAAGTCCTCATCGGCACACCGATGGATCACGTGGTGCGCCTGTCCGGCGCCCGTGCCGACACCGACCGCTACATCATGGGCGGCCCGATGATGGGCGTGCGCCTGCCGGCCTTCGACGTGCCGGTGGTCAAGGCCACCAACTGCATCCTGGTCGGCAGCCCGGCCCTGTTCCCGCCGCCGCCGCCCGAGATGCCGTGCATCCGCTGCGGCGAATGCGCCAAGGCCTGCCCGGCGGATCTCGCCCCCTTCGAGATGTACTGGTTCTCGCGCTCGAAGAACTTCGGCAAGGCCCAGGAATACCACCTTTTCGACTGCATCGAATGCGGCTGCTGCAGCTTCGTCTGCCCGTCCCACATTCCGTTGGTGGACTACTTCCGCTTCTCGAAGAGCGAGATCTGGGCGCGCGAGCGCGACAAGTCCTCCTCCGATGCCGCCCGCGACCGCTTCGAGTTCAAGAACTTCCGCCAGGAACGGGAAAAGCAGGAGAAGGCCGAGAAGCTCGCCGCCAAGGCCGCCGCGACGCGCGAGAAGGTCGCCGCCGACAGCCAGGCCGGTACGGCCAACCCTGCCGCGGAAGCGCCCGACACAGCCAAACCAACCGCCCCGTCCGCCGAAGACACCAAGCGCGCGCTGATCGCCGCCGCGATGGAGAAGGCCCGCCAGCAAAAAGCCCAGGTCGCTCCGAAGAACACCGAACAGCTCAGCGCCGAAACCCAGGCCGACATCGACGCCATCGAAGCCCGCCGGGCCGTCTCTGCAGCCACGCCCCCGACTCCGGACGCCTGATCCAGGCCACGCACACCGATGATCAATTCCCCCTTCGTCCGCAAAGCGGCCAGTGTCCAGCAAGTCATGCTGCAGGTGCTGCTGGCCCTCGTGCCCGGCATCGCCGCCTACGTATGGTTCTTCGGCGCCGGCATCCTGGTGCAGCTCGCCCTCGCCTCCGCCGCTGCGCTGGCCGGCGAGGCCGCCATGCTGGCGATCCGCGGCAAGCCCAAGGCCCTGTTCCTCGGCGACCTGTCGGCCATCGTCACGGCCTGGCTGATCGCCCTCACCTTCCCGCCCATCGTGCCCTGGTGGCTCACCGTCACCGCCACGCTGCTGGCCATCGTGGTCGTCAAGCAGCTCTACGGCGGCCTCGGTCAGAACCCCTTCAACCCGGCGATGGCGGCGTTCTGCCTGATGATCGTCGCCTACCCGGCACTGATGTCCCAGTGGCCGGCCGCCGGCCAGCTGGATTTCTCCAGCCAGCTGCAGCTGATCTTCGGCGGTGCCCGCCAGGTGGACGCCATCACCGGCGCGACCCCCCTCGACGCACTGCGCACCGCGCTACGCGCCGCGGCCAATCCCGACTCCCAGCTCCACGGCCTGCGCGCCGCCCAGCTGATGGACGGCCCGGCCTACGGCATGCTCGGCGGCAAGGGCGGCGAATGGGTCACCCTTGGCTTCCTGCTCGGCGGCCTGTGGCTGCTGCAGCGGCGCATCATCACTTGGCACATCCCGGGCGCCTTCTGCCTGGCGCTGGCCGCCTCGGCCGGCCTGCTGTGGGCGGTCCGCCCCGAAGGCTTCGCCTCGCCGGTCTTCCATCTGGCCTCCGGCGGCGCCATGCTGGGCGCCTTCTTCATCCTCACCGACCCGGTGTCCGGCGCCACCACGCCCCGTGGCAAACTGCTGTTCGCCGCCGGCGCCGGCGTGCTGACCTTCGTGATCCGCGCCTTCGGCGCCTACCCGGACGGAGTCGCCTTCGCCACGCTGCTGATGAACCTGTGCGTGCCGCTGATCGACATGAACACCCAGGCCCCGGTCTTCGGCCACAAGAAGGATTGAGCATGAGCCAGCCGACCATCCTGGGCCTGTCTACCCGCACAGCCGGCGTGATGATGGCCTTCACGGCCGCCTTCACGGCGTTGATGGCCTTCACCTACGAAGCCACCCACGAGCAGATCGCCGCCTCCGCCAACGAAGAGAAGATGAGGCTGGTCACCGAAGTGCTGGCGACCGACGCCTACGACAACGCGCTGCTGGACGACTACTTACAGCTCGGCCCGACCCGCGAGCTGGGCCTCGACCACGGCGGCCGCGTCTATCGCGCCCGCAAGGCCGGCGCCCCCGCCGGGCTGCTGCTCGAAGCCACCGCACCGGACGGCTACAGCGGCAACATCGAGCTGATCGTCGCAATCCGCCCGGATGGCACCGTCAACGGCGTACGCGTTGTAGCCCACCGGGAAACCCCCGGCCTCGGCGACTACATCGACCCGAAGAAGGACAAGGACAAGAAGTCCCCGTGGATCGGCCAGTTCGCCGGCCTGAGCCCCGCCGTGCAGCCCCTCGATGCCTGGAAGGTGAAGAAGGACGGCGGCCAGATCAACAGCCATGCCGGCGCCACCATCAGCGCCCGCGCGGTGACCAACGCCGTCGCCCGCGCTGCCCGCTATGCCGCCGCCAACCGGGACCGCCTGTTCGGCGCGGCCACCGGCGCATCCCTCTGACAAGGAGCGACAACCATGGACTTACGTGTCTATCGCGACATCGCCTGGAACGGCTGGTGGAAACAGAACCCCGGCGTCGTGCAGATCCTCGGCATGTGCCCGACGCTGGCCATCACCACCAACATCGTCAACGCCGTCAGCCTGGGCCTCGCCACCGTGCTGGTGATGGCCATGTCCAACCTGGCCTCCTCGCTGCTGCGCAACTTCATCCCCTACGAGATCCGCATCCCGGTGTTCATCCTGATCATCGCCGCGCTGACCACCGTGGTGGACCTGGCGATGAACGCCTACCTGCACGCCCTGTACCTGGTGCTCGGCATCTTCATCCCGCTGATCGTCACCAACTGCATCGTGCTGGCCCGCATCGAGGCCTTCGCCGCCAAGAACGAGCCACTGGCCTCCACGCTGGACGGTGCCGCGATGGGCCTCGGCGCGACGATGGTGCTCACCGTGCTCGGCGCAATGCGAGAGCTGATCGGCAACGGCACCCTGTTCTCGGGCATCGAGATGGTCATCCCCGGCGCCCATGAGATCCAGGTCTTCGGCGGTGACTACCCGGGCTTCCTGACCTTCATCCTGCCGCCCGGCGCCTTCTTCGCACTGGGCTGTCTGATCGCCGGCCGCAACTGGCTGGAAGCCCGCCGCCAAGCCCGCGCACGCAGCAATCCACCGGCCCCGCAGGCACCCGCCACCGCCGAACCCACATCCGCCGAGCCCGCCTGATGCCCGACATGCGCCTGGCCGCTGTGGCCGAAGCCTTCCGCCGCCTGCGCGAAGCCAACCCGAACCCAACCACCGAGCTCGAATATTCGACGCCTTACCAGCTGCTGGTGGCGGTGGTGCTGTCCGCCCAGGCCACCGACAAGGGCGTCAACATCGCCACCCGCAAGCTCTTCGCGCTGGCCCCGACGCCGGAGGCCATGGCCGACCTGGGCGAGGAAGGCATCGCCGAGCAGATCAAGACCATCGGGCTGTTCCGCAACAAGGCCAAGAACACCCTGGCCCTGTCCCGTCAGCTGCTGGAGCGCCACGCCGGCGAGGTGCCCAACGACCGGGAGGCGCTGGAAGCCCTGCCTGGCGTCGGCCGCAAGACCGCCAACGTAGTCCTCAACACCATCTTCGGCGAGCCGACGATGGCCGTGGACACCCACATTTTCCGCCTCTCCAACCGCACCGGCCTGGCCCCCGGCAAGGATGTGCTGGAAGTGGAAAAGCGCCTGCTGCGCCGCATCCCCAAGGAATACATGCGCGATGCCCATCACTGGCTGATCCTCCACGGCCGCTATGTGTGCGTGGCGCGCAAGCCCAAGTGTGGCGAGTGCATCATTCGCGACCTGTGCCTGTACCGGGACAAGACGGACTGAGCGATCAAAGCCCCGCTCCGCCAGTAGTCCTGCCGCGTGGCAACACGTGATACCTGATACATCCAATAAAACCTCACAGCCCCCCAACGACCATGTTCGATCCTTCCCGCGACCAGGCCCGCCAGTTTTTCGTCAGCGCCTGGAGCAAGCACAAGAACCGTGAAGTCCTGACCCAGCTCGAGATCATCGCTGCCGACCTGGTGGCCCATCACCCCGAGTACCACGCACTGCTGGAAGATCCGGACGCGGTGATGAAGGACTTCAGCCCGGAGGACGGGCAGGTCAACCCCTTCCTGCACCTGTCCCTGCACCTGGCGATCGAGGAGCAGCTGTCGATCAACCAGCCGCCGGGCATCCGCGAAGCCTTCGAGCAGTGCCAGGCCCGCCACGGCGACCGCCACGCGGCGCTGCACGACGTGCTCGAATGCCTCGGCGAGACCATCTGGCAGGCCCAGCGCAACAAGGCACCGCTGGATGGCCGCGCCTACGTGGACGCGGTACGCCAGCGCGCGAGCCGCTGACGAGCGGCGGGCGGAGACGGAAAGAAGAAGATCGATAGCAGAAATCTTTCCTTCGGTATCCACGCAAAGAGCTCAATACCCCTGTGGGGGCGAATTCATTCGCCCCCACAGGCCTCACCAGAGACCACGCCGGAAGCCGGGCGCCTTCACTCCGCCCAGCGCAAGCATTGGCGGCGCACGAGTTCGGGCAGCAGTGGATCCGCGCTGTAGTGTTCCCGCAGCCACATCGCATCGTTCGTACGAGTGGCTGCGTCGTTGGCCAGGGCGGCGCAGGCAACCTGGGTACCCAACACGGCGGCGTGGGGGCCGATGCGGTTCACCAGCGCGACGATCGCGTCGCCCAGCACACGACGCTCACCGCTCTCAGGATCCACCCACACGCCTTCGTAGCCGAAGCGGCAGGCCTGAAAGCGATTGAAGGCATACACGAGGTAGTCGTCCTCGGCTGGCACAAAAGGCTTGTCCACCATCAGCCAGCGGGCGATGGTCTGGATCAGCGCAGCAAGGCGCGCCGCCCGCTCGACGCAGAGCGGTGTGTCCAGCACGCGGACCTCTATCGTCCCGTACTCCGGTTTCGGACGGATGTCCCAGTAGAAATCTTTCATGCTCTCGACGACCCCGGTACGTGCCATCTTGGCAAAGTAGCCCTCGAAATCGGACCAGTTCAGCACGAAGGGGGCGCGGCCCGACAAAGGGAAGGCGAAGATCGAGTTGAGCCGGGCCGAGTCGAAGCCGGTATCGTGGCCCTGCACGAAGGGCGATGACGCCGACAGGGCAATCAGGTGCGGAATGAAGCGGGACATGCCGTGCAGCAGCAACAAGGCCTCGTCGGGCCCGGGGCAGCCGATGTGCACATGCTGGCCGAAGACCGTGAATTGCTTGGCCAAGTAGCCGTAGAGATCGCTCAGGTGCTGATAACGCGCACTGTCCGAGATCTGGCGCTCCCCCCATAGCTGGAAGGGATGCGCCCCACCGCCGCAGATGCCGATATCGAGCCGGCGGGCGCCTTCCAGCAAGCCGTCCCGCAGGGCGGTCAGCTGCTCCAGCACATCGGTGTAGCCCGTGCATATTCCGGTGGCGATCTCGATCATGCTCGACGTGATTTCGGGCTTCACGTCACCGACAAAGCCCTGCTGCTCAAGCACCCGCAACAGATCGGGCGCAGCGGCGACCAAGTCGAAATCATGGGTGCCCACCAGCTGGAGCTCCAGCTCGACCCCCAGGGTCAGGGCGCGGGATGTGGAAAAGGGCTCAAGCGGCACGATGGACGTCCTTTCGGATGCTGGTTTCGCCGCAATGGCGCAAGGCCCACTGGGTCGCGATGGGGCCGGCGATCTCCATGACCGTTGCTGCTCCGGCCAGGGCCGCCGCCACATGCCGGCCCAGATCGGGAAATGCCGAATACAGGCTCGCCGTCAACAGGAAGGCCGTGCCCGACATGGGCAGGAGTGCGACGCCCAATGCCATCGACTGGCCCATGGACAGCCCGGCGAGCCGTCCGAACAACACGCTCCCACCAATCTTCGCGGCAGCACGCAACACCACCACCGTCACCCCCACAAGGCCACCGCCGACGATCAGGCGCCAGTCGGCAGCCATCCCGTTCACCACGAAAAGCAGGACCACCAGCGCTCCGCCCGCCGTTCCGAAATGGCGCGGCCACAGGCAGGGCCGCAGATCCCGGCTGCGCAGCACCATGCCGGCCAGCAGCGGCACCAGGATCGGCGACGCGCCGGCGAGGCGGACCAGCACCAGCGTCAGGAACAGGAGGCCGATCAGCAGCAATACGCTGTTCTCGTTAGCCAGATCGAGGCGCCGTCGTGCAATGCCGACAGCGGCTGCCAGCAGCAGCGCCAGCACGAAGGTGCTCACGAAGTAACGCAACGGCGCCTGCAATGCCTGCAGCACCTGCTGCCCATGCGCCTGCCCCATGAGGGCGAGCAGCACCTGCACGGCGAGCACTGCGTAGATCGTGTTGAGGGCCGACAACATCAGCAGACGCTCGGTGACCTGGCCGCGGGCATTCAGCTCGGACGCCACGCGCATCACCACCGCCGGCGAACTCACCATGCACACGGCGGCCACGGCGATCGAGCTGCCCACGCCGAGCCCGAGGTAGTGGCCGATACTGAACACCATCACGAAGGTCAGCCCGGCCTCGGCCAGGCTGGTCGCAATCAGCCACGGGTTGTCACGCAGCCAGTGCAGGTGCACCCGGCTGCCGAGTTCGAACAACAGGACCGCCATCGCCACCTCGAGGCCATGGCGAAAACCCTCCGACAAGGCCAGCCCGCTGGCGTCGAAGTTACTCGCCGACGCAAAAAGGCCAACCAGGGTATAGCCGACGATGCGCGGCCAGCGCAGCAGGCGGAACACCGCCTCGCCTGCCAATGGAGCAATCACCAGCAACATGGCCAGCCAGAAGCTGGTGTCGAGGGGAGCAATCCAACCGGGGAGAAAGGAAAGATCGGGCGCCATGCAATCTCCTTCTGGACGATCACACGGCCGGCATCAGATGCAGGCGCGGACCGTCGAAGAACGGCGAGTCATGAATCCTCGCGCCAGCCTTCAATCCTGCACTGGCGCGGGGGGCGTTCTTCGTAGAGGCAGTGCGACGCGGTAAGTTCCGGTTTCTTTGGCCCGAAATGGGCGGCACGGGTACGTCATCGACGCCGCGCCAGTGCCGCCGGCAAGGCTTGGCCTATTCGTGGCGCAGGGCCTCGATGGGGTCGAGGCGGGCCGCCCGGCGCGCCGGCACATAGCCGAACAGCACACCGATGGCCGCCGAGAAACCGAAGGACAACAGGTTGATGCCCGGATTGAAGAGATAGGGCACGTGCATCAGCGCCGCGCCACCGATCGATGCCAGCGTGGCCAGCACGATGCCGACGATGCCGCCGAGGGAAGCCAGCGCCACCGCCTCGATCAGGAACTGCAGCAGCACCTCCCGCTCCAGCGCGCCGATGGCCAGGCGGATGCCGATCTCGCGGGTCCGCTCGGTGACCGACACCAGCATGATGTTCATGATGCCGATGCCGCCCACCAGCAGGCTCACCGCCGCCACTGCGCCGAGCAGGCCGGTCATCACCTTGGTGGTGCCGGACAGGGTCTCGGCGATCTGGCGGGTGTCCATCACCGCGAAGTCGTCGTTGTCGCCCAGGCCGATGTGGCGGCGCTCGCGCATCAGCCAGGTCACCTGCTCCTTGGCGGTATCCATGGACGCATCGTCGCGCACCGACACCATCAGCGTCGCCACGTCCACCGAGCCGGTGAGGCGGCGCTGCACCGTGCGCAGCGGCATCACCACCAGGTCGTCCTGGTCGTTGCCCATCGTGGACTGGCCCTTGGACGCCAGCAGGCCGATCACCTCGCAGGAGAACTGCTTGACGCGGATCTGCTGGCCGACCGGATCCTGTCCGCCGAACAGTTCGCGACGGATGGTGTCGCCGATCACGCACACCGCTGCACCGGCGCGCTCCTCCGCCTCGTTGAAGATCCGCCCGCCGGCGATCTGCCACTTGCCAGTTGCAAACCAGTCGCGGCTGGTGCCGGTGACGCCGGACGACCAGTTGCGCGACATCGCCACCAGGGTGACGCTCTTGCTGCTCACCGGCACCACCGCCGCCAGCCCGCTGACCTGGTTGCGCAGGGCTTCAACGTCGGCCACCTTGAACTGGGCGGCGCCGGCAGAGTCCCGCCCCGGGCCGAGGTGCTGACCGGGGCGGATGATCAGCAGGTTGCTGCCCAGGCTGGCGATCTGGTCCGACACCGCCTGGGTCGCGCCGTTGCCGAGGGTGACCATGGTGATCACCGCCGACACGCCGATGACGATGCCGAGGATGGTCAGGAAGGAGCGCATCAGGTTGCGGCGGATCTCCCGCAAGGCGAGCAGCAGCGCATTCCAGATCATTGCGCCCCCTCCTCTGCGGGCGACGCCGCTTTGCGCGTGTCGCTGGCGATGCGCCCATCGACGAGCCGCACGATGCGGTGCGCGTACTCGGCCATGTCGGGCTCGTGGGTGACCATCAGAACGGTGATTCCCTGGTCCCGGTTGAGGCCGGCCAGCAGGTCCATGATCTCCCGGCTGCGCTCGGTGTCGAGGTTGCCGGTGGGCTCGTCGGCGAGCAGCAGGGACGGCCCGGTGACCAGCGCGCGGGCGATCGCCACGCGCTGCTGCTGGCCGCCGGACAGCTCGGCCGGCGTGTGGTGCTCCCAGCCCGACAGGCCGACCGAGGCCAGTGCCGCGCGTGCCAGTTCGTGACGCCGGGCCACCGGCTCGCCGCGATAGAGCAGCGGCAACTCCACGTTCTCCTGGGCCGAGGTGCGTGCCAGCAGGTTGAAACCCTGGAAGACAAAGCCCAGCGCGTGGCGACGCAGCATCGCCCGCTGGTCGCGGTTGAGGCTCTCCACCGCCAGGCCGCGGAAGCGGTAGCTACCGCCGGTGGGCGTATCGAGGCAACCGAGGATGTTCATCAGCGATGATTTCCCTGAACCGCTGGGCCCCATGATGGCGACGAAATCGCCCTCCTCGATCTCCAGGTCCACACCACGCAGCGCCTGAAAAGCCGCAGCTCCGCTGCCGAAGCTGCGGGTGACCCCAGTGAGGACGATCAGCGGTTCGCTCATTTTTTCGCCGCCAGGGCTTCGGTGATCACCTCGGCGCCGGGCGGCAGCGCCGCGTCCCCATCCACCGGACGAACCTCGGAAACCTGGCCGTTGCTGCCCAGCACGCTCACCTTCACGGCCAGCGGCTGACCATCCTTCAGCACCCACAGGGTCTGGGTGCCGTCCTTGGCGGCCGCGTCCGACGCGGCTTTGGGTGGCGCCGCCGGCGGGCGGGGGGTCAGGCTGGCCAGCAGGCTGCGCTTCTGGGCTTCCCGCTGGACCGGCGGCGAGAAGCGCAGCGCGGTGTTGGGTACCAGCAGGACGTCTTGCCGGCGCGCGGTGGTGATCTCGGCGGTGGCGGTCATGCCCGGGCGCAGCATCAGCTCGTCGTTCTTCACGGCCAGGATGGTCAGGTAGGACACCACCTGGTCCTTGGTCTGGGAGCCCCAGCCGACCCGCGTTACCGTCGCCGGGAAGTTCTGCCCCGGCCAGGCATCCACGTGGAAGCGCGCGTCCTGCCCCTCCTTCACCTTGCCCACGTCGGCCTCGTCTACATCCACTTGCAGCTCCATGCGGCGCAAGTCCTCGGCCAGCGTGAACAGCACCGGCGCGGTCATCGCCGCCGCTACGGTCTGGCCCGGCTCGACCTTGCGGGTCAGCACGATGCCGTCGATCGGCGAATGGATGGTCGCCTTCGACAGGCTGATCTCGTAGGTACTGAGCAGCGCCTTGGCCGACGCCACCGCGGCTTCGGCGGCCTTCTGGTCGGCCACGGCGCGCAGCGCAGCAGCCTCGCCGCTGTCCAGCTCGGCCTTCGACGGCACCTTGCCGCCGGACAGGCGCGCCACTTCGCGCAGGCGGGCCAGGCTGGCGGCGGTTTCTGCCACCGTCGCCTGGGCCTGGCGCACCTTTGCCTCGGCCGCCGCCAGGTCGGCCTTCGACTGGCGCACCTGGTCCTTGAGCTTGGAGGTGTCGAGGCGGGCAATCACCTGCCCCTTTTTCACGTGGTCGTTCACGTCCACCAGCACCGTTTCGATGATGCCGGACAGCTCGCTGCCGACATCCACCGAGTTGGTCGGCTGCAGATTGCCGGTGGCCGACACGTTGATGACCAGTTCGCCCTTGCGGACCGGCTGGGTGCGGTAATGGGGGCCGTCGTCGCCCCCCGTGCCGAGCAGGGCAAAACCGGCGGCCAACGCCAGTACGGCCATGGCGCCACCGATCAGCAGGCGGCGAAGGCCGCCGAAGCGGCCCTGAGCGCTCTTCAGCACAAGTTCGCGGAGGGCGTCCGCGGACGGGGATTCAGGCTTGTTCATGCGTCGTTTCCGGATTGGGGAGCGGCCTCGGCGCGGTCGGCGGACCAGCCGCCACCGAGGGCCTTGTAGAGCTGGATCAGCGCCGTCACGCGCTCGGCCTCCGCCGAGGCCAGGCTGTCCTCGATGCTGAGCAGGCTGCGCTCGGTCGTCAGCACGGTCTGGAAGTCGATCAGACCGGAGGCGTACTGGTGGCGCGCCAGCAGCGCCGCATTGCGGGCCGCCTCGGCGGCGCTGGCCAGGGCCTCGCGCCGCTGGCGGCTGTTGGCCAGGGCGACAAGGGCGTTCTGGACGTCCTCCAGCGCGGTCAGCACGGTCTTCTCGTAAGCCGCCAGCTGCTGTTCGCGCACCGCGTCCTGTACCTCGACCTGGGCGCGCAGGCGGCCAGCGTCGAACAGTGGTCCACTGACCGCGGCGGCCAGCGAGCGAGCCACCTGCCCGCCGCCGCTGAAAGTGGATAAGCCGAGGGCCTGCAGGCCAATCGAGCCGGACAGGCTGAAGGACGGATACCGCGCCGCCTCCGCCTGCCCGACGCGGGCTGTCTCGGCCGCCAGGCGCCGCTCGGCGGCGCGCACATCGGGGCGCTGGCGCAGCACCTCGGCGGGGATCAGCAGGCCGGTGGCCTCTGGCAGTTTCGGCAGCAGTCCGCTGCGGGCGCCCTCCGCCACGACCAGCCGCTGGTGCAGGCTGCCCGGCGTGCGTCCGGTGAGCAGCGCCAGGCGGTGCTCGGCCTCGGCGCGGCCGGTGTCGAGGGTTGGAATCGCCGCGCGGGTGCTTTCCCGGTTGCTGCGCGCCTGTTCCACGTCCAGGCTGCCAACCAACCCGGCCTGGGCACGCCAGTCGGTGATCTGCAGGGTTTCGGACTGGCTGGCCAGGTTGTCGCGGGCAATCGCCAGGCGCGCCTGGAAGGCCCGCAGCTCGATGTAGTTGAGGGCCACTTCGGCGGTCAGGCTCACCTGGGTGGCGTGCAGGTCGGCCAGGCCCGCCTCGAGATCGGCCTCGGCGGCCTCCAGCGCCCGGCGGGTGCCGCCGAAGACGTCCGGCTCCCAGGCCGCGTCGAAGCCAGCCTCATAGAGTGATCGCGTGGCGCCGAGGGCGGTGCTGCGGCTCCCCCCTGCCGAGGCATTGACGGTGGGAAAGCGCCTGGCCGAGGCCAGGTCGCGGCTGGCCCGGGCAGCACGCAGCGCGGCACGGGCGCTCCTCAAGTCCGGGTTGGACTGCAGCGCCTCGTCCACCAGAGCACTCAGTTGCGGGTCAGCCAACTGGGACCACCAGCGGGCCAGGGCTTGCGGGTCGGCCGGCCGCATACCCTCCACGGGTACGGATTGCCAGGTGGCCGGCACATCGGGCCGGGGGGCCCGGTAGTCCGGGCCGACGCTAGCGCAGGCGGCCAGCAAGCACGCCAGCACCACCGGCAAGCGGCGTAGGGGTTCGATCGACATAAGGAGGAACGGAAGGGCTGCACACGCTGTGCAGCAACCGGCCGATCATTGCCTTTCTGCGGGTAAGCCGCGGTTAGGCCACCGTAAAGCTGCGTTAAGGAAGCCACCCGGCGTGGATTCCACCCCACAAATGTAAAGCGGGCCACACGGGCCCGCTTTGATCGAACGCATATTCCGGGGGCCGCGGCCCCGCAGGATCAAACCACCACGGTCTGGGCCTGGCCTTCGGCGCGGGCTTCGATGGTGCCCAGCTCGTACACCGTCTCGCCGGTGGCACGCAGTTGCTCGGCGGCCGCTGCCGCATCTTCCTTGGCAACGATGACGACCATGCCGATGCCGCAGTTGAAGACGCGGTACATCTCCTGGGCATCCACGTTGCCAGCCTGCTGCAGCCACTGGAACAGCGGCGGCAGGGTCCAGGCATCCTTCTTGAGGACGGCGGTGAGATTGTCGGCCAGCACGCGCGGCACGTTGTCGAGCAGGCCGCCGCCAGTAATGTGGGCCAGGCCCTTGACCAGGCCATCACGCTTTTCCATCAGCGCCAGCAGGGACTTCACGTAGAGCCGGGTCGGCTCCATGATCACGTCCTTCAGCTTGCGGCCGTGGAAATCGGCTTCCAGATCGGGCTTGCTGACCTCGATGATCTTGCGGATCAGGGAGTAGCCGTTGGAGTGGGCGCCGCTGGAAGCCAGGCCCAGCACCACGTCGCCCGGACGGATCGTGGAGCCGTCGATGATCTTGGACTTGTCGACGGCGCCGACCGCGAAGCCGGCCAGGTCGTACTCGCCGTCCGGGTACATGCTCGGCATCTCGGCGGTTTCGCCACCGATCAGCGCACAGCCGGACAGCTCACAGCCGCGGGCGATGCCCTCGACGACGGTGGCGGCGGTGTCCACGTGCAGCTTGCCGCAGGCGAAGTAGTCGAGGAAGAACAGCGGCTCGGCACCCTGCACGAGAATGTCATTGACGCTCATCGCGACCAGATCCTGGCCAACGGTGTCGTGCTTGTTGAGCTGGAAGGCGAGCTTGAGCTTGGTTCCGACGCCGTCGGTGCCGGACACCAGCACCGGCTCCTTGAACTTCTTGGAGATCTCGAACAGGGCGCCGAAACCGCCGATGCCGCCCAGCACTTCCGGGCGCATGGTGCGCTTGGCAAAGGGCTTGATACGGTCGACCAGGGCATCGCCGGCATCGATATCCACACCGGCATCGCGATAAGTAAGGGAGCTCATGGGTTCTGTGATCTTCTTTCAAGAAAATTGCGGGGCCGCCCGCCAGGTACCCGGCACCGCAGGAATACGCTCTTCGGGTTGAGCGCCCCGCCGCGACCGGCTACATTACGGGCCTTGCGGCGCAAAAGACCGGGTCCACCGCCCTGCGCACGCAAATAAACCCGAATTTTAGCCGAAATGTCGCCCGACCGCCCCTTTCAGGTGCGTTCCCGCGAGAGCGCCCCGTGAAGCAACTCACTCTCGATCTGCACTCCGACACCCCTCCGCTACTGGAGAACTACGTCGCCGCGGCCAATGCCGACCTGCTCGCCTCGCTCTACGAGGCGGTTCCCATGTCGGACGTGCCCCAGCACCTGTTCCTGTGGGGCGACCCCGGCAGCGGACGCAGCCACCTGCTGCGCAGTGTCGTCAGCGCCGCAGCCCAGGCCGGCCGACCGGCCTGTTACCTGCGCGCGGGGGACGTCGGCAACTATCTGCCCGAAGCCCCCGGCCTGCTGCTGGCCATCGACGACGTGGAGGCCCTTGGCCCGGAGGCCCAGATCGCCCTGTTCCGCGCCTTCAACGCCTCCCGTGGTCTGCGCATGACGTTGATCACCAGCGGCTGCGCGGCCCCCCTGCACCTGCATCTGCGCGAAGACCTGCGCACCCGCATCGGCCAGTGCCTGGTCTTCGAGGTCAAGGCCCTCACCGACGAGGACCGTCACGCCATTCTGGAGGCGCAGGCGTCCACCCGTGGGCTTCGCCTCGAACCGGAAATCGTGCAATACCTGCTGCGCCACGGCCGCCGCGACCTGGCCAGCCTGCTGCGCACCCTCGACGCCCTCGACGCGGCCTCGCTGGAACGCAAGCGCCCGATCACCCTCCCCCTGCTGCGGGAAATCCTGCAGCGGGACAGCACACTATAAGAATCTTCCTGAACAGAGCCCCCGATGGAACTCGTACTCTTCGACCTGGACAACACCCTGCTCGCCGGCGACTCGGACTTTGAGTGGGCCCAATACCTGATTTCCCGCGGCGTGCTCGACAAGGAAGTCTACGAAGCTCGCAACCAGACGTTCTTCGACCAGTACAAGGCCGGCACGCTGGACATCTTCGAGTTCCTCGACTTCCAGCTGAAGCCGCTGGCCCGCCACAGCCGCGAGCAGCTAGACGCCTGGCATCAGGAGTTCATGGACACCCGCATCCGGCCGATGATGACACCCCAGTCGGTGGCGCTGGTCAACAAGCATCTCGACGCCGGTGCCGTCGTCGCCATCGTGACGGCAACCAACAGCTTCGTAACGGGCCCGATCGCCCGCGCCTTCCGCATCCCGCACCTGGTCGCCACCATCCCGGCCCAGGAGAATGGCGCCTTCACCGGCAAGCCGCGCGGCACGCCGGCCTTCAAGGGGGGCAAGATCGAACGGGTAGAGGCCTGGCTGGAAAGCCTCGGCCTGTGCTGGGGCAGCTTCCAGCGCAGCTGGTTCTACAGCGACTCCCACAATGACCTGCCGTTGCTGGGCAAGGTCTCCGATCCGGTGGCAGTCGATCCGGACGACACGCTGCGCGCCCACGCCACCACCCTCGGCTGGCCGGTAATCAGCCTGCGGGGTTAGTTCGGGCAGTGCCCGCGCCGACGTTCACAGGCCGTTGGCGCGGAACCATTCCAGCATGCGTCCCCAGCCGTTGGACGCATCTACAGCCCTGAAGCTGGGCCGGTAGTCGGCGTGGAAAGCGTGGCCGGCCTCGGGATAAACCACGATCTCGGCCCGTTTGCCGGCCTCCGCCAGCCCCCCGCGCATCGCCTCCACATCCTCTACTGGAATGCTCGGGTCCTTCCCGCCATACAGGCCCAGCACCGGTGCCTGCAGAGCCCGGGCGAGATCCACGGGATGGTGCGGCGTCATCGGGCTGGAGGAACCCTTCAGACGGCCATACCAGGCAACCGCCGCCTTCAGCCGGGGGTTGTACGCCGCATACAGCCAGGCGATCCGCCCTCCCCAGCAGAACCCGGTCAGGCCCAGACGCCCCGGATCTCCACCGTTCGCCGCCGCCCACGCGGCGCAGGCATCCAGATCGCTCAGCACCTGGGCGTCCGCCACCTCCGCAACGATGTCCGACATCAGTTCCTGGACAGTGGGCATGCCCATCGGGTCGCCATGACGCTGGAACAGATTGGGTGCGATCGCCTGATAGCCCTGGCGGGCCAGGCGCCGGCAGGTGTCGCGGATGTACTCGTGGACACCGAAGATCTCCTGCACCACCAGCACCGTAGGAAAAGGCCCCTTCCCGGCAGGCTGGACCCAATAAGCACGTACGGCCACCTTGTCGCTGCCACGGATGTGGATATCGCCGGCCACGAGGCCATCGGACGAGGTCTGAATCACAGACTGTCCGCTGCGCGGGCGGACAGCCAGCGCATAGCCCGCCGCCAGCGCATCGTTCACGAAGACTTGGCGGCTGAGGGGAAGTCCCGGCACCGGGCAGTCGAAATCGGAATCCTCGACCAGCATCCAATTCACCTTACACATGGACAAGGCGGCAAGGATACCCCAAGGACGGGCCGGAACAGAACGCGCCAGCCCCCGTATCAGGCCGGGCTCACCCCCAGGCCACCATCCTGCCCACACGGGTACCGGCAGCGCGTTCGAACCAGTTCCCGGCCTCCCGTCCCGTACGCCGGGAAAAACCCGGACTCTCCCGCCGTAGCGCAGGCCGGCCCAGATGCTGGCGCGCAAAGATCTCCATCAGTGTCACCTGCTTGCCATGGACATGGATCATTCCCGCATCCGACAGCTCCCGGAAGATACGTGACAGGGTTTCCGGGGTGAAACCGAGACGTGCGGCCAGCACATGCTTCGGAATCTCCAGCTCCAGTTCGATCTGGCCGGTGCCACACCCGCCCTCCGCCGCCAGGCGGGCCAGATAGTCCACGACCTTGGCTGTGCCACTCTGGAAACAGTCTGCGGCAATATCCCGCTCGATGGACGACTGACGCTCGGCCATTGCGCTCAGCATGCGGCGGGCCACATCGGGCTCCTGCTCCATGGCCCGGAATACACCGTCCCGCCCGACCGCCAGCAGGACGACCGGCGTCACCGTTTCCACGGTGGACACACAGGCAGCATCGCCAAACAGTTCCGCTACGCCGAAGACCTTGCGCGGAGTCAGGATGTCGATGACCTTCTCGCCTCCCTCCGGCGACGACACCGCCGTCTTCAGATGGCCGGACATCACGTAGAACATGCCACGGGGCCGGTCGCCAGCGGCGTAGATGATTCGTCCCTTGGGCAGACTGAGCACTTGCGATGCCCGCGCCACCTCGCCCACAACGGAAGGAGGCAGCCCACGGAACAAGGAAATCTCACCCAGAACCAGGCTCAGATCGTCAAAACTGGTATGCATCGCTCACCTCGCAGATCTCATGTCGGGGTCGCCGGAAAAATGATCGCGCCCCGTTGATATGGAGTGCAGTCTAGAAGTCAAAACCGGCCCGAAGTTTGATTTAGATCAGAGTTGCCAACCCAGTACAAACGCGTAAATTACCTCCAAAGAGGTAATGGAAAAATAGACAAAAATCACTGGCACGCCATTGTTTTTTATATGATTTGATCACCATATCGGGCAGCCCTGCCGGTTTTCTGGGAAAGCCTGCCGACACCATTTCCTACTACCATTTTCCATGGCCCGCCCGAAGCCGGCAGTCGCGCCGGAGGGCTGTGCGGACGCACAATCGCGGCTGCAGACATGTTCAGGAGTCACCGCTTTGAATCTCGCTCGTTCTGCCGCAGGCCCCGGCCCGGCGAGCGCCCCGTCGGTCGTCCGCCGCCTGGGTATCTGGATCGCCGCCATTGCCTGTCTCGCCGCCGTGTCGATCCTTGCCTCGATCACCGTGGCCGAGTTGTCGTCCGGCGAAGCCCGGGCGATCAATCTGGCGGGGTCGCTACGCATGCAGTCCTACGTCGTCGGCGCTGCCGCCGGTCGCCGCGACGATCCGACGCAGCTTGCCGCCACCCTCGCCGAGTTCGATACCCGCTACCGCAGCACCGGTCTGATCCGGGTGATCCCGTCCCGACCCGACGATCCGGTGCGGCGCGCTTACGTCACGGTGGGTGACACCTGGCAACAGCGCTTCCGCCCGGTGGCTGAGCGGTCCGCCGTCGGCCGCGCCAGCGACCGGGAAGTACAGTCGGCCACCGAGGACATCGTCGGGCAGATCGACCGCCTGGTCGCCCTCGTCGAAGAAGGTCTGGAAGCCAAACTCCAGCTCCTGCGCATCGTGCAGGGCATCTCTCTGATCCTGCTGCTGATCGTCGGGGCCAGCGCGGTGTTCCAGCTGAAACGGCACGTCGTGCAACCGCTGGGACATCTGCTGACCTCGGCCCGCATCGTCCGCCGCGGCGACTTCGGCGTGCGGGTGCCGCAACGGGAGCCCGACGAACTGGGACAGCTCGGCGAGGCCTTCAACTACATGGTGGAGGACCTTTCCCAACTCTACGCACAGCTCGAAAGCCGGGTACAGGAAAAGACCGAGGAACTGGCCCTCAGCAACCAGTCGCTCCGTCTGCTGTACCGCACCACCCGCGCCCTGTCCGAAAAGACCGCCACCCGAGAAACGCTGCTGCAGGTCCTGCAGGAGGTCGATGAAGTCATCGGCATCCGTGCTGTCGCCCTGTGCCTGAAAAAAGCCGAGTACGTGGATATCGTGCCGGCCGACGACACCACGGCGCTGCCGGCGCTGGAGGCTCTGCTCCAGAGCACCGGCAGCGAGGCCGACGGACAGGTCCGTACATTTGAAAACGTCGCGGGGAACCTGCCGCTGATCTCGGTCCCCCTTTTCGACGGCACCGTAAGCCACGGCGCCATGCTGCTGGCCCAGCCCGCAAGCCAGACCCTCGCCGCGTGGCAGATCGAGTTGCTGGAAACAGTCGGCCGTCACGTGGGCGCCGCCCTGGCAACCAGCCAGCGCAACGAGGAGCAGCACCGCCTGGCGCTGCTGGACGAGCGCTCGGTGATCGCCCGGGAGCTGCACGACTCCCTCGCCCAGTCCCTCTCCTACCTGAAGATCCAGGTCACCCGGCTGCAGACCATGCTCGGCCGCGCCCCGACCCCGGAGCCTGTCCATGAGGTGGTGCGCGAACTGCGCGACGGCCTCAGCGAGGCCTATCGGCAACTGCGCGAACTGCTCACCACCTTCCGTCTACGCATCGATGGTCGCGGCCTGCCGGCAGCCATCGACGACGCCGTGCGCGATTTTCACCGACGGACCGGTCTTACGCCGGTGCTCGACAACCGCCTGGGCGGCATCGCCCTGCCCCCGAGCCGGGAGATCCACGTTCTGCAGATCATCCGTGAAGCCCTTTCCAACATCGAACGCCACGCCGGCGCTGCGCACGTCCACGTCTGCCTGGAAAACGCAGCCGGCGGGCTGCTGCGCGTCAGCATCGACGACGACGGGGTCGGCTTCGACCCGCAGGCCATGCCCCTGCACCGCTACGGCCTGGTGATCATGCGCGACCGCGCCCAGAGCCTGGACGGCGAGATTGCCGTCAGCCCCCGGGATGGCGGCGGCACCCATGTCGAACTGCGCTTCCCCGCCACACCTCCGATCAACGAACACCAGGCGCCCACCCAAGGAAAGCTGCCATGACAACACCCGCCCTCAGCTCCGTCATCATCATCGACGACCATCCCCTGTTCCGCAAAGGCGTTTCCCAGCTGATCGCCCTCAACAACGAACTGCACCTCATTGGCGAAGCCTCCAGCGGCGAGGAAGGCCTCGAACTGGCCCGGGCCCTCGAGCCCGACCTGATCCTGCTCGACCTCAACATGAAGGGCATGAACGGGATCGAAACCCTGAAGGCCCTGCGCGATGCCGATCTGGCCGCGCGCATCCTGATCCTGACCGTCTCGGACGCCGCCGACGACTTGGTGGCGGCAATACGCGCCGGCGCCGACGGCTACCTGCTGAAGGACATGGAGCCGGAGGAACTCCTCGCCCAGATCGTCGAGGCCCAGCGCGGCCGCATCGTCATCAGCCCCAGCCTCAACGGACTGCTCGCCCGCTCCCTGCGCGAAGAAGCCCAGGCCGCGGAGCGCAGCGTCGCACCGCTGACCGAGAGGGAAAAGGACATTCTCGGCTGCCTGGCCAGCGGCCTGTCCAACAAACTGATAGCCCGCGATCTCAACATCGCGGAAGGCACCGTCAAGGTGCATATCAAGAATCTGCTGAAGAAGCTCAAATTCCGCTCCCGTCTCGAGGCCGCCGTGTGGGCCATCGACCAGAATCTGCGCTCCTGAAAGTACCTGCAACAGTAAGAAATACGCCCGCTATTCCTGCCCCCGTCCATCAGAATCTGTACGCCCGATACAACACCATAACGGGCTGCGCGGCTTGGAAAGACCAGGGGGCACAAGTCCAACCCGCACGCTCAGCACCACATTCTGTAACCGCTCCACGGGCTGGGCGCAGTGGAATTTCAGCTGGACGCGGGGCAAGGCTGGCAGGCGAACGGACATCCGACACCGGACGTTCAACCCCAACCCCCAACGCCACGGAACAGGGTCAGTCCGCTGTGCGGTAAACCAACACCTTCAATGCGCGCTCATCGGAAATGTCAGCGAACGAGGCAGGGTTGGCCAGCCTCCCCTCGAAATGCAACTGGGGCGCGACCTCCTGCATCCACTCTTGCAGAAAGGCGACGCCGAGTTTCGGCGAATTCAGGCACAGCAGCGCATGCCCGCCTGGAGCCAGCAGCTCCGGCAGACGCCGCATCAGCCGCACGTAGTCCTTCTCAGCGACGAAACTGCCCTTCTGATAGCTGGGCGGGTCCAGGACGATCAAATCGTACGGGCCGCCACGGGTAATCTTGCCCCACGAGCTGAAGATGTCATGGGGAAGGAAGCGCGCACCTTCCGTAAGCCCGTTGAGCAGGTGATTGCGCTTGCCGATCGCCAGGGCGCCATCACTCATGTCCACATTCGTCACGTCCCGTGCCCCAGCCTGCAAAGCCACGACGGAAAAAGCACAGGTGTAGGCGAACAGGTTGAGCACCTTCATCCCTGGACGTGCGGCCACGTGTTCGCGAACCCATCGCCGCCCCTCGGCCATGTCCAGAAAGAAGCCATGGTTGAGCCCCTTCAGCAGATGGACGCGAAAGCGCGCGCCCTTCTCCTCCACGACGTGGGGATCCGGAACACTACCTGCCATCAACCGGGTCTCGGCTCGCGCCTCGAAACGATATTGGTAGACCCAGTTCAGCGGCAGCTCCGGATGCACCTCGGCCCAACGGCGGGACAAGGCCGCGTGGACGGCCTCCAGCTCGGCCTCGGATGCGGGCAGGAAACTGGTCAGCACCCATACCGGCGGATAGACATCCAGCGTCCAGTGCTCACAGCCCGGGAACAGCCCACCCCGCCCGTGGAACACACGCCCGGCGTCCGCCGGCATGGTGATTTCCGCAATGGCATCGAGCAGTGCTTGCATAAGGATCGGACCTGAAATTTGAAGGACGCACACAATTCGCGAGCCCTTCGCCAGGCCTTCACGCAAAGAAACCCGATGCTTGCCCACGAGGCGCCCGCAGAAAAGCAAAAAGCCCTGAAAATCAGGGCTTTTTGCTTGAACCATGGCGGAAAGGGAGGGATTCGAACCCTCGATACGGAGAACCGTATACCGGATTTCGAGTCCGGCGCATTCGACCACTCTGCCACCTTTCCGCTCGAAGGCCGCGATTATATAACACTTCGCGGGAAAAGCCAGCTATTCGGCGATTTTTGTTTGCTCAGCGGTGAATTCCTCATAAGCCCGCACCGCCTCCGCCGCATACATGAGGTTCGGACCGCCCCCCATGTAGGTGCAGATGGCCAGTGTTTCCATCAATTGCTCCCGAGTCACGCCAAGCCGGATCAGCGCCTTGACGTGGAAAGCGATACAGCCATCACAGCGCGCCGCGACGCCGATCGCCAGCGCGATGAGTTCCTTCTGCAGCGCACTCAACGCGCCAGCTCTCATCGACTCCTTGGCCAACGTGTTGAAGGCACTCATGGCTTCCGGAATCTCGGAACGCAACGTTGCGAGCCCCTTGGAGAGATCGCCCGTGATCTGAACAAACGATTTACCGCCCACGATCAGCCTCTAAATTTAGAAAATTAATGTTTTCTAATATACAGCTTGGACGGTAATTTGAAAACCGGGCGGACTCTCGCCCGCCCGGCTCATGAAGTTACAGCGTGGCAGGCAGCACCGTCACGCCCCCCATGTACGGCTGCAACACCGCCGGGATACGCACCGAACCGTCGGCCTGCTGGTAGTTCTCGAGGATCGCCACCAACGTGCGCCCAACAGCCAGACCGGAACCGTTGAGGGTTGCCAGGGTCTCGTTCTTGCCTTGCGCGTTCTTGAAGCGGGCCTGCATGCGACGGGCCTGGAAGCTCTCGAAACACGAGCAGGACGAGATCTCGCGGTAGGTGTTCTGCGCCGGCAGCCACACTTCCAGGTCGTAAGTCTTGGCCGCGCCGAAGCCCATGTCGCCAGTGCACAGCACGATCTTGCGGTACGGCAGCTCGAGCTTCTGCAGGATCGTCTCGGCATGGCCGGTGAGCTCCTCCAGCGCCGCCCAGGCGTTTTCGGGCTTTTCGATGCGGACGAGTTCGACCTTGTCGAACTGGTGCTGGCGGATCATGCCGCGGGTGTCCCGGCCATAGCTGCCGGCTTCGGAACGGAAGCACGGCGTGTGGCAGACGAACTTCAATGGCAGCGCATCGGCCGGCACGATCTCGTCGCGGACTATGTTGGTCACCGGCACTTCGGCGGTCGGGATCAGGTAGAACTTGCTGCCGTCGGCCTTCGGCACCGCGAAAAGGTCTTCCTCGAACTTGGGCAACTGGCCGGTGCCGTACATGCTGTCCGCGTTGACCAGGTAAGGTGCATAGAGCTCGGTGTAGCCATGCTCGCCGGTATGGGTGTCCAGCATGAACTGGGCCAACGCCCGGTGCAGACGGGCCAGGCCGCCCTTCATGAGCGTGAAACGGGCGCCGGAAATCTTCACCGCGGTCTCGAAATCCAGCCCCCCCAGGCGGGCGCCGATGTCCACGTGATCGCGCACTTCGAAATCGAAGCCCGGCACCGTACCCCAGCGGCTCACCTCCACGTTGTCTTCCTCTGAGCGGCCCACCGGCACACTCTCATGGGGCAGGTTGGGCAGCCCCGCGATGAAGGCGTTGAAACGCTCAAGCAACTCGGCAAGGGCAGCCTCATTGGCTTTCAACTCGTCACCGATGCCCGCCACCTCGGCCAGCACGGCAGAGGCGTCCTCGCCCTTGCTCTTCAACTGGCCAACCTGTTTGGACAGGGCATTGCGGCGGGCCTGAAGTTCCTGGGTGCGGGTCTGGCGCTCCTTGCGCTCATCCTCGAGGGCCTGGAAGGCGGCTACGTCGAGCGTCGTTCCACGCGTCGCCAAACGCTCTGCAACAAAGTCCAGGCGGGTACGCAGCAATTGCACATCAAGCATGGGAATCCCTATTCAAATCAGAAGCTAGCAGGTCTGGACGTCAGATTCGGAAATTGCCGAACACGACTTCCGGTTTTCAGTTATATTGCAGCGCACCATCAGCGACGCTGCCCGAGACACCAGAAACAATAGAAATCAAGAAGTTAATAGCTCGCTTCGAGTCAAAGTTTTCTTGATTTAACGAACTCAACGGTCACAATTAAAGAAAAGGCGTCCATAGACGGCGCTGTTTTCCTGCGACCAAATCCATTGAAGGAGACACCAATGTTGTCCATCCGCGACTGCCTGGATTACTGCGACCTGACCGACGAAGACGTTGCCATCATCGCCGAACATCACGACATTCCCGAGGCAGCGGCCGCCCAGATTGCCTGCGGCTTGGTTCAGACCCCCGAAGGGACGTTGATGCTGACCCAGTTCATGCGCGATCTGGTGGACGAAGCCGAGGAAAGCGGCGATCGTACCCGCGCCCAGCGTTTCCGCGCAGCCCGCGATCGCTTCATGGCGAGCCATCCCGTCTCGCACTAAGCCTTACCGTCGCCTGCGCGGGCCGCATAGTCCCGATCCAGTTCGCGCAGGCGGGCCAGTTTTTCGGCAATCTTCGCCTCCATGCCCCGCTCGACCGGCACATACCAGCCCGGCTTCGCCATCCCTTCCGGAAAGTAGCTCTCTCCCGCTGCATAGGCACCCGGCTCGTCGTGGGCGTAGCGGTAGGCCTTGCCGTAACCCAGCTCCTTCATGAGCTTGGTGGGCGCGTTACGCAGGTGGATCGGTACCGGGCGGGACACATCGTCGGCCACGAACTTTCGCGCCGCATTATACGCCTTGTATACCGCGTTCGATTTGGCTGCGCAGGCCAGGAAAACCGCTGCCTGAGCCAGCGCCAGCTCTCCTTCCGGAGAGCCCAGCCGTTCATACGTGGAGCAGGCGTTCAGGCAGATTTCCAGCGCCCGCGGATCCGCCAGGCCGATGTCCTCGATGGCCATGCGCACCAGACGCCGCCCCATGTAGAGCGGCTCGGCACCGCCATCGAGCATCCGGCACAGCCAGTACAGTGCCGCATCGGGATCGGAGCCGCGCACCGACTTGTGCAGCGCCGAGATCTGATCGTAGAAAGCTTCGCCACCCTTGTCGAAACGACGCAGGTTGCGGGACAGGGCTTCGTCGATGAAGGCCGGCGTGACGGGATTGACGTCGGCCGTCGTGGCCGCCGTATGCACCTGTTCGAGCAGATTGAGCATGCGCCGCGCGTCGCCATCAGCAAAACCGGTCAGGCGGTCGCGGGCATCGTCCTCGAAAACCAGCTCTGGGCAGGCGAAGGCACGCGCCCGCGCGAAAAGCTCAGCCAGTTCCCCGGCACTCAAGGGCTGCAGCACATAAACCGCGGCCCGCGACAGCAGCGCCGAATTCACCTCGAAGGACGGATTCTCGGTCGTCGCGCCCACCAGCGTGACCAACCCCTGTTCCACGAAAGGCAGGAAAGCATCCTGCTGGGCCTTGTTGAAACGGTCACTAAAGCACTGGACTTTGTTATGAAATAACGACTTACGACGATTTTTAACAGACTTTTCGGCACAAATTTCTTGAACGCGGCACAAATTTGGCACAAACTTTTTTCTTTGTGCCGATCTGGCTTTCAGCAGTCGGCGGCCGCACACTTTTGCAGCCACATCACACGTAGGGGTTAGCATGTCCGTCTATACCGTTGAGTATTCCCGCAAGAACCCAGAGACCAAGCGGAACATCACAGTAGTCAAATACCGTGCCCAGGTAAAGCACAACGGCAAGGCTCATACCAAGCTGTTTGATACCGAGCGAGAAGCCAAGGATTGGGAAGCTCAGAAGGAAAAAGAGCTATCGGGCATGGCCACGGTAGAGAACCTGATCGCCGAAGCGAACAAGATCACCATGAGAATGCTCTTGGCAGAGCACTTCAAGCAACACCTGTCCAAACAAAGCCCCAACTCCTACAAGACCAATCAAAATCGCAGTCTAAGGGCCATTCCTGAGTTCAAGATTCCCTACGAGCTGATTCACAAGCGGATCAACAAGTACAAGTACAGCAAGACGATTGTTCAGGCAATTATCGAGCAAACCCGAAATGATTCCTTTGACTACATGAAGGACGGAATTCCGTTTGGCGATTTTTTCGTTGAGACAGTAGATATGCAGCTCATCATTGCCTATATCAAGGCAAGAAAGGTGAAGGCAAACACCCTACTTCGTGAGCTTTCTACAATTTCGGGGGCTTTCACCCACGCCTATAAATACTTCACTGAATTTGAAGATGGCCTTGAAAACCCCGTCAAGAAACTTCCCAGAAACGAGAAGCCCAAGCCAGACAACAGTAGAAGAACCATCATCAATGAAGAACAAACATTGAAGATTGCAGAATACCTACAAATGAAGGCCAACCAAGAGCCCTACTATTGCTTCATCCAGTGCATCTACTCAGGCTGCCGCCGTGTTGAGTGTCTTTCAATGGAATGGGAAAACATTGACTGGAAAAATCAGACCGTCTTGATCCCGAAGACAAAAAACGGAAAGCCCCGTGACATCCCCATTGAGCCATCTTTCCTTGAATACCTAAACGACCGAAGGAAAGAAAAAGGCAAAGTCTTCAAGCTTACCTACTTCAACATGCGCGCTTATTGGGTTGAAGCAACAAAACAACTTGGCTACTACGATAATGAAAGAGAACGGCTTTACTTCCATGACACGAGAAGGACCGCCATCACGAACAATCTGCGTCAAGCCGAAGGCAACAACTTCAAGCTTGCCAAGGTCTTCGGGTTGAAGACGACCGAGATTGAAAAACAGAAAGTTGCCATTGACCAAGACCTGTCAGGCATCATCCGCAAGCTACAAAACGGCGAGAAGCTGACACCCAAGGAAATCAGCTTGCTGGCTGGTCACAGCAGCACCAATGTGACCAATGACACCTACAATGCCGACCGCTAAAAATAGCAGCAGACAAGGGACCACGGTTTGGAACCGTGGTCTCAAAGATCACAGCACCCCTGTCCGTTCAAACATTTTCTTCAGGTAAGCCGGCCCACCTTCGTCCATGAAGAGCACATTCCGTTCTTCCAGTTCCTGTTGCTTGCAGGTCACATTCAGCAAGTCACCAAAGGCTGTCCCAGACAGAATGAAGGCGTTGAGTGTCAGCTTGGGATCGCCCAGCTTGTCCTGAAGAACTTTGACTTCCTTATATAGACCCAACTTGGGATCGGTCAGGTTCATCTGCCGAATACCCTTCGGATCAATGAAGTTCAGGCACTGCTGGCCCGTTTCTTCATCTACCAGCCATAGCAGGTAGTCGGGATAGAAATTTCCCGCCAAGGCAAAGCCCAGCCCTTTGGCTTTGGTATCGGCATTGCGCAGCAAATAAAGACTGCGCTTACCAATGATCTGTTGCCCCAAGGGCGACTGGTAAAAAGCTTCCAGGTCCCGCACAAACTGGATTTCGCTGGGTGCATCAAAAGCAAGGGGACGCATTTTTAGCGGAACCGCGCCTTCAATGGCGAACAGGGGGTAATACAGATGGCTGTCAAAACAGATCGCCACCATCTGACCCGCATTCCACTGACTCGCTTCGCCCAGCTTGCCATCCCGCACCAACGCTTGGAGCTGCTTCAGTTTCTTCTCGTAGGCTTCACCGTCTTCGGTGTCTTCAATCTCAAACTGATAAACCTTGAGCAGCGTATCGTCGTCCTCCTTGACGGTCACGATGTCGTAGAACTGCCCTTCATACGCGGACTTCAAAGACTTGTAGAACCTGTCGGTGTAGTCCTGAAGCAGACGGATCAGAATTTCTTCCTGTTTGAGAATATCGGCAAAGCCACGAATGCTCAGTTCAGATTTCGGGATGAACAACGTGTACCAGTCATGATGGTTCAGGCAAAAATCCATCAGGCGAGCCCGGTCTAGTCGCAGGTTGCTCCAGCTTCGCAGTTGCTTGAACTCTTGCACCGCAAGGTAGATGCGATCAAAGTCAAACAGTGCCATGGTTTCACTGGCAATCTTGCCCATGTGCCGAATATTGCCTTCAGGGCCGGCCCCGCCCTTGTCCTGACTGGCCAGTGCTTCCAGCTTGGGATACAAGTCCAAGGTAATGTGGGCTTCCTTGATCTTGCCCGCAAACTCAGCAGGCACTTCGTAGAGCCACGGATAAACGGTGCGCTTGAATCCCTTGATCTGGTTGTCCTTGTAGCCGTCCTTCAGCGACAGGGTTTTGAGCTTGCTCTTCGGCAGATTGGGCCGAGTCTCAAAATCCAGTTCAATGATTTCATCGGTCGGGGTGATCCCTTCTTCTTTCAGGTATTCCTTGAAGGCGGCCATGTAGCCTGCATTCACACCAAAAATATTTAAGGTTTCCAAGCGTTCAAGGTGGGCCCCTTTAGGCCGTTGGGCTGGTGTGCTGCGCTTGAGAGAGTAATCCCGCCCTTTCAGACGAACACCACGACCGAACAACTGGATGATCTGTGAGCCTTCGCCCTTCCCCATGTTCAGCAGGCCCATGGTGGAAACCCGCCAACTGCTCCAGCCTTCAGTGAATTTGCGGGAGCCAATCAGCACATGCAACTCACTGTCCTTGTTGTTCAGTGTGCCGAACACCGACCCGCCGAAGTCATCCGCTTCCGTGTCAAACAACGCCAGGTTTTCTGGCTTTTCGGCTTCCTTGAAAAAGCCAGCATCGTCACCGATGTTGATCAAGCCGAACGGCTCCGACTCACCCACCCGAAGCACCAGTTCGCTCTTGCTGTTTTTGAGATTGACCACCTTCAGCCGTTGCTTGGCATCAGCATTGAACAAGAGCTTCAGGATGCCGTTGTACACATCATCCGCACTAAACGCCATCAACGGGGTGAAACGGTCATGGAAAATATTGCGACCCTTACCGTCCAGCAAGCGTGCCGTGTTAGCCAGCAAATCCTTCAGCCACAGCTTGGTTTTGGCTTCATCGTTCAGGAACCCCGCAAAGAAACGCAACACATTCAGGATGTCCGAATCTTCACCCGACACCGTATTGCCGACGAACACCCACAAGGGCTTTTCAATGTTGAAATCGGTCAGCTTGTCGCGGTTCGCACCCCACAGGTATTGCTGCTGGTAGAAGCTCAACAGGCAGGCCGTGAAGTATTGACGGGCAATGTCTTCTTGGCTGAAGTCTTCATCCTTCAGGTTAAGGATGAGCGATTCCTTGCCATAGCCATCTTCGTAGAAAAACTTGTAGGAATAGTCAAACAGAATGCCCTTGGCGTACACCTCACGAGTTGCCAAGGTGCGAGCCCGCCGTTTTTCTTCCGTGGTCAGGGTCAAAGACTGCTTCTGCGACTCATCCAGCTTCTTCAGGTTCGTGGTTTCAAAGAGAACTTTCGCCTTCTTTTTCATCAACTCGGCTTCGGCCTTCTGAACCGTAAAACCCTTGGCGACAGCCTGACCGAAGGTGGCGGAATACTCAAAGGCAAAACCACCACGAACCAGCGTTTCACGGCGAGACATCCAGGCCCCTGCTGCCGTGCCCGTGCCACGGTGGCCTTCATCCACCAGCACCAGGTTTTTGCCTTCAAAGGCTTCAACGGCAACGGTCTTGTCGCCCATTTCGTCGCCCAGCTTGTTGATGTCAATAATCTCAATCGTGCCCTTGAAGACACCACTGCGATTCTTGTCAAACATGCGGCTGAAGCCAAAACCCGACAAGTTCAGTTCAGCCAAGTGCTGGCGAGACAAGCCTTCATTCGGCGTGAGCAGAATGATTTTGTCTGGGTAGGTATCCTTGCCGTTCTGGAAGTAGTGCAGGTACTGGCGAATATTCACATGCAGCAGCAGGGTCTTGCCGCTGCCCGTGGCATTCCAGAAGGCCAGCTTGTTCAGCTCGTCAGCATTGAACGGCTGAAAGCGGTTATCCGCATCGGCTTGCTTGTTGTAGGCTTTCAGTTGCTCGTTCAGGCCATCCAGCAAGGCTTGGGGCTTGTTGAAATACCAGTCCAGATAAATCTCTGTGAAGAGCAGAGACAGATACTGGAAATACTTCATGTTGAGAACAGTGCCCTCAAGCTTGTTGCGCCGTTCGGTGATGGCGTTCCAGTGCTGGACAATGTTCAGGTCATAGCGACGAAACTCTTGATCACTGAACCGATCCACTTCAAACAGGTTCTGGGTCAGCTCATGAAAGAAGCCGGTTTGCCCGTCATCATCTATGCCTTCATGCCGATCTTCACCCAGACGAATTTTCAGACCGGCAAGACTGCCACCCTTGAAGAAGCCCAACAACCACTGGTTAAGAACAAGCTGTTTGTGAAAGCTGGCCATGGTCAAGCTTCCGTGTTGAACATGCGGGACATGAACTCAGGTTCAATCTGGCGAATCTTCAGGGTTTTGGTGATACCCCCTTCGGCTTCTGTGCTGGTGAAGACTGCCGGAATGTTGTGATCACCATTGATGTAGACGACATCAAATTCACTGTCAGCAGGGTTGATTGCCAGCTTGTCGCACAAGCGGTTCAGCTCGTCATACGAGAGCTTTTCAACATCCCGCCACAGCACCAGAGCTTTTTCACCAGACGGAAGCACACCAGTAACGGCGACAAACCCCCGGTCAATTTGCATATCTACATGCTTGACCCGCAGACCAATCAAGTAGTTGAAGGTTTCCACCAGGTCAATGGTTCGCTCTTCATAGGCCCCCGCAGAATCCACCGTTACCTTCAGCTTGCAGTCAAAGGGCTTCTTGAATTTATCCACTGATAGCAAAGAGCCACGACTTTCAATATCCAGCATGTAACGCAAAAGGTAGTCTTCCTTCGCCTCTGACGGCATGGAGTCAAGAAGACTTTGCTGGGATTTAGAACGAGTCAAATGAAGATTGTTCAGCGTATCTTCATAGCTTTCAAGTTTGATGAATTTGAAAAAATGAGAAATCCCAGAATTTATTGCCGTAGCCTTCCCATCCTTCCAGTCAGAAGAATAAACAATCTTTTGAATACGAGGTTTTGTTACAGTGTCAAAATATTCGCCTTGCTCAACAACAATATATTTTCTATGGCCACCATCTTCGCGATTGAGACTAAGGACGGCATGAGCCGTCGTCGCAGAACCGCCGAAATAATCCAGAACCACTTCTGAATTTTGTATATTCAAGACCCGCAAATTATCTACTACAAGATTAATGCTTTTTGGAAAATCAAAGTCTTTAGCTTTGAACAAATCTTTCAAAACTTTAGTTCCACTTTCACTGGCTGAATACTCTGAACCATCCCACCATGTTCCCGGCAGAGCACCATCTTGATTAGGTCTGTATTTCTTTTGAAGCTCAATGCTTCCATCGTTGTCACGTATAACCTTCAAATCATGAAGTTCCCCACGAAGTCTTTTTGCAGAACACGTCCAGACTTTCTCGTTTCCATCTTGATCGATAGGCCAAACTGCAACTTCACCAAGAACGGGTTGTTACAAAACATCCCATCCTTCAGTCTCTAGGTTAAGAGACATTTCAGGAACACGAACTTCATCTCCTTTTACAAAAACCGGATAAAAAGACTTCTTCCTGTCTTCTCTATTTGAGTCTGTTCCAGATTTTCGAAAATTTGACCAGGAATAAATACCCTTTTCATCTGAGTACGGATAACGATCAGCCTTTGACCCCTTTCTTGAAAGTCGACCAAGCACGGGCTTTTCTGCACGCGACCAAAAGACAGCATACTCATGATTAGCAGAGAATCCAGAGAGTGTCGGACGCCCTTGAGGCTTACTTCTAACAACAGCAGTGCCACTATGATTGAAACCTAAGTTTCCACTCATTATTGAAAACTGATGGTGATATTCAAAGTCATCAATGGCGACACAAACAAGACTACCATCCTCAAGAAGTGGCATCGCCATAGACATTCGATCACCAAAAAGACTAGCCCAAGATGAATGTTGGTAACCATTCTTATAAACAATTGGCGAAGCATCGGTATTGTATGGCGGATCTATATACACACCTTTAATGCCATTACGATATTTATCTTGCAGAACATTTAATGCCTGAAAGTTATCACTATGCATCAAAAGTCCATCTAGCTCACAATCCAAATCTTGTATTTCGCTTAACAAAGACTTTTTGAATTCACCATCAAATACCGACGTATCCACCATCAGGAATTGATGCGATTTAAGGTAATCAACAGAACCAACACTGGAATCACTCAGAAGATCTTTCTTTTCAGAATCAAGCATTCCCAATAGCGACCACTGCTCCCACTGCTTCTTGTTAGCCACAACATCTGGATAAAGACTCTCTGGAATGCGATCAAGAGTAATGCAGTAATTCGTGCTAACCACAAACTTCTTCTTCAACCAAAGTTTCTTCTGGAAGTCTTCCAGTTGTGCAAGAAAGGTGATCAGGTCTAACGCAATGGCACGAAGGGTCTGGATCAGGCGAAGTGATTTCTCAATGTCAGAAAACTTCTCTGCCGACTGCACATCATCAAGATGCATGACTTCATTCTTGATGTAGAAGTCCAGTTCGCGACGAAGGAAGCCACCCAAGTCTTTATGAATGAAGTAGTCGGCTGAATTCTTCGTGGTGTAGCTGGTCAGACACTTTTCCAACAATGTCCGTTGCGGGTTTTTCTCTGTCGGTTCCCTTCGGCTGAGATCCAGCCAACGCGCTTGAACGGCAGGATCGGCAAGAATGGCATCCACAGCCTTGGACACCAGAACATCCTGCTTACTGCCCTTGGGCATGGCCTTGTAATCAAAGCGAATCACCAGCTCGTTGCCGACTTCTTCAATCGGCAAATACTCTTGCTCATACTCATCGCCGTTCTCATCCAGAAGGGTTCTGGTGTGCCGGTCAATCAGGACAAAAAGGCGTTCCTTGTCATTGTCCTTGCGGTTGTCTTTGGCGGTATCTGCCGCCACCAAGCGGAACTTGACGGTACGACCATCATCCAGCTTGAAGCCATAGTTGGAGAAGTTCTCACCGCTCTTGGTGTAATACTGATCTTTGTTCGCCCAGTGCAACACCACTTCTTCCCCGGCATAGGGAATGGCATAGGTATCGCCCTTGTAGCGCCGCTGGCTGATGAAGTCGCCCTTGTCGTAGTAGCGGGAAAAGAAGGTCAGCAAATGGGTGAAAACGGCATTCTCATGTTCTGCCCCACCTGAACCAAGGTCAGCAATCTTCTGCCGCAATTCCTTCACCTTCGGCACATTGTCAGGGTCCATGCCGTCAGCCCGATACTGGGCTTCCTTGTCCTTCAGCTCTTTTTGCAAGGCTTCTAGGTTGCCAGCACCAGAGGCAGCAAGGCTTTCAACGACTTTTGCTTTCAGTCCGTTCTCAAGGTAGTCATTGATCTCACCCACACGGGCATTGAGAATCCGATAGACACCAAAGTCCAGCTCAGGACGGTCAATTTGAAAAATCTCTTTTAGCTTGCGAACCAGGTCGTCGTATTTGCTCATGTTCTCACTCGTTCAATCATTTTTAGACCACTGCCCACTCTAGGGAGAACAGGGTCTTGGATTCGGTTTTTTGGGTCAGACGTTTTTCCAGCGACTCAATCAGGGCATCCCGCTTTTCAATGATGTCGTCTTCCACCTGAAAGATTTCCTGTCGCTGTCGGCGCTGCTGCTTTTCCAGCTTTTGGATACGTTGCTGTATCTCGTGCTGTTCGTCCAGGTTTGTAGCCAGCCTAGCCTGCCGCTGTGCAATCTTGATCTGCTCTTTGGTGTCTCGCAGGGCTTTTTCAGCCGCCAGAACCAAGTCATCAGCCCATTTTTCCAGCTTCTCACGGGCTTCATTGAAGTGCTTGTTGTTCGCTTCCAGCGACTGACTGACGGTGGCTTTGGCATGGCGCTGTGACTCTGCCGCGAGTCTCGTCACCACCGAGTCAGGGATTGTCGTCGGAACGGCGCTGTCAGCCATGCAGTTGAACAACTTTTCGCAGGTTTCTTGCTCAAGGGGTGAGCCATCGGCATCCAAGGCGGAGAACAACAAATATTCTTCCCGCTCGTAGCTGTCTATCGCCAAGGCTGTCAGGGTCAGGTAGCCCCGCTTGCCCCGCAGAGACTCCACCAGGTGCAGGCGGGTTGGGTGCTGGCTGACATTGAAAACCACCTTGGCAACGGGGGTGTCCAATGCTTTGGCCTGATCAATCACATACTCGCCCAGCGGATGCGACAGTCGGTACAGGTAAGTGCCGTAGTCGGGATCATCCTTCTCTATGGACTTGGGCCCTGACTTGGAAATCAGGTGATAGCGACCCGCAGGGATGCTTTGCGCAGGTGGCTTTGCAATATCAAAAGCAAGGTTTTCGTCATCAAACCGTGCTTGGTCACGGAGCATGAACTGAGTGACTGACCAAAAGCGTTTGCTGAATTTATCTAGCTGGGCCTTGGTGTCGGACAACTGAACCCGCAACCGCTCATGGACATCTTCGTCAAAATTCTCAAGCAGCATCTTTCGGGTATCGCTCATCCTTGCTTGGATGCGCTCGTCCATTTCAGCTTGCAGGGTTTTGAAGGCAGTCTCGATTTCTTCTGGGGTTCGGCATTCCTGGTAGATGGTCAGGATGCGCTTCTCAAAATCCACCCCTGATTCAATGCTACCCAGCACTTCATCGGAAGCCCCGAACACCCCGTTGAACAGGTTGAATTTTTCGGTCAGCAGTTCCAGCACACGGCGATCTGCCTGGTTGCGCTCGTTCAGAAAGTTGATAACGACCACATCATGCTTTTGGCCATAGCGGTGGCATCGGCCAATCCGCTGTTCAACCCGCTGGGGATTCCAAGGCAAGTCATAGTTGATGACCAAGGAACAGAACTGGATATTCACCCCTTCCGCCGCCGCTTCGGTGGCGATCAAGATGGTGCCCTTGTCCCTGAAATGCTCAATCAGGGCCGTCCGAATATCAATGTCACGAGAGCCAGCAATCCGCCCCGTGCCTTGGTTGGCCATCAGCCACTTCTCATAGATGGCGGTAGCTTCAGGACTGTTGTTCGTGCCACTGAACAAAACCACTTGCCCGGCATAGCCGTTCGCTTCAAGGTAGTCCTTCAGGTAAAACTGTGTCCTGCGGGATTCGGTGAAGATCAGTGCCTTCTTCTGTGCCCCCGTCACCGCCATCTGCTGAAAACCAATATCCAAGGCCGACAACAGGCTTCGGGTTTTGGTGTCGGTGCCGATACTGCGTGCCAGCGCAGCCAACTCACCTAGCAGGCGAATTTCTTCATTGAGCTGCTTGCGATCTATGTCTTGTGGCTGGGTGTCACCGTCTTCTTCAAGGTCATCCAGTTCCAGGATCTCGTCCAGCAGATCGCCTTCAATGTCTTCGTCGGTAATCAGTGACTCGGCGAAATCGGGGTCATCCTGCACTTTTTCATCCCGCAACGCTTCCAGCCGGACCTTCATGGTTTCCAAGGTGCCTGCAACTGCCAATGACGAAGAAGCCAGCAGTTTGCGAAGAATCAGTTCGGTCAGGTGCCGTTGCCGATGCGGGATGGCGTAGCTGTTGGGACGGGTCAGAAACTCACCGACTGCTTCATACAGCCGGTGCTCATCGTCCGTAGGGCTGAAGGGCCGAGTGATTGCCTTTCGCTCTGTGTAGCGGATGTATTCAGTGACCTGATTGCGAAGGGTGCGCCGGCAAAACCCCGACAGCCGTTCCCGCAAACCGTCCAAGTCGCCCCCTGCCGATACATACTGACTGCGGAAGGCATTCACATCACCAAAGATGTGGTCATCTATGAGCGTGGCCAGTCCGTACAGCTCAAGCAGGGAGTTTTGCAATGGTGTTGCCGTTAGCAGCAGCTTGCGACAATCTTCCGTAGCCCACCGAAGACCTTGACCAATCTTGTTGCTCTCACGGTAGGCATTGCGTAATTTGTGGGCTTCATCAATGACCGCCAGATCCCACTGGATCGCCTTGAGCTCATCCCGAATCTTGTGAGCATAGTTGTAGGACAAGACGACAATGGCCTTCTGATTCAGCGGTGACTTGCCTTGTTTCAGAAAATCACGGGAAGTCTTGGCATCCAGCACCACGGCGGGCAAGTTGAATTTTTCTTCCAGCTCAAGCGCCCATTGCTTGCGCAACGAAGCTGGACAAATGACCAGCAGACGGCGACGCCGCTCAGACCAATACTGGCAAAGGACGATCCCTGCTTCAATGGTTTTACCCAAACCGACTTCATCAGCCAGTAGCACTCCCTTGGAGAGTGGCGACTTCAAGGCGAACAAAGCTGCTTCAATCTGATGGGGGTTCAAGTCGACACTGGCGTCAAACAAGGACTGAGACAGACGACCAACATCATTGGGAGCATGCCGTCTGGTCAGCTCGTGAGCAAAATACTTGGCATGGAAGGATGTGATCATGGCCCTGAACTATCTAGTTATATGTTCAACAAGGGGACACTGCCCCCCAGGAACCGGGCTCGTCAGCATCCGATGCAACGGCACCCTAGCATTCTAAGCCACTACCCCTTGTCATAGACAGTCTTGACAAGGCTATCTTCATCAAAACAAAGGGCAAAGAACACAAGAACAACATGACGTAACTACATATGTGAAAGATGAAAGCAGTCTTCTTACAAAGACTTTGAGCAATGTCTAGCGAGCATTGACGCAGCCACACTTGATGCTATGATCCATACAGATCAACGAAACACCTGATGAGCTTCGTTGAATCAAATGCTTCAACAACTTTGAAAGGTAAAGAGATGACTTTCCCAAAACAGGCTGAACTAGCGGAACTAGGAAAAAGAGTTTCCGATGGCTTGAGCAAAGAAGAATTAGAAAAGCTTGTTTCACTAACCGCAGAAAAATCCGAATGGGAAGCCAATCAGATCAAGAAGGTTAAAGATATTGTCACATTGATCCAAACGGAAAAGGTTTCATTGGTCTCATTGATTGAAAATCAAGCTTACACAAAAAATGACCTAAAATTAGCAGCAACCCGTTTTGGTATCATAAAACCTGACCAAACCGGTGATGTCGACACAACCCAAAGTGACGACAGCGGGAAAACCAGAAAGCAGAAAACAGGCTCTGTCGTTTTCACCTTTGAATCGGTTAGTGGTTTGCGTTCTGCCCTGATTCGCCAAGATAGCAATCTCCCCCAGACTCCCAATGAGAGCCACCTAGCTTTCTTTATGAAACCGGGCAGTACCAAAGAGAAGCTGATGAAGCTCCAAGAAAAAAATGCCCAAAATGCAGAGTTTTTGGATTCAGATAAAGGCAAAAAACTTATCAATGATTGGGTGAATTGGTTCGACACAAAAGTGAAGAAATACGTGGAAAATCATCCAGAAAAAGTTCCCGCCAAAGCTTGATCTAAATTGATTTCACCCCAGCCCACTTCGGTGGGCTTTTTTACGCGAGTAACCCATATGCACGGACGACCGAGCAAACTGGATCAATCAGGCATTTATGCCAGCCCGAACACTGCCCTTGGACAAGAGATCGCCCGTGCTTTGGTTGAGCAAGGCGAATTCTATTTTTCCAACAGCCAACAAATTCTGGATGCCTTTGGGCAAGCCTTTGAACGAGCAGACACGCAGCAAGCCATAGACAACATCCTGAGCTTCACCAAACAACTCAAGGAACTGGGTTGCCACATGCGGGAGTTTGGCTATCGGGTGATTGACGACAGCCAAGGTAAATACGCCCTGACCTACACGGTTGAGAGCTACCAATACGAGAACGATCCGCTATGGGTCAATGAAGTTTTCACCTTGGACATGCCGTTGATCATGCTCATCAACGTGTTCGCCAGTCACTGGAATGCTTGCTATGAGAAGGTGCCTATGCAGGACATCATCACTGTAGCGAAGGGCAATTAGCAGACAGGCAACAATCAGTTGCTCTCAGGTCCATGTACGGATTTCCAACGTGCTTCAAATGGACTGAAAGCCACTTTTCTTTTTCTCAAGGCATCATCTATCTCTGATGCTCGTCGTTTCAACATGTTCAGCACATACGCCTGAATGCCTTCATTGAAGACATCAGCGATGGTGCCGTAGCACAGCCCCACCAGCAGCCATTCAAGACGCAGCACCAGACTTGAACCGCTTGCCATACAGATATGCCATAGGGCCAGTGCAGCCAGAATCTGGTCGTCTATAGACTGAACTTCCAGCACCGTATCCGGTTCATCCTGTTCATTGAGATCACGATAATGCTCATTGATACGCGTCAGCCAGACTGGATGCAAGGACATCTGAACTTTGCCTAAATCAGGAATTTCGCCCACCTTCAAACGATAAGCTGGGGCGATCAGTGCATCCATGACTGCCTGAACCTGCGTCTCAATCCCTTCGTCAAGGCCGCTGCCAAGGGGAACGGTTATTGCCAGGTAGTCCCGGCAGGTATTCAAGTCTCCATCAAGAATTTTCCAGACCGGCTCACCGTTCAAGCCCAGGTCATACACGGCTTGCGAGCCTGGCAGTAACTTGTCGAACACGCCCAGGGTGATCTCCCTTGGACTGCTTTCACCCTTTTCATAGTGTCTGGCAGCCATCTGACTCGCTGAGTCTTTTTCTAGATCGCAGAGCGAATCCCCTTGCTCATCTAGCCAAGCCTGGAGCGAACGGGCAAGCGGCACCTGATCCAAAACATTCCCCAGCACCGCTTTTTGCCACTCGACCCACTGGAAATGCTCAAGTTGGCTACCAATGGCACGTTCAACCACATGGAAAAACCAAGTCTGGACTCGCAGGCGCTCCAGATCGGAATTTTTAGAAAACCGAGCAGATGAGCGGCTTTGACTGGTAGGTGAAGCACGACGGGCCTTCTTGAAAGTCTGTGGCTTGTCGTCGCTTCTATTTTCCTTACTCAGGGTTGAAGGCTGCAACTGAACAAGCGTAGCACCTAACACACTATGGTCACTCATGTCAAATTCCGAACTGGTTTTTGCACAAAGAGATCATTTTATCCCTTTGGTTTGTAATAGACATACTTTAACAACAAACGAAAGGAAACAAAATGAAAACAATAATAGATGCAATCAAAAACAAGCAAATGCTTGTTGTTGTTTACAAAGGATTACCACGAATCATTGAACCACACATTGTCGGCACCGCAGCAAATGGCAACGAGTATGTTCGTGGATTTCAAACAGGAGGAACAAGCTGCACTGATGGTTATGGCTGGAAGATCATGAACACTGAAAAGATTCAGATGGTTTCATTGCTTCCCAACCAGTTCTTCCCCGATGCACGAAAAGACTTTACCAGGAATGATCCACTTATTACCACTGTGTATGCAACCGTATAAACCAAAAAACAAATTACCAAAAAAAGGAGAAACGATGAAAAACAAGAATCAACTCGGCAAGGCACTCAACAAAGGTATGAGCAATTTAAGCAACAACCAAATCAAGGGCTCAATCCTTACCAGCTTTATGGTCTATCAGGAGTGCATTTTACATGAGCGTGAAACCCCAGAAAGCCCTTGGTTTCACTTCCTTGACCTAGTGGCGCTTATGTGGGGCTACTACGGTGATCTTGACTTGCACATTGACAAGATGGAAGAGCGATTGACAGCCGTTGTAGAGAGCTTCAAGTCTCGCTCAGATATTGAAACCTTTGTGCAGTCTGTGGGGGACTACAAAGAACAATACGACGAGCATGTACGTCAAATTCGTGAAAACTACAATTGCATTAACAACTAAACAAGTGGGAAAGGAAACAACAATGGAAAACGCCAAATTATTTTACAGCACCAAACCACGTGAATTCGTTGCCGACGCTTATGCATCACAGATCAAGTCAGATGTATGGGAAAAGCTATCTAAAGGGTTTGAATGCAAAACCATAGCCGAGTTCTACAAGGAATGTTCTCCCGAAGAACTAGAAGAAGTCACGCAATGGAATCATACCGTCTTTGGTAAGGCGCTTTGTGATGAAGTTGATCAAGCGATTGACATTGCTCTAAGTATCGAAGAGACCGAAATAAGCAATGTAAATTGGTTCGCAATAATCGAATCATCCTGGTCTGGGCAGTTGATGGCAGTTTTATTTTTAGACGACCCAGACCACAAGAAAACTAAGCATCGCCGTGAGATGCTTAAAAACAGAATCTATTACTAATTAAGAAAGGAAACACAATGACCCAATCCAAGAAGCTTCACATTCTAACCACAACCATCTTACGTACTGCGAAAGCCATCCAGAATGAAACCGATGAAGTGGCATTGAAATTTCTGCACAGTGTTCAAGATGTCGCACTCGCAGATTTCTTAAATACTGTACAGCACATGAACGAACAGAAATAACTACCCCAGGCACTTGGGGAAATACTGGGGAAATTACCCCAGGCGATTTGGAAACTTGGGCAAAACAGGAGAAATATGCGATGAAAAATTTACACCTGAAGACCAAAACTGTGATTTTTACCCCAGGCTCCCCAGGGCTTCCCCAGGCGCTTGGGGAGGGCAAAAGCCAGTATTCATGGGGCTTTGCAAGGTTTTCCCCAGATACCCCATCCTTTTTCAAGTTAACAAGAAAAAGTGGATATATATAGCTTTTATACCCTGCTGTATCGACTTTGAAAAAGCCTGGGGTGTCTGGGGAATCCGGGAAAATCCGACGATTTCATTGACAACATTCTCAATCTTGACAATCAGAAATAAATTGTTATGTACAGATAAACCACAGGAGACATCAAATGATCAAAGAATCCAAAAAACACAACTTCTTCAATGTCGTCATTGACGACAAGCTAATGAAGGATATTCGTGAGCTACGACAAGCTGGCGTTAACTGGCAAGCACTGACTCGCAACTTTCTTCAAGGCAAAGCAGAAGAATTTAGAAACAACGAAACATTCACCATGAAGTAAAAAGAAAAAAATGCGACTCGCCAAAGTCGCATCCATAAAAAAAACAAACAACAAGAAAGGTTCCTTATGACTCTAATCAAAAGAAAGGTAAATGTCAATTACCAAAGCATTCTAAACAATGACGAAACTTACAATGCTTGTTCATCTATCAAAGACAAGCAACTTATGCTTCAATACTGCAACGAATTTTCTAATTACTTCTTCATTGAAGATATGGGTGGAAAGTCTGTGATCATCTCGCCCATCCTTCAAAGGCGTTCAATTACCAACAACGACCGTAGTGAAACCTTTGTCAATGACTTTACTTACTCCTATTTTTCACAAAATGAGTTCCGCAAGTCAAAGATCAAGTCACACTTCAAGATCGACAAGCAGTATCAAAAAACCACTTACTCAGAGAAGGTCTGGTTTGCGGACTACTGGCTTGAAACCCGTAGTGACATCTGTACCAGCTACAAGCGCACGGTATTTGACCCTAACCCAAAGTTTGACGATCCGAACGTGTTCAATTTCTGGACGGGGTTTGTGGAGCCCATCAAGGGGGATGTAACCCCTTTTCTGAACCACATTGACAATCTGATTGAAGGCACAGCAGAGCAGAAAGCCCATATCATCAAGTTGATCGGTTTCACTGTGAAGTATCCCCATATCCGAACCGATACAACGATCATCCTTCAGGGTAAGCAGGGTTCAGGCAAGACCACTCTTTCCGAGACCCTACGTGCGATGTGCCCCAGCCATACGGCAGTTGTGGATAATCTGGACGAGCTTTTGACTGGCTTCAACCACGAGTATCACCACACCAAGTATTTTCTGCACGAAGAATCCATTTTCTCCGGCGACAAGAAGACCAACGAGCTGATCAAGCCTTTGATCACCGGTATCACACGCAAGAGCCGAATCAAGAACGTCACATCCGTGGAAATCCAGAATTATTCATTCCACATTTTCACCAGCAATAACGACAACCCAGTCCGTATCGAAGACAGTGACCGTCGCCACAATGCCTTCACCTGCAGCAACAAGTTGATCGGCTACAAGTCATACTTCAAAACCTACTATGACTGGCTCAACAACGGCGGCGCCAACGCTTTGGTGCATTTCTTCCAGAACGAAGTGGATTACACCCATTTCGAGCCCACGATTTCCATTGAAACGGACGCCAAGAACTTGATCAAGGCGCAGAACCTTGACCCTGTGGAAAGCTTCATCTTCAACATTCTGGCCGGGGCGATTGATCCGATCCCCGAAGACAAACGCTATCAAGCCGAGAAGATGGAAGACCAGGAGCTCAACATTCCCCGCCGCGAACTCTTTGAACACTTCCAGTCCTTCCACAATACGGCAGGCCGAAATATCAAGGGCTTCAACCAGCAGAGTTTCAACGCCAAGGTGCAGCAGATTTTTCAGTTCCCAGACAGCTATGCCGAATGGAAGAACAAGGCGATTGGACGCTACTTCAAGTTTCCGAAGCTTGCCGAAGCCCGTAAGCGCTTTGCCCAGCATATCAAGGTCAGTGATTTCTTCAGTCTGACCCGACCAGGCGCGAACGAAACAGACCAGACCACTCCCCCAGAGTCCGATTTGCTTACCTTGGTAACACAACCATCCATGCCATTACCAGAAAAGGACAAAAAGGTATTGGAAGCGCTCAATATCAAACCGATTTCATTCACCATGCCCGTGAAGGTGGAAGAGCCTGTCGTTCAGCCCCCAGCCGATCAAGCAGAGCCCAACACTCCGAGCATCAGCAAGGCATACAACGAGTGCGATCCCTTCGCCGACGAGTTCTACGACGATCCATTAGTCTGGAAGGTTCCAAGCCAGGAATCCGAACACTGCTGGACAGACGATATTTTGGACAAAGACTGTGCCGCACCACCATTGAAGAAGAAGTTGGCCTTCTGGAAAGAAAGCACAACCCACTAAGCTCAAGAGACTCTTCGGAGTCTCTTTTGCATGGTGTTCATCGGCGATCTACCAATTCCCGTAGTTCCTTACCTGCCTTGAAGTGCGGAACGAACTTCCCTGCTACGGCAACCTTTTCGCCCGTTTTGGGGTTTCTCGCCGTGCGAGCAGGCCGATAGTTCAAGGAAAACGAGCCGAAGCCACGGATTTCAACGCGATTTCCCGCCTTCAGACTATCGGCAATCGCAGTGAGAATTTCACTAACACAGCTATCGGCATCTTTCAGGACAAGTTGTGGAAAGCGCTCAGCCAAACGAGCAATGAGTTCGGATCTGGTCATGGAGAAATTTTACTGAACAACAAGATTTCAACAAAGCATCTTCCAACGTTTGATTTACTGAAAACAAAGACGATGACAACTTCCTTAAATTCAAAGAAATAAAATCAATTTAAGCATAAAAATTGACTTGATTTACTATTGATTTTTTCTTTGTTTTTTTGTAAATCAAATAGACAAACAAAAAAGAAAGAAAAGACATGAAGAAAAAAGTTGTGATTGTGGCATCCGATGCAGGCAACATTGGCAAGACGCTCGTAGCATCCGTGATTCTTGAAACATTGAGAATGACCGAGAAGGTCGATGGTTATGTCTGTGACCGTAACTTTCAAGGCTTGTATGAACGATATGGGCAGAAGAACAGTAACGGTGCATTGAAGCCATTGCATTTGCAAGACCCATCCCAAGGAGTTGCCTTTCTGGACATTGCTAACCCTGATGAAAAATCTAAAGTAGCTAGTAGTCTTGGGACTGACTCCAACTACCTTGTTTTCGATTTGCCAGCCAATGCCACGCACCAACTGGCAACTTGCATGGGTAGCCCACAGGATTTCATCGACTTTTTGGACTTCGCCGACGCCGAAGTGATCTTCGTTTGCCCTATCAAGGATCAGAAAAGCATTACTTCCTACAAGAGCTTGAGAGAAACCTTCCCCAACGGGGCAAAGTTCATCCTTGCTATCAACGTGGGGTTCATAAAAGCCACCGAGAACAATGCCCAATCTCTCATTGATGGCTTACTTAAACAGTTCGGACATGAACCCCATTTCATCCTTGAGCAGACTTTGAGCCCAAGAATCTTTGACTTGCTCAAAAACAATACCCTACGAGAGGTTTTCACCCCTAGATCGGAACGCAAACAGACAGACGGCTCTTACTTCCCTGGCGATGGTGACTATCTGGCGCAAGACAGGGGCGACCAGTTCATCATGAACAGGTTCATTCCCAGTGTCAGCCAAGCTGTGGAAGGACTTTTCTTGAACGGGTGAATTTGGCATCCTAGAAAGCCACCCCCAGAAAACCAAAAGGTAATCTTAATGATCAGTTTGCGGCAGCAGTTGGTAGAAACCGTTCTGGCTTGGGAACGAGCCTACGGGAATGCACCATCGATTACTTCTGCCTTGTCAGAATATGATGCCGCTCATTTAGTTGGGTGCCCCACGGAAGAATACTCTTCTGTGATGCAGGGAATGACTGCTGTCCAGAAGGGACATGACTTCATATTTCAGGGTAAGAAGTATCAGGTTAAGGGGAATCGACCCAGTGGCAAGCCAGGAAGCTTCGTGACCTTGGTTCCCAAAGCCAAAAACTACGACTGGGATTTTTTGATCTGGATACTCTACAACACAGAATACGAAATCCAAGAAGCATGGCTTTGGGAAGTCACCGACTACAAGGCAGCCTTTGATACAGTCAAACGGCTGTCACCTGCACACTATCGACAGGGTAAGCGGATAGCATAATCGACTGGTTCATAATCGGATACCGGCAATTTCACCTTCTTCATCCTGCGCCCCTTCATAGCCAGTTTCGTAGAACCCCCCCTTCAACCACACATAGAGTGGTGCCCAAAAGGACTTTTCATAGATGAGATTCAGTGCATCACGAACAGTCACGGGGAGTTCATGACCGACATAACGAAACAACACATGGTTCCAGTGCAACTCATTTCGATAGTCTTCTACTTCTTCTTCGGTCGCCGGCTCACCTTCATCTTCGCAAGCTTTCCGAAAGGAAGCCAACAAATCCTTTTCGCAAAATGCTAGTGCCTGCTGATCTTCGATGAAGATGTTCGCGGGGTCAAAACTCCCCGCATCCTTCATGTCGAAGGCGACGATGAGACCTGATAGGTAAGCCTTTTCTGTTTGTGCAGTTATTTCTGCTGACTCAGCCACTTTGTGCCAGTTAGGTAGCCCAATGCCTTTGGCAACCTGTTCCAGTGCTTCGTGGTGCGGAATTCCCGCTGATTTTTTCAAATCACGAGCCTTTTGCTTGAGTTGGCTCAGTGTCTTGGAAGTGACGATATAGCTGTTTGCCATTTGAGATCTCCAACATGGAACACGGTGCCCACTGCCGACCCCATGAAATGGAATCTCAAAATATGCGGAGTGCTGATCGTCCTATTCGGGTTTGCCAAGGTGGGCAGCAGGCTTCGATCCAGCCAGTAGAAATTCTACCCCAGCAAGCAAATTTCATAAATACTTCTGCGACTGCATCGATGAAGTGGCGACTGGATTTTTCAACCACCTTGGCAACCTACTCCCTTGGGGTCAAGTGGCACCCCTGCCAAGTTCATTAACCGACGCACCTTGCTCAAGTCCAGCCAGAGATCGCCGATACTGGCACTGATTTTCTTGAAGCCAGCATACACCGTGCGATCAAACGAGTTCAGACCGTGGGTATCAGCCAAGCAATAGAGCCAACGCCACACATTTTCCCAGTGAGTATCCCAGTCTTCTGCGACTTTGGGACGACGAGCACCAGGCATCACCAGCTCAGTCCAGTTCGGTTCATCCCCTAACCAGGAAGGATCGAGCCAATCGTGATCATCGCTTCCTGATGCGCCCTCCGTCACCGATTGGGTGGGGGGGACTGCTGGATTTTTTACTGTTGCCTTCGCTGACTGAGTGACCGTCACAGGATTTCTGTTTTTCTTTCGCTCGTCCCTGACCAGTTTCATGTAGCGGCTGACCATCGCTGGATTGACCGTGCTGAATCCGACTTGGTTGAGTAGCAAGGCAAGTTCTTGATGACACACCTTGCCGACCTTCTTCCATGCCGGAAATAGACGAGCGTTCCAGTCATCGTAGTTTTCCCTGAACACATCAATCAAACGTGTCTTGTTGGTTGTCGCAACAGCTTCCTGTTCTGCTTGCACGACAGCATTGTTCAAAATAGCTTGAATCTCCATGACCTTATCCTTTGCTCTTGTCTAGTCATGAAGTAATAAATTTTTGTCACAAAATCAAGTGATATTGTCTGTTTGTTGTCAGAGCATTGTCTTTTCTTTGTTTTTTGCTTGTTAGCCTTTGTTCCAAGCTTGTCTTGTCAATGATTGTTCGTTGTCGTGCATTGTCTTCGCTTGTCTACCTTTGTCTTTTTCTTTGTCGCTCTCTCTGTTTTTTACCGTTTTGCAGTTCATAAGCACCTATCACATTAAAATGTATCTTGATGCGTTAAGTGCCTTCGAGACAGTCAAAACGACCTTATAGAACATTTTCGTTCCACTTGTCAGATTAAACCTTGACTTTGCAACTTCGTTTGTTACCTTGAATCAAAAATGGAGAACAAATGAAAGAACACTCACGTATGGATGGCATCAAGGTTTTTGAAGATGATGCGAAGCTTCTTGACCTTGTGATGAAAGATCACCAGACAAAAAACAAAAGCGAAGCTTGGCGAATCGCCCTTCGTGAATACGAAAAGAACAGGGATCAGTCAGACGCCTTCGATGACTTGAAGGATGAGTTGATTGCGGTAAAAAACGAAATTGCCAAGCTCAGTTCAGGGATTGAAGACTTGTACTTTATCGTTCAGAGCATGAACATGGAGTAGCCGTCATGATGTTGCGTAACTATGCTTCCATGACCAATCTGGAGTATCACGAGAAGCAACTGAACTACAACAGCACGTCGTTATTGGCTTCGATTGCCGAGCAGTTTCCCGACGAGCAATCTCATGACTTGAATGATCCCCGATTTGCCGAGTTTCTGGCCGGCAATCCCTACAACCCAAAGCTATTGGGCGATCTGGCGCAAAGCTTGGGACTGGACGGTAAATTTCTCAGCCCTGAGCTATGGAAGGACTTGTCCAACGGCTGGTGTCCCGTGTCCGAATCATCGGCGTTGTTCAGCCAGGCACAGGACACCCCAAGGGGAAAAATGGTGCAGTTCAGGAAGACGGCCACCCCGATCAATCCTGACGGGAGCTATCGTTACCCAGCCAAGGGCGAGCAAAAGAACCGACTGGGAACGGAGTTCATCTTTTGCTTTGGCGAACGACTTTCAACGGCGATGGCGTTACTGGCCACCGAAGACCCCAGCATTGAAAAACGCTTCAGCCAGCTTTGCAACGATGTTTTCAGGCAGGCTGTTGTCCCTGAAATGCTCAATCTGGCCCGTATCCGCAAAGGTCAGGATGGCACCGACTACCAGTGTGCTGCCGAAATCTTGGGTATCCCCTTCTTTCATATTGACTCACGCTCAGAGAGTCCCTTTCTGCACTTCCACTTTGATCTGCTGAATGTTGCCCGTGGTTACGACGGCAAGCTCTACAGCCTATGCACGGATGAGATCGGAGCGAATGCTTCAGCACTGGACGCCATTTTCATGCGCCACATGAAGGAAGGTCTGGAACGAGAATTCGGCTTTGTCTTCGATCCCGTCAAGCACGATGAAGACGTAGCCAACGAGTTTCTTCAGGAGCAGGAACGAAAAACGGTTTCCTTTGACTTGCCCGAATCCTTGATCCCTGCCCAGGTCTGTGACTGGCGATCCACTCGCGAACAAGAGATACAGAAGGTGTTGAAAGCTTCGGGGAAATCTGGCTACCAGGCTGAAGAGCTCGCCCGTCTGACGTCCCGTGACGAGAAAACCAACAAGTCACCGGTTCAACTGAAAGCCGTCTGGCATCAGGAATTTCAGCGCATGGGCTGGACACCGACCCAGTTCAAGCAGGAATTATCCCGTGTCAAAGCAACCCACAAACCCCAGCCGCCGCTGACGGCCGAAGTCATGGAAGAGACCTTTCTTCGCCATCACAAAGATGTGGCGATGACAGAGAGCCAATATCTGGCCCACATCCAGAAACAACTGTTGCCCAGCATGAGCGGCGAGCAAGCCGAACGAGAAGCCACCCGAATTTTTGAACAGGATTGCGTGCTGTCCATGAGCAAGGCGCAGATGGACTACTTCAAGCCCTTATTGGACGGCACGATCACCGATCCCAACCACCGTCAGTCCATGCAACTGCGATTCATGCGCGAAGCCCGTTTTCTGCACCGATCCACGATTGCCAAGGACACCTATATCTCATCCAGCCTGAAGGCACGTGAGCAGGAACAGGGGTTCAGGTTTGACCGTGATCAGGTGGCCCGTTTCATTCTGGACTATGAGCGTCAGCAGTCCGGCCCCGACCGAAAATTCAAATTTGCACTCGGCCAGCGTGAAGCCGTGCAGATGATCCTGACCGAACCAGGGGCTGTTTGTAATGTGGCTGGCAGAGCCGGTGCCGGTAAATCCACCTTGTTGAAGGCGGCCCGTGAGTTCTATGTGGCCCATGGCTTCAAGGTCTTCGGGACTTCGACCAGTTCAACAGCAAGCAAGGGTCTGGCCGAATCCACAGGCATGGGGTCAAACGATTTCCACAACACCACCAAACTGATACGTCTGCTGGACGAAGGGAAGTTGAAGCTGGATCGTCAGTCCGTTCTCTTCTGGGACGAAGCAGGGATGGCCGACACCAACACCTTCTACCGTGTGATCCAGCATATTAATAATGCAGGGGCGAAGCTGGTTCTAGTTGGTGAACGTGAGCAGCTCCAAAGCGTGGGATTTGGCTCAAATTTTTCCCAGCTTAATAAGGATTTCGTCACGACCCCGGTTCGAGAAATCAACCGACAGGTGGATCAGTGGCAACGCGAGATGGTGGAAGACTTCGCCAGTGGCCGAGCCCATCAGGCAATTCGTACCCTTTACGAAAACGGCAAGGTCATCATCACCCCGTCTGACGAGCAACGTCTTGCCCAGATCGTCAATGACTACCTATCGGCGAGTAGCCCGGCCAAGGACAAAATCATCTTGGCCACCACCAACGACGACATTGAACGCATCAATCTGGCAGTGCGATCCCAGCTCAAGCAATCGGGACAATTGCCAGAGCAAGAAGTCGTGGTTCAGTGCAAGGATAAGCAGGAACGAGCATTTGCCATGGGTGATCGTGTGGTTTTCACCAAAAACCAGAAGTCCGACGATGCCGACACCCAGCAACTCAACAACAGCGATACGGGGGAAGTCAGTGAGATTTTCTTGAGCAAACTCACCGGCCAGCCGAAAGCGATCAAGCTCAAGATGGATGACGGCAGGGAAACCGTGCTGGATCTCGGAAAATCCCATGCCCTACGCCATGCCTACGCAGTCACAGTGCATAAAAGTCAGGGGCAGACCAAAAACCAGTCGTTCTACTTCGTATCCAGCAACACCAACAGCCTGCACCATGCCTATGTCGCCTGTTCTCGCCACCGTCACGAATTGAAGCTGTATCTCAGCGAAGACATGGTCAGCCGCATGGAAAGCAAGCTGGACGGCAAAGCCCCCACGGCATCCATGAAACAAGTTGCCCAGTGGATTGCCCGTGAAAAAAATCTGGACCTATCCAGTGAAACCTTGGAGTCCTTCACCGAGACCCGAAGCTTTCTGGACCAGCACTGGAAAGCGACGACCGGACATGCCCCCCATCCCTTGGATCGCCTGACCAGTATTGTGGAAGCGATGGCGAAGACCAATTTCAAGAAGACCAGCCATGACTACGAAATCTTGGATGGCAAAGCCCGAAACACCTACGAAGCCTTGAAGATGGCACGAGTTGAGCAAATTCGTCACGCCAAAACCCAGCCCCCTACGATTCCCGAAGCTGTGAAAGCCCAATTAGTGCAGCACAACCTTCAGGCCCAACAATCAGCCCGGTTGAAGCAACTTGCTATGCACCAGGCACAACAGCAGACACGATCCACGATGCACAGATAATAAAAAGGAGAACCGCATGATCATCAGCCCCACACTCAAAGCACTCGCCAAATCCGAAGAAGCACACGAACTCAGTAGCGACATCATCTGCCGAACTTGCGCCAACGCCATCTGGCGAGAAGGACGTATCCGTCGTGTCGGGCAACCGAGCAGTGACATTCTGCAATGTTATTGCCCCATCTTCTTCAGCGTGACCTGGGCGACACAGGAACCCCTTGAACTCACCCAGTGCGATGGATTCAAGGGGAATCTCGAATGAGTTTGGCCATCAAATCGCCTTGCACCTGACCACCAAATATTGTTGTTATGACCGGCATCGTTCAGGCAGGGAACGGCCAGAAGCAGACATTCGTTTTGCTATTTATATTCTATTGAGCCTAAATCCGGAGAATGGAGAATCAAATCTGCAAGGCTTGCCACCGGACCGCTTAACGAAGTTTCTGAGCGATGTACGAGATAAAGATCTTTGTAAACATCTTCTTCAATCGGAATTGCATGTAACCATCCGCTTGCCTGTTCATGCTTGACCGCGCTTTCCATCACAAGCGAGATTCCTAGCCCTGCGTGGACCGCGTGTTTGACCGCCTCGGTGCTACCTAACTGCATACCCACTGTGAACTCTGCCGAGTCGGCACCGGCATATTGTTGTAGTAGGCGCCCAGTTCCGGTAGCCGCTTCGCCTCCAAGCAAGTTCTGGGATTTTAACCACTTAAGTGGAATGGTCGACTCGGCAGCCCAAGGATGGCCGGGGCGAACAATGACAACCATCCTCTCGCGCCGCCATACTGTTGAGACGAACCCAGGACGTGAGTCCCACCACTCCATTACCGCTACATCCACTTCAAGCGTTTCCAGCAAAGCGGCAATCTCGATATTTTTGCCGATCCTCACATCGATCTTGTTTGCTAATTTATCTTGGAGCGCCTTGATATAGGGTTGTAAAAGATAAATGCCGATATTGGAGCTTGCACCAACGACCAGGCTTTTATTGTGGAGGGCTGCCGTAGCCTTATGGCTAGTACGGAGCAATTGTTCCGCATAGGGGAAAAAAATCTTTCCCTCCAATGTCAGGCTTTGCGGCATTGTTGCGCGGTCAATCAGCCGGGCCTGCAAAGACTGCTCCAGCCGCTTGATATGCTGCGTTACTGTTGGCTGGGACAATCCAGTTTGCTTCGCCGCTTCGCGAAAGCCCCCGCATTTGACGACGGCAATGAACGTCGCCACACGCTCCAGATCTATCACGCCGCCTTTACTCCCGGATACGGCTGATTAATCGCGCCCATCGGTTCTTCACCAGCGAGTGCCTGGATGATGTTCATCGCTGCCTGCCGCTCGATTTCAAGCCGAACTTCCTTGACCGCCGATCCCAAATGCGGCGTAAAAAACGTTTGTGCCGTATTGTCGAGCAGCGCCTTGGGGATAGCCTGCGGGCGATCAGCGCGTATCCATTCTTCCATCTCGAAGACATCGGCTGCATATCCAGCTAGTTTTCCAGACGCCAGTGCTGCTATCACCGCATTCTCATCCACGACCGAGCCGCGACATGCATTGATCAGGTAGCTACCGGTTTTCATCTTGGCCAACGCGGTGGCATCGATCAGATGCAGTGTCTCTGCGGCCATCGGAACCATCGGCACGACATAATCACATTTTTCGAGCAGTTCATCGAGCGTGACGCGCTGTACGTGCCAAGCCTTTTCTTGTTCGGCATTGAGCGGAATCGGATCGCAATACAAGAGATTCATTTCAAAGCCAGCCAAGCGCTGGGCGATTGCACGGCCGACCGCCCCCATACCAATGATGCCAAGCGTTTTTCCTGTCAAACCAGAGCCATATAGTGTCGGCCGCCAGCCTTGGAAGTGTCCGCTACGGATTTGCCTATCGCCTTCCAGCATATGCCTTGTCAAACCGAGAAGAAGGCCGATAGTCAGTTCAGCGGTCGGGATCGTAAGCAAATCCGGCACAATCGTAAGCCATACACCGTGGCGTGTGCAGGCGTTGACATCGAAGTTATCATAGCCTTTAAGCGCGGCGCCGATGACACGCAGCTTTGGACATTCCTCGAGAAACGCGCTGTCGATGCTGTCCGGCATGAAAGCCATGAGTGCATCCGCATCTTTGGCTCGCGCAATTACCTCAGAACGCGGCAAGGTTTCCCGTGTGGTGTTGGGGATAACATCGGCGCTAGCGGACAACAATTCGATGATTTCCGGGTGCACCCAGTGGGTGAGGACGACTTTGGGCTTCATAAAAACCTTTGTAAGCTTTGGGAGTTATTTGAACTTGCGACGCAGGAAGGAGCTGAAGGCGTCGACGAGGGTAACCATGCCTAAAATAACCAGCAAAATAGCCGAGACATCCTGGTATTGCATGATGCGCAGAGAGCCCATCAGCTCGAACCCGATTCCACCGGCGCCGACCATGCCCATCACGGTCGAAGCACGGAAGTTGTATTCCCATCGATAGATCGCGGTATCGGCCATTTGCGGAAGCACTTGGGGAAAGATCCCATGAAAAATCACCTGCAATGGCGTGCAGCCCGCTGCATGCGCGGCTTCTACCGGTGCCGGATCGGCATGTTCGATCGATTCCGAAAAAAATTTGGCGATCATGCCAACCGAATGTAAGCCTAGGGCTAAAACACCCGGCAATGCGCCGAAGCCAACGGCTGCCACGAACAGGATGCCCATGATCAGTTCGGGTATCGATCGCAAAGCGTTTAACATGCCGCGTGTGGCTTGATACACGAGTGGATGAGGGCTAGTATTCCGCGCGGCGAGCACTCCTAAGGGAATGGATAGCAATACCGCGATTGCCGTGCCGGCGATACTCATGGCCAAGGTATCCAGTACCGGTTTGACCCAGGTGCCAGCCTGCGAGAAGTTCGGTGGGAACATCTCGCCGGCAATTTTTACCAGGCTTGGCATGCCATCCTTCAATCGCTCGGCATCAAATAGGCCGACGTAATACCAGCAACCGATCACAATCGCCAGCACAACGGCAAACTGCAGTATCGTGCGGTTCCATACGCGCTGGCGCTCGGCCAGAATCAAACCAAAATCAGCTTGCATGCTGTCGCTCACTTAGAACTTCGACAGATCGAGCTTGAGCAGTGTGCCAAGGCTGCGCACCACGTCATAGTCTTTGTCGCTGATCGGGCCGAAACCATCGGCTTTGAAAGGTTTCAGGACTTCCGGATCTTTGAGATTCAAGAAGGCTGCACGGATCTTTTCCTTCAGTTCCGGCTTCAGATTGCTGCGCATGGTCCACGGGTATTGCGGATATGGCTTCGATTCGGCAAGAACTTTTACTTTGTTGGGATCGACCAGTCCGCGCTGAACCAGGGATTCAAAAATCGGCTTACTCAAGCCGCCAGCCTGCGCGTGACCGTTTTGCACGGCCATGGCCACCGCGTCATGCGCACCGGCAAAGTGTTCGCGATAGTTTTCGCCGGCTTTCAAACCGTTTTCCGCCAATATCGACTTCGGAATCAAATGGCTGGAGGTGGATGCCTTATCACCGTAAGCGACATTCTTGTTGACGATATCACTGATTTTGGCGATGCCGGCGCCAGTATTGGCGATCAATACGGACTGGTAGGTAGTGCTACCCTTTTGCTTCATCGCTGCGAATGGCTCGATGTCGCTCTTTTGCTTAGCCAGCACATACGACAAGGGGCCAAAATATGCCATGTCGATACGGCCGTGACGCATGGCTTCGATCATTGACGAGTAATCAGTGGTAACCACCAGCTCAATTTTCTTTCCCAGCTCTTTTTCCAGATAGATTTCGAGCGGCTTGTTGTTTTTAATTACGGTCGATGCGTTTTCGTCCGGCAGTAGCGCAACTTTGAGCGTTTCTGGATCGGGATTGGATGATGCATGGCCAATGCTGCAGACGGCGGCAAGCAAGACAGACATTAATGCGGATGCGAGTTTTTTCATAATCAATCCTTTACGGTAGCAAGTTGCATGGGAAATGAAGTATCGATAAGCCGTTCCTCTCGAGCGTCTTGTGGAACGCTCAAAGAAGAACGGGGTACTTGTTCATACAGCGTGTCGTAACTGGCTTGATCCAAAGTCTGCGGTGCGGCATCAAAAATGACTCGGCCATGGGACAGGCCAATAATACGGTCGGCATAACGTTGAGCGAGGTCTACCTGATGCAGGCTGACGACCGCCGAAATCCCGTCCTCTTTACAAATGCGGTGCAGCAGACTTAGCACTCGCTCTGCAGTAGCAGGATCGAGGCTGGCTACCGGTTCATCAGCCAACACCAGTTTAGGTTGCTGAGCCAGAGCCCGGGCAATACCGATGCGTTGCTGCTGGCCGCCGCTCAATGCGTCGACACGGCTTAAGGCTTTGTGCAATAAGCCGACTCGGTCCAGACTTTGCAGGCATATGGATTGATCCTTCGCCGGGAGGGGGAATAGACTGCGTAATGCCGTGTGGTAGCCCATTCGGCCCATCGAAACGTTTTGCAAAGCCGTCAGTCGGCCAATCAATTGATGCTGTTGAAACACCATGCCAGTCTGTCGGCGATGCATGCGCAATGCACGCGAGTTCGCCAAATTTCCTAAGCCGGCGACAATGGTGGTGCCGCGCTGCGACGCATGCAGCGAATTAATACAGCGAAGTAGCGTGGATTTTCCAGCGCCGGAAGATCCGAGCAATACGGTGAACTGTCCCTGATGGAGTTTGAGAGTGGTGGGATACAGTGCAATCGCATCACCATAACTGACTGAGACATTCTGTAGTTCGATCATGACACCTCCGGCAGATTTGAATTCGTAATCAAAAATGATGACCTGATTACGAATCTGAATTGCAGCGATGGTAATGTCGTGATATGACACCCTGATGACTCGTTGATGTCATTTTTGTGACATGGTCGCGGGTGCCTGTGAGGGAAATAAGTTGTGCTATCTATGCCAAATATAGACGTCTGCTATGGGTCGGTTAGAGTCGCTCAGGTTGAAGCGATTAGGTGGTCATCAGAGAGCGATTTCGCAGATTCAAGGGAATGAACGACTTGACCGAGGACTCACAATCTCGATCACCCCCTGGGGAAGTCCTGGGGAAAATTCAGCTTTAGCCGGGGATATTTCCCCATGGCCTGGGGTAATTTTTGACCAGCACGGGGAAGATCATGTGTCCCCAGCGGAAAAACTGAAGCATTTTCCCAACATTTACCCCAGCTTCCCCAGAGCTTCCCCAAGCGCCTGGGGAAGCTCAAAGCCCCTGTTTATGCTGGTTCCGAAGGATTTCCCCAGATACCCCATTCTTTTCTTAATCAAGAAAAAAATGGGTATATAGATGGATTCCATACACCGTTGTGTCGACTTTGAAAAAGCCTGGGGTATCTGGGGAAGTTGGGAAAGTTGAAGTAACAATTTTTCTTTAAACTTTTGATTGTTAGCTTGCTTTCTCTGATTATTTTTGTAGCTTGTACAAAAAGAAGAAGAGAAGATCATGGAGCACAAACAAGAAGATTTGACAGAAGAAGATTCAGTCTTCATCCCCACCGAGATCATGGGGGATTACAAGTACAGAAATCAATCGTACATCAACCCCCCAAATCCATGGTGGGCAGAACATAGTTACAAGCTGAAATTCATCATTCCAGTCTTGTTGTATATCTTGTTTTATGCAGCGTTTCTCTTTCTTGAATTCATGGCTTGAGAGTTCAGAATGACTATCAAAAGAGAGAACAAAGCAAAGTGGATGTTACCTGGCGATCAGCAGCCCTTGGACACCACCATCCAGACGGTTCATGTCGGTTCAGCCATGTTCATGGGGCTTTTCGTCACCGTGATTGTTACCAGCCTTGTGCTGTTGTTGTCATGGGCCAACTATCCCTTCTTTCCTGCACCACCCAGCGAGCGACCACCGATTTTTCATGTGCAGGCGTTCTGGCAAGTCCTTGCTGGACTCGTCTCCAAGCTCTTTCAGGGGGAAGTTTTTCACTACTACCATGCTTATCTACACCGTCTGAACCAGATCGGTTTGGGCGATTACCTTGTCTATCGTTGGCTGATGGCAATGGTTGTCGGTGTGGCTTGTGGTGGCTGGATCTTCTGGAAATCGCTCAACCCCGTGGGGGGTGTTCGCCATATCAGGGGCAAGGAACTGCTGGAAGGAAAAATCGCCTACCGTACCTTGAAACGCGAATTCGGCTTTCTTTGCCGCAACGGGAAAGGTTCAGGCTTGGTGATCGGCGCCGACCAGGAATTTAATCCCACCAACCCGAAGCATTACAGCCCCCAGCATCTGAAGCCAGGCCGATTCATTGAGAAGCCAGAAACCCTTCGTCGTTCGCACGCGCTCTATATTGGTGGAACGGGGCGCGGCAAGACCCAGCTCATCTACTTTCTGGAAGTAGCTCAGGTCTATCAACGTATTCGCAACGGCGAAGCCCTCAAATTATTGATCGCCGACACCCCAAAATCGGACTACTGCAAGTATTTCCACAGTAGCCACATCATCAAAATTGCGCCGCATGAAGAAGGTGGGGTTTGCTGGAACATCGCGGAAGACTTACGCAACCCGTTGGTGGCCAATGCTTTCTGGAAGGGAAAAATCCCCGTTGAAGAGAGCAACGAGATTTGGTCACTGGCTGCCGTAGCCGTCTGTACAGGGGCAACCAAGGTGTTACAGATTTTGGCACCGAAGGCATGGAACTATGGCATGTTGGCCCATCTGCTCACCAGGAACGGCGAAGCCTTGTCCCTGATCATTGGCGAGCACTATCCTGAAGCCCGACAGGTCTTGAATTCAGCCAAGGACACCTTGGCCAGTGTCATGTTCAATCTGGGCACCTACACGGCTGACATCATTCAGTTGGGACGAATTCACGACTGTTACGACAGCAAGACCCCGGTCTATCAAGCGACAGCCAGAGCCTTACGTTCTTCGGCTTATCTGAGCTTTGTCACCCAGGATATGGTCAATGATCAATTGAGCGATGAGAACGAAACCATCCGTTTGAAGAAGACCTGCTACTTCAAGGGGGTTTGCCTACATCTCAAGCGAAAACAGCCAAACTGGCAATGGAAGGACTTTGCCGAGTTCATCAAACAACCGATTGACGAGCAGAACCAGCGCATTTTTCCGTATCTGAGCGGCAATGAGAAAGCGGCGCTAATGAAACCGGCGTTCATGGATGGCTGGAAAAGCTTGTGTGCCACTATCGTTCAGTATGCTGACGAATGGGACAAGGCAGAAAGCATCAAAAAGCTGTCAATACGTGCTTGGATCATGAGCGAGAAGCCGAAGCGAAAAGTGCTCATTTTGAAGCCGTCCGAGAGTTTTCCCACGCTGACCGAAGGACTGATCAAGGGCATTCTCTACTTCGCTAACACCGTCATTCTGGGTGACTTGACCGACAGCCGTAGCCGCCGCTTCCACATACTGATCGATGAATTCCAGTCTTACGGCAACATTGAAGCCTTCACCGCACCTGCTTTATCGTTGTATCGCTCAAGGCATCCCCTTACACACAATTCACCCCTGATCCATTTTCCTTGCCTGGCGCATGCCTTCGACAAAGACGGCCAGCTGCTGGAGACCGAGCCAGATTGTCTTGGCGCCGGGCTCACCATCATGTCGGCGGGCCAGGAAGCCTCCACGCTGGGCGATCAGGCGCAAGACGGTGTTCAGCGCGGGCACGGCTGTCGGGATGGGCTTCTTGTTCAGGATAAAGGCGGCCCGCCACTCATCGGCTTCGAACGCCATGTCGGCGGGTAAATCGGGCAGGCTCCGACCCAGGCGCATCAGGCGGTTGATCCGCCAGGCGATCACCATGTAAAGCGCCAGCGCACTTTGCAGGCGACGCGTGTCGGCCAGTTGCAGGCGCTCGACCCGGCAGCCTTCCTTGAGCACCAGGAAGAACAGTTCGATCTCCCAGCGGGCGCGATACCAGTCGA
>NZ_MWUM01000169.1 GCF_002028455.1 Zoogloea sp. LCSB751 | reverse complement strand
TGGCGTCGTTGAGTTCGGCCACGGCCTCGCGCATGGGATCCAGAGTGGAGAGGCTTTTCAGGAAGCTTCGCACGTCATAGGTGTCATATTCGGCGATCTGTTCATCACTGAGTTCGGCGGCAAACAGGGTGGAGAACCACCAGTAGAGTTGGGCCCGGCGTTCGCTGGTAGCCATGAATTCCTGCATTTATCCTCCGTGGATGGCAATCGGGAGCCTTGATGGCTCCCGATTCTAACGACTTTAAAAATAAAGGAAACTCAAGGGGGCGCTTTCGT
>NZ_MWUM01000168.1 GCF_002028455.1 Zoogloea sp. LCSB751 | reverse complement strand
TTCACCCGCCGCAAGAATCCCTTTCCCTATCAGCTGATCGCCAGCTACCCCGATGCCAGTGCCGAATCCATCGACCCCTATCAATTCCAGGCTGCCGCCTGGGAAGGTCTGGCGGAGCTGAGCTTCCAGCCGGAAAACCTCTACCACACCCTGGGCGCCCAACTGCGCACCGTGGAACATCTCGGCCAGCAGGTGGCAGGGGTGCGCTTCGCCGTCTATGCGCCGAGCGCCACGGCGGTGAGCCTGATCGGCGATTTCAACTTCTGGGATGGCCGT
>NZ_MWUM01000167.1 GCF_002028455.1 Zoogloea sp. LCSB751 | reverse complement strand
GTATGCGAATACTGAATGTTGATATGTTCACTTTCTGTTGTTGTTGGTAGTGAACTAAAGAAACCGTCATTCAGGTTTTTATTACACAACATACCAACGGATTTTTTCTCTTCTACTTTTTTCTGTACCCATGAATAACACTGCTTATGCTGTTCATCATTAAAATCTGTTGAATACATAATCGAGCAATCACGGTAAGGCGGATCACAGAACAGGAATGTATTTTTATTAATCTTTACGTCTTCATAGCTTCCACATGTGATCACCGCTTTCTGT
>NZ_MWUM01000166.1 GCF_002028455.1 Zoogloea sp. LCSB751 | reverse complement strand
CGGCCTCGACTACAAGGAAGAAGACATGCTGGGCACCCTCAAGCTCGCCAACTTCAACCTCTCCAAGTCCGAGCTGAGCGCCCTGTTCCGCGCCAAGGATCACAAGCACTACCAGGATTGCGGGGATCAGATCCTGCGCAACTTCCTCATCGGCCTCACCGCCAAGTACAGGTCAGAGCCATGAGCCCGCGCGCGCACGTCACCCTCAGACAGCGCGCCTGAGCCATGGGCCAGCGCACCTGCCCCCCGTCATTCCGCCTGGGCGGCAGGCCGCGC
>NZ_MWUM01000165.1 GCF_002028455.1 Zoogloea sp. LCSB751 | reverse complement strand
TCTGGAGCGGCAGAAGAGTCTCGAACTCTCGACCTCAACCTTGGCAAGGTTGCGCTCTACCAACTGAGCTACTGCCGCGTAGTACCTGGAGGCGCGAGCCGGAGTCGAACCGACCTACACGGATTTGCAATCCGGTGCATAACCGCTTTGCTATCGCGCCTTAAATCAATCGGGGAAGCAAGGTTTGCTTCCCCGTAAAATCTGGAGCGGCAGAAGAGTCTCGAACTCTCGACCTCAACCTTGGCAAGGTTGCGCTCTACCAACTGAGCTACTGCCG
>NZ_MWUM01000164.1 GCF_002028455.1 Zoogloea sp. LCSB751 | reverse complement strand
GACGCCGGAGATATCTTGGCAGCCTTGCGTGCAGGTAAGTACACCGCAAGGGTGGTCACCACAAATAATCCAACAACGGTGAATAATGGATAGGAAAGCGCCAGCATAGGTAAGCTATACAGGCTCATCAATTGCTGGCCTAACTGAATCGCTAACAGCACACCCAAAGTGCCACCTAACAGACATAGCAGATAGTTTTCCACTAAGAAGTAGCTGATAATATCGCGCTTTTTAGCACCTAACGCGCGGCGAGTGCCAATCTGCTTGGTGCGACGCT
>NZ_MWUM01000163.1 GCF_002028455.1 Zoogloea sp. LCSB751 | reverse complement strand
TTTAAGGTGGTAGGTGGGTGACTTAGGCAAATCCGGGTCACTATACACTGAGAGCTGATGACGAGTCCCCAAGGGGATGAAGTAGTTGATGCCATGCTTCCAGGAAAATCTTCTAAGCTTCAGGTTAGCGGGAATCGTACCCCAAACCGACACAGGTGGTCGGGTAGAGAATACCAAGGCGCTTGAGAGAACTCGGCTGAAGGAACTAGGCAAAATGGTACCGTAACTTCGGGAGAAGGTACGCTCCTGTTGGTGATGAGACTTGCTCTCTAAGCTG
>NZ_MWUM01000162.1 GCF_002028455.1 Zoogloea sp. LCSB751 | reverse complement strand
GGTCAGCGACAGCCTGACACCAAACCCGGTCACTTCGCTGCTGACCACACCGTTGCCCCCCTTGTTGCGAAAACCGCTCAAGTCGAGGTGCAACCAGGGTGTCTGCCCGGGCACGAAGCGGCTGAGGAAGCGGGCGGCATCGATGTGATCCGGCGAGCTACCCGGCGCGCACTGTAACAGATCGGCCCACTCGCTATCGAGGTTGTCATCGAAATCCTCGTCCAGCGGGAAGGGCCAGATCCGTTCACCGCTCTGCTGCCCGAGGCGTATCAGCTCG
>NZ_MWUM01000161.1 GCF_002028455.1 Zoogloea sp. LCSB751 | reverse complement strand
TAGGGTTGTTTAACGGACGTATAGCGAAAGTGACTCCACAGAATGTGGAAGTTGTAGAATTAATTCCAGATGGTACGGGTTGTTGGTCAGAGCGCACAAACAACATCGAACTTTCTGGAAAATAACAAGCGAAGGATGAGGGAACAATGAAATCTTCTGCCGCGATAAAAATCCCGTTATCGTTTTTATCTTCAGGCTTAGTTAAGTCTGTTATTGGGATCGCATTACTATTTGGATTTTTGCCATCGAGCTTTGCGGCAAATCGGCTAATGGATGT
>NZ_MWUM01000160.1 GCF_002028455.1 Zoogloea sp. LCSB751 | reverse complement strand
GCCCGCCGCTTCGTAGCTGAGTGCCGTCGCACCCATACGGTACTTCCCGCGACATCCACGATCGAGCGGCTTTGCGCCACAGCTCTGGTCGATGCCGAGCGCCGGATCGAGACAAGGATAGCCAGTCGGTTGGCCATGACGGTCCGGGAACAGTTGCTGGCATTGCTCGGGGAGGCGGTTGACGACCGGGTGACCCGTCTCGTGTGGCTGCGTCAGTTCGAGCCGGGCTCGAACTCTTCGTCGGCCAATCGGCTGCTCGACCGGCTCGAATATCTGC
>NZ_MWUM01000015.1 GCF_002028455.1 Zoogloea sp. LCSB751 | reverse complement strand
GCCAGCAGAACCGCTCGCTTGTTCAACCGCCGATCGCCCAGCTGTATCGTCCCGAACTCGTCTCTCGCCCAACTCATCAGCCAGCCTCGTCAATTATTTGGCATGAAGCATACAGACTGGAGAGTTGTGTGTAAGGGGATGGGTTTATATACCGTGAATCGGATCTAGTTAAGGTGGAGTTGGTCGTGTGCCACAGGATTGCATTACCTGGCCTTGGCCGTTGAGCACCTGTCTTTCCTTTCCCCCTCTGACGCGCCGAGTGGAGGGTGGGACGGGCGGATCAGGGCTGCGCATGTCTGAGGAGGCGAAGCCGACGAGTTTGCGCAGACCCCGCCCGGCGCACCCGGAGCGAGGGCACCCCCGCAGGGGGCGTGGCAGCGGGGCACGTTTCTTTGCATCCTTTCTTGTCGTGTGACAAGAAAGGATGTCGCCCGCCGGGGCGAGACCCGGCCAATCCAAGCCAATAAGCCGGAAAGCCGCCCGGCAGGGATCAAAGGATCAAAAGGCCGAAGGAGCGGGGCTCAACCGGCTGAGGTCGAATGAATTCGACCCCACAGGAGAGGGGGCATTCCACAAGCTTAGCCCCCCAGCCGCCGGCTGACCCGCCCCAACACCCAACACCCCACCCAATACACCCCCGCAATAAACAACCACGCCTCCAGGTAGAACGGCCGCCATTCCGGGTCGCCGGAGAGGGCCAGGCTGAGGGAGCCGGTGAGTTCGTAGAGGCTGACCACGGTGACCAGCGAGGTGTCCTTGAACAGGGCGATGGCGCTGTTGGCGATGGAGGGGGCGACGGCGCGCAGGACCTGGGGCAGGACGATCCAGCGCTGGGTCTGCCAGAAGCCGAAGCCCAGCGCGGCGGCGGCGTCGAGCTGGCCGGGGCGGATGGCCTGCAGGCCGCCGCGGATGATCTCGGACAGGTAGGCGGCGGCGAACAGCACGATGGCGATCAGCACGCGCCACAGCATGTCCAGCGCGAGGCCTTCGGGGAAGAACAGCGGCAGCAGGAAGGACGCGGCGAAGAGGGCGGCGACCAGCGGGATGCCGCGGGCCAGTTCGACGCAGGCGGTGAGCACCGCGCGCAGCACCGGCAGCTGTGATCTCCGGCCGTAGGCGACGGCGATGCCGAGCGGCAGCGCGCCGGCCATGCCGGCGCCGGTCAGCAGCAGGGTCAGCGGCAGGCCGCCCCATAGTTCGGTGGGCACCGGCGTGAGGCCGGCCACGCCGCCGCCGAGCAGCGGCAGGGCGAGCAGCGGCGGGGCCAGCAGCAGGGCGGCCAGCGTTTTGCCGGGCAGGTGGCGGAAGGCGGCCAGCAGCCAGCCGGCACCGATCAGGCCGGCGGCGAGGATCGGGCGCCAGGCTTCTTCGTCCGGGTAGCGGCCGAGGAGGATGAAGCGGGCTTTCTCGACGACCACGCCCCAGCAGGCGCCGCCGTGTTCCAGCGCAGTACAGGCGGCGGCGTCCGGGGCGAGGCGGGCGTTGGTCACGGCCCAGCGCAGCAGCGGCGGCAGCCACAGCAGCGCGGCGGCCAGTACGGCGAGGCTCAGCAGCGCGTTGAGGGGATCGCCGAAGAAGCGGCGGCGCAGCACGTTGAAATTCACGGGACGACCCTCCTGTCGCTGCGCGACATCCTCCCCGTGGGAGGACGAGCGCTCCCTTCGGGCGGCCGGGTGGGAGCGCTCATGCCGGCCCCCCGCGCAGGCTGCGCTTTTCCAGCCGGTGGCTGACGGCGGCGCCGAGGAGGGACAGCAGCAGGTACACGGCGATCACGATGCTCAGGCATTCGATGGCGCGGCCGCTCTGGTTGAGGCTGGTGCCGGCCACCGCCATCAGGTCCGGGTAGCCGATGGCCACCGCCAGCGAGGAGTTCTTGAACAGGTTGAGGAGCTGGCTGGTGGTGGGCGGTAGCGCGGCGCGCCAGGCCTGGGGCAGCAGCACCAGCAGAAAGGTCTGGCGCGGCGTCATGCCGAGGGCCAGGGCGGCGGTGCGCTGGCCCTCGGGCAGCGCGAGCACGGCGCCGCGCAGGGTCTCGGCGATGTAGGCGGCGCCGTAGATCGTCAGGCCGAACAGCAGGGCCAGGTATTCCGGGGTCAGGCTGGCGCCGCCGTCGATGCCGAAGCCGGCCAGCTCGGGGATTTCGAAACCGTTGTCGCCCCACCACGGCAGGGCCAGCCCGGATTTGCTGAGGAACACGCCGGGGGCCAGCTGCAGCGGCGCATCGGCGGCCGGCAGCAGGTCGGTGAGGATGAAGTACCAGGCCAGGAGGTGCAGTAGCAGCGGCACGTTGCGGATGGCGTTGACGGCGGTGCCGGCCAGGCCGCGCACCAGCGGGTTGTCGGCGAGCCGCCCGAAGCCGAGCAGGATGCCCAGGCCCAGCGCCAGCGCGGCGCCGGACAGGGCCACGCGCAGGGTGTTGAGCAGGCCGGCGACGAAGGCCCGCAGCGTGGTGTCGCCCGCGTCGAAGGGCAGCACGCTTTCGCCGAGGGAGAAGCCGGCCGGCTCGAACAGGAAGTCGAAGCCGCTGCGGATGCCGCGCTCCTCCAGGTGGGCGCGGGTCGTTGTCACCAGCAGGCCGAGCAGGGCCAGCAGCGCGACGATCAGCAGCGCCTGCACGGCGCGGGAGGCGGACTGCGGCCGGGCCATCAGCGCAGCGGCAGCGCGTACAGGATGCCGCCCTTGTTCCACTGGGCGTTGAGGCCGCGCGGCAGCTTGAGGGGGGAGTCCGGGCCGACGTTGCGGTTGAAGATCTCGCCGTAGTTGCCGACCGCCTTTACCGCCCGCGCGGCCCAGTCCCGGTCGAGGCCGAGGTTCTTGCCGAGGTCTTCGCCGACGCCGAGGAAGCGCTGCACGGCCGGGTCGGCGGACGACTTGAGGCTGTCCACCTTGGCCTGGGTGATGCCCAGTTCCTCCGCCTCGATCAGCGCATTGACGGTCCATTTGACGATCGCGAACCACTCGTCGTCGCCGCGCCGCACGGCCGGGCCGAGGGGTTCCTTGGAGATGATCTCCGGCAGGATCAGGTAGTCGTCGGGGTTGGGGGCTTCCTTGGCGCGGATGAAGGCCAGCGCCGAGGCGTCGGTGGTGTAGGCCTGACAGCGGCCGCTGAAGAAGGCCTTGATGGAAGGCTCGAACTTGTCGAAGACCACCGGCTTGACCTTGATGCCCTGGGCGCGGAAATAGTCGGCCAGGTTCTTTTCGGTGGTGGTGCCGGACTGCACGCAGACCTCGGCGTTCTTCAGTTGCTTGGCGCTGGTCACCTTGGTCTTTTTGGCGACCAGGAAGCCCTGGCCGTCGTAGTAGGTGACCGCCGCGAAGTGCAGGCCCTGGCCGGCATCGCGGGTCAGGCTCCAGGTGGTGTTGCGGGACAGGATGTCCACCTCGCCGGACTGCAGCGCGGTGAAGCGCTGCTGGGAGCTGAGCGGCACCCAGCGCACCTTGCGGGCATCGCCGAGGACGGCGGCGGCGAGGGCCTTGCAGACGTCCACGTCGAGGCCCTTCCACTGGCCCTGACTGTCGGCAGCCGAAAAGCCGATGACGCCGGTGCTGACGCCGCAGGCGAGCTGGCCCTTGGCCTTGATGGCGTCGAGGGTCTTGCCGGCGAAGGCCGGCGTGGCAAGGCCGCCGAGGGCGGACAGGATGGACAGGCTCAGGACGCCGGCGAGGCGCCCGCGGAATGCGGAAATTCGGGACATGGCGAGCGGAGGAAGAAGGCCGATGCCCCGTAGCTTAAAGGGCATCGGCCTCCTGTTGCAAAGCAGCACCGGCGACGCACGGCGCGCCGATTGGTTCAACCGGACATAGGCGTCCAGCCGCCGCCGAGGGCACGGATCAGGTTGACGGTGGCCCGCGCCCGTTCCCCGTCCAGCCCGACGGCGAGGCGTTGCTGCTGCAGCACGCTGCGTTCCGCGTCGATCACGTTGAGGTAGCTCACCGCACCTTCCCGGTATTGCAGGCGGGCCAGGCGGGCAGCCCGCTCGGCGGCGCCGACGGCGTCGTCCTGCTCGCGGTGCTGGTCGCCGAGCAGGCGCAGCTGGGCCAGGTTGTCCTCCACCTCGCGGAAGGCCTGCAGCACCGTCTGGCGGTAGCGGGCGGCGTCTTCCACGTAGGCGGACTCGGCCTGTTTGAGGCCGGCCTCGCGGGCGCCGCCGTCGAAGATCGGCAGGCTCAGCGCGGTGCCGACCAGCGGGCCGAGCACGAAGGTCCGGCTGGCGTACTTGAACAGGTCGCCGACGCCGCCGGCCTCGTAGCCGGCCGCCCCAGTGAGGGACAGGCGCGGGAACCAGGCCGACTTGGCGACGCCGATGCGGGCGTTGGCGGCGGCCATCGCCCGTTCGGCGGCGGCGATGTCCGGCCGCCGTTCGAGCAGCGCCGACGGCAGGCCGGCTGGCACGCCGATGGCGAGGCGGCGCAGCGGCATGGCCTGCAGGCTGAACTCCGCCGGCGATTTGCCGAGGAGGATCGCCAGCGCATGCTCGGCCACCGCCCGCTGGCGCGCCAGGCCGAGGGATTCGGAGCGCGCCGCGGCCAGTTCGCTGCGTGCCCGCGCCAGGTCCAGCTCGGCGATGTCGCCTTCGTCGAAGCGGCGCTGCAGCAGCTGCACGGTGTCGGCGCGCAGCTTGACGGTGTCCACGTACAAGGCCTGGGCGGCGTCCAGCTCGCGGATCAGGAAGTAGGCCTGGGCCACGTCGGCCTGCAGGGCCAGCAGGGTTGCGCCGAACAGCGCACCGCTGCGCTCGGCGTCGAGGCGGGCGGCGTCCTCGGCGCCGGACAGGCGGCCGAACAGGTCCACCTCGTAGGCGACCGTGGCCTGGCCGCGCCACAAGGTGCTGGTGCGCGTGTCGGCGTCGGCGGCGAGGCCCTGGGAGGCCGGCGACGGGCGCTGGCGGGTCGGGCCGAAGCCGATGCCGACCTGGGGCAGGCGCGCCGCGTGGGCGGCCTGTTCCAGTGCGCGGGCCTGGCCCAGGCGGGCGGCGGCGGCCACCAGGTCCGGGTTGGCGGCCACCGCGTCGCGCTCCAGGCGGTCCAGCGTGGCGTCGCCGAAGACCGTCCACCACTCGCCGCGGGCGGCTGTGTCGGCCGGCTCGGCGGGCTTCCAGTTGGGATCGGCGGCGGGCGCCTCCTTGTAGGCGGCGGGCAGGTTCAGCGCCGGCTTGTCGTAGGCCGGCGCCACCGAGCAGCCGGCCAGCACCAGCAGGCTGGCGAGCAGGCCGAAGGCGCGGCGGGGCAGGGGAAGGGCGTGCAGGTTCATCGTCTTACTCCTGGCCGGCATGGGCGGCGGCCGGTTGCACCAGCAGCGCTTCGTGATGGGCCGCCGAGTGGAGGGGATGGCGCTTGTCGAGGGTGCGCAGCAGCACGTAGAACACCGGCGTCAGGAACAGCCCGAACAGCGTCACGCCGAGCATGCCGAAGAACACCGCGATGCCCATCGCGTGGCGCATCTCCGAGCCCGCGCCGCTGGAGGTGACCAGCGGCACTACGCCCATGATGAAGGCGATGGAGGTCATCAGGATCGGCCGCAGACGCAGGCGGCTGGCATCGATGGCGGCCTGCAGCGGGGTGTGGCCCTGCAGTTCCAGCTCGCGGGCGAACTCGACGATCAGGATGGCGTTCTTGCAGGCCAGCCCGACCAGCACCATCAGCCCGATCTGCGTGAAGATGTTGTTGTCGCCGCCGGTCAGCCATACGCCGGTTAGGGCCGCGAGGATGCTCATCGGCACGATCAGGATCACCGCCAGCGGCAGGGTCAGGCTCTCGTACTGGGCGGCCAGCACCAGGAAGACCAGCAGCACGCTGATCGGGAAGACCCAGATGCCGGCGTTGCCGGCCAGGATCTTCTGGTAGGTGAGGTCGGTCCATTCGAACTTCACCCCGCGCGGCAGGGTTTCGGCGGCGATGCGCTCGGCGGCCGCCTCGGCCTGGGCCGAGGAATAGCCGGGCGCCGGCCCGCCGTTGATGTCGGCGGCGGTGAAGCCGTTGTAGCGCACCACCATCTCCGGCCCGTAGCTGGGGGTGACCCGCAGCAGGGAGGCCAGCGGCACCATCTCGCCGCTGGCGTTGCGGGTTTTCAGACGGCCGATGTCCTCCGGCTGGGCGCGGAAGTCCGCATCCGCCTGGGCCCGCACCTGGTACACGCGGCCGAAGCGGTTGAAGTCATTCACGTACAGGGAGCCCAGGTAGATCTGCAGCGTGTCGAACACGTCGGTGACCGCCACGCCCTGCTGCTTGGCCTTGGTGCGGTCGAGGTCCACGTCGAGCTGCGGCACGTTGATCTGGTAGCTGGAGAACATCGGGCCCAGCTCCGGTGCCTTGCTGGCCGCCGCCATGAAGGCCTTGGCGGCCTTGTCCAGCTCGGCGTAGCCGACGCTGCCGCGGTCTTCGATCTGCATCTTGAAGCCGCCGAGGGTGCCCAGGCCCATCACCGGCGGCGGCGGGAAGACGGCCGTGAAGGCTTCCTGGATGGACGCGAACTGCTGGTTGAGGGCGCCGGCGATGGCGCCCGCCGACAGCTCCGCGCCCTTGCGCTCGGCGAACGGCTTGAGGGTCACGAAGACGATGCCGGCGCTGGCGCTGTTGGTGAAGCCGTTGATGGACAGGCCGGGAAAGGCCACCGCGCTCTCCACGCCGGGCTGCTTGAGGGCGATGTCGCCCATGCGGCGGATCACCGCCTCGCTGCGGTCGAGGGAGGCGCCGGCCGGCAGTTGCGCGAAGGCCACCAGGTACTGCTTGTCCTGGGCCGGCACGAAGCCGCCGGGCACCACGTAGGAGATGCCCACGGTGAGGGCCAGCAGCAGCGCATAGATGCCCATCGCCGAGGTCTTGTGGCCGATCACGCCGCGCACGCCGTTGCCGTAGCGCTCGCTGCCGCGCTGGAAAACGCGGTTGAAGCGGGCGAAGAAGCCGCCCAGCCAGCGCTGCATCTGCACCGTCAGCCAGTCGGGCCTGGCGTCGTGGCCTTTCAGCAGCAGCGCGGCGAGGGCCGGCGACAGGGTCAGGGAGTTGAAGGCGGAGATCACCGTGGAGATCGCGATGGTCATCGCGAACTGCTTGTAGAACTGGCCGGTGAGACCGGTCATGAAGGCCAGCGGAACGAACACCGCAACCAGGGTCAGCGCGATGGCAATGATCGGCCCCGACACTTCGCGCATCGCCCGGTAGGTGGCTTCGCGCGGGGTCAGGCCGGCCTCGATGTTGCGTTCGACGTTCTCCACCACGACGATGGCGTCATCCACCACGATGCCGATGGCCAGCACCATGCCGAACAGGGACAGCGCGTTGATGGAATAGCCGAAGCCGAGCATCAGCGAGAAGGTGCCGATGATGGAGACCGGCACCGCCAGCAGCGGGATGATCGACGCGCGCCAGGTCTGCAGGAACACGATGACCACCAGCACCACCAGCGCGATGGCCTCCAGCAGCGTGGTGACCACTGCCTTGATGCTGGCCCGCACGAACTGGGTCGGGTCATAGACGATGCTGTACTGCACCGACGGCGGGAAATCCTTGGCCAGCTCGGCCATCGTCTCGCGCACCTGGGACGAGACATCGAGGGCATTGGCGCCGGGCGTCTGGAAGATCGGGATGGCCACCGCCGGCTTGTTGTCGAGCAGCGCGCGCAGGCCGTATTCCGAGGCGGCCAGCTCGATACGGGCCACGTCGCCGAGGCGGGTGACGCCGCCGTCGGGGGCGGTCTTGAGGATGATCTGCGCGAACTCCGCCTCGTCCTTCAGGCGGCCCTGGGCATTCACGTTGAGCTGCAGCGGCGTGCGGCGGTCGTTGGGCGGCGCGCCGATGACGCCGGCGGCCACCTGCACGTTCTGCTCGCGGATGGCCTTCACCACTTCGGCGGCGGTGAGGCCGCGCTCGGCCACCTTGCCCGGATCGAGCCACACCCGCATGGCGTAGTTGCCGGAGCCGAACAGGCCCACTTCACCCACGCCCTGGATGCGCGCCAGGCGGTCCTTCACGTTGAGGACCGCGTAGTTGCGCAGGTAGGTCATGTCGTAGCGGTCGTCCGGCGAGGTCAGGTGCACCACCATGGTGATCGTCGGGGTGCTCTTGGCGGTGGTCACGCCGAGGCGCTGCACGTCCTCCGGCAGGCGCGGCAGGGCCTGGGAGACGCGGTTCTGCACCAGCTGCTGGGCCTTGTCCGGATCGACGCCGAGCTGGAAGTTGACGGTGAGGGTCAGGTTGCCGTCGCTGTTGGCCTGGCTCTGCATGTACAGCATGTTTTCCACGCCGTTGATGCTCTCCTCAAGCGGTGCGGCCACCGTCTCGGCGATCACCTTGGGGTTGGCGCCCGGGAACTGGGCGCGCACCACTACGGAGGGCGGCACCACTTCCGGGTATTCGGCGATGGGCAGCTTGAAGGCTGCCAGCACGCCGGCCAGCAGGATCAGGATCGACAGCACGCCGGCGAAGATCGGGCGGTCGATGAAAAACTTGGATATGTTCATGGGTGTCTCCCGCGGATCGCTCAGATCCGCGTTTTCATCGCGTGGGGCTCAGTGGCGGCGGCCAGCGGCGCGCTGCCTTCCATGGCGACGGGGTGGGGCGTCACCGGGTCGCCGGGGCGGACCCGCTGCAGGCCGTTCACCACGATGCGTTCGCCGGGCTTGAGGCCGTCCTCGACGATGCGCAGGCCGTCGTGCAGGTTGCCGAGGCGCACTTCCCGGTAGGCGGTCTTGTTGGCGCTATCGACGACCAGTACGAAGCGCTTGTCCTGGTCGGTGCCGATGGCGCGGTCGTCGATCAGCACGGCCTCCCGCGGGGTGCCGGCGCCGAGGCGGATGCGCGCGTAGAGGCCCGGTATCAGGCGGCCGTCCGCGTTGTCGAAGATGGCCCGCACGCGGATCGTGCCGGAGGTGGTGTCGAGGCGGTTGTCCACCGAGTGGATGCGCCCCTCGAAGGGGTGGCCGTCCTGGTCGGCGAGGCCGAGGTGCACCGGCAGTGCCGTGCCTTTGGCGTCGCGGGCGGGATTGACCGACTTCAGGAAGGTCTGCTCGTCCACGTCGAAGGCGGCGTAGATGCGGCTGGACGACACCAGCGTGGTGAGCGCCGGGCCGCCGTTGGCGCTGACCAGGTTGCCGACGGTGACTTCGGCGCGCGACATGCGGCCGTCGATGGGCGCCTTGATGGATGTGTATTCCAGGTTCAGGCGGGCGATGCGCAGCGCCGCGCGGGCGGCCTGCACGCCGGCGTTGGCGTCGCGGGCGGCGTTCTGCTTCTCTTCCAGGTCACGGCGCGACACCGCGTTGTCGGCGATCAGGCGCTCGGCGCGGGCCAGGTCGGAGCCGGTATAGCCAACCCGCGATTCCGCGGCGGCGAGCTGGGCCTCGGCCCGCTCGACCTCGGCGGCAAAGGGCCGCGGGTCGATGGTGAACAGCACGTCGCCCTTGCGCACCGGGCTGCCGTCGCGGAAATGCACCTGGGTCAGGATGCCCGATACCTGCGGGCGGATCTCGACCCGGTCCACGGCTTCGAGGCGGCCGGAGAAGTCCTGCCAGTCGGTGATGGCCCGGTTGACGACCTGGGCGGTGTCCACCTGGGCGGCCTGGGGCGCGGCGGCCTGCGCGGGCGCGTCGGTGTGCGCGGCGTAAACGGCCATGCCGCCGCCGGCCAGCGCGAGGCCGGCCAGGGCCGCGGCGATGACGAGGCGCCGGCGGGGAAGGGAACGGGAGGTGGCGGTCGTGGTCATGATGTCCTCTCTGTTTTCAGGGATTGGAATGTTGGGGAGTCCGGGAAGAGGTTCGCGGCGGGCCACAGGTGGTGGCGCAGGAAGGCCGCCAGGTCGGCCCGCAGCGCCGGGTGGGCCGGCAGCTCGGCGTGGCCCGCGGCATAGCGGGTGACCTGGGTCGCTACGCCGGCGTTGATCAGCGCGCTGCCGTAGTGCTCGGCCTCGCAGCGCAGGCGGTCGTGGGCGCCGGTGGCGATCAGGGCCGGCGGCAGGCCGGCCAGGCGCAGGGATTCGAGGGGCGTCGCATAAGGATGGAGGCGCTCGGCGACCCGCGGCAGGTACTGGCTGTAGCAGCGGGCGCAGGTGTCGGGCTGCGGCTCGGCGGGGCCGGCGCGGTGGTCCAGGCGGGTCAGGCTGGGGTCGAGCATCGGGCCGACCAGGGCCTGGGCGACGAGGGGCGGGCCGAGGCGGTCGCGGGCCATCAGCGTGAGGGCGGCGGCCAGCGTGGCGCCGGCGTCATGGCCGGCGCAGGCCAGGCGGGTGGCGTCGATGCCGTAGGTGGCGGCCTGGGCGTGCAGCCAGAGGGCCGCCGCGTGGGCGTCTTCCGGCGCGGCCGGGAAAGGATGGGCCGGCGCCAGGGAGTAGGCCACCGACAGCACCGCGGCGGGGATCGTCGCGGCCAGGCTGCGGGCGATCGGGTCCGCTTCGTCCAGGTCGCCGGCGACGAAGCCGCCGCCGTGGAAATACAGCACGCCGGGCAGGCTTCCCGCCGCAGCGGCCGGCCGGTACAGGCGGGCACCGATCTGTCCGGCAAAGCCGGGCAGGCGCAAATCCGCGACCTGTAAGCTGTCGGCGCTGCGGGGAAGAACGGTGTCGTAACGAGCCATCATGTGCTTAGCGATCTGGAATGGACGGGCGGGGCGATGAGTGCATTTTGGTTGTTGATAGGCTTTGGATAAATATTCGAAAGTTGACTTCACTATTCGAAGTTGACTAATAATTGTTGGAGGCTTCGTTTGGCGAGGCCGTCAGCCGGAGGCGGAAAAATGGACAGATTTCAGGCCATGAAGGTCTTCATGGGCGTCGTGGAGGCCAACAGCTTCACGCGTGCGGCGGACAACCTGGGCCTGCCGCGGGCCACCGTCACCAACACCATCCAGGGGCTGGAGAATCACCTGAAGGTGCGCCTGCTCAACCGCACCACCCGCAGCGTCAGCCTGACCGCCGACGGCGCGGCGTATTACGAGCGCTGCGCGCGCATCCTCGCCGAGCTGGAGGAGACCGAGGCCGCCTTCCAGGACGCCGCGCGGCGACCGCAGGGGCGGTTGCGGGTGGACGTGGCGGGGCCCGTCGGGCGGGACATCCTGATTCCCAACCTGTGCGAATTCCATTCCCGCTACCCGGACGTGGAACTGGTGATCGGCATGGGCGACCGCCCGGTGGATCTGGTGCAGGAAGCCGTCGATTGCGTGATCCGTGCCGGCGAGCTGGTGGATTCCACGCTGGTGGCGCGGCGCATCGGCAGCCTGAGCTTCGTCACCTGCGGATCGGCGGAATACCTGGAGCGCTACGGTGAGCCGACGACGCTTGAGGAACTGCAGCAGCACCGGGCGGTGCATTACTTCTCGAGCGTCAGCGGGCGCAACTTCGACTGGGATTTTCTGGTGGACGGGGTCAGCATGCCGGTGCGCATGGAGGGGAGCATCGCGGTGAATGACTCTGACGCCTACATCACCTGTGGGTTGAAGAACTTCGGGCTGATCCAGCCGGCCCGCTTCATGGCCCTGCCCCACCTGGAAAGCGGTGCGCTGAAGGAGATCCTGCCCCAGTGGAAGCCGTCGCCGGTGCCGATGTCGGTGCTCTATCCGCAGAACCGCCATTTGTCGCCCAAGGTGCGCGCCTTTGCCGACTGGGCGGCGGAGCTGTTCGCCCGCTGCCCGCTGCTGAGCGGCTGCAACGGCGCCGGACTCCCGGCCGGCGAGTGCCGCTATCCGGACCGCAAGCCGAGCTACACCGTGCGCGACATGCTGGTGGACGACAACGCCGCCCTGACGGGCTGACCTGTCGCAGCGGCTTGCGGCGGGGCGGTCCGGCGGGGAACAATGGCGGGCTTGCCGATCGCCCCCTGCGTCGGCCGCCTCGACAAGGAGAAACGATGACGCCGTCCCCAAGGCACGCTGTCCTCGGCCTGCTGTTCGCCCTGGCTACGACGGCGCAGGCCGCGGCGAGCCCCGACCCCGACCTGGCCCGCAACCTGGCCGCCACCTGCGCCGGTTGTCACGGCACCGACGGCTACGCCCGGCCCGATGCGACGATGCCCGTGCTGGCCGGCGTGCCGGCGCCCGAGCTGATGCAGAAGCTGCGCGAGTTCCGCAGCGGCACGCGGCCGGCGACGATCATGCCGCAGATCGCCAAGGGCTACAGCGAAGCCCAGCTCGAACTGATCGCGGCGTATTTCGCCGCCCGCAAGTAGGGGGCCGGGCATGCTGAAGCGACGCGATTTCCTTAAGTCCGCCGGGCTGGCCGGTGGTGCGCTGCTGTTGCCGGGCCTGTCCGGCCAGGCGCTGGCGGCCAAGCCCCGCGCCCACGTGGTGGTGGTCGGCGGCGGCTACGGCGGCGCGACGGCCGCCAAGTATCTGCGCATGTGGAGCGGCGGGGCGGTGGATGTGACCCTGGTGGAGCGCGATCCCCAGTTCATCTCCTGCCCGATCTCCAACCTGGTGCTCGGCGGCGTGAAGACTCTCGCCGACATTACTCTGGGCTACGAGGGCCTGCGCGACACCTGGGGCGTGAAGGTGGTGAAGGATGAAGTGACCGCCATCGACCCGGCGGCGCGCACGCTACGCCTGGCGGACGGCGGCACACTGTCGTGGGACCGTCTGGTGCTGTCGCCGGGCGTCGATTTCCAGTTCGATCAGGTGCCGGGCTTGGACTCCGAAGCCGCCCGCGCGCGCATCCTGCATGCCTGGAAGGCCGGCGCCCAGACCGTCGCGCTGCGCGCGCAGCTGGAAGCCATGCCCGACGGCGGCGTGTATGCGCTGACCATCCCGCTGGCGCCGTACCGCTGCCCGCCGGGGCCCTACGAGCGGGCCTGCGTGGTGGCCGACTACTTCCGCCGTGCCAAGCCGAAGTCCAAGGTGCTGGTGCTCGACGCCAACGCCGAAATCATCTCCAAGAAGGCGCTGTTCACGCAGGCCTTCGCCCGCTACAAAGGCATCCTCGAATACCGCCCCAACAGCGCGCTGCGCGAGGTGGATGCGGCGAGCCGCACGGCGCTGCTGGACTTCGAGAACGTGCAGGCCGACGTGCTCAACGTGGTGCCGCCGCAGCGCGCCGGCGCCATCGCTACCCAGGCCGGCCTCAAGCTGCTCAACGGCCGCTGGGTGGACATCGACTGGCTGACCTTCGAGTCGGTGAATACGCCCGGCGTGCATGTGCTCGGCGACGCGATCTTCCCTGCACCGACCATGCCCAAGTCCGGCCACATGGCCAACCAGCACGCCAAGGTGGCGGCGGCGGCGATCCTCCGCCTGCTCGCCGGTGAGGCGCCCAACCCGGCGCCGGTGGTGATGAACACCTGCTACAGCTTCGTCGATGCCAGCCACGTGATCCACGTCAGCTCGGTGCACCAGTACGACGCGGCCCAGCGCACCGTGCTGCCGGTGGCCGGCGCCGGTGGCGTGTCTACCGAGGCGAGCGAACAGGAAGGGCGCTACGCGCTGGCCTGGGCCCGCAACATCTGGGCCGACATGCTGGCCTGAGGGCGGCAGGTGTTTCGGACGTGCGACAGTGCGTGTCGTACGCCTGTGCTTCAATCGGCGCCATAGCTGTAGGGGCGAATTCATTCGCCCGCAGTCGCTTGATCGAAGTCCGCGGGCGAATGAATTCGCCCCTACAGGTTGATAACCCCACCGTGTCACAGCCCAAGCGCAAGCTCGCAGTCGAATCAATCCCCCGGAGACCTCCTTGACCGCCAATCCGCTGCCCACCGGCCTGATGCTGGTCCATGGCAACCACCCCGAAGCGCTGCGTGACCTGCTGGTCACGTGGAGCCGGCGCTATCCGCTGGCGCCGCTGGAAACCGAGACCCTGCTGGTGCATAGCAACGGCATCGCCCAGTGGCTGCGCCTGGCGTTGGCCGAGGATGCCGACGGGGAGTTCGGCGGCGGTTGCGGCATTGCCGCGGGGCTGGACATGTCGCTGCCGTCGCGCTTCCTGTGGCAGGCCTACCGGGCCGTGCTGGGCTTCGATGCGGTGCCGGAGAGTTCGCCTTTCGACAAGCCGCTACTGGTGTGGCGGCTGATGCGCCTGCTGCCGGGCGTGATGGCGGCGCCGGACTACGCGCCGCTGCGCCGCTTCCTGGCTTCCGACGCCGACCTGCGCAAGCGCTTCCAGCTCGCCGAGCGGCTGGCCGACCTGTTCGACCAGTACCAGGTGTATCGCGCCGACTGGCTGGCCGCCTGGGCGGACGGCGAGGACGTGTTGATCCGCGCCAACGGCGAGCGTCCGCCGCTGCCCGACGAGCAGCGCTGGCAGGCCAGCCTGTGGCGCGCGCTGCTCGATGACGTGGCGGCCGCCGGCGACGGCGGGGCGCTGGCCGGGCAGGGGCGGGCGGCGGTGCATGAGGCCTTCCTGCGCCGCGTCGAGGCGTGGCCGGAGGACGCCGGCCGGCCTGTCGGGCTGCCGCGCCGGGTGATGATCTTCGGCATCTCGGCGATGCCGCGCCAGTCCCTCGAAGTGCTGGCCGCACTGTCCCGGTGGACCCAGGTGCTGATGTGCGTGCATAACCCCTGCGAGCACTTCTGGGCCGATATCGTCGCCGACAAGGACCTGCTGCGCGCCACCCACAATCGCCAGCGCCGCCGTGCCGGCATGCCCGCCGAGGTGTCGGAGGACAACCTGCACCTGCACGCCCATCCGCTGCTGGCAGCGTGGGGCAAGCAGGGGCGCGACTTCATCGGCCTGCTCGACGAACACGACAGCGATTCCGCGCGCGAAGGCTACCTGCAGCACTTCGTGGACATCCGCCAGCGCATCGACCTGTTCGCGCCCCACGGCCAGGCGCGCCTGCTCAACCAGCTGCAGGACGACGTCCGCGACCTGCGCCCGCTGGCCGAGACGCAGGCCCGCTGGCCGGCGGTGGCCCCGGACGACGACTCGATCCGTTTCCACATCGTCCACAGCCCGCAGCGGGAAGTGGAAATCCTTCACGATCAGCTGCTCGCCGCCTTCAACGCCGACGCCACGCTGCGCCCGCGCGACGTGATCGTGATGGTGCCGGACATCGACGCCTACGCGCCGCACATCCAGGCGGTGTTCGGGCTGATGGACGCCAGCGATCCGCGTTTCATCCCGTTCAGCATCGCCGACCAGGGGCGGCGCCAGCACGATCCGCTGGTCAATGCCATCGACAAGCTGCTGGGGCTGCCGACTTCGCGGGTGGCGGTCAGCGACGTATTGGACCTGCTGGAAGTGCCGGCCCTGCGCCGCCGCTTCGCCATCGCCGAGGACGACCTGCCGCTGCTGCACCGCTGGATCCACGGCGCCCGCGTACGCTGGGGCCTGCACGCCGAGCACCGGCAGAGCCTCGAACTGCCGGTCGCCCTGGACGGCAACAGCTGGCTGTTCGGCCTGCGCCGCATGCTGCTCGGCTACGCGGTGGGCGGCACCGGCGGCGCGTGGCAGGACATCGAGCCCTACGACGAGATCGGCGGCCTTGATGCTGCGCTGCTCGGGCCGCTGGCCACGCTGCTCGACCGCCTGGAGGCGAGCTGGCGCGTACTCGCCAGCCCGGCCACCGTGCCCGACTGGTGCCAGCGCCTGCGCCAGCTGCTGGCCGACTTCTTCGACGCCGAGGACAGCGGTGATGCTTTCACACTGCAGCAACTCGATGCGGCGCTGGAAACCTGGCAGCAGGCCTGCGAGCAGGCCCGCCTGGACGATCCGCTGCCGCTGGCGGTGGTCGGCGAGCACTGGCTGGCCCAGCTCGACGATGGCAGCCTGTCCCAGCGCTTCTTCGCCGGCTCGGTGACCTTCGCGACCCTGATGCCGATGCGCGCGATCCCCTTCCGCCAGGTCTGCCTGCTCGGCCTCAACGACGGCGACTATCCGCGCACCCGCGTGCCGATGGACTTCGACCTGATGGGGCGCGACTACCGCCCCGGCGACCGTTCCCGCCGCGAGGACGACCGCTACCTGTTCCTCGAAGCCCTGCTGTCGGCGCGGGAGCGCCTGCTGATCTCGTGGGTCGGGCGCAGCATCAACGACAACACCGTGCGTCCTCCGTCCGTACTGGTCGGCCAGCTGCGCGACCACCTTGCCGCCGGTTGGCGGCTGGCCGGGGCGGAGCAGGGCGACAAGGACGCGCTGCTGAAAGCGCTGACCGTCGAGCACCGCCTGCAGCCTTTCAGCCCGGATTACTTCCCGGCCGACCCGCAGCACGGGCCGCTGTTCACCTACGCCAACGAGTGGCGCATCGCCGACGACCGGCCCACGGCGGGTGGCGAACTGCCGCCGCTTCAGCGCGACGAGCCGCTGCGCCTGGCCGACCTGGGCGGCTTTCTGCGCGATCCGGTGAAGCAGTTCTTCCGCCAGCGCCTGCATGTGGATTTCGACATGGACGACCCGGCCAGCGACGACCAGGAACCCTTCGACCTGGACGGCCTGCAGCGCTGGAGCCTGTGGAACGAGCTGATCGGCCTGCAGGCCGCCGCCGTGCATGCCGGCGAGGACCGGGCCCAGGCGCTGGAGGACGGACTGGCCCGTCTGCGCCGGCGCGGCGAATTGCCCGCCGCGGCTTTCGCCGAGCTGATGGCCGCCGACCTGGCGAAGCCGATGGAAGACTTGTTCGAGCGTTACGAAGACGGCTTGGCCCGCTGGCCGGACGAGTCGGACGAAGACGAGGAGTTGCGTTACGAGAGCAAGGACACCGGTTTGCGCGTGGAGGATTGGCTGGCCGGCATCCGCACGGACGCCGACGGCAAGCGTGGTCGCGTGGTGCTGGAGAGCAGCGACGTGGTGAAGAAGGGCCAGTACCAGCGTCACCACCTGGTCCGCCACTGGGTCGCCCACCTGGCGGCCCACGTGACGGTTACTGGCGGGCCGCTGACCACGCTGGTGGTCAGCAAGGCCGGCAGCGTGGAGCTGGAGCCGCTGGACCCGAAGGAGGCCGGCCATCACCTGGAGAACCTGCTGGCCGCGTGGCTCGACGGTCAGGGCCGCCCGCTGCCGCTGGCGGTGAAGACCGCCTTCGCGTGGCTGAAGCACGCCCCCAGCGAGGATACGGAAGCCATGGACAAGGCCCGCAAGGACGCCACTACGGCCTACGAGGGTGACGGTTACCAGAGCGACGGCGAACTGGGCTCCAGCCCCTACCTGCAGCGGGCTTGGCCCAGCTTTGCGGCGCTGGTGGAGGATGGCGACTTCGCGCGGCTGGCGACCAGCCTGCTGCGTCCGCTCTACCTCGCCACCTTTGTGAAGAAGAAAGACAAGGCCGCCGCCGGCGGAGAGCAAGCATGAGCCCGATTTCCTCGACCCCCGCGGACCTCGCGCCGCTGCGCTTTCCGCTGTCCGGCAGCCGCCTCATCGAGGCCAGCGCCGGCACCGGCAAGACCTTCACGATCGCCGCGCTGTACGTGCGCCTGGTGCTCGGCCACGGTGGCGACGGCGCCGCCTTCGGGCGCCCGCTGACGCCGCCGGAGATCCTCGTCGTCACCTTCACGGACGCGGCCACCAAGGAGCTGCGCGACCGCATCCGCGCCCGCCTGGCCGAGGCGGCCGGCTACTTCCTCGCCGATCCGGCCACGGTGGAAGACAAGGAGCCCGGCAAGGACCTGCTCCACGACCTGCGCGCCGACTATCCGCCGGAAGTCTGGCCCGGCTGCGCACGCAAGCTGCAGCTGGCCGCCGAGTGGATGGACGAGGCGGCGGTGTCCACCATCCACGGCTGGTGCAACCGCATGCTGCGCGAGCACGCCTTCGACAGCGACAGCCTGTTTACGCAGACCCTCGAAACCAACCAGGACGAGCTGCTGGCCGAGGTGGTGCGCGACTACTGGCGCAGCTTCATGTACCCGCTGGAGGTGGAGGCGGCCCGCGCGGTGAATGGATGGTGGGTGTCGCCGGAGGCGCTGCAGGGTGAGGTGAAGCAGCTCCTGCTGCACGCCGACCTGCTGGGCGAGGCGGCGGCGCCGGCGGCCTGTGTGGCGGCTGCCGAGGCGGAGAAGCGGCGCCAGCTGGCGTTGCTGAAAGCGCCGTGGCGCGACTGGGTGGAGGAGCTGCGCGCCGTGCTCGACGCTGCCCGCGATGCCAGGCACATCAACGGAACCAGGCTCAAGAAGAACAACTACGACACTTGGCTGGATGCGCTGGCCGCCTGGCGGGACGATCCGGCCCAGCTCGGCCCGGTGCTCAACACCGGCTGGACGCGCCTGACGCCCGACGGCATGGCGGAGGTGTGGAAGACGGACAAGGCGCCGGTGCCCGGGCATCCGGCGTTGGCGGCCATCGCCGGCCTTCAGGCCCAGCTCGCCGCGCTGCCCGACGCCCGCGACGACGTGCTGCGCCATGCCGCTGGCTGGGTTGCGCAGCGCTTTGCTGCGGAGCAGGCCCGCCACGCCAAGATGGGTTTCAACGACCTGCTGACCCGCCTCGACGCGGCGCTGACTGGCGCCAACGGCCCGCGCCTGGCCCAGGTGATCCGCGAGCAGTTTCCGGTGGCGCTGATCGACGAATTCCAGGATACCGACGCGGTGCAGTACCGCATCTTCGACGCGGTCTATCGCGTCGCGGCCAACGACGACAGCACCGCGCTGATCCTCATCGGCGACCCCAAGCAGGCCATCTACGCCTTCCGTGGCGCCGACATCTACACCTACCTGTCGGCCCGCGCCGCCACCGCCGGCCGGCATTACACGCTGCGGCGCAATTTCCGCTCGACCCACGCGATGGTGGCGGCGACCAACCGCTGCTTCGCGCTGGCCGAGGAGCGCGACGGCGGGGCCGGCGCCTTCCTGTTCCGTAGCGACGCCGGCAACCCGGTGCCCTTCCTGCCCGCCGAGGCCAATGGCCGCGACGACGTGCTGCAGGCGGAAGGCGCCGAACTGCCGGCGCTGAACCTGTGGCGGCTGCCGCCCAAGGCGGATGGCAAGGCGCTGTCGAAGAGCGACTACGTGTCCGCGATGGCGGCGGTCTGCGCCAGCGAGATGGTGCGTCTGCTCAAGCTCGGCCAGCAGGGCCAGGCCGGTTTCTTCGGTAAGGGCGAAGGGCGTGGGCTGCGTCCGGCCGACATGGCAGTGCTGGTCAGCAGCGGCAGCGAGGCCACGGCGATCCGCGACGCGCTGGCGGCACGCGGTGTGCGCAGCGTGTACCTGTCGGAGAAGGAGTCGGTGTTCCGGCGCCCGGAGGCGGTGGAGCTGCAGCTCTGGCTGTCCGCCTGCGCCGAGCCGGACGACGGCCGCCTGCTGCGCGCCGCGCTGGCCACGCCGACGCTGGGCCTGGACTGGGCCGAGCTGGACGGCCTCAATCGGGACGAGACCGCGTGGGACGAACGTATCGACCAGTTCCGCGCCTACCGGGAATGCTGGCGGCGCCAGGGCGTGCTGCCGATGCTGCGCCGCCTGCTCAACGACTTCCGCGTGCCGGCGCGCCTGCTGGCCGGCGGCGGGGCGGGGGAGCGCAGCCTCACCGACCTGCTGCACCTGGCCGAACTCCTGCAGCAGGCCAGCTTGCTGCTCGACGGCGAGCACGCACTGATCCGCCACCTGGCCGAACAGCGCCGGGAGGACAAGGTCGGCGGCGACACCCGCCAGGTGCGCCTGGAAAGCGATGCCGACTTGGTGAAGGTGGTGACCATCCACAAGTCCAAGGGCCTCGAATACCCGTTGGTCTTCCTGCCCTTCGCGTGCAGCTTCCGCGCCACCAAATCCACCGACCTGCCGCTCAAGTGGCACGACGCCGACGGCCAGCTGCAACTGGCCCTGCAGGGCGACGACCCGGCGCAGCTGGCGCTGGCCGACCGGGAGCGCCTCGGTGAAGACCTGCGCAAGCTCTACGTGGCGCTGACCCGCGCCCGTTACGCCACCTGGGTCGGTACCGCGGCGCTGGACGGGCTGGAGCGCAGCGCCCTCGGCTATCTGCTCGGCGGTGGGCTCGATACAGGGCTGGCCGAGCTGGCTGCAGCCGACGGCATTGCACTGCTCGACGATCCGGAAGCCAGCGACGAGCGTTATCAGGCCCGCGACACGGCACTCGTCGAAGGGGCCGCGCGTCAGCCGCTACGCGCGGTGCGCGAGCGCTGGTGGATCGCCAGCTACTCGGCGCTGCACAGCGCCGCCGGGCAGGGGCCGGACACGCCGGCGGAGGACGTCTTCCACGAGGCCGCCACGGCCCGCGCCGATGCGCCGGTGCCGGCGGCCGGCAAGGCCGCCGGGGGTGGGCTGCACGATTTCCCGCGCGGCGCGGCGGTCGGCACCTTCCTGCATGATCTGTTCGAATGGGCGGCCGGGCAGGGTTTCGCCCGCATTGTCGCAACGCCGGCCCTGCTGCGCGACGCCATCGCCCGGCGTTGCGCGGCGCGCGGCTGGGAACGCTGGATCGACCGGCTCACCGACTGGATGCTGGCTTACCTGCAGTTGCCGCTGGTCGATGGCGACGGCGCTGCGTCCCCGCTGACCCTGGCCGGCCTCGCCAACTGCGTTGCCGAGATGGAGTTCTGGATTGCCGTGCATGACGTGGACCTGCCGGCGCTGGATGCCCTGGTGCGCAGCCATACCCTCGGCGGCGCGGCGCGGCCGGTGCTCGACAAGGGCCAGCTCAACGGCATGCTGAAGGGCTTCATCGACCTGCTGGTGGAGCACGATGGGCGCTACTACGTGGTGGATTACAAGTCCAACCGCCTCGGCGACGACGACGCGGCCTACACGCCGGAGGCCATGCGCGACGCGGTGCTGGCCGAGCGCTACGAGCTGCAGTACGTGCTCTACCTGCTGGCCCTGCACCGTCTGCTCAAGCTGCGCCTGCCGGACTACGACTACGACTGCCACGTGGGCGGCGCGCTCTACCTGTTCCTGCGCGGCAGCCGCGCCCCCAGCCGCGGCATCCACGCCGAGCGTCCGCCGCGGGCATTGATCGAAACCCTCGACGCACTGTTCGCCGGCGCCCGCCGCCAGGAGGCCGCATGACTTTCCGCACCTACGACGATCCGGCCGCCATGAAGGCGCTGCTGGCGCGCTGGGCCGAGCAGGGCTGGCTGCGGGCGCTGGATGCGGCCTTCGCCGACTTCCTGCAGCGCGAGGCGCCGACTGCGCCGCCGCTGTTGATCCTCGCCGCCGCACTGGCCAGCCACCAGCTCGGCCGCGGCCATGCCTGCCTGGACCTGGGCGACACGCTGCACGATCCGGGCTTCGCGCTGTCCCTGCCACCCGAAGGGGCCGGCGAGGCGGACGGGGCCGAGCTGCCGCCGCTGCCCGCCGATGTGCTCGACGGCCTGACTGTGGCGCAGTGGCTGGTGGCGCTGGATTTTCCGCTGCTCGTTGGCGGCGGGCCTGGCGGTGAGGTGGGCAATACGCCGCTCGTGCGCGTCGGCCAGCGCATCTATTTGCGCCGCTACTGGCAGTACGAGCGGGACGTGCAGGACGGCATCCGCCAGCGCCTGGCCGCCATGGCCGGGCGCCAGCACGACTTGCCGCTGGATGCCTTGCGTGCGGCGCTGGACGTGCTGTTCCCGCCGTCGTCGGGCGTGGCCGGGCCGGACTGGCAGAAGCTGGCCTGCGCGCTGGCGGCGCGTAGCGCCTTCGCGATCGTCACCGGTGGCCCCGGCACCGGCAAGACGACGACGGTGGTGCGCCTGCTGGCGGTGCTGCAGGCGCTGGCGCTGGCCGAGCGGCCGGAGCGCCCGCTGCGCATCCGCCTGGCGGCGCCGACCGGCAAGGCGGCAGCGCGCCTCAACGAGTCCATCGCCGGCGCGGTGGCCAAGCTCAAGCTGGATGGGCTGCCGGCCGGCGAGCAGGTGAGGGCGGCGATCCCGGTGGCGGTGACGACCTTGCATCGCCTGCTCGGCAGCCGGCCGGACACCCGCCATTTCCGTCACCACGCCGGCAATCCGCTGCCCCTCGAGGTGCTGGTGGTGGACGAGGCGTCGATGGTGGACTTGGAGATGATGGCCGCCGTGCTTGCCGCGCTGCCGTCGTCGGCACGACTGGTGTTGCTCGGCGACAAGGACCAGCTGGCCTCGGTGGAGGCCGGTGCGGTGCTCGGCGAGCTGTGCCGGCGTGCCCGCGAAGGCCACTACACGCCGGACAGCCGCGCCTGGCTGGAGGCGGCCACCTGCGAGTCGATGGGCGCGGAACTGATCGACGCCGCCGGCACGCCGCTGGACCAGGCCGTGGCGATGCTGCGCCACAGCCACCGCTTCAGCGGCGACAGCGGCATCGGCCAGCTGGCGGCGGCGGTGAACGACGGCGCGGTGGACCGTGTCGCCGGTGTGTTCGCGCAGGGTTACGCCGACTTGGCGCGCATCGCGCTCGGCGGCGAAGGCGAGGCCGCGCTGCGCCGGCTGGTGGTGGATGGCGACAACGGCGCGCCGGCCGCGGCGGATGGCGAGCGGCCCCGCGGCTACCGGCACTTCCTGCGCCAGATGGCGGATGGGCGCCCGGCTGCCGACGCATCCCAGTCGGAGCTGGACGCCTGGGCGCTGCAGGTGCTCGCGGCCCACGGCCAGTTCCAGTTGCTGTGCGCGCTGCGCCGCGGCCAGTGGGGCGTCGAAGGCCTCAACCGGCGCATCGCCGGCTGGCTGCACGAGGCCGGGCTGATCCCGGCCGAGGAAGGCTGGTACGGGGGCCGGCCGGTGCTGGTGACGCGCAACGACTACGGCCTCGGCCTGATGAACGGCGATATCGGCATCACGCTGGCGCTGCCGCTGGAAGGCGGCGGCACCCAGCTGCGGGTGGCCTTCCCCAGCGGCGACGGCAGCCAGGGCGTCAAATGGGTGCTGCCGAGCCGCCTGCAGGCCGTCGAGACGGTGTATGCACTGACGGTGCACAAATCCCAGGGCTCGGAATTCACCCACGCGGCGCTGGTGCTGCCAGACGGGCTCAACCCGATCCTGACCCGCGAGCTGGTCTACACCGGCATCACCCGCGCCAGGCGCTGGTTCACGCTGGCCGATGCGCCGGCCTCGAAGGTGCTGGAACGCGCCGTCGAGCGGCGCGTGCTGCGGGTGTCGGGGCTGCTGGACGGGATGGGGGACGGGAAGGGAGAGGTCGTTGGGGCGAATTCATTCGCCCTCAGCCGGTAGTCCGAAGTCCGCGGGCGAATGAATTCGCCCCAGCGGAGGGGCTGTCCACCCGTCCGTGGAGGCCGCTTAGCCGGCGCTGCCACTGCCACCCGTGAGGTTCTCGGCCGGCAGCGGAATGGCTTCGTACAGGTGGACCGCGTTGCGTCCGGACAGCTTGGCGCGGTACATGGCGATGTCGGCGGACTTGAGGATCTCGTTCTGGCTGCTGCTCAGGCCCTGGAACAGGGCCACGCCGATGCTCGACGAGCAGCGGTGTTCAATGGTGATCGAACCGCCGTCGTCCTGCAGGGGCAGCAGATAGGGGCGGGCCAGGGCCTGGCGGATCTTCTCGGCGATGGCCATGGCTTCGAGGCGGGACACGTCCTGGTCGGCATCCAGGCCACCGAGGACGATCACGAACTCGTCGCCGCCGAGGCGGGCCACGGTGTCCACTGCCCGCACGCTGCGGCTCAGGCGGCGCGCCACCTCGATCAATAGCAGGTCGCCGACCGCATGCCCGTGCTCGTCGTTGAGGGGCTTGAAATTGTCCAGGTCGAGGAGGATCAACGCACCGTATTCGCCGTTGCGCTTGCTGGCGGCCTGGGCTTGGGCCAGGCGGTCGTGGAGCAGGCGCCGGTTGGCGAGCTGGGTCAGGCTGTCGTAGTAGGCGAGCTTGCGGATCTGCTCCTCGATGCGCTTGCGCTCCGAGATGTCGCTATGAACGATCACCGCGCCGCGGCGGCCACCGCCGAGGGGGGTGGCGGTCATCGTGAACCAGCGCTCCTGCTGCGGCGCATGGCACGCGTATTCCAGGCTGAAGGTCGGCAGGCGGCCGTCGAGCACACCGCGGATGCCGTCGTGGGCGGTGCCGGCAGTGGCGTCGGTGAGGGGGTCGGGGCTGCTGCCGCAGACGTCCAGGTAGCTGGCGCCGACACCGGTACTGGCGTCGCAATGGCCGGGTTGGGCGCTGTTCTGGGTGGCGAATTGCCGCCAGGCTTCATTGACCATCACGATGATGCCGGCGTGATCGAGCACGGCGATCTCGTTGGGTACCGAGTCGAGGATGTGCTGCATGAACACCCGGCTCTCGCGCAGCGCATCTTCGGCCTCTTTGCGCTCGGTGATGTCGATGAAGAAATTGAGGGTGGCGGCCTGCTCGTTCCAGTGGATGCCGGCACTGCCCACGTCGAACCAGCGCACGCCCCGGTGGCGGGTGCGAATCCGGATCGAGTGGCGGTGGTCCGGACTGCCGTTGCCGGCTTCGCCCGCGTCGGGGCGGAAGACCCGGGCCCCGTCGTCGGTGGCGACGACGAAGTCGCCGAAGGGCTGCGTCTGCAGTTCCTTCTCGCTGTAGCCGAGCTGCCCGGCGAAGGCCGGGTTGCAGAAGCGGATGAAGCCGTCCTGGGCCACGCAGATGCCTTCGGCGCTCGATTCGATGAGCAGGCGGTAGCGCTCTTCGCTTTCCCGCAGGCGGGTCTCGGCCTGGCTTTTTTCGATGGCGATGCTGGCCAGGCGGGCCATCTGTTCGATCAGCGCGATGTCGGCGCCTGTCGGCGAATGCGCCGTGCGATGGTAGATCGCCAGGGTGCCAAGGACGCGGTGGGAAGACGAGCGGATCGGTTGGGACCAGCAGGCCCCCAGTTCGGCCCGCGCCGCCAGATCAAGGTATGGCGCCCAGTAGGGATGGTTGGCGATGTCCTCGACGATGACGCGTTCGCCGGTGAAGGCGGAGGTGCCGCAGGAGCCGACGCCGATGCCGATCTCCAGGCCGTCGCAGGAGGCGTTGAAGAAGTCCGGCAGGCTGGGGCCGATGCCCTTGTGGAAGCGCCGGCCTTCGCCGTCGAGCAGCTGGATGCTGCTGCGCACGCCGGGGTGCAGCCTTTCGATGCCGGTGACCATGACGGTCAGGATCTGCTGCAGCGGGGCGCCGCCGGCCAGCATCTCGAGGATCTGGCTGCGGAAGCGTTCGTGGTCCTCGGTCTCCTTGCGCTGACTGATGTCGGCGATCACCCCGATCACGCCGGCGTCGGTGGCCTTGTCGAAGGGCCGGCAGGTGAGATGACCCCAGAACACGCTGCCGTCGGCGCGCTGGTACCGGCGGTCGAAGTCCACCACCGGGATCTCGTTGGCGAGCATGGCCTGCACCCGCTGGCGGGCCGGCTCCCGTTCGGAGGCCAGCACCAGGTCCGCATAGTCGCTGCCGACCAAGGTTTCCATCGGTCGCTGGAACATCTCGGCCATGCGCCGGTTGGCGAGCGCAATGCGACCGTCCCGGCCTACCAGGAAGATCGCCACGAAGGAGGTGTCGAGGATCTGCTGCAGCAGGGCTTGCCGGTTGGCCAGGTTGTCGTTGGCCACGGCGAGGGCCCGCGTGCGGTCGGCCACGCAGGATTCCAGCAGTCTCTCGGTCTGGTTGGCGGTTTCGAGGGCGCGGGTCTTTTCGGCGAGCAGATTCCAGTAGGTGTGGCGGACTTCATGCAGCAGGGCGCCGCCGGCCAGCAGCGCGAACAGGACGAACAGGCCGTTGCGCAGCACCAGCAGCTGTGGCGATGCCGGGATCAGACCGAGCAGCGGCAGCACACCGCTGAGCAGGCCGCACAGGTAGAGGAACAGGGCCAGCGCCAGCACCCCGTCGGCGCGGCTGCGGGACGCGACGACGCGACGCAGCTGCAGCGTCAGGGCCGCGATGCTGGCCGCCAGGTTGAGGAACAGCGCGATGCGGATCAGCGGGCCGTAGTGTTCGATCAGCAGGCTTGCCGGAATCAGTGCGCAGTAGACGGTGGCCAGGACGTAGAGACGGTCGAGCCAGCGCGGTGCGCTGATGCGGATGACGAATTCGCGCAGGGTCCACAGCATGCTGGCAACAGCCAACGGCGCCAGGATGCCGATGCTGGTATCGCCCCACTGCGGGTGCTCACGCCACAGGGAGCCCGCCAGAAAACCCTGGGAATTGGCGACGTGGAGCCCGTTCAGCAGTAGCGCCACGCTCAGGGCCAGGTAGGGGCGGCTGCGGTTGATGGCCACCATCGCCAGCATGAACAGCAGCGCGATGATCAGCGCGCCGAAGTACAGGCCCCAGTACAGCCCGCCGTTTTCGGCGTCCTCGATGAAGGCTTCCGGTGTGCGCAGGCTGGCGATCAGGTACAGGGAGCTCGTTGTCTCGATGCGCAGGAATACATAGGTCTGCGGTATGGCAGCCGGCGCCAGTTGGAAGGCGAACAGGCGATGGGCGAGTTCCCGGTCGCCGTAGGGCAGGCGGTCGCCGGCCTGGCGCATCTTCCAGCGTCCGGAGTCCTTCTCGTAGAGTCGTACGGAGTCGAGCACCGCGGGCTGCAGTTCGAGCCACCAGGGGCCGTTCCCCGGCGGGCGCGCGAAGCGCAACCACACCGTGTTGCGCGTGTAGCTCAGGGCCAGCCCGCCGGCTACCGGCGTGAATGCGCTGTCGGGCAACTTCGCGATGTCTTCGATGGTCTTGGCGCCGCTGTCGTCTACGAAGGCGGCGTAGCCCAGGTCGGTCCCGAGCTGGAAGCGCGTGAGCCCGCCTTCCGCGAGGCTCGGCGGACAGTGGAGGAGCAGGCACAAGGCCAGCAGACCCAGGATGCAGGTGACGAACCGGGCCGCTGGCGACACCCGCTGCGGGGGCGACAGGAGAGGGGAATACATGGCCGGAGTATCGGATTTTTCCCGCCCCGTGACCTGGCTTAGTCCCTGCCCGGTGTGAGGATATTGGCGCTTGCGTGTAGATCACGAAGCATTCACCGACGTAAACGAAACCAGGCGCCCGGAGGCGCCTGGTTTGCTGAATTCTGGTGGGCGGTACTGGGATCGAACCAGTGGCTTCCACCGTGTGAAGGTGGCACTCTACCGCTGAGTTAACCGCCCGGTGAGTTGAGGAGCGCATTATAGGAATGAGCTTAAGACTCGTCAAGCGCTTTTTGTGTTTTTCTGGCTTAAATCCGGGTGTCCGTGAGTTTTGCCTGTTTCATGCACAATGCGGTGGCGCCATTACAACAATCAACGGAGACAACAATGCCCCAATTTTCAGCCGCCATCCGCCGGCCTCTGCTGGCCCTTTGCCTGTGCGTAACGGCAGGCCCGCACATGGTCCACGCGGAACTCCTCGACGAGGATGAACTGGCCGAGATCGTGCGCAAGCCGGCCATCGGTCTCTACAAGGGCTACGCCGAGTTCAAGATGGCCCATTACATCGAAGCCCGCCAGATCTGGACGGCACTGGCCAACAAGGGGATGGGCGAGGCCTGGTTCAACCTGGGCATCCTGGCCGAGGACGGGCTCGGCGAGCCGAAGGATGGCGCCGAGGCGCGGCGGCGTTACGAGAAGGCCGCCCTGGCCGGCAGTCGCAATGCGGCGCTGCGCTTGGGCACGTCCCTGCAGACCAGCCGGCTTGGTGCGCCGGACCGGGTGGGCGCGCGGCACTGGCTGCAGGTTGCGGTCGACCTGGGGGACGACGAGGCGGCCGCGCAGCTTGCCGTGCTCGACGGCCCGGCGGCTCGTCCGGTGAGTGCCGCGGACAAGCGGCTGGCCCAGGCCCGCCGGCTGGAGGCGGACGGCAGCCTGCCGGATGCGGTGACTGCCTACCGGGCGATTGCCGACGCCGGCGACCCCCGCGGGCTGACCCGCCTGGCCTGGCTGCATGAGGCTGGCCGCGGCGTGCCGCGCAATCTCGACGAGGCCGCGCGCCTGTTCCGCCAGGCGGCGGAGGCCGGCGACGCGGAAGGGCAGTACGCGCTGTCGGTGATGCTCGACACCGGCGCCGGCCAGGCCCGCAACCCGGACGAGGCCCTGCGCTGGCTGAAGGCTTCCGCCGCCGGCCGCTATCCGCCGGCCGTCGAGGCGCTCAAGGCGCGCTGAGGCCTCGTTTGGGGGCGCTGGCCCACGCCGTAGGGGCGAATTCATTCGCCCTCAGTCGGTTCAGCATGCTCTGCGGGCGAATGAATTCGCCCCTACTGGCATCGGCGCTGGCAAGTCTAGGTGCTGCTACGGCGCCGGCTGTCCACGGCGATCAGTACGCCGGCGGTGCCGATGACCAGCATGCCGGCCAGCGCGACGGCGTCGGGCAAGTGGGTGAACACCAGCCAGCCGAACAGCGTGGACCACAGCAGCTGGCCGTACAGCATCGGCGACAGCAGCGACGCGGGGGCTTCGCGGAAGGCGCGGGTGAGCAGGAAGTGGCCGCTGCCGGCGAGCAGGCCCATCAGCGCCATCAGGGTGTAATCGGTGCCGGACGGCGTGGGGCCGTGGTCCAGCCATGGGATTGCCAGGCTCATCGCGCCGCAGCCGATCAGCGCGGTGTAGAACAGCAGCGTCACCGGGCTCTCGGTGGCGGCCATGCGGCGGGTCAGCAGTTGATACAGCGCATACGCGCCGGCCGCCACCAGCGCGTAGATCACGCCGTCGGCCACCAGTCCGCTGCCTGGCCGGGCCACCATCAGTACGCCGCCGAAGCCGAGCAGCACCGCCAGCCAGCGCAGCGCGCCGATGCGCTCGCCAAGGAGCGGGCGGGCCAGCAGCACGACGATCACCGGCGAGGCGAAGATGATCGCCGTGGTTTCGGCCAGTGGCATGCGCTGGAAGGCGGCCACGCCGCCCAGGCTGGTGATCAGCAGCAGCACCGAGCGCAGCACGTGCTGCATCGGATGGCGGGTGACGAACAGGCGGCTGCGCAGCCGCGGGCCGAGGAAGACCACCATCAGCAACAGGTGTACGGTGTAGCGGGCCCACACCAGCAGCGGTACCGGGAAGCGCTGGCTGAGGTACTTGGTGAACACGTCGAGCGTCGAGAACAGCACGACGGCCAGCAGGGCCAGGCCGATGCCAAGCAGGGGGCGTTGAGGAGGGTGAGTCACAGAGTTGGGCGGATTGGCGGAAGCAGATGGAACGGCATTGGTGTACGTTGGCGCGCCGAGGTTCCGTCGGGCTGACGGATCCTGTTGTCAGGCTGGCGTGGAAATGCGGTGGATCAGGCCTCGCCGCGGATCCAGCGGTTGAAGCAGCGCCGTGCGGCGGGGGCGACTTCGTCGGCGAGCAGGCCGCAGTCCAGGTCCAGTTCCGCGCAGCACGCGTCGCCGGCCAGGCCGTGCAGATGCACGCCGGCGAGCAACGCATCGCGGGCGTGCCAGCCGCGCGCCAGCAGCGCGGCGAGGATGCCGCTCAGCACGTCGCCCATGCCGGCGGTAGCCATCGCCGGGTTGCCGCTGGTGTTGATCCACCAGGCGCCGTCGGGGCTGGCGACCACGCTGCCGCAGCCTTTCAGCACGACCCACGCATTGAGCTGTGCAGCCATCCGGATGGTGGCGGCGAGCCGGTTGGCCTGCACCTCGGGTGTCGTGCATGCCAGCAGGCGGGCGGCTTCGGCGGGGTGGGGCGTCAGCAGCGTCGGCGCGCTGCGGCGGGCGACGGCCTGTTGCAGTTCGGCGTCGCGGGCCACCAGGTTGAGGGCGTCGGCGTCGAGGACCAGCGGTACGGCCAGTCGCACCGCGTCGTGCACGAGGGCGCGGGCCGCATCGGACTGGCCCAGGCCGGGGCCGACTGCGAAGGCGCCGATGGCGGGGTCGGCCAGCAGCTCCGCGGCAGCGCGGAACATCAGCTCCGGGCGCAGGATGTCCACCGCCAGCGCGCCCGGGTCGAGCAGGCCGAGCAGCACCCGGCCGGCGCCCAGGTGGGCGGCCGCCCGCCCGGCCAGCACGGCGGCACCGACCATGCCCGGCGCGCCGCCGATCAGCGCGGCGTCGCCGTAGCTGCCCTTGTGGCTGTTGCGCAGGCGCGGCTGCAGGCGGGCTGCGAACAGGGCCGGCGAGATCTCGCGGCCGGGCGCTGGGGCCAGTACTTCCGCCGCGACGTCGATGGGGGCGAGGTGGACCTCACCGCACTGGTCGGGCCCGTCCAGCGTCAGCAGGCCGGGCTTGAGGGCGATGAAAGTGATCGTGTGGGTCGCCGCAAAGCAGGGGCCCAGGCGGCGCCCGCTGTCGGCATCGAGTCCGCTGGGGATGTCCACCGCCAGGCGCGGGCAGGGCTGGGCGTTGAGGGTATCGATCCAGTCGGCGTAGCGGCCTTCGAGAGGGCGCTGCAGGCCGATGCCGAACAGCGCGTCCACCACCAGCGCCCAGCCTTCCGGCGGGGCGGGCGGTAGCTCGGTGTGGGTCGTGCCGCCGGCGGCCAGCCATGCGGCGTGGGCGGCGGCGGCATCGGCGGGCAGGCGGGCCGGGTCGCCGGCGAAGGCGACTTCCACGCGCTGCCCGGCCGCATGCAGCAGGCGGGCCATCACGAAACCGTCGCCACCGTTGTTGCCCGGCCCGCAGGCGACCAGCACCGGCCCGGCGCCGGTGGCGAGGCGGGCGGCCAGCAGGGCGGCGGCCGCGCCGGCGCGTTCCATCAACGGGGGTTCGGCGTCGGGGATGGCCAGCGCCTCGATGGCACGGATGCCGGCGACGGGATAGATCGGGCGGGACGGAGCAAACATGGCGTGCGCGTGCCGGCGCCCGTTGATGGCGGTGCGCCGGGCAATCCTGAATGAGTTGCCCCGATTCTAGCCGAGCCCGGCCGGCCCGCCGTCAGCCTTCCAGCGCGCCGCTGACGATCAGCAGCTTGCCGGCCAGATTGCGCAAGGTCTTGCTGCGGGCTTCGTCCAGTTGCCCGTCCTTGTCGAAGGCCTGGTCGGCGTGGCTGACCGCCAGGGTCTGCGGCAGCACCAGCACGCCGAGGCCTTCCAGCGAATCGCGCAGGTGCTTCAGCCCGCGCATGCCACCGAGCGCGCCCGGCGAGGCGGCGAGCAGCAGGGCGATCTTGTCCCGGTAGGGCACGAGGCCGCTCTCGTCGCCATCGGGGCGGGAGATCCAGTCGAGGGTGTTCTTGAGCAGCGAACTCACCGACGAGTTGTTCTCCGGCGAGGCGATCACCAGCGCATGGTGTTCCTTGAACAAGGCCTTCAGCTTGCGGGCGGCGGGCGGGATGCCCTCGGCCGCTTCCAGGTCGCCGTTGTAGATCGGCAGCGGGTAGTCGGCCAGTTCGATCAGCGTGACGTCTCCACCCAGGTCAGTCAGGGCTTGCGCGGCCACCTTGACCAGCTTGCGGTTGAGGGATTCCCGGCGGCTGCTGCCGGAGAAGACGAGGATGCGCGGCATGAAGGACTCCTGGGGATTGGTCGGGGCCATGCATGCGTTATAGGAGGGCATTCGCCGCAGCGCCAGCAACGGTGAGCCTCTACGGGTTTGGCGGAGGACTGCGCAGGACCTACGCAATCTGACGTATTCCGGGTATGGGGTGGGCTCCGTAATCTGCGTTCCATTGCTGCACCGCATTAGCCAAACCCAACTGATACCAAGGAGTCATCGATGCAAAACCGTCGTTCCTTCCTCAAGGCTGCCGTCATCTCCGCCTCCATCGCCGCGATGGGCGGCATCGCGTCCAGCGCCTATGCGGCCGACACCATCAAGGTCGGCATCCTGCACTCCCTGTCCGGCACGATGGCGATCTCCGAGACCGCACTCAAGGAAACCGCGCTGATGACCATCGAGGAAATCAACGCCAAGGGCGGCGTGCTCGGCAAGAAGCTCGAGCCGGTGGTTGTCGATCCGGCCTCCGATTGGCCGAAGTTTGCCGAGAAGGCCCGCCAGCTGCTGTCCCAGGACAAGGTCGCGGTGACCTTCGGCTGTTGGACCTCGGTGTCCCGCAAGTCGGTGCTGCCGGTCTACAAGGAACTCAACGGCCTGCTGTTCTACCCGGTGCAGTACGAGGGCGAGGAGCTCGAGAAGAACGTCTTCTACACCGGCGCGGCGCCCAACCAGCAGGCCATTCCGGCGGTGGAATACCTGATGAGCAAGGAAGGCGGCTCGGCCAAGCGCTTCGTGCTGCTCGGCACCGACTACGTGTATCCGCGCACCACCAACAAGATCCTGCGCGCCTTCCTCAAGAGCAAGGGCGTCGCCGAGTCGGACATCATGGAGGAGTACACCCCCTTCGGCCATTCCGACTACCAGACCATCATCGCCAAGATCAAGAAGTTCGCCGGCGAGGGCAAGAAGACCGCGGTGATCTCGACGATCAACGGCGACTCCAACGTGCCGTTCTACAAGGAACTGGGCAACGCCGGCCTGAAGGCCAAGGACGTGCCAGTGGTGGCCTTCTCGGTGGGTGAGGAAGAGCTGCGCGGCGTCGATGCCAAGCCGTTGGTCGGCCACCTGGCGGCGTGGAACTACTTCATGTCGGTGAAGAACCCCGACAACGACAAGTTCATCAAGATGTACCGCGACTGGGCCAAGAAGGCCAAGCTGCCGAAGGCCGACACCGTGGTCACCAACGACCCGATGGAAGCCACCTACGTCGGCATTCACATGTGGGCCCAGGCCGTCGAGAAGGCCAAGTCCACCGACACCGACAAGGTCATCGCGGCGATGGGCGGCCAGACCTTCAAGGCCCCGTCCGGCTTCACGCTGAAGATGGACGAGACCAACCACCACCTGCACAAGCCGGTCTTCATCGGCGAGATCAAGGCCGATGGCCAGTTCAACGTGGTGTGGAAGACCAAGGGCCCGATCCGCGCCCAGCCGTGGAGCCCGTATATCCCCGGCAACGAGAGCAAGCAGAAGCTGTAAGAGATCCCCAACCTCCTCAAGAGGGCAGTTTGGCCGGCGGTGGGCTCCGGGCCCGGAGCCGGCCATTTTTTCGCCCTCCGATTCAGGGAGCAAGCATGAAACGACTCATATTCATCCTGAGCCTGGCCCTCGGCCTGGGCGTCGGCGCGGTGCGCGCCGACGTAGCCCCTGAGGTGCTCAAGGGCCTCGCGTCGGAAGACTTCGACGCCAAGCAGGGCGCCGTGGCGGCGCTGGCCGAGGTCGGCGATGCCGACACGGCGCGCCTGCTCAAGGCCCTCTCCGACGACGCGGTGGCGGTGGCCGGTGACAAGCTGGTGATCGTCGCCGGCGACCAAGTGCTGGACGCCGCCAACGGCAAGCTGCTGAAGCCGGCGCCGGCCAGCCCGGATTCCATCAGCCTCAACAACAGCCTGCGCCAGCAGGTGGATGGCGCCCTCGCGGCGCTGCGCCTGCTGTCCACCGACAAGGCCGAACGCCTGGCCGCCGCCAAGGCCCTGCTGGCCGACATGGGCGACGGCGCGGCGCTGCTGCCGCTCTTCGACAAGGCCTTGAAGCAGGAGCAGGACGGCGAGATCAAGCCGATCCTGGTGCAACTGCAGGCCCAGGCCAGCCTCGCCAGCCCCGACGCCGCGGCCCGCCTGCAGGCCGTGCAGACCCTCGGCCAGTCGTCCAGCCCGGCAGTCAAGGCGCTGCTGCTGCCGCTGATCGAGAAGCAGGGCGACACTTTTGCCGAGCCGGACGAGAAGGTGCGCCTGGCCGCCCAGACCGCGATCAAGGCCATCGACGGCCGCCTGGTGTGGAGCGACATGGCCGGGCAGGTGTTCACCGGTCTCTCCCTCGGCTCCATCCTGCTGCTGGCCGCGCTGGGCCTGGCCATCACCTACGGGGTGATGGGCGTCATCAACATGGCCCACGGCGAGCTGCTGATGGTCGGTGCCTATTCCGCCTATGCGATGCAGGCCCTGTTCCGCAGCCGCTTCCCGGATTTCGTCGATTACTACGTGGTCGCCGCGGTGCCGGTGGCCTTCTTCGTCGCCGCGGCGGTGGGCATGCTGATGGAGCGCACGGTGATCCGCCACCTCTACGGCCGCCCGCTGGAAACCCTGCTCGCCACCTGGGGCCTGTCCCTGGTGCTGATCCAGGCAGCGCGCCTGCTGTTCGGCGCCCAGAACGTGGAAGTGGCCAACCCGGCGTGGATGTCCGGCGGCGTGCAACTGGCCGAGAACCTGTCGCTGCCGTGGAACCGCCTGGTGATCGTGGCCTTCTCGGGCTTCGTGCTGCTGGTGGTGTGGCTGCTGATGAACAAGACCCGCCTCGGCATGTTCGTCCGCGCCGTGACGCAGAACCGCCCGATGGCCGGCTGCGTCGGCGTGCCGACGGCGCGCATCGACACCCTGGCCTTCGGCATCGGCTCCGGCATCGCCGGCCTCGGCGGCGTCGCCCTGTCGCAGATCGCCAACGTCGGGCCGGACATGGGGCAGGGCTACATCGTCGATTCCTTCATGGTCGTCGTGCTCGGCGGCGTCGGCCAGCTGGCCGGTGCGGTGTGGGCTGCGCTGGGCCTCGGCGTGGTCACCAAGTTCCTCGAAGGCTGGGCCGGGGCGGTCATCGCCAAGATCCTGGTGCTGGTCTTCATCATCATCTTCATCCAGAAGCGACCCCAGGGGCTGTTCGCCCTCAAGGGCCGGTTCGTCGACTGAGCGGGGGCTGCGATGCGCACACCTGTAAGCGTGAAACTTGTTGCCGGCCTCGGTCCGCGGGGCTGGCTGGCGGTGTCGGCGGTCTTTGTTGCGGCCTGGGTGCTGGTGCCGCTGGCCCACCTGATGCTGCCCGAGGGCCATCCGCTGCACATCTCCACCTATGCCATCACCCTGATCGGCAAGATCCTGTGCTACGCCGTGGTGGCGGTGGCGATGGACCTGATCTGGGGCTTCGGCGGCATCCTGTCCCTCGGCCACGGGCTGTTCTTCGCCCTCGGCGGCTACAGCTTCGGCATGTACCTGATGCGCCAGATCGGCCGCGACGGCAGCTACGGCGCCGACATCCCGGACTTCATGGTCTTCCTCGACTGGAAGGAACTGCCCTGGTACTGGTCCGGCACCGACAGCTTCCTGTGGTGCCTGCTGCTGGCGGTGGCAGTGCCCGGCGTGATCGCCTGGATCTTCGGCTACTTCGCGTTCCGCTCGCGCATCAAGGGGGTGTATTTCTCGATCATCACCCAGGCCATGACCTATGCCGCGATGCTGTTCTTCTTCCGCAACGAGACCGGCTTCGGCGGCAACAACGGCTTCACCGACTTCAAGCGCATCCTCGGCTACTCGATCACCGCGCCGGAGACCCGCGTGGTGCTGTTCGGCCTGTCGGTGACGCTGCTGCTCGGCACGCTGATCCTCGGCAAGGCGCTGATCGCCTCCAAGTTCGGCCGCGTTCTCACCGCCATCCGCGACGCCGAGAACCGCGTCATGTTCATCGGCTACAACCCGCTGCACTACAAGCTCTTCATCTGGACCGTGTCGGCCATGCTGTGCGGCCTGGCCGGGGCGCTCTACGTGCCGCAGGTGGGCATCATCAACCCGTCGGAAATGTCCGTTGCCAACTCCATCGAGATCGCCATCTGGGTCGCGGTGGGCGGGCGCGGCACGCTGGTCGGGCCGATCTTCGGGGCCGGCATCGTCAATCTGTCGAAGACCTGGTTCACCACCAGCTTCCCCGAATACTGGCTGTTCTTCCTCGGCCTGCTGTTCATCCTGGTGACCCTCTACCTGCCGGAAGGCGTGGCCGGCCTGTGGGCCAGGATCAAGGCCCGCCGCGCCGAGAAGGCCGCGCTGGCGGCGGCCCGCACCGAAGCCGCCGCTGTGCCGGCCGCACCGCGCACGCCGGCTGCCCCTGAATCCAAGCTGCCCAACGGCACTGCCGCAAAAGGAGCCTGACGATGCGCGTCGAATCCTCCATCTCCCGCAACGCCCCCGCCGACGGCCAGAAGGAAGGCTGGGACGGCGCCGCCAACACCGGCCACGTGCTGACGCCGGGCGCGCTCGACCTGTCCCACAAGGTCATGCTCTACCTGGACGACATCACGGTCAGCTTCGACGGCTTCCGCGCCCTCAACAAGCTGTCCCTGCAGATCGATGCCGGCGAGCTGCGCTGCATCATCGGCCCCAACGGGGCGGGCAAGACCACGATGATGGACGTCATCACCGGCAAGACCCGGCCCGATTCGGGCAAGGCCTTCTTCGGCCAGACCATCGACCTGACCCGCCTGACCGAGCCGCAGATCGCCCACGCCGGCATCGGCCGCAAGTTCCAGAAGCCGACCATCTTCGAGCACCACACCGTCTTCGAGAACCTGGAGCTGGCCCTCAAGACCGACAAGCGGGTCAAGAAGAGCCTCTTCGCGCGGCTGTTCGGCGACGACCTCGACAAGATCGCCGACACCCTGCGCCTGATCCGCCTAGACGACCAGGCCGACCGGCCTGCCGGGCTGCTGTCCCACGGCCAGAAGCAGTGGCTGGAGATCGGCATGCTGCTGGTGCAGGACCCCAGGCTGCTGCTCCTCGACGAGCCCGTCGCCGGCATGACCGACGACGAGACCGAGCGCACCGCAGAGCTGTTCGTCAGCCTCAAGGGCAAGCACTCGCTGGTGGTCGTCGAACACGACATGGCCTTCGTCGAAGCCCTTGGCGGCAAGGTCACCGTACTGTGCGAAGGCTCGGTGCTGGCGGAGGGCGACCTCGCCACCGTCCAGGCCGATCCGCGCGTCATCGAAGTCTATCTGGGGCGTTGAACCATGCTGACCGTCACCAACCTCAACCAGTACTACGGCGGCTCCCACATCCTGCGCAACCTCAGCTTCGAGGTGCCGATGGGCAAGGTCACCACCCTGCTCGGGCGCAACGGGGTGGGCAAGACCACGCTGCTCAAGACCCTGATGGGCCTGGTGCCCGCCGCCACCGGCAGCATCGCCCTCGACGGCGCCGACATCACCAAGGCCCCCAGCTACGGCCGCGTGCGCGCCGGCATCGGCTACGTGCCCCAGGGCCGCGAGATCTTCCCGCGCCTGACGGTGGAGGAGAACCTGCTGATGGGCCTCGCCACCCGGCCCGCCAGCGCCGAGGTGCCGACCCGCATCTTCGAGATGTTCCCGGTGCTCAAGCAGATGATGCGGCGGCGCGGTGGCGACCTCTCCGGCGGCCAGCAGCAACAGCTCGCCATCGGCCGCGCGCTGGCTCCGGGGCCCAAGCTGCTGATCCTCGACGAACCCACCGAGGGCATCCAGCCGTCCATCATCAAGGACATCGAACGGGCGATCCGGGCGCTGGCCGAGACCGGGGAGATGGCGATCCTGCTGGTGGAGCAGTACTACGACTTTGCGCGCTCGTTGGCGGATCACTATCTGTTGATGGAGCGGGGGGAGATTATTAGTGCGGGTAGGGGGGAGGAGATGGAGGTGAATAAGGTGAGGGAGATGTTGTCGGTTTGACGGCCGCTGTTCTACCGCTACTGGAGGGCTGCCCCCCGTGGGGTCGAATTCATTCGACCTCGATGCTTTCAGCGCCTTGCCGGCTGCATGTTGGTGCTTTGCTGGGCGGCTTTCCTTTTTATGGTCCTGGATTGGCCGGGACTCGCCCCGGCGGGCGACCTTCTTCTTTGCGTCGCCAAAGAAGAAGGCAAGAAAGGCGACCCGTGCCTCACCGGTCGTCCGCTATGCGGACGACTTCCCTGTGCTGCTCGCAGCAGGCGGCCGGCGCGGAACTCGTCGGCTTTGCCTCCTCAGACAGCCGCGCCGGACATCCCCGTCTGCTGCTGTGCGGATCAAAGGTTCAGGACGGGCGTTGAGGATGCACCGAGCGTTTGCTGAGGCTGGGGCTGAGCTGGCTCAAGTCCGAGGGAGGTTCGCTTACCTTTGTACTGGACCCGCTCCCGTCTGAGATGAGCCAGCTTCTTCCGGCATCGAGACCACTGCCTTTGGCGCTGAAAAAGTTCAAGTGAGACCTGAATTCACGCCCACTACAGCCGAGCCAGAGGCGCCCACGCGGATCAGGGCTGCGCATGTTTGAGCCCGCAGGGCGAGTTTGCGCAGACCCCGCCAGGCACGCCCGGAGCGAGGGCACCCCCGCAGGGGGCGCGGCAGCGGGGCACGTTTCTTTGCGTCCTTTCTTGTCGTGTGACAAGAAAGGATGTCGCCCGCCGGGGCGAGACCCGGCCAACGTAAAGCAAAACAATGGAAATCCGCCCAGAAAACCCTCACACCCGCAGCGCCAAGCGCCACCAGTGCCCCGGTTTGGTGCGCAGGCCGTCCTCCGAACCCATGGTCCAAGCCTGCGACCCCACACGCCAACCATTTTGGTGCATAGTCCGCGCCCCGCGTTGCGGCCCACGGGTGCCGGGTTTGGCGCCATAAACTGGGCATTCACCCCGAAACCCTGTATTCATGCGGTTCTCCGGCATAGCGTTTGCTAATCTCAAGACCATGTTGCTCGCTCCCTGCCCTCCCGCCGAATCGAAAGCGTCATTGCGCCCCGACGCCGGCCACCACCTGAGCTGGCGCGCGCGCCTCGAGCTGGGCTTCGACGCCACGCCCGACGGCCGCACGGTGCTGGCCCACCGCCTGCACGAAGGCCCGCTGCGGGTGCAGAAGGCGCTCTACCCGGAAGGGCCGGCGGTGTGCCATGCCTTGATGCTGCATCCGCCGGCCGGCATCGCCGGCGGGGACGCGCTTACCGTGCAGGTGAGGGTGGGTGCGGGCGCTCATGCGCTGGTCACCACGCCGGGCGCCGGCAAGTGGTATCGCAGCCAGGGGCCGCTGGCCACGCAGCGGCTGAACTTCGCGGTGGCGGCGGGGGGCGTGTTCGAATGGCTGCCGCAGGAGAGCATCGTCTTCGACCGGGTGCGCGGCTTCACCGAGACCACGGTGCGCCTGCACGGCGATGCAGTGTTCGTCGGGCTGGACTTGCTGTGCCTCGGGCGCACCGCGTCCGGCGAGCGGCTGACCGCCGGCAGCCTGCGCCTGGCCTCGCGCATCGAGCGGGACGGGCGGTTGATCTGGAGCGAGCAGGGCGTCATCGAAGGCGGTTCGCGTCTGCTCGACTCGCCGGTCGGCCTGCGTGGCCAGCCGGTCACCGGCACGTTGCTGGTGGCGGCGGAGGGCATCGACACCGCGCTGCTGGAGACCTGCCGGGCGGTAGTGCCGACGGTGGGCGAGGGCGGCGTGACGCGCCTGCCGGGCCTGCTGGTGGCGCGCTACCTGGGGCCGGCCGCCGAGCCGGCGCGGGCCTGGTTCGTGGCCCTGTGGGCGGCGCTGCGCCCGGTGCTGGCCGGCCGTCCTGCCGAGGTGCCACGGATCTGGCATACGTGATATCGGTTTTTGGCAATGGCCGCCGCCGCGGCCGTGCAACTATCATTTCCGGCGCCGGCCAGCGGGCCGCGCCGACCGAAAGAGAAAGGGCTCCCGAATGGAACTGACCCCCCGCGAAAAAGACAAGCTGCTGATCTTCACCGCCGGCCTGCTGGCCGAGCGGCGCAAGGCCCGCGGCCTCAAGCTCAACTACCCGGAGGCGGTGGCCTACATCAGCGCCGCCCTCCTCGAAGGTGCCCGCGACGGTCGCACGGTGGCCGAGCTGATGAACTACGGCACCACGCTGCTGACCCGCGCCGACGTGATGGAGGGGGTGCCCGAGCTGATCCCCGAGATCCAGGTGGAAGCCACCTTTCCCGACGGCACCAAGCTCGTCACCGTCCACCAACCCATCGTCTGAGGTCCGCTCATGATCCCCGGTGAAATCGACACCCTAGACGGCGAGCTGGCGCTCAACGTCGGCCGCGCCACGCTGACTCTCGTGGTCGCCAATACCGGCGACCGGCCGATCCAGGTCGGTTCCCACTACCACTTCGCCGAGACCAACGCGGCGCTGGACTTCGACCGCGCCGCCGCGCGGGGCTTCCGCCTCAACATCGCGGCCGGCACCGCGGTGCGCTTCGAGCCGGGCCAGACCCGCACCGTCGAGCTGGTGGCGCTGGATGGCGACCGCAAGGTCTTCGGTTTCAACGCTCACGTGATGGGAGCCCTGTAAATGGCCAAGATCTCGCGCCGCGCTTACGCGGAAATGTTCGGCCCGACGGTGGGCGACCGGGTGCGCCTGGCCGACACCGAGCTGTGGATCGAGGTGGAGAAGGACTACACGATCTACGGCGAGGAGGTGAAGTTCGGCGGCGGCAAGGTGATCCGCGACGGCATGGGCCAGGGCCAGCGCCTGGCGGCCGAAGTGGCCGACACCGTCATCACTAACGCGCTGATCCTCGACCACTGGGGCATCGTCAAGGCCGACATCGGCCTCAAGAACGGGCGCATCAGCGCCATCGGCAAGGCCGGCAACCCGGACATTCAGCCGGGCGTCACCATCGCCATCGGCGCGGCCACCGAGGTGATCGCCGGCGAGGGGATGATCGTCACCGCCGGCGGCATCGACACCCACATCCATTTCATCTGCCCGCAGCAGATCGAGGAGGCGCTGATGAGCGGCGTCACCACGATGATCGGCGGCGGCACCGGGCCGGCCACCGGCACCTATGCCACCACCTGCACGCCGGGGCCGTGGCACATCGCGCGCATGCTGCAGGCGGCGGACGCCTTCCCGATGAACCTCGGTTTTCTGGGCAAGGGCAACGTCAGCCTGCCCGATCCGCTGCGCGAGCAGGTCGAGGCCGGCGTCATCGGCCTCAAGCTGCACGAGGACTGGGGCACCACGCCGGCCGCCATCGACAACTGCCTGTCGGTGGCCGAGGAAATGGATATCCAGGTGGCGATCCACACCGACACGCTGAATGAATCCGGCTTCGTCGAGACCACCGCGGCGGCCTTCAAGGGGCGCAGCATCCATACTTTCCATACCGAAGGGGCGGGCGGCGGCCACGCGCCGGACATCGTCAAGCTGGCCGGGCTGTCGAACGTGCTGCCCAGCTCCACCAATCCGACCCGGCCCTACACCGTCAATACCATCGACGAGCACCTGGACATGCTGATGGTGTGCCACCACCTCGATCCGGCGATTGCCGAGGACGTGGCCTTCGCCGAGAGCCGCATCCGCCGCGAGACCATCGCCGCCGAGGACATCCTGCACGACATCGGCGCGCTGTCTATGTTCTCGTCCGACTCCCAGGCCATGGGCCGGGTCGGCGAGGTGATCATCCGCACGTGGCAGACGGCGCACAAGATGAAGGTCCAGCGCGGCGCGCTGGCCGAGGACACGGCGCGCAGCGACAACTTCCGCGCCAAGCGCTACATCGCCAAATACACCATCAACCCGGCCATCACCCACGGCATCAGCCACGTCGTCGGCTCCATCGAGCCGGGCAAGCTGGCCGACCTGGTGATCTGGAAGCCGGCCTTCTTCGGCGTCAAGCCGAGCCTGATCCTGAAGGGTGGCATGATCGCCGCGGCGGCCATGGGCGACGCCAACGCGTCCATCCCGACGCCGCAGCCGGTGCATTACAAGCCGATGTTCGGCGCCTTCGGCGGCGGCCTCAAGACGGCGCTGACCTTCGTGTCCCAGGCCGCGCTGGCCAACGGCGCGCTGGAGGGCCTCGGTCTCGCCAAGCCGCTGGAGGCCGTACGCGGCATCCGTAGCGTCACCAAGGCGGCGATGATCCACAACAACTGGCAGGGCGACATCACCGTCGATCCGGAAACCTACGAGGTCCGCGCCGCCGGCGAACTGCTCACCTGCGAACCGGCCTCGGTGCTGCCGATGGCCCAACGTTACTTCCTGTTCTGAACCATGCTGCTGATCGAAAACATCTACACCGGCGACGCCGCGCCCACCGCGCGCCTGCAACTCGACTTCGACGCCCGCACCAAGAGCCGCCTGCGCACGCGCCTGGCGGACGGCGAGGAGGTCGGCCTGTTCCTGCCCCGCGGCACCATCCTGCGCGGCGGCAACCGCCTGCAGGCCCAGGACGGGCGCATCGTCGAGGTGGTGTCGGCGCCGGAGGAACTGCTGGAGGCGCGCTGCGCCGACGCCTCGGCGCTGGCCCGCGTCGCCTACCACCTGGGCAACCGCCACGTGGCGGTGCAGGTCGGCGACGGCTGGTTGCGCATCCAGACCGATCACGTGCTGAAAACCATGCTGGTCGGCCTCGGCGCCGAGGTCAGCAGCCTGTCCGCCGCCTTCGAGCCGGAAGCCGGCGCCTACGCCCACGGCCATCACCACGCCGAGCGCGGGGCGACGGAAGCCAGGATCCACCAGTACAAGTAGGAGAGCACGGGTGAGCCTGCCGCTGATGCGCCTGTTGCAGCTGGTCAGCCCCGCGCTGCCGGTGGGCGCCTACACCTATTCGCAGGGCTTGGAGTGGGTCGTCGATTGCGGCGCGGTGAAGAGCGAGGCCCAGGTCGGCGAGTGGATCGGCGACGCGCTGGCCGGCGCCTTCGGCGGCTATGAGCTGCCGCTGCTGGCCCGCCTACAGGACGCCTGGCGGGCCGGTGACGACGGCCAGGTGGCGGCGCTCAACGCCCGCTGCCTGGCCAGCCGCGAGACTTCCGAGCTGCGCGCCGAGACGGTGCAGATGGGCTACTCGCTGGTCCGCCTGCTGGTGGATCTGCCGGCCTTCGCCGAGCAGCCCGGCTGGGTGGCGCGGCTGAAGGCGGTGGACGAGCCGGCCTTCCCGACCGCCTGGGCCGCCGCCGCGGTGGCCTGGCAGGTGCCGGCGGCGGATGCGCTGGGCGGCTACGCCTGGGCCTGGCTGGAGAACATGGTGATGGCGGCGGTGAAGGCCGTGCCCCTCGGCCAGGCCGCCGGCCAGCGCCTGCTGTCTTCCCTGGCGGCACAGGTGCCGGAGCGGGTCGCCGACGCGCTGCAGCGGCCGCCGGAGGCCTGGTCCAACTTCCAGCCGGGACTGGCGATTGCCAGTTGCCGCCACGAGACGCAGTATTCCCGTCTGTTCCGTTCCTGAGAGTCCTGCATCGTGACTGCCCGTGCCGACGACGTTCCCCGTCTCGCCATCGCCTGCCAGGGCGGCGGCGCCCACACCGCCTTCACGGCGGGGGTGCTGGCCTACCTGTTCCTGTCCTTCGAGCATTTCCGCCGGGAAGGCCAGGAGAACCGCTGGTTCCGCCTGCAGGGCCTGTCCGGCACCTCGGGCGGGGCGCTCACCGCGGCGCTGGCGTGGAGCCAGGCCGACAGTTGGGCCACTGGTGCCCGCCGGGTGCTGCATTACTGGAACCGCAACAAGGCCAGCCTCGAGCTGGCCGGCAAGGCGCCCCTGTGGTGGGGCGAATACTTCACCAACAAGGCCGCGCAGTTCGCGCTGTCGCTGCAGGACTGGCTGCCGGACGTGAGCGTGCCACCGTCGCCGTACGTGTCGGCCTTGTTGCAGGCCCGCATGAAGGACGACCTGCGCGCCACCGTCGGGCTGTCGGCGGGGGCGGAACGCTTCTTCGGCCGGGATGGGCTGGATCTCTTCGTCGGCGCGGTGGATGTGCTCGGCTACCCCGACCATCCCCAGAGCGCCTTCCGCACTTTTCCGGAGCGGCCGGGCGCCGGCATCCGCCTCGACGAGCTCCTCGCCAGCGCGTGCATCCCCGAACTCTTCGTCGCCGGGCCGCTGGAGGTGGACAGCCGCAGCCGGCCGGGCCACCGCGAGGCGCGCTTCTTCTGGGACGGGCTGTACTCCCAGAACCCGCCGATCAACGATTTTTTCATCAACCGCCCGCGGGACGACAAGCCCGACCTGCTGTGGGTGGTGCAGATCAACCCCAACCAGTACGGGGGCAGCGCCTGCGGCCCGGTGACCCCGTCCGAGCAGATCGACCGGCGCAACGAGCTGTCCGGCAACCTGTCCCTCGGCCAGGAGCTGCGCAGCATCGACGTGGTGAACAAGATCGCCACCCAGCTGTCCGGGCTGCGCAAGCTGCCGGCGGACCTGGCCGACTACAAGCGGGTTACCGTCAGCGTCGTAGGCCTCGGCGAGCGGCCGCGCAAGGACTTTGCCGGTGTGCGCCTCGACTACGCGTCCAAACTCAACCGGGACCCCGCTTTCATCGACGCGCTGATCGCCGAAGGCATTGCCGCGGCGGCCGAGGCGGCCTGCGGCGGACAGCTGCTGCAGCCCCACCCGAGCATGAGCCGGCAGCACTGCCGCTGCGATTTCTCCAACCCGGACTGGCCCGACCCCCGCGACCTGGCGGCCTTCCTGGCCGACGATCCGGCCCTGGCCCGCCAGTGGGCGGTACTGGCCGCGTCGGCCTGAACCCGGCCGGGCTCCGAACCCCATCTCCAGAACTCAAAAAGAAGGAAAACGCTCCATGAAAGGCCAACCCCTCCGCGTCGGCATCGGCGGCCCCGTCGGCTCCGGCAAGACCGCCCTGACCCTGGCCCTGTGCCAGGCCCTGCGCGACAAGTACGACCTGTGTGTGGTGACCAACGACATTTACACCGCCGAGGACGCCCAGTTCCTGGTGCGCAACGAGGCCCTCACGCCCGAGCGCATCATCGGCGTGGAAACCGGCGGCTGCCCGCATACGGCGATCCGCGAGGATGCTTCGATCAACCTTGAGGCGGTGGATCGCCTGATCCGCCTGTTCCCGGATGTGGAGCTGATCTTCGTCGAGTCCGGCGGCGACAACCTGGCGGCGACCTTCTCGCCGGAACTGTCCGACCTGACGATCTACGTCATCGACGTGTCCGCCGGCGACAAGATTCCGCGCAAGGGCGGGCCGGGCATCACCAAGAGCGATCTGCTGGTGATCAACAAGATCGACCTGGCGCCGCTGGTCGGTGCGTCGCTGGAAGTGATGGACCGGGATGCCAGGAAGATGCGCGGTGAGCGGCCCTTCATTTTCAGCAATTTGAAGACCGGTCAGGGGCTTGCCGACATCATCGCCTTCATCGAACGTCAAGGATTGTTGAAAGACGCCTGAAAGCGGCTGAAACCCTTATTGCGTGCGGATTCCGTAACACGATTGGAGTATGCTGGAAACCACGTGGGCGGCCTGGGGAGGAGCCAGGCCGCCCACGATTTTCCAACGGTTCGCATACCCACAATCAAGACCAAAACACACAGAAGGGAACAGTCGATGAGCGAAGAAAAGCAGAACTTCGAGGAATACTACGGCTACAAGTACGAGGAGTTGTTCGTCGGGCAGAGCGCCGTGTATGCGCGCACCGTCACCGAGGCCGACATCCTGGCTTTCGCGGGCGTGACCGGCGACTTCAACCCTGTGCACGTCAATGAGGAACTGGCGGCGTCCACCATGTTCGGCGGCCGTATCGCCCACGGCATGCTGTCGGCCGGCTTCATCTCCACCGTGTTCGGCATGAAGCTGCCGGGGCCGGGCTGCATCTACCTGTCCCAGAGCCTGAAGTTCAAGGCGCCGGTGAAGATCGGCGACACCGTCACGGTGCGCTGCACGATCAAGGAACTCACCCCCGAGAAGCGCAAGGCCAAGTTCGACACCGTCGCCACGGTGAAGGGCAAGGTCGTGCTCGAAGGCGAGGCGGACATCATGGTGCCGGCCCGCTGAGCGGAAGCTGAGCTGACTTGAGCAAGCGGGCTGGCCTTGGGCCGGCCCGTTTCGTTTTAGGGGCTGCCTTGTCGGGCTGCCGGTGGTGAGTCAGCTGCGGGAGGCGGCTGGGCCGTCGAGCAGGGCCTGGCGGGTCAGCGGCTGGCCGAGACGTTCCAGCCACCAGACCAGGGCTTTGCCCATGCGGTTGGCGGGTGTCTTGCGCCAGGCGTAGCTCACGTGGATGCGGCGCTCGTCACGCTCGACCCGCAAGGCCACCAGGCGGCCGGTGTCCACGTAGGGGCGGGCCAGGCATTCGGGCAGGAAGCCAACGCCGAGGCCGCGTAGCTGGGCTTCCAGCTTGGCCGGCATGCTGGCCACGGTGAACACGTCCTGGCCGCCGAGCAGGCCGACGGTGAGCCCATCGCCGTGGCGCACCGAGTCGGCGACCGCCACGGCCCGGTGGCGATGGATCGTCGCGTCGCTGAGGGGCTCGGTTTCGCGGGCCAGCGGATGGTGGGGCGCCACCACGAAGATGAAGCGCTGGCTGCCCAGCGGCTGGCTCTGGAAACCCGGCCCGACCGGTGATTCGGTGACCACGCCGAGGGCCAGGTCGGCCTGGCCGGAGCTGAGGGCCTCCAGCGTGCCGGACAGGGTCTCGTCGCGCAGACGCAGGCGGGTCGGTGGATCGAGGGCGAGGAAGTCCTGACACAGTTCCAACAGCGTCGTGCGGTTGATGATGCTGTCCACGGCGAGCGTGAAGCTGGCCTCCCAGCCGGTGGCCACGCGGCGCACCCGGTTGGCAATGGCATCGATCTCGGCGAGCAGACGGCCGCCTTCGCGCAGCAGTTCGCGGCCGGCCTCGGTGAGCCTGGCCTGGCGCGAGCTGCGGTCGAACAGCAGCACGTCCAGCGCATCCTCGATGCGTCGTACCCGGTAGGTGAGGGCGCTCGGTACCAGCCCGCAGGCGCGCGCCGCGGCGGCGAAGCTGCCGGCATCGGCGATGGCCTGCAGCATGGCCAGTGCGTCGGGCGTCAGAAGATCCCGCGGGGTTGGGCGGTTTTGGGGCATGAGTGCGCTCATCGTTCAAACGGTTTGAATGATGACATCAAATGGCATCAGCTGTTCCCGGTCTGCCGGGCGCTACAGTGGAGCCATCAACCAAGGAGGTCTCCATGCTTACCCTGCGCAAATCCCAGGATCGCGGCCACGCCGACCACGGTTGGCTGAAGAGCCAGCATTCCTTCTCCTTCGCCGGCTACTACGATCCCGCCCACGTGGGCTGGGGCAACCTGCTGGTCATCAACGAGGATCGCATCGCGCCGGGCACCGGCTTCGGCACCCACGGCCACCAGAACATGGAGATTGTCAGCTACGTGATGTCCGGCTCGCTGGCCCACAAGGACAGCATGGGCAATGGCACGGTGATTCCGCCGGGCGACGTGCAGCGGATGAGCGCCGGCAGCGGCGTGCGCCACAGCGAGTTCAACCACGCGACGGATTCGGTGACGCACTTCCTGCAGATCTGGATCGAGCCGAACCAGCTGGGCATCGCGCCGGGCTACGAGCAGAAGACCTTTGCGGACGCCGAGAAGCGCGGTCGCCTGCGCCTGGTGGCCTCGCCCGACGGTGCCGACGGTTCGGTGCTGATCCACGCCGATGCGCGGCTCTACGCCGGCCTGCTGGATGGCGCCGAAGCGGCGACGTTGACGCTGGACCCGGCCCGCAAGGCCTACGTGTTCCTCATCCGAGGCGCGCTGAGCGTCAATGGCCAGCGTCTGGAGGCCGGCGATGCGGCGCTGCTGGCCAATGAAGACGTGGTGGCGCTGACGGCGGGACGCGATGCCGAAGTGCTGGTCTTCGATCTGGCGCCGTAACGGCTGACAACCCTCAACAACATCAAACAGGAACGACACGCATGAACGCAGCTCTCACCCTTCCGCCGCTGATCGACGACCTGAGCCTGTCCTACCGCCTGCGCCCGGCCGATGGCCCGGCGCAGGGCCTGGTGATCCTGCTGCACGGCGTTGGCAGCAACGAGGCCTCCATGGCCGGCCTGGCGGCCTTGCTGCCGGCGTCGCTGGCGGTGGCGCTGGTGCGCTCGCCGATCGCCCTCGGTCCGTCGGCGTTCTGTGCCTTCCAGGTCAGCTTTACTGCCAACGGCCCAGTGATCGACGTGGAGGCGGCAGAAGTGAGCCGCGGCAAGCTAGTGGTTTTTGTCGCCGACCTGCAGGCACGCCTCGGCATCCCGGCCACCCGCAGCGTGGTGGCCGGCTTCAGCCAAGGCGGCATCATGTCGGCGAGCCTGGCGCTGACCCATCCGGACAGCGTGGCCGGCTTTGCCATTTTGTCCGGGCGCATCCTGCCGGAGATTGCCCCACTGCTCGCCCCGGCCACCGAACTGGCCGGCCTGCAGGCGCTGGTGACCCACGGCAGCTTCGACAACACGCTGCCTGTGGCCTGGGCCGAGCGCAGCGATCAATGGCTGGGCGAACTTGGGGTGAAACTCGAATCCCATCGCTACCCGGCGGGCCACGAGATCACGCCGGACATGGCGCGGGACTTCGTCGGCTGGGTGGCGCGCGTGCTGCCGGCCGTCTGATCGGCACGCCACAAAAAAAGTGGGGACCCGAGGGTCCCCAAAAGTGCGCTCCAAGCCTGGAGAAGATGAGTGCCGCCACTCATCCCCTCCGATTCCTACATTCGTTTCAGTGCTCCTGCAGGGCTTCCGCCTCCCTGGCTTTGGCGGTAGCCGCCTCCTGCAATTCCTTCAACCAGCCGTGCTGGCACAGCTTGCGGCGGTTCTGTTCCATGACCAGGCGGATGCGCGGTGCCACCTCGGCGTAGGGCGCCACGCCCTCCGCGCGGATGCTGTCGCAGCGGACGATGTGATAGCCCAGCTCGGACTCCACGACCTCCGACAGTTCCCCCACCGCCTTGGCGGCGAACAGCGCGGCGTCGAGCGCCGGGTAGAGCTTGCCGCGGTCCACCTCGCCGATCGTGCCGCCGTTCATCGCGGTCGGGCATTCCGAATGCTTCAGGGCCTGTTCCGCGAAGCGCTTCGGGTCCTTCAGCAGGCGCTTGCGGATCTCGTTGATCTTCTTCAGGGCCAGCGCGGGGGTGTTCTCCGGCAGGTCCGGGTTGATCGTGACGAGGATGTGCGAGGCGCCACGCCTCTCGGTGCGCATGAACTGCTCGCGATGCATGTGGTAGAAGATCTGCACGTCCAGTTCGGCCACCTTGGCGGACTTGGCCGACACCCGGTCGAGGACCGCTTCCACCTTCAGCTCCCGCTGCAGCGCAGAGGTCAGCAGGGCCTCGTCGAGGTTCTGTGCGGCCAGTGCGTCGACAAAATCCTGTTCGGATTCGTAGCGTCCGCGGATCTCCTGGAACGCGTCGTCCAGCGTGCGCTGGGGCACCACGACGCCCTGGGCTTCCGGCGCGGTGAGCACCAGGGTCTCGATGTCGAGCTGCTTCTTCGCAACCTGGCGCACATGGCGCAGTTCCCGCTCGGACAGCTCGCCCGGCATCTTCTCGTAGATGCCGTGGGCCGTCTTGAAGACCAGGTAGGGCAGGGTGGTGTCGGGGACGCCGGCCAGCGTGCTCATGACACGTCCTCCTTGCTCTCTTCCGCGTCGATCTCGCTGCCCTGTTCTTCCAGCGGCAGGGTTTCGAGGGCGCTTTCCGGCACCTGCAGTACCCAGCCGGGTACGTGCAGGTGGTACTGGACGCCGCCGGGCAGGTCGCGCAGCACGCGCAGGATCTCGCCCTTGGTACCGGGCTCGGCGCGGATCTCGCCGCCGACCGCGAGGGTGATTGCGCAGCGCACCTTCTCGCGGACTTCGAACTTGCTGTCCACCCAGTGCTCGTCCTCGCCGAGGAGTTCTTCCTCCCGGCAGCCGACGATCATGTCTTCCTGCAGGAAGTACACCGAGTAGATGAGTTGGTCCTGCAGATAGCTGCCCACGTCGCGGACGATGCCCATCGAGCCGCGGCGAATGAGGAAGTCACCGACTTCCTTGCCGGGAAAAGTGCCGTCGTTGCGCACGTTGCGCGTGACGCGGACAGTCTGGCCGTACTCGAAGCGGGGAAGCATGATGGTTCTCCTGGACGGTCGGCGTCAGACCTTGGGACTACTCAGGCTTTCCAGCGGCACGAAGGAGGTGCCGGCGGCCTTCTGAAGGACCACGAAGACGCGCTCGGTGAGGGCGTCCGACTGCACGAAGTCCAGGTAGGCCTGGGTCAGCCACTGGGTGTAGAAGGCGCGTGCCGACGTTTCGTCGGCAGGGGCGGGGCCCTGGGCTTTGATGTAGTTGTGGTAGCGCTGGAGGATGTGCAGGCGGTTCACCTGTACCGTCTTGGCGTCGTACTCCACGCCGAAGTAGTCGAGAAACTCCTCGGCCGACGAAAGGTCTTCGAGGGCTTCTTCCAGGGTGAGATCAACGTCACTCATGATGGGCTCCTAGGCTACGGTTGGGGTTCAGATTGAATGGGCCGCGAAATCGACGACCACGATGTTGCCGCTGGCGCGGATCTGGGCGACCTCGATGAGGGGACGCACGCCGAGGCGGTCGCGCTCATCCACGTCGGCGAGCTTGCCGAGCATCGCCAGGGCATCGGCGATGCGCTGCTGGCGCAGGGCCAGCACGGCCTTGGCCTTGAGGGACAGCAGCCAGAAGCGGGCCGCGGTGGCGGCGCTTTCCAGGCCGGCCTTGACCTGCTCGACGGTCAGTTCGCGCCAGTCCGCCGGGTAGCCGATGCCGTCGCCGGAGATCGCCAGCGCCTTGTCGGCGATGATGTCGGCGGCGTCGAGGCGGGTCTGGTAGAAGTAGTAGCGGTACAGGGCGACGATGACTTCCAGGTGGCGTGGCGCCAGCTCCTCGGCGCGCAGCAGCAGCGCCTCGGCCTCGGGCTCCGGGTACAGGTTGGAGGCCTCGTTGATCAGCGCCGTCACCTCGGGGGCGATCGGGTCGTCGAAGTACAGCGGGCCGGCGTCGAAGTCGAGCAGATCCATGATGGCCTCAGTGTTCTTCCTTGGCGGACTGGATCATCGAACTGCAGTCGCAGTTGTCGGTGCATTCGCCACACTCTTCCGGGTCGAGCCCGGCGGCGGCCATGCGCGACTCGAGCACCTTGACCCGGTCGAGCAGACAGGCCAGCGCCTTGCCGACCGGATCGGGCACCAGGTGATGATCCAGGTCCAGCCCGTCGGGGCCGCGGCGGCCTTCGCTGCGCACGATGCGGCCGGGGATGCCGACCACCGTGCGGTCGGCCGGCACGTCCTTCACAACCACTGAATTGGCGCCGACGCGGACCCGTTCGCCGATGGTGATCGGGCCGAGGATCTTGGCGCCGGCTCCCACCACGACACCGCTCGAGAGGGTGGGGTGGCGCTTGCCTTTGCGCCAGGAGGTGCCGCCGAGGGTGACCCCGTGGTAAAGCGTGACGTCGTGGCCGATTTCGGCGGTTTCGCCGATGACGACCCCGGCGCCGTGGTCGATGAAGAGGCGGCGGCCGATTGTCGCGGCCGGGTGGATATCCACATTGGTCAACATCCGGGAAAAGAACTGGAGGACCCGGGCCGGATAACGCAGGCCGCGGCTCCACAGGGCATGGCCGACGCGGTAGGCCATGATGGCGTGCACGCCGGGGTAGGTGGTCAGCACTTCCCAGCGGCTGCGGGCGGCCGGGTCGCGGCTCATCACCGAGTCGATGTCTTCCTTGAGCAGGGAGAACAGGCCCTGGGGCGCTTCGCTGATGGCCGGAGCGGTGGGCAGGGAGACATTGGCGGCGGGGGGCATGTTCGGATCCTTACGAAGGGGTGCGGACATGGTGCGGACGGTCGGACGACAGAGAATGCAGTTCGGCGATGAAGCGGCGCAGGTCGGCCGGGCCCGGCGTGCGCTTGGTACGCTCGACGAAGCCGCGGATGCGCGGCAACAGGTCGGCGGCCTCGGTGTCGCCGATCGGCACGCCCATGCGGGCGTAGGCGGCGACGACTCCGGCGCTGCCGGAATGCTTGCCGAGCACCATGCGGTGTTCGCGGCCCACTTCGGCCGGGTCGATGGCCTGGTAGTTGGCCGGGTCCTTCAGCAGCCCATCCACGTGGATACCGGCTTCGTGGGTGAACACCCCTTCGCCGACCACGCTCTTCTGCCAGCCCACCGGCCGGCCGGCGGCGCGGGCCACCTGGTGGGACAGGGCCTGCAAACCGGCCAGGTCGAGTCCGGTGGAGAAGCCGTACAGCTTGATCAGCCCGAGGGCGACTTCTTCCAGCGCCGCATTGCCGGCCCGTTCGCCGAGGCCATTGACGGTGGTATTGACGTGGGTGGCGCCGGCGCGCACTGCAGCCAGGGTGTTGGCGGTGGCCAGGCCGAGGTCGTCGTGGGCGTGCATCTCCAGCTCGAGGTCGCAGCTGGCGCGCAGCTCGGCGAAGCGCTGGAAGGTGCCGAAGGGCTCCATCACGCCGAGGGTGTCGGCAAAACGCAGGCGGCGCGCGCCGGCCTGTTGGGCGGCCTCGGCAACCTGCAGCAGGAATTCGGGGTCGGCGCGGGAGGCGTCCTCGCAACCGACCAGTACTTCAAAGCCCATGTCGCGGGCCCGCGGCACCAGGCTGGCGATCTGTTCCAGCACCCATTCCCGGTCGCGCCGCAGCTTGTGGCGGATCTGCTGGTCGGAAACGGAGATGGACAGATCCACCATCCAGGCATCAAGGCCGCTACAGGCCGCCAGATCATCCAGCCGCATCCGGCACCACACCACCAGACGGGAGGCGAGGCCGGCGCGGGCGCAGGCCTGGATGCTCTCCCGCTCGACGGCGCCCATCGCCGGGATGCCGACTTCGAGCTCCGGCACGCCGATGTCGCTGAGGCCGCGGGCGATGGCGAGCTTCTCGGCCAGGGTGAAGGCCACCCCGGCGGATTGCTCGCCGTCGCGCAGCGTGGTGTCGTTGATCACGACACGCGGCGCGCTGGCGGGGGCGGAGGGCTGGATGAAATCAAGCATATGCGGGGTCGAAGGCTTTTGCCGGATCGGCGACCGGGCCGTTCTCGCCCCAGTAGGGCGACAGCTTCCGCAGCTGGGCGACGATCGGCGGTACCGCGGCGATGACCCGCTCGATTTCCTCCTCGGTGGTGTAGCGGCTGAGGGAGAAACGCACCGTGCCGTGGGCGGCGGTGTAGGGAATGCCCATCGCCCGCATCACGTGGGACGGCTCCAGGCTGCCGGAGGTGCAGGCCGAACCGCTGGAGGCGGCGATGCCCTGCTTGTTCAGCAGCATCAGGATCGCCTCGCCCTCGATGTACTCGAAGGCGATGTTGGCGGTGTTGGGCAGGCGGTTTTCCGGGTTGCCGGTGACGAAGGCGTGGGGCACCACGGCCAGGATGCCGGCCTCGAGCTTGTCGCGCAGTGCCTTCACATAGGTGCGTTCGTGCTCCATGGCTTCCATCGCCAGCTCGGCGGCGACGCCCAGGCCGATGATGCTCGGCGCGTTCTCGGTGCCGGCCCGGCGGCCGCGCTCCTGGTGGCCGCCGCGCAGCAGCGGGCGGAAGCGCACGCCGCGGCGCACGTAGAGCACGCCGATGCCCTTGGGCGCGTGCAGCTTGTGGCCGGACACCGACAGCATGTCGATCTTGGTGGCTGCCAGGTTGATGTCGATCTTGCCGACCGCCTGCACGGCGTCGGTGTGGAACAGTACGCCGACCGCGTTGGCCATTTCGGCCATCTCGACCACCGGGAAGTAGGTGCCGGTTTCGTTGTTGGCCCACATCACCGAGACGACGGCGACCTTGTCGCTGAGGACCTTGGCGTAGTCGTCGAGGTTGAGGCGGCCCTTGTCGTCCACCTTCAGGCGGTGGATGGTGTAGCCCTCTTTCTCGAGCTGCTCGCACAGGCTCAGGACGGCCGGGTGTTCGACCACGGTGGTGATGACTTCCTTGCGTTCCGGCTGGGCCTTGAGGGCGGACAGGATGGCCGTGCTGTCGGATTCGGTGCCGCAGGAGGTGAACACGATCTCGGAGTCGTGTTCCGCGCCCAGCAGCTTCTGCACCTTGGCACGGGCAGCCTTGAGCGCCACACCGACCTTGTTACCGAAACTGTGCATGCTGGATGCGTTGCCGAACTGCTCCGTGAAATAGGGCAGCATTGCTTCGACGACCTTGGGATCGCAGGCGGTCGTGGCGTTGTTGTCGAGATAGATCGGGGTGGGGGTGCTCATTTTCATCAGCCTCCGTGAGCGTGGGACGCGCAGGCGTGGGCCTGGGCCTTGGCGGCGGGTACGACGCGGACGAACTCGCCGAGGGCTTCGATCATCTTGGTCTGGATGCCGGCCAGCGTGGCAGCTTCCATCTGGCAACCGGAGCAGGCGCCGGTGAGATTGACCAGGATGTTCTTGCCTTCGATGTCCACCAGTTCGATGTCGCCCCGGTCGGCCAGCAGGGTCGGGCGCACCGCGGCGATGACTTCCTCGATCTTGCGGATGCGGGCCAGGGTGCCGAGCTTGGCGGGCGCTGCTTCGGCCACGGCCGGCTTGGCCTTCTTGGCGCCGGCGGGGACGAAGGTCTCGCCGCGTTCGGCCATCACCTTGGTGAGGATTTCCTCGATCGGCTCGTGGCAGGTGGAGCAGCCGCCGCCGGCCTTGGTGTAGTTGGTGACTTCTTCCACCGTGGACAGCTTGTTGGCGCGGATGGTGTCTTCGATCATCTGGCTATCGACGGCGAAGCACTTGCAGACCAGCGCACCTTCTTCGTGGTCGTCGCTCCACTCTTCGCCGCGGTAGTTGGCGATGGCGGCGTGCAGGGCTTCGCGGCCCATCACGGAGCAGTGCATCTTTTCCGGAGGCAGGCCGTCGAGGAAGTCGGCGATGTCCTGGTTGCTGATCTGCTTCGCTTCGTCGAGGGTCTTGCCCTTGACCATCTCGGTCAGCGCCGAGGAGGAGGCGATGGCGGAGCCGCAGCCGAAGGTCTGGAAGTGGGCGTCCTGGATGATCTCGGTGACCGGGTCGACCTTGAGCATCAGGCGCAGCGCGTCGCCGCAGGAAATCGAGCCGACGTCGCCGGTGGCATTGGCGCCGTCCAGCGGACCCGTGTTACGCGGGTTGTAGAAGTGCTCTTTGACTTTTTCGGTGTAATCCCACATGGCAGTCTCCTTCGATCAGGCTGCGAAGGACTGGCCGCATTCGCAGGACTTGGCCGCCTTGGGGTTTTCGAACTTGAAGCCGCTGCCGGACAGGGAATCGACGAAGTCGATGGTGGTGCCTTCGATCAGCGGCGCGGAGTAGGGGTCGATCAGCACGGTGACGCCGTCGATGACGAGCACGTTGTCGTCGTCCTGCTTTTCGGCTTCGAGCTTCATGTTGTATTGCAGGCCGGCGCAGCCGCCGCCCGACACCACGATGCGCAGTCCCGCCACCGGATCGGTAGCCGTCGAGATGAAGCGGGACACAGCCTTACACGCATTGGGGGTGAGGGTGATCATGGTTTTCTCCTGGGGGGTGATTGGGTTGAGCGCAACTCAGTGTTGCAACCCGTGTGCCAGGCCGAAAAATCCATTCAATTCATTGAAAACAAAGGATTGTTTTGTGCGCTGTAGCGTACGTCGCGGTGTGGGATAGGCGACGCGACAAGGGGATTGTCGTGTTCGTTACAGGATGGAGCCTCCTGTGCGGGGGCTTCCGCAGGGCCGATCCCGGAAAAGCAAAACGGGAGCCCGCAGGCTCCCGTTGTCGTACTGGCTGGATGATCGGTGCTCAGTTGATCTTGGCGGCCTTGGCCAGTTCCTGGAGGTGTTGTTCCACCGTCTGGGCCTGCAGGCGCTGGGTGATCTGGGGCTTGGCTTCCTCGAAGCTGGGCAGCTTGAGGTCGCGGACTTCGTCCAGCTGGATCACGTGGTAGCCGAACGGGGTTTGCACCGGTGCCTGGGTGTAGCTGCCGGGGGTCAGGCCGGCGAGGGCCTTGCCGAAGGGCTCCACGAAGTTGCCCGGCACGCTCCAGCCCAGATCGCCGCCCTTGTCCTTGGTGCCCGGGTCGGTGGACAGGCTGGCCAGCTTGTCGAACTTCTCGCCCATCTTGAGGCGCTCGATGATGTCCTTGGCTTCCTTCTCTTCCTTCACGAGGATGTGGCGGGACTTGAATTCCTTGTTGCCGGTCTGGGCTACAAGGCGGTCGTACTCGGTCTTGGCGGCCGCATCGGTGACCGGGTGGCTCTGCACGTAGTCGGCCACGTAGGCGTTGGCGATGATCTGCTGGCGGGCCAGGTCGGCCTGAAGGGTGATCTCGGGCTTGCGGTCGAGGCCCTTCTTCTTGGCGGCCTGGATGAGCAGCTCGGTCTGGATCAGGCGGCCGCGGATCTCGTTGGTGAGCTGCGGGCCTTCGGTGGCCCCCTGGGACAAGGCGCGGCTGGCGAGCAGGTCGTAGGCGCCCTGGGGAATGCCCACGCCATTGACCGTGGCCACGTTCTTGCCAGCGGCCTTGGCCGGCTCGGCAGCGAACGCGGGCTGGGCCAGCAGGCCGGCGATCAGGGTGAGGGGGAGAAGGGGCCGGAGAAACTTCATGAGGATTCCTTGGTTTTGGGCTGTCTGGTGCGGCGAGGCCGGCAGCGGCTGCGTCCGGAACGCGCGCGATGAATGAATGTTTGGAGTCGCGTCCCGCAGTATTCCGAAGGGGAGCATTCCCCGTCAACGCGCTGAAGCCGGCTGCAAGGCCGGTGACAGCTTGGCGGCCGTCTCGTGGAGGTAGTCCAGGGTGACATTCGCAAGGGATCTGACGCCGATTTTCAGCACGCGCTCGTCGATCCAGAAGCGCGGCGAGTGGTTGGGAAAGACTTTCTCCGGCGGGGTGCCGTCCGGAACGACGCCGAGGAAGAAGAAAAAGCCGGGGATGACTTTCTGGTAGGCCGAGAAGTCCTCCGAGACGGTGACCTTGGGATTCTCGAAGACCTGTCCGCTGCCCAGCGTCGCGCGCAGCGAACGGGCGCCCAGCTCGGCCAGCCGGGCGTCGTTGACCGTCACGTCGTAATTGGGGCTGATCGACACCTCCGCGCTGCCGCCGGCGCTCCTGGCGATGGCGTCCGCCGTCGTTGCCACGCGGCGCTGGATGTCGCGGCGCATGTCCTCGTCGAGTGCGCGGATCATCCCGCTCATCGCGACGGTGTCGGGAATGATGTTGGGCCGGTTGCCGCCGTGGATCGTCGCGATGGTGACGACCGACGGCTCCTGCAGCACGTTTACCTGGCGGCTCTGGATGGTCTGGATGCCGAGCACCACCTGGGACGCCAGCACGACCGGATCGACGCCCAGCCAGGGCAGTGCGGCGTGAGTCTGGCTGCCTTTGACGACGATGCTGAAGGTGTCGCCGCTGGCCATCAGCGGGCCGGCCCGCACGCCGGCCTTGCCGAGGGGCGTGCGGCTGTTGAGGTGCAGCCCGAAGATCGCCGCCGGCACCGGGTCGCGCAGTGCGCCGTCGCGGATCATCAGCGTCGCACCGCCGTCCTCGCCAGGGGGCGGGCCTTCCTCGGCGGGCTGGAAGATGAACTTCACCGTGCCGGGCAGTTGCGCCCGCATTGTGGTCAGCACTTCGGCGACGCCCATCAGGATCGCCGTGTGGCCGTCGTGGCCACACACGTGGGCGACGCCGACCTCCTCGCCCATCCAGTTGGCGCGGGCCTGCGAGGCGAAGGGCAGGCCACTCTGTTCGGTGACGGGCAGGGCGTCCATGTCGGCGCGCAGGGCTACGACGGGGCCGGGCAGGCCGCCGCGCAGGATGGCCACGACGCCGGTGCGGCCGACACCGGTCTTCACATCGAGGCCGAGGCGCTTGAGGTGCTCCGCGACCAGCGCGGCAGTGCGGAACTCCCGGTTGCCCAACTCGGGGTGCTGATGGATGTCGCGCCGCCAGGCGATGAGCCGGGGTTCCAGCGTGTCGGCCAGCTGGTCGACCCGTTGCCGCTCGCCCATATCGGCTTGGGTGCAGGTGAGGGTGCCGAGGAAAACCGCCAGTCCGCCGAGAATCCGCCGCATGGTCAATGCCCTGTCGATGCCGATGTCTTGACTGTATGCGCCGCCGGGGTGAAATCAAGCCGATTGTGGCTGGCGGCCTTTCTTCCGGTACAGCATGATCGGCGCGCAGCGGTTGTCGTCGTGGTAGATGCCGACGCAGTCGAGGCACTGGAAACAGTCGTCGTAGCGGATCGCGCCGCTCTTTTCGATGGCGTCGTAGGCGCAGCGGTGGCGGCAGGTCTGGCAGGGCTGGCCGCATTCCTGGCGGCGCGGCAGCCAGTCGAGGAGACGCAGCTTGCCGCCGAGGGTCATCGCCGCGCCGAGGGGGCACAGGTAGCGGCAGAAGAACTTGTAGTACAGCCCGCCGAGGACGAGCAGCAGTACCGCGTACATCACGTAGGGCCAGGAGCGGTCGAAGCCGACGGTGATGGCGGTCTTGAAGGGCTCGACCTCGACGCCGGTCTCGGCCAGCCGTGGGGCGAAGGCGGCGGCAGCCACCAGTGCGGCGAGGATCGCGTAGCGCCCGCGGTCGAGAATACGGGCGACGGATGCCGGCAGACGCAGCCGCGGCAGGCGCAGCGCGCGGGCCAGCAGCGCGGCGAACTCCTGCAGCGCACCGAAGGGGCACAGCCAGCCGCAGAAGGTGCCGCGACCCCACACCACGAAGCTGATCGCGGTGAAGCCGATCAGCAGCAAGCTCACCGGGTCGTACAGGAAGCTCTTGAGGCCGGCGCCGGCGGACACCGATTTGATTGCGCCGGTGATCTGCACGATGGACAGCTGCCCTTGCGCGTACCAGCCGATGTAGCCGAGGGTGAAGGCCAGGAAGGCCAGCCGGAAGATTCTCAACCGGCGGGCCGACACGGAGATCCAGCGCGGGCGGGCCAGCACCACGGACAGCAGGATCAGCGCGGCGGCGATGATGGCCAGTTCCACGGCCCGGTCCTTCCAGGCGATCAGCCAGTCGGGCAGCGGCGCGGGCGGGCGCGAGAACAGTTCCTCCGGGGCCTGGTAGTCGAGGTTCACGCTGCGCTGGGTGAGGATCGGCAGCATCGAGCCCTTGGCGCGGGTGATGGTCAGTTCGAAACGCACCGGTGCGGCTGGATCGACGCCGGACATCGGCGGTACGCGCAGCACCAGCGCGGCGTTGAGGGGCGGGGCGCCGGCCGGCGGGCGCGGTGAGATGTCCAGATCGCGCAGCTCCACCGGGCCGCCGGCCTGGCTGAAGGCCAGCCGGGCTGGCACGGTACCGCGGGTGAAGCCGTCGTCGATGAAGGCATCGCGCCCCGCGCTGGCCACCCAGTAGGCCTGCTGGCCAGGTTCCAGGCGGCGTAGCAGATCGGCGTGGCCGGCGTCGCCGAGGATCGCCCGGCCGATGGTTGGTGCGTTGAGGTAGGCGACGTAGAGGTCGGTGAAGGTGTCGTCCGGCCGGGCCAGTGCGTCGGCATCCAAGCCGGCGCCGTCTGTGCCGGCGAACTGCTTTTCCACGTCGGCGTTGCTGAGGTGCAGGCGGCCGATGGCGCCGGACTTCACCAGTTCGGCAAAGCTGCGGTGTTCATAGACGTCGGTGCGCACTTCGGCGACGGGCCCCTTGTCGCTGGCCGGCGCGGCAAAGCCGAGGCGGGCGCGGGCCACGGCGAGGGCCGAGGTCAGTACAGTCTGGTTGACGATGCGTACCGAGGCGGTGGCCTTGCTGACCCCGTCCAGCACCACGCGCTTGCTGCCGGCGCCGCTGCGGGTGTTGCCGTACAGGCTGGAGACGGTGATCTCCTGCTTGAGGCTCTTGTTGCGGTACTGGAGCAGGAAGTCGCGCAGCGGGCCTTCGCCGAGGCCGGACAGGAAGACCGGCTCGTGCTGGCGGATCAGCTCCACGTCCATGAAGCCGCCCTTGCGGTCGAGGCTGACCAGCAGGTTCAGCGGCGTGCCCTCGAAGCCGGGAATCGGCGCCAGGTCGATGGATTCGAAGGCGTAGGCGACCGGGCCGGCCTCGGGCTCCAGCTCCGACGTGATCGGCCAGGCCGGGATGTCGCGCAGCTTCTCCCCCACGTGCAGCGGCGGCGGAAAACGGCGGGCGATGTCGGCGTGGTTCAGTTCGCCGGCAGTGGCCTGGCAGGCCAGCCCGGCGAGCAGGAGGGCGAACAGGCCCGCGAGGATGCGGCAGAACAGGTGGCGCGCAATCCCCGTGGGCATGGCGGCGCTCAGTGGGCTTCGAGCTGCTTCTTGAGGGCGTCGAGGCCGCTGGTGTAGATGCCGCTCACGGCCTTGCGGGCGCCGGCGTCGTCGGCGCCTTCGGCCGGCTTCTCGTCCTTGCGGCGGAAGGTGGACGACCATTCCACGTGGCTGCCGCCCTTGGCCGGCTTGATGGTCAGGGTGGACACGTAGCCGCTGACCGGCAGCGGGGAGTCGATGATGCGGTAGGTGTAGCTGTGGGCGGCGGCCTTGTAGGTGACCAGTTCCTCGACCAGCTTGGCGCCGTCCTTGGTGGTGACGGTGCGCACCGCGCCCTTGGTGTTGTTCTTGCCCTTGTCGAGGCTGGTGCTGCCGACGGCCGGGTGCCAGCCCAGGTTGTCGAAGCTGCTGATGGTCTCCCAGACCTTGGCCGGCGGCGCGGCGATATCGATTTGTTCCTTTACCTTCAGTTCGGGGCGGGCGGCGAGGGCCGGCGCGGCGGCGGCAACGGCAAGGGCGGCGACGAGGAGCTTGCTGCGATAGGTCATGGAGGTCTCGCTGGTTGAGGGAAAAGAAAGAGGGATAGGGAAGGGCCTACACCTGGATCAGACCGGAGCGCACGGCGGCCATGGCCAGTTCGGCCATGTTCTGCACGCCGAGTTTCTGCTTGATGTGGTACAGGTGGGTGCCGACGGTGTTGGGGCTGAGGTGGAAGTCGCTGGCCACTTCGGCCACCGAGCGGCCCTGGGCGAGCAGCAGGAAGACGTTGAATTCCTTGTCGGTGAGGGCCTCGGCCGGGTGTTCCGGGCGGTCGGCACGGCGTAGCGCGCTGGCGATCTCGGGGTCGATGTAGCGCTGGCCGGCGGCAACCAGCTCGACGGCGCGCAGCAGTTCGTCCGGTGGGCTGCGCTTGCACAGGTAGCCGGCGGCGCCGAGCTTGAGTGCCCGTTCGGCGGTGATTGCGTCGGCATGGGCGGAGGCGATCACTACCCGGGCCTGCGGCTTCCTGGCCATGATCCGTTCCAGTGCGGCAAGCCCGCCGCAGCCGGGCATCGACAGATCCATCACCAGCACGTCCGGATCCTGGGTGGCCATCAGCTGCTGGGCGGCTTCGCCGCTGTCGGCCTCGGCGATGACCTGGGCGCCGACCCCTTCGAGGAGCAGGCGGAAGCCCATGCGCACGATGGCGTGATCGTCGGCGAGGATGATCCGGAGGTGGCTGAGGTTCGCGCTCATGATGCGGCGGTCTCCGTGCTGGGGGCGGATGTGTGCTCGGCCGGGGCGGCCGGCTGGGTGACCGGCAGGCGGGCGCGGATGCGCGTGCCGCCCGCCGACGGGCTGGAGATGTCGAGGCTGCCGCCGAGTTCGGTGACCCGTTCGCGCATGCCGGTGAGGCCGAAGCCGGCCTGGCCGGGGGCCGGCATGATGCCGCGGCCGTTGTCGCCGACTTCGACGGTCAGCGCGTCGCCCTCCCGCAGCAGGCGGATGCGTGCCTTGCTGGCCAGGGCGTGGCGGACGATGTTGGTGCACGATTCCTGCACCACCCGCAGGGCGGTCAGGGTTACGTCGTCGGGCAGCGGGCTGGGGCCGGCAAACAGTTCGGCGCTGAGTTCGATATCGCTGTGGCGCTGGCTCCAGGCGGCCAGGTAGCTGCGCACCGCGTCGTCGAGGGTTTCCTGCGGGCCACTGCGGGGCGGGCGCAGGCGGGTCAGCAGGGCGCGTACATCGCCCTGCATGCGCGAGGTGACGTCGCGGATCACCTCGGCACTCTGGCGGATGGAGGGATTGTCGGTCGTGCGCTGGACGATGGCGCCGGCCAGCGCTGCGACTGCGGTGATGCTTTGGCCCAGTTCGTCGTGGAGATCGCGGGCGATGGCCTTGCGGTCGGCCTCCAGCCTTTCGGTGATGGTCCGTGCCATGGCCTGTTCCTGGCTCAGGCGGACGTTCTCCGCCACCGCCCGGTCGAGACGCAGGGCCATGGCGTTGAAGGCTTCGGCCAGGTGGGCCAGTTCGATGGGGCCATCCACCGGCAGGCGGGTGTCGAAGTTGCCGTCGCCGGTCCGTTCGAGGGCGGCCATTACGGTGCCGAGGGGCTTGAGGGCGCGGTCGATGGCGAACCAACAGCCGACGAACAGCCCGACCAGCGCCAGCAGCGCACGGGTTGCTGCGGCGGTGAGGTCGTCCCACAGGTCGAGCACTGAGCGGGAGGCGTCCGGTTGCAGGCTCAGGCTCAGCTGGCCAGCCTGCAGGCTGAGGGCGGGGAGCTCGGGCTTCAGCCAGTCGAAGAACCAGCCGGGAGCATCGCGGCCGGCCTTGTAGGCGGATGGGGGCGAGCGGTACAGCAGCTTGCCGTCGGCTCCACGGGCTTCCAGCTGATGGGCGCGGATGCGGCCGACGGCGTTCAGGTGGGCGATCAGGCGGGCCTCGGTCCAGGCCGGGTCGCCGGCTGCAGTGCCTTGCGCGGAGACCGTCAGCCACTGGGTTGCCACGCGGTTGGCGGCGGTGATCTCCTCGGCGATGGCCACGCGGGCGTCGCGGATCCACAGGGCTGCGCCGGTCAGCACGAAGGCGGCGGCCAGCCCGGTGAGCACCAGACTGACACGCAGACGCAGGGACAGGCGGCGGGTCTGGTCGGCGGCAGCCACGGCCGTGGCTGCGTCGGACTCCAGCGGGTAGGCAGAGACGTTCATGTGGGCTTGTCCAGCTTGAACAGGACCGGGACGACGATCTGGATTTCCTTGTTCTGCAGGGCCTCCGGCGGGCGCGGCAGGGCACCGGTGCCGGTGACCAGTTGCACCGCATTCTGGTCGAGCACCTCGAAGCCGCTGGAGCGGATCACCTGGGTGGCGACGATGTTGCCCTTGCGGGCGATGGTGATGCGCAGCTGGACCTCACCTTCCCAGCCGCGCATGGCGGCCAGGCGCGGGTACTGCTGGTGGCGGGAGAACAGGGACGACAGGCTGCGTCCGTAGCGTTCGAGCAGCGCCGGGTCGGGCGGCTCGTCTGCCACGATGGCGGGGATCGAATCCATGCGGGCAGCGACCGGGGCCGGGCTTGCTGCCGGTGCGGGTGTGCGCGGCGTGCTGTCGGCGATGAGCGCAGGGGCTGCCGCTGCGGGGGTGCTGGCCTGGACGATGGGCTCCGGCGCACGGACAACAGGGGCCGGTGGTGCGTCGGGGTGGGCTGGGCGCGTCAGGATGGGCAGCGGTTTCGGCGCTTGAGCCGCCACCGCTTGAGGCGTCCGATGTACTGGCGGCGTTTCGACCGGTACGACCACTGCGGGGCGTGCGGGTGGCGGTGTTTCCGGTACGGGCTGCGGGGTACGCAACATCACCTGCAACGGCTGCGGCAGAGCGGCGGTATGTTCCGGCGTCCAGCCCCGCTGGGCGAGGAGCACCAGGTGCAGGCCGACCGACAGGCCAATGGCCAGCTTGAGCGGGCGTGGCAGTGCCGCGGGGCGGGGCCACGCGGTTGCGGGGAACAAGGGCAGCGTGCTCATCGGGCGTTTCTCCCGCTGCGGGACAGGGCCTGCTGTTCGTAGGCTGGATAGAGTTGGCCCACGGAGCGGCGGTATTCCGCTTCGACTACCGCCAGGCGGCGGAATTCGGCGGGCGGCTGGATGGCCAGCACTTCGGTCATGTCGAGGCCGTCTTCGGCGGCCTGGCGCAGGTTGGCGTCGAGCCAGCTGAGCCAGGCGCGGGTCTGGCGGAGCGGTGCTGTGTCCCGGGCCACCGGGCCGTGGCCGGGCACCAGCTGCTTGAAGCCGAGGCCTTCGAGGCGGTCTAGGGCCTTCTGCCAGGCCGCCAGGTTGGCGTGGGGCGTGGTGGGAGCGCGGTCGTTGAAGACCAAGTCGCCGGCAAACAGCACGCCGGTGCTCCGGTCGAAGATCGCCAGGTCGGCACCGGTGTGGCCGTCGAGGGCGATCAGTTCGAGGTGGTGGCCGCCCAGATCAAGGGGGCCGGCCGTCAGTTGTTTGGCCGGGGCGACCGGCTCGGTGCCGGCCATCCAGTCGCCGGCGAGGCGGTACATGTTGTCGTTGAATGCGCCGCCTTCGGTGTGGATGCCGTTGATGGTGCCGGGCAGGGCGGCCAGGGTCTCCGGTGCGAAGGCCTGGTTGCCGAGGAAGTGGTCCGGATGATGGTGGGTGTTCACCACCAGCGTCACCGGCCTGTCGGTGATGCGGGCGATCGCGCGCTTGAGCTGTTCGCCGTAGGCCCGCGACGGGCCGCTGTCGATGACCAGCACACCGGCCGGGGTGACGATGAAGCCGGTGTTGACGATGTTGCCGCCGTTGGCGGTGCTGAAGTCCTCGCTGCGCCCGACGAGGACCCAGGTGCCGTCGGCGATGGCCACTGGCTGCAGGCCGTAGTCCATGTCGGCGGCGGCGAGCAGCAGGGCCCAGCTGAGGGTGAACAGGGCGATGACGGAACGGGAGGCGCGGCTGAGGATGCTCATTTTTCGATCACGGCCGAAATGGCATTGCCGTTGTTGTCGCGGCCGCTGACCCGGTAGCCGGCGGCCGTCCGGGCGGCGGGGATGTCCACCGAGAAGACGGGGTTCTCGGCCAGCGGCTCGAAGCCCTCGATGTGCAGCAGCGGCGCACCCTGTTCGTCGGTGAGCTTCAGTTCTTGAATGTAGAAGGCCGGCACGCCGGCGGCGAGGCCGGTGTCTTCCGGGTGAATGATGCGCAGACGGATGCGTTCGCCGCCTTCCTTGCGCTCCCACACGCGGCTGCTGACCTCGCCGAGGCGCTTCTGCCATTCCGGCGATGCGCTGCCGGCGGAGGGCAGGGTACAGCCGCCGCCGGTGGTATTCACCCAGGTGCCGCCCACGTGCCAGACACCGTCGCGGGTCTTGACCGCGGCGCGGACCGGCGTGGACTGCTGCAGCTTGATGCGGAAGCCGAGGCCAGGGTGCGCGCCTTCCGGACGGAAGCGGACGATGCGGGTGATCGGATTGAAGTCGGCGAAGACCAGCACCTCGGTGGCGTCGGGCAGCGCGCCGGCATCCACGCTGACCGGCACGTTGAGGGCGTTTTCGGCGGTCAGCGGTGCGCTGACCTTCACGCGGCTGTCGAAGACCACCCGCGCCTTGGCCGGGAAGAACTCCTTGCGCATGTCGCCCCAGCGGGGCGAATCGAGGGGGTCGGCCTGGCGGTCGCCGGAGGCCGCCTGGACGGCGCCAACGGCGAGGCTGCTGGCGAGCAGCAGAGCCGCCAAGCCGCGTATACGATGCGTTGTCAAATTTGTCTCCTGACCGGCGGCCTCGCCCGTGGCGGCACGCTCTGTTCTATGTATAGGCGTGGGTGCAAGAGCTGTGCCAAGCAAATGCGGGCTTTCGCCGCGGCCTGTGGCCTTCTATGTTCATGCTGTGGGGCACCGGCTGTGGGGCGCTTCCTGAATGAAGGAAAAGTGCCGTGGGGGCGAATCCATTCGCCCGCGGAGGCTGATCAACGGGTGAAGGGCGAATGAATTCGCCCCCACAGGGTGGTGGAATGCGCCGCAGGAAGGACTGTTTTTCATGCGCTGCAGCATGTCCTGCTTCGGGTTGTTTCAAGTTGGAGCACTTGGTGTGGAATGAAGCAGATGTATCGGCGGGATGAGACGGTGCGACAGGTGTCGCGTCTTGACGGCGGGTTTTCCCGGACGCCAACTGCCCGTTTTGTATCGGGAATTTTTCCCGACCCGGAAAAATGGAGACCCGGGCGGGACGGAATGGCACAGCTCTTGCGCTTTTGCCTCTGCAGCACGTTTCGGTTGGGCCGGGAGGTGGCCGTCCCGGATCGTGCTTCAGCACCTTCTCAAAGGAGACACTCAATGATCCAAAGGAGCAAAACAATGAAAAAACCGTTTGCGCTGTCCCTGATCGCGGCGGCACTGATGGTTGCAGGTTCCGTCCAGGCCAAGGAAGTCACCGACGCTGACATCTCCAACGATGCCAAGACCACCGGCGACGTCGTCCATTTCGGCCTCGGTCAGCAAGGCCAGCGCTACAGCACTCTGGACAAGATCAACACCAAGACCGTCAAGAACCTCGTGCCCGTTTGGTCCTTCTCCTTTGGTGGTGAGAAGCAGCGCGGCCAGGAATCCCAGCCCCTCGTCTTCGACGGCAAGATGTACGTGACCGCTTCCTACAGCCGTATCTTTGCGCTGGACGCCAAGACCGGCAAGAAGCTGTGGAAGTACGAGCACCGCCTGCCCGAAGGCATCATGCCCTGCTGTGACGTGATCAACCGCGGCGCCGCGCTGTACGACAACCTGGTCATCTTCGCGACCCTCGACGCCCAGCTCGTGGCCCTGAACAAGGACACCGGCAAGGTCGTGTGGAAGGAGAAGATCGACGACTACGCCGCCGGCTACTCCGCTTCCGCCGCGCCGCTGATCGTCAAGGGCATGGTCGTGACCGGCGTGTCCGGTGGCGAATTTGGCGTCGAAGGCCGTCTGGAAGCCCGCGATGCCAAGACCGGCAAGCTGATCTGGATCCGCCCGACCGTCGAAGGCCACATGGGCTACAAGTGGGAAAACGGCCAGAAGACCGAGAACGGCATCTCCGGCACCCTCAACGCCACCTGGACCGGCGACCTGTGGAAGACCGGCGGCGCCGCCACCTGGAACGGTGCCACCTACGACCCCGAAACCAACCTGATCTTCGTGGGCACCGGCAACCCGTCCCCGTGGAACAGCCACCTGCGCCCCGGCGACAACCTGTTCTCGTCCGCCACCGTCGCCATCAACCCAGATACCGGCAAGATCGTCTGGCACTACCAGACCACCCCGCATGACGGCTGGGACTTCGACGGTGTGAACGAATTCGTGTCCTTCGACTACAAGGATCCGAAGACCGGCAAGATCATCAAGGCGGGCGGCAAGGCCGACCGTAACGGCTTCTTCTTCGTCATCGACCGTACCAACGGCAAGCTGATCAACGCCTTCCCGTTCGTCAAGGACATCACCTGGGCCAAGGGCATCGACCTGGCCACCGGTCGTCCGATCTACAACGACGACAACCGCCCGGGCAACCCGGCGGCCGGCGAAGACGGCAAGAAGGGCAAGACCGTGTTCGCGGCTCCGTCCTTCCTGGGCGGCAAGAACCAGATGCAGATGGCCTACAACCCGAAGACCGGCCTGTTCTACGTGCCGGCCAACGAGTGGGGCATGGACATCTGGAACGAGCCTGTCTCCTACAAGCGCGGCGCGGCCTACCTGGGCGCTGGCTTCACCATCAAGGCCCTGCATGACGACTACATCGGCGCGCTGCGCGCGGTCGATCCGGTCGCCGGCAAGATCGTGTGGGAGAACAAGAACTTCGCTCCGCTGTGGGGCGGCGTGCTGACCACCGCCGGCAACCTGAGCTTCTACGGTACCCCGGAAGGCTACCTGAAGGCGCTGGATGCCAAGACCGGCAAGGAAGTCTGGTCCTTCCAGACCGGCTCCGGCGTGGTCGCTCCCCCGGTCACCTGGGAAGAAGGCGGCGAACAGTACGTGGCCGTCGTGTCCGGCTGGGGCGGTGCGGTTCCCCTGTGGGGCGGCGACGTGGCCCGTCGCGTGAACTTCCTCGAACAGGGCGGTTCCGTGTGGGTCTTCAAGCTGCACAACGGCAAGTAATTGTCCAAGTCCACGGCGCCGCGCAAGCGGTGCCATGGATGGAAAAACGGCACGGATGCTTGGGGGCTCCGTGCCGTTTTTATTTATGGCCGCCCGAAGATGCGTCACGCAACGTTCAGGCGCGATTTCCTCGACCGGCAGATGGATTGGGACAACGGATCAGCACACCGATGGCCGCCGCCACCGCGCACGGCGCCCACACCCAGGCGAGTTCCGAGCGCATGACCGCCAGCCCCTGTGCGCTGAACACCCGCCGCAAGGACAGGGGTGAGACCTCGATGACCTGCCACGGCGCGAAGTATCGAAGATCCGAAACCGGCCAGAACAGCGCCACGCCGAGGCCCCCATTGGTGAGCATGTCCAGGAGCGGATGGGATGCGGCAGCGGCCAGTACGAACAGGAAGGACGTGAGCCTCGACGTGCGCAGCAGAGGCGCAGCGGCTGATGCGCCGACCGCCATAAGCAGCGCGAACATCAACGAATGGCTTGCGCCGCGATGCCCGAATGCATCGGCATAAGCGATGCCGAGCTTGAAGGCGACGACGTCCAGGTCGGGGGCGATCGCAGCGACTACGCCGGCCAGCAGGAGTCGGGAAGGAGTCCTGCCGCGACCGAGCCCGATGCCGATGGCGAGGGGAATTGCGGCGTGGGAAATGATGGTCGGCATGGTGTCTGGTGCAGGGGATGAGTACGGCTTGGGCAATCAGACCAACTGCGACACGGCGTAGGCAGACCCGAGCAACACCAGCCAGATGACGAGCGTCACGACGATGTTCTGCTCGTTCTCGAGGTGCGTGTAGAAGCAGTGCCCGAGCAGCTTGACCATCCGGTCCGTTCCGGCGAGGAAGCCCGTCAGGGCCGGCGCCAGGCCCATGACGAACAGGCTCGCGGGAATGTCTGCTCCTGCAAGGAGAAACCTTGGCAGTCTGGGGCTGTGCCGGAAGATGACGAGCATCACGATAAGAACGGAGATATTGAAGAACAGGGGGGCGAGGACCGCCGCGAGCAGACGGTCGGGCAGACCGACGGCTTCGAGAGGCGGTTGCCGTCTTTTCATGGATCAACTCTGCAGCCGCACATTTCCGGCCCGCCTGCCCATGCGCACGGCGTGAGCAGCAAAGAACAGGGTTGAAGTCCTATTCCGATGGACGGCATGTTCTTTCCTTTTCGTTGCGTGCTTTCGTAACCCGCCGGTTGTAGGCGAAGAAGACTTCATCACGGATCCAACCCAGTGATTCGTAGAGCGCCTGGGCGGGTTTGTTTGTCCGCGCGGTCGTGAGGTCCATGCGAGCCTTGCCTGCTTGTGCCGCCTTGGCTTCGGCGGCCTGGAGGAGCAGGCGGCCCACGCTGGTCTTCCGTGAGGATGGCCGCACGAAGAGATCGTAGAGTGCATAGATGGGCTGCGCCTCCACGGAGCAGAAAGTCGGGTAGAGCTGGCAAAAGCCCGCCAACTCTGACGCGTCGCTTTCGGCGACGAGGATCACGGACTCGGACTTGGCGAGGCGCTCGGCGATGAACGCCTGAGCGAGCGTGATGTTGGGCGGTTGTTCATAGAACTGGCGATACAGGTCGAAGAGTTCCGCGATTGCAGGAACGTCGCTTTCGTGTGCCTCTCTGGTAATGATGCCCATGCGTTTTCGTTGTGCCTTGACGTGTAGTCCCGGGGAGGGCCAGATGAGGCAAGGGCTCAAAGCTGCGCCACTTCGGGTTGTTGTCTCAGATTAAATGCTGGGTGACTGTACTTTTGATGCTGAATGGATTGCAAGTCCCCCGTCCATACCGGTTGAAGTGATTGCCCCTCCGTCGCATGGCCTCGCGACCATCCTGGAGGTACTCCCGACTATCCCGGAGGACCTCGCGACCCCCGCCGAGGTGGTCCGTCCGATATCAGAAGCCCTCGCTTGGGTGCGGGGGATAGGGCGGGGCTGTCTCGGAGCTGCTCGCGAGGAGCGCCCGGACAGTCGGTCCCTATCCCGGTGGGCCTCGCGAGCAGCTTTGAGCTCCTCGCGAGACGCTTTCGGACAGGGCGGGAGTATCGGCGGGATAGGGGCGGTCTGTCCCGGACGGGCTCAGGGGCTGTCGGATCGGTTTCGGGGCGTGTCGGATGGCGTGGAGGACGTGTGCGGAGCGGCTCGGCTTGGGGCTGGGCATCGCGGTCGCAACCGTCTGGCGTCAGGCTGCTGGATTGGCTTGCAGGAACCGGATCAAGGCCTGAAAGTTGGAGGTGGCCTTGCCGCTGGGGTCGACGATGCTGTGGCTGAAGTATTTCTCGATGTTGGCCGCCGTGATGGCCGTGTTGAGCGGATCGTAGGTGGTGCCGCCGGCGCCGCCTGCCGTGTGCCCCATCATCCGGGTCATGGCGATCTGGCCGATGCCGGCGGCGGCAGCCTTGTTGCCGCTTGCCACGGCCTTGTCGTACAGCGCCTTTTCGGCCGGGCTGAGATTCGCCATGGTGTTGACGAACCCGGTGGCCTTTTGCATGTAATCGAGATCGTCTGCGGTCAGCTCGTCGGGCGATTTGCCTTGGGCGACGATCCCGGCCAGCCGCTTGTCGTTGGTGAGCAGGTATTCCTGATCTTCCGAGGAACGGTTGATCGGGCCGCGGGCCCTGATCTCCGCCAGCCGGGCTGCGACGCCTCCATCGTCATCGCTGGCCGTGGAAGAGGCCGAGGCGGCAAGCGCGTCCCGTGCGGCCTGGGAAATGCGGACGGTATCGGCAGTATTTGCCGAAGAAACGGCCGGGGTTTGCCGGAGCGACGTCGTCCGCAGCATTTCTGCTGCAAACGCAGGGCGTGAGGTGGGCTGGATGAGCATGATGCGCCTCCGATTGCAGATGCTCGATGCCAGTGCAATGAGCATGCCAATGGCGAATCGGAGGGGCTTGTGAGGGCGAATTCATTCGCCCTCACAGAACAACAATGGCGGCGGAGGGAGGGTCAGTAGATTTCCCGCGTCTCCAGGAACTTGATGTTGGGGAAGCGTTCCTGGGCCATTTGCAGGTTGACCCGGTTGGGGGCGAGATAGACGTAGTCGCCGTTGCCGTCCAGCGCCATGTTGGCGGGGGACTTGTCGGCGAGGGCCTTGAGGTCGGTGTCGGAGCCGCGCAGCCAGCGGGCGGTGGCGTAGCTGCAGGATTCGAACATCACATCCACGCCGTATTCGAACTCCAGCCGGTGGGCGACCACGTCGAACTGCAGGGTGCCGACGGCGCCGAGGATCAGTTCGTTGGTGGTGGTCGGGCGGAACAGCTGGGTGGCGCCTTCCTGGGCGAGCTGTTCGAGGCCCTTCTGCAGCTGCTTCATCTTCAGCGGGTTCTTGATCTGGGCGCGGCGGAAGTATTCCGGCGCGAAGCTGGGGATGCCGGTGAACTGCAGGTCCTCGCCCTCGGTGAAGGTGTCGCCGAGGTGGATGGTGCCGTGGTTGGGGATGCCGATGATGTCGCCGGCCCAGGCTTCGTCGGTGGTGTTGCGGTCTTGCGCCATGAAGGTGATGGCGTTGTTGATGGCCAGGCTCTTGCCGGTGGAGACCTGCTTGAGCTTGCCGCCACGTTCGAAGCGGCCGGCGCAGACGCGGATGAAGGCGATGCGGTCGCGGTGCTTCGGGTCCATGTTGGCCTGGATCTTGAAGACGAAGCCGGAGAACTTCTCCTCGTCGGGCGCCACCTGGCGGGTCTTGGCCGGGCGCGCCAGCGGGGCGGGGGACAGATCCACCACGGCGTCGAGCAGGCTCTGCACGCCGAAGTTGTTCACCGCCGAGCCGAAGAACACCGGGCACTGCTTGCCGCCCAGATAGGCTTCGCGGTCGAAGGTGTGGGAGGCGCCGCGGACCAGTTCGATGTCCATGCGCAGCTCGTCGGCCTGGTCGCCGATCACTTCGTCGAGGCGCGGGTTGTCGAGGCCCTGGATGATTTCCGAGGTGCCTTTTTCGGCCTTGGGGTCGAAGAACTGGATGGTGTCGTTGTACAGGTGATACACGCCGCGGAAGCGCTTGCCCATGCCGATCGGCCAGGTCATCGGGGCGCACTGCATGCCCAGCACCGACTCGATCTCGTCGAGCAGGTCGATGGGTTCGCGGCCTTCCCGGTCGAGCTTGTTGATGAAGGTGACGATGGGCGTGTCGCGCAGGCGGCACACGTTGAGCAGCTTGATGGTCTGGGCTTCGACGCCGTTCACCGAGTCGATGACCATCACCGCCGAGTCCACCGCGGTGAGGGTGCGGTAGGTGTCTTCGGAGAAGTCTTCGTGGCCCGGGGTGTCGAGCAGGTTGATGACGCAGTCGCGGTAGGGGAACTGCATCACCGACGAGGTGACCGAGATGCCGCGCTGCTTTTCCAGCTCCATCCAGTCTGAGGTGGCGTGGCGCGCAGCCTTGCGGGCGCGGATTTCGCCGGCCACCTGGATGGCGCCGCCGAACCAGAGCAGCTTTTCGGTCAGCGTGGTTTTACCCGCGTCGGGGTGGGAAATGATCGCGAAGGTGCGACGGCGGGCGATTTCCTGGGTGGCGGACATGATGCGGTGCGGTAAGACGGAAAGGCCGCGATTATACAGGGAGCCGGAGGCCGCCCCAGGGGCGACCACCGGTCGGTGCACAGACTCTTCTGACGCCGCTGATCTGGAGCCGGGCTGTCAGCTCTTGGCCAGGGCCTGGTCGATGTCCCAAAGAATGTCGTCCAGGGTTTCCAGGCCGACCGAAAGACGGATCAGGTCCGGCGGTACGCCGGCGGCAACCTGCTGCTCTTCCGACAGTTGACGGTGGGTCGTCGACGCCGGGTGGATGACCAGGGATTTGGCATCGCCGATGTTGGCCAGGTGGGAGAGGAACTCCACGGCGTTGATGAACTTCTGCCCCGCCGCCGCGCCGCCCTTGATGCCGAAGGTGAGCACCGCACCGGCGCCCTTGGGCAGGTATTTCCTGGCGAGGGCGTGGTAGCGGCTGCTCTCCAGCCCCGGGTAATTGACCCATTCGACCTTCGGGTGAGCCTCCAGGAAGCGCGCCACGGCCAGGGCGTTCGAACAGTGGCGGTCCATGCGCAGCGGCAGCGTCTCGATGCCCTGCAGCAACTGGAAGGCGCTGAAGGGGGACAGGACCGGCCCGAAGGTACGCATCCCTTCCATGCGGCACTTCATCGTGAAGCCGAAATCGCCGAAGGTTTCGTAGAAGCGCACGCCGTGATAGCCCGGCGAGGGATCGGTCATGGTCGCGAACTTGCCGTTGTCCCACGGAAATTTACCGGACTCGACGATGACGCCGCCCATGGTCGTGCCGTGGCCGCCGATGAACTTGGTCGCCGAATGGACACTGATCGCGGCACCCCACTCGAAAGGCCGGCACAGGTAAGGGCTGGCGAAGGTGTTGTCGATGAAGAGCGGCAGGCCGGCGGCGTTGGCAACCTTGGCCACCGCCTCGATGTCGAGCACGTTGAGCGATGGATTGCCGAGGGTTTCGGCGTAGAGGGCCTTGGTTTTCGGCGTGATCGCCCGGGCAAAGCTCTCCGGGTCGTCGGCGTCGACAAAGACCGTGTTGATGCCCAGCTTGCGGAAATTGACGTCGAGCTGGGTGTAGGTACCCCCGTACAGGGTGCGGGCGGCCACAATCTCGTCGCCGGCTTCGCAGATGTTGAGCAGGGCGATCATCTGGGCCGCCATGCCGCTGCCGGTGGCGACGGCCGCACGGCCGTTCTCGAGGGCCGCGATGCGCTCCTCGAACACCGCGACGGTGGGGTTGGAGAGCCGTGAATAGACGTTGCCGAAGGTCTGCAGGTTGAACAGGCTGGCGGCCTGCTCGGGGCTGTCGAAGACGTAGGACGAGGTCTGGTAGATCGGGACGGCGCGGCTGCCGGTTGCCGCGTCGGGGATTTGGCCTGCGTGCAGGCACAGGGTGTCGAAGCCGTAATTACGGTCAGCCATGTTCAGTGATCCTGGATCAGGGGAGGCAGAGTGGACGGCGGGCGGAAATGACCTTGGTGTTCACGCCGAACCAGTTGAGTCCGCCAAAAAGGCGCGCATATTCGATCTTGACGCAGCGGTCCATCACGACCGTGAGGCCGGCGTCCTCCGCCTTCTGCCGGGCCGCTTCGTTGATCACGCCGATCTGCAGCCACAGGGTCTTGGCGCCAATCGCGATGGCCTGTTCGGCGATCGGCAGGGCGTCGGCGGGTTTGCGGAACACGTCCACGATGTCCACCGGCTCGGGGATGGAGGCCAGATCCGGGTAGCACTTCTCGCCGAGGATTTCGGGGTACTTCGGGTTGACCGGGATCACCTTGTAGCCATGCTCCTGCATGTACTTGGCGGCAAAGTAGGACGGCCGGAACCAGTCGGCCGACAGGCCGACGACGGCAATGGTCTTGGACTCCCGAAGGACCCGGCGCAGGGTGTTGATGTCGCTCATGCTGTGTCCTCCCGCGTCAGCGGCCGCACCAGGTCGGTGTGCGCTTGTCGATGAAGGCGTCGATGCCTTCGCGGGCGTCGAGGGCCTGCAGGTTGCCCACCATCACCTGCCGGGTGTAGGCATAAGCCTCATCGAGGGGCAGGGCCGCCTGGCGGTAGAAGGCTTCCTTGCCGATGGCCAGGGTCAGCGGCGACTTGGAGGCGATCTGCCGGGCCAGCGCGAGGGTCCGGCTTTCCAGCTCGGCGGCCGGCACCAGTTCGTTGACGAGGCCGAAGCGCAGCGCCGTCGCCGCGTCGATCATGTCGCCGGTGAGGAGCATCTGCATGGCGTGCTTGGGGGCCACGTTGCGTGACAGGGCCACCATCGGCGTCGAACAGAAGAGGCCGATATTGACACCGGGTGTCGCAAAGCGGGCATCGTCGGTGGCCACTGCGAGGTCGCAGCTGGCCACCAGCTGACAGCCGGCGGCGGTGGCGATGCCATGCACGCGGGCGATGACCGGCTTGGGCAGATTGACGATGGCCTGCATCAGCTCGGCGCAGTCGGCAAACAGACCCTCGGCGTAATCCGGCGCATAGTCGGCGGCGCGCATCTCCTTGAGGTCGTGGCCGGCGCAGAAGGCCGGGCCGGCGCCAGCCAGGATGACGACGCGCACGCGGTCGTCGCGGGCGATCTCCTGGAAGGCCGCGAGCAGTTCGCGGATGGCGGGCTGGGACAGGCTGTTGCGGGCCTGGGGGCGGTTGAGGGTCAGCGTGCGGACGCCGGTGTCGGCGTCATCGACGCTGAGCAGAGTCTTTTCAGTCATGTTTTTCTCGATCCTTATTTCTTGCGGAGCATGCCGGTTTCGTCCACCCGGCGCAGTGCGGCGAGTTCCTTGGCGGTGGGCTCGGGCACGACGTGGGCGGTGGGCGACACTTTAAGGTCCCAGCCGGTGTTGGCGCGGATTTCTTCGATACTGGAGAAGGGATACCAGGCGTCGAGGACGAATTCCTTCGTTTGGGGATCCGGCCTCATGATGCCGAGGGTCGTGACGATGGCGGACGGGCCACCGCCGACGAAGCCGTAACGTTCCCGTGCGTTGCCGCCATCGAGGTAGCCGGGGGAGCTGATGTAGCTCACCTTGTCGGCAAAACGCTTGGCTTCGTGAGTGACCATGATGATCACCCGGCCGGCGCCGCAGGCAATGTCATTGGCGCCGCCTGCACCCGTCAGGCGGGTTTTGGGCAGGCGGTAGGTGTCACCGATGGTGCCGTCGCCGTCCCAGATGCCGGTGGTGTTGACGTTGCCGAACTTGTCCACCTGTGCGGCGCCGATGATACCCACGTCACAGCGGCCCGATGCGACGAGAAAGCCGAGGGCATCGATGGCGTTGGTGAAGCTGGTCGCGTTGGACGAGATCCGGTTGCATTCGATGCCCCACGGCAGACCGCCGACGGGCGTGGCGCCGTAGACGCCGCCTTCGGTCATGGTGCGGATGTTGGGGGCGTGGCAGGCCTGGGCAAAGTAGCCGGCAAGCATCGACAGGCCGACCCCGAAAATGGCCAGATCGTCGTTACGGAGTTCGCGGCCGGTGGCGATGGCCATCATCTCCTGGCGGGTGTAGTCGAGGCTGGCGCTCATGAGTTCTCTCCTGCGCTGAGGGCGGCGATTTCGTCCGGGGTCATGATCCACTTGCGGAATGGATCGAGCAGGAAGGCGGTTTCGGTTTGCGACAGCTGCTCGACGGTGTCGCGGCCGATCATGTCGAGGTAGCTGTCGATATCGCTGTAGCCCTCGACGTAGCGGCTGATGTACTCGGCGGTGCCTTCGGCACTTGCCAGGGCCTTGTTCATTGCCTTCATGTGCGCTTCGTCCACGTCGTAGAAGCCGGGCGAGGATTGCGGCCAGGCGGCGAGCGGCCAGTAAACAACCGCCTCGACGATGATGTCGGGAATGCGGACCAGGTTCGGGAACTGGCGCATGCAAGCGGTATCGACGATGGCATCGGCGATCAGCACGACCTTCTTGGCGGCACGGGACAGTTCGAAACGGCTCCATTCGGTCCCGAGCATGATGGCGTTGCCGAGTGGGTCGGCCAGCGAGACATGGATGGCGGCCACGTCCGGCTGCAGGGGGCTGAGAGCGCCCACTTCACGACCGCTGAAGGGATCGGTGACGGTGGGGATCTTGTGCTTTGCGGGTTGTTCGTCGGGCGCGAAGGCGCTGCGCCACTGAATGTCTGAGCCAATATTGACCGTCGCCGGGGCAAAGGGCCAGTTCATCGCGCCGGCCAGCAGGCGCAGGTTGAACGACAGGTTGGAGTAGTCTTCCAGCGCCAGTTGCCCGGATTCCACGGCGCGGCGCAGGCCATTGGCGAACCCGAATACTTCCAGGCCTGAGAAGCCGCATTCAGCCTTATCGACCGCACCGGCGGCCGCTAGCAGGTTCAATTGCTGCGTATTGCAGTGAAACAGTGCGTGCAGATTGCGGCGCTGTTGGCGCAGCAGTTCCCGCCCGAAGACGACGGCGTCGGAACCGACCGGCAGGGCTGCGCCACTGGCGTATTGCATGCCGTCCCAGCTGTAGCGTTTAACGGCCTCGGCCAGCGACAGTATCTTGTTGCGTGACATTTGCTTGATCCGGTTAGTGTTGATGGGCCGATCCAGTATGGAGTTCGCTTGTCTGCGCGGCGGGGGAGGCTCGCCCGGATGCGGAAGGCTGGAACGGATGGTGTTCGTAGTGCCCACCGGCGACGTACTTGGTCAGCTGGCGGAAATCCTTGGCGGTGAGCGCGCCGGTGTAGCGATACAAGACCTGCCCTTGTTTATCCAGAAAGACAAAGGACGGCGTGCCGACGGCGTGCAGGCGGGTGGCCCACTGGGCGGGGGACGATGTCTTGCCGGATGGTTCGATCAGGCTGCTTTCCTGGGTGATGTCCACACGGGCACTGGCGAATTGCGCTGCGAAGGTTTTCTCGAGCGCGGCGTTGTGAAAGACTTTTTTCTCCATTTCCCGGCAGCCAGGGCAGTCAGGCATGGTCAGCAGAACGGCGAGTTGGCGCCCATTGGCGGCAGCGGAGCGGACCTCTGTTTGCAGGTCGTTGGTGGAGCGTTCGAACAAGGCCGCGCTGGCCGTGCCGCTTGCCGCCAGGCCGGCCAGGAGCAGGGCGGCCATCGAAGAGGGAAGGTGGAATTTCATGGGGTTCTCCAGTCAGCGGTGCCAGAACAGCGCCCGGCGCTTGATGGCCTCGAGGCCGCTCATCGCGAGGTAGGTAACGACGCCGGTGTAGAGGATGCCGGCGACCATCTTCGGGTAGTCGGCGAAGTCGGCGTAATACTGGACGAAGCGTCCGAGGCCGGCGTTGGCACCGAACAGCTCGGCGACGGTGAGCAGGATGAAAGCGAATCCCAAGCCCACGGCCATGCCGGAGAAGATATGCGGCAGCGCCGCGGGGAAGACGACCTTCCAGTGGAACTCGTGGCTGTTCAAGCCAAGGATCCTGGCGTTGTCCCGATAACGGCTTTCGAGCGCGTGGGCGCCGGCGGCCGTGTTCTGGAAAATCGGCCAAAAGGCTCCGATGAACACCACGAAGATCGCCGACAGCTTGAAGGTGGGCAGCACGGCAATCGCGTAGGGTACATAGACGGTCGGCGGCACCGGTGCGGCAACACGTGCGAACGGAAAGAAGATCCGCTGCAGGAGCGGGGACGAGCCGACGTAAATGCCGGAAACGATGCCCAGCAAGGTGGCAAGCAGCAGGCCGGGGATCAGGATCGAGAAGGACGACAGCGTGCCTTCCCACAACTCTGGAAGAGACTCCTGCAGCGCCAGGGCGGTACGCTGAGGGCTGGGAATCAAGGGGTTGTCGCCGAGCGGGAAGTACTTGGCGGCGACAAACCACAGGGCCAGCAGGACGATCCACACGATGGAGCCTTGCAGGATGGCCAGCAGCGCGGACGAAACGGATGCGGCCTGGTGTGGCGCGGATGCCGTGCGTTTGGGCTGCCGATCACCGGGAACGCCGGCAACAGGCGTCCCCCGCGGCGGGGCGGTGAGCGTTTCTGACATGTGTTGATTCCTTTAGGCGGCGACCAGCTGGCGCAGCGTGTCTGCGGCGAGGGTCTCGGCAATGGATTCGCGCAGGGCGTGGAACTCCGCGCTGTCGAACAGGGCTCGCCGCTCGCGGTGGCGCGGAAAGCCGACTGGCAGATCGGCAATCAAGCGGCCGGGCGTGGAGCCGAGAACGACGATGCGGTCGCCGAGGTAGAGCGCCTCGTCGATGTCGTGGGTGACGAAGACGATGGTTTTCCGCGGCACCTCCGTTTCCCAGATTTCGAGCAACAGATCCTGCAGGCGGGCCCGATTGGTGGGATCGAGTGCCCCGAAGGGCTCGTCCATCAGCAGCACCGGCGAGCACAAGGCCAGTGCGCGGGCAATGGCGGCGCGCTGGCGCATGCCGCCGGACAGCTCGAAGGGATACTGTCCGATGGCGTTCTCCAGCCCGACCTTCACGAGGCACGCTTCGGCCTGTTCCCGCCGCTCGGCTTTGCGGGCCTTGGGCTGAGCCTTGCCGATGGCGATAGCGATGTTGTCCACCACCGACATCCACGGAAACAGAGCGTAGTCCTGAAACACGACGCCGCGCTCGAGGCTCGGGCCGGTGATGGGCTGGCCGTTCCAGCTCAGCCGGCCGTGGCGGGGAAACTGCAGCCCGGCCAGTAGCCGCAAGAGCGTGGATTTGCCGGAGCCGCTGGAGCCCAGCAGGCAGACGAACTGCCCCGCCGGGACAGCGAGGTCGATTTTTTCGAGGATCGGCGTCGCATCCTCGTAGGAAAAGTCGACGCCTTCCAGCCTTAACTCAGCAGCCATCAGGCATTCTTCCGCTTGAAGTCTTTCTGCAGTTTCTTCCAGTAGGCGTCGTTGGGGTTCTCCTTGACGAGCTGGTTGAGAACCTTTTCATACAGGCTGGCATCGATGCCGGCGGAGAGATCCGGCGCCTTGGTGATGAACTCACTGTTTGTCATGACCTCGGCAAAGTGCTTGACGCCCTTGGCATCCGGATCGGTGGACTGATCGAGATACTCGGAGTAATAGCCACGCCACAGCAGTTGCTGGTCGAGCTTGACGTACTTGGCGATCGACTCGATCGTCTCCTTCTTGTTCTCCGCCGCGAAGCGCTCGGCCTTCAGCATGGCGCGCAGGAATTTCTCCCAGGTGGCCGGGTTCTTCGCGCTGGCCTCGGTGATCACCAGGCGGCAGCAAGGATGGCCGCGTTGCAGGTCGGTGGAATGGATGACGACTTTGAGCCCCTGGTCTTCGGCACGCAGGTCGTGCGGGCCCCACACGAGGCCGACATCAACCTGGCCGGACTTGACGGCTTCGATCACCGCCGACGGGTTCTTCAGTTCGAAGATCTGCAGGTCGGTCTTCCAGTTGAGACCCTTGTCCTTCAGCGCGCCGCGGAGCACTGCGTCGCCGGACGCCATGCGGACCGTTGCGACCTTCTTGCCCTTCAGGTCGGCGATCCCCTTGATCTTGCCGGCATTGGCCGCGCTGGCGACGAGGGCTGCGTCGCCACCCATGACGCCACCGATGATCTTGAGCTTGGTGCCTTTCGACAGGTGGGCAATCGGCCCGGTGGTGCCAAAGGCCCCGGTGTCCAGCTTGCCTGCGATGATGGCGTTGAGGCCGTCGGCGGAATTCTGAAACTCGGCCAGTTCGACATCCAGCCCTTCCTTGGCGAACAGGCCTTGCTCCTTGGCGACGAAGAATTTGGCGTGCCCGGTGGCCGGCAGATAGCCGACCTTGAGCTGTTCAGCGAAGGCCGCGCCCACGGTTCCGGCGAGCGCGATGGCTGCGATGACAGTCTTGAGGGCAAAACGAACTTTCATGGCGAACTTTCTGTGCAATTTGAAGCAGAAAGTTTGCCAAATGCGCATATCCAAGCAGAACGATTATTTTCTTGAAATCTTATTCTTCAAACCTTATTCAAAATTGATCTTAGGACGGGCGGGTGCCGGACGCTGGGCGCCCGCCATGATGAGAATTCAGGTGGATAGCGCGGCCTGGATCTCGCCCAGCACGGCGATGGCGTCCGTCACGGCCTGCTCCCGCCCGGCCGCCGCATCGAGCTTCTGCAGGGTTTGCAGCAGGATGTCGATGGTGGAGGCGACGGATTCCCGTTCCCGCGGTGTGGCACCGCTGCTGACCAGTGCGGCGTAGGCGGTCTTGGCTTCGCCGAGCCGTTTGGCGCCGCTGCGCCCGCCAGCGGCAAGTTCGAGCAATCCATCGGCCAGTTGCAGGTCGACCTGACTGGCTCGCGCCCAGAAGTCCTTGGTGGGGGCAGCGGGCTGTTCGCGCAGCGACTTGAGCAGGGTCCGCGTGGCGGCTGGCTCCCCGTCCGGAAAGCCGGCGGTGAGTCCGAGCAGGGCGCTGTCGTTGGCGGCGTTGAGGGCCGGGTAGTGGACGTCGCAGCCTTCCTGGCGCGCCTGCGCGGTGGCGCGCTTGTAGGCGTCCTGCATGCTTTCGAGTGCCTTGATGGCGGCGGCCTTGTCGTCAATTTGCAGCTGGCAGGCCAAGCGGCGCTTGTCTGCCGCGGCCTGCAGACTGAGCCGTTCGGCGCTGGCGGGGCGATAGCGGCTGTCGACGGCAAGGATGGCAGCCGCCTCGTCGAGGAGGGACAGGGCAGCGGCGGTCTGCTTGTCATCGGCCAGAACTTTTGCCCGTCGGGTCAGCATGTTGGCGAGCTGCTCCTCGGCCTTGCGCGACGTGCTGGCGTCGGTGGCGGCGAGGGCGCGCCGGTAGAAGTCGATGGCCTCGTCGTGGCGGTTGTATTCGGCCTTGAGGGCGCCGAAGGCCTCCAGGATCTTGCCCTGCTTGATCCAGCCTTGGCGTTCGCACAGGGCCTGCAGGGCCTTGGCGTGGCGCTCGGCGTAGGCTGCGGCATCCTTGTCCAGATCGAGGGCGTGGCTGGCACGCTGGGTGAGGCGCTCCAGCTCGCACAGGACTTCCGAGGCGGCCAGATAGTGGTCGTAGCGGGGGGCGGTTTTGGTCTTCGGCTTGACGCCGCGGACCGGGCGCGGCAGCACGAAGCCCGGATCGCCGTAGCACTGATAGGCACCCCAGGTGTTGGAGCTGCCGTAGGCGTCAAAGGTGGCGCCGCGGGCGGCCAGCACCGAATCACCGAAGTTGGTGCCGTCCAGGAAGTGTTCGTAGAAGGTCTCGGCGAACAGCTGAGCCGCGTCGTCCAGCACCTCCCAGCCGGCGGCGACGACGCAGCGCACGCCGATTTCGATGAGCTGGGTCGCCAGGTTGGCGGCCAGCCCCGGGCTGCCGGGGCGGGCGGACGACGGGGCGCCGCTCGCCCTCTCCTCGATGCGGCCGAGGCTGCAGCAGTTGATGAAGACGAAGTCGGGAACGGCCCGCATCTGCGCGATGTGAGCCGGCGTGAGCAGATCGCCGCCGCCGATCACCATGCCGGTGGCTTTGCTGGCAGCGGGGAGTCCGTCGGTGGCGGGGATGTCCTGCTGGTACACGCCGTGGCCCGACAGGTGCAGCATGCGCCACTCACCGCTGAACAGGTCGAGGAGGATCTGCCGGGCTTCGTCTTGGATGTGCAGGCTGGTCTCGATGCCGGAACCGTCGAGCAGGCCGCATACGCTTTGGGCTTCCTGCTCGGCGCCGGTCAGGGAGGGCAGGAAGCGGTGCCAGGCGCCGAGCTCCGGGTTGCCGACAACCAGCGCCTTGAACTCGGTCGTGCGGCGGACATTGAGGCTGAACTGGCCGGTGGACAACTGGCGGATCAGGCCGCTGCGCACCGACAGGGGCTGGCCGCTGTCGCTGTCGTGCTCGGTGGCCCGGTCGCGCAGCAGTTCCCACGGGTAGGCGGCGGCGGTCTTGTCCACGATGAGCTGGACGCGCCGGCGGTCGGGGGCCAGGTCCTTCAGCCAGTTGGGGATCAGCAGTTCGAACAGGGCTCGGCCGACCTGTTCCTGATCGGTGGTGGTGCCGATCAGGCTCTGGGTGAAGCGTTCGATGTCCTTGAAGGGCACCGCGTTGTAGGTCCGTTCGGCCCGGGCCAGTTCGCCGTAGACGTCGAACATCAGGCGCGGCGCGCCGTCGTCGGTGCTGCCCACCGCGCTGATGGCGATGCGCTGCCAGTTGCCCTCGTCCACAGCGCTGCTGGCGCGCCGGAGCCCGCCCTTGTGGGGGCGGATTGCCGCATCCACGAAGAAGGAGCGGGCCAGGGCGCGATCCACGCTGACCGAATCCTGGGCGGCGCGCAGCGCGTTGATGGCGCGGTCTTCCAGCACTTCGATGAAATCCAGGCGGTCGAGACGCAGCTTGCCGGCCAGCCCGGCCCGTTCCAGGCGCTGGCGGGCATCCCGGTGGCCGCGCAGGGTGGCGGCCACCGAGTCGGCGAGGCTCAGCTCGCCGATGCCGGCGCCGATCAGCAGGGCGCTGATGCCGACGCTGAGGGGCTGTTGCCGGTCGGCGGAATCCTTCAGCTCCTCGGCTTCCAGCTCTTCGGTGGCGTAGGTGGCGACCGCTTTGGCCACCGACTGGGCGAGCTCGCCGGCCGACAACTGGCCGATGCGCCCGATGCCGATGACGATGGCGCCCTTGGCGAAGCGTTCGTTCGGGCGCTTGCGGTAGATCGAGAAGGTGCCCAGGGCGCCAGCGTGGAGGCCGGCATCGAGCCGCTTCTGCATGCGTCCCCCGAGGGCCTGGTCGAGGAGCTTTTCGGCGAACTCGAGGGCGTTGGCGCCCCAGGTGTGGCCGACCAGCACGGCCGACTCGGCGTACATCAGATCGCCGTGGAGGACGCGTACTTCGGTCCGGTAGCTGCCTCGCGCTGTCTTGCGGGCCGAGCGGATGGCGCCACCGGTGGCGGCGGCCAACAGCTCGCCGCGGCTCGGGTAGAGGACCGCGTCGGCTTCGTCGCTGCGCCAGGGCTGCAGCGCGGCTGCGCCGCGGGAGACCGGCGGCTGGGTGGCCAGCCGGTCGCTGCGGCCTTTCTCGAGCAGATCCAGGTAGCCGTCGTGGGCTTCCGTGGCCTTCGGCATGTCGCCGTGCACGCTGCGTACGTAATACACCCGGCCGCCCTTGCGGCAGCTGTCGGGGATGCCGGTGGACCAGGGCACGCGGCCGTCGCCTTCCGGGGTGGCAAGGATCTGGAAGCGTCCGGCGGCGTCGATGACGGTCTTCTCGGGGGTCTGGTCGGCCAGGCCCGCCACGTACACCAGGCGCGGGCTGGCGAGCAGCGGATCGGACTTGTCGAGGGCTTCCCATACGGCGGCCGACTGGCCCAGTACTGCAGCCGGTGGCAAGGGCCATTTGGCCCGGGCATCGGCTTTCTTGAATGCATCCCAGGTGGCTGCATCGCGGATGTGCTGGTCGTCGCCGCTGGCAGCCCAGGGCAGCAGCTCCATGACGCCGGGGAACTGGCCGGCGGTTTCGAGCAGTTCTTCCTGGGAATGGGAAATGTCCAGCAGGGCCAGTTGGCGGAAGAAGCTGTCGCGGCCGGTGAGCAGCAGGGTGATGGAGTGGGAGCCCTGGTTCGGCGTACCGAGCATCAGCACCCGCGGGTCGCCGGGGTGGTTGTTCCAGGCGTCCCACAGCTCGGGATGGGCGGCGAAGGTGGCGCGCAGCAGCACGCCGCCCATGGAGTGGACGACGATGTGCACGGGCTTGCGCTCGGGGGCCATGGCGGCGATGGCGTCCTTGATCCGTTTGGCGAGCCCGTCCACCGAGGTGGCCAGCGGCTTGCGCCAGTCGTAGCCGTACATGTCCACCTTGTAGCCGCGCTGGCGCAGGCTGTTGGCGAGGGGCACGTAGGTGTCGGCGAGGGGTTGGCCTGGTTGCACATCGTTGTCGATGCGCAGCCTGCGGCTGAAGGCGCCGCCGGCCAGGGACAGGATGCTGGCCCAGACTTCACTCTGGTCCACCAGCAGCTGGCTGCCGCACAGGCCGGGGACGAGTACCACCGTGCCGCGGGGCTTGGCGGGATCGGGCTGGGCGCGCGGGCCGAACAGGCCGCGGGCCTGCTCGGCGGTGACGTCGGGCAGTGGCCATTCGCCGTAGAAGTCGCGGAACAGTTTGTCTGCTTCGGGAGCGCAGACCAAGGCGGCGACCGCGGCGGCGGCACTGTCGTCGTTATGAAAGTAGCGGAAGTGGTTGACGTCGCCGCCGCTGCGGAATTGCACCCGGCAGCGCGGGGCGCTGGCCGGCGTCGGGCGGATGGCGCCGTCGAGCATCGAGCGGGTATCGACCACCAGGTCGTGGTCGCGCTCGTAGAAGCGGTCGGCCAGCCAGATGCGCAGCGCGGCCAGGCGGTCGCCTTCCACCGGCGCAGCGTCGCCGGCGATCACGTAGAGCGCGCCGCGGGCCGGCGCGGCGTTGATGACGCCGAGTAGCGCGGCGCCGGGCATCATGGCCTGCAGGCCGGGCAGCTGGTCCGCGCGGCGGCGGCTGGCCAGCACCGAGGCGACCGTTTCGGCGACCAGATCAAGGCCGGTCTGCAGCAGCTCCGGTACTTCGAAGAGGCCCCGGCTCTCGCTGGCCTTCATTTCCAGGCCGATGGCTGCCAGCACCATCAGCGAGCCCCACTGGTCCAGTTTGTCGCCGGCCAGGCTGGTGCCGCGGGCCGGGCAGGCCGCGCGCACGAAGCGCTCGATGCTCAGCTCCGGGCGGCTGCGCAGTTCGTTCACCAGCTTGCCGAGGGCGTCGCGGTGACGCTTGATCGCGGTGGCTTGATCGGCGTCGTCGGAGGCGCGCGGGCCGAGGGCCTGCTGGGCTTCGGTCAGGTCGAAGCCGTCCGGGTCGAGGCACAGCAGTTCGCCGACCAGGCCGCCGCGGGAGTGGGACAGGAAGCTGATGCGGCCTTTCTGCGGCAGCAGGCGGGCGGCGTCGAGGGCGTTCTCGATCGGGCTGCGGGTCAGCGTCCAGTGTTCGAGGGCGTAGATACGGTCGCCGTAGTAGTCGCACAGGGTTTGCCAGCGCGCCTTCTGGTCCTGCCACAGGCGGCCGAAGCTGCCGGCCGTGCTCGACCCGGTGCCGTGCAGCAGCAGCAGGGTCGGGCCGCCGTCGGGGATCGGGGCGGTGAGACGCGGGCCGAGGGTGCCGTCGGCATGCACGGGGAACACCCCTTCGACCGGGATGGTCCGGTTCTGGACCTTGTCGACGATGGTGTTGCGGAGTGCGTCATCGGGCTTGATGTTCAGCCAGCGCAGCGCCTTGAGGGCCAGCTGGCCGGCGAAGCCGCGCTGGGCGCCGGGCAGGCCGATGGATGTCGGAAGGGACCAGGATTCGTCGTCGTCGAGCCCGCGCGCATCGGCGGTTTGGGGGGCGCTGAGGCGGGCGCGGAGGTCTTCGGCGGCGGTCCAGAAGCGCAGGCCGCCTTCCAGTTCCACTTCGACCAGCGCGCCGTCGGGAATCTCCTGAACGAGATCGTCGCCGGTTCCACGGGCGCTGCCGGCGATTTCGATGGCCGAAACCTCGATGCCGGCGAACAGATCGGCGGTGCGCCCCTGGCGGGTCAGCCACAGGTTCGCGTTGTCCTGCTTTCTGCCGCTGACGCGCAGTTTGAGTTTGCCGGGCATGGTTGTCCTCCCCCTTGTTGTTGTCGTAGCGGATGAAGGCTGCCGCGCCTCGGCGCGCAACCGTTCCGGGGAAGGATAGCCCTCATGGTGGCGGAATCAAGATTCTAAATGCATTTTTTTGCTGCTCTCAGGGGCGCCGGAACTCCATCATCATCAGGCGGCGGCCATCGGACTCGTGCTTGCCGACGACGCGGAAGCCGAGTCGGTTGAAGCGGCCGGTGCGGGCGGTGGACACCAGCAGGCGACCATTGGGGAAATTTTCCATGACCCACGCGATGCGTGCGGCGATCAGCCCGCGGGCGATGCCCTGGCCGCGCACGTGCTCGGCCACTGCCGACATGTAAAGGATGTGGGTGTCGATGGCCCAGTCGGCGGCCTTGATGCCGCCTGCGCCGACGACGGCATCACCGCGGCGGGCAACGAAGAAGTGGCGGTAGAAGGGGGCCTCGGCCGGGACGAGCTGGGCGGTGATGCGGGCCTGGTCGTAACGCTGCGGATTGTCGAAGGACGCCAGCAGTACTGCGGCGGCGGCTTCGCGGCCCGCATGGTCGTCGGGCTGCAGCACATCGATGGTGATCGGTTCCGTGGCGCATCCTCCCGAAAGGCGGCGCCGGAGAGGCGCCGTGGTCCCCATTCAACCTGCGCCGTGTTGCAGGCGTGTTGCGGATGCAGAAAGGTCTGCGCCGGGGTGGACGCGCTACGGAACGACGAAGAAGCGATACTTGTTGGGCAGGCCCTTGCGCAGCTGGATGCCGCGGCCGGTGGCGGCCGGATCCCGGGTGAAGATCTTGACCTGGGCCGACGGGCGGACCAGCAGTTCGTCTGCGTCGCAGCGGATGATGCCGGCCTCGGTCTGGCGCTGCTTGCACAGGGTCAGCCACAGCGGGCCGTTGAGGGGTGCTTCCGTTGCCACCGGCGGGGCGGGTGTTTCTTCCGCCGGGGTTTCGCTCTTCGGCGCAGCTCGTTCCGTCTTGTCCTGCTTGTCCGGGCGGGCCGGCTTGTCGCTGCGCTGCGGCCGCGGGCGCGGTGCCGGCGCGGGCTTGCTGCTCGCTGCGCCTTCCTCCGTTGTCTCATGCCGGGTCGGGGCGTTCTTTTCCGCCGGTGCGTCGGGTTTAAGGGTCGAGCAGGCGCCCAGGGTGCAGGCAGCCAGCACGGCGAACAGGGAAGGACGAAGGTGGGAGAAATGCATGATGAATCGGCGGCCGGAATCGGCGGGATTCTAACATGGGGGCCCGGCTTGGCCGGGGCGGCGGCACGGCCAAGCGGGATGAGTCCGCGTCGCGGCCGTCGGGAAACGACTGTCAGCGCTCGCGCGGGGAAGCCGTGCCCGGGAGTGTCAAAACGCGCGATCGAGGGCGCGGGAGTTCTTCGGGTCGCGGAAGACCAGCGGCTTGACGGTGGTGGCCTGCTCGGCCTTGGCCAATGCGGCGTCGATGAGGCCATGGTCCGGCGATTTGGGGCACACCGGGTCGGTGGCGTCGGCCTTGCCGGTCAGCATGAAGGCCTGGCAGCGGCAGCCGCCGTGGTCCTTCTCCTTGTCTTCGCAGCTCTGGCAGGTTTCGGGCAGCCAGGCGGTGCCGCGGAAGCGGTTGAACAGCGGCGACTCGTGCCAGATCCAGTCCAGCGCATGCTCGCGTACATCCGGGAATTCGAGGCCCGGCAGCATGCGGGCGGTGTGGCAGGGCAGGGCCAGGCCATCCGGGGTGACAGACAGGAAGACTTCGCCCCAGCCGTTCATGCATTTTTTGGGCTTCTTCGACTGGTAGTCCGGCGTCACGAAGAGGATGCGCATCTTCTTGCCGAGCTTGGCTTTCCAGCGTTCGGTGACGGCCTCGGCTTCGGCCAGCTGGGCGGCGGTGGGCATCAGCGCGTCGCGGTTGAGGAAAGCCCAGCCGTGGTACTGGGTGTTGGCCAGCTCCAGGTATTCGGCGCCGATCTCGACGGCCATCTCGATGATGCGGTTGAGGTGGTCGATGTTGGTCCGGTGCAGCACGCAGTTGATCACCGTTGGGTAGCCGGCGGCCTTGGTCATTGCCGCCACCTTGCGCTTCAGTTCGAAGGTGCGGGTGTTGGTGATGAGGTCGTTGGCTTCGCGGGTGGCGTCCTGGAAGGATAGCTGGATGTGGTCCAGTCCGGCCTCCTTGAGGGCCGCCAGGCGCGCCTCGGTGAGGCCCACGCCGGAGGTGATCAGGTTGGTGTAGAAGCCCAGCTTGCGGGCTTCGCCGACGAGGATCTCGATGTCGTCGCGGAGCAGCGGCTCGCCGCCCGAGATGCCGAACTGGGCGGCGCCCATCTCCCGCGCCTCACGGATCACCTTCAGCCAGTCCTCCGTCGCCAGCTCCGGTCCGGCCTGCGCGAAGTCCACCGGGTTGTAGCAGAAGGCGCAGTGCAGCGGGCAGCGGTAGGTGACCTCGGCCAGCAGCCACAGGGGGCCGGGGCGCCGGGGGACGAGCAGGGGTTCCATCATTCGTCCTTCCAGGTGATCCAGTTCTGTTCGTCGGCCATTTTCAGGAAGGCCTCCACGTCGGCGGTCAGGTTGCTGGCATTGAAGGCCGCCTCCAGGTCGGCGACGATCTCCTCCACGCTGCGCTCACCGTCGCAGCGCTTGAGGATCTCGCCGGCGCTCTGGTTGAGCTTGACCATGCCTTCCGGGTACAGCAGCACGTGGGCCTGCTGGGCAGGCTCCCACTGGAAGCGGAACAGCCGGTTGATGGCGGGGCGGGCGGTAGCGGTGGTCATGGCTGGCGTGCCTTCTTCTTAACTGTGTTTTCCCTGTGGGGTCGAATTCATTCGACCTCAGTGGTGAATCGCCGAGATCTGGTCGAATGAATTCGACCCCACGGTTTGATTCGTTACTGGGGACCGCCTTCCAGGCCGTACTTGACCATCATCGCGTCGTTCATCGACCACAGGATGTCGAGCTTGAACTTGAGGATATCGAGCGCGCGGAGTTGGGCGGCGCGGGTGTCGAAGTAGCCGAGGGTGATCGCCAGACCTTGTTCCACGTCGCGGCGGGCCTGGGTGACCCGGTTGCGGAAGTACTGCAGGCCGTCGGACTCGATCCACGGGTAGTGCTCCGGCCAGTTGGCCAGGCGCTGCTTGTGGATGGTGGGCGCGAACAGCTCGGTGAGGCTGGAGCACACGGACTCCTGCCACGGGCGCTGGCGGCAGAAGTTGAGGTAGGCGTCACAGGCGAAGCGCACGGCGGGGATCACGTGGCGCTGGTCGACGATCTCCTCGCGGCTGAGGCCGACCGCTTGGCCGAGGCGCAGCCAGGCCTCGATGCCGCCGGCGTCGTCACCGTGGCCGTCGTGGTCTAGGATGCGCTGGATCCATTCCCGGCGCACTTCCCGGTCCGGACAGTTGGACATCACCGCGGCGTCCTTCTGCGGGATGATGATCTGGTAGTAGTAGCGGTTGGCCACCCAGCCCTGGATCTGCTCACGCGTCGCCTTGCCGGTGTTGAGCATGACGTTGAAGGGATGGTGGATGTGGTACGCGGCGCCCTTGTCGCGCAGCTGCGCTTCGAACTCTTCGGGCGTCCAGGGGCGAAGTGGGTCTTGGCTCACAGTGCGATCTCCATGCCGTCGTAGGCCACCTCGATGCCGGCGGCGGTCAGGGCCGCGCGTTCTGCCGAGCTTTCGTCGAGGATCGGGTTGGTGTTGTTGATGTGGATGAGGACGCGGCGCACGTGGCGCGGCAGGCGGCTGAGTTGTTCGATCATGCCGCCGGGGCCGCTCTGGGCCAGGTGGCCGATGTCGCGGGCGCGCTTTTTCGACAGGCCCAGGCTGATCATCTCGTCGTCGGTCCAGAAGGTGCCGTCCACCATCACGCAGTCGGCGCTGCTCATCGCGTCGAAGACGGCGTCGTCCACTTCGGCCAGGCCGGGCGCGTAGAACACCCGCTTGCCGCTGGCCGGGTCGATGACGGTGAGGCCGATGTTGTCGCCGGGCACCGGGTTGCCGCGGTGCGGCGAGTAGGGCGGCGCCGCGGACAGCAGCGGCATGGCGCGCCAGTCCAGGCTGGCGGAACCCTGCGGGTGGAAGCTGCGGCCGTCGAGCGGAACCGGCTGGCGGTCCACGCCGCAGTAGTGTTCGAGCAGGTGCAGGATGGGGTTGCCGCGGGTCAGATCCTCGAACACCGGGTCGGTGGTCCAGATCGGCCAGGGGCTGCCTTTTTCGCGCAGCATGTAGAGGCCGGTGGTGTGGTCGATCTGGGCGTCCACCAGGACGACCGATTCGATACCGCAGCCGCGCAGGCCTTCAGTGGGCCAGGTGCCGGCAAATTGCTGGAATTGCTGCAGGATGTCCGGCGAGGCATTGACGAGCGTCCATTTGGCGCCGTCGGCGCTCACTGCGATGGACGACTGGGTGCGGCGCTGCAGGCCCGCCTGGCCGGCACGTACGCCCCGGCAGTTGGCACAGTTGCAGTTCCACTGGGGAAAGCCACCGCCGGCGGCGGAGCCGAGAACTCGGATTTTCATGGCTTGGACGTGACCGCTGAGGCTGTGTGGGGCGTTGCGGAACTGGGGGGCAGAGCCGCAACGCCGACTCGCTATCGCGAGATGGGCGGACAGACCCTTGGCGGGTCTATCCGGGCGCCATCACTTGGCGGCGATGTACATGGTGATTTCGAAGCCGAAACGCAGGTCGCAAGCTTGGGGGGTGGTCCAGGTCATGATGAGTCTCCAATTTTTTGATTGATGGTTACGGTCCGCCGGAAGGCGAATCCGTGGAATGCATTGTTGCGGGGGCGGCATACTTGCGCCTCACGAAAATCATGATTTCGAGGTTGGGATGGCGAATGGACTGCTCGATGTGGGCGACGACCACCGCTTGTATTACGAGACCTGGGGCAACCCGGCCGGTACGCCGGTGGTGGTGCTCCATGGCGGGCCGGGCAGCGGCTGCAGCCCGCGCCTGCGCGAGCTCTACGACGAGCGGCGCCAACATGTGGTGTTCTTCGACCAGCGGGGCTGCGGGCGTTCGCTGCCGCTGGGCGAGATCCGCGCCAACACCACGGCCCATCTCATCGACGACATCGAGCGTCTGCGCCGCCATCTCGGCATTGCGCGCTGGTGGGTGAGCGGCGGCTCCTGGGGCGCGACGCTGGCGCTGGCCTATGCGGCGGCCCATCCGCAGGTGGTGGATGGCGTGGTGGCGCGCAGCGTTTTCATGCCGGGCGACGGTAATGTGCGCTGGTTCTTTGTCGGGCTGGCTGAGCTGCGACCGGAGGCCTGGCAGGCCTTGTCCGCGGCGCTGGGGGATGCGCCGGATCCGCTGACCGAACTGGTGGTGCGTCTCGGGGGTGACGACCAGGAGACTGCCCGCCAGGCTGCGCTGGCCTGGTTCCTTTATGAGCAGGCGGTGAATGATCCGGTTGCGCTGCTTCCATCACCAACAATAGAGGAGCTCGACCGCTTGGTCGGCAAATACCGGCTGCAGGCCCATTACCTGAAGTCCGGCTGCTTTCTGAAGGAAGCAGACTTCCTTGAGGCCTGTGCTGGGCTGTCCGGCCTGCCAGTCTGGCTGATCCACGGCCGTGACGACGTGGTCTGTCCGCCATCCAATGCCGAGCGTATCCACGTGTGCATCGCCGGCAGCCGAGTGGTGTGGATCGACGGGTGTGCGCATGACCCGTTTCATCCGGGCATGGTGGCGGTGTGGCGGGCGGCGCTGGAAGGCGAGCCGGGCTGAAAAATGGCCGGAGCGCGCATTGGCTGGCGCCAATTGATGCGGGTCAATGAGACGGGCGGGGGCGGAGGGCTAGCATCGTGCCGTGTTCCTGATGTGTTCCGTGGAACCCCCAATCCCCATCCGATTACCGAGACTGTTCATGCGTACAACAAAACTCCTCCCCCTGCTTCTCGTTGCCCTGCTGGCCGCCTGCGGCAAGTCCGAAGCCCCCAAGTCCGAGGCGCCGAAGGCTGACGCGCCTGCTGCTGCCGCTGCGGCGCCGGCCGCAGCTCCGGCGCCGGTTGCCGATGCGGCGGCCGATGGCGGCAAGGGCCTCGATGTGTTCAAGAAGACCTGTGTGATGTGCCACCAGACCGGCGTGGCCGGTGCGCCCAAGCTCGGCGACAAGGCCGACTGGGGCCCGCGCATCGCCCAGGGCAAAGACGTCCTGTACAAGCACGCCATCGAGGGCTTCAATGGAAGCAAGGGTGCCATGCCGGCCAAGGGCGGCAATCCGTCCCTGTCCGATGATGAGATGAAGGCCGCTGTCGACTACATCATCGCCAAGGCCCAGTAAGCGTTCGATTCTCCTTTGACCTCAGCGCGCACCCCCCGCGCGCTAAAGCCCGGCCGGGCAATCTGCGGCCGGGTTTTTTTTGCCTGCTGAAGAGGGGCATGGGCGAATTCATTCGCCCGACTGCTGCCAAGCCCTCGCGGCACAACGGGCAAACCCGATGCAGATCAAGGAAAGCCCGCTTGCCCGACGGCATACTGACGATACCCGACAGATTCAGTCGGATTTATCGATACCTTGGAGCCAGCATGCAAACCATCCACGTCTGCAACCACACCACCCCCGAAGCCATCTACCCGTTCGACGCCCGCGGCATTGCCAAGCGTTTCCGCCACGCGGCCATCTTCGGCGCGCTGGACTCGCTGGTGCCGGGCGAGACGATGCGCTTCTGCAATGACCACGATCCGCTGCCGCTGCTCGGCCAACTGCAGCAGCGCTATGGCGAGACGGTGTCCATCACCTACCAGCAGCGCGAGCCCGGCGCGATCGTCATCGACTTCGCCAAGCTCGGCTGAGTGCCTTCAGGTCTGGTCGCCCCGCACGTAGTCGAGGGCCTCGTGCTGGAACAGCACGGCGGTCATCGTCGTCGGGGTGATCAGGCCGGCCAGCTTGCCGGCCTCGTCCACCACCGGCAGCGCCCCTTGTCCGCTCTGGCCAAGGATGTCGGCGGCGACGGCGATGCCGTCGCTAAGGTTCGCGGTGCGCAGGCCGCTACGTGGTGTGTGCATGATCTGCCCGACGACCTCTGGTTTGTCGGTATGCGGACCAGGCGTCGGACGCAGCAGGCGGCGCACGTTGTCACCGATGCGCTGGCCGTTGTCCGGCTCGACGTGGCGCAGGAAATCTTCGAGCGTCAGCAGGCCGATGACCCGCTCGGCCCGGTCTACCACCGGTAGCACGGAGAGGGCGTGGCGATTCATCAGGCGCCAGGCCTCGTTCAATTCGGTAGCGAAGTCGACGCGTAGCGGCGCCGCGTTCATGACCTCGCCGCAGGTTAGCAGCACGTGGCGGTGGAAGGCGTGGCGCGCTGCCCGCTGGAAGACCTGGGTCAGGTCTTCCTCGCTGATGTCCAGGTAGGCGTCGATCTCTTCCAGTGCGGCGGCCAGGTCCGGCTGGCGGATGCCGGCAGGGTTGCGCTCCGGCGTCTTGGGCGTGGATACGGCAGGCGAGCACAGCGGATAGCGCCGGCCGGGAATCAGGTTATTGACCGTGGTGGCGGCCAGCAGCATGGCGATCACGTTCCAGCCGACCGCCGCCAGGCTGGTCGGGATGTCGAGTCCCTGGGAGGCGGCGCCGACCATCACCAGCGCCATCGCACCGCCGGGCGGGTGGATGCAGCGCAGCTGCCCCATGAACCATACCGAGATGGCCACCGCCAGCGCACCGGCGAGGAAGGGGGAGGCGATCCAGTGCCCGCAGGCGAGGCCGGTCAGTGCGGGCAGCAGCAGGCCGCCGGCGACGGACCACGGCTGGGCCAGCGGCGAGTGGGGTAAGGTGAACAGGATGACCGAGGTGGCGCCGAGGGGCGCCAGCTGTCGCTTGGCTTCGGCCGGTACGGGCAGGACGTACAGCACGCTTTCGTAGATCAGCACGCCGATGATTGCCGCCAGGGCACTGCGCCAGCGTTCGGTGCGGGACAGGGGGGCTGCATCGGCGAAGAGATAGCGGCGGGAAAAACGGAGCAGGGCGAGACGAAGGGTTTCCATGGGGGGTGAATCTTGTTTTCTTGTTCTGGCATGCCGGTGGGCATGCAGCCTAAGGACGCTTCCTTGCTGGGGCCTTGATCTGTGATTGCTTGGAGGGAAAAGTGCTGCTGATCTATCTGGGAGCGAGCGTCGTGGCGGCGTTCGGACTGGCCGTCGGGCTGGCGGTGACGGGTGCTTCGCCGGCTGCGGCCGCCCATGCGGCCTTCGCGCTGGGGGCGATGCCGCTGATCTTCGCGGCGATGGGGCATTTTGTGCCGGTGCTGACGCGCAGCGGCGCGGCGGAAAAGGGCGTCCATTTCCTGCCATTGGCGTTGCAACTGGCCGGCGTGCTGGTGGTGGCAGCGCTGGCCGGCGCTCTACCCGGCTGGAGCCTGCATCTGGCGGCGAGCGTGGGCATCGCGGCGGCTCTGGGCTTCCTGGCCTGGCAGTGGCGGCGCGGACGGGCCGCGCTGGGGCGTCCGCACCCGGGGCTGGCTTGGTACAAGGCGGCGTTGGGCTGTCTGGCCGTGGCGCTGGTGGCGATCCTCGCCGGGCTGCTGTGGCCGGGCGCGTATCCAGTGCTGCGCCTGGCCCATCTGCATCTCAATACCCTGGGCTTCATCGGCCTGACTGCCGTCGGGACCCTGCATGTGTTGATGCCGACCGCACTCGGCCAGCCGGACCCGCAGGCTGCCGTTCGGCTGCGGCGTCAGCTGCCATGGGCGATCGGCGGTGTTGCGGCCAGCGCGGCAGCGGGGTTCGTCCCGTTGCTGGCGGTTGCGGGGGGCTTGGCGATCGGTGGCGTGCTGATCCACACACTGCATGGCTGGTGGCGGACCTATGGCCTGGCGCGGCTGCTTGGTGATGGTGCGGCCGTGGCGCTGAGCGGGGCGACCTGCGGCCTGCTGCTGGTCATCGGTGCCGGCGCCTTGCACGGCATGGGCGGCATGCTCGCCCGTCCGGCGATTGTCGGTTTCTTCGCGCTGTTCCTGCTGCCGCTGGTGACGGGCGCGCTGTCCCAGCTGTTGCCGGTGTGGCGTTATCCCGGACCGTTGACGCCCCGGCGTACGGCCATGCGGGCGCGGCTGGTGCGCCTTGGCGGCTTGCGAACTGTGCTGTTTCTGGCTGGCGGTGGTCTGCTGCTGGGCGGCGTGGCGGCGGGGGCGGCGCTGCTGGCGGCGGGGACCGCGCTGTTCGTCGGCGTCCTCGTGCATGCCCTGGTGCAGCGGGCCTGAAAGGGCCCGCGGGTGTGCTATCTTCCGGGGTTTTCGTTTTCAACTCGGCGAGAACCATGCGCTACATCTCCACCCGCGGCCAGTCTGCTCCCCAATCCTTCTGCGACATTCTTCTTGGCGGCCTGGCGCCGGACGGCGGCCTGTACCTGCCGGAGACCTACCCGCAGGTGACCCGTGCCGACCTGGACGCGTGGCGCAAGCTGTCCTACGCCGAGCTGGCTTTTGCGATCCTGTCGCGTTTCATCGACGACATCCCCGCTGCCGACCTGAAGGCGATCTGCGACAAGACCTACACCGCCGAGGTGTATGGCTACGTGCGTGACGACGCCAAGGCTGCCGAGATCACCCCGGTGCATTGGCTGGAAGCCGGCAAGCTGGGCCTGCTGGAACTGTCCAACGGCCCGACGCTGGCCTTCAAGGACATGGCCATGCAGCTCCTCGGCAACCTGTTCGAGTACGTGCTCGACAAGCGCGGCGAGCAGATCAACATCCTCGGCGCCACCTCCGGAGACACCGGCTCCGCCGCCGAATACGCGATGCGCGGCAAGCACGGCGTGCGCGTTTTCATGCTGTCGCCCCACGGCCGCATGAGTGCCTTCCAGCGCGCCCAGATGTATTCCCTGCAGGACGACAACATCTACAACATTGCCGTGCGCGGCATGTTCGACGATGCCCAGGACGTGGTGAAGGCGGTCTCCAACGATCACGCCTACAAGGCCAAGTACAAGATCGGCGCCGTCAATTCGATCAACTGGGCGCGCGTCGCGGCGCAGGTGGTTTACTACTTCAAGGGCTACTTCGCCGCTACCGAGAACAACGACCAGCAGGTCGCCTTCGTGGTGCCGTCCGGCAACTTCGGCAACATCTGCGCCGGCCACATTGCCCGCCAGATGGGTCTGCCGGTTGCCAGGCTGATCCTCGCCACCAACGAGAACGACGTGCTCGACGAGTTCTTCCGCACCGGCGTCTATCGCCCGCGCAGCACCGCCGAGACCCACGCCACCTCCAGTCCGTCGATGGATATCTCGAAGGCTTCCAACTTCGAGCGCTTCGTCTTCGACCTGGTCGGCCGCAACGGTGACACGGTGCGCGAGCTGTGGAGCAAGGTGGATGCGGGCGGTGCCTTCGATCTGTCCGGCACGCCGGAATTCGCCGCCATCGGCCAGTACGGCTTCGCTTCTGGCAACAGCAACCACGCCGAGCGCCTGGCGACGATCCGCCGTGCCGACAAGGACTACGCCACGGTCATCGACACCCACACCGCCGATGGCCTGAAGGTCGCGCTCGAGCTGCGCGACCCGTCCGTGCCGACCCTGGTGCTGGAAACCGCCCAGCCGGCCAAGTTCGAAGAGACCATCGTCGAAGCCCTGGGCCGCAAGCCCGCGCGTCCGGCCGGCCTGGACAACATCGAGGCGCTGCCGCAGCGCGTTGAGGTGATGGATGTGGACGCCGATGCGATCAAAGCGCTGATTGCTCGCACGGTCGAAGCCGGCTGACCGGCGTTCTGCTCCATGAAAAATGGCCCGGATGTCCGGGCCATTTTTCTTTGTGAGAGGGCGGGGCTTTTGCTGCGGGAGACTTACCAGGTGTAGCGGGCGTTCACGCCGACCAGACCGTTGCGGCTCGGTGCGGATTCGTAATAGCGGCTGTTGGTGTCGCCGACCACCACCGAACCCACGTAGTTGCGGTCGAAGAGGTTGTCGAGGCGGGCGAACTCGCTGAAACGCCAGTGGCCAAGGCGCTGTTCGGCGGTGATGCGGATGTTGGCGATGGCGTAGGACGGCGCCGGCGTGGCGGTGTTGCTGTCTTCCACGTAGACCTTGCTGCGATACACGCCCTCGATGGCGGTGGTGATGGCTGGCGTGATCTTCCAGGCCAGGTCGCCGAACACCGTGCTGCGCGGGATGCCGGGGATGGACTTGCCGTCGGCGATGGTCTTCAGGCTGGCGCCGGTGCCGGTGGTGAAGCTCTCGTCGTAGATCGCCCGCAGGTGGGACAGGGCCAGACGGCTGGTAAGGTCGCGGCGCCAGGCGGTGTCGAAGGAGACCTCGACGCCCTGGCGTTGGGTCTTGCCGGCATTCTTGTAGCTGGTGCGGCCGCCGGTGGCCGTATCCACCACCAGTTCGTCCTCGGTGTTGATCTGGAACACGGCCACGTTGAGGCGGCTGCTGTCGCCGATCAGAGCCTTGGCGCCGATTTCGTAGTGCTGGCTGCGGGAGGCGTTCAGGCCGAAGTTGAAGCCGGCGGCGCTGCCCGAGTAGAACATCTCGTTGAGCGTCGGCGTCTCGAAACCCTTGGCGGCGCTCGCATACAGATTGACGGCTGGGCTCAGCTTGTAGACAACGCCCAGGATGGGGGTGGTCTTGTCGTAGTCGCGGCTGCCGCTGTCGTTGCCATTCACGCCGACGATGTACTTGTCGTCCACCTTGAACTTGACCTGGCTGTGGCGGAGGCCGACCGTGACTGCCCAGTCGCCGCGGGTCCACTCGGTCTGCACGTAGGGATCGAGGCTTTCGACCGAATCGGTTTCCTTGCGGCGCAGCTTGCCCTTCACGCCGAGCGTCGTGCCGACGAAGTTTTCGTAGCCGTTACGCTGGTCGGTGCTGTTGTCGTAATCGATGCCGAAGGTGGTGGTGAGCTTGCCGCCGGCCGCTTCACGGACGGCGATGTAGCGGGCGCCGAAGCCGTAGAAGTTGCGGTCGAAATCGATGATGCCGCCGGAGTGACGCGGGTTGGCCTGGGCCGAGATGGGAATGGCCTGGTACTGGATCACGCTGCGCTGGCCGCTATAGGCCGACAGTTGCATCAGGTCGCGGCCGAAGCGGCGCTCGTAGGCGACACCGCCCTGCAGGTGGTCGATGCTCTTGCGGGTGTTGAAGTCGTTGGCGGCACTGTCCACGCCGCGCGGGTTGCTCTTGTAGGCCGCCCAGCTGAGGCCCAGTGGGTCTTGCGTGTTGTGCTGCCACAGGCCGTTGATGGTGAAGGTGAGCTTGCTGTCTTCGTCCGGCTTGCCGGTGATTTTGGCAAAGGCCTGTTCGCGGGTCGCGGCGCTGTGGTCGCGGTAGCCGTCGGTGCTGAAGCGGGAGGTGTTGAGCACGTAGCCGAGGCCGTCGAGCTTGCCCTGGGCGGTGATGTCGGCTTTGGTGGTGCCGTAGCTGCCGGCGGCAAAGCCGGCCTCCAGGCTGGCCTGCTCGCGGGGTTCGATGGTGAACAGCTGGATCACGCCGCCGGAATGGTTGCCGTAGATGGCCGAGAAGGGGCCGCGCAGCACTTCCATGCGTTCGGCCACGTCCAGGTTGAACGTGGCAGCCTGACCCTGGCCGTCCGGCATGCTGGCCGGGATGCCGTCTGCGATCAGCTTGACGCCGCGCACACCGAAGGCCGAGCGGGCGCCGAAGCCGCGGGTGGAGATCTGCAGATCCTGGGCGTAGTTCTGGCGGTTGTTGGCCACCACGCCGGGGACGGCGACGAGCGCTTCAGACGCATTGACGCGGGGTTGGCCGGAGGTGATCTCTTCGCGGTTGAGTACATCGATGGCGGCTGGCAGGTCGAAGCTGGCGGCTTCGGCGCGGCTGCCGGTGACGACGACCGGATTGAGGGTCAGCGTGGTGCCATCCGCGGCAAAGGTGGGGGTGTAGGCAGCGGCGAAGGCGGTGGTCAGGGCGGCGTACAGTGGCGTACGGGCGAAGCGGGGCGGCATTGTTGTTTGTCTCCGATGTTTTTCTGGATCCGGGAGGTGGCCGGAAGCGGAGCCGAAGATACCTGTTTGTACGGCCAGCCGCCTCAAGAAAATCGTGATTCGGGCGCGCTGGCAGGGGCTATCGGGGCGTGTCAGCTTGCCGGTGCGTGCCATCCTGTGTCATTCATGCAGGCCGACAGCCGGCGGGGTGTGCAGTTTTCCTGTCCGTTGGCTTGTCGTATTGGCTTACAGTCGCTTACAGGCCGCGTGCGGCGTTTCTCATAAAGTCGAGATGGAGGACATCAAATGAAACGAATTCTTGTTGCAGCCGCGCTGGGTGTATTGGCCCATGGCGCGATGGCCGCCGATGTGGGTGTGTCCATCAGCATCGGCGATCCGAATTTTTACGGTCGCCTCGACATTGGCAACTTCCCGCGTCCGGCACTGCTGTATCCGCAGCCGATGGTGATCCAGCCTGTCCCCCGTGGGGTGGCACTGGAGCCCTTGTACCTGCGTGTGCCGCCCGGTCATGCGAAGAACTGGCGCAAGCACTGCGCGCGCTACAACGCCTGTGGTCATCCGGTCTATTTTGTGCAGGACCGCTGGTACAACGACGTCTATGCGCCCCGTTACCGGTCAGGACCGGAGTATCGGAGTTTCGATGGCGGGCGGCCCGAGTATCGACGGGAGCCGGATTATCGTCCGCGAGAGCGCCATGAAGAGCGCCGAGAGCGGCGGGATGATCGCGGGGACCGGCGGGACGAACGAGGTGGTGGCTGGCAGGAACGTGGCGACGGGGAACGCGGTGGCGGACAGGGCCACGGGCATGGCCGTGGTGGGCGTGAGAACTGAAGCCTCCCTGCATTTCCTGCTAAAAAAAATGGCGCCCCGTAGGGCGCCAGAAGGAGGGAGAAACACAACAGGTTGGGTGACGGGTGCCGTTGGCACCCGCAGAAACCGATCCGCCCTGGGGCGGGGAACGATCAGAAGAACAGGATCGCGCCAGCGGAGACGGTGTTGTTCTTGGTCTCGAAGGCGGAACTGGTGATCTTCTCGTGGTTGAACTCGCCGACCAGGGTCACGAACTTGTTCAGGCCGTGGTACACACCGAGGGTGTAGGCGCTGTTCTTGTTCTCGGGGCCGCCAAACACGGAAGTGGTGGCGCCGTCCTTGTCCTTGTTCTGGCCCCAGTTGATGCCGAACTTGGTCTTGTTCAGCTTGTAGGTGCCTTGCAGGAAGTAGCCTTGGGAGTCGGTCTTGTTGCCGAAGCCGTCGCTGCCGCCGAGGAACTGGGCGCCGATGGTGGACAGGCCGAGACCCTTGCCCTTGAAGCCGTAGACCACCGCTTCGAAATTGTCGATGCTGGCCTTGATACCTGCTTCATAGCCGGTGGCGGTGAAGCTCTTCGGGTTGCTCACGCCATCACAGACGGCACCGGTGGAGCAGCTGGTGCTCTGGGTTACGAGACCGCCCCACACCTTGCCCGGTACGGAACCCTTCCAGTCGTAATCGACCTTGGCCTGGAAGCCGGGGGTCTTGGTCTGGTCGCCAGCGAAGCGGCTGGGCTGGAAGATGCCGGCCGAAGCCTGCAGACCATTGTAGTTCGGGGTGGTGTAGGTGATCTGGGCCTGGAAGCCGGTGTACATGTAACCGTGGGCAATCATGCCGAAGGTCGTGTTGTACGGAATGCCGGCGTTGGAGGTGCCGCCGACGCCCAGCAGGGTCATGTCGGACAGGATGATGTTCTGGCCGAACAGGCCGATGTCGCGACCGAACTTGAGGGTGCCCCAGTCGTTGTTGCCGAACTGGAAGTACACGTTACGGGTGTCGATCTGGCTGTAGGGGTTGGTGATGCCCGAGCCGCCGGCATTGTTACCGATCGGTAGGCCAACGACGGTGGAGTTGTTGTTGATGCCGGGAGCGAAGCTGAAGTGGGCCTTGATGTCCTGGTCGCCGGCCTTGGAGGTGACAACGAAGTTGATCCAGCCCGGCAGCAGGCCGTTGGTCAGTTCGCTGTTCTGGCTCTTGGTGGTGACGCCCGTGGCCTTGTTTTCCGTCTTGGAATCACGATTGACGTAGAAGCCGTTGATGGTGCCGTTGATGTCGACGGTCACGTCGTTCTGGGTGAAGCTGACGGCTTGGGCACCACCGGCAGCGGCGGCCAGGCACGCGAGGGCGACGGATTGGGCCAGAAGGGTTTTCTTCATAACGATTGTCTCCGGAATTTTGTCGTTGATCTCACCAGCGAAGCGCGGGCTATGGAGCGCCGCTACTTCGTTCCTCCCGAGGTCGCGTTTCTGTTTGGAAACACGCCGTGACGGAGCACCAATCCAAGTGCGAGGGCTGTGCCAGTTCGTGCGCAAATGGGTTTCGATAAGCTGATTTTATTTTTAAGTTATTGTTATTTATCGGTATTTTTTCTTCGGATGAGTGAATTGGGTCTTCAAGCTGCGACATCTGCCCTGTTCAATAAATGAACAAACTGCTGTGACGTAGCGGAAGTCTTGATGCAGTTCGTGACAGGGACTGGAGCATGCTGTAGCGCAACACGGGGATCGGACGGGTTTCCGGGGGATCCGCGGCAAAATTGGGCAGCGCTGGTAAAATCGTGTCCCAGATTTCACTCTTTCGGGCTGTCCAAGCCCGCGCACCCATGGATTTCCGCTCCAAACTGGCTGCCGCCTGGCAGCGTCACGATTCCCTGCTGTGTGTCGGCCTCGATCCGGATACGAAGCGCTTTCCGACCCACCTGCAAGGGCGCCCCGATGCCGTTCTGGCGTTCTGCAAGGGAATCGTCGATGCGACGGCGGACCTGGCCTGTGCGTTCAAGCCGCAGATCGCCTACTTTGCTGCGGCCCGCGCCGAGGATCAGTTGCAGGACCTGATCGCCTATATTCACGAGAGGCACCCGGCGGTGCCGGTGGTGCTCGATGCAAAGCGTGGTGATATTGGTGCGACGGCCCAGCAGTACGCCCGGGAAGCCTTCGAGCGTTACGATGCGGATGCGCTGACGGTCAATCCCTATATGGGGTTTGATTCAGTCGAGCCTTACCTGGAGTATCCCGACCGCGGCCTGATCGTTCTGTGCCGCACGTCCAATCCCGGCGGATCGGACTTGCAGAACCTCACCGTCGAAGGGGGGGGGCGGCTCTATCAGCACGTGGCTGAACTGGTGGCCGGCAAGTGGAATGTGCACGGTCAAAATGCGCTGGTGGTGGGCGCGACCTTCCCGCAGGAGCTGGCCGACGTCCGGCGTATCGTGGGTGATCTGCCGCTGCTGGTGCCGGGGATTGGCGCTCAGGGCGGGGATGTGGAGGCGACCGTGAAAGCCGGTCGGACGTCTGCCGGTACGGGGCTGATGATCTCTTCGTCGCGGGCCATTCTGTACGCGGGAAGCGGTGAAGATTTTGCGGCGCAGGCCCGCAAGGTGGCTTTGACCACCCGTGACGAGGTTAACCTGTACCGGTTCTGAGCATCGCCTGTGCGACGTTCCTGCTCTGCAGAAAGTCCGGCGTGCTGCGGCGCCGCAGAGTAGGATTAGGGACTTGTCGTTAACGACGCAGCAGCGCTGTTAACGATGGTCATTTTTCTCCCGCCGGATGACCCGCGTTTGTGCGTTCAAGGCTGTGTTTCCAAGGGCGCTTATGGTCAGGCTCAAGTTTTCCGTCGAGCTTAATTACGAGGTCGCGCCGCCGGGCTGTGACTTCATCTTCAACATCCACGCCGCCCATACCCGCTACCAGCGGGTTGTGACGGAGATGATGGAACTCGGGCAGTTTCTTTTGCCGCAGGTTCATACCGACGCAACGACAGGCAATCGCTACATGCGCCTGAAGGCCGAGCCCGGGCGTTTGCGCCTGCGCTATAGTGCCACGGTGGACTTGCAGCATCACGTTGCCTCACCAGAGAGCGTGCCGGAGGTTCCGGTGGCGCGCCTGCCCGCCGATGTGCTTACATATCTTTATCCCAGCCGCTACTGTCAGTCCGACCGTTTGTATGACGTGGCAGGCCGTGAATTCGGCACGTTGACGCCGGGCTACGGGCGGGTGAGGGCCATCTGCGAGTGGGTTGGCCGGCATGTGACCTTCAAGTCGAACACCACCAATGCGAGTACGTCCGCATTGGACACGCTCGGAGAGCGTGTTGGAGTGTGCCGGGATTTTGCCCACCTGATGATTGCTCTTTGCCGGGCCCTGAATATTCCGGCCCGTTTTGTCGCGGGCATCGACTACGGTGCTGATCCGGCGCTGGGGCCGAGTGACTTTCATGCTTATGTGGAAGTCTACCTTGGAGACCGCTGGTATCTCTTCGACCCCTCTGCGACGGCGATTCCGATGGGTTTGATGCGCTTCGGAACCGGGCGTGATGCGGCAGACGTGTCGTTTGCGACGATTTTCGGTCCGGTGCGGGCCGAGCCGCCCAGGATTGCCATCGAGGCCGTGTCTGACCCGCTGGCTGGCTTCGAGCTGCCGCGCAAGCGCACCGAAGCCTTGTCTACCGACGATGGCTCTGCTGTGCTGATCGGCACTCGCCTGGCGCCGCTGAGTTGAGTTGCGGCAACGTACAGAACACTCTATTCAACAGGAGATTTCCATGAGCAGCACGATCGAGGATATTGCCGCCCGGCACGGGTTCAGCGCCGATGCCGGCCGAGCTGCCTATTCGGCCTTGCAGGCCGGTGGCTACAGCCAGGCCCAGTTCAGTCATCCCGAACTGGGCGGGATGGGGCAGTGGATGAGCGGCGGCATGATGATGATCGGTGACATGTTCAACGAGGGGCTCAAGTGGCGCGTCGGTGCCCTCCTCAGTGAATTGTCCCAGCATCGGGAGGTGCCGCCTGCGGCTGTACCGGCCGGCAACAATTGGGGTTTCGCCCAGTCGGCCAACTGGTGGCCGGCCGAATTGGGCTCGCCGGCGAGTTCCGGTAGCCAGAACGACATGGCGTATGCGTGGTTTCCGAATGCGGGCAAGTTGCTGGTGAAGCTATCGGGCGATGTGTTTTCCTTCGACACAGGAAATCTGTCCATCTATGGCGTGCAGCAGCAACAGGGGGGCGGGATTGGTTCTGTCGTTCTGAACACGTCCAACGGGCCGATGGGGTTGCTGGGGCTGAACCGCGCGTGATGGTCAGCGCCGCTGCCAGCTCAGGCAGCGGTTGTTGGCTGGCATCGCCTCATCGGCGACAAGTTCGAAACCACACTCCGCAGCCAGGGCATCGACCGCTTCGAAGTCCCGGATGCCGGATTCGGGATTCATGGATTTCAGACTGGCATCGAACTTGGCATTGCTGATGCTGGTGAAGTGCCCTTCATAGTTGAAAGGGCCATAGACGGTCAGGTATGCATCGGGGGTGAGCACTTGAGGCAGGCTCCGGAAGAAGGCCCGGACGCTGGCCCAGCTCATGATGTGCAGGGTGTTGGCCGTGAACACGGCGTCGAAGCGTTCGATGGGCCACGGACCATTCACATCAAGTTCGAGCGGAGACGGCGTGTTGGGCAAGCTGGCCCCTGCAAGCCATTGCCGGATACCTGGCAGACTGTCGGCCCGGTCGCTGGTCTGCCAGGACAAGTGGGGCAGAGCGGCGGCAAAGTGGACCGCATGCTGACCTGTCCCCGAGCCGATTTCCAGAACCTTCCGAGATCCGGCGAAGCGGATGCGCAGTACGTCGAGGATGGCGTCCCTGTTGCGGTCGCAGGCGGGGGCGTAGGGTTTGTCGCTGTTCATTGTGGTGGTCTTCGTGTTCGTCCTGTCGGGAGGTGGCGCGCGTTGACTGCTGCCAGGTGACGGAAATTGCGTGCTTCCAGGAAATCCGTCCGGAATAGGCGGCAAAGAGACCTGCTATAGTCCGCGACTGATTCGGAGAGTCTCCCAGGCCTGGAAAGATGAGCGACAGTCGCCCCCTGATTATTCACATTGTCTACAGCTTCGATGTAGGCGGTCTCGAGAACGGTATCGTAAACCTGATCAACCGGATGCCTGTAGAGCGTTTCAGGCACATGATCGTTGCTCTGGCCTACTGCTCGCCATCCTTCTGTCAGCGCATACAGCGCAGTGACGTTGAATTCGTCTCGATCAACAAAGGCGCAGGGCATGGTTTCAGGTTGTACCCGAAGATCTACCGGATGCTGCGGCAACTCAAGCCTGCCGTGGTGCACACGCGCAATTTGGCTGCCCTCGAGATGGTGGTGCCGGCCTGGTTGGCGGGGGTGCCCTTGAGGCTGCATGGAGAACACGGCTGGGACAACTCCGATCCGGATGGACGGAGCCGCAAGTACCAGCTGCTGCGAAAAATCTATTCCCCGTTCGTTAGCAGATATATTGCCCTGTCGCGGACGATCGAGTCTTATCTTGTAGAACGGGTTGGTATCGAGGCGGGGCGTGTCCGACGTATCTGTAATGGAGTGAACGCCGATCGTTTCGTGCCGGCCTCGACGCGGCGGGACATTGCCGGCTCACCGTTCAACGATCCCGGCCTTTACGTGTTCGGCACCGTCGGTCGTCAGCAGGCTGTGAAGGATCAGCCAACGCTGGTCCGCGCCTTCGCGGTGTTCGTGCGAGCAAATCCGGAGGCCGCTCGACGTGCGCGCCTGATCCTCGTTGGCGACGGACCGCTGGCCGGAAGTCTTGCGGCGTTGGTGAAAAGCGAGGGGCTGGACGATCTGGTGTGGATGGCGGGCGAGCGTTCCGATGTGCCGGAGATCATGCGGGGTCTTGATGTTTTCGTGTTGCCATCCCAGGCCGAGGGCATCTCCAATACCTTGCTGGAAGCCATGGCGTCGGGTCTGCCTGTGGTTGCCACTGCAGTGGGGGGGAATCCTGAGCTTGTCGTCGATCAGCAAACCGGTTTGCTCGTGCCAGCGGTAGATCCGGAGAGGATGGGGGTCGCATTTGAAATGCTGTTCAACGACACCGCAAAGGCTCGTACGATGGGAGCGGCAGGGCGCGAACGCGTGCTCGCCAACTTCAGCATGGATGCGATGATGGGCAATTATCTGGCGCTCTATGAGGGGAGCCCCGGTAGACCCGCTTGATAGAAGAGGGACTAGGGTGTGTTCACATTAGCCAGATATAGGCACAAGCGAGTTGCGGGAATGCATTGAAGCGTGTGACCAGCTTGTCATAGCGCGTTGCCAGACGTCGTAATTGCTTGAGGCGGTTGAAGAACCGTTCAACGAGATTTCTGGCCTTGTAGTGGTGCCAATCAACCGCGCGCGGGGCCTTGCGGTTGCTGCGCGGCGGGATGATGGCTTGAGCCCCGCGCCTTCGATCGTCTGAATCAAGCTGTCACTGTCGTAGCCCTTGTCAGCAATGACCGCTCCGGCCTCGAAGCGCTCGATCAATGCGGCCCCCTGCGTGACGTCCGCGACTTGTCCTGCGGTCAGAATCAAGCGGATCGGATTGCCCAGCGCATCAACGCAGGCGTGGATCTTGGTGGTCAGTCCGCCGCGTGAGCGCCCAATGGCCTGGTCCTGATGCGTACCGTTTTTTTCGTGCCCCGGCCGCGTGCTGATGCGCACGAACAATCGTGGCATCGATGAACAACTCTTCAAGATCCGCATCGTCAAGATGAAGCCAAAGGCGTAGTCTCCTTCTTAGTTCTCTTCGGGGTGGAGAAACTTCTGGAGCTTGAACATCCTTACGCTGAGGGTTTTGCTCGCACATCCTTAGCCAGCCTGCCCACCTCACACGGTGCTAACTCTAGGTTCTTGCGGCTCGTACAGTCCGGCAACGACGTGATAGCCTAAGGACGATAGAAATGACGCCATTACGCATCGAAGGACTGTAACGATACATAGGGCCATCGAGAAATATCCAAATAGCCTTCAACTACTTCAATAAATCGCGAGCTTCTACCTTGAAGCCGGTCTTGCATTGGCGGACACAGTCCTCACCCTCATCGCCTGCTCTGTCGCTGCAGCCTCTTTCCATCATTTGTGAGGCCATCAAGTCAACTTGAGCAGCCTGATTGATGTTCGCCATATAGACCTTCGCTATTGCGGCACCGTAGTCGAAGCAGTGTTCATCACGGGGGGCAGTCGCTTCCTGTACGGGTTTAGCCGCAGGGGTGGGCCTTTCAAGATGACTTTCTTTTGGGGTGGTGGCAGGCGTACCGCCCTCCTTTTTGGGGGCTAAAATGGAAACCAGCATGCCTAGCCCAAGGACGATCAGCATAAATTTGCTGAAGCTCCCCATCCCCTTTCGCTTCGCGGGCGCTGGCGTCCCACAACTCGGGCAGCTTTTAGCCTCAGTGCTGATCTGCTTCCCGCACTCTCTACACGCAACTAGCGCCATAACCATCCTCATCTATGCAAAATAAGCATTTTGCAGCATATGCTATGAAGACGGAAGCGTGCAGAGCCGCGAACCTTGCCCAACTTATTGGGCAAGGCAGTGGAACCAGATCAGGCGTTCGGACGAGTGGTGCGGGAACTTCGGCAGCGGAAACGTCTGTCGCAGGAAAAGCTCGCCTTCGCAGCAGACCTTGATCGGAACTACATCTCGTTGATAGAACTCGGGAAGAACTCTGCCAGCGTGAAGACGGTTTTCAAGCTTTGTACAGCCTTGAAGGTCCGCCCGTCTGAATTTTTCGGGTTCGTCAAAGCTGAACTTTCTGGGGGGCGAGCTCTAATGGCAGACTGAATTGCTCAGTCAATCAATGTCAGTTGTAGAAGCCAGCGATGTGCTCGGTAACATCGCGTGTGGCTTCGGCATGGTTGGCGTAGTCACGTTGCCAGACACGCTCCATTTTCAGGTTCAGGAAGAAGCGCTCCATCACTGCGTTGTCCCAGCCATTGTCTTTTCGGCTTATGCTGCCTGCAAGCTGTGGCGCTCAAGCAAGCGGCGGTGGGCCTTGCTGGCATATTGATTGCGGCGCTTGGAATGAACGATCAGGCCGGGCTCAGGGCGGTGCTGGGTGATCGCCATCTGCAGCGAGGAGCACACCAATAGCCGTGTTGTCGGTTGTGACGCTCTTCTGTCCGCGGGGTGTGTCAAGGACGCCACTTCGGCAACCGGGCATTGGAAGCGATTGCCTTACGGCAACCAAACAGCTACTAGGGTAGCTCTTGACTGCTAGAAAGCAAAAAGCCAACTCCGAAGAGTTGGCTAAGTGCTTGATTCTATTGGTCGGGGCGGCGGGATTCGAACTCGCTACCCCTTGCACCCCATAATGGTTTTATGACGTTTCCTGATACGACCTGATATGAATGGGTGTGTTTTAAGTAGTTGATTTTCAATGATTGATCGGCTTGTGGTGGTTCATCGCAAGTCATACAATCTCACTGTGTCTCACGCCAAGGTGTCACCAAAAGTGTCACCAGTCACAGGGGATTGATGATGGGCAAGCTGAACGACAAGGCAATCAAGGCCGCAAAGGCTGATGATGCCGACGCATTTCTGAGCGACGGCGGCGGGCTGTACCTGCGGGTGCGAGTGTCTGGTTCCAAGGTCTGGCTGTACCGGTACAAGACCGGCGCTAAAACTCGGTGGCTTGAAATTGGAACCTACCCCGAGCTATCCCTTGCCGACGCGCGCGGGCTGGCAGTTCAAATTACGGCCAAGCGGAAGCAGGGCATCGATCCCATAGAAGAACGCGAGAACGAGGAAGCGCGAAAGCGCGCAGAGGCGGAAGCGCAAGCTGCTGAGCAGGCGAAGATCAATGCCCGAATCACGGTCCTCGATCTGTTCGAGCGCTGGGCCTCTGTTGATCTGATCCGCCGCAAGGATGGTGGCGCAGAGGTTCGCCGCATGTTCGAGAAGGACGTATTGCCGATCATCGGCACCCTGGCTGTCGAGGACGTGCGAAAAGGCCACATTACCGGCGTGACGGATGCCCTCTTGGCGCGCGGCGTACCGCGAATGGCAAAGCTCATCTTCGGCCTGATTCGTCAGATGTTCCGCTTCGCGGTGGATCGCGACATGATCGAGTTTGAGCCGTCCGCCAGCATCCGAAAGGCGAAGATCGGCGGCAAGGACACCGAGCGCGACCGGGTGCTATCCGAGGATGAAGTCAGGGCGCTGACACGGCAGCTTCCGCAGTCTGGATTGTCGGAGTCGGCGCAGCGGGCCGTCTGGATCGCGTTTTCGACGTGCTGCCGGATTGGGGAACTGATGGCCGCACGCTGGGAGCACGTGGATTTCGAGCGCGGAACATGGTGGATTCCGCCGGAGCACAGCAAGAACGGAAAGGCCCACACGGTGGCGCTTTCCGACTTTGCCCTGGCCCACTTCCGGGCCCTGAATGACACAGCCCAGCATCGAGGCGCGGAGACTTGGATTTTCCCCAACCGCTATGGCACCGGTTCGGTGTGCCCCAAGACCGTGACCAAACAACTCGGCGACCGCCAACGCCCGGGCCTGCCGCCGATGAAGGGCAGGGCAAAGGCCGAGCTGTCCGATACCCTGGTGCTCACCGGCGGGAAGTGGGGGCCGCATGACCTGCGCCGCACTGGCGCAACGATGATGGTGGAGCTTGGCGTCCTGCCGGAAGTGGCCGAACGCTGCCTGAACCATACCGAGCAAAACCGCGTGAAACGAACCTACCAGCGGCACAGCTACGCGAACGAGATGCGAGAGGCTTGGCGTCTGCTGGGCGAACGCCTGGACCTGCTGACTCGTACCGATGCCGCCAACGTGGTGCCATTGCACACAGCCAAGAATGCAGCCTGATGAACGCGTAGGACTTTGCGCGTTCGCGCTGAATGAGGTCGTGCCCAAACTACTCACATTTGTCTGTTTTGTGGCACAGTTCAACCATGAAAGCACTTAAAAGTCGTCTCGCTAAGCAACTTCTTGCTGATCCGGATGCAAGGAAGTCCCTCCGCTCTTTCTTGATGGATAGGGCGTCCCCGTCGCTCGCAAGTCAACGCGATAATCCGACAACGGATCAACTCATAGTTATCCGCACGGAGGGAAAAACAGTGCATGTCATGCCTAAAGTCGTCCTAAGGGAAGCTTAAGGCCCGATGAATTTCGCACTGCCGGCTATTGTTGTTTTCGTCATCCTTCTTCCTGGATTTGTCGCGCGATCACGCTTCAAACGAGTAGAGCGAACGGCAATCGATCATTCGCCGTTTGGTAATGTGGTGACAGAGGGGGTGCTTCTTGCAGCTTTCCTTCACCTTATCTGGATTTGGGGAATGGCTTTTCTGTGTGATCGAGCTTTGGCTCCCGAAAAAGTCCTCCCGCTTTTTACTGCCAGTTCCGAAGCCCAAAAAATTGCTGTTGCTGCTATCAGCGCACAATTTGGAGATGTCTCGAAGTATTTTCTTTCCTTACTTATTTCGTCCTTCTTAATCCCCGGTTTAATTCGCGATGTTGTGAGCCGTTGCCGTCTGGATATCCATGAGAACCCATTAAGTCGCATGCTTCGATTTAATGGCGCGCCTTGGTATTACCTACTGAGTGGCGCTGATTTCTCCAAGAGCAATGAGCCGGATATGGTGTCGGTTAGTGCGATAGTGGATGTGGCTGGAGAGGCCTTTTTGTACGTGGGTATCTTGGAAGACTATTTTGTTGACCAAGAAGGAGGCCTTGATCGCTTCATTCTCAGCGAAGTATCTCGCCGTCCGATTGCCAAAGACAAAATACCGGAGCAACTAGACGATAAGGATCAGCGCTTTTACCCGATAGACGGTGATTACTTTGTTCTTCGGTATAGCGAAGCCATAACAATGAATGTCCAATACATCAAGCTAGAAGAGCAGGGAAAAGGAGCATCAGTCGATCCCGCCCAATCTTGACACCACCCCCTGACCGGGGCACTATATAAATGCCCCTGAGACAGAAGGGGCGCGGGATTGGCGTCCCGTAACCTACAGGCCGATTGAGGCCGCGCACGACGCGGCTTTTCTACGTCGGTTGCATGGCTGCGCCTGTTCAATGGTGGGGCCGTGCGGTGGAGCCTTCGGGCTCGCCGGTTTCCTGTAGGCCGGTACGCCAACTCCGCACGGTTCCTGCCGCCCCATTGGCGTGGGGCTGCGGGAGTTCTTGACCGCACTACGGGAGCTTCACCATGCACAACATCACTGCAGGCGTTATCACGCCCACCCTTTCCGCCCGCTTCACCCTCTACCGTACCCTGCGCCGCATCACCGGCCCAGCCGTTGCCTACCGCCTGACGTTTGCCGGGAGGGCCGCAGCATGAGCACGACCGCTCACACCATTGAGGCCTTCTCCTGGCTGTCCAATGACGCCCGGCATATCCCTGGAGCCACGCATGCGGAGCACACCCACGACACGGCTAAAGGTATTGCGCTGATCCTGCAGATGGTCGAGGCAGCTGATCTAGCCGCCGACGACAACGGCCCGATGCTGATGAGTGCCGATGATCGAGGGGCGCTGATCCGCCTGGCCATCGCATCGGCCAAGATGCTGCAGGCCGAAGCCTGGAAGCACATCGGGTGGCTCAACACCCATGGGGTAGCGCAGGCCAAAGCCGTAGCTTGATACAACTTGACCGCCCTGTGAAACGTCGTGTAGCTTTCCCCCACCACCTTCCCTTCCGCCACAGTCTGGACGAGCCAGCAGCCGGGAGAGGTCAGCCGCTGAAATAGCGGCAGCGTGCCAATGTGAAACCCCGCTTGTTTTGCCCCGTGGGGTGTGAAGTTGGACGAGGCCCAGGACAGTCTTTCGCGACTGGGGGAAGAGTGGTAGGGCGCTTAATTGCCGCCCGACCCGCATCACAAGGGCGGCTCTGACAGGAGTCCGCCGAATGGCTACCCCTCGCACCCCCGAAACATCCGCGTCGTCCATCGTCCTGCTGGGCCAGCTCCCAGCTGAAGGCTACGTCCGGCAATCGCAGCTCATCCCCGCCATCGTTCCGTTTTCGCCACCGACGCTCTGGCGGAAGGTGAAGGCCGGCACGTTCCCCAAGCCCGTGAAGCTCTCGCCCCGCATCACTGCGTGGCGTGTGGAGGATGTGCGCGCCTGGCTCGCAAACCCCAACGCCAGCGGGGGTGCTGCATGACGACGAAGAACGACAAAAAAGCCGCTCGAGGGATGACGCCCCCGGCGGCTTTGGATACTGCATTCGGTCCCTCAAATCATACCGGAAACGCTGCTACTCACAACAAGGCAGGCCTTTCGGTTCTCCGCGAAGCCGCGATAGCCGAGCAGCAGCATGGGCGCGACCCTGCGACAAAGCCCCAGGCCGCCGCGCATGAAGCTGGGCACATCATCCTTGCCTATGCCGCTGGGGCCATCGTTACCGGTGCGCGCATCTTCGAAGAACCCGGCCGGCGCGCCTGGATCGGCATCACCCACCACATAACTCCTGATCCGACCGGGGCCGTCGGGGGAAAGGGCACTGGCTTTACCACCGTCGCCGCAGCTCCCATCTGCGCGTTTCGCTACGCAATCATCACCGCGGCTGGCTTTGCGGGTGAAGTCCTGGCCGGCTTGGATCACCCCGCATCGTCGGTCGATGAACGATGGACGGCACTTCGCATCTGCGCGCAGCTTGATAAGGCTTTGGGCATGCCCGACGGCACAACCCTTCATCTTGTCGGCACTTTCACCGACAACGTGCTGGCCGATCACCGGGCCCAGTTCGCCGCCATCCGGGCTCACCTCGAGCGTAATCGCCGCCTCACCCGCGGCGAAGCGGCCCGGATGCTGGCAAACGTCCAGCAGGCCGACCTTGCGGCGTGCCTGAAGGGCGGTGTTCAATGAGCACGCCGACCGAAGCTCTCCAGATCGGAAATGCTGACTTCCTTCGGGGCATCCGAGGTGAGCTGGAGGGCGATCAGCATTTATGGGTGTGCTCGTTCGCGGAGGACCCTGAAAACGGTCGGTGGAGTGGGCGGGCGGTTCTGCCTGGAAAGCCCTTGCATCTCCCGCCGGAGCACAACAATTACTTCTCCGTAGCATCGCTGGTCGGCGGGCGAAGGGCCGGCGCCAACTTCGTCAGGCTGTTGGCGCTTGTTGCCGATGACGCCGACCGGTCAAAGCTGCGGAGTCCTCCATCGTGGGTGCTTCGCACGTCGGCGCACAAGCAGCAGATCGGATTCATCCTGCGCGATGATGACCCGGCAGTCCGCGATCCGATGCAATGCAAAGTGGCGTTGCAGGCGCTGGTGAAGCGCGGCCTGGCTGCTGCCGACAAGAGCGGCAATAACCTGGTGCGCTACGTGCGCTTGCCGGTTGGCACCAACACCAAGAGGACTTACCTTGCGCCATTTCCCCATGAACTGCTCGAGTGGCGGCCAGAGGTTCGGGTTACGCTGGCTGAAGCGCTTGAGGCCTTCGGCGTGTCGCCCGACCAGCCGACGGAAGAGTCAGTACCGCCCACAGTCACCTCGCCCCCTGGCACGTTTGGCTTGTCGTTTCTCGTGAGCGCCATGTCGGCCCTCGATCCCGATATGGGGCGTGAAGCGTGGTTGCACGTCGGGATGGCGCTGCATCACGAAAGCGGGGGCTCTGAGGAAGGACTGGACGCCTGGGATGGCTGGAGCTCACAGAGCCTTGTGAAGTACGTCGGTCGCGAGGATCTGGAGACGCGCTGGGCTTCGTTCGGCCGCAGCTCTGCGACACCCGTTACCGGTGGAACGCTCCTGCGCATGGCTGCGGAGGCGGGATGGGCAGAGCCACACGAAGAGATTGCCAAGGACTTCGACGTCATTCCGTCGGCCGGAGATGCGGCCCCATCCCGTTTTCAGGTCGTCCCGGCGAGTGCATTCTCACGAGGCAGGCCGCCCGGCTGGCTGGTGAAAGGCGTAATACCGAGGGCCGAACTTGTGGTGCTGTTTGGTGAGTCTGGCTCTGGCAAGTCGTTCCTTGCCTTGGACATCGGCGCTGCCGTTGCCCGGGGCGTGAATTGGCGTGGTCATCGCACTGCGGCGGGGCGCGTGATCTACATTGCCGCCGAGGGTGGGGGAGGGTTTCGCAATCGGATCAAGGCCTATGAGATCCACCATTCCACCAGCTTCGACGGGGTACCCTTCGGCGTGATTCATGCCGCCCCGAACCTCCTGCAGAAGGCGGACGTGATCGCCGTGTGCAAGGCGATCGATGCAGCCGGTGGGGCGGACCTGATCATCGTCGATACCTTCGCCCAGACGACCCCAGGTGCCAATGAGAATGCTGGCGAGGACGTGGGCAAGGCGCTTTCCAACTGCCGAGGGATGCATCGGGCCACTGGTGCCGTGGTGCTTCTTGTCCACCACGCGGGGAAGGACCTATCTCGGGGTGCTCGCGGATGGTCCGGCCTCCGTGCTGCGGCCGATGCCGAGATCGAGGTGTCACGGCTGGGCATCGGGCGTCTGGCACGCTCGACGAAGCAGAAGGATGGCGAGGACGGTATCGAGTGGGGATTTGATCTCGAGCGCGTTCCCGTCGGTATGGATGAGGACGGCGACGTCGTCGAGTCGTGTGTCGTCATCGAAGCTGGCGTGCCGACAGTCATGAACGCGAACCGGCGGCGTCCGGCCGGCAAGTGGGAACGCTTGGTGATGGAGGTCGTCGGGGAGGTCGCCTTTACTCAGTCGGTCGGGATTGAGATCAACCATGTACTGGCCGAGGTAGTTCGGAGGTCGGATGCACCGGAGGGCGGAGGGCGTGACACCCGGAAGCAGCAGGCCCGTCGTGCGCTGGAGAAACTCTGCGAGGGGGAGCAACCCCTTTATCAGATCGATGATGACTGCCTGACGGTGATCGCATGAACGTGCAAAAAATTGCGTGCAACTTGCACCGTCTTTTGCAACACGGTGCAACTCGTTGCATGTGCAGACCGCGGCACTGCAACGCAACGCAACACCACCCTAGAGGGGGTGTTGCGGTGTTGCAGTGTTGCAGCCCTCAGACGATGAATTTGAAAAATTTTGCGCGTTGGCTGGTTGGGTCATTCCGCACCCCCGCCCGGTCGCAGATGGCAGCCCGCGGGACTGTCGAGAGGTTCCGGCGGCGGGGCAGGGGGCGCGTGCCAAGTCTGGCTCGTGCTGATATTCGGGGTAGGCGCCTTGCGCTTGGCCGCGGGTCCTCCCTGGCCTCTCTGCACACGGGGACGGAGAGCCTTGAGCTTCGACAGTTTTCAGGCCCCCTAGGGTTGTTGTTTATGTCGATGCAAATGGTCTTTTCTCGATCTTCCCGCCCTCTCGCCTTCTCCGCCTGGAGCAGCCGTCTATGAACGCCCCAACCCCACCGCGCGTCGTCGCGTCCGAACGCCTTTCCCTGCTCCAGGTGCTGACTGAAACGATCCAATCCGACGCCGGCCTCGAGGAGCGTGCGGCCCGGGCACTGGCGGCGAAGATCGTCGGGAAGGTCCGACACCGCATGTGCGGCGAGGCGCTCTACATCGCCAAGCAGGACCCGGAAGCGCACACCGAACGCGACATGGCCATCCGCCGGGACTACGACGGCAGCCGGGCCAGCCGGGAGCGCCTGCAGCTGCGCTGGGACATCAGCCGGGCGACGTTCTACCGAATTCTCCGTGAGCCGGCCTGCGGCCGTTCGCCTCTCGAACGGTAGAACTCCCGACGTCTAGATCGAAGCCCGGCCACTCGCCGGGCTTCTTGTTTTTGTCTCACGCCACCCCCTGAAAATGAGACAGCCCCACCGGCAACATGCATTTCACCGCAACTGCATGGAGTCGGCCAGATGCCCACCTCTTCAAGCCCCCGCCCCAGCTACGCACTGAGCACCGCTGAGTTTGCCCGGCAGGCCGGGGTTACCCCGGAAGCCATTCGGCGCGCTCTTTCCGAGAAGGGCAGCTACTTCGGCGCCGTCCCGATTCGCCGCCCGAACGGCCGCTTCCTGTGGCCGTCGGCGTCGCCCGAAGTCCGCCCGTCGCAGTCGTAACCCCTCATTCCCTACCAGGAACCCAGCCATGAAACCCACCGACACCCTCAAAGCCATTGAAGAACTGAAAGCCCAGCGCGCCCGCGTGCTGGACGCCATCGAGAAATCCGGCCCGGAGCTCGAAGCCGCCCAGGCCGACCTCGCGAAAGTCCTTCGCGAGCATCAAGACGTGCAGCACGCCTTCATCCGGGGCCTGTCCGACGAGCGGGCCTTGATGGCCGCCAAGGACGCCCTCGAGGCGGCCCAAAAGCGCGTCCAGGAGAAGCGACAGGCTGCCACGGCCACCCAAGACGTGATTGCCCAGGTGGGCGGAGAAATCTACCAAGCCTCCATCGCTCATGACGCCGCCTTGCGTCGGCGCTCTGATGAACTGATTGCTCCGATCAAGGCCCGCCTGGCCGGTGACAAGAAAGTCCGCAACGCCCTGCTCGAAGTCTTCGGCTTGATCGCCGCCAACAGCACGCAGCCGGGGATTGTCGATTGGGATTCGATCCTCACCGACTGCTTCCCCTGGCCTACCGAAAACGAGGCGGCTGCGGCTGTCGCCGACGGCAAGAAAACCGTCCTCTCCTGAAAGGCGTCCAACCATGGCAACCCCACTCGACATCCTGCAGCGCCGCCCGACGGACGAAGCCATTGCCTCGCTCTCACAGCGCGCGGGCCTTACCGGTCCGGATGCGGCCCCCGGCGCCCTGCATGGTGGCAGCCTCCTCGATCACGCCCGGGCCTCTCTTCGGCGCGCCAGCATCAATCCTGACGGCCGCACGGCGGAGGAAGTCTTTGCCGCGGCCTTCACGCAAGGCGTGAGCGACTTTCCCGTACTGCTGGAGAACGTCGCCCACAAGGCCATTCAGAAGGGCTTCGCAACCCAGCAACCGACCTGGCGGCGGTTTTGTGCGGTCGGCCAGGTCATCGATTTTCGCGACCATCCGCGGGCCCGTGTTTCGTCCATCGGTAACCTGAAGCCCGTTTCCGAGCACGGCGAATACGTGAACGGCTCGATCCCCGATGCCGAGCGGGCCCGCGTGCGCGCTGGCACGAAGGGCCTGATCCTGAACATCAGCCGCCAGGCCTTGGTGAATGATGACCTCGCCGCCCTGACGGACATCGCCAAGGGCCTGGGCGAATCCGCCGGCCGTACGTTGGAGTCGGATGTCTATGCCGTCCTCGCCCTGAATGGCGGCCTGGGCCCGGTTCTCGAGGATGGCAAGACGCTGTTCCACGCCTCCCGCGGCAACTACGTCGCGCCGGGCTCTGGCAGCATCCCGAGCTACGCCGCCTTCATGGCGGCCGTCAGCGCCATGGCCAGCGTTCGGGGTGTCGGTGGAGACGATTACCTGGCGCTGCGGCCGTCGATCTGGCATGGCCCACTCACGTACACCGGCATCGTTCGCCAATTGAACGAAGGCGAGCACATCGCCGACCCGGCAACGGCGCTAGCGAAGGCGAACGGCTTCCGCAACACCTTGCAAGACATCGTCGGGACGCCGCGCCTGACTGGAACCGCCTGGCGGATGTTTGCCGATCGGATGGAGGCGCCGGTTCTCGAGGTGAGCTTCCTGAATGGCGTCGAAGAGCCGACCGTGGATGCCCAACCCGGTTTTGATCTGGATGGCGTTCGCTTCCGTGTCGCCTTCGACTACGGCGTGACCGCCATCGACTGGCGAGGCGCCTACATGAACGCCGGGGCCTAATTCTCCGTGAAGGGGCTTCGGCCCCACCCGTGCCGGCCGGCGGCTGACGGTCGGCACACGCGCACCAGGGACGCCATCGGGAGTGGCAGTGAGGTGCGCACCTCCCATCATCGCCCGCGCGCCGCCATGCCCATTCAAGACCCACCATCTGTTTCACCCCAAGACTTCAGCGCCATTGCCGGCTTCATTGACGTTCTGGGCCTCGAGTTATCGACTTCTGCGAATCCGTTGCGGAAATTGATCGGGCTAGTCCTCCGTCGGCATGCCCGTGACGTCGCGACCATGCTGGCCGCGAAGGTCCATGAATTTCAGCCGGAAGCCGCCGCCGAACTGTTGAAGGGGTACGCCAATGGCTCTTTTGAGTGATGATGAAGTCCGACTCCGCATCTCAACCGAGACCACCGGCGGCGCAGCCGTCGAACAGCTTGCGCAAAACATCGACCAGCTTTCGACCCAGGGTGGAGAGGCGGCGCCTGCGCTCGGTCGTCTTGCCGGCGAACTGCGCCGCATGCAGAGCGATGCGGAAGCGGCCAATGCCAGCGTGGGCAGGAGCAGCAGCGGCCTCGGCCAGTTCGTCACGCAGCTGAAGCCGATCGCCGGTGCCATCGCTGCCGCGTTCGGCGTCCATGAGGTCGCCCGGATGGCGGCGGATTTTGATTCGCTCGTCCGGTCCATGGGGGCGATCCAGGGTGAAGGCAGCAAGGCAGCCCAGGAGGTCGGCTACATCACTGACGCCGCCCGTCGGTTGGGCCTGGATTTGGAGAGTACGGCCAAGACCTACACATCCTGGCTCGCCAGCATCAAGGGCACGGCGCTTGAGGGTGAAGCCGGCCGGCAGGTCTTCGAGGCCATCGCCGGCAGCATGTCGAAGCTCGGCAAGAGCGCGGCCGATACCGAAGGGGCAATGCTGGCCCTCGGCCAGATGGTCAGCAAGGGCACGGTCAGTATGGAGGAGCTGCGCGGCCAGCTCGCCGAACGCCTGCCAGGTGCGCTCCAGGCGGCCGCCGACGGCGCTGGCATCACGACGGCCCAGCTCATCAAGATGGTCGAGTCGGGCAGCGTGTTGGCCGAGGATCTTCTGCCGGGCATGGCTGCTCAGCTCCAGAAGCTCTACGGCAACAAGAGTGCCGACGGGTTTGTTGCGAGCTGGAACCGCCTGACTGGCGCCATTACCGAGGCCGTCGGGCGCGTCGCGCAGACCGAGGTTGTGATGACGAGCGCCGGCGCCGTGATGGGAACCGTCAAGGAGACCGTGCTCATTCTCGGGACGGGTGTAATTACCGTCGCGGAGGGCTTCGGGCTGCTGGGCAAGACGATCGGCGCCACGGCGGCGGCGATTACGTCTGGCAATTGGTCCGGCCTGCGCGAAGAAATCAGCAAGATGGCTAGCGAGTCCGCCGAGCGGATCAACGAGTTGGCCAGCAAGACGACAACCGCCACGCTGGTCCAGAAGGCAATGGGCCAGGCCGTCGCAGAATCGGGGGCGCAGGCGGCGGCCGCGTCGCCCAAGTTCCTGCAGATCCAGTCCGCCTACACGGAGGTCAACAAGGCTGCGGCGGCCTACACCGAGCTGGCGCAGAAGGCCGTTGAGGCCCGCGCCGCTGAAGCGGCTTCGGCGGAAGCCATCGTCAATGAATTCGGGACTGAATCCCAGCAGCGCGCCGAAGCTGCGCGCCAGGCGGAGATTCAGGCCGCTGCCCTGCAAAAGCTGGCCGAGGCGAAAGATGCCCAGGCCAAGATCAGCGCGTCGCAGGTGGCCGCGGTGAAGGAGGAAGCCGATGCCGTCGTCGCTGCCGGCGGCAAGATCAGCCAGGCCAAGCAGGACGAGATCAATAAGCTGGTAGAGGCCACCAAGGCCAAACAGGAGGATGCGGCAAAGGCCCTGGCTGCCGCCGAGGCGGCGAAGATCCACGCGGCAGCGACTGAGGTCGAGACGCAGACCTACGCCGACAACAGCAAGCGAGTCATCGAGCTGCGAGACGCCTGGAAGGTGGCAACGGCTGCGGCGGAAGCACTGCACGCGGCGGTGAAGGTTGGTGCCGCCACGAAAGAGGAAGCCGCTGCGGCGGATCTCAAGGCTGGCCAGGCCGCCAAGCTGTACCGGGACGCCACGGCTGACGCCACCGAGGCGGCCCAGCAGCGGGCGGCCGTGCAGAAGGCGGAATCGGGCCTTGCCCAGACAGCCATCCAGAACGACCTCTACCGGGCGAATACCATCCTCGAAGTGGCCAAGCAGCGGGGGAACGAGAAGGACATCGCTGAAGCGCAGATCGCAGTCTGGCGAATCGAGCTGCAGATTAACGAGGCGCAGGCTGAAGCATCCCGCAAGGAAGCCGAGGGGATTCTGCTGGTCGCGAAGGCGAAGCGGGCCGAGCTGGAGGCATCCGACGCCCTAACGCCTGCGAAGAAGGCAGAACTGGCTGTCATGGAGGCCAGCGCCAAGGCCAAGCAGCTGGAGGCCGAGAAGTACGACCTAGTCGCTGATCGTATGCGATCCCTGGCGTATGAGACGAAGGAGTTGAAATCTACCTTCGGCGATTTGTCGTCTTCCGCTGATCAGGCCGCAGCATCGGCCGACCGTGCCGCCGCCAGTTACGACGGGCTGGCTTCGTCCATCCGCGCCGCCGGCCAAGCGAAGGACGGCTTCGTCACGAACACCAAGGGCGAGACCGTTACGACCGGCCCCAACGTGACCGATCTCGCCGCCAGGAACACCCAGACGCCCGAGCAGGCCCGGGTCTTCGAAGAGGTCTTCAATTACTACTACCAGAAGGCCTCACAGGACCCGTCGAACTACTCAACGACACAGGGCCTGCAGTATGGAGCTATCGAGCGCGCTGCCACGGCGGCGGCAACCGCGGAGGCCCAGCGACGCACGGCGGCCTCGGCAAGCAGCGCGGCGAGCAGCACGACGACGGCCGACGGCAGCGGCTTCAGATACGGCAACGCCGGTAGAACGGTGACGGTGAACATCAACACCAGCTCAGGCACGCGGGCGGTCAACACGACGGACCAGGCCAGCGCCGACGCGCTCGTGCGGACCTTGCAGGAGCTTGCCGGCCGGTCATGACGCAGTATCCGTTTCCCCGTGACAGCGAGATCAAGAGGGTTTTCCCCTGGAGCCCGCTGCCTGAGGCGCTCAAGGCCTGCTCACTAGCCGGGACGGCATATCACGAGGCCGGTCATGTGGTCTTTCTGGAGTGGGTCGGACTACCGGTGCGGAAGGCTACCGCCACGGCGTCTGATGGCGGCCGGACCTTGTTTGAAATTCCGGCTATCGAGAGCGCAGGCCAACCAGAATCCTTGCCGGAGCACCTGGCGGGTGTCGCGGCGGCATTTCACGCCGGCATCTGCGCTGAGCTGATCCACGCGGGGATTTCATGGGATGGCATTGTCCGCCGCGACGACATGGACTGGAAGATGGCCGCCGAGGTTCTGCACCCGACATTCGGCCCTCGCAGCTCCGGACACGGATACGCGCAGCGGCTGGCCTTGGCGGTGCTGTCCGCGAGGTGGGCAAGGGTGACCGAGGTCGCCCAGGAAATGATCGAACGTGGAAGCTGGGAAGCTGCTGGATTCAGTGAAGAGGCCTGTTCTGCCGCCAAAGCCGACACGCTTTGACCAGCTGGCGGCAGCGGCCTTCAAACGGTCGAAGACCATCGCTCGGAAGTCAGCATGTTGAGCGTGTCGCGAAACTAAAATTGACGTTGACGTTTTATAACGAAACTTTTAGGCTGTTGTTTCCCATTTGGCGAAACGTTACCGCGAGAAAAAACAATGACGGCGCTGTCCTCAAAAAACATCCACAAACTACTGATCAAGAATCTTCCGCGGGACTTGGTCCTTGCTATTGAAGAGGCTCTTGCAGGCGCTGCGAAGATCGCCTTTGAATCGACGGCAAAGTCGCATCCTGGCCATCGCGCGAACGAACTTGGAAATGCTCGTTACTTCCGTGCAAACGAAGCATTTTTTGACGTGCTTGCCACTTATGGCGCATCACCTACACCATTGCATGGAAATGGTTTGGTTGTAGGCCATGCCGGCGATTTCAAGCTCGCGCGCTTCAATGTTCGCGTCGGTCCGTGGTATAACGCGCGCCGCAGTCGTAAGCGTATGGCCCTGGTACAGGGGAATGAATACATCGCGGAGCTTGTTCAAGGGAGTCTGTTCGAGAGTGAGGAACAGCAAGTACCGAGCGGAATCGTCTTCTTCGTTATGGAGTTTGGCGAGACTGCGGCAGAGCGCCCATTGGATATTCTGATCGCGGTGCCAGCCCCGGGAATGAAGAGCTGGTTGTACTGCGAATCTATCAGTACGTTTGTGCAAGGCTACAGTGAGCCTTCCCATCAGGACGACGTGGCTAAACCTGTTCTCAAGGCGTCCGTTAAAAAGAGGAAGGACAACGAAGGTGGAACGACGTGAAACGAGGAATCAACGGGTTTGAACCGGATCGCCTGACACAGGCACTGGCCGCCCGGCGTCAGTCGCAAGTGCAACTCGCGACGATGGTGGGAGTCAGTCCTTCCACGGTAAGCAAGTGGCGTTCTGGTCAGCAGTCGCCCGAGCCCGAAGCGCTTGAGCGGCTTGCTTTGGTGATGAACGTGACGCCGGAATGGTTCACTCGCCCGGTGATCGGGAAAACCACACCTCCGCTTTTTCGAAGTAATGCTTCTGCTCACGTTGCAGCAAGAGGGATGCTTGAGGCCCGACTGGAGTGGGTCCAAGAAATCGCGTTGCTGTTAGGCGAGTTCGTTGATTTTCCCGTGGTCAATATCCCGGAACGGGGCTTCAAAGATCCAGCCGAAATTACATCGGCGGACATCGAGGCGGCAGCGCAGGAGTGCCGGGAGGTGTGGCGCTTGGGTTCCGGGCCGATCCCTGATGTAGCTCTTGCGCTCGAGAATGCAGGCGTTATCTTGGCTCGAGAGGAAACTGGCGTTGCCCAGATCGAGGGGCTCTCGGCTTGGAGTGAGCCGCTTGCTCGCCCCTTGGTGTTGCTTTCCTCGGATAAGGGGAACGGTTTTCGCAGCCGGTTTGATGCGGCGCATGAACTCGGGCACCTCGTCTTGCACAAGCACATCCCTAAAGCGTCGGCGCCGGAACGTCACAAGGAGATGGAGCGTCAGGCACATCGTTTTGCGGGAGCCTTTCTTCTGCCGGCTCAAAGCTTCGCTGCGGAGGTTCGGATGCCCGTCACCCTGGATAGCCTTTTACTGCTCAAACAGCGGTGGGGCGTTTCGGTTGCGGCAATGGTCATGCGCCTGGAGGCGCTGGGCATCATTGATGACGGAGAGAAGCTCACGCTCTTCAAGCGTCGGTCTGCCCGCTGGGGGGTAAAGGCCGAACCAGGTGACGACGGCTGGCCTCCTGAGAAGCCTCGCCTTCTCCGGCGTACCGTTGATTTGCTGATGGAGGCTGGGGTAATGCCGCGTGAGGGACTGTCCCGGCACCTAGGGTTGTCCAATCGTGATATTGAGGCACTAATGGGCCTGCCATCCATGTTCTTGGATGGTTCTGCTGAAGTCGTGGAGTTTGCACGGCTTAAGGAGGCGCCGGCCAAAGGCGTCGTTGCCAGGGGGGCGTTGTCCGCAAGTGTTTTGAGCTTCGCTCGAAGACGAAAGCAGTCCTAACACAACAACAATAAAGCCTGCTTTATGCGGGCTTTATTGTTGTGAGCCATACCATTTAAGTGCCTCGGCAATCGAATTTTTGCGATAGATTTCTGATGTGCTGGCGCCCGGCGAGGGAGGCCGCGGATCAGCTCGACGCGAGCCCCCCTTGCCTTAGGTCTTGGCAGAGCAAGCCGAAGGCGGATGATGCAGGTTAGGCGGCTCGCTTCACCCCGTTGAGCCATTCGATGTGCTGGCGGGCCTCGTCGCGGAGCATCCGGGCCGAAGCCATTGCCATGCGGAGTAATGCCGCACGCTGTACGGGGTTTTGTCCCCAGTGCGGGGGCAGGTAGCGGGGATGCCGAAATCCGCGCCGTTACTCGCTCCGCGAAAAACACTAGGGTGGAGCTTTGATCGAAAACGGTGGCAGGGAATCCGCAAGGAATGCAGATCGCAGGAAACCCTCAGACAAAAGGGGGCTCGAGTGTCACCGGCGCCAAGGTGTCACCAAAAGTGTCACCGCTGGTGCACAAAAGCAAAAAGCCAACTCCGAAGAGTTGGCTAAGTGCTTGTTTCTTTTGGTCGGGGCGGCGGGATTCGAACTCGCGACCCCTTGCACCCCATGCAAGTGCGCTACCAGGCTGCGCTACGCCCCGACAAGCTGCGCATTATAGACATGTATTTCGAGCTTGCCAAGCCCTGATTGAATTTCAAGCACGCGTGGGAATGAGAAAATCCTCGGAAATGCGGCAGCCGAGGTCGAAGATGCGATCCCGGAAGTCTTCCAGGTAGTTGCGGAAGCCGACCTCGAAGATGCGCTCAATGCGACCAAAGCGGAGATGAGACTCCAGTTCGCCGGCCAGTCTTTCGGTTTCGGCGGAACGTGCATTCGAGACGCGAGTCAGATTCGAGTAAACCTCCTTCATGCTACGGGCCAGCGAGCGGGGCATGTCGGCGCGCAGGATCAGAAGCTCGGCAACCCGCAGCGGAGTGATCTGGTCGCGGTAAACCTTCCGGTATACCTCGAAGGCCGACACCGACTGGAGCAGGGCGCTCCACTGATAATAGTCGGTCGCGTGCGAGGCGTCTTCGTCTGAGCCCGGCAGTAGGTTGAGATACTTGACTTCAAGGATGCGCGCCGTGTTGTCGGCCCGTTCGAGGAAGGTGCCAAGCCGGATGAAGCGTAGTGATTCATCCTGCAGCATGGTGCCGATTGTGACGCCGCGAGATAGATGGGAGCGGTATTTCACCCACTCAAAGAACGCGCCAGGCCCGTTCTCCCAGAGTTTGGCGGCCGTTAAGTCACGTATCTTCAGCCAGGTTTCATTCGATGTTTCCCATAGCTCCGACGTCAGAGTGCCGCGTACCGCATGGGCATTTTCACGGGTTGCTCTCAGGCAGCGGTAGATGCTGCCGGGGTTGTCCTTGTCGAAAATCATGAATTCGAGAACAGCCTCGGTGGTGTGGCGCGGATGCTTGGCAAGGAACGTATCCTGAAGTTCCATGATCTTCAGCATGCCCGCCCACATGGGCTCCACGTCTTCTCCATTCTGGGGGAGAAGTGACAGTCGGTAGGTTACGTCCAGAATACGGGCGGTGTTCTCGGCGCGTTCCATGTAGCGCGCCATCCAGAACAGGTGATCAGCGGTGCGGCTTAGCATTTTCAGGCCTCCAGTACCCAGGTGTCCTTGGTGCCCCCGCCTTGCGAGGAGTTCACCACCAGCGATCCTTCGCGTAGGGCGACGCGAGTCAAACCACCGGGGACCATCTGGATTTCAGTGCCCGAGAGCACGAATGGGCGCAGGTCCAGGTGGCGCGGTGCGATGCCGTTTTCCACGAAGGTGGGGCAATTCGAGAGGGCTAGCGTGGGTTGTGAAATGTATTTGTCAGGATTTGCTTCGAGATGTTTGCGGAAAGACTCGATCTGTTCCTTGGTGGAGGCGGGGCCAACCAGCATTCCATAGCCTCCCGCTCCGTGAACTTCCTTGACGACCAGCTCGGGCAGATGCGCCAGGGTGTAGGCTAGATCTTCCGGTTTGCGGCACATGTAGGTCGGCACGTTGTTGAGGATGGGCTCTTCCCCGAGATAGAAACGAATCATCTCGGGTACGTAGGGATAGATGGATTTGTCGTCTGCCACGCCCGTACCGATGGCGTTGGATAGAGTGACGCGACCGGCCCGGTACGCCTTCAACAGGCCGGGTACGCCGATCATGGAGTCTTTGCGGAACGCCTGCGGATCGAGGAAGTCGTCGTCGACGCGGCGGTAGATGACATCGACGCGGCGCGGACCTTGGGTCGTGCGCATGAAGACCTGGTCGTCCTCGACGAAGAGATCCTGGCCTTCAACCAGTTCCACGCCCATCTGCTGTGCCAGGAAGGCATGTTCAAAGTAAGCGCTGTTGTATGCGCCAGGCGTCATTACGACCACCGTCGGATCTGCAACGCCAACCGGCGCAACGCTGCGCAGCGTGTGAAGCAGCATGTCCGGATAGTGTTCCACGGGGGCAACACGGTGTCGGGCGAAGAGTTCGGGAAAGAGCCGCATCATCATGCGGCGGTCTTCGAGCATGTACGACACGCCTGACGGTACCCGCAGGTTGTCTTCGAGCACGTAGAACTCACCGGCGCCCGCACGGACGACATCGACCCCCGCAATGTGTGCGTAGATGTCGCATGGAACATTCACGCCCTGCATCTCGGGGCGATACTGTGCATTCTTCAGCACCTGGTCGGCAGGGATGTGTCCCGCCTTCAGGATTTCCTGATCATGGTAGATGTCATGAATGAAGGTGTTTAGCGCTTTGACGCGTTGGCGCAGGCCGGCTTCAAGGCTTTTCCACTCTTTGGCGGGAATGATGCGGGGAATGATGTCAAACGGGATCAAGCGCTCGGTGCCGGACTCCTCTCCGTATACGGCAAACGTGATGCCGTAGCGGTGGAAGAGGGCGTCCGCTTCCGCTCTCTTGCGCTCGATGCGGTCCGCCGGAGTGTCGTTAAGCCACTTGGCATAGCCGGCGTAATGCGCGCGGACACTCCCGTCGTCCGCAGTCATTTCATTGAAGAATTTTGTGATGGCCATTAGCGCTCGCCTATTGTGTTGTAAAGCGGAGATACCACTTTCTATATAGCTAAAAGCATGCCAAGCAAAAAACCATAGTAAACAAAAGGCTTTGCAGGTTGTGTGCTGCGTTATGCACCATGACGGTGCCTTGGCACTGACATGGGGATTGGCTCCTGCTGCAATTCGGTGCGCATGTTCAGAGAGGCATTTTGCGAAGCTCAGTTCGCCCGGGGCAACGCGTCACGGCGATGAAATGTGCCAGAATGCTGGCCCGGATTTTTGAGGCTGGTTGGATGTGTAGCGATCGGTTGTCACCCCGTCCTTTCAAATATGCCCCACCACTGGGGATGCCGGAGGTCGTTTTTCGGGACGACAGCTTTCTGGTCCTTGATAAGCCGGCCGGCTTGCTGACTGTGCCAGGACGCGGTGCTCAGCATGAAGACTGCCTCGCCTCTCGTGTGCAGGCTCAATATCCCGCTGCGCGAGTCGTGCATAGACTCGACTTGGCAACTTCTGGACTGGTCGTCATGGCGATAGGCCGCGAGATGGAGCGGCGCTTGAGCATTGCTTTTCAACAGCGTCTGGTTGGCAAGCGCTACATCGCCGTTGTTTCGGGTGCGTTGCCGGCGGAGCAAGGCTCCGTGGATCTGCCTCTCATTGCCGACTGGCCAAATCGACCGAGACAAAAGGTTGACCTGGAGTTGGGCAAGCCATCAGTGACGCAATACTCGGTTTTGGCGTACGACTCGACATCCCGTATCAGTCGCGTGGAGCTTCGCCCACTTACTGGCAGGTCGCATCAGTTACGTGTACATATGATGGCGATCGGTCATCCCGTTCTCGGTGACGAGCTCTATGCGAACGATGCTGTGCGAGATGCAGCCCCAAGGCTGTTGTTGCATGCTGCAGGCCTTGTTATTCAGCACCCGTTGGATGGTCGGCTCCTTTCGTTTGCTGTTGAGCCGCCTTTTTGACGTGCTAACAGTATGATGCGGAGCCCACAGATCGACCTGGCCAGTCATTTGTCTGGCTGGATGTCTGGAAGCCCAGGCTCTATGCTGACGTGCGGTGAGGCTTGATTCCCCCGCCCTTGATGTTCAATTAGCTCTCGGTCGAATTCCGGACTTCCGCCGATCGTCCATTGTGACCCATGATAAATCTGGCCGATTCGGAGCTGTCGGTCATTTCGGCGAAGCTGGGTGAGCTTTGCGTCAAGGGGGCGCTCCTCGCACTCGGATCGGTAGTTCTGTGAGCAGCGCGATCACAATCTGCTGCTTCGCCGCTGGGCCTGGAGTCGGGTGGCTGGATCTGTCCAACTTTAGCTGCCTGCGCCAACGTCCAGTGGAAACCGACATTGCTCGGCGTTTCTTCGGTGAGGTGGTGCGCCTCGTGTGCAAAGACAAGCTGCGCTCGTCCGATCACTTCACCTTGGATGGCGCATTGATCGACGCTTGGGCGTCCTTCAATAGTTTCAAGCGAAGGCCTGCGACGAGCCACCCAAGTCCTTGCGTGGAGGATTCTAAGGGTGAGATGCGTGTTGTTTGTCTTGGTGGACAACTCACCGCGTGAGCGCCCGGCTTGGTCTTGGTGCGTAGTGTTTCTTGTGTCCCTTGTGCGCGCTTATGGCTTCCAGGTCCGCATCGCTCTGGAATGCGAACGCGATTCGATCCCAGATGCCGTTGGCCTCCCATCTGGCAAAGTGGACGGTAAGCCCATCCCCTTACACACAACTCTCCAGCCTGTATGCTTCATGCCAAATAATTGACGAGGCTGGCTAATGAGTTGGGCGAGAGACGAGTTCGGGACGATACAGCTGGGCGATCGGCGGTTGAACAAGCGAGCGGTTCTGCTGGC
>NZ_MWUM01000159.1 GCF_002028455.1 Zoogloea sp. LCSB751 | reverse complement strand
CCAACTTGCAATTTTGAATTTAAATGAACAGCAAGTGCTACCTGCTCAACAAGCAACCATTCAGGTGAAGGGTGCTTTAGGAACTGACATCCGTTTATTTGTGAATGACGAGCAAATTTCGGAAAAACGTATTGGTAAAAAAGCAGCTTATCAAGAGCATGGAGTTGCTGGTTTAGACTTTATTGGTATGCCGTTACTTGCAGGTAAAAACACAGTTGCAGTTCGTCAGTACGACAGCTTTGGCAATTTACGTGACCAACAGCAAGTGACAGTAATC
>NZ_MWUM01000158.1 GCF_002028455.1 Zoogloea sp. LCSB751 | reverse complement strand
AAGCTCTAACTGAACACTAAAGCTGTGTAAATTTAGTTGAGAATAATTCTCATCTAAATTTATTATTCCTTCCATCACTTAAAGAGGAATCAGGAAAAAGAGATGAATATACTAACCTTGCCCTATCATGCTAAACCCGCATTTAAACCAGCATTAGTATTAAGATTCAATCAATTAATGCTATTTCATAGCCTCTTATTACTGGCATTAAGTCTGCTTTGTGGGATGGGTCTTGAAACATTAAATCTTGAGGTTCCGTTCCTCTCTTGGGCTTTTA
>NZ_MWUM01000157.1 GCF_002028455.1 Zoogloea sp. LCSB751 | reverse complement strand
GCTGCGAGCAGGTGCTGATCGTGGATCTCGATGTCCATCAAGGGGATGGCAGCGCCGCCCTGTGCATGGGGAGCCGGGACATCATCACCCTCTCCCTGCATGGCGAGCACAACTTCCCCCACCACAAGCCCGCCTCCCATCTGGACTTTGCCCTGCCAAATGGCATGGAGGACGACGCCTACCTCGAGACCCTGACCCAGGCGCTGTCACTGGCGCTGCGCCTCTACCGCCCCGACCTCATCCTCTACCAGGCCGGGGTCGACGTGCACCAGGCCGAT
>NZ_MWUM01000156.1 GCF_002028455.1 Zoogloea sp. LCSB751 | reverse complement strand
AGACAACTGGTGCACTCCAGGCTTCGCACCGCGATGAGCTGGTGCACCTGGATCCGTGACGGGCAGGCCCGGCTGCACTTGTCGCAGTCGTGGCCGGAACTTCGCAGGCAGCGGACCGGGTCACGGCGAATGCGCAGGGGCGTCAGCAGACCGAGCAGAGCGAGCCAGGCGCCATAGGGACAGAGATAACGGCAAAAGCCCTGGCGGAAGGTAGCGGTGAGCAGCAGCACCCAGCCGAGGCAGAGGCCGGAGACCAGGGACAGGTTGAAGAAGAAGGC
>NZ_MWUM01000155.1 GCF_002028455.1 Zoogloea sp. LCSB751 | reverse complement strand
GGTCGAGTTCTGCGATCGCATCGGCATCATGTATGCGGGGGAACTGGTGGAGGTGGCGCCGGCCAAGGCGATACTGACCGCGCCTCTGCACCCCTATACCAAGGGGCTCGGCAACTCCTTCCCGCCCCTGCACGGCCCGAAAACCGTGCTGGAGGGGATCCCCGGCACCCCGCTCAACCTGCTGGAGGTGCCGGTCGGCTGCCGCTTCCAGGCCCGCTGCGGCAAGGTGCACGATCGCTGCCGCCAGGAATATACCGCCCTCGCCGAGATCCGGCCCG
>NZ_MWUM01000154.1 GCF_002028455.1 Zoogloea sp. LCSB751 | reverse complement strand
ATTCGCCTGTACACTACTTCTGTTGCTGCAGCAGCTAACGCTGGCCGTGGTCAAGATTTAGCTGTTCAAGCTGAGCAAGACGGTTTCGTAGAAGCCGAATAATAATAAGGCGGGATGAGTTTCATCACCCTTATTAACCAAGATTTTGATTGGTTAACAGGGGCCATTCGGCCCCTGTTTTATATCTGCAAATTAGTCGATTTTTTAGAGAGGATTTAACAATGGCAATTTCTGCTGCCCAAGTTAAAGAACTGCGCGAGCGTACTGGCGCAGGCATG
>NZ_MWUM01000153.1 GCF_002028455.1 Zoogloea sp. LCSB751 | reverse complement strand
AGTGATTACAAGAACCTAAATGAATTCACATTAGACTTTTCAACACAGTCCTTCCTAGAAATGCTTGTGGGTAAAAATGGTTCTGGAAAATCAAATTTTATTGAGGCTCTTCTGGAGGTATTTCGTCATATATACCAGTATGACTGGGGAGAAAAGAGATATGAAGTGTATTTCTCATATAGAATTTGTTACGAGATTGATGGTGAAGGACAGGTTATAGAATATGATTTTCTAAATGAACAATTAAAAATCAATGGACGTGAAAGAGCAACGGTGGG
>NZ_MWUM01000152.1 GCF_002028455.1 Zoogloea sp. LCSB751 | reverse complement strand
GACCGGGTTCCCCATATAGAGGAAGCCGGATGCGAGCCGCTTGCCTGGTGGCACCAGAGAGTCGGCGCCTATCATCACGTCATCCTCGACGACCACACCATCCGGCAGTATGGCCCCCATGCCGACCAGCACCCGGTTGCCTATGGTGCAGCCGTGCAGCATGGCCTTGTGGCCCACGGTGACGTCTTCCCCGATCAGCAGGGGATAACCGTCGGGATTGGCGGTGCTCCTGCGGCTCAGGTGCAGAACAGTGCCGTCCTGCACATTGCTGCGGGCGC
>NZ_MWUM01000151.1 GCF_002028455.1 Zoogloea sp. LCSB751 | reverse complement strand
AAATAAACGCGAGGATTTATCCGGTCGCAGAATCAATCTGTCTTGAACCTGCGAATGACGGCGGCAAGGATGGCATGAGGCCGATAAAAATCAACTGATTGCCCATGTGCTGAGGCAGTGGACTCAATAGAGCGGTTCGCTGATCAGGGGGATCTGGGCCATGGTCATCTGCTGAGCCAGCAGGGGGGAGCCAGTCAGCAGCACGTGGCGCTGGTTGCCGATCACCAGGGTATCCCCTTCCAGCCCGCTGTCGGCCGTGATGGCGAGCCAGGCTGGCGA
>NZ_MWUM01000150.1 GCF_002028455.1 Zoogloea sp. LCSB751 | reverse complement strand
TAACCGGACTCTCGGCAGCGAAATGGAGTGGCGCGCGTTGGGAACCGTCGATCTGCGCTTTTATGCGGCCGAGCGACTGTTTGCGGACTGCGCGCGTCCGTTGACTCTGCTCAATCTGTCGTTGGTCCCGCAGCTGGTGATGCATCGCCGCGCAGACGAGCAAATTGCCCGCCGGGTGCAAATCTCGGGACATACGCTGTACATGAATGAAAAAGCGTTATTGCGCCATGCGCTGCAGCAGGGGCAGGGGTGGGGATTCTTACCTGACCATTTTCAGGC
>NZ_MWUM01000014.1 GCF_002028455.1 Zoogloea sp. LCSB751 | reverse complement strand
GTCGCGTGGCCGCTGCACGAGCTGGACGGCCCGCCGCTGCTGTCGGCCAAGGATCAGGCCGGCAAGGCGCTGGCGGAGTGCGAGCATTATTGTTAGGTGTGTTCTCTAATGTACGTGGCTTAACAAGCGCTAGCTAAGTGTTATGAAATGTCTTTTTTCTTTCTTCATCGTGAAAGCTGCTGGGTATTTATAGCTTTGACTTATTTATGACAATAAACCGCAAGGCTGGAACTGCCGGATCGTTAAAGGCGGCTAAGGCTATTTCACTTATCTGGATTAGCTCGGTACTTGCTGCTGGGCTGACCTTTCTTGTTCAAGCGTTTTCAGCGCGACAACTCGGGCCGTATCAATTTGGACTTTTTGCTTCGTCATTGGCAACAGTTACATTACTAAGTCCAGTCGCCGGTTTTGGCGTCTCCCAAGTTTGGCTAAAGGTGTTTGGTAGGGAAAAGGAGAGGGGACTGCGTTGGATTGTTCCTTCTCTGAAATTCAACGCACTAACTATAGTGACGGTTACTGCAATCTTAGTCGCTTGGGCTCTCTTAGGGCCCCACGATAAAACGACCGTTGGAATCCTCCTTGTCCTTTCAGTGCATGCTTCAGGCCAGGCATCACTAGAGTTAGTTAGTAGCAAGTTCCAGATCGAAGAACGATATTTTAGTCTCGCCGCCTGGCAGGTATTTCCGAGCCTGCTTAGGCTGCTAGCACTATTCGTGTTGGTTGCTGTCAATTGGATCAATGCAAATTCAATCGCAGGAATATATGCACTTGTAGCGGTTCTACTTTTCTTTTACGGAAACTATCAAGCTAGACAGTTAGTAAAGGGTGCGGCTGATGAGTCTGACCCGTCGAGTCCTGGGGACGCCAAGATTTTTGTCGGATCCGTGGCAGAGGAGGCGTGGCCGTTTGGTTTGGCCGCACTTTTTAATATGATTTATTCGCAGATTGCCGTTGTTCTTGTTAAATACATGGTGGGAAATGGTGAGGCTGGTATATATAACATCGCGTATACCGTTCTGCTTGCTACTTATTTACTCCCCGGGGCTATTTTTCAGAAATATCTTGTTGCCAAAATACATCGTTGGGATGCTGATAATCCGGAAATGCTGAGGCGAGTGTTTCGTAAGGGCAATTTGATAATGTCGTTGATGGGATTTCTGATCATGCTTCTTATAGTCGGGACGTCGTGGCTTTTTGTTCCTCTTGTTTTTGGAGCAGAATATCGCGAAGCAGTGCTTTATCTAAATGTGCTCTCCATTTCTATTCCTTTCATGTTTGTGGCCTTCAGTGCTGGTTCAATCCTTGTTTCTGGGAAGAATATGCAGACAAAGGTAAAGTTGATGGGGGGGGTGGCTGTTCTTAATGTTATTTTGAATCTGACTGCCATTCCACGCTACGGTGCGTTGGGAGCTTCGATTGCTTCGGTGGTTAGCAATTTTGTATTGATGGTCTTGTACTTTTTTTATGCTAAGAATGCAATTGAAGCGAGATGCTCTTCTTTCTCTAAAATTTGAAAAAGTGCAGTATCAGTACGTGTCTAGGAGCGGTGGTTTCTCTTCAAGCGGTGCCTCGGGTTTTGGATTATGTGTTTGAGGGTGAGTGAATATGAAGGTTAGAGGCTTTGGTAGGCTGCTTAAGGCAGCTAATGGTTTTCTTTATCACTTTTCCCGTTATTGCCGGCATTCTAATTGGATGGATAGTGCCAGTGATGTCGAGCGAAGAAACTATCAGGCTGTCAAGATCTATCATAGTCTTGAGAAGAGTTTGAGCTTTTCCAATAGAAATCCTTCGTCGGGATGGGCAAACGCTCAGGCGTTGATGCGATTGGTCTCTGCTGCCTCGAATGCGAAGCGATTTGGATTTCATGATAAGGCGGGGCTTCATGTCTTGCAGCAGTTCATCAGCGAGTCCGAATCAGGTCGGCCGGAAATTGCATCCACACTGAAGGATCAAATCGAAAAGCTTCCCGCTCGGCCGAGTTCTTCTGATGGCATTGCTGGTGGTGTGAAGCAATTGACTGACGCTGAGATGAGAAGGGGCACCCTTGATAGTCCAGAGGAGTTTTTTCTCAGTCGATTCACTCTGCGGGAGTTCAAGCCGCAAGTAGTTAGTGATGACATAGTCCAAAGAGCTGTATCTTTGACAATGAAAACGCCGTCTGTCTGCAATAGACAAGCGTGGCACATTTATCACACCTCGGATCCCTCAGTGCGAGATGCAGTGTTGACGCTTCAGTCAGGTAATCGCGGTTTTGGCGATAAGATACCGAATATATTTATCGTGACTGCGGATTTGAAGGCATTCATGCAAGGCGAGGAGCATTATCAGCATTGGATTGATGGCGGTATGCTCGCAATGTCTTTGGTTTATTCTCTACACTCCTTGGGTGTTGCTAGTTGCTGCCTTAATTGGAGTCAAACTCCTGCGCGTGACAAACGATTACGCGAGATTGTGAATATTCGAGATAGTCACAGCATCATCATGATGATAGGTGCAGGCTGGCCATCGGATAATAATACGGTTTGTGTTTCTCCACGGCGCCCAGTTTCTGAGGTGTTTTCAAATCTCGTAAAAAATTAAAAATGAATAAAGTGAAGATCGGTCTTATTACAATTCATTATGCTAATAGTTATGGAGGTCTCCTTCAGGCATATGCAAGTCAGAAGGTCTTGTCGAAGTACGGTGATGTGAAAATATTGGATTATGCTCACCCTAGCTTGAGAAATACCTTGAGGACTGTTCGTTGGGGGGCTCGCCCCAAAGACGTTCTGCGGATTGGTAAGGATTTGCTGCGATACTTTCCGAGATCTCGCGTCACAAGAAAATTCAAATCGTTTATTCGAGATGAGTTCTTTTTGTCGGATCGATGCGCTTCAGCTGATGATCTAAGACGGGTTACACGAGACTTTAAGGTATTGGTATGTGGTAGTGATCAGATATGGAATCCGAACATTATCGGGGAGCTTGACCGAAATTATTTCTTAAATTTTTCGACGGATTGCAAAAAAATTTCGCTGTCTTCGAGTAGCGGTTCTTATCGGTTTACGAATGATGATCAGCGATTCGTGAAGGAGGATTTGTTGGGTTTTTCTGGGATTGCTATCCGAGAACCTGATACCGCAAAGGCCGTTTCAGATATTTTGAATAGAGATGACATTGTTTGCACGCCTGATCCTACTTTGCTGTTGACAGGCCGAGATTGGAGGCAATTGTCATCGCGTAGTGCTGAGAGGTCTTCCGGCTATATTCTTGTATATTCCTTGATCAAGGATGAGCTCTTGCGCGAATCTGTTCGATATATTGCAAATAAGCTGGGGAAGAAAGTTTTTGTGATTGATCAGGATTTGTTTTTGGGGTTTAATTCAGATCGACATATCATGGATGCAAGTCCATATGACTTTCTTTATTTCTTCTCGAACGCAGAGTATGTTGTAACTAACTCATTTCATGGAACTGCTTTTTCTTTGCTTTTTGGTCGTCCGTTCTCGACTGTAGTTCCACATTCAGGCAGAAACAGGGTTGAGAATTTGCTCAGACGTGTTGGTGAAGAAGGTAGGTTGGTTGAGTCATCTGAGGATATTAAAAGGTTTGATGCAAATCTTAACGCCACTTCCGTCGAGTTAAGACTGAAGGAGTTGCAATCTGAAGGGGTTGGATATCTTGATAAATGTCTGTTGGAAGTTTCGTAATGTCCAGTTTTTGATAAATTGGAGTGGCATCCATATATTATAGTGAGATTGCTGTTTCGCTGTTGATTGAAAGTGATTGAGTGGTAGCCCATTATGAATTTTAGAGTTCTATTAACGTTGCTGCTGGTTAATTACCTCTCGAGCCTATTTTTCGTTGTTCTGAAAGCCTCTTCTTTGGCTCTCGGGCTGGCTCTTGCTACTGTTTTGTCAATAGCAATTAATTATAGGGCGGCATACGTTAGGAGAATTCCTGGACGCCTTTTTTTATATGCGGCTATTTTTTCCGTCGCTGTGATTCTGCAATCGATATATCTTTATGCGTCTTATGATATTCAAAAACCCCTGACGGCTGCATTCTTGCCGTTGATGTTTGTTGCTATTTATTTTTTTGCTCGACGATTCTGCGAGTTGTCTCCCAAAGAGCTGGATATAACTATTTTTTCCTTTATTTGCCTGACGATTTTTGTTGGGTGGCTTGGGTTCTCTGGTGTGTCGAAGGTGGGCGGATATTCTGAACACGCTAAAGCTGTCGCGCCATTTTCAGAGGAAAGTCATTTTGCCTTGTGTGTAGGGCTTTTTTCGGTGGCATATTGTTCTGTGTGCTCGAAGTGGAAGTACTTTTTTATTTTGATAAACCTTTTGGGGCTTTCAGTTCTCTTTCCTAGTCTGACACTGTTGACATTCACTGTTCTGATGTTGGTAATTGGATTGGCAAGATTTGCTCCTGGATATTTCTTTGTCCTGGGTGGAATTGCCTTTGTCCTTCTCTTTGTTGGACTAAGCGTTCTATTTTCTCAGGTTGAGTATTTTTCAAGTAGGCTTACTTTTGAAGATACCGATAACATCACTACCTTGGTGTGGCTGCAAGGGTGGGATTTGGCAACAAATAATTTCCAATCAACTTATGGCCTTGGCCTTGGGTTTCAGATGTTAGGTTCGGAAAGGACGTTGTTGTCAGATATATCGTACAAGACTAACGATATAGCAGGGAATTTTAAGAATTTGGATGATGGAGGGTTTGTTGTAGCTAAGTTGGTTGCTGAGTTTGGAGTGCTGGGTATTTTGCTGTCGGTATGTTATTTGTTCATGCTGTACAGATTTTTGGGTCTTCTCGCCGATGCGGATAAAGTTTTCCCATTTCATGGAAGAAGGAGAGATAGGGGCGAAGGCAAAAAAGTCATGTTTCTAATGGCTCTCTTGTTTGGCTATTTTATCGAAATGTTCTTTAGAGGTTATGGTTATTTTTCTCCGGGCGCTTTTTTTGTAGTTTCGGCTCTTGTTTCTTTGAGATATTTGCCAGGGGGTTTTCGTTCTGATGCTGGGCGATCTTCTTGTTGAGGTATGGTGAGAGCATGAATGTAGTAATAGTGAATGACTACGACTATGTCCAAGGAGGAGCCAGCAAAATTGCGATTGAGTCTGCGAATTTACTCGCGAGTTCTGGTTGCCGAGTGATATTTTTCTGTGGTGTTTCAGATCAAGGCAGGTCTGATCTTAAGGGAGTAGAGGTCGTTGTCGCGGCCGATGTCGACTTCCTGTCTAATCCCAGTAAATTGAAAGGTGCTGCACAGGGGATCTTTGGCTTTACAGTCAAAGATCGTATGGCAAGGTTGCTTGCTCGTTTAGATAAGCGGAATACGGTCGTCCATTTTCATGGCTGGACTAAGGCCCTTTCTTCGAGTGTTTTTGATGCAGTATTTCAGGCTGGTTTTCGAAGTGTATTGACTCTGCATGACTTCTTTGTGGCCTGCCCAAATGGCGGGTTCTACAATTATCAAAATAGGGAGATCTGCGAGAAGAAAAGTCTTAGCCTTGCATGTCTAATGGAGAATTGTGATTCGAGAAGTTACACGTTCAAGCTTTACCGCTCGGCTCGGCTTCTTGTTCAGAACTCGGTGGTTGGGGTTAATTCCAAAGTTGATGCCTATCTCTATATTTCGAAGTTTAGTCATAGACTGATTGCTCCTTATCTGGCTGGGCGGAATTCATTGGTTGAATATTTGCCGAATCCAATAAGTATGGAGAAACCGGCCGGGCGAGTGCGGGTTGAAGAGAACGACTTCTTCTTATATGTCGGCCGCCTGTCGAAGGAAAAAGGAGTCGAAGTTTTTTGCGAAGCTACACGGCGCGCCGGTAAGAGGGCGATTGTTGTTGGTGACGGAGAGTTGTTAGGCGAGCTGAAGGCTCGTTTTGGTGGTGCGGATTCGTGCATAAAGTTTGTTGGTTGGAAGCAACCGCACGAGGTAGCAGACTATATCAGAAATGCAAGATGTTTCGTATTTCCGTCTTTGTGGTATGAAACGTTTGGGCTTACTGTGTGCGAGGCGTTGGCTCAGGGTGTGCCATGTCTTGTTTCTAGTGACACAGCAGCAATTGATTTTATCGATGGAAAGAATGGGCTCGTTTTTCCTCGGAATGACGTATCTGCTTTAGCAAATGCCATGATTGAGATCGACAGCAATGAGAACCTAGGGCAGATGAGCGAGCAGGCATTCGGTGCGTATTGGAGAGCGCCTTTCAGCAGTGCTAGGTACGAGCAGAGGTTGCTTGACCTTTATTCGCGCTTGTTGGGTTCGTAGCAAAAAAGTAGGAAACTACACAAAATCCAGCGTGAACAGAGGAATCCTTTTGCCATGTTATTGAGGGCGATTGCCCTGGGACAATGCTCGGCGTTGTTATTGTAAATTTTCAAACTCCTGGCTTGGTTGTCAAGTGCGTTAATTCGCTACTAGAGCACGGTATTTCTGCGCCTGAGCAAATCATCGTTGTAGATAATTGCTCGGGCAATCATTACTTTAAGTATCTCTTAGAAAATCTGCCACAGGGAGTAAAGTTGGAATTGGCAGAAGTAAACGTTGGGTTTGGTTCTGGTGTTAACATCGGCTTGGCACAGTTGGACACTGAGTTAGCATTGGTTCTGAACCCGGATACGTATTTTCTTGAAAATAGCGTGTCGAAAGTGGTTGACGCGATGCTGGCGGACGAAAGTATCGGTCTGGCAGGGTTGGACTTAGTTTATCCCGATGGTGAAAGGCAGTATTCGGCACGCCGCTTTTATTCCATTTTGGATATTCTTGTTAGGCGAACGCGTTTGAAGAACTCTCCGCTCTTTGAAAGGCGTATGCGTCGGCATTTGATGGTATATGAACTTGAAGCAGGCAAACCTTTCGATTCGGATTGGGTTATGGGGACCGGATTTATTATAAGGAGGTCTGTTTTCGAGAGGTTGGGGGGGATGGATGAATCGTATTTCCTGTATATGGAGGACGTCGATCTATGTGCCAGAGTTTGGGCCCTGGGGGCGCGAGTTGTGGCATTCCCTGGGGCTGTGCTGGTGCACGATCATCAACGAGCAAGTTCCGCGGGGGCTCTTAGTTGGGCTGGCAAGCAGCACTTGCGGAGCCTTCGGATATTTTTCTCCAAGCACAAAGTGCCAGTGTTTAATCCGCCGAGGTCCAGGGTGATCAATAGAGTTCCCCTCGGCGCTATTTGACTCCCTTGTTCGATAACTTGACCAGTTGCAGGATTTGAGGGTAGTCGCGGATTTCGAGTTGTGGAATGGTGATCCATGAGGTGTCTGAAATATAGCCAAACGGCTCTGTGGAGGGCTTTCTTGGTTTGTATTCCGGATTGACCAACTGAGCCAGTTCTCCCTTCATTTTTGGGGCTGGCATTGCCATGAGATCGAAAATACGCGGCGCCTCAAAACCAGGTATTTGGATCTTTAAGGTTCCCCGCCAGCGTCGGTGAAGGGTATCGGCTTCGGCTTCGGCCCAGTAGGCGATGAGTACTTCCTCTCCGCCAGGCATGCTCTTTTTCCATACCTGAGTTCGGATTGTTGGAGGCGATTTTTCTCCCGTCAAATCCCAAGTTGTACGAATGTCCGGTTGCGGGTGATGACTGCCATCTAGTATTCCGTAGAGGTTCTGAACAGCGTAATAAAGAGGACGGAGATCACCGTTGGAGGTCAACGTGTTGAAGCTTGCTTCGCTTTCATAGTCCTGGTTGCTGGCTTGTCGATAGAATACAAATTGTATTCGTGGATTGACCCCAAGCCATGCGTCGAGAAGATTTCGGCGCAGTTCGTATTTGGCAGCAACAATCGGAGGAATTTGCTGCTCTCCATCTGCATTGGTGAATGTCGGGATTCCATCTTCGGTGGCGGCAATCGGGACGTTGCGTTTGGCTGCAGCGTTAATGCGGGTACGTAAGTCTTTGATCTGCGCTTCGTAGGTGCCCCAGCGTTTCCAGGGATAGAATTCACTGGCGTGTTCGGGAATATTTGTACGCAAATAGGGCTGATGGTAAGGGTGGTAGCTGAATACGTCGATGTATTTCATGAGGCCAGCGTCTAGTGCCTGATCAATCCAGGGTAGAGGTTTTGCTGCCAGAGATTGGAGCATGGCTGTGCCAGGGCCGTAAATCACGGCGTTGGCTTGTTCTGCACGGATAGCTTTGGAGACTGAGGCTGCTATTTGAACATAGAGCGGAGCAGGAACGACGGGGTTTTCATTGCCAATGTTGGGTTCGTTCCAGATCTGCCAGTCACGTACCCAAGGTTTCAGGTCTTTAACGACTAAGCTCGCGAATTGGGCTCCTCCTGCTATCTGTTCGTCTGAGGGAGGAGAGTTCTTAAGCTGACGCCACGGGAGTGGGTCAATTCGGATTAGTACAGAGATTCCGAGATCATGAAGACGCTTTACGTATTCAATTGCGCGGCTTCGTTGGCGATTCCAGCGGGAGGCTGCGGTAGTGGGGGACAGTCCGTCGAGCGCCCCAACGGCGGCATAGTCCTCAACCCATTTGTAGCCTGCAGCCGAGATTAGGTCCGGGAGCTTGGAGACGATTGCAGGATCTCCGCCTTCATTGATTACTGTGGTATGTGTCCCAAAGGGGCTGGCTTGAATTTCAGCCGATGTTCGTGGTCCGCCGGATGGAACGAGGCTCTTTAGGTTGGAAGGTAGGTTGGAATATGTGCGAAGCACATTTTGCTGAGTTTGAGCTATGGCGCTTGACCCCGTGGTTAGAAGAGGAGCGACGAGGGACGACGCCAGCAGAACGGCGAGCTTTGTTGCAGTTTTCATTTGTGTGCCTGCGTTATGAACAAGAGACGTCAGGTGGGATTGGTTAGTCCTCGATTATCTTCAGTCAGTTCCTTTAAACAGGAAGGCTTACATGTCTGGAGTTGATTGAGTAGGGTTGATGTTTGTATCTATGCTTTTGGGTTATATTCTGCAATGCATCATTTTCTTGATTGACGATCTATGCTCACCACCAATACTCCAGCTTGGCGGGCTCTAGTTGAGCACCAAAAAGCCACTGCACAGGCCCATCTACGGGACCTGTTTTCATCCGATCCCGAACGCTTCTCCCGCCTCTCCTTCGAACTGGAAGGCATGCTCGTCGACTTCTCCAAGCAGCGTGTCGACCAGCGCACCATCGAACTCCTCCTCGAACTGACCAAAGCCGCCGATCTGGAGGGCTGGCGTGCGCGTCTGTTTGCCGGGGACAAGATCAACGTCAGCGAAGACCGCGCCGTTCTCCACACTGCTTTGCGTTACATGAAGCCGGGGGTGTTCCCGTCTTCCACCTGCAACGTCATGCCTGAGGTGCGCGCGGTGCGTGCGCAGATGCGCGAGTTCTCCGAGAAGGTGCGGGGCGGGTTGTGGCGGGGGTTTTCCGGTGAGGCGATCCGCGATGTGGTGAACATCGGCATCGGCGGGTCGGATCTGGGCCCCAAGACGGTGGTGCGGGCGCTGTCGGCCTATCAGCACCAGGGCCTCAAGATGCATTTCGTGTCCAACGTGGATAGCGCGCACCTGGCCAAGCTGCTGAATTCGCTCAATCCGCGTTCCACCTTGTTCATCGTGGCGAGCAAGACCTTTACGACGCAGGAGACCATGCTCAACGCGCATACGGCGCGGGAGTGGTTGTGTGCGGCGGCGGGGGACGATGCGCCGCGGGCGTTGCCGCTGCATTTTGTGGCGGTGACGTCGGCGACGGAGAAGGCGCAGGTTTTCGGCTTGCCGGCTTCCAACGTGTTCCGCATGTGGGATTGGGTGGGCGGGCGTTATTCCCTGTGGTCGGCGGTGGGCTTGCCGATTGCGTTGGCGATTGGGATGAACGGTTTCGAGCGTTTGCTCGCCGGCGCGCAGGCGATGGACAACCATTTCCGCGAGGCGCCGTTTGAGCGCAACCTGCCCGTGCTGATGGCGCTGATCGGGGTGTGGAACACCAATTTCCTCGGGGCCAGTACCAGTGCGGTGCTGCCTTACCATGAGTCGCTGCGCTTCCTGCCGTCTTTCCTGCAGCAGCTGGAGATGGAGTCCAACGGCAAGACGGTGGGGCGCGATGGGCAGCCCTTGTCCTGTCAGGCCAACCCGATTGTGTGGGGTGAGATTGGCAGTAACGGGCAGCATGCGTTCTTCCAGTTGCTGCACCAGGGCGGCTGGTTGGTGCCCTGCGATTTCATCGCCAGCGCGCAGAGCGATTTTCCGCTGCCGGGGCACCAGGCGCCGCTGATGGCCAACTTCCTGGCCCAGAGCGCGGCGCTGGCCTTTGGCAAGACCGAGGCGGAGGCCCGCGCGGAGCTGGAAGCCGCCCGCGTGCCGGCGGACCAGATGGCGTCCCTGCTGCCGCACAAGGTGTTCGCGGGCAATCAGCCGTCCACCACCATCATCCTGCCGCGCATCGTGCCTTACTACCTGGGCATGCTGCTGGCGCTGTACGAGCACAAGGTGTTCGTGCAAGGGGTGATCTGGGGTATCAACTCTTTCGACCAGTGGGGCGTGGAGCTCGGCAAGCAGCTCGCCGGCCGCCTGCTGCCGGCATTGAAGGGCGAGGCGGATAGCGAAGGCTTGGACCAGTCCACGCGGGCGCTGATTGCGTGGATTCAGGAGTATGGGGACTGCTGAGCCGTACCCGGATAGGTTTGTCGGGATTTTTTACATGGAATATCTTCAACTTGCGGTGACTGGATCTAGATCCATGATTTAAATGGGGTTACCTGTATTGGGTATGTTTTTTGCACGGATGTTGTCCGGCGCTCGAAGTGCAGGGCGTGGATAAACATTCCTGGGTAGTGGCGCTTGCCCCGTTGCTGCCCTTTGTGACCCACAGGTGGAGAGATGTCCATGGCAGTAAATCAGACAACCAGCTACAGCTTTGACGGGACGCTTGCGGATCGTTTTTCTGTTTTCGTCGATTCGCCGAATCCCAGTATTGCGGAGCAGGCTTCCGGTGTTCTCGCCTTTTACACGCAGGGGCAGCCTGTCGGTGAGGTTGCCGCCACTGAGGTCTTCAAGGCTCAGTCCGTTGCGCCCCGCTACGATCAGTCGTGGACGACCGAGATCACCGCGACGGTGCCGGCAACCCTGACGGACACGCCCAAGGCTTACGACACCTATGTGGATGGCGGGCTGGCGGTGCAATTTACCGCGGCCAACGGTACGACGTATTCGCTTACCGCCAGTCTGGGTCTTGGGGACGTCACCCAAGGCAGCCGTCGTTACAGCAGCGAGTATTCGATTACGCCGGCGGGCGGGGAGGGGACCGAGGCGCTCGACGGCCAGGGAGACCGTAATACGACGGATATCTCTGGCCGGGTTGGTTTGCGCTTCGATGCCGCGACCAAGGTTCTGACGGCCTACACTCAAACCCAGACGCTGCTCAGCATCGACCTCGACGCCGCGGGTGTGACCAACTGGACTATGAGCGACAGCGACACCTTCAAGGTGTATCTGGTGTTGAGTACGAGCGGCTGGAGCATTCCGGCAGAAAAGAAGGTGACGCTGGACAACTTCTACTTCGGGCTGCAGTCCGATCCGCTGCTGAACGGTTCCGATGCGGCTGAAGACCTGTACGGAAGTGCCGGGAACGACAGGATTTATGCCCTGGGGGGCAACGATACGATCTACGGCCTCGGCGGCAACGACTGGCTGGACGGGGGCCAGGGGGACGACGTGCTGGTCGGTGGCGACGGCAACGACGTGCTGCTCGGCGCCTATGGCAAAGACACGCTGGTGGGCGGTGCAGGCCAGGACATCTTCGGGTTCTATACCCTGGGCGATTTCGTCATCAATGATTTCTCGATTACCGAGGATTCGCTCTATTTCTCGACGGCCCACACCGGCCTGCGCACTATCGCCGACCTGGCCGCGGTGATCACCTCCATCGAGCAGGCCCAGGATCGGGTCATCATTCACTTCGGCCAGGCGGCGTCGATCTCCCTGATCGGTGTTAACGCCTCCGACCTGAATCCGGGAATGGTCCACTTCGTGTAAAGGCAGGTCGTAGGGGCGAATCGTGGGGGCGAATCGTGGGGGCGAATCGTGGGGGCGAATTCATTCGCCCTCCGTACGCCGGTGACCCCCCGCGGGCGAATAAATTCGCCCCAACGGGGGGAGGCTCTTCGTCCTATTGGTGCTGTACGCCGATCTCTGCAGACTTCATATCGTAAAACGCTCATTCAATGATTGCGCAGACCCGAGCAAGGAGCGACTCAAGCGGTTTGTTGTTTCCATGGACGCTGGCGATCATGACTGAGTACATTTCCTCGCGGCTGACTTCGTCGAAGTCTATAAAGTACCCGGCCTGCTCTGCCAGTTGGGCGCAGAACGCACGCTGAACCCGACCGTTTCCCTCACGGAAAGGGTGAGTGGCATTGATTTCGCCCATGTAATGGGCTAGTCGCTGAACAAAAAGCTCAGGCGTGGAGCCGAGCAGGAAATTTTCCAGAGAAATTTTGGCCAACTGTTTTTTTAAACGTAGCCGTCAGTGCTGTCGTACCGGGACATGGTGGCTTATAACCTCTGCGATCAGTTTGTCGGTGGAGGTTTTCCCGGCGAGGCATGTATGTAGCCCTTTGATGACGCTTGGGCTGGGGGTCAGTTGTTCGATGCGCAGTGAGGCAAGGACATTTGCGATGGCTTTCTGCCGTACAGCTAACTTGCTGATTTTTTTCATGGGTTAGCCCTTGTGGGCGCCTTTTCTCGAGTCCATTTTAGCATCGCAGCAGAAGGAGGGTTTTCTCTCTTTCTGCTGCGGGAGATCAGCCGCCGATGGCGACGCTGATCACGTCGCTCCAGTTGCCAACCTGTTCATCGCGTAGCCGGTAGATGGCCTTGTATTTCCACAGGGCGGAGCTGGCCGGGGCGGGGCTGGCGTCGGTGTAGGCGGGATCGGTGGTGATGGTGTGGAAGGCGAGGCCCTTGTCGTCGCCGCGGTCGGCCCAGATCTCGATGGAGTCGGCGTCGCCCTTGGTCCATTGGATGACGGGGCGGCCGGCCTTGACGGCGATGTCGATGATGGGCTTCCAGCCATCGGGATCGACGATCTGGGTGCTGCCGACGATGTTGAGGTCTTGCCCGATGGCCTCGGTGTAGTGGCGGGCGGTCTTGATGCGGGCGATCAGGGCGGTGACGCGGGGAACGATGCCCGGGGAGACCGTTGGCACCTGGGCGGGAAGGTTGGCGCCCGGTGGGAAGGCGCCGCTGCCGGCGCCGCCGTCGCGCTGCAGGTTCTTGAATGCGGTCCACAGCCGCGCGTTGCCCTGGATGACGTTGAAGGCGTTGATCGTGTAGCGTAAGGCGGCGGCATCGGCCTGCAGGCTGGCGATGTCTGCGGGGCTGATTTCGAGCAGTTCGGCGTAGATCGGCAGGCGGGTTGCCAGGAGGTCTAGTAGCGCCACCTTGCCGTTGTCGTCCTTGGGCATGTAGTAACTTTTTGCCATTCCATCATCTCCAGTTTGTGCTGCGTGGTTGAAAGAAACACTCAGTGAACCTTGAAGCCCTTGCGCAGGCACCGGCAGTAGGCCGGAATCCCGCGCCCCGCCTGGCTTTGCGGGTTTTTGGGGATGGCTGATGGGGTGTTCTGGCGATGCCGCCAGATGATTTTTTCTTGTGACAAACCCGTTTTTTCATATGACAAAAGCGATTTTTCATGCCGACGGAAGATTTTTCGGCGTGAAAAAAATTTTCGTTGGTGTGAAAAAAACAGTGGGCGACGTGTCGCAGGCCTTGCGCCATGAGTCAAAACCATTTTGTTAGGCGACCCGATGATTTTGTGACGTGACGCAGGGCTCCGGCGGCGTGCCCGAGGGGTTTTGTCATGTGGAAAAACATTTTTGTCATGTGAAAAAGTCTTTTTTTCATGCCGAAAAATGGTCTGTCGGCATCGCCCCAAATTTTTGTCGCGCGACAAAACGAATTTTGCACATGACATTTTTTCTGCGTGGTGTGTCTAGAGATGCTTTCTGCGTGGAGACAGAGATTACCCGAAATGACTATGTTGTGTGAATAGTTTGTGACGCGCGGCCGGGGGCGCTGACGAGGGGCGTGGGGAGGGGGCTCCTCGTCGGGGCGGCTTCACTCGCTCACGGAACGCGGTTTTCCTGCGTAGGGGCGAATTTATTCGCCCGCGGAGTTGAAGCTACGGGGGCAGGGCGAGTGAATTCGCCCCAACCAGGGAGGCCGGGTTGGGGCGAATTTATTTGTTCAAGGGGGCGCGGATCGCGCGAGGGAGGGGGCGCGGCGGGTCTAGCCCCAGCGCTTGAGGAAGTCGAGCAGGGCTTCGCGGCGGGCGGGGGTGAGTTTGCGGTAGGCGGCTTGCAGGTCGCGCTCGTCGGCGGGGAGGGGCGGCGCGGTGCGGAATTCCGGCGGTTGGGGCTGGTTGGGGTCGTAGTCGCGGGTGCCGCGCCCGGTGACGAGCCATTCGAACCACAGGTCGAGTTCCACGGCGAGCGCGCGCAGGTTTTCGACGGTGGGCTCGGATCTGCAGTTTTCCCAGTCTGAGGCAGCCGGTTGGGATACGCCGATTCGGCGCGCAAGTTCGCCTTGGCTGAGGCCTCTAAGTTCGCGTGTGGCTTTGATTCGGAGTCCTATCTTCATAGGAATGAAGATATAGGTAATACCTATATTTTTGTAAATAACCAAAGGTATTGACTTATTCAATAATCGAAACTTATAGTTCGGATACACATTTCGCATATGAGGTTTGCTTCATGACAACACCGCTGCGCTTTGCCCGCGTGAGCCTGGGGCTGACCCAGAAGCAGCTTGCGCGTTTGGTTCAGGTGACTCAGCCGCACATTTCGGCGCTGGAGTGCGGTGTGCAGCGCCCTTCGTCGGGGCTTGCTGCCCGCCTGGCGGAGGCGCTGGGGCGGCAGGTGATTACGGAGGAGCAGTTGTTGTACCCGGAGCGCTTCAGCCCTGTGCCGCCGGCAGGGGAGGTGGCCAGTGATAGCCGATAGTGATGGCGAGGCGGTTGTGGAGGCGCCTGTGGGGCGGGGCGGTGCGTTCTGCTTGTTCTTCCAGCCCAAGGTGGCGTTGGAGGCGCGCCGGGTGGTGGGGTTCGAGGCCTTGCTGCGGTGGCGTCATCCGACCCGGGGGGTGTTGTTGCCGCAGGATTTTTCTGCGCTGCTCGCCGATCCGGGGATGGCGGAGCGGATCGATCGGTGGGTGCTGCAGGCGGCGGTGCGCCAGCTGGCGGTGTGGCGTCGGGCGGGTTTCAGCACATCCCTGAGCGTCAATGTGTCGGCCCATGTGTTGCGGCGCGGCGGGTTGTACGCTTATTTGCAGGCTTTGTTTGCGCGCTGTTCGGAGGTGTCGCTGGCGGATCTGGAGCTGGAGATTCTGGAGACGGCGCTGATTGCGCCGATGGCCCAGGTGCGGGCGCAGATTGAAACCTGCGCGGCGGGTGGGGTCCGCTTTGCGTTGGATGATTTTGGAACGGGCTTTTCGTCCCTGAGCCATCTGAAGTGCTTGCCGGTGGCGAGTTTGAAGATTGACCGTTCTTTTGTGGCGGGCATGGTGGATGATGCGCAGGATCGGGCCATTGTGGCGAGCGTGCTGGGTTTGGGGCATGCGTTCCACCATACCGTGGTCGCGGAGGGGGTGGAGACGGCGGTGCACGCCAGCCTGTTGGCGCGCCTGGGGTGCGATGTGATCCAGGGTTATTGTGTGGCACGGCCGATGCCGGCGGCGCAGGTGCGGGGATGGGCGGAGCACTTTCGCTTTGACGATGAATGGGGGGCGGGGCATGCCGATTTTCGAATGTGACAATCCGGATTCGCTGTTGAACCTGTCGACGGCGCGGCGGGCCGAGGCGCTTTTCGAGCGCTTTGCACGCGGGGAATTCTGTTTGTTTTTCCAGCCGCAGCTGGGTTTGCGCGAGCAGCGGGCAACTGGGCTGGAGGCGTTGCTGCGCTGGCGGCATCCCAGGCGGGGGATTCTGCTGCCGCAGGATTTCCGCGCGGTGCTGGACGATGCGGCCGCGGCGGAGAAGGTTGATTTGTGGGTGCTGCATGAGGCGGTGCGCCAGATGGCGGCTTGGCGGGCGGAGGGGCTGCCGGTGCGGATCAGCGTGAACATTTCGGCGCAGTTGCTCCAGCGCCGCAATTTGTGTGCATATATCGGGGCATTGATCGATGCCTATCCCGATGTGTTGGCGGCGGATCTGGAGCTGGAGGTGCGGGAGCGGGCCCTGACCGAGAACATGCCGGCGTTGCTGGGGCAGATGCAGGCGTGCATGGAGCGGGGGGTGCGCTTTGCCATCGATGGCTTTGGGACGAGTTTTGCGCGTTTTACCTATTTGAGCGGTTTGCCGCCGGTGCGCTTGAAGATCGACCGTCGCTTTGTGGGCCGCATGCTGGATTATCCGGATGACCGCGCGATTGTGCGGAGCACCCTGGCCCTGGCGGATGCGTTCCGTTGGCCGGTGGTTGCCACAGGCGCAGAAACGCTCAACCACGTGGCCCAATTGACCCGCCTGGGCTGCGAAACCGCTCAAGGCTTTGCCATCGCCCGCCCCATGCCGGCCGGTAAGGTGAAAGCGTGGCTGAAAGAGCAGGCTGCGTAGGGGCGAATCATTCGCCCTCCGCACGCCGGTCCACCTTCGTACGTTGATTCACCTCCGCGGGCGAATGAATTCGCCCCCACAGGGGCTGGGTCGTAGGGGCGAGTTCATTCGCCCTTCGTACGCCGGTCCACCTTCGTACGTTGATCCATCTCCGTGGGCGAATGAATTCGCCCCAACGGGGCAGGTTGTGGGGGCGGGTGGGGGAGTCAGGTCAGGGCGTCGATTGTTGCGTCGATTTGGGTTTTGAGGCCGACGAGGTCGACGGTGGTGCCGGTGCCGTGGGCGACGCTGGTGTAGGTGCCGTCGCCGTTGCCGTCGTGGTAGATCTCGAAGTAGCTTTTGTTGCCTTTGGTGATGGTTTCGAGGACGTAGCCGGTTTCGAGCTGGGTGAAGCTTGTGTTGACCGAGGTCTTGAGGGGCGTGCTGCGGTCATCGGGCCGGACGGCTTCGACCTGGGTGATGGCGCCGGTGTCGTCGAAGATGAAGATGTCGCGGTCGAAGGGCTGGACGTTGAGCAGGGTGGTGGCGCTGCCGGTCTGGATGTAGGTGGTGGTTTCGGCGGCGATGGCGTACAGGCCGGTGCTGCTGTCGGCGACGAACTGGATGGTCTTGATGGCGCTGCCGGACAGGATGGTCTCGGTGATGGTGCCGTCGGCATTGATGGTGAAGCTCTGGCCGGGCTGGACGTCCCGGCTGTGGGTTTCGGTTACGCCGTTGCTGTCGTCGTCGGTGGTGATATGGATGCGCTGGATCTGGGTTACCGCGCCGGCGGCGATGGTGAAGGTGTAGCCGTGGATATCTCCGTCGCTGTCGGTGGTGCTGGGGGTGGCGACGGTCTTGGTTTCCGACGTGATGTGGTACAGCGTGGCGTCGCCTGCGTCCTGGGTGTATTGGAGGGTCTGGGTGCCCCACGACTTGGTCAGGGTTTCCGTGATGACGGTGTCGGTGACACCCTGTTTCTCGTGTGCATCGCTCATTTGCATCTCCTTTGCATGTGTGTGGGCTGCTGGAGATTTTTTCGCAAGTCGCCGTTCCGGGCGGTTACGAAATGCAAGCAAATGTGGGGTTGAGGCTTTGTCGGCCAGCGGGGCGGCGATGGGAAGTCGAAAAAAAACCCGGCGACTGCCGGGTCTTTTTTATTGCGGAGGTACGGCTCAGGCCTTGCGGCGGCGAGCGGCGCCCAGACCCAGGAGACCCAGGCCGATGAGGGCGAAGGAGGTGGGTTCCGGCACGCGGTTGACGATCTGTTGCGTGTCGCCGATGACCATGTCGTCGAAGCCGAAGCGGTCGGAGCTGGAGGTGTTGCGGATGGACACGCTGGTGTAGTTGGCGCCGGAGTCGATGAAGCCCCAGAACAGCACGTTGTTGTTATTGACGCTGTTGTTCTGGATGACGTTGTAGGTGAAGCTGGTGCCGTTGGTGTTGACCAGCGTGACGACGAGGTCGCCGCCGCTGTCGGAGATGTCGGTGCCGTAGAAGCCGAAGGCGGCAATCGGGGTGGCCGAGAAGTCGATGTTCAGGGTGGAGCCGAAGCCGGCATCCAGATGCTGGCTGGGCGAGGTCGAGAACTGGCCGACCGGATCGGCGTTGGTGACGATGACCGAGCCCCCGGTGGAGGACATGGTGGCCGACAGGGTGCCGCTGGAGCCGGTGAAGGACAGGCTCAGCGGGGTGGCGGTGCCGACGGCAAAGCTGCTGAAGTCTTCGTTGCTGACGTTGCTCAGGCTGCCCAGGAAGCTGTTGCGGGCGGTTTGAGCGTTGCCGCCGGCCGGGACGACGCTGCCGGTGTTGAGGTCAACACCGTAGTAGGTCGTGGGGGCAGCGTAGGCGCTGGCGGCCATACCGAGGGAAATGGCGGCGCCGAGGCAAAGGGACTTGATCGTTTTCATGATGTCTCCAGAATGGATGTGATGCATGGGGCATGCATCGGTTCGTCTGCTCAAGTGGGGGCTGGCCTGACTTCTTGTGATTGTTCTTGCTTGTCGTGCTCGGTTTTCTCTTTGCAATTTACAGGCCAGATCTGGGCTTTGTTTTCAGGTTGATGATTTAAATGGGTTTTTTTTGATTACTCAAGCGTAATGAGAATGTGGGTGTAAAAATATCCGACAGCCTCAAGCCTTGATTGAGGAGAACTGATTTATGTCAATAGCGTTGCCCGTGCGTTCTGTAATGTGCGTGCCATGCATGCAAATATCATTCATCACGGCGCGTTCGACGGGGTGACGGGGTCTTGTCACCAGTTCTTTATCGATGATCTCAACAGTCTGTTGATCGACTGCGGTCTGTTTCAGGGGGCGGAGACGGCGCCGGACGGGCAGTCGGCGCAGGATCGGCTGGAAATCGGCTTTCCGCTGGAGGCGGTGCGGGCACTGGTGGTGACCCATGTGCATATCGATCACGTGGGGCGGATTCCGTGGTTGCTGGCGGCGGGTTTCAAGGGCTTGATCCTGTGCAGCGAGCCGTCGGCCAGGCTGTTGCCGGTGGTGCTGGCGGATGCTTTTGCGTTCGGGGTGAGCCGCGATGCGCGGTTGGTGGAGCGTTATCTGGAAATGGTGGAGACGCGTATCCGCCCGCTCAAGTGGAATACCTGGTACCGGGTTTTCGATGGAAACGGGACGAAGGGCGCGGGCTGCCGGATTCGCCTGCAGCGGGCCGGGCATATCCTCGGTTCGGCTTATGTGGAGGTGGAGGTTACGCGGGCCGGCGGTGAGGTGCGGCGGGTGGTGTTTTCCGGCGATCTGGGGGCGCCTTACACACCGCTGCTGCCGGCGCCGCGTTCGCCGGAGGCGGCGGATGTGGTGGTGCTGGAGAGCACTTATGGCGACAAGATCCATGAGAACCGCCACGACCGGCGCCGGCAGCTGCAGGCGGTGGTGGAGAAGGCGTTGGACAACGGCGGTACGGTGATCGTGCCGGCTTTCAGCATCGGCCGCACGCAGGAGCTGCTCTACGAGTTCGAGGACATCTTGTTCCGGCAACGGCGGGAGCCGGGGCCCCATGCCGAAAGCTGGGCGACCTTGCCGTTTTATCTGGATTCGCCGCTGGCCGGGCGCTTCACGCGGCTGTACGGCGAGTTGCAGCCGTTCTGGGACGAGGAGGGGCTGGCCCGCGTGCGCGCCGGTCGCAAGCCGCTGGCTTTTGAGCAGTTGCAGGGGATTGAGGATCACGCCGGGCACGAGGCCACCGTGCGCCGCCTGGCCCGCAGCGGCGAGCCGGCGGTGGTGATTGCCGCCAGCGGTATGTGCGCCGGCGGCCGGGTGATGAATTACCTGAAGGCGATGCTGCACGACCCGCGCCACGATGTGCTGTTCGTCGGCTACCAGGCCCGCGGTACCCCGGGCCACGCGATCCAGACCTACGGCCCGCGCGGCGGCTATGTGGACATCGACGACGAGCGCGTGGAGATCCGCGCCGGCATCCACACCCTGTCAGGTTATTCCGCCCACGCAGACCAGAACGATCTGGTGCGTTTCATTACCCGCATGCCGAGCCTGCCCGCCGAGGTCCGCCTGATCCACGGCGAATCCTCCGCCCGCCACGCCCTGGCCGAACGCCTCACCCGCGAAACGGACGGCCGCGTCAAAGTGGTGAATGGAGAGTGACGCTGCCGTCGGTGCGGGCGTGCTTTCTTACGGGTGGCGTTGGATGTGGAGTGGGCGAGGGGCGCCGGAGACGACCAGGGTTGCGGCGTGGTGGTGGAAGAGCGTGAGGCGCGCTGGGTGCCAGGTTTGCATGTGGCCTGTGTCGTCGGGGAGTACGCGAGGACGGGTATCGTTGGGGCGGCCGTCGAGCGGCGGTGGCGCTTGCATGACGATGCCGGTGCCGCGGGCTTTGGCCAAGGCTTCCACGCGGGTCCACCAGTCGTAGAAGGTGTGCTTGCGCTGGGAGGGGGCTTGCTTCAGCAATGCCGCGTAGGTGGCGGGGGTGAGGTGTGGTTGGAGGATGGCGGGATCCAGTTCCTTGTCCAGCCGGCGTTCTATGTCGATGCCGACGCGTCCGTGGCGGGTGACGGCGACGACGGCGAGGCCGTCGCTGTGGGATGTGTTGAAGTCGAGGTCGAGGCCGGCCAGGGAGGGGCGGTCGAAGGGATTATGGGTGAAGCGCAAGGCTTGGGGCGGTAGCCCCGTGTGCTGCGCGAGGATCTCGCGCAGCGCGGCGCGGCGCCGGATGAAGCGTGTCCGGTCGCGCTCCCGCATAAAGCGCTGCGCCCGTGCCTGCTCCCCCGCATCGAGCAGGGACCAGGCACGGGCGCAGTCTTGGGTGGGGCTGTCCAGTTCCAGCACCCAGAGGGTGACGGCTGGATCCACGGTGGTCAGACCACGGCTTCCTGCTTTTCCTTCTTGGGTTGCATGAACTGCTCGCGGGACACGCCGAGCCACATGACCAGCGGGCTGGCGACCAGCACCGAGGAGTAGATGCCGAAGCAGATGCCGATGGTGAGGGCGAGGGAGAAGTAGAACAGGGTCTCGCCGCCGAAGACCAGCATCGACAGCACCATGATCTGCGTGGAGCCGTGGGTGATGATGGTCCGGCTGATGGTGCTGGTGATGGCGTGGTCGAGGACCTGCGGGGTGGTGAGGCCGCGCTTCTTCTTGAAGGTTTCGCGGACACGGTCGAAGACCACCACCGATTCATTCACCGAGTAGCCGAGCACCGCGAGGGTGGCGGCCAGCACGGGCAGCGAGAACTCCCACTGGAACAGGGCGAAGAAGCCCAGGATGATGATCACGTCGTGCAGGTTGGCGATGATGGCCGAGACGGCGAAGCGCCATTCGAAGCGCATCGCCAGGTACACCACGATGCCGCCGATCACCAGCAGCAGGGCCATGGCGCCGTCGGAGGCGAGCTCCTTGCCGACCTGCGGGCCGACGAACTCCACGCGGCGCAATTCAGGCTTGGGGCCTTCGATGGCGCCGAGGCTGGCGATGACCTTCTCGCTGACCTTGCCGGTTTCCGCGCCATCCCGGTTGGGCAGGCGGATCAGAACGTCGCGCGAGCTGCCGAAGTTCTGCACCTGGGCGTCCTGGTAGCCCTCTTTGGCCAGGGCGTCACGCAGCTTTTCGAGGGCCGGCGGTTCGCTGTAGCTGACTTCCATCAGCGTGCCGCCGGTGAATTCGACACTGAAGTGCAGGCCCTTGGTGGCGAGGAAGAACACCGCCAGCAGGAAGGTGACCAACGAAATCACGTTGAACACCAGCGCGTGCTTCATGAAGGGGATGTCTTTGTGGATCCGGAAGAATTCCATTTTGCGTGTCCGTTTCGTGTTCTGTACGCGTCAGACGCCCGGCTTCCAGACCTGGCCGATGGCCAGTTTCTCGAGCTTGCGCTTCTTGCCGTAGATCAGGTTCACCAGGCCGCGGGAGACCAGGATGGCGCTGAACATGGAGGTCAGGATGCCCAGGCAGTGCACCACCGCGAAGCCGCGCACCGGGCCGGAGCCGAAGACGAGCAGCGCGATACCGGCGATGAGGGTGGTGACGTTGGAGTCGAGAATGGTGTCGAAGGCGCGGTCGTAGCCGGCATGGATGGCCGCCTGCGGGCTGGAGCCGTTGCGCAGTTCCTCGCGGATGCGCTCGTTGATCAGCACGTTGGCGTCGATGGCCATACCCAGGGTGAGGGCGATGGCGGCGATGCCGGGCAGGGTCAGCGTGGCTTGCAGCAGGGACAGCAGGGCCACCAGCAGGAGTAGGTTGGAGGCCAGGGCGATCACCGACACGAAGCCGAACAGCATGTAGTAAAGGCACATGAAGACGGCGATGGCGATGAAGCCCCACAGGGTGGAGTGGAAGCCCTTGCTGATGTTGTCGGCGCCGAGGCTCGGGCCGATGGTGCGTTCCTCGATGATTTCCATCGGGGCGGCCAGGGAGCCGGCACGCAGCAGCAGGGCGGTGTCGGTGGCTTCTTCGGAGGTCATGCGGCCGGAAATCTGCACGCGGCCGCCGCCGATCTCGGCGCGGATGACCGGTGCGGTGACGACTTCGCCCTTGCCCTTTTCGATGAGCAGGATGGCCATGCGCTTGTTGACGTTCTCGCGGGTCACGTCCTTGAAGATGCGTGCGCCAGCGGCGTCCAGCGTGAGGTGCACCGCGGCTTCGTGGGTCTGGCCGTCGAAGCCGGGCTGGGCGTCGGTGAGGCGCTCGCCGGTCAGCACGACCTGCTTCTTGACCAGCAGCGGTCGGCCGCCGCGCTCATTGTAGAGCTCGGTGCCGGCCGGCACGGTGCCGTTGAGCGCGGCTTCGAGGGCGCCGGGGGTGTCGTCCACCATGCGGATCTCGAGGGTCGCGGTGCGGCCGAGGATGTCCTTCGCCTTGGCCACGTCCTGGACGCCGGGCAACTGGACCACGATACGGTCGAGGCCCTGCTGCTGGATGATCGGCTCGGCGACGCCCAGCTCGTTGATCCGGTTGTGCAGGGTGCTGATGTTCTGCTTGATCGCGAATTCCTGGATGGTCTTCTGGGCCAGCGGGGTGAGGTTGGCGGTGAGCTTGAAGTCGGCACCGTCCTGGCCCTCGACCAGTTGCAGGTCGTTGGTGTTGGCGGTGATCACGGCCTTGGCGCGGGATTGGTTCTCGACATCGCGGAAGCGCACGACGACGTTCTGGCCTTCGCGGCTGATGCCGGTGTGGCGGACGTTCTTGTCGCGCAGCAGGGTGCGCAGGTCGCCGGTGGTGGCATCGAGCCGCTTGGTGACCGCACCCTTCATGTCCACCTGCAGCAGGAAGTGCACGCCGCCGCGCAGGTCGAGGCCCAGGTACATGGGCAGTGCGTGGATGCTGGTGAGCCACTGGGGGCTGGCCGACAGGAGGTTGAGGGCGACCACGTAGGACGGATCGGTTGCGTCGGGGTTGAAGGCCTTTTCGACGGCGTCCTTGGCCTTCAGCTGGGTGTCGGTGTCATGGAAGCGGATGCGCACGCTGTTGAGGTCGGCAAACAGGCCGTCGTGCTGGAGCCCGGATGCCGCAAGGCTCTCTTCCACGCGTTTGAGGGTGGCGCCGGTGTCCAGCTTGAGGGTGGCCTTGCCGCTGGACACCTGGACGGCGGGCACCTCGCCGTAGAAATTCGGCAGGGTGTAGATCAGACCCCACAGCAGCACGAGGCCGATGAGGAGGTTTTTCCAGAGGGGGTAGCGGTTCATGGTCAGGCGGAAAGGGTGGATGACAGGCGCAGCGGAACGACGGCGTGGCCGGAGCGGGGCCCCGGCCGTCGGCCGGATCAGATCGACTTCAGGGTGCCCTTCGGCAGCACGGCGCTGATGGCGCCCTTCTGCACGACGATCTGGGTGTTGGCAGCGACCTCGACGGTGACGTAGGCGTCGGCGAGCGCCACGACTTTGCCGACGATGCCGCCCTGGGTCAGGACTTCGTCGTTCTTCTGCAGACCTTCGAGCAGGGCCTTATGTTCCTTGGCGCGCTTCATTTGCGGGCGAATCATCAGGAACCACAGCACTGCGAACATGAAGATCAGCGGCAGAACGCCGGTGATGCTGGACAGGGGGTCTTGTCCGGCGGCCGGTGCGGCTTGGGCAAAGGCGTTGGAAATCAGCACATTAAACTCCGGTGGGCAGATGCAAAGCGTCGGATTATAGCAGCAGCCCGCGGCAGGCTTTCGACCGGCCACGCCCGGCGGAGAGAGGGGGTGGTGGTTGATGGACGAATGAATTCGCCCGTCCCTCGGGCCCGGGGAAGCTGTAAAAAAAAGCGGCGTCTGCCTTTCGACAGACGCCGTCAATCTCCACGAGGGAGAGGAGGGAGAAAAACCCGGTTGGCGCGGCCTCTACGGGGCCGCTTGGCAGCGCTCAGGCTGCCTTGCGCATTTCGTCGCAAAACCGCTGCCAGTTGGCAGACATTGCGGTAAAGACTTGTTCGGCGGCCAGCAGGGGCAGCAGGCCCATGCGGTGCTGGGTGCGCATGAAGGTTTCCATGTGCGGGGTACAGAGGGTGTTCTGTTCTTCCTGCAGCAGCTCGAGAAAGCGTCCTTCGGCGGCGCCCCAGAATTCGGAGGTGCCAACCCAGCCGGTATCGGCGGTGGCTTCGCGCAGCGCCTTGCGCCACAATACTTCTGCTCTTTCGACGGACACGCCGGCCTTGCGGGCATGCCACGGTAGGGTCTTGGGTGATTTCATTTTGCTGTTACTCCTGTATTGGGGGCATCAAACACACGGGGCTACTTCTAACAGCTGCTCATCGGCGGCTTTGTGGTGCGCTGCAATACAAGGTTTGTCAGCGCTTTTCCCTGTTTTTACGTAGCTTTGTTAGCCCTCGATACGGTCTGTTTGCTGCATTGCACAACTCAAGTTTAGGTGCTTGCGACTTTGTCTGCAAGTTGTGACGGTGTTTTTTTCATTTCCGGCCAGGGAATCCGTCACAAAATTCCTTGGCTCCTGGGTCGGTTTCCGGGCGGGCGGTAGAATGGCGGCCTTCGCCGCGTTTAGTACCGTTCCATGTCCCAGCTGCTCGACAATCTCAATCCCGAACAACTCGCTGCCGTCACGCTTTCGCCTCAGCACGCCCTGATCCTGGCCGGTGCCGGTTCGGGCAAGACCCGTGTGCTGATCACCCGCATCGCCTGGCTGCTGCAGAACGGCTATTGCAGTCCCCAGGGCATCCTGGCCGTGACCTTTACCAACAAGGCCGCCAAGGAGATGCTGACCCGCCTGTCGGCGATGTTCCCGGTCAATACCCGCGGGATGTGGATCGGCACCTTCCATGGCCTGTGCAACCGCTTTCTGCGCGCTCATTTCCGCGACGCCGGCCTGCCTCAACTGTTCCAGATCCTCGACTCCGGCGATCAACTGGCGGCGATCAAGCGCTTGCTGAAAGCCCTCAATGTGGACGACGAGAAGTTTCCGCCGAAGGATCTGCAGCACTTCATCAACGGCCAGAAGGAGGCGGGTATCCGCCCCGCGGCGGTTGAGGCCTGGGACGACTACACCCGACGCCGGGTCGAGCTTTACGTGGAGTATGAGGCACAGTGCCAGCGCGAGGGAGTTGTGGATTTCCCCGAGTTGTTGCTGCGCAGCTACGAATTGCTGGAGCGCAACGAGCCGATCCGCCGCCACTATCAGGGGCGTTTCCGGCACATCCTGGTGGATGAGTTCCAGGACACCAATGTGCTGCAGTACCGCTGGCTGAGCCTGCTCGCCGATGGGGGGCGGGAAGGCGGCGCCAGCCTGTTCTGTGTGGGTGACGACGATCAGTCGATCTACCGCTTCCGCGGTGCCGAGGTTGGCAACATGCGCGACTTCGAAAAGGACTTCAAGGTCGGCAGCGTGATCCGTCTGGAGCAGAATTACCGTTCCCACGGCAACATCCTCGATGCGGCCAACGCGCTGATCGCCAACAACAGCAAGCGCCTCGGCAAGCAGCTTTGGACCGATCGCGGCGCCGGCGAACCGATCCGCGTCTACGAGGCTTTCACCGATACCGACGAGGCGCGCTGGGTCGTCGAGGAGATCCAGTCCTTGGTGCGGGATGGCATGAGCCGCGCGGACATCGCCTTGTTGTACCGCTCCAACGCCCAGTCGCGGGTGCTGGAGCATCAGCTGTTCTCCAGCGGGATCCCTTACCGGGTGTATGGCGGGCTACGCTTTTTCGAGCGCCAGGAAGTGAAGCACGCGCTGGCCTATCTGCGCCTGATTGCCAATCCGGACGACGACACGGCCTTCACGCGGGTGGTCAATTTCCCGACCCGCGGCATCGGCGCCCGCTCGCTGGAAGTGCTGGGCGATGCGGCCCGCACGTGGAACACGCCGCTGTACCAGACGGTTCCACACTTGACCGGGAAGCCGGGGGCGGCGCTGGCCCAGTTCGTGGCGCTGATCGAGCGCCTGCGCCAGGAGACGGCGAATCTGCGCCTGCATGAGATGGTCGATCACGTGATCGAGGTGTCCGGCCTGCGCGCCCACTACAAGGCGGAGAAGGAAGGCCAGGAGCGCCTGGAGAACCTGGACGAGCTGATCAACGCGGCGGCCAACTTCAGCGCCGAGCTCGGCGCTGGCGAGGTGCCGGGCGAGCACGGCTCGACGCTGGCCGAGTTCCTCGCCCACGCCTCGCTGGAGGCCGGTGACCATCAGGCCGACGTGGGCATGGAGGCGGTGCAGCTGATGACCGTCCATGCGGCCAAGGGGCTGGAGTTCGACGTGGTCTTCCTGTCCGGTCTGGAGGAGGGGCTGTTCCCGCATGAGAACAGCGCCCTCGAACTGGATGGGCTGGAGGAGGAGCGGCGTTTGATGTACGTGGCGGTGACGCGGGCCCGCCAGCGCCTGTACCTGAGCTTCACCCAGAGCCGTATGTTGCATGGCCAGGTCCGTTACAACCTGCGCTCGCGCTTCCTGGAGGAGATCCCGGACGGGCTGCTCAAGTGGCTGACGCCGCCGAATCCGCGGCGCAGCTTCGTGTCCGAGCCGTCCACGCGTTATTACAATCCCGGCGCCTCGAAGCCGGCGGCACCGAGCATGCCGCCGCCTCCACCCCAGAAGTCCCGTGACCTCGGTGGGCTGTCCATCGGCCAGAGCGTGCGTCACGCACGTTTTGGCGACGGGGTCATCGTTTCCGCCGAAGGGAGTGGCAACGATGCGCGCGTTCAGGTCAAGTTTGCCGAGGCCGGCAGCAAGTGGTTGATGCTGGCAGTGGCAAAGTTGATACCCGTGTAATGGATTTTGATGACAATATTGTTCGGATGTTGTTCGAATGAATTCATTGGAGGCGGCGAATTGGAGTCGGAACTGGATAGCAAGTCCCTGATCGCGGTACGTGTGGAAGCGTCCGCCAGCCCTGTGGCTGCCCTGGCGCTCCGCCAGGAGGGCGATCAGTGGGTCGGGGAATGGAGTGGTGGGAGTCTGCGCGTCCGGCGACCGGCCGCGGTGGCCGAGCGGGATGGCCTGGTCTGCATCGTGCGCGGAGGTCCGCGCAGCGCTTCGGGTGGCGATACCCGTGCGGCGGAGTACTGGCTGGATCTGTTCGCCGGCCGGGGGGCCGCGCTCGTTGATGACATCCGGGGGCGTTTTGCGCTGGCGTTCATCGATACGCGCCGCAATGCGGTTACGCTGTTCAATGACCGCTTCGATACCGAGCCCTGGTGCTATGCCGAGGAAGGCGGTGCGCTGGCGCTGTCGGACCGGGCCAACGGCGTTCCGGTCCGCCACCGTTCGGTGAGCGCCCAGGCGATCTTCAACTACCTCTATTTCCACGTCATCCCCTCGCCGGGCACCGTCTTCAATGAGGTGCGCCGCCTCCTGCCCGCTTCACGGCTGGAATGGAAGGCGGGGGCGCTGAACCTGGCGCGGTACTGGACGCCGCGCTTCGAGGAGCGGTCGACCTTGAGTCTCGAGCAGGCGAAAGGGCGTTTCATGGACATCGTGCAGGCGTCCGTCGAACGGGAATACGTGGGCGACGCCACCGGCGCCTTCCTGTCCGGCGGAACCGACAGCTCGACGGTGTCCGGCATGCTTTGTCGCATCGGCGGCAAACCGGCCAAGACCTATTCCATCGGCTTCGATGCCCAGGGTTACGACGAAATGGAATATGCGCGCATCGCGGCGCGCCACTTCAAGACCGATCACCATGAGTATTACGTCACCCCCGACGATCTGATCGACGGTATTCCCAAGGTGGCGACCGCCTACGACCAGCCTTTCGGCAATTCGTCTGCGGTGCCCGCGTGGGTTTGCGCCAGTCGCGCCAAGGCGGACGGCATCACCAAGCTGCTGGCCGGCGATGGCGGCGATGAGTTGTTCGGTGGCAATTCCCGCTATGCCATGCAGCGCATCTTCGGTTGGTACAGCACCATTCCGTCCCTGCTGCGTGCCGCGGTCGTGGAGCCCATTTCTGCATTGCCGGGCATGAAGCGCATTCCGCTGGTCCGGAAAGGGGTGAGCTACGTCGAGCAGGCGTCCATTCCGATGCCCGATCGCCTGGAGATCTACAACCTGCTGATCCGCCTCGGGATGGACAAGGTGTTTACGCCGGGCTTTCTCGGGGCGATCGACGTGCACGGGCCGGGGCAGCTGCAGCGCGCCACGTGGGCAGAGGTCGAGGACGCCGGCCTGGTGAACCACATGCTCGCCTTCGACTGGAAGTACACGCTGGCCGACAACGATCTGCCCAAGGTCGTCGGCACGACCCGCCTGGCTGGGCTGGATGTGGGCTTTCCGCTGCTGAGCGACGAGTTGCTCGATTTTTCCCTGGGCCTGCCCACCGAGTGGAAGCTCAAGGGGCTCAAGCTGCGCTGGATGTTCAAGGAGGCCCTGCGCGGCTTCCTGCCCGACGAGATCATCACCAAGAAGAAGCACGGCTTCGGCCTGCCCTTCGGGGTTTGGGCGATCAAGCATCCAGGCCTGCGCAAGCTCGCCACCGATGCGCTGGAGTCCTTCGGCACCCGCGGCGTCATGCCGCCGTCGTTCCTGCGGGAGGTGCTCGACAAGCGCCTGCCGGAACATCCGGGCTACTACGGGGAAATGGTGTGGATCGTCATGGTGCTGGAGCACTGGCTGCAGGCCCATGCACCGGAGTGGCGTTTCGAAGGGGCTTGATGACGCAAGGCCCGCGCCGCCAGGGGGTATCCGGGCGGATGGCGGGCGTCGTGGTCAGTGGCTGCGCAGGACGTCACGGACTTCCTGGCTGAGGGGGGTGTCCTGGGCCAGTTCGGTCTGCACCCGGGCGCGGTCCTGGGCGACGTGGGCCTGGATCATGCCGGAATCCAGCTTGACGCCGAAGTTGCCCTCGGTACCCAGGACGCGTGCGAGCACCTTGTCGCCGAGGGCTTTTTTGAAGTGCCCGGCTTCCCAGTAATAGTTCAGCTGGGTCTGGAGGTCGCCCTGCGCGGGAATGGGTTCGAGGGTCTCGGCCGACAGCCCGCTGAAATCCCAGATCTCGACTTGCGCAGGCTGTCTGCCCGCCTGTTCGGCCAGCGTGACGATATTCGTCTTCCAGTCGGCGAGCAGGCCGCCGAGTCCAATGCCCTCGAGCATCAGGCGGATTTCCGCATGGTAGGGGTAGATGACGAGGTGTACGTGGCTGCCGGCCGCGGTGGCTTGGGCGACGAAGGCCCTGAGTTCGACCTCGTCGGCGGAGGGCGTGCCGTCCTCGGGGCGCAGGCGAGCCGGCTTGCCGCGCCAGCGGCGCAGGTTCTCTTCAGCCCGCTGCCGGAACAGTACGTAATGTCCTTGGCTGGCCACCTCATCCAGGTAGTTGTCGAGGGAATTGAAGCCGAGTGGCGTGATGGTGGCCGGGTGGGCGACCCGTTGCGTGCGGAGTGTGGTCAGCGAATCCATCAGGCCGTTCAAGGAAAAGACGGTTTCCGCGAGGAAGGGGCCATCGATCCGTGGCGGCGGGGCGGACTGAATCGTGGGAAGCGGTACGACGCGTGAGCCGCCGAGGAAGTCGGCGAAATCGACCCCCAGGACGATGGTTTCGGGCAGGCAGTTTATAGACGCCAGCCAGTTGAGTTGCCGTAGTGCGAGCTGGAGTCCGGAACCCGGGATGGCATGGTTGAAGGCTGACAGTCCGCGCCCGGTGAAGGCCAGGCTTGCGGGGTCGAAGCCGATCTCGCTGCGTGAGTTGCCGAAGATGCCTGCCTTGGCGCACACCTGCTGCGCGGCCTTGAAGCGCGCCAGCTCCCGGTGGTGGTCGAGGTAGGGCATCTTGACATTGATGCCATGGATGCGCGGTGCACCAAGCACGCCGAGGGGGTCCATCAGCGCGTTGACGCCGCCGGTTGCCGCGAGGATGCCGAATAGCGTTATGAAGACCCAGCGGAGATAGATGGTCCAGGTTGGTGAGGACATCAGAACTGAAAGTAAAGGAATTCGGTAGGGCGGCTGAGCGCCAGGATGCCGAAGGCGAACAGCATGCCGATGGCAATGGCGTAGCGGCGCCGGGGGGCCCAGCACAGGGCCGGCATGGCGTTCGGGCGTTCGCCCGCATGGAGTGCGGGCTCATGGCGGGCCATGATCTGTTGTGCATTCGGAGCGAAGAATGCGAGTGCGGCGCCGACGAGAATCCAGCTCCAGGTGGAAATGAACACGCTGCCGCCGCCCAGGCGGCTGCCGATGCCGAGTTGCTGGAGGAAGGGCTGTATCGGGCCCAGATGCCGATACACCGCCTCGGGCAGCGAGGCGCCGTATAGCCCGGACATGCCGGCCAGGATGCGATGGGCGGTGTCGAGGTCGGGGGCGCGGAAATAGACCCAGGCGACGACGACGCACAGGAAGGTGAGCAGCGTGCTGGTGCCGCGGGCCAGTCCGGCCGGCAGGCGGAATGGAAGCTGGCGGGTTACGCCTTGCCAGGCGTGGTTGATGACCAGATAGCTGCCGTGCAGGGTGCCCCACAGCACGAAGTTCCAGCCGGCTCCGTGCCACAAACCGCCGAGCACCATGGTGGTCATCAGGTTGAGATGGCGGCGCAGGGCGCCCTGGCGGTTGCCTCCGAGCGGGATGTAGAGGTAGTCGCGCAGGAAGCGGGACAGCGTCATGTGCCAGCGGCGCCAGAATTCGGTGATGTTGCGGGACTTGTAGGGTGAGTCGAAATTCAGCGGCAGGCGGATGCCGAACAGGCGCGACAGGCCGATGGCCATGTCGGAGTAGCCGGAGAAGTCGAAATACAGCTGGAAGGTGTAGGCCAGAGCGCCTCCCCAGGCGATGAACAGGCTCGGTGCGTCACCGTGGGGGGCGAAAACCGGGGTGACGTAGTCGGCCAGGCTGTCGGCGATGAGAACCTTCTTGGCGAGGCCAATGGCGAAGACGGTCAGGCCGATGGCGATGTTCTCGGCGTGGGGCCGGTAATTCTTCCGCTCGTCGAACTGGGGCATCATCTCCTTGTGATGGAGGACCGGGCCGGCGATGAGGTGCGGGAAGTAGGTGACGAAGAGGACGTAATAGATGAAGCGATACTCGGTCACTTTGCCGGCGTAGGCGTCGGCCAGGAAGGCGATCTGAGTGAAGGTGAAAAAGGAGATGCCGATCGGGAGCACGATGCCGAGGGTCGGCCAGTCTGTGCCGAGCGCCGCGTTGGCACTCGTCAGGAAGAAGTCGGCGTACTTGTAGTAGGCGAGCAGGGCGAGATTGATTGCGATGGCGGCGGCCAGCATGTGGCGCGCCTCCCGCGTGCCCGGGCGGCGCGCGATGAAGCTGCCGGCCAGGTAGTTCGCGCAGATGGAGGACAGCAGCAGGGCGAGGTAGCGGTAGTCCCACCACGCGTAGAAGAACAGTGACGCGGCGGCCAGCCAGGCGGCACCTGCACCCTTGCCGAAGCGCCCGCAGAGGAAGAAGCCGGCCAGCACGATGGGCAGGTAGGCCAGCAGGAACGTGTAGGAATTGAACAGCATGCGTGTGCCGGGCCGTTGAGGTGGGCTTGCTCAGCCGTTGCGCCTGGCCAGTTCGCCATATAGGGCCACAAACTCCTGGGCCAGCTTGTGTTTCGGGTCCAGGTGGATCATCGGCTTGGCCTGTTCGTGGCTTTCGCGGATCTTGATCGAGCTGGACAGGTAGGTCTTGAAGATCGGCAGGCCTTCGTCGATGAGCGCCTGCACCTGCTTCTGGGGCAGGCTGGCGCGGGGCTGGAACTGGTTGACGACGATGCCTTCCACTTCGAGATTGCGGTTGTGGTCGGCCCTGATCTCCTGCACGTTCTCCAGCAGCGCGTAGAGGGCTCGGCGGGAGAAGTCGTCGCAGTCGAAGGGGATCAAACATAGCTGCGTCGCGATCAGCGCCGAGCGGGTGTAGAAATTGAGCGCCGGGGGCGTGTCGATGAATACCGCGTCGAAATCGTCGGCCAGTTCGTCGAGGGCGTCGCGCAGCTTGAAGATCTTGTAGCGGGATTCGAGCTTGCCCTGCAGCTCTTCCAGCTGCGGGTGGGACGGCAGGATGGACAGCTTGGCGAAGGGCGTCGGGTGGACGAACTCGGCGGTCTTCTTGGGGCTGAACTTGAAGGACAGGGTCTGCTCGAACAGGCCGGCGAGCGTGTCATCCACGTTGTCGGCGGCGTCGCCGAGCAGGTAGTGCGTGGAGTTGCCCTGGGGGTCCAGGTCCACCACCAGCGTGCGCAAACCCTGCTGGGCGCTGATCGCCGCCAGGTTGCAGGTGATGGTGGATTTGCCTACGCCACCCTTCTGATTGAACACCACGCGTCGCATCTTCGTTCCTCTGTTTGTCTGTCCGTGCATTTCAGGCGGGTGCGATTGTGCCACGCAATCGGGGGGAGTCCGTATTTACCGAAGGTGCGTAATCGCGCTTGCTCGGTTAAACTCACAACAAATAACACGTAGTTTTCATCGCCTCCTCCCGGTGGTGGAACTCCGGCCAGGACGTGGCTCAGGCTGCTCCCGGCCGCCATATGGACAGGACAATGCCCTTTTCAGGGCATCCACGAATTTTCAGACTTCCGGCGAATGATGCGTCCCTTTTGCTCCGTTGCCGCTCGATGTCGGTTGCGGAGCCCGGGGCGTTAGAGCCGTTTTGAGAGAAGAGAGAATATGGACAAGGATTTCATCGCCGCCGCCCTCGAGTACCACCGTGCCCCTACCCGCGGCAAGATCGCAGTGGTACCGACCAAGGGACTGACCAACCAGCGTGACTTGGCGCTGGCCTATTCCCCTGGCGTGGCTGCGGCCTGTGATGCGATCGTGGCCGACCCGGCCGATGCGCAAGAGTACACCTCCCGCGGCAACCTGGTGGCCGTCATTACCAACGGCACCGCCGTGCTGGGCCTCGGCAACATCGGCCCGCTGGCCGCCAAGCCGGTGATGGAAGGCAAGGGCTGCCTGTTCAAGAAGTTCGCCAATATCGACGTGTTCGATATCGAGCTGGCCGAGAACGACCCGGACAAACTGATCGACATGATCGCGGCCCTCGAGCCGACCCTGGGCGGTGTGAACCTGGAAGACATCAAGGCGCCCGAGTGCTTCTACATCGAGCAGAAGCTGCGCGAGCGGATGAACATTCCGGTCTTTCACGACGACCAGCACGGCACCGCCATCATCTCCGCGGCGGCCATGCTCAACGGCTTGAAGGTGGTCGGCAAGAAGATCGACGAGGTCAAGGTGGTGGTGTCCGGCGCGGGCGCGGCGGCCATCGCCTGCCTGGAGCTGTGGTGCAGCCTCGGCATCACGCGCGAGAACATCTTCGTGTGCGATTCCAAGGGCGTGATCTACGTCGGTCGCGATGAAAAGATGGAGCCGACCAAGGCCCGTTTCGCGCAGAACACCGAATACCGCACCTTGGCCGACGCGATGGTCGGTGCCGACATCTTCCTGGGCCTGTCCACCGCCGGTGTCCTCAAGCAGGATATGGTCAAGACCATGGCCGACAAGCCGCTGATCTTCGCGCTGGCCAACCCGACGCCGGAGATCCTGCCGGAGCTGGCCAAGGAAGTGCGTCCCGACGCGATCATCGCCACCGGCCGTTCGGATTACCCGAACCAGGTCAACAACGTGCTGTGCTTCCCCTTCATCTTCCGTGGCGCGCTGGATGCCGGCGCCACCAAGATCAATGAAGAAATGAAGCTGGCCTGCGTCAAGGCCATCGCCGAGCTGGCCGAGGCCGAGCAATCCGATGTGGTGGCTCAGGCCTACGGCGGCGCCGACCTCAACTTCGGCCCGAACTACCTGATTCCGAAGCCCTTCGATCCGCGCCTGATCGTCAAGATCGCGCCGGCCGTGGCCCAGGCTGCCATCGATTCCGGTGTGGCAACCCGCCAGATCGACATGGACGCCTACGTCCAGAGCCTCAACGAATTCGTGTATCAGTCCGGCATCATCATGAAGCCGGTGTTCACCACCGCCAAGGCGATCCCGGTCGACAAGAAGCGCGTGCTCTACGCGGAAGGCGAGAGCGAGCGTGTGCTGCGCGCGGTGCGTGCGGTTGTGGATGAGCATCTGGCCCGTCCGATCCTGATCGGCCGTCCGGCGGTCATCGACATGCGCATCGAGAAGTTCGGCCTCAACCTGAAGGCCGGCCGTGACTTCGACGTGGTGAACGTCGAGTCCGATCCGCGCTACCGTGAGCTGTGGCAGGAGTACTACCGTCTGATGGGCCGCGACGGCGTGACCCCGGATTCCGCCCGCGAAGCCCTGCGCAGCGACTCCACGCTGATCGGCTGCATGCTGCTGCGCCGTGGCGATGCCGATGCGCTGGTGTGCGGCACCACCGGTTCCTACGACCATCATTACCGCCACGTCGAGAGCCTGATCGGCCTGAAGCCGGGTGCCAAGCTGTTCGCGGCGATGAACATGCTGCTGCTGCCCAAGCGCATCCTGGCGATTGCCGACACCTACGTGAACGAGCTGCCGAGCGCCGAGGACATTTCCGAGATCTCCCTGATGGCGGCCGAGGAAATGAAGCGTTTCGGCATCGAGCCGAAGGTGGCTCTGCTGTCCCACTCCAACTTCGGCAGCGCCCGCAGCTCCTCGTCCCTCAAGATGCGCGCGGCTCGCGACATCCTGCGCGACAAGGCGCCGGAACTGCAGTGCGACGGCGAGATGCATGGTGACTCCGCGCTGTCCGCCGAGATCCGCGACCGCCTGCATCCGGAGTCGACCCTCACCGGCGAAGCCAACCTGCTGGTGATGCCCAACCTGGACGCCGCCAACATCGCCTTCAACCTGCTGAAGGTGGCCCATGGCGAGGGCGTGTCGGTCGGCCCGATCCTCCTCGGCGCCGCCCGTGCGGTACACATCCTGACCCCGTCGGCCTCCGTGCGCCGCCTGGTCAACATGACGGCCCTGGCCGTCGTGGATGCCCTCGAGCAGCGCGAAGAAAAGTCGGTCTAAGTCCGGTACTTGCCGGGGGGCACGTGCTTGCCCGGCAGGCCCGGATGAAGTTGCCTCGTCCGGCATCGATGCTTGATCGCCCCTGCGGTGCTTGTCTCCGCAGGGGCGAATTCATTCGCCCGCCGGCATAACGATGCCATGTGCCTCCGGTACAATTCGGTTACAACCGATGTCTCACGAGGTGCTGCATGTCCCATCTGATTCGTTTCGAGCGTACCGGCGGCCCCGAGGTTCTGCAGTGGGTCGAGGCCGATGTGTCGCCGCCCGCCGCGGGCGAGGCTCAGGTTCGTCATCACGCGGTCGGCCTCAATTACATCGACACCTATCACCGCTCCGGTCTGTATCCGTTGCCCTTGCCTTCCGGCCTGGGTCAGGAGGCGGCTGGCGTCGTCGAGGCGGTCGGGGAGGGCGTTACCGGGCTGCAACCGGGCGATCGGGTCGCTTACGCGGGCGGTCCGCTTGGGGCTTACGCGGAGCTTCGCAACATCGCGGCCCTGCATCTGGTGAAGCTGCCGGACAGCCTGTCCTTCGAGCAGGGCGCAGCGATGATGCTGCAGGGGCTCACGGCCCAGTACCTGCTGCGCCGCACCTACCGGGTCCAGCCCGGCGACACCATCCTGATCCATGCTGCGGCGGGTGGTGTGGGGCTGATCGTCTGCCAGTGGGCCAAGGCCCTCGGCGCAACGGTGATCGGGACGGTCAGTTCGGACGAGAAGGCCGAGCTGGCGCGCCGCCACGGTTGTGACCACGCCATCGTGTCCACCCGTGAAAAAGTCTCCGAGCGTGTGCGCGCGCTGACCGGCGGGGTGGGCGTCAATGTGGTGTACGACTCCATCGGCAAGGATACCTTCCTGGACTCCCTGGCCTGTCTGCGGCCGCTCGGCATGATGGTGAGTTTCGGCAACGCGTCCGGCCCGGTGGACGCTTTCGATCTCGGGCTGCTGGCCAGGATGGGTTCCCTGTTCCTGACCCGGCCGACCCTGTTTACCTATACGGCCCGCCGCGAAGATCTGCTGGCGATGGCTGAAGAACTGTTCGGCGTCGTGGCGTCGGGCCAGGTTCGCATTACCATCAACCAGCGTTATCCGTTGCAGGATGCCGCCACGGCCCACCGTGAGCTGGAGGCGCGACGGACGACCGGTTCCACTGTTCTGATCCCGTGAAAATGAATGCTTCCCTCTTTCGTGCCGGGCTTGTCGTCGTGAGTCTGGCTGTCTGCCTGCCAACGGCATTCGCCGCACCACCGGCGCCTGCCGTGGTGCTGACGCCGGTGCAGATGGCTTTCCTGCAGGCGGAGACCCGCCGTATCGATGAGACCTTCATCCAGAAACTCATGACGATTGCGGGGGCGACCCGGGAGCAGGTGCTGCGGGCGATCCCCGCCAAAGGGCGGCTGACCGAGCGCATGGCGCGCATCTACAGCTCCCTGGAACACGACCTGAAAGTCCAGCTGACGCCCGAGCAGAAGGCGCTGATGTTTGCCGCCGATGAGGAGCGCAAGCAGGCCTTGAAGGATCTGCCGGCCCTGGCCGCCACCAAGTAGGCGCACATTCGTTCGCCCAGCGGGCCGCTTGCGGCCCGCCGCTGGCTCAAAACAATTCCATGCTGCCGTTCGGTTGTTCGCGTGTGGCGATCCGTCCGTCGGCCTGCAGGGTTTCATGGCAGGCGATCTGGTTGCGTCCGTTTTCCTTGGCGAAATAGAGTGCCTCGTCTGCCCGCCCGACGATTTCCGGGATGGTGTCCTGGGGGCGGATGTGGGTGTAGCCCATGCTGACGGTGACCTGGCCGACCTGCGGGAAAGGGTAGCTTTCGATCGTCTCGCGCAGCCGCTCGAGGGCGTGGACCACCTCGCCCTGGGTGCCGGCACGCAGCACGATGACGAACTCCTCGCCGCCGAAGCGGAACAGCCGGTCCTGGTGGCGGAAACAGTCCCGCATCAGGCGGGCCAGCAGCAGCAATACTTCGTCACCGTACAGGTGGCCGAACTGGTCATTGATGCGCTTGAAGTGGTCCACATCGAGGACCGCCAGCCAGTGGGTGCCGTCGTCCTGCTGGCGCCGCCGCAGGGGGCTGTCGTCCCCGACGCTGTTGCGGTGAACCGCCAGCGCAGTGAGGATCTTGCCGAGATTCTCGTCGAAGGTCTTGCGGTTGAGCAGGCCGGTGAGGGTGTCGCGCTCGCTGTAGTCGAGCAGGCTCATGTAGTTGCGGTAGAGGCCGAGGAAGCCCTCGGCCGTGCCCAGGTTTTCTTCGCTGAGCTGGGTGCTGCAGACCACTTCCAGCACGCCTAGCGTCCGGCGTTCGGCCTGGATGGGGAAGCAGTGCAAGTATTGGCCGCTCGCCGCCAGGTGGCGGAGCACGATTTGGTTCTGTTCGACGCAGGCGGCCATCTCCGGCCGCTGAGAGACCGGTATCGTCTCTTCGCCGTCGCTGAGTTCTTCCTGCACGTAGCGCACGCCTTCCGGGCCGACGTGCACGACCTGGGTCAGGAAGATGTCCTCACCGTGTTCGGTGACTTTGTAGAGATTGACCTCGAGGGCCTTGACCAGCTCGAACAGGGCCGACGCGACGCCCAGTTCGAGCAGGGTACGGTCGCGATGTTGGGTGATGGATTCGACGTGTTTGAGAACGTGGATCATGGATGTCTCGGGCCAGCCAGCTTGACCCGGCATATTAGCTCAGCGGGCGGGATTGTGTGGCGGGGCCGGGGCGAGGAATCCGTCGTGAATGACGTGCTCACCCGGTGCCGGTGGGGTGCGTGCCGGGCTTGCGTATAATCGCTGGCATCGTCCCGCCGAGCCTTGCCACGTCTTGAATTACGACACCTTCATCGATCTGCTGTTTGCCCGGGCTCCCCGTGCTGACGTGACCATCGCCCTGGTAGCGATCAATATTCTGGTTTTCGTCGGGCTGGCGATTGTCTCCATGAGCCCGCTGCAGATCCCCTCCGAACTGTTGATCCGTGCCGGTGGCAACTTTGCGCTGCGTGTCCAGGACGGTGAAATCTGGCGGCTGTTGACGGCCTTGTTCCTGCATGGCGGCTTGCTCCACGTTGCGCTCAACATGTTCGCCCTTTACCAGGCAGGGCAGGTGGTGGAGCGGCTGTTCGGGCGTGCCGGCTTCATGGTGGTGTATCTGGGCGCCGGCCTGCTCGGCAACCTCGCCAGCCTGTGGTGGCGGCAGGGGGCGGTGAGTATCGGTGCGTCGGGGGCGATCTTCGGTGTCTATGGGGCGTTGCTGGCCTACCTGATGATCCAGCGGGGTTCGGTACCTGCCGAAGTGTTCCGTGAAATGCGTTCGGGGACTCTTGGTTTTCTGGGCTATTCCCTGTTTGCCGGGTTCGCCATTGCGGGCATCGACAACGCGGCCCACCTGGGGGGCCTGCTCGGCGGGCTCATCCTCGGCGCCGCATTGGCCGAGCCCGTGCTCGCGCAGCGGCCGGTCCGCTGGCTGGGGCTGCGGGCCCTGGCTGGGGCCCTTGCCGTGGTGTTCGTCGGCGTGGCCATGTGGCGTGCAACCCCAAATGTGGCGCGTGTACTCGAGGTGGATACGCTCTACTTGCAGACCATCCGGGGCTTTGCCCTCGAAGAGCAGGATCTGCAACGGGAACAAGCCCAGCTCATGGAGGCCGTGCGTATCCGCCGGACGTCCGAGACGCTGGCGCTGGATGCGATTGAGCGGGAACTGATTCCCCGCTGGGACCGGCAGGTGATGCAGCTGTCGTGGCGTATGGCGCCACCCCAGCATGAGTGGCAGCGGCGGGAGCTGATCCAGTACGCCACGGCCCGCCGCGACGCACTTAGGGCCTTGGCCCAGGCCCTGAAAACCCGCGACGCGGAATGGGTCGAACGTTCACGCGCGCTGCAGCAGGAGGCGGAATCCATCCTGCTCCAGATGCGCCTGCGCAAGTCGGTGGAAGAGCCGGAGCAGTGACTCCGGACGGAGAACCAGAACAATGGACCTGCTCGAAAACCTGCTGCTGATCGGCCTGCTGGTAGCGATCAGCGCTTTCTTCGCCGTCTCCGAGATTTCGATTGCGGCCTCGCGGCCGGTACGCCTGTCGGTGCTGGCCGAGGAGGGCCATGCCGCTGCGGCCCGGGTGCTGGCCCTGCAGGCCCAGCCGGGCCCCTTCTTCACGCTGGTCCAGATCGGCCTCAACGCAGTGGCGATCATGGGCGGCATCGTCGGAGAGGGGGTGTTCTCCCCGTGGCTGACGACGGTGCTGGCGCCGCTGCTGCCGGAAACGTACCTGGAAACGGTGTCTTTCGCCGCCTCCTTCACGGTGGTGACATCTCTGTTCATCCTGTTCGCCGACCTGATGCCCAAGCGCCTCGGCATGGCTTCGCCGGAACGGCTGGCGATGGCCGTGTCGGCTCCGATGAGCCTGCTGATCCGCTGGCTGCGGCCGCTGCTGTGGTTCTACAACTCGGCGGCGGATCTGCTGTTCCGGGCGCTGGGGGTGCGCACCACCCGCAATGAGACGGTGACGCCGGACGAGATCATCGCCGTCGTGCAGGCCGGCGCCGATGCGGGTGTGCTCGCCGAGCAGGAGCACGCCTTGATCGAAAACGTCTTCGGCCTCGATGCGCGCAGCGCGCCGTCGGCGATGACGACCCGCGACAGCGTGGTGTTCTTCACGCTGCAGGAGAGCGAGGAGAGCATCCGCCAGAAGATCACCAGCCGGCCCTTCAACCGCTTTCCGGTGTGCGACGGCAGCATCGACCATGTGGTCGGCTACGTGGATGCCAAGGACCTGCTCAATCGCGTGCTGGCGGGCCAGTCCCTGTCCATGAAGGCCGACGCGCCGATCAATCCGCTGCTGGCGCTGCCCGACTCGCTGACCCTGGCCGAGGTGCTGGAGCGCCTGCGCGAGGCCCGCGAGGACTTCGCGGTGGTCATCAACGAATACGCGCTGGTGGTCGGCGTGATCACGCTCAACGACATCATCCGGGCGCTGGTCGGCGACGATGTGGACCAGGTGCAGGAAGAGCAGATCCTGCGCCGGGACGAGCATTCCTGGCTGGTGGACGGCGCTACTGCAGCGGCCGACGTGATGCGCGTGCTCGACATCGACGATGAGGACGGTAGTGAGCACTATGAGACCATCGCCGGCTTCATGATGTACCACTTGCGCAAGATTCCGCGCCGTACCGACCGGGTGGACTTCGCCGGCTATCGCTTCGAGGTGCTCGACGTGGACAACCACCGCATCGACCAGCTACTGGTCAGCCGTCTGTCGGCCGATGGAGAAATCTCCGCCAAGGGGTGAACCCGCTCCCGCCGGACGGGTAAAATTGCGGGATGCCTGAGACTCACTCCCCCCGCTTCATCCACCTGCGCCTCCATACCGAGTACTCGATCTCCGACGGGATCGTGCAGGTGGACCACGCCATCGCCCGCGCCGTCGCCGACGGCATGCCGGCGCTGGGCATTTCCGACCTCGCCAACCTGTTCGGCATGGTCAAGTTCTACAAGGGCGCCCGCGGCAAGGGCCTCAAGCCGGTGTGCGGCGTGGATGCCTGGATCACCAACGACGTCGATCGGGACAAACCCAGCCGCCTGCTGCTGATCTGCAAGAACCGCAAGGGCTACGGCCAGCTGTGCGAGCTGCTGACCCTGGCCTACATCGAGAACAAGTACCGCGGCCGTGCCGAGATCCGCCGCGAGTGGCTGACCGCCGACAGCGCCAGCGACCTGCTGTGCCTGTCCGGCGCCAAGGATGGCGACGTCGGCCATGCGCTGGCCAACGGCAACACCCGGCTCGCCGAGCAGCTGGCCGCCGACTGGGCGCGCCGTTTCCCGGACAGTTTCTACATCGAGATCCAGCGCGCCGGCCATCCTGGCACCGAGACCTACATCCGTGAGGCCCTGCAGATCGCCGCCAGCCTCGACCTGCCGGTGGTCGCCACGCACCCGATCCAGTTCACCCGGCCCGAAGACTTCAAGGCCCACGAAGCGCGGGTGTGCATTTCCCAGGGCAATGTGCTGGCCGACAAGCGGCGCCCGCGGGATTTCACCGAGCAGCAGTATTTCAAGACCCAGGCGGAGATGTGCGAGCTCTTCGCCGACATCCCCGAAGCCCTCGAGAACAGCATCGAGATCGCCCGCCGCTGCTCGCTGACGGTCCAGCTCGGCAAGAACTTCCTGCCGCTGTTCCCGACGCCGGAGGGCATGACCCTCGACGACTTCCTCATCGCCGAGGCCAAGGCGGGCCTGGAGGTGCGCCTGGGCGAGCTGTATCCGGACGAAGCGGTCCGCGAGGGCCAGCGCCAGCGCTACGAGGATCGACTGAAGTTCGAGACCGACACCATCGTGCAGATGGGCTTTCCGGGCTACTTCCTGATCGTGGCGGACTTCATCAACTGGGCCAAGCAGAACGGCGTGCCGGTGGGGCCTGGGCGGGGTTCCGGCGCGGGCTCGCTGGTGGCCTACAGCCTGCGCATCACCGACCTGGACCCGCTCGAATACGCGCTGCTGTTCGAGCGCTTCCTGAACCCGGAACGGGTGTCGATGCCCGACTTCGACATCGACTTCTGCCAGGACAACCGCTACCGCGTCATCGAATACGTGCGCGAACGCTACGGCAAGGACGCGGTGAGCCAGATCGCCACCTTCGGCACGATGGCCTCCAAGGCCGTGGTGCGTGACGTGGGCCGCGTGCTCGACCTGCCTTACGGCCTGTGCGACCGTCTGTCCAAGCTGATCCCGGTGGTGCAGAACAAGCCGCTGTCGCTGGCCGACGCCCGCGAGCAGGAGCCGCAGATCAACGAGCTGATGAACGATTCCAGCGACGGCGAATCGATCCAGGAACTCTGGAGCCTCGCCGAGCCGCTGGAGGGCCTGACCCGCGGCGTCGGCATGCACGCCGGCGGCGTGCTGATCGCCCCCGGCAAGCTGACCGACTTCTGCCCGCTGTACATCGCCGACGGCGAGGACGCCACGCCGGTGTCCCAGTTCGACAAGGACGACGTGGAAGGCGTCGGCCTGGTGAAGTTCGACTTCCTCGGCCTGCGCAACCTCACCATCATCGAGCTGGCGCTGGACTACGTGGCGCGCCTGACCGGCAAGCGGATCGACCTGATGAGCCTGGGCTTCGAAGACCAGGCCGCCTACCAGATCCTCCGCGACGCCAACACCACCGCGATCTTCCAGGTGGAATCGGACGGGATGAAGAAGCTGCTCAAGAAGCTGGCGCCCGACCGTTTCGAAGACATCATCGCCGTGCTGGCCCTCTACCGGCCGGGCCCGCTGGGCTCGGGCATGGTGGACGACTTCATCCTGCGTAAAAAAGGCCAGCAGGAGATCGACTACTTCCACCCGGACCTGAAAGCCTGCCTGGAGCCCACCTACGGGGTGATCGTGTACCAGGAACAGGTGATGCAGATCTCCCAGATCATCGGCGGCTACACCCTCGGTGGTGCCGACATGCTGCGCCGGGCGATGGGCAAGAAGAAGGCCGAAGAAATGGCCAAGCACCGGGAGACGATTGCCGACGGCGCCGAGAAGCTGGGCTACGACCCGGCACTGGCCGAGCAGCTCTTCGACCTGATGACCAAGTTCGCCGAGTACGGCTTCAACAAGTCGCACACGGCAGCCTACGCGGTGGTCACCTACCACACCGCCTGGCTCAAGGCTTACCACTGCGCGGCCTTCATGGCCGCCACCATGTCGGCGGACCTGGACAACACCGACACGATCAAGATCTTCTACGAAGACACGATCGCCAACCACATCACGGTGCTGCCGCCGGACGTGAACGCGTCCGACTACCGCTTCGTGCCCACCGACTCCAAGACCATCCGCTATGGCCTGGGGGCGGTGAAGGGCGTCGGCGAGCCGGCGGTGCGGGCGATCCTGGCCGCCCGCGAGTCGGGCGGTCCGTTCAAGGACCTGTTCGACTTCGCCTGCCGGGTGGACAAGCGCATGGCCAACCGGCGCGTCATCGAAGCGCTGATCCGTGCCGGCGCCTTCGACACCATCGCGCCGACCCAGCCGGTCGATCGCCACACGCTGCTGGCCAGCGTCGGTATCGCCATGGAAGCGGCCGAGCAGATCGCCGCCAACGCGCTGCAGAGCGGCCTCTTCGACGTGCCCGGCGAGGCCGCCGCGCCGATGGTGGATTACGTCAAGGTGCGGCCGTGGGGCGAACGGGACAAACTGAAGGAAGAAAAGCTGGCGATTGGCTTCTTCCTCTCTGGCCATCCGTTCAACGCCTTCAGGGAGGAGGTGCGGCGCTTCGTGCGGCGCCCGCTGTCCCAGGTCGAGCCGAGCAAGGAGCTGATCACGATGGCCGGTGTGGTGATGGAGGTGCGCGCCAAGATGACGGCCCGCGGCAAGATCGCCTTCGTGCTGCTCGACGATGGCACCACGCCGCGGGAGGTGTCGGTGTTCTCCGAAGTCTTCGACAACAACCGCCAGCGCATCGTGGTGGATGAGGTGCTGGTGGTCGAGGCGAAGGTCAGCAACGACGACTTCTCCGGTGGTTTCCGTATCGTCGCCGACAAGTTGCTGACTCTCGGCGAGGCCCGTGGCCGCTTTGCCAAGGCGCTGCAGCTCAAGCTCAACGGCGAGGTCGGCGAGGCGGGGGGCGCGGTGGCGGCCGCCGAACGTCTGGCCAGCCTGCTGGAGCCCTTCCGCGCCGGAGAGTGCCCGATCCGCGTGCGCTATCGCAACGGCAACGCTGAAGGTGACGTGCCCCTCGGTCCGAACTGGCGGGTGCGTCCCGACGACAGCCTGCTCGAAAGCCTGCGCAACTGGTTGCCGCCAGAGGCTGTCGAAGTCCTGTACAGCTGAGGCCGGCCGTTGCGTTGGGGCGGATTCATTCGCCCTTCACGGCTTGAACGACGTCCGTGGGCGAATGGTTTGGCCCCAACGGGAGGTGATGTGGGTTTGGTCTTTTTCGATGCCGCCTTGCTTGACGGGCTGGTGGCGCAGGCCCGTACGGCACCGCGCCGGCGGGCCCATCACGCTCTGCACGCCGACCTGGGGGCACCGGCCCACCGCCTGCTGGTGGCGATGGAGCCGGACTCCTACGTGCGTCCGCATTGCCATCTGGATCCCGCCAAGGCGGAAACCCTGATCGTGCTGCGCGGTGGCGTGGGCGTGCTGATCTTCGACGCCGACGGGGCGGTTGCGGCAACGCAGGTCCTGCGGGCCGGCGGCGCGATCCTGGGCTACGACGTACCGCCCGGCGTGTGGCACTCGATCGTGGCGCTGGAGAGCGGTACCGTCTTTGCCGAGGCCAAGGCCGGGCCTTACGCGCCGCTGAGAGAGGCCGAGTGGGGCGGCTGGTCGCCAGCCGAAGGCGAACCCGCGGCGGCGGCCTGCCTGGCCGCCATGGTCAGGCGATTTACTCTGGGGTGAGCGGCGCGGCTGGCAGTGTTCCGATGTGCAACAGCCCGGTGACAGCGTCGGCCGGCAGCGGCGGGCTGAACAGGTAGCCCTGTGCCGCGGTGCAGCCTTCCAGGCGCAGGAACTCCATCTGCTCGGGCGTCTCGGTGCCTTCGGCGATCACTTCCAGGCGCAGATTGCGGCCGAGCTGGATGATGGTCCGTACGAGCACCGCGTCGTCCGGGTCCTCGTTGAGATCGCGGACGAAGCTCTGATCGATCTTCAGACGGTCCACCGGAAAACGCTTCAGGTAGGCCAGGCTCGAGTATCCGGTGCCGAAGTCGTCGATGGACATGCGGACTCCGAGGCTCTTGAGGCGCGCCAGGGTGTCTTCGACGGCGTTGCCCGACTGCATCAACAAGGATTCGGTGAGCTCCAGCTCCAGCCATTGTCCATCCAGCCCGCTGGCTTCGAGGGCGTCGCGGACGGTGGCGATGATGTCTTCCCGGCGGAACTGCAGGGCTGACAGATTGACGGCTACCGGTACCGGCGGAAAGCCGGCATCCTGCCAGCGGCGGGCCTGGCGGCAGGCCTCCTGCAGGACCCAGCGACCGATAGGTACGATCAGGCCGCATTCTTCGGCGAGCGGGATGAAACGGGCGGGGGGCACGCCGCCCAGCGCACCGCTGAACCAGCGCAGCAGGGCTTCCATGCCGATGATGCGACCCGTGGCCAGATCCACCTGGGGCTGGTAATAGAGCTGAAATTCGTTGTTCTCCAGGGCGCGCCGCAAGGCGTTTTCCAGGTGCAGGCGTTCCAGCGCGTTAACGTTCATCACCTCGTCGAAGAAGCGGTAGGTATTCCGTCCGCTTTCCTTGGCGTGGTACATCGCCGTGTCGGCGTTCTTCATCAGGCTCTCGACGTCCTTGCCGTCCTCCGGGTAAAGGGCGATGCCAATGGAGAAGGAGGTGCCGAGCTGCTGGGTATCGATCTCGAAGGGTTCGCGCAGGCGGTCGAGGATTTTCTCGGCGACGCGGGCTGCGTCAGCCGGGACTTCCACGTCGGTGAGGACGATCAGGAACTCGTCGCCGCCCTGGCGGCTGACCGTGTCGGTCTCGCGGATGCAGGCGCTCAGGCGCAGGGCAACCCCCTGCAGCAGCTGGTCGCCCATCATGTGGCCGAGGGAGTCGTTGATGGTCTTGAAACGGTCGAGGTCGAGGAACAGCAGGGCGATCCGCTTGCGTCGCCGCACGGCGTTGGCCAGGGCCTGTTCGAGGCGATCGTGGAGCAGGGCCCGGTTGGGCAGGCCGGTCAGCGCATCGTGCTGGGCCAGGAAGGCGATGCGCGCTTCCGACGCCTTGCGCTCGGTGATGTCGGAGAACACCGCCACGTAATGGCTGATCCGCCCGGCGTTGTCGCGCACGGCGCTGATCGACAGGGCCGACGGATAGAGCGTGCCGTTCTTGCGGCGGTCGTTGATCTCCCCCTGCCAGAAGCCGTGCTCCTCAATCTCGGCCCACATCGCCTCGTAGAAGGCCGGATCGTGGTGGCCGGACTTGAGTAGCCGTGGGGTCTGGCCGATGGCTTCCTCGGCGCTGTAGCCGGTGACTTCGCTGAAGGCCTTGTTGACCGACAGGATGCGCTGGTTGGCGTCGGTGACGATGATCGCTTCGACGCTGTTGCGGAAGACGGTCCACGCCAGGCGGAGCTGTTCCTCGCTTTCGCGGCGGGCGGTGATGTCGGCGATGGTGGTGATGACACCGCGGGGCGTGTCGCTGTCGTCCTCATAGAGCGGCACCGAATTGACCCATACCCAGCGCAGGCTGCCATCCCGGCGTTCCACGCCGAGCGGGCCGGCCTGGGCCTGCCCGCTGGCGAGTGCCCGCATGGACGGAATCTGGCTGAACTCGGCCTGTCCGCCGTCTTCGTTGAGGTAGCGCACCAGGCCACTGTCCTGGTTGAGCTCCCAGATGCGCATTTCCGCTGCGCTGAGGCCGAAGATCTCTTCGGCGCTGGCGTTGTGCAGCAAGACCCTGCCCTGGGCGTCGCGCAGGATGACACCTTCGCCCATCGAGGCGAGCAGCGTGCGCATGCTTTGTTCGCGCTCGCGCAATTCGGCTTCGGTGTCGCGGCGATCGGTGATGTCCAGGCAGGAGCCGATGTAGCCGGTGAACTCGCCGTTCGTGTCGAAGACCGGCCGGCCGGTGTCGATGATCCAGCGGTATGCGCCGTCATGGCGGCGCAGCCGGTACTCCATCTCGAAAGGGGTCTGGACCGCGAAGTGTTCGAGATAGGTGCCGATGCAGCGGTCGAAATCCTCCGGATGGATCCCGATGGTCCAGCCGTCCCCCAGCTCGTCCTCCAGTGCCCGGCCTGTGAAGTCCAGCCAGGTCCGGTTGAAATAGCTGCATTTGGCGTCGATGCCGGAGCGCCAGATCAGGGTGGGAAAGCGCTCGAACAGGGCGGTCGAAAAATCGAGACTGTCGATGCTTTCTGGATTGGAGGGCACGGCCACGGCGAGAGAGGATGTCTTGATAATTCAGGTGGATGGTGGCGACCGGGGCATTCTAACGCCATTTGTCGCCACTCACGCCGCCGGCATGGACTAGAGCGTATCGGCGCGCACGAAGCCGGCGGATGCCGGTGGCTCGGCGAGCTCGTGGTCCACCCGGCTGACGCGGGCGGCCGGCGGCCCCCGCCGGGCCCATTCGACGATCGCGTCGACGGCCGCTGCCGGACCCGCGACGAGGGCTTCGACGGTGCCGTCGCTGCGGTTGCGTACCCAGCCGGCGAGGCCCAGATGGTGGGCCTGGGCGTGCAGCGCGTTGCGGTAGCCGACCCCCTGCACGCTGCCGTGGATGCGCAGCAGGCGGGCCGTATCAGATGTTGTCTTCATCCATGAACCTCGGGAGCAGCTCCTTGGCGCGGGCGAGGGCACCGTACAGGTCGCCGCAGATGTTGTTGGGGCCGACCTCGTCGGCGAAGCCCGAACGTTCGATCAGCGAGCCGGGCTGCACGTTGAGGTTACAGAGGATAAGCGCACAGCCCCGTTTGTGCAGGTTCTTGCACAGGCTCTCGAGGCCCTCCAGGCCGGTGGTGTCGAGGCTGACCAGGTGCTGCATTTCGAGGATGACGATCTCGGGGTGCCGCTCGGCGGGGGCCAGCAGGGTTTCCAGCTTGTGGATGGCGCCGAAGAACAGGGAGCCGTACAGGGAATAGGCGACCACCCGCGGCGTTTTGTCCGGGTAGAGGAACTGCGGCAGCATGGCCAGTTCGCCGAGGGGCATGCGCTCGACGCGGGTCAGGTCCGACATGCGGTAGATGAAGGCCAGGCTGGCCAGCACCATGCCGAGCTCGACCGCCAGCGTCAGGTCGAAGACCACGGTGACGAAGAAGGTGCTCAGCAGGATCGCCCGGTAGTTCAGGGAAAACCGGCCGAGGCCGCGGAACTCGTGCCATTCGCCCATGTTGATCGACACCACGACGACGATCGCCGACAGGGTGGCCAGCGGGATGTGCTTGGCGAATGGGGCGAGCACCAGCACGACGGCCAGAAGCACCAGTGAATGCACCATGCCGGCCACCGGGCTGCGGCCGCCGGTACGCACGTTGGTGGCGGTGCGGGCGATGGCGCCGGTAGCGGCAAAGCCGCCGAACAGCGGCGCGGCGATGTTGGCGATGCCCTGGGCGATGAGTTCCTGGTTGGGGTCGTGGCGGTCGTCGATGGCACTGTCGGCAACCCGCGCCGACAGCAGGGATTCGATGGCGCCGAGCAGCGCGATGGTCAGGGCCGGCGAGATCAGCTTGCCGAGGGTGGGCAGCGACAGCTCGGGCAGCGCGAAGGCGGGCAGGTCCTGCGGAATGCCGTTGAAGCGGCTGCCGATGGTTTCCACCGGCAGTTGCAGCAGGGCATTGGCGACGGTGGCGACGACCAGCACGCCGAGCGGGCCGGGCATGCGGGCCAGCAACGTGAAGCGCCTGGCCAGCCGGTTCCAGGACAGCAGTACGACGAGTGAGGCGATCGACAGGGCGACGGTCGGGATGTCGATGGTGTGCAGGTTGGCGGCCAGTGCCTCGACCTTGCCGAAGAACTCGCCGGGCATGTGCTCGATGCGCAGGCCGAGGAAATCCTTGATCTGGGCGAGGAAGATCACCACCGCGATGCCGTTGGTGAAGCCGATCACCACCGTTTTGGGAATGAAGCGGATCAGGTTGCCGAGGCGGAACACGCCCATCGCGACGAGGATCGCGCCGGCCAGCATGGTGGCGACGAGCAGGTTTTGCACGCCGTAGTCGGCGACGATGGCGTAGATGATCGGAATGAAGGCGCCGGTCGGTCCGCCGACCTGCACGCGGGAACCGCCGAGGGCGGAGATCAGGAAGCCGGCCACGATGGCCGTCCAGATGCCGGCGGTGGGGGACATGCCCGAGGCGATGGCAAAGGCCATCGCCAGGGGCAGGGCGAGGACGCCGACGGTCAGGCCGGCGGACGCATCGCGGCTGAACTGGGCGCCGTCATAGCCCGGCAGGGTATCGAGAAGCTTGGGGTGAAACGCAATCTTGGCCATGGGGCCTCCGCAAAAGGGGGAACATCGGGTGTGCGCCGGCTGGCGCGGCTTGCGGAGGGGTGAGACCGGGCCCGGTGCGATGTTGGACGAACCATCGTTTGCGGGCGGTCATGGGCATGGCGGAGCTTCCTTCGGGTTAGCCGGAAAAGTGGCTGTCGTTGGCGGCCCGCTTGCCGCGGGAGGCGGCATGCATGACTTCCACCAGCATCTTCACCGCAGCGATGAAGACGGCAACGATGCCGCCGCCCACGCAGATCCAGGCCTGCAGGCTGTTGGCGGGAAAGCCGGGCAGCAGGGAGGCGCGGTCTTCCATGAGGTAGGCCGCACCCAGTGCGAGGACCAGCACGCCGATCATGTCGATGGCCGCCCAGGCCCAGAAGGCCGCCGTCAGGCGGGGCAGGGGCGAGGCGCTCATTTGACGCGCATGCCCGCGGTGGCACCGCTGTCCGGCGACAGGATGAACAGGCCCGGCACTTCGCCGGTGCTGTCGGAGGCGGCCAGTACCATGCCTTCGGACATGCCGAACTTCATCTTGCGCGGGGCCAGGTTGGCGACCATCACGGTCAGCCGGCCGACCAGCGTGGCGGGGTCGTAGGCGCTCTTGATGCCGGCGAAGACCTGGCGCGGGCGCTCCTCGCCGATGTCGAGCTGCAGGCGCAGCAACTTGGCGGCGCCTTCGACGTGCTCCGCGGAGACGATTTTCGCGATGCGCAGGTCGACCTTGCCGAAGTCGTCGATGGAGATGAAGGGCTCGGTTTCTGCGGCCTGCTCGGCTTCGGTGGCGGCGACGTGGGCCTGGTGCTGGGCGTGGCGTTGCTCGGAGTGGGCCTCCTTGCCGTTCTTGGCGGCCTTGGCGGGTTTGGCATCGGCCACGGCGGCCGGGGCCAGGGAGTCGCGGTTGGCTTCGAGGAGGGCATCCACCTGCTTGCGCTCGATGCGGGTCATCAGGTGGCTGTAGGCGCCGATGGCGTGGCCGGCGGGCAGCGGGGCCAGCAGGCTGTCCCAGCCGAGGGGCTCGATGGCCAGGAAGGCTTCGACCTGGGCCGCCAGCGTGGGCAGCACCGGCTTCAGCAGGCCGGTGAGGGCCTTGAAGATGTTGATGGCGGTGGAGCACACCACGTGCAGGCGGGCGTCCTGGCCCTCCTGCTTGGCGAGTTCCCACGGCTTGTTGTCGTTGACATAGCCGTTGGCGAGGTCTGCGAACTCCATGATCTTGCGCAGCGCGCGGCTGAAGTCGCGGGTTTCGTAGGCGGCGGTGATCTCGGCGAGGTCCCAGTCGAGGGCGGCGGCGCTGTCGTGGGCGCCGAGCTTGCCGTCGAAGCGCTTGGCGATGAAGCCGGCGCAGCGGCTGGCGATGTTGACGAACTTGCCGACCAGGTCGGAATTGACCTTGGCGATCATGTCGTCGAGGTTGAGGTCCACGTCCTCCATCGTGCCGTTGGACTTGCCGGCGAAGTAGTAGCGCAGCCACTCCGGATTGAGCTTCTGCTCGGTGTAGGAGCGGGCGGTGATGAAGGTGCCGCGGCTCTTGCTCATCTTGGCGCCGTCGACGGTCAGGAAGCCGTTCACGCACAGCTGGGTCGGTGTGCGGTAGCCGGCAAAGTGCAGCATGGCGGGCCAGAACAGCGCGTGGAAGTACAGGATGTCCTTGCCGATGAAGTGGATCAGCTCGGTGCCGGTGGCGGCCGCCGGGCCGGCGTCGGTGTAGTTGGCGACGTCGATGTCCTTGCGGCGGGCGGCCAGGTTGCGGAAGCTGGCGAAGTAGCCGATCGGGGCGTCCAGCCACACGTAGAAATACTTGCCGGGGGCGCCGGGGATCTCGAAGCCGAAGTAGGGCGCGTCGCGGGAGATGTCCCAGTCGGACAGCTTGTTCTCGCCGGCTTCGCCGAGCCATTCCTTCATCTTGTTGGCGGCTTCGGCCTGCAGGCGGCGTTCGCCGTCGGGGGTGACGCCCTGGGTCCATTCGCGCAGGAACTCGACGGCGCGCGGGTCCGACAGGCGGAAGAAGTAGTGCTCGGAGGTCTTCAACACCGGCTTGGCACCGGATACTGCGGAGTACGGGTTTTTCAGTTCGGTGGGGGCGTAGGCCGCACCGCAGACTTCACAGTTGTCGCCGTACTGGTCCGTGGCGCCGCACTTGGGGCATTCGCCCTTGATGAAGCGGTCGGGCAGGAACATCTCCTTGACCGGGTCGTAGAACTGCTCGATGGCGCGGGTGTCGATCAGCTTGGCGTGGTCGCGCAGGCGGGTGTAGATGTCCTCGGCGTACCAGCGGTTCTCGCTGCTGTGGGTGGAATGGTAGTTGTCGAACTCCACACCGAAGTCGCGGAAGTCGCGGGAGTGCTCGCCATGCACGCGGTCGATCAGCTGCTCGGGCGTCAGGCCTTCCTTTTCGGCGCGCAGCATGACCGGCGTGCCGTGGGTGTCGTCGGCGCAGACGTAGTGCACCAGGTTGCCGCGCATGCGCTGGTAGCGCACCCAGATGTCGGCCTGGATGTAGCCGACCAGGTGACCGAGGTGGATGTCGCCGTTGGCGTAGGGCAGGGCGTTGGTGACGAGAATCTTGCGCGCGGTGGTCATGAATGGGCCTGAAGCAGGATTGTTCTGAATCGTGCATTCTACCAAAGCGATTCCACCCTCGCGGAGCCGGCTGGTTTTGGTAAACTGGACAAAATTACTCGGGTTTACCTCGCCCCGCGTGCCGTTCACCATGTTCTCCTTTTTCCGCCGCTCGTCGGCCCCCGATACCATGAGCCTTACCGACCAGAGTGTCCTCGACTGCCTGAAGCAGTTCGTCGATCCCAATACCGGCAAGGACTACGTCTCCTCCCGCCTGGTGAAGAACCTGCGCGTGAGCGGTGCCGACGTGTCCTTCGACATCGAGCTGGGCTACCCGGCGCAAACCCAGATCGACGCGATCCGCCAGGCGCTGATCGCCCAGGTCAAGACTTTGCCGGGTGTCGGCAACGTGAGCGCCAACGTGCACAGCAAGATCGTCGCCCACGCGGTGCAGCAGGGCGTCAAGCTGCTGCCCGGCGTGAAGAACATCATCGCCGTGGCGTCCGGCAAGGGCGGCGTCGGCAAGAGCACCACCGCGGTCAACCTGGCCCTCGCGCTGGCGGCCGAGGGCGCCCGCGTCGGCATGCTGGATGCCGACATCTACGGTCCGTCCCAGCCGCAGATGCTGGGCATCGGCGGCCAGCGCCCCGACTCCCTCGACGGCAAGACCATGCAGCCGCTGCACGCCCACGGCCTGCAGGTGATGTCCATCGGTTTCCTGGTGGATGTGGAAACCCCGATGGTGTGGCGCGGCCCGATGGCCACCGGCGCGCTGCAGCAGCTGCTCAAGGAAACCAACTGGGATGAGCTGGACTACCTGGTCATCGACATGCCGCCGGGCACCGGCGACATCCAGCTGACCCTGTCCCAGACCGTGCCGGTGACCGGCGCGGTGATCGTCACCACGCCGCAGGACATCGCGCTGCTGGACGCCCGCAAGGGCCTCAAGATGTTCGAGAAGGTCGGCGTGCCGATCATCGGCATCGTCGAGAACATGAGCATCCACATTTGCTCCAACTGCGGCCACGAGGAGCACATCTTCGGCACCGGCGGCGGCCAGGCCATGTGTGCCGACTACGGCGTGCCCTTCCTCGGCGCGCTGCCCCTCGACATCCAGATCCGCCGCGAGGTGGACAGCGGGGTGCCGACGGTGGTCGCCGACCCGGATGGTCGCGTCGCGGAGATCTACAAGGGCATTGCCCGCAAGGTGGCGATCACCATCGCCGAGCGGGCCAAGGACATGAGCCACAAGTTCCCCAGCATCGTGGTGCAGAACACGTGAGCGGCGCAAACCGGATTTTGGCGGCCGGCCTGCTGGCGGTCGCTTGCCTCAGCCTGGGCGGCTGCGTGGTCGGCACCGTCGTCGGCGCCGCGGTGGACGTCGGGGTCGAGGTGGTGAAGGTGCCGTTCAAGGTCGGCAAGGGCATTTACGACGTGGTCAAGGACGATCCGGAAGAGGAGAAGAAGAAGTAGTTTGCGGCATTGCACCAATGCGTGTGATTGACGACGCTTCAGCGGGTCTCTGCATGTAGAATGCGCGTTTTTATGCAGGGGCCCCGCGTGAGCATCAAATCGGACAAGTGGATTCGCCGCATGGCGGAAGGCGATGCGCGCATGATCGAACCGTTTGCCCCCGAGCTGGTGCGCCAGAACGAGGGCGGCAAGATCGTGTCCTACGGGACGTCGAGCTATGGCTACGACGTGCGCGTCGCCAACGAATTCAAGATCTTCACCAACATCAATTCGACGATCGTCGATCCGAAGAATTTCGACGAGCGCAACTTCGTGGATTTCACCGGCGACGTGTGCATCATTCCGCCGAACTCCTTCGCACTGGCGCGCACCGTGGAGTACTTCCGTATCCCGCGCAGCGTGCTGACGGTGTGCCTGGGCAAGTCCACCTATGCGCGTTGCGGCATCATCGTCAACGTGACGCCGCTGGAACCGGAATGGGAAGGGCATGTGACGCTGGAGTTCTCCAACACCACGCCGCTGCCGGCCAAGATCTACGCCAATGAAGGCGTCGCCCAGATGCTGTTCTTCGAGTCGGATGAGATCTGTGCCACGTCCTACAAGGACCGGGGCGGGAAGTATCTCGGCCAGACTGGCGTGACGCTGCCGAAAATCTGAAATATTTCTGTTGTAACGTCGTGGACATCGGGCGGACTATGCGCAGGCACGCAAGTCCGCCCAAAGCTTTTTGTTGATCCGCCCGGGCCGAAAGTCGGGCATCGAGGAGTCAAGCATGCGCTTCAATTTTCCGGTCATCGTCATCGACGAGGACTTCCGTTCGGAAAACACGTCCGGGCTGGGTATCCGGGCCCTGGCGGAAGCCATCGAGAAGGAAGGCCCGCACGTCCTGGGGGTGACCAGCTACGGCGACGTGGCGTCCTTCGCCCAGCAGCAGAGCCGTGGGTCGGCCTTCATCCTGTCCATCGACGATGAGGAGTTCTCGTCGCCCGAAGCCACCGAAAAGGCTATCGCCGACCTGCGCGCTTTCGTCGAGGAAGTCCGTTTCCGCAACGCGGACATCCCGATCTTCCTGTACGGCGAGACGCGCACCTCCCGCCATATCCCGAACGACGTGCTGCGCGAGCTGCACGGCTTCATCCACATGTTCGAGGACACGCCGGAGTTCGTGGCCCGCCACATCGTGCGCGAAGCCCGCGCCTACCTGGACTCCCTGCCGCCGCCGTTCTTCCGCGCGCTGACCCATTACGCGGCCGACGGTTCGTATTCGTGGCACTGCCCCGGCCACTCCGGCGGCGTCGCTTTCCTGAAGAGCCCGGTGGGCCAGATGTTCCACCAGTTCTTCGGCGAGAACATGCTGCGCGCCGACGTCTGCAATGCGGTGGACGAACTCGGCCAGCTGCTCGACCACACCGGTCCGGTGGCAGCCTCCGAGCGCAATGCGGCGCGGATCTTCCACGCCGATCACCTGTACTTCGTCACCAACGGCACGTCCACCTCCAACAAGATGGTGTGGCATTCCACGGTGGCGCCGGACGACATCGTGGTGGTGGACCGCAACTGCCACAAGTCCATCCTGCACTCGATCATTATGACCGGGGCGATCCCGGTGTTCCTGACGCCGACCCGCAACCATTTCGGCATCATCGGCCCGATCCCGCTGGACGAGTTCAAGCTCGACAACATCCGCCGCAAGATCGAGGCCAATCCCTTCGCCCGTGCGGTGAAGGACAAGAAGCCGCGCATCCTGACGATCACCCAGTCCACCTACGACGGCATCCTCTACAACGTGGAGACCATCAAGGAGATGCTGGACGGCGAGATCGATACCCTGCACTTCGATGAAGCCTGGTTGCCCCACGCGGCTTTCCACGACTTCTACGGCGATTACCATGCGATGGGCGCCGACCGCCCGCGTTGCAGCGAGTCGATGGTGTTCTCGACGCAATCGACCCACAAGCTGCTGGCTGGCCTGTCGCAGGCCTCGCAGATCCTCGTGCAGGATTCCCACACCCGCAAGCTGGACCGGGACATCTTCAACGAGGCCTACCTGATGCACTCGTCCACGTCGCCGCAGTACTCGATCATCGCCTCCTGCGATGTGGCGGCGGCGATGATGGAAGCCCCGGGTGGCACTGCGCTGGTGGAGGAGTCCCTGGCCGAAGCCCTCGATTTCCGCCGCGCGATGCGCAAGGTGGACGAGGAGTGGGGCGTCGATTGGTGGTTCAAGGTGTGGGGCCCCGACTACCTCGCCGAGGAAGGCGTCGGCGAGCGGGAAGACTGGATGCTGCGTGACTCCGAGCGCTGGCATGGCTTCGGCAACATCGCGCCGGGCTTCAACATGCTTGATCCGATCAAGGCCACCATCATCACCCCGGGCCTCGACGTGGACGGCGACTTCGCCGACGACTTCGGCATCCCGGCGGCGATCGTCACCAAGTACCTGGCCGAACACGGCGTGATCGTCGAGAAGACCGGCCTGTACTCGTTCTTCATCATGTTCACCATCGGCATCACCAAGGGCCGCTGGAACACGCTGCTGACTGCGCTGCAGCAGTTCAAGGACGACTACGACAAGAACCAGCCCCTGTGGCGCGTGCTGCCCGAGTTCATCGCCAAGCACCCGCGCTACGAGCGCATCGGCCTGCACGACCTGTGCCAGCAGATCCACGACATCTACAAGCAGAACGACGTGGCCCGCCTGACCACCGAGATGTACCTGTCGGACATGGTCCCGGCGATGAAGCCGGCCGACGCCTTCGCCAAGATGGCCCACCGGGAAATCGAGCGGGTGCCCATCGACGAACTGGAAGGCCGCGTCACCAGCGTGCTGCTGACCCCGTACCCGCCGGGTATCCCGCTGCTGATTCCGGGTGAGCGCTTCAACAACACCGTGGTCCAGTACCTGCGCTTCGCGCGGGAATTCAACGACCGCTTCCCGGGCTTCGAGACCGACGTCCATGGCCTGGTGAAGGAAGAGCGCGACGGGCGCATCCATTACTACGTGGATTGCGTGCGCGGCTGAGTCCTGCCGTTGCCTGAATGAAAAAACGCCGCGATGTGAATCGCGGCGTTTTTTGTTGCTGGAGAGATTTCAGTGGATATGGAAGAGCAGTAGGGGCGAATTCATTCGCCCGCCGCTGGCTGATCAAGCTCAGCGGGCGAATGAATTCGCCCCCACCGTTTCCGATGCGACCGCCTCCGCAGGAGTCGGCCAACATGGCGCCACGCTCAGGTGCCGCCGCGTTCGTAGCTGACGAAGGCGAAGGGCAGGCCCGATTCGGCCACCTGGGACTGGCGGGAGGCCTCCCGCCAGACGCTGCGGTCGAAATCCGGGAAGAAGGCATCGCCGGCGTAGTCCCGGTCGATTTCGGTGAGCAGCAGGCGACCGGCCAGCGGCAGGGCCTGGCGGTAGAGTTCGGCGCCGCCGATCACGAAGGCGATCTCCGTATCGCCGGCGGCCGCCAGCGCGGCTTCCAGGCTGGCGACGACCTGCCCGCCGGTGGCCCGGAAATCCGGGTTGCGGCTGACCACGATGTTGAGGCGGCCGGGCAGCGGGCGGAAGGCGTTGGGCAGCGATTCCCAGGTCTTGCGGCCCATGATCACCGGCCTGCCGCGGGTCGTTTCGCGGAAGAACTTCATGTCCTCCGGCAGGTGCCAGGGCAGCCGGTTTTCGATGCCGATGACGCCGCCGCGGGCGCAGGCGGCGATCAGTGCAAGCAGCGGGCGCGCCATCTCAGACGGCCACCGGCGCGGAGATGTGCGGATGCGGGTCGTAGCCTTCCAGCGTGAAGTCTTCGATCTTGAAGTCGAAGATGCTCTTCACGTCCGGGTTGATGCGCATGGTTGGCAGCTTCCGCGGCTCGCGGGACAGTTGCAGCTGGGTCTGCTCCAGGTGATTGACGTAGAGGTGGCAGTCGCCGCCGGTCCAAACGAAATCGCCGAGCTCGTAGCCGCACACCTGGGCCACCATCATCGTCAGCAGTGCGTAGCTGGCGATGTTGAAGGGCACGCCGAGGAAGATGTCGGCGCTGCGCTGGTACAGCTGGCAGGACAGCTTGCCGCCCGCCACGTAGAACTGGAACAGGGCGTGGCACGGCGGCAGGGCCATGCGGTCCACCTCGGACGGGTTCCAGGCCGACACGATGTGGCGGCGGGAGTCCGGGTTCTTCTTGAGGGCTTCGACGAGCTGGGCGATCTGGTCGATGCTGCGCCCGTCGGGGGTTTCCCAGCGCCGCCACTGCTTGCCGTACACCGGGCCGAGTTCGCCGTTTTCGTCGGCCCATTCGTCCCAGATGGAGACCTTGTTGTCCTTCAGGTACTGGATGTTGGTGTCGCCGCGCAGGAACCACAGCAGCTCGTGGATGATCGAGCGGGTATGCAGCTTCTTGGTGGTGAGCAGCGGGAAGCCTTCGGCGAGATCGAAACGCATCTGCCAGCCGAAGACGGAGAGGGTGCCGGTGCCGGTGCGGTCGTCCTTGCGGTGGCCGCGTTCCGCCACGTGGCGCATGAGTTCGAGGTACTGTCGCATGGGGCGCCAAAAGCCTGAATATTAACTGATACCTTGCCGGCCCGGGGATGGGGCTTTCCACGATCCGGGCGCCCCAGGCGCGGCGAGGACCGGGCCCCTTTGTGCTACCATCGCCGCGCGTTGCGAACACATTTTTCGGCAAGGCCGTAACGGGGGGATGGCGGTCGTCATGGTGCTTGGTTCTGTTGCCGGAGGGGCGCATCCGCTCCTTCAAGCCGAGTCGCTGAACCATGTGTTGGGCGGCATTGCCTCCAGCGCGGCGCCCGCTGCGCTGATCGACCTGATCCGCTGGCTGGATTCCTTCCACTACGAAACGCTCCCATCGCCGGCCGAGCTGGCGCGTCTCGTCGTGCTGCTCGACGAAGCTGCGCAGCCCCATCTGCGCCAGGCGGCCAGTCTCTATCTCTCCAATGTCCTCGGTGCGCGCAGTGTGCGCTACAAGGCCCTCGGCCAGGATTTCCACGCCAGCCTGGGGCGCGCTTACGAGCTTGTGCTGGTCTCGCCTGAAGAAGGCCTCGAGCCCGGCCTGCGCCTGGAAATGCTGTTGCGCTCGGTGCGCTGTGCCAACGGGGAGATGAAGTGGGCGGCCTTCGATTACCAGGAGTTGCCGGCGGATACCTGGCGTCGGGCCGGCGAGGCGTATCGGACGGCCTGTGAGCTTGAGCACCTGGACAGCCCGGTGTTGATCCGCGAAGGGCGTGAGACCCGCTCGACGATCCGGCGGGAGTTCGTCCGGCTGGTGGCGATGAAGAGCGCCAGCCTCGACCAGCTGGCGCCGGAGCGTATCGAGGCCATCGACAAGCTCGTGCGCCATCTGCAGCATGCGCTGGATCTCCGTCAGCAGCCCGGCAAGGGCCAGCTGTTTGCGGTCGACCTGGAAACGCTGTCGCCCCCCCGGCGTTGCCTCGTGCAGCCGGCGGAGCCGTCGGCAGCGATGCGCTATTTCGATCCCGCCGATGCCATGCCGGTGCTCGGCGAGCTGGGACGCGGCATGGGGGACGCCAGCCGTGGCTTCGACGGCATGCCCCGTGCGACCGTCGGTGCGGCGATCCGCCACCTGGTCCGCCACTGGGGGGCGCAGCCGCCGACCCGGCGTTTCCGCCGTCATTCGGTCGGAGGCGCGCTATCTCTGGCAACGGGGCTGGGCTTCATCCGCTCGCTGATTTCCGGCGAAGCGCTGCTGCGGCCGGCGGCGGCGTGGATGCTGCAGGATGCCAGCCGCAACGGTTTCGGTGTCCACGCGACGATGATGGACCCTGATGTGTGTCGGGTCGGGACCCTGGTGGCGGCGCATCTGGGGGAGAACGGCCGCTGGGTGCTGGGTGTCGTCCGGCGGGTGCGTGTCGATGAGAACGGCGGAGCATCGGTCGGTGTTCAGCGCCTGTCGGACGATCCACGGCCTGTCATCCTCGATGACGGAGGGCGCAGCTGGAACGGCATCCTGTGCGATCCGCCGGTGCGGGGGCGGGGGGTGAGAATCGTGTGCGAGCCGGGCACGGTCCGCAGCGGGACGGTCTTCGTCAAGCACGGTGCCCGCATGCTCAAGTTGCAGAGCGGCCCGGCTCTGCTCAGTGGGCCCGGCTACCAGGTCGTCGGTTGCCAGCTGCTTTGAGCAGACCGGGCTCCCTGCCTGGTGCAGGGAGCCGGCTGTTGCGACCGGAGCTCAGACCGCGGCCAGGGCCTGGTCCAGATCGGCCAGGATGTCGTCGATGTGCTCGATGCCGATGGACAGGCGCACCATGTCCTCGGAGACGCCGGCCTTGATCATTTCTTCCGGCGACAGCTGGCGGTGGGTGGTGGACGCCGGGTGGCAGGCCAGGCTCTTGCTGTCGCCGATATTGACGAGGCGCGTCACCAGCTTGAGGGCGTCCTGGAAACGTCCGCCGGCGGCCTTGCCGTCGCCGTCGGGGCTCTTCACGCCGAAGTTGAGGATGCCGGAGGCGCGGCCGCCCATGTATTTCCGGACCAGCTCGTAGTCGGGGTGTTCCGGCAGGCCGGCGTAATTGACCCAGGCCACCTTGGCATGGCCCTTCAGGAACTCGGCCACCTTCTGGGTGTTGTCGCAGATGCGGTCCATGCGCAGCGCCAGGGTTTCGATGCCCTGCAGGATCAGGAAGGCGTTGAAGGGGCTGATTGCGGCGCCCATGTTGCGCAGCGGCACGACCCGCGCACGGCCAATGTACGCGGCCGGGCCGAGCGCTTCGGTATACACCACGCCGTGGTAGGACACGTCGGGCTCATTGAGGCGGCGGAAGCGTTCCTTGTGCTCTGCCCACGGGAACTTGCCGCTGTCGACGATGATGCCGCCGATGGAATTGCCGTGGCCGCCCAGGTACTTGGTGAGCGAGTGCACCACGATGTCGGCGCCGTGTTCGATCGGGCGACAGAGGTAGGGCGACGGGACCGTGTTGTCCACGATCAGCGGAATGCCGTGGGCGTGGGCGATGGCCGCCAGCGCCTCGAAGTCGGTGATGTTGCCCAGCGGATTGCCGACCGATTCACAGTAGATGGCCTTGGTTCGCTCGTCGATCAGCGGTGCAAAGGAGGCAGGGTCGCGGTAGTCGGCAAAGCGCACATGGATGCCGATCTGCGGCAGCGTGTGGGCGAACAGGTTGTAGGTGCCGCCGTACAGCGTGGAAGCCGACACGATGTTGTCGCCAGCCTCGGCGATGGTCTGGATCGCGTAACTGATGGCGGCCATGCCGGACGCCAGGGCCAGGCCGGCAATACCGCCTTCCATCGCCGCCACGCGGGCTTCGAGCACCGCCTGGGTGGGGTTCATGATGCGGGTGTAGATGTTGCCTGCCACCTTCAGGTCGAACAGGTCGGCACCGTGCTGGGTGTCGTCGAACGCATATGAAGTGGTCTGGTAGATCGGCACGGCCACTGCCTTGGTGGTCGGGTCCGGGCTGTAGCCGCCATGTACGGCAAGGGTTTCCAGTTTCATTGTGTTTTTCTCCGTATTTTTTGAAGGCGCACTTGCATCAGGCCGCCGAATGATACGCCGTTTATCCACTCCGGGTTTTCCCGGTGGTCATTGCGGGAATTGCCACCTCGCAGGGAGCCTGGCGTTTGTGGATAATATTTCCTGCACCGCCTTGTCTGGCGTGGGTCTTGCCGGGCCGGCGGATGCCAATAAAAAAGATGGAGGAGGAGACTTACATGGATACCAAGAAACGTCACGCCACCTGGCTCGAACTGGCGGCTGCCCGGCTGTCCCTGCTGGGGCAGGTGCGGATTCGCCTGCACACCCTCACCGGCGGTTGCCATAGCTGCCTGGGGATCACCCTGAACGACCGCTGGCTGTGCGCCAACGATGGCCGCCTGACGATCTTCGATTGCCGGGAGGCGGCCCGGCGCTTTCTCGAACTGCTGCGCATCGACAAGGTGGAGGACGGTGACGCAGTCGATCTGCCGAGTGCTTCCGGAGTGCAGTGCATGCGCCTGAGCACGCGGGGCCTGCGCGTCTGCAACGGCCGGGGGACGCCGGCACGTGCGGGTTTCGTGGCCCCCCGGTGCCTGGTGCCGCAGGCATGCTAGGCGAGGCCTGCGTCGAGTAATCCCTTGATGTGCGGGTCGTAGGCGACCCGTGCGATAACTTCGAATACCGGGTTGCAGCTCTGCTGCTGCCCGGCAGGCAGGCATTGCAATGCCTGCAGGGCCGCTCCGCCCAGGCCGGCACAATGCGCTCTCAATGCCGGTCCGGCGATCCGGTGGCGGCAGGCGATGGCATCGACGGCCAATATGGTGATGTCGCCCTGCTGGGCACTGTGCTCTCAGCCCTTTTTCCCCTTCCTCGTCAAACGGTCGCCTGCGGCGTGCAGGAGACGCCCGTCGTGCGTCTGTACATGTTGCCGTCGGTGTTCCGACTTGCCAATCGATTCCATTCGCGCAAGAATAATACGGTATTACGCAATCAGGGGGTGGAGTGGCCAAGTCAAGGGTGATTACCGTCCTGTCCCAGAAGGGTGGGGCGGGCAAGTCGACGCTCACGATGCAATTGGCCGGTGGGCTCGCACGTAGTGGACGCAGGGTCGCCATCATCGATCTCGACCCGCAGGAGACCGCCCTGCGCTGGGCCCAGGCCGCGACCGAGGGTTTTCCGGCGCAGGTGTCGAAGCTGGACGTGCTGCCCGGCGGCCTGCGTGCGGTGCTCAAGCAGATGGCCCGCAGCGCAGACATCGTGCTGCTCGACTGTCCGCCGTCCATCGAGCATCCCGCCACGCTGGCGGCGCTTCAGGAGGCCGATGTGGCGCTGGTGCCGGTGGTCCCGAGCCCGGCCGACCTGTGGTCCACCAAGGGTGTCGAGCGTCTGATCCTGCAGGTGCAGGCCAGCCGCAAGGGGCTCAAGGCCGCCCTGGTGCCGAACCGCGTCCTGCGCACCAACCTTGCCTGGGATGTCCTCGAGGTGATGCGCGATTTCACCTTGCCGGTACTCGGTGCAGCCCTGTCGCAGCGCAATGCCTTCGCGCAGAGTGCAGTGATCGGCGGCACGGTGTATCAGCTCGGTCGTGCCGGTTCGGAGGCGGCCCGGGAGGTGGACAAACTGGTTGCGGAAGTCTTGAAACTCACAGGAGAGAAACTATGAACAGCAAGGTCAAATCTGCGCTGCGTTCCACGCTGCAGCAGGAAACCGAATCCCTCGAAACCCGTCTGCCGGAGTCCGCAGCCCCCGTGAAGGCGGACGCCGTGGCGGTGAGCGAGCCAGTCCAGGCCGCTCCGGCCCCGGTTGTGGAGAGCACGCCCGAAGTTGCGCCCCCTGCGCCCGTGGAGCCTGCCGCAGCACCGGCGCCCACCGAGCCCGCTGCGAAGGTTGCGGCGAAGCCGGCACGGACTGTGAAGTCTGCCCCGGTCAAGCGGGCGCCGGCGGCCAAGGTGGCGAAGGCGCCTGCGGTCAAGACCAAGGCAGAGGCCACGCCGGTCGCCGTGGCGATTGACGCGCCGGCTGCTGCGCCCGTCAAGAAGGCCAAGCCGGTGAAGGCCGAGAAGCCTGCGAAGGTTGAGAAGGTGGCCGAAAAGGTCGACAAGGCGCCGAAGCAGGCCAAGGCACCGAAGGCGGACAAGCCGGCGAAGGCCGAAAAGCCTGTCAAGGCCAGCCGCGAGAAGGTCGTGCGCGATTCCTTCTCGATGCCGAAGAGCGAGCACGCCCAGCTCAAGACCCTCCGCGAGACGCTGGCCAAGGCCGGCCGGATCTGCACCAAGTCCGAACTGCTGCGTGCCGGCGTGCAACTGCTGCTGAAGGAGTCCCCGGCCAGCACCCGTGGGCTGGTGGAGCGCCTGTCCGTGGTGCCGAAGGGCAAGAGCGCCAAGTAAGTGGGCTGAGCGGACCGCGGACTGTCGGGCGAATTCACTCGCCCCTACGGAGTGAGATGTACCCGAAGCAGTCCGCGCAGGCCGTTGCCGACGAAGAGGGCTTCGGCCTGGTGAAGATCGGCGACGGTCAGCGTGGCTTCCCGAGCCAGCCCTTTCCGCAGCAGGCGGCGCCGTAGCACGCCGTTGAGCAGTCCCGCGTCCTGCGGTGGCGTCAGCAGTTCCCCGTTTTTCTGTACGAACAGGTTGCTGCGGGCGCCTTCGGTCAGTTCGCCCCGTTCATTGAGGAACAGGGCGTCGAAGTTTCCGTCCGCCATGACCCGGGCGAGTTCCTGGTCGTAGAGCCGGCGGGCGGTGGTCTTGTGGCGCAGCAGCGGATCATCGCTGCGTACCCGATGCGGCGACAGCACCACCGTCGGTGCATCGGCAGGCGCGCCGGCGCTGAGCGGGGCGGTTTCCAGGCGGAAATCCCCGCCTTGGCCGAGGGTCACGCGCACCCTCAGCGGCGCGTCGCCACCGACGGTGGCGAGCGTATCGCGGAAGGCATCGGGATCGAAGGGGAAACCGAACCAGCGGGCGGAAGCCGACAGGCGTTCCCGGTGTTCGGCCAGGAAAGGGAAGGCTTCCGCCTCCGCCGGCGCATAGCGCAGGGTCTCGATCAGCCGCAGCGGTGTCGGCAGGGCGGTCAGGAAACGCGCCTTGAGATGGCATTCCGCCCACTCCCCGGCCGGGCTGGAGTCGTAGACGACCCCGCTCCCCACATTGAGCTTCGCCTGGCCGTCCGTATCCACGAGCAGTGTGCGGATCGGCACACTCAGGCGGAAATCGCCGCCGGGGCGGATGAAGCCCAGCGCGCCGCAATATATGCCGCGGGGGCTGGGTTCCAGTTCGCGGATGATCTCCATCGCGCGGATCTTCGGTGCGCCAGTGATCGAGCCACAGGGGAACAGGGCGCGGAAGATCTCCGGCAGCCCGGCGGCAACCGGCTCGGCGACGACGCGGGAGATCATCTGCCAGACCGTCGGGTAGGGCTCGACGTGGAACAGTTCGTCCACCCGCACGCCGCCGGCGGGGGCCAGCCGGCCCATGTCGTTGCGGATCAGGTCCACGATCATCACGTTCTCGGCGCGATCCTTCTCGGAGGTGCTGAGGGTGGCTGGGTCTGCCTGGCGCGGCGCGGTGCCCTTCATCGGCAGGCTGCTGAGGGTCGTGCCGCTGCGCTCCAGGAACAACTCCGGCGAGCGGGACAGGATGCTGCCGCCGGTATGGCGGATGAAGGCGCCGTAGCGTACCGGCTGGGCGGCGCGCAGCGACTGGTACAGGGCGGCCGGGGCACCGTAGGCCTGGCCGCTGAACGGGAAGGTGTAATTGACCTGGTAGCAGTCGCCGTCGGCGATGTAGCGGCGGATGCGCTCGATGTTCTCGAGATAGGCCGTTTCGGCGATATCGGCCTGCAGTGCGCCGACGCCGCCAGGGGCATCACCGGCCTGGGCACTCAGCCACTTTTCGCAGGCGGCGCTGTCCAGCCACTCGCCGTGTTCGAAGATCCAGGCCTGCAGCAGTGGCCCCGAGCCCGCTGGTCGCCGTGGGCGCAGCCGCGCTTCGATGGCGTAGCCGAGTTCGTAGGCGGCGGCCACGGCGACCCAGGCGCCGTTGCGGGCGGCCTCGTCGAGGCGCTGCAGACAGTCCCGCCAATTGCCGGCGTCGTCGCAGATGACTTCCTCGACAAGCCCGGTCAGCAGCCAGGCGCCCCGCTGGCCGTCGGCGTCGAGGTTGTTGTCGAAGAAGGCGAAGGGGGAAAGCTTGGATTCGATGGGCACGGGCCGAGTCTACTGCGCCGCGGCACGTCGTGCAGAAGCGTGAAGGACTACTCCCTGCCCCTGCCGGTACGGCGGGCAGGGCGGGTATTGCGGTTTCTTAAAGCAGCGGGCTGGCGTGTTCGCCGCGTTCGTAGACTACGTGGGCACGGCCGACCAGCAGGGGGTCCAGCGAGCCGATATGCTCCAGATCCTTGTTGGCGTAGGGCAGCTTGTGCAGCACGTAGCGCATCGCGTTGAGGCGCGCGCGCTTCTTGCAGTCCGACTTGATCACCGTCCAGGGGGCATCGGCGGTGTCGGTGTGGAAGAACATGGCTTCCTTGGCCTTGGTGTAGTCGTCCCACTTGTCGAGGGACGCGAGGTCCACCGGGCTGAGCTTCCACTGCTTGAGCGGATGGGTCTCGCGCTCCTTGAAGCGGCGGCGCTGCTCCTGCTGGCTCACCGAGAACCAGAACTTGATCAGGTGTACGCCGCTGCGCACCAGATGGCGCTCGAATTCCGGGGTCTGGCGCATGAACTCGAGGTATTCGTCCTGGGAGCAGAAGCCCATCACGCGCTCGACGCCGGCCCGGTTGTACCAGGAGCGGTCGAACAGGGCGATCTCGCCGGCGGTGGGCAGGTGCTGCACGTAGCGCTGGAAATACCATTGGCCACGTTCGGCCTCGCTGGGCTTTTCCAGGGCGACGACGTGGGCGCCGCGGGGATTGAGGTGCTCCATGAAACGCTTGATGGTGCCGCCCTTGCCGGCTGCGTCACGCCCTTCGAAGAGGATCACGACCCGCTGGCCGGTCTCCTTGACCCAGGCCTGCAGCTTGAGCAGTTCCACCTGCAGGCGGTACTTCTGCTTCTCATAGGCCTTGCGGGACATCAGGTTCTTGTAGGGGTAGCCGCCTTCGCGCCAGCCGTCGGCGAGTTCGTCGTCCGGGTGGGAGGGCAGCTTCTTGTAAACGGCTTCGTCTTCGGCAAGCAGCGCGTTGCGCAGGATCGCGGCGTCGTCGGGGGATGCGCCGGCCATGATGGCCTGCAGCGTTTCGGCGATGCTGTGGGCGTCGTGCTTGGCCAGTGTGGCGACGATGTCGCTCACCGCGCTGGCCTTGGCGTCCCGGGCGGCTTCGACGGCTTCATCGACGACGAAGCGTTCAACCCCGGCAGGGGTGCTGCCTGGAGCAATGTCGCCTGCCGAAACCCGCCGGGCGCTCTTGCCGGAGGAACGGGAGGCGTTGTTGTTCTGGTCGGTCATGGCCGTATCTTCTTCGAACGAATGAGGGTGAGGCTGAGCGTTCGGGGCGTTCAGCCCGCCAGACGGGCGCAGCGTTCGGCGTAGGCCTTGCAGCGCTCGATGTAGTCGGCGGTGCTCTTGGGCATCGGCGTCCGTGCCCGGGTGATGTAGCTCACCAGGTCGCGCCCTTGCTGGAGCAGCAGGCGTCCGTCGCCGACCACGTGTTGCTCTTCCATGTTGGTGGGCAGTGCGGCCTCATTGAAATGGCCGCACAGGCGTTCGGCTGCGGTGACGAAGCTGGTCCAGATGTCGAAGATGTCCGGGTCGGTGCGCAGGGTTTCGGTCTTGACCTGGGCGGCCCGGGCAAAGGCGCGGACGTGGGGCGCGATGCCCGTGAAACAGGGGAGGGGTTCGAAGCTGTCGGCCATCGCATCGGCAATCCGGTCGATGTCCCGCAGGGTCATGCCGATCTTGACGTAGCGGCTCTCGTAGAAGTCTTCCAGCGGGATCGAGAAGGCCTTGAAGGGTTCGCCCCACAGCTCGTCGATCCCTTCCTCGCCGGAACGGTGCAGCACCAGCCGGCCGAGGCCCAGGGCTTCCTGCAGGCAGCGCCCGCATTCGCGCATCAGCGCGTTGTCGGACTGGATCTCGATGCCGACGCTCTGCAGTTCGACCAGCTTGGTGAAGATGTCCGCTGCCCGGTTGAACAGGGCGCCGGCGAGCATGGCGCCTTTGACCCGCCGCCGATCCTCGTTGGTTTCGTCCTCGTAGCTCTTACGGGCTTCGTTCAGGCGGCTGCCCGGGATGTTGAGCCCGTGCTCCACGTGGTTGAACAGGCGCCGGGTGAGGGCGCCGATCAGCTTGCGCTTGGCCTGGAGGGTGTCTTCGGGTACTTCGTAGGTCTTGACCCAGTAACCGGAGTAAAAGACCCGTTCACGTCCGTCGACGATCTGCTTGGTGCCTTCGGGAACGTTGGTGTTCATGGTCCGCTCTTGGCAGTCATATGGGGACAGTCTTAAAACTGCTAAAGGTGAAATTTTGCACTAGAAAGACGTGCCGGATGTAACCCGTCTGCAATTTCCTGTCTCCTGGGTCACGGTTCAGACCAGACCGTCCAGAATCTGGACAGTCACGTCGTCGCCAGCGGCCACGTCGCCCTGTTCAGGGCCCAGCACGATGAAACAGTTGGCGTCGGTCATCGAGCGCAGGATGCCCGAACCCTGGGCGCCGGTAGTCCTGACCTTCCATTCGCCGTCTTCCGCATAAAGCACGCCGCGCAGGAATTCGGTGCGGCCGCGGCCCTTGCGGATCGACACGGTGCACAGCGCGCGCAGCTCGGGTGCTTCGCCCGGGGTCTCGACGCCGGCCAGGCGGAGCAGGGCCGGACGGGCGAACTGGTAGAAAGTGACCATCACGGCGACCGGATTGCCGGGCAGGCCGAACAGCCAGGCGGCGTCGCCGCCGGCGCCGATGCGCCCGAAAGCCATCGGCCGGCCGGGCTTCATGGCGATCTTCCAGAACAGCACTTCACCGAGCTTGTCCATCATGCTGCGGGTGAAGTCCGCTTCGCCCACCGATACGCCGCCGCTGGTGATGACCACGTCGGCGATCGAGGCGGCTTCGCGGAAGCAGCCTTCCAGGGCCAGCGGGTCGTCGCGCACCACGCCCAGGTCGATGACCTCCACGCCGAGGCGGGTGAGCATGCCGAACAGCGTGTACCGGTTGCTGTCGAAGATTTCCCCTTCGCGGGCGATGGTGCCGAGCGGGACGAGCTCGTCGCCGGTGGAGAAGATGGCGACCCGCAGGCGCCGCCTTACGCTGACCTCGCTGATGCCGAGGGAGGCGATCAGGCCCAGTTCGGCCGGGCGCAGCAGCTTGCCGGCGGCCAGCGCGGGGACGCCGGCGCGCAGGTCCTCGCCGGCCTTGCGCACGTTCTGACCCGTGTGCTGGCCGGCCGGGATCGTGACCTGATCGTCGAGGCTGGCGACGATTTCCTGCATCACCACGGTGTCCACGCCTGCGGGCAGCGGGGCGCCGGTCATGATGCGGACCGCTTCGCCGGGGCCGACGGCCCGCGGGAAGGGGCGGCCGGCGTAGGCGCTGCCGATGACCTGCAGCGTCGTCGGGCTGTCGTTGTGCAGGTCCGCGCCGCGCAGTCCGTAGCCATCCATCGCCGAGTTGTCGTGGGCGGGGACGTCGATCGGCGAGACGACCGCTTCGGCGAGGACGCGGCCGAGGGCTTCGCGCAGCGGCAGGTGTTCGACGCCTTCGATCGGCGCTACCGCGTCGAGGATCAATTGGCGACCCAGGGCGACCGGCAGGGCGTTGGGGTCGTAGGCGTCGTGGCAGGTGAATTGCTGGCTCAGGGATGTCACTGCGGGAAATCTCCTGGATGGTGGGCGCGGAGTTCGTCCGTTGTGTTGATGTTGGCGAAGGCCTCGGCTTCGTCATCGAAGGCGCAGGCCACCCAGCACAGGCGTTGCAGCCAGCTCTCCATGCGGCGCCCGCCGGCGTGCAGGAAGGCCTGCAGGTCGGGCAGCACGTCGCGGCGCATCAGCGCGAAGACAGGATGCAACTGTTCGCCGGTGCGGGCAACGGCGATGCTGGCCTGCCCCGTGGCGAGGGCTTCGGCCAGGCGTGGCACCAGATCGGCGGGCAGGAAGGGGGAATCGCACGGGGCGCAGACCAGGTAGGGCGTCTGACAGGCCGCCAGCCCGGTTTCCAGCCCGGCCAGCGGACCGGCGAAGTCGTCGCGCAGGTCGGGGATGACGGCCGCACCCAGCTGCGCGTAGGCCTCCCCATTGCGGTTGGCATTGATGACGAGGGCTCCGACCTGTGGGGCCAGACGGGCCAGCACGTGGGCGGCCAGGGGGCGCCCGTCGAGCAGAACCAGCCCCTTGTCGACGCCGCCCATGCGGCGCCCCAGTCCACCGGCGAGGATCAGGCCGGTGATGTCGTCCCTGCTGGGCACATCCATCTCAGCCCCCGATGTAGGACATCTCGATCTTGCGCAGGGCGGCCGTTTCGGCGCTGCGGATCTCCGAGTAACGGTCGCCGCGGCCCTGCCAGATGTGGCCGATGGCGGCCGACACTTCGGCGTCGCTGCGGCCATTGCGCAGCAGCGTGCGCAGGTCGTGGCCGCTCTGGGCGAACAGGCAGGTGTACAGGCGCCCCTCGGTGGACAGGCGGGCCCGCGTACAGGTGGAGCAGAAGGCCTGGGTGACCGATGAGATCACGCCGATCTCGCCACCGCCGTCCTTGTAGCGCCAGCGCTCGGCCACCTCGCCGGTGTAGTTGGGATCGATCGGCTCCAGCGGGAATTCGGCGTGGATGCGCCGGACGACTTCGGCCGACGGCACCACGTCGTCCATGCGCCAGCCGTTGGAACTGCCCACGTCCATGAATTCGATGAACCGCAGGATGTGGCCGCTGCCGCGGAAATGGCGGGCCAGGGGCAGGATTTCGTGGTCGTTGAGGCCGCGCTTGACGACCATGTTGATCTTGATCGGCCCGAGCCCGGCGGCCGTGGCGGCGTCGATGCCCTTCAGCACGTCGGCGACGGGCACGTCCATGTCGTTCATGGCGCGGAAGACGGCGTCGTCGAGGGAGTCCAGGCTGACCGTGACGCGCTGCAGGCCGGCGGCCTTGAGCGCCGCCGCCTTCTTGGGCAACAGCACGCCGTTGGTGGTGAGCGTGACCTCGATGCCCGGTATGGCGGCCAACTGGGCGATGAGTTGCTCCAGGTTGCGGCGCAACAGCGGCTCGCCGCCGGTCAGGCGGATCTTGCTGACGCCGTGGGCGGCGAACAGGCGGGCCAGGCGGGTGATCTCTTCGAAGGACAGCAGGGATTCCCGCGGCAGGAAGGCGTAGTCCTTGTCGAACACCGCCTTCGGCATGCAGTACACGCAGCGGAAGTTGCAGCGGTCGGTGACCGAGATGCGCAGATCCCGTACCGCCCGGCCACGGCTGTCGAGCAGCTGGCCGGTGGGGGCAGCGAGCTCCCGCGGGATCGTCGGCAGTTGCCGGAGCAGGCGCTCGTCGGCGAGGGGAATGACTCTCTGGTTCATCTCTGTGCGGGACGGATACGGGCAGGCGCCGTTATACGGCGTCCATTGGCCTGTGGCCTTGTTCTGGGGCAAGGCGCCGGGCGCCTTGTAAAAATTATGGGGGGCGCGGCGGGGAAGGACAACCCGGCCGACAGGAGGGATAACCCGTAGGCGGCGCGATGCGGCACGTCGCCTACGGATGGGGCAGGGCGAGAGGCTATTTGTTCAGCGGCAGGACGATGGCCTTGCTCTGGTCGATCGTGAGGCCGACCACCGTCAGGCGGGACTTGTCGCCATTCAGCGTGGCAATGCCGTCGAAGGTGGTGAGCGTGCTGCCGGGGCAGCTCTCGACGAAGTGGGCCGTGTAGGCGCTGGCGCTCGTCTGCGCGCTCAAGGTGCCCGTGTAGGTGCAGCCCGTCGTGGACACGCCCGCAATGGCGCCGCTGCCTGCCGAGACCGACCAGCTCAGGGTCTGGGTGCCGCCGCCCGCGCTGCCATTCCAGGTGCCGACGATGTCGGCCTGGACGGCAGGCGTGGCCAGCGCATCCTGCTGGGTCAAGGCCAGTGCGGTGGTGCCGAGGCCGCTGACGCTGAGCGTCTTGGGCGATGTGCTGAGGCTGGCCTGCACGCTGCCGCTGACAGCGACCGGCGCCGTGCTGCCGCTGAGTGCGTAGATTTTTCCGCTGACCGCCGCCTGGCTGTCGATGCCGAGGACGTTCAGTTGCGACAGGTTCTGGGCCAGCACCCAGGCGGTGGCGGTGTTGCTGGCGCCGGGAAGGATGATGGCCGTGAAGGCGTTCGTCCCGCTGGTGGTGTTCCAGCGGCCCTGCAGCGCCGAGGTGTCCAGGCCGGTCGGTGTGGGGGGCGGTGTGGGTGTGGGAGTGGGAGTGGGCGTTGTGCTGGAGCCGCCTCCGCCACCCCCTCCGCAGGCCGCCAGCAGGGCGGACGTGCCAAGGGCCAGGGCGAGGTGGCGGAACAGGCCGGAACGGGAGCGTGTCGTCTTCATGGGCAAAAACCGGGAAGTCATGGATGTACGAGGCCGCGCTTCAGAACCAGAAGCCGCTGGCCGGCTGGTCGGCTTGAATGCCAACGATGGATAGCTGCATGTATGCCGCGGCCCCCGGATCGGTGATGACGCCATCGGCCCTGCCGTCGGCATCGAATTCGCCGCCGTCCTTGAGCTGGAAGTCCAGGCGCAGCTTGCCGCCTTCGTTGACCGTCTTGCCGCCATAGGCCTCGCTGGCCAGGTTGACCCAGGTGCCGGCGGCGTTTTTCTTCCAGTAGCCATTGACCCCCAGCGTGGGATCCACATACAGGCTGAAGCTCTCGGTCGTGCTGGCCGCGCCGACGTTGGCGCTGAAACTGATCAGGCCCAGTGGCATCGTGATGGCACTCGGCAGATCGGTCGGTGCATCGAGCTGCTTGACGTTGTTGAGGGTGGTGGCACTCGCCGCCGGCGTACTGGTGTCGACCTTGCCATCCTGACTGCTCGCCACGAGGGTCACATAGACCGGCTGGGCCGTTGCCGGCTTGGAAACGGCGGTGGGCGTGTTCAGGAAAACCACCGAAGTGACCTGGGACTGGGTGCTGTCCTTGATCCCGTCCCCGTTGCCATCGCCGGCGACCGGCGTGTTGTTCCCGCTCGAAATGGGCAGGCCAGGTGCGGCGTCTTCGATGGTCGGGGATACGCCGTCGTTGTCCTGCTCGACCGGGGGGGGCTGCGGGGTCGGCACCGTTGGCGTCGGGGGATCTGCGGGCGGGGCAAGGCGCGTCAATACCACGTCGTTGCCGGTGCCGCCGACATAGCTGATCTGGAAGGACGCGCCACCCGCCGTGAGCGTGCTGCCCTCGGCCAAACCGCTGAAGGTCCCGACGACCGCCGAACTGCCCTGGTTGTCGATGAGGGTCAGGTGGTCGCCGACGGTGGGTACATAGCCGGTCTTCAGCGTGAAGCTCAGCGTACTGCCGGTCAGCGTTACGGCGCCATTCTGCACCACGATCTGGTCATAGCTCGAGGCGCCGGCGGCGTTCATTTCCAGCGTGCCACCCACCACGAGATTGGCGCCGCTGTCGATTGTGAAGTGGCCGACGCCGTCGTTGGTGCCCGTGACGCCAAGGGTCAGCTTGCCGCCGGAGGCAATCGTCAGCGTGTCGTTCAGCCAGTCGGAGCCGGCGAGGCTGGCGCCGCTGCTCACCGTGATCTGGCCGTCGTAGCCCGTCAGGGTGTTGTTGGCATCCCCCTGTAGGGCCAGAGTGCCCGCAGTGACGGTGGTCGCACCCGCATCGGCGACGATACCGCTGTGGGCGAGCGTGATGGAGCCGCTGCCCGCCTTGGTCAGCCCGCCACCGTTAGTAATGGCCCCGGACAGCGTGACGTTGTCCGAGGTCTGGACGGTGGCACTGTTCAATAGCTGGATGGCATTGTCGATGGTGGTGGTGCCGGAAATGCTGAAGGCGCCGTTGTTGAGCTGGAGGCTGCCACTGCTCAGGGCGTCATCGCTGGCTACCGACAGGGTGCCCTGGCGGACTTCGATGTCACCGGACCACGCAGCCTCGTTGCCGGTGTTGGATAGAACCACGGTTCCGGCTTGGGACAGGTAGAGCTTTTGCGCGCCAGAAATCTGACCAGAAAGCGTTGCGGTACGGCCAGTTGCGACATCGAGCGTGGCATAGCCCGCTCCGGAAAGATCGAGCGCATTGTCGACGGTCGTCGTGTCGGTGATATCCAGGGCTGTGCCAGAGGCTAGTGATACGGTGCCCGCCCCTAGGTTGGCGTCAGCCGCAATCGACAGCGTGCCACTCGAGACGCTCGTGGTGCCGATGTAGGTGTTGGAGCCCAACAGGGTGAAGGTGCCGGCGCCAGTCTTGGTGACTCCGCCGGAGCCGCTGATCACACCGGAGAAGGTCGTGGAGGCGTTGCCGCCCCCGGTGGTCAGGGTGTTGGCGCCCAGCGCGACGGTGCCGGCCCCGGCGAGGGAGCCGACCGTCTCGTTGCCGCCGAGGGTCAGGGTGGCGCCCGAGGCCACGCTGACGGCACTGGTGTCGGCAATCACGTTGGCTGTGCCCGTGGTCAGGCCGCCGGCCGACACCGTCGTAGTGCCCGTATAGGTGTTGGCCCCGGACAGGGTGAGGGTGCCTGCACCTGTTTTTGTCAGTCCGCCACTGCCAGCCAGGACGCTGCTGATCGTGCTTGTCTTGCCCGCTTGGTTGGTTACGGTGAGCACGGTCCCGCTGCCAAGCGTGATTTGGTTGCCGGCCAGCGTCGTACCGCTGTCTACCGCATCGGTATTGACCGTCAGGCTTTCACTGATCGACACATTGCCAGCCAGTGTCGTACCTGTACTGGCAAAGGCGCTACCCAGTATCAGCGTCTGGCTGCCGGTGTTGTCAGCCGCAGCAATTGCCACCGCCTCGCTGAAGCTGACGCCATTGCTGACGTCGATGGTGGCCGTGTCGGTGGTGTTGGTGACGTAGATGGTGTCGCTGTTCACCGTGACGTCGGCGGTGGTTGAACCTGTGCCGTCGCTGAGCGTGAAGCGCAGGTTCGCATCACCCGCGGGAGTGTCGTTGCGGTAGAGAATGCTCTGGGCAACGGCATTGACAAGCTCCGTTGTGGCCGCCGTACCCGAGCTGGTGAAGTTGATGGTGAGTACACCCGCGCCATTGGAGAAGGTGGCGAAGGTGAGGCCACCTGCTTGCAGGTTGCTGCCGCTGACCGTGAATGGGGCCCCGGAAGTATTGAAGTCGAAGACGTCGGCGGAGACGGCCGCGCCGGTGTGCTGCACCGTCAGGCTGCCGCCCGCCCAGTCGCCGTTGCCGCCGTTGAGGGCGGAAAGCTCGGCGTCATTCAAGGACGTATTGGTACCCGCATCGAGTACGACCGTATTGCCAACGCCTGCCCACGTGACGCTGTCGGCGTTCAGGTTGGCGATGGTGGGGAGGGCGTTGTAATTCGAGACGGTGATGCCGTTGCCGGTTGCGTCGGCGACGAAAACGGCAGCGTCTGCGCCAGCGGCCCAATCCTCTGCGGCTGCCAGATTGTAGGTGGTGGAATCGGTGGAGCTGGTGCCGTTCTTGTTGAGGAGCTCGTTGATGGCCGCCTTGTCGGTGGCCGACAGCGTCAGCGTGAAGCTGGTGCCGCTGGTGATGTCGACGTTGCTGGAGTCGGTCAGCGTGTAGGTGCTGCCGCCTTCGCCGGTGAAGGTGAACTTGTTGGCGACGATGTCGTTGGTGGCGCCGGAGAGCTTCAGGAAGCCGGTTCCGGTGACGACCAGCTCTCCCGTGTTGGCATCGTAGGTGGTGCTGGTGATGGCGGGGACGGCGACGTTGCTGACAGTGATGCCGTTGCCGGTGGTGTCGGCGACTACCACGGCAGCATCGGCGCCGGCGGCCCAATCCTCGGCGGCGGCCAGGTTGTACGTGGTAGCGCCGCTGGAACTGGTACCGTTCTTATTGATGATCTGGTTGAGGGTAGACTTGTCGGTGGCGGACAGGCTCAGCGTGAAGCTGGTGCCGCTGGTGATCTCGACGTTGCTGGAGTCGGTCAGCGTGTAAGTGCTGCCGCCTTCGCCGGTGAAGGTGAACTTGTTGGCGACGATGTCGTTGGTGGCGCCGGAGAGCTTCAGGAAGCCGGTTCCGGTGACGACCAGCGCCCCCGTGCTGGCATCGTAGGTGGCGCTGGTGATGGTGGGGACGGCAACGTTGCTGACGGTGATGCCGTTGCCGGTGGTGTCGGCGACGACCACGGCGGCATCGGCGCCGGCGGCCCAGTCTTCGGCGGCAGCCAGGTTGTAGGTTGTGCCGCCGCTGGAACTGGTGCCGTTCTTGTTGAGAACCTGGTTGATGGCCGCCTTGTCGGTGGCGGACAGGCTCAGCGTGAAGCTGGTGCCGCTGGTGATCTCGACGTTGCTGGAGTCAGTCAGCGTGTAGGTGCTGCCGCCTTCGCCGGTCAGGGTGAACTTGTTGGCGACGATGTCGTTGGTGGCGCCAGCGCTCGACAGGAAGCCGGTGCCGGTGACGACCAGTGTCCCCGTGCTGGCGTTATAGGTGGCACTGGTGATGGTCGGTGCGGCAACGTTGCTGACGGTGATGCCGTTGCTGGTGGTGTCGGCGACGACCACGGCGGCATCGGCGCCGGCGGCCCAGTCCTCGGCGGCAGCCAGGTTGTAGGTGGTACCGCTGCTGGAACTGGTGCCGTTCTTGTTGAGAACCTGGTTGATGGCCGCCTTGTCGGTGGCGGACAGGCTCAGCGTGAAGCTGGTGCCGCTGGTGATCTCGACGTTGCTGGAGTCGGTCAGCGTGTAAGTGCTGCCGCCTTCGCCGGTGAAGGAGAACTTGTTGGCGACGATGTCGTTGGTGGCGCCGGACTTCGACAGGAAGCCGGTTCCGGTGACGACCAGCGCTCCCGTGTTGGCATCGTAGGTGGCGCTGGTGATGGTGGGGACGGCGACGTTGCTGACGGTGACGCCGTTCCCTGTGAGATCGGCAGCGGCAGACGCTGTGCTATCCCAGTTCGCGGCCCCCGCCAGATTAAAGTTCGTGCCACTTGTAGACGTGGTGCCGTTCTTGTTGAGGATGAGCTGCACGGCGGCCTGATCGGTCGCATTCAGTGTGACAGAGAACGCGGTTGAGCTGCTGGCTGTGACATTGCCGGATGTGAGGGTGCGGGTGGTGCCGCCTTCTCCGGTGAGAGTGAGTTTGCTGACGTCGATGGTGTCACCGGTGGTCATGTTGGCGCCGGTGACAACGAGCGTGCCAGTGCTGGCATCGTAGGTGGCGCTCGTTAGGGTGGGGGCGGCAGCGATAGTTACCGTGTGGGCTGTGCCGGTGAAGCCGCCCGAAATTGCATTGTGGTTAGATGACGTGTCCTGGATTCCTGTGCCGCTGGACTTCAGATTGATCTGAATTGTCCCGCTTCCTGTGATCGAATTGACTATCAGTGAGTAAGTGGAGCCCGAGCCACTCAAGCTTGAAATCGTTCCGCTCGCCGAACCCGAAGTAACCAGAGTGAAGTCGGATGCATTAACGTTCTGGACACTTTCGGAGAACACGACGGAGAAGGTCGCGGATGTCGCGCTGGCTGAATTCGAGGAACTGATGGAGTTGACGGTGGGGGCTGTTGAGTCTCCCGAGCATTGGGAGTCCTTGCTAGGATCAGGCATACCCCCGTTTGTGTAGTACTGATTACCCACACACCCCAAACACTCATCAATCCCCTGCATCCCCTGCACCGTAAACGGCAGTACCGTCTCGATGTTGCCAACCGCATATTCTAGATCCCAGTCGCCGCCCAGGCTCAGCGGGCCGGTGCGGTCGGTGGAGGCGGTGATGTCGGCGCCGTTCAGTGCGCTGGAGAGTGCATCGACGAAGGCGTGCCCGTTGTCGCCAGCGGCGACGGAGCAGCCGTAGAGCAGCAGGTCGCTGTCCGGGGTCAGGTGGCTGGCGATGGCGCTCAGAGCGTCGGACTGGGCCGCCAGGTTATTGCTGGTCAGTTGCAGGTCGCCCAGGCTGAGACGGCCGGTGCCGCCGTGGCTGACCAGGTGCACCGCGTCGAGGGTGCCGTAGCTCGACAGGGCGTCGGCAATCGACTCCAGGCCGTTGCCACCGGACGGCAGCAGGATGACCGGGATGTTCGGGTTGATGCCGGCGGTCAGGGTTTTCCAGTCGCTGACGCTGGCGTCGACGATGACGACTTCGCGGATCGGTGAGGTGCTCTCGGTCATGGGGTGCCTGGGGTCGAATGTTGAAAAATGTCAGGTGCGGGGCTTGTTCTGCGGTTGCCAGCCGGGAAAGTCCGGGGCCGGCTTGGGCGCGGCTTTCCAGGGGCCATCGGGCAGGTGCATGCGCCACTGGTGCTGTTCGGGCTCGCGGAATCCGGGAGTGTAGGGTTTGCGGATGCCGGGCAGGAAGGCGACGTCGTAGGTCTCGGTGACCTGGCCTTCGATGGTCAGCCAGTGGTCCAGCTGGCCGGTGTTCAGGTTGAATACCAGCAGGCCGCAGCGTTGGTAGAAGCCATGGTCCTCCAGCTTCTGGGCCAGGTTGATCTGCCCGACGAGGCCATTCTTGTCTGGCCGCAGGCGCGACAGGGCGACCACCGCGTGATCGCCGACGAAAGCGATGCCGCGGGCGAAGCCCTGGCACAGAACGACCGGCACGAAACGCTTGTTGTCGAAATCCACGTAGCCCAGCTGGGCTTCGCCGGAGTTGATGAGCCACAGCTTGCCGTCGTGCCAGCGCGGCGAATGGGGCATCGACAGGCCTTCGCACACCACTTCGTTGCTACGCATGTCGATGACGAAGCCGCCGTGGCTCTTGACGCCTTTCCAGCCGAGGCGGGTATCGAAGCGCCCGCAGATCGTGGCGTAGGCCAGTTCGCCATCGACGGCGCAGATGCCGTTGAGGTGACAGCGGTCTTCCGGTGCCAGCACGCTGATGAAGTCCGGTACCCACACCGGGCGGAAGGTGTAGTGCTCGTCCGGCGCGGCAACGCAGCTGAACTGGGTGTTGGCGTACAGAAAGTCGTAGTGCTGGCCCTGGAAATGCACGTCGGCCAGCACGTCGTGGGTGTTGCTGTTGCCGACCATGTAGCCCTTGCGCGGCATGTAGATCGCGTCGTAGTGCTGGCCGCGGATCTCGTCGGCGCCGGTATTGGAGAAGCGCCAGATCTGTTCCCGGTTGCCGACCCACAGCTTGTCCTTGTCGATGGCCAGGCCCATGGCGGTGCCGACGACCCGTTCCTGTGCATAGATGCTTCCGTCCGGCTGGCTGCCGAGGAAGAACAGGCGCCCCGTCTGGTAGGTGGAGAAGGCCAGCGAGCCGCCCGACTCGGCCAGCCAGCGGGCCAGCCCGGGGGAGGGGGTGAGTTGCGGTTTACCGGCGGCCCGGCGCAGTTCCGGGGACGATGTGCCGGCTTCGTCGAAACCGCTGCGCTGGTGATCTGCCGGTGTCCAGGCATTGAGCTGTAGGTCTGCCATGGGATGGATGCGCTAGATGTTGTCCAGATGGTTCACGACCTGGAGAGCGATTTCCGCGGTGTCCAGGTTGCGGGTGTCAAAGCGGAATTCGGGGGCTTCGGGGGGCTCGTAGGGACCATCCAAGCCGGTGAGTCCGTGGATCTCTCCGGCTTGGGCGCGGGCGTACAAGCCTTTCGGGTCACGTCGCATGCATTCTTCGAGGGGCGTGCTGAGGTGGATCTCGATGAACCGTCCAGGCGGAACCCGGTTTCTGGCCTGCTGCCGGTCAAGTTGGAAGGGTGAGACGAAGGCGCACACTACGTCGAGACCTGCGCTCCACATCAGGCGGGCGACTTCGCTGGCCCGCCTGATGTTCTCGCTGCGGTCGGCGTCCGAGAGCCCCAGGTCGGCGCACAGACCCTTGCGCAATTCGTCCCCGTCGAGAACGAAGGCTCGACGCCCTTTGTTCCTGAGGGCGGTGGCGAGGGCCTGGGCGAGCGTGGTCTTCCCCGCGGCAGGCAGGCCGGTGATCCAGTAAATTTGAGGTGAAGCAGCCATCCTGGGGGGTGCTGGGTACGGTTCAATGAGGGCCGGCATCGGGCTTCGGGAGCGTGGCTGCGGCGGTCGCGTGGCACGCTACCATGGTGGGCAGGCGTCGCCTGCGGGGCCATGGCGTCGGATTGTGACATAGGTTACGTTGATGAAAATGTTTGTAAATCTATCTATGAAAGGCATCTATGGGAGGCCCCGTTGATGGCGCATTCCGTTTGATCCGCCCCTTGTTGCCGAATGAGCCCCGCGTTGTCGATGAGGAGGCCGAGCAGGCGCTGACCGAGCGTTTCCTGTCGCCCGCGCTGACGGCCCTGGAGGCGCTGTTCCGGTTGGTGAGGGCGCAGGTCGACCCAGGCCTGCGCCAAGCGGGACAGCGCAAGAACGGCAAGGCCTATCCGCTGGGGTGGTGCCTGGAGATTTCCCTTGCGGTGCAGAACAGCCTGCAGCGGCTGCAGCCGGCTTCCCTGCCGCCGCTGCCGGCGCAGGGCTATGCGGCGCTGGCCGCGTTTCTGGCCCATGGAGGTCGTTTCCGCCAAGTGTGGGGGGATCTGCGCGGCGAGTATTTTCAGAACGCCTTCCTGGCGGGCACGCTCTATATCGATGCGTCCAACGATACCGTGGTGCCGACCAAGCCGCCCGTGGAGATACTGCCCCTGGCGCAGGCGCGGTTCGTGCCGATTGAGGACTTCGGGCATTTCGGCCGGGTGGCGTCGCGTTACTGGGGGGCGCAGGTGTTTCCCAATCATGTGCTGCCTTCCCTGGCCCCGTATTTTCCCCTGGTCACGGTGACCGCCGAGGGCGCCGTGTGCCTGCAGTCCGCGACCGACTACATGATTGCGCTGACCTGTTCGGCGGGATTCCGGCCCAGCGAAGACGTGCTGGAGGCGGCGCCCATGGATGGCGACCTGGCGGGGCGCCTGGCGCAGTGCCTGGCCAGAGTGCCGGCGATTGGAGTGGTGGCTGACCCTGCACGGGGCCGCGCGCTGGCCCTGGAACAGTGTCGGCAGTTGCGTGTCCAGGGCGCATCGCCGTCCGACGAGCATCGAACGACGGCATGCCGGACCATGTTGGCAGCCAACCAGGCCCTGGATGGCTTAGGGGCGGGCTTGACGTGATGGGCTTGCTGCAGCCCGGTTCCCGGAGCGTGTGATTTTCTTGTATCGGCAGAACGGCATCAACAAATGCCGCCGTTTGCCGTTAAGTCCCGGGCAGATGTCGCCGTGGGCGGCCGCTGACGCCTGTTGGTTGCCGGCTTGGGGCCGAAGGGGGCGGATACGTATGTTTGCAGAGGAAGAAGCATCATGAATAACCTGACGATAGGCAGGCGCCTGGCACTCGGATTCGGATTTGTGCTGGCGCTCGGCCTGTTCGTTGCCGGCGTGGCTTTGTACAACCTGGTGGAGTTGCGCGCCCGCTTTGGCGAGTTTGAAAGCCGGATGGTGGCGCGTGAGCGGCTTGCCTACAGGGGGCAGGTTGAACTGGGTAACGGAATCCACTACTTCAAGAACGCGGTGTTGCGGGGCGGCGATTATCCGCAGAAATTTGCCGGCAGCATGGAAACGATCGACCGCATTGCGGGCGAATACCGTTCCCTGGGGGCGTTGCGCTCCGAGGCTGAGTTGGCTCTGGACGAGATCGCGGCGGGTAGCCAGAAATACCGGACTGTGATTGCCCAGGTCGTCGACATGCGCGGTCGCGGTGCACCGGTGACCGAGGTGGACAAGGCGATTGCCGGTGCCGACAAGCCCATTGGGGCGGCTTTTGCAAAGCTCCTGGAGCTTCAGTTGCTAGAAACCCGGCAAGCCCAGCAGGCTTTCGACGCGGAGGTGACGCGTACGCTGGAGCTGCTCGCGGCGGCCACGACCTTGATGGTTCTGATCGGAGCGTTTGCCGCCTGGCGGATCAGCCGCAGTGTGAGCCAGCCCCTGGCCCAGGCCGTGGCAATCAGCCAGGCGGTGGCGGCCGGCCATCTGCCCGATCGGATCGACGTGGCAGGCCGCGACGAGACCGCACAGTTGCTGCTGTCCATGCAGCGGATGGTCGAGATGTTCAGGGGCTTCGCCGAGGCACAGGCGGAGAATGCCAGGGAGCATGAGGCGGGGATGGTCGAGCATCAGATCGATGCCGGGCGCTTTCCCGGGGTCTATGGCGCGATGGCCCGTTCGATCAACGGGCTGGTGCAGACCCACATTGCAGTCAGCCGGCAGGTGGTCGAGGTCGTCAAGCGCTACGCGGTGGGGGATCTGTCGGTGGACATGGAGCGCCTGCCTGGCCATCAGGTCCGCATCACCGAGGCCATGGATGGGGTGCGGGATTCGCTGCACAAGGTGAATGCGCAGATCCAGGTGCTGGTGGACGCCGCCGCAAACGGTGATTTTCAGGCCCGCGGCGACACGTCAGCCTTCCAGTACGAATTCCGGCGGATGATCGAGGGCCTGAACCGCCTGATGGGTGTGAGCGATGTGGGGTTGGGCGAGGTGTCGCGGATTCTCGAGGCCCTGGCGCGGGGCGATCTCACCCAGCGGATCGAAGGGGAGTACCGCGGTGCCTTTGGCCGTTTGCAGGATGACGCCAACTCCACGGTGGCACGCCTGCGGGAGGTGATCGGTGGTTTGCAGGGGGCTGCAGCGGCAATCAACACGGCGACCAAGGAGATTGCCGCCGGCAACGCGGACCTCTCGCGCCGGACGGAGGAGCAGGCCAGCAGCCTCGAGGAAACCGCCAGTTCGATGGAGGAACTGAACGCCACCGTCAAGCAGAATGCGGACAACGCCCAGCGCGCCAACCTGCTGGCCAGCCAGTCCAACGAGGCGGTGGTGCAGGGTGGGGCGGCCGTGCAGCGCGTGGTGGCGACCATGGCGGACATCCGCGAGAGCTCGGGCAAGATCGCCGACATCATCGGCGTCATCGACGGCATTGCGTTTCAGACCAATATCCTGGCGCTGAATGCAGCCGTCGAGGCAGCCCGGGCAGGAGAACAGGGACGGGGGTTTGCGGTGGTGGCGAACGAGGTCCGCGCACTGGCTCAGCGCAGTGCGGTGGCAGCGCGGGAGATCAAGGCGCTCATTGCCGTGTCGGTCGACAAGGTCGCTGGCGGTGCCGTCCAGGTGGACGAAGCGGGCGCCGCGATGCACGAGGTTGTGATGGCCTTCGGGCAGGTGGCTGAACTACTGGCCGGGATCAGCGAGGCGAGCCGGGAGCAAAGCCAGGGGATCGAGCAGGTTACCCATGCCGTTACCCGCATGGACGACGTAACCCAGCAGAATGCTGCGCTGGTGGAGGAGGCGGCGGCGGCGGCCGAGAGCCTTGAGGTCCAGGCCAAGGGCCTGATGGAGATCGTTGCCCGCTTCCGTTTGTCGGGCTCCCCGGGGGCCAGTCCAGCGCCGCTCGATCGCAAAGCGTCGTCTTCCCGGTTGAGGCGGGCGTAAAGGGCGGACCAGGCAGTAACCCTTGCATCTGCTTTGCCCGACTTTGCCTTTCGAAGCTCGGAGACGACGTTTGTATCGAGCAGATACATCAGGCGAGATCTGCCGGACGAAAGAGGGAGCCGCCGACGCGTACCGGCTCGAAGTCGATATCCCCGGCGTCGGGCTGGGCCAGCAGATCGACAATGCTGGGTTGCTTGGCCAGCAGCGTGCGGCAGGCTTCGACGGATAGCCGTACGTGGGAGGGGCGCCCGCGTCCGTGATGAAGACGGCGCCTTCGAGCGCGGCCCTTTTGACGCGCCCGACATCGTGGTTGAACTCCCGGCTCGAAAGGATTGTGTTCGGCACGTTCATCTCCGTTGTGTAGGTATGCTGCTACATTGTGCTTTGTCCTGCACAGGTCGCGACAGTTGCATCGGATCTTGTGGCGCTTGAACCCCAGCCACTCATGGCTCGCCGCCGGCCGATGCGTGGAGCTTGATCTTCAGCGCCTTGATTGCCTTCAGGATCGTCGAGAACTCAGGGGTGCCTTTGAAGACCCACGGGGTGAAGTAGCGGGCATCGAGGCCGGTGGCGCCCCGGCCCGATTTGGCTACAGCATGTTTAGCCTGTTCCTGATCGATTCGGCGTGCTGGCGGATGTCGGTCAGCGTGCCTTCATCAAAGCGGTCGAGCTGTTTGAAGACCATGCTGAGGCGGTGGTTGGCGCCAAGCCTGGTGCGGTTGCGGTCGAAAAAATCCCAGTACAGTGCGTTGAAGGGGCAGGCCTTGTCACCCACCCGGGCCTTCTTGTCGTAAGCGCAGCCCTTGCAGTAGTCACTCATGCGGTCGATGTAGGCGGCGCTCGACGCATAGGGCTTGGTGGCGAGCAGGCCGCCGTCGGCAAACTGGCTCATGCCCAGGGTGTTGGGCAGCTCGACCCACTCGAAGGCGTCGATGTAGATGCCCAGATACCAACGGTGCAGGGCGGCCGGATCGAGCCCGGCGAGCAGCGCAAAATTGCCGATCACCATCAGGCGCTGGATGTGGTGGGCGTAGGCGTGATCCAGCGACTGGCCGATGGCGTGGGCGACGCAGCGCATGCGGGTCTGCCCGGTCCAGAACCACTCGGGCAGCGGCTGGTGGTGTTCAAAGAAATTGTGTTCGGCGTAGCCTGGCATGCGCGCCCAATACACGCCCCGCACGTATTCCCGCCAGCCGAGAATCTGCCGGATGAAGCCTTCGGCCGCCGCCAGCGGAACCCGCCCTGCGGCATGGGCCGCGGCCACCCTGGCGACGACCTCGCGGGGGTTGAGCATTTTGGTGTTGAGGGCGAAGGACAGCAGCGAATGAAACAGCCGCCACGCCCGGTAGGTGAGGGCGTCCTGGAAGTCGCCGAAATGGGGCAGGGCTTCGGTGATGAACTCGTCGAGGTGGTGGAGCGCCTCTTCGCGGTTCAGCGGCCAGGCGAGGCGGTCGGCGTCGGGTTCGCCGAAGCTTTTTACGCCGGCAGCGACAATGCTTTGCCACAGGGCCGAGTGGTCGTACCGGGTGCGCCAGTCGGCGGGCTCGCGGGGCAGGCCGGGCCAGGGTTTGCGGTTGTCGTGGTCGAAGTTCCATTGCCCGCCCATGGGCTTGCCGCCGGCCATCAGCACGTCGTGGCGGGTGCGCATGTGGCGGTAGAAGTGTTCCATCAGCCACTGCTTGCGGTTCTCGAACAGCTTCGCGGCGTCGTCGCGGCCGGTGTAGAAATGTTCGCTGTCCACCATCGCTGCCGGAATCGCGAGCTGCCCTGCGTAGTCGGCGAGCTGGCGGTCAAGGCGGTATTCGTCCGGAGCCTGGTATTCGAGGCGGGTGGCGGCGTGCTGATCGATCAGCGCGTCGAGGTTGGCGGGCAGGCTGTGCCGGTTGGTCGGCTCGTCGATGGCCAGGTAGTGCGTACGGTGGCCCGCTTCGGCAAGGCGCCGGGCGAAGTCACGCATGGCGGCGAAGATGGCCAGGATCTTCTGGGCGTGGTGGAGGACGTAATCGGTTTCCTGGCGGACTTCCATCAGTACGTAGATCACGTCGGGGCGGGTTTCGTCGAACCAGCTGTGAAGCGGGTTGAGCTGGTCGCCGAGGATCAGGCGCAGGGTGGTCATGGGCGGCTCCACAGGGCGCGGTAGCGGCCGTCGGCGTCGTACTCGCGGGTTTGCTTGTCGGGGTTGAAGCGGCGTCCGCCGCGGGGGTCGGTGCCGTGGCCGGCGATGTAGAGCCAGTTTCCGTGGTTGCTGCACACGTCGTAGTCGATGAGTTGCGCCTCGAACCACGCCGCGCCGGCCCGCCAGTCGCAGGCGCAGTCGTGGATCAGGTAGCTGGCGACGATCTGCCGCATGCGGTTGGATAGGTAGCCGGTGGCGGCGAGCTCGCGCATGCCGGCGTCGATCAGCGCTTCGCCGGTTTGCCCCGTGCGCCAGCGGGCAAAGGCGTCGGGGTCGTGAGCCGGCGTGTGATGGCCGTTCAGGCCGCTGGCGCGGTAAAGGCGCCGGCCGTATTTGCGGTGCAGCAGGCGAAAGTAGTCGCGCCACAAGAGTTCGAACCATAGCCAGTAGCTGCCTTCGTTGGCGCCGTGTTCGGCTTCGAAGGCCTTGAGCCGGGCCATGATCTGCGGGGCCGACAGGGCGCCGGAGGCGAGCCAGGGCGAGAACTTGCTGGAATCGTCGATGCCGGCAAGGCGGTTGCGGGTGGCCTTGTAGGTGTGGGGCAGTTTGCGGTGCAGGTATTGGATGAGGTGGCTTTCCGCGGCGGTTGCGCCTCCAGCAAATGGAAAGGCCGAGCGCGGGTCGGGCGTGGTCGGGGCGATGGGGGGGGCGGGCGCCGGGCATAAACCTGCCGGCAGCGGTGGAATGCGCACCGGCTCAGGCAGCGGCGGGCGCGGCGCGATGCCGGCTTTCTCGACGGCCTGGCGGAAAGCGGTGAACACGTCGGGCAGGCGGTCGGAGGTAAAGGGCAGGCTGTCTGGATCGAGCAGGGTGGATTGCCAGTGGCAGACCACGTCGAGGCCGGTGGTACGCAGGGCGGTTATTTCGGCGGTTTCTTCGGGCGCGGCAATGGCTTCGCAGACGATCTGACGGGCGCCGGTTTGATGCGCCAGCGCGGCCAGGCTGCCCACCGGGTCGCCGTGCAGCTCGACGAGCGCACTGCCCCGCGCGTCGAGTTGGGTGGCCAGATCGGCGAGGCCCTCGGCGAGAAATTGCCGGCGATGGCGCCCGACGCGCGCGAAGCCCCATTCGGCGGTCTGCTCCGGCGCGTGGCAATACACCGGCACCAGCCGGCTGGCGGTTTGGCAGGCGTGGCGGAGCGCCGGGTTGTCGGCGAGGCGCAGATCGTTGCGGAACCAGTAGATGACGGTGCTCATGCTTGGGCCTTGTGGCGGCGACAGCGTTCGGAGCAGTACTTCACGTCGTCCCATACCCACGCCCATTTTTTGCGCCAGGCAAAAGGGCGGCCGCAACCCTGGCAGGGCTTGGTGGGCAGGTCTGATTTTTTGCGCATCGACATTCAGAAATCCAGATCCATTTGGTTGTTGATGGCGGCTCGCTTGCTGCGGTTTGGGACGGTCGTGCGTTTGCGCGAGCCGTGTTTTTGCACGATGGCGGCTTTGGCGGCACGGATGTCCGGTTGGCTCTTCAGTGCAAAGAGACGAGCCTTGGCGGAGCGGGTCGCGGTTTCCAGATCGAGCGGTGGCTCGGCGATGTCGCCGGGCCGAAGGCCGTGGCGGGCCTGCAAGTCGGCAGGCATGCGCCAAGGTTCGAATAGCCAGCTGTCGGGTACGCGTCGCAGGGCCGGCAGCCAGCGGCGCACGAAGTGGCCGTGGGGGTCGTGGTCGCGGGCCTGCTTGATGGGGTTGTAGATGCGCGGCACGTTGATGCCTGTGGTGCCGGATTGCATCTGCATCTGGCTCCAGTGAATCCCCGGCTCGTAGTCGAGAAACTGCTGCGCAAGCCACAGCCCGACCGGCCGCCAGTGCAGCCACAGGGGGTAAGCGGCCACCGAGACGAGCATGGCGCGCATGCGAAAGTTGATCCAGCCGGTTTCGCGAAGCATGACCACGCAGGCATCGACCAGCGGCCAGCCGGTGCGCCCGGCCCTGAGGGCATCGAAATGGCGCGGGTTCCAGTCGTCCTCGCGCAGGCCGTCGTAGCCCCGGTGCAGGTTGCGGAATTCGAGTTCGGGCTCGCTTTCGAGCTTCTGGATGAAGTGGCAGTGCCAGTAAAGGCGGCTGATGAAGGCGCTGATGCCGGCCTTGTGACGACTGGCCGAGGCGGGCAGACTGGCGCTTTTGAGGCGCGCTGCGTGCACGATTTCGCGCAGGCTGAGGCAGCCGAAGGCCAGGTAGGGCGACAGGCGCGAGCAGGCGGTGGGCGCCGACAGGGGCGACGAGATGCCGCCGCGGTATTGCTGGCTGCGCTCGCCCAGAAAATCGTGCAGCACGTCCAGCCCGTGGCTGCGCCCGCCGCGCTGGCGCCGGGGCGGATCGTGCGCGGCGAGGCCGAGGGCCGCCGCAGTCGGGGGCGGCGTATCGGGCCAGGGCAGGGGCGCAAAGCGCAGGTGCTGGGGCGTGGGCAGGCAGGGCTGGGCCATCAGGGCTTCCCAGCGGGCTTGCCAGGCATCGCGGCTGGCGAGGCGCCGCACCACGCCGAACTGGGGGAGTTCCTGCCAGTGCACGCCGTGGGATCGGCACCAGCGGCCCACCGCGAGATCGCGCTGAAACGTGAGGCTGTTGCCGGTTTCTTCGTGGGCAAACAGCGCGCCAAACGGCGCCGCGGTATGCAGACGATCCAGCACCTCGACCACGTCGCCCGTGACCACGTGCAGCCGTCCGCCCAGCTGGCGCAGCGCCCGGTACAGTTCGCGCAGGCTCTCGAGGATGAATTCGTAATGCTGGCGGGCGGCGTCCGGCGCCTGCCACAGGGCGGGCTCCACCACGTACAGGCACAGCACTGGCCCGCGTGCTGCGGCAGCATGCAGCGCGGCGTGATCATGAAGGCGCAGATCGCGCTTGAACCAGACGACGCTGTAGTCCATGACGCGCACCCGGCGAGTCAGGGGGCACCGAAATACTGCGCGACCTGCTGGGCTAGCGCCTGTCCGCTCAGCCATGCGCCTTCGACCTTGCCGCCATTGAGCCAGTCGCCGCACAGGCCGATGCGCAGCCCGGCGTCCCAGACGCAGCCCGCGTCGAGGGCCGAATCGGTATCGGCGTAGCGCCAGCGGTGGGCCGACCAGGCCTGTGGGGCGGGGCCGCCAAGTCGGCCGAAGGCCTGCAGCAGCGCCGTGGCCACTGTTTCCGGCGTCTCTTCGATGTGTGCTTCGCTCCATTCGGCGCTGGCGTGCAGCAGCCAGGTTTCTTGCGTGCCACGGCCGGGCTTGCTGTTGTCGCGGGCGACCCAGCGCAGCGGGCCGCAATTGACGAAGGCGGCGTCGAAAGAAAGGGCCACGGGGGCGTCGTAGCGCAGCATCAGCGCCCAGCTTCCGCGCATCACGGCGCCGGCGGCGATGGCTGCCAGATCCGGCGCCACCGCTTCCAGCAGTGGCACCGCCTGGGGGGCCGGCACGGCCAGCAGCACCGCGTCGAAGTGGCCTGGCAGTTGGCCGTGCTCGGCGGATGTCATCCGCCAGCCCGCTGGCACGCGCTCGAGTCGGGTGATGGTGGTTTGCGCCGTCAGCTGCAGGGTGTCGGCCAAAAAGCGGGCAGGTGCGGTCATGCGCGGCACGCCGACGAAGCGTTCGAGTCGCGTATCGCTGCGCTGGCCGTCGCCCTCGTTGAAAACCGCCAGTCGCATCGGCCACACGCCGGCTACGCCGGCAGCCTGCCAGCGCGCCACTTCGGCGCGAAAACCCGGATCGCGGGCGGTGAAGTACTGGGCGCCGTGGTCGCACTGCCAGCCGTCGCCGCGGCGGGTGCTCATGCGTCCGGCCGGACCTCTGCTTTTGTCGTAGACAAAAACATCAAAAGTGCTGTCGTGGAGATTTTTTGAGCAGGACAAACCTGATATTCCAGCGCCGATGACGGCAATCCTTTTGCTTTTATTCATTTTGTCCTAGACAAATTGGGTGGTGTCTCATGATACTAGGCAAGAGGAGGCGCTCAAAGAAGGTTCTTTGAAGGCGCTCGGAAATCCGGGAGTGGTCGTGGAAAAAATCGCATTGATTACCGGCGCAGCCGGCGGACTGGGCCGGGCCCTGGCTGCCGAACTGGCGGCGGAGGGCTGGCGGCTGATCGTGGTGAGTCGCGATGCCGGGCGGCTGGCCGAGGCTTTCGGCACCGTGCATCTGCACATCGAGGCCGATTGCACCAGCGTCGCGGGCGTTCAAAAGGTGTTTGAAGTAGCGGCGGCACACCAGATGGTGCCGGAAGCCCTGGCCCACTGCGTTGGCAACATCCGGCTGGGTAGCGTGCACCGCATGGCCGAGGCGGATTTCGACGATTGCCTGCGGGCCAACCTGATCAGTGCGTTTCACACGCTGGGCGGGTTTGTCGGTGCCTTGCGCAGCGCGCGTCGCCCTGGTGCAGCGGTACTGGTTTCGTCGGCTGCCGCGCAGGTCGGCACGCCCAACCACGAGGCCGTGGCCGCTGCCAAGGCGGGGGTGGAAGGCCTGGTGCGCGCTGCGGCGGCCAGCCATGCCGGGGCCGGCATCCGCGTAAACGGGGTGGCGCCCGGCATCATGGAAACGCCGGCCTCGGTTGGCATCATCGGCAGTGCCACGGCCCGCGAGGCGGCGGCCAGGCAATACCCGCTGCCGGGCATCGGCTCGCCGCAGGAAGTCGCCCGCCTGATGGCCTGGTTGCTGTCCGAACAGGCCGCGCGGGTGACCGGCCAGGTGTGGTCGATAGACGCCGGCTTTTCGCAGATCCGCCCCCTCGTCAAGTGAGCCGCCATGTACAACGCGAGCACTGACACGCTGCCGGGCAGTGTGGCCTGGCTGGGCTACGGCGGGCTGTTGCCCTTTGTGGGCACGGCGCTGTCCATTTTTGTCGATCCCCATCACGCTGAGCTGTGGAGCGACGCACTGATGGCCTACGGCGCGGTGATCCTGAGTTTTGTCGGCGCATTGCACTGGGGGTTTGCGATGAGCCTGCCCTGCCTCGATGCCGGGTGTCGCCGGGCCTGCTTTATCTGGGCACGGTGCCGGCGCTGATGGCTTGGCCGGCGACGCTGCTGGTGCCCCTCGATGCCGGCCTGCTGCTGGTGACCGGTTTCTTGGTGCATTACTGGCAGGATCGACGCCTTGCCGACCGGGCACGCTTGCCGGGCTGGTATCTGCCGCTGCGCCTGCGCCTCACCGTGGTTGCCTGTGTCAGCCTCCTGACCGGCGCCTTTCTCGTGCCGGCTTGATGGCGACCAAGCCCGAACGCAGTGCCTTCGCCGTGCCCACAGGGCGCCTGTCGCGGCTTGCCCGCTTGGGGAGCCTGGCGTCCGGGGTAGCGGGCGGCATGCTGGCCGAAGGGGCGCGGCAACTGGCCGGCGGGCGACGGCCCCGAGTGGGCGAGCTGCTGCTCACGCCGGCCAACGCCCGCCGCGTGGCCGAGCAACTGGCCCAGATGCGGGGTGCGGCGATGAAAGTCGGCCAGTTGCTGTCGATGGATGGCGGAGATCTGTTGCCCCCCGAGCTGAGTGAAATCCTGTCGCGCTTGCGCTCGGATGCCCGCCCGATGCCCATGAGCCAGCTGGTGCCGGTGCTGGCGCAAAACTGGGGGGAGGGCTGGGAGCGCCATTTCAGGCGCTTCTCGTTCACCCCGATGGCGGCCGCGTCGATCGGCCAGGTGCACGCTGCCGAAGCGAGCGACGGCAGCCGACTCGCCATCAAGGTTCAGTACCCCGGAGTCAGGCAGAGCATTGCCAGCGATATCGACAACGTTGCCGGCCTGTTGCGGATCTCCGGCCTGCTGCCCAAGACCCTGGACGTATCAAGCTTGCTCGAAGCGGCCAAACAGCAACTCCACGAGGAAGCCGACTACCTGTCAGAGGCGTTCGAGGTGCGACATCGCCACGCCGTGCTCGAGATGATCACGCTGGCCTGCGAACCCCTGCGCCAGGCCGGCCCCTTTGATTTCGGCCGTTCCGATCTGTCGCTGCGCATGCGCGATGCGGGTGTGAAGCTCGGACTGGACCGGGATTTCTGGCACATCCCGCCGGTCGATACCCTGTTTTTGCACCGTAAGCTCGGCGGGCTTTACCTGCTTGCTGCCCGGCTCAAGGCGCGGGTCGATGTCAGGGCGTTGTTTGCGCCCCACGCGGGCAGTCGGGCGGCGGGGGAATAAGCGGGGCCAGGTGGACCAGGAGGCACACAACCGGGTGCCGGGTCATGGCGTTGATGCGGGCCAGCTCGGCAATGTCATGCTCCTCAGTACGCGTCGCCCTGGGCCTGTTGCATCCCTTCCAGAGGGGCCTTCAACTCCTCAATCTGCACTGGGAACAGCTTGTTACTGCACGCCTTGCTCACGCAGTCGCTAACGGCTCGCCACAGGCCGATGCGTGGAGCTTGATCTTCAGTGCCTTGATGACCTTCAGAATCGTCGAGAACTCCGGGTTCCCGGCGGGTGAAAGCGCCTTGTAGAGGCCTTCACGCGTAAGTCCTGCAACCTGCAGGACGTCAATCACCGCAGTTCGCGCGGTAATTGGCTTGCCGGTGCGGTGAAAACTGCAGATAATCGCTGCATGGAATGCGGTGATTATCTTTATCTCTGGCAGGCTCCCGATTGGCCCCATTGGCGTTACGATCTCGCCGCGTTGGCCCGTCCGCTTGCCGAAGTCAGCCGGGCTCAGGGCCTGCTCCTCGGGCGGCTGGCCGATGTCGGTGCCGCGACGCGGGATCAGGCAAGTCTGCTGGCGCTCACCGATGATGTCGTCAAGACCAGCGAGATCGAAGGCGAGCACCTCAATGTAGCCTCCGTCCGTTCGAGCATTGCGCGTCGTCTGGGTGTCGATATCGGCGCTTTGGCGCCGATCGACCGCAACGTCGACGGCGTGGTCGAGATGGTGCTGGATGCAACTGCGAACTGCCGGCAGCCCATGACCGAGGTGCGCCTGTTCGGGTGGCATGCGGCGCTGTTTCCAACCGGGTATTCGGGGATGATGCGCATCAAGGTTGCGGCTTGGCGGGATGATACGACTGGCCCGATGCAGGTGATTTCCGGGCCGATGGGGCGGCAAAAGGTTCACTTTGAAGCGCCCCCCGCGGATCGTCTGCCTTTTGAGATGGCGCGCTTTCTCGACTGGCTGAACGCCGACTCTGACTTTCCGCTACTTCTCAAAGCGGGTCTGGGGCACCTCTGGTTCGTCACCTTGCACCCGTTCGACGATGGCAATGGCCGTATCGCCAGGGCCATAGGCGATCTGCTACTTGCCCGAGCAGACTGCAGCCCGCAACGCTTCTACAGCCTCTCGGCGCAGATCCAGCGTGACCGGAAGGCCTACTACGAGATTCTCGAGCGAACCCAGAAAGGCGCCATGGACGTCACGGGTTGGCTCGTCTGGTTCCTCGAAAGCCTGCACCGCGCACTGGATCAAGCCCATCAAACCCTCGATGCAGTGCTGACCAAGGCTCGGTTTTGGCAGCGCTGGGCCGCCACGTCGCTCAACGAACGGCAGGTCAAGGTGCTGAACCGGCTGCTGGACGGCTTTGACGGAAAGCTCACCAGCAGCAAGTGGGCGGCAATCAGCAAGTGTTCGGCGGATACGGCGCTGCGGGACATCAATGACCTGCTAGCCCGTGGGGTGCTACGGAAGATGGCCGGCGGAGGGCGGAGCACGGGGTATGAACTGAACGGCCGAGACGCGTAATTCGGCCGCTTGTCTTTGGAATAGCGGCTAAAACGGCGAGGGAGTGATTCAAGAAATCGGACTTGGAGCGCCGCCTGGCGGGCCTGTATGAGTCCATTGAGGCCGGGGCCGGACTCGAGCTGGCAGACGTGGGATCGCGCATCCGGGTGCGGCAGAAGTCGCTGACGGCAGCGTCGGAGCGTGTTATTGCGGAGCGGGGGCCGATAGCTGAGGTGTCGGACGAGGAAATGTGGCGTGCCGCGGCCATGTTCAAGGAGCTGGTGCAGCACTGCGAGGATCCGCCAATTCCTGGCCCTGATAGTCAAGCAGGCCAGCATCGAGGGTGACAGCGTCACGATCGAATACTGGCCTGAAAGACTTGCAAGCACTGTTGGTGATTCACAGTGCTCGATAAGATGGCTCCTCGACCTGGGCTCGAACCAGGGACCTACGGATTAACAGTCCGGCGCTCTACCGACTGAGCTATCGAGGATCTGACGGGTTGGTTATCTGCATCCAGAAAGCTGCAAATGACCTGAATTTTTTCTGGCTCCTCGACCTGGGCTCGAACCAGGGACCTACGGATTAACAGTCCGGCGCTCTACCGACTGAGCTATCGAGGAACAGAGGCGCGCAGTATAGGTAGACGTTTTCGAAACGTCAAGCCGATTTGCGCAGATTTTTGCCCCCGGCTTGGCCGGGGGCGGTGCAGCGGAAGCTTAGGCCTTGATGACGGCGGCGATGGCGTCGGCGACGTAATCGAGGTTCTTGCTGTTCAGGGCGGCCAGGCAGATGCGGCCGGTGCCGACGGCGTAGATGCCGAACTCGGTCTTCATGCGTTCGACCTGTGCGGTGGTGAGACCCGTGTAGGAGAACATACCGCGCTGCTTGATGACGAAGGAGAAGTCTTGGTCGATGTTGCGGGCAGCCAGCTTGTCGACGAGGCCGGTGCGCATGGCGCGGATGCGGTCACGCATGCCGGCCAGTTCGGCTTCCCACTGGGCGCGCAGCTCGGGGGTGGACAGCACGGCAGCCACGACCGCGCCGCCGTGGATCGGCGGGTTGGAGTAGTTGGTGCGGATCACGCGCTTGAGCTGGGATAGCACGCGGGCGGACTCGTCCTTGTTCTGGGTGACGATGGACAGGGCGCCGACGCGTTCGCCGTACAGCGAGAAGCTCTTGGAGAAGGAGCTGGACACGAAGAAGGACAGGCCGGAGGCGGCGAACAGATTCACCGCGACGGCGTCCGGCTCGATGCCGTCGGCGAAGCCCTGGTAGGCCATGTCGAGGAAGGGGATGAGGCCGCGGGCCGCACAGGCCTTGACCACTTCGGCCCACTGGGCTTCGGTGAGGTCGGCGCCGGTGGGGTTGTGGCAGCAGGCATGCAGCACGATCACGGAGCCGGCCGGCAGCGTGTTGAGCTTGGCGATCATCGCCTCGGCGTTGGCGCCGCGGGTTTCCGGGTTGTAGTACGGGTAGGTTTCGACCGGGAAGCCGGCTGCCTCGAACAGGGCGCGGTGGTTTTCCCAGGACGGATCGGAGATGTAAACGGTGGCGCCCGAGACGACGCGCTGGATCAGGTCGGCGCCGATGCGCAGGGCGCCGGTGCCGCCGAGGGCCTGGGCGGTGACGACGCGGCCGTCACGGATGAGGGCGCTGTCGGCGCCGAACAGCAGGTTCTGCACGGCGTTGGCGTAGGCGACGGGGCCTTCGATGGGCTGGTAGCCGCGCGGAGGGGCCGCTTCGAGGCGGGCCTTTTCGGCGGTCTTGACGGCGGCCAGGAGGGGAATCTTGCCGTTGTCGTCGAAATAGACGCCAACGCCGAGGTTGACCTTGGTGCTGCGGGTATCCGCGTTGAAGGCTTCGTTCAGGCCAAGAATCGGATCGCGGGGGGCCATTTCCACCGCAGCAAAGATCGAAGAGCTCATGGGGTCTCCAAAAGGGGCGAAGGGAGCGGGGCACGTTGTGCCGGCCGCTGGGCGATAATGCGGGCTTGTCCAACGAAGCCGGGCTTGAGCTGATTGGTAGTTCGAAGCCTGACTTGAACTTGTAATTTTATCATGGCCGATCAATCCGATAGCGGGCGTGTGGTGGTTTTCGAAGGCAGCCCGTTCCGACTGCATCAACCTTTTCCGCCTGGCGGCGACCAGCCGGAGGCGATCCGCCAGCTCGTCGAGGGCATCGAGGACGGCCTGATGTTCCAGACTTTGCTGGGGGTGACGGGCTCAGGCAAGACCTACACGATGGCCAACGTCATCGCCCGCTGCGGTAGGCCGGCGCTGGTGCTGGCCCATAACAAGACGCTGGCGGCGCAGCTGTACTCGGAGTTTCGCGAGTTCTTCCCAGAGAACGCGGTGGAGTACTTCGTCAGCTATTACGATTACTACCAGCCCGAAGCCTACGTGCCGTCCCGCGACCTGTTCATCGAGAAGGACTCGGCGATCAACGAGCACATCGAGCAGATGCGCCTGTCGGCCACCAAGAGCCTGATGGAGCGCCGCGACGTGGTGATCGTGGCGTCGGTGTCGTGCATCTACGGTATCGGCGACCCCAGCGACTACCACAGCATGGTGCTGCACCTGCGGGAAGGGGAGCGGATCGTCCATCGGGATCTCGTCCAGCGCCTGGTGGCCATGCAGTACAGCCGCGCGGACGTGGATTTCAAGCGTGGCACCTTCCGTGTGCGCGGCGACGTGATCGACATCTACCCGGCGGAAAACGCCGAGCACGCGCTGCGGGTCGAGATGTTCGACGACGAGATCGAGCACCTGACCCTGTTCGATCCGCTCACCGGTCACCTCAAGCAGAAGCTCAGCCGCTTCACCGTCTATCCGTCCAGCCATTACGTGACGCCGCGGGCCACGGTGCTGAAGGCGGTCGAGGCGATCAAGGAGGAGCTGCGGGAGCGCATGGAAGTGTTCTACAAGAGCGGCAAATTGGTCGAGGCCCAGCGCATCGAGCAGCGCACGCGCTTCGACCTGGAAATGCTCAACGAACTGGGTTTCTGCAAGGGCATTGAGAACTACTCCCGCCATATGTCCGGGCGCAAGGCCGGCGATGCGCCGCCGACGCTGATCGATTACCTGCCGAAGGACGGTCTGATGTTCATCGACGAGTCCCACGTGTCGATCGGCCAGGTCGGGGCAATGTACAAGGGTGACCGCTCACGCAAGGAAAACCTCGTGGAGTACGGCTTCCGCTTGCCGTCTGCACTCGACAACCGGCCGCTGAAGTTCGAGGAGTTCGAGCGCCTGCTGCCGCAAACCGTGTTCGTGTCGGCGACGCCGGCGGCTTACGAGAAGGAACATCAAGGGCAGGTGGTGGAGCAGGTGGTGCGCCCGACCGGACTGGTGGACCCGATCATCATCGTCAAGCCGGCCACCACCCAGGTGGATGACCTGCTCGGCGAGATCAAGCTGCGCCTTGCTGTGCAGGAGCGAGTGCTGGTGACCGTGCTGACCAAGCGCCTGGCCGAGGACTTGACCGAGTACCTGGCCGAGAACGGCATCCGGGTGCGCTATCTGCACTCGGACATCGACACCGTCGAGCGGGTCGAGATCATCCGCGACCTGCGCCTTGGCGAGTTCGATGTGCTGGTGGGGATCAACCTGCTGCGGGAGGGCTTGGACATTCCCGAGGTGTCGCTGGTGGCGATCCTTGATGCGGACAAGGAAGGCTTCCTGCGTTCCGAGCGCTCGCTGATCCAGACCATCGGCCGGGCTGCGCGCCACCTTCACGGCACGGCAATCCTCTATGCCGACCGGATCACCGACTCGATGAAGGCGGCCATCGGCGAGACCGAAAGGCGGCGTGCGAGGCAGTTGGCCTTCAATGAGGCTAACGGCATTACGCCGAAGTCCGTGACAAAGCGCATAAAGGACATCATTGACGGTGTCTATGATTCAGAGGCCGGAGAAAAGGCTTCTGCCGCTACTGAGCCCCGTGCCGACTACAAGTTGCTCGACGAGAAGGTGCTGGCCAAGACGATTCGGCAGTTGGAGAAGGAAATGCAGGAGCACGCCCGCAACCTGGAATTCGAAAAAGCTGCTGCCACACGGGATCGTCTGTTCCGTTTGCGGCAGCAGGCATTTGGTGCCGAAGGGCATGATTCGTCCGCTTAACCTAACGCCACTGGCTGAGAGAGTCTGATCGACGTGGTTCTCACTCTTGTACGTTCTGCCCGCCGCCTGCTTAAATGGCCGGTAGGAGGGGAATACAGAATGAAAATATTGTTTGTGTGCACCGGCAACATCTGCCGGTCGCCAACGGCTGAGGGAGTGGCACGTCGCTGGCTTGCGATGGCGGGGCTGGGGGAGTTGGTTGGCGTGGACTCCGCCGGGACGCAGGGTTATCACGTGGGGGAGGCGCCTGATCCGCGTTCCCAGTCGGCGGCTTTGCGGCGTGGTTATGATCTTTCACGCCTGCGGGCGCGGAAGGTGGAGGCCAAGGATTTTGCCGAGTTCGATCTGCTCCTGGCAATGGACAGGGAGCACTTTCAATATCTACGCGACAAGGCGCCGGAAGGCGCGCGCCACAAGGTGCGCATGTTCATGAGCTACGCCCGCACGTCCCGCCGGGATGACGTGCCCGATCCTTACTACGGTGGCGCCACCGGCTTCGATGCGGTGCTCGACATGTGTGAGGATGCCATGCAGGGACTCGTCGAGGAGATCCTGCCGGAGGTCAATCGCCGCCAGCAGTCGCTGACCTGATCTGCTGTCGGTTGAATGCGATGCGGTGAGCGTCGTGTTCTGGGTATGAATGAAAAAGGCCAGCCTCTTGCGGGGGCTGGCCTTTTTCGTTGTCGCGGAGGGCGCGGATTTACTTCGTCGTGGTTTCCACCTGAATCAGGGGCTCCTCGACGACCGGCGTGGCGACGCGGTTGCGGCGACGGCGCGCCGGCTGCGGGGCTTCTACCGGCGTTTCGGTCTGGAAGCTCCTGACGGCATCCGTGCGGGTCTCAACCAGTACCAGCCCGCTGCCCGACAGATCGATCGCCGGGCTGGCTACAACCGGCGCTTCCGGGTGGGTTTCCGGAGTGCTGACAGCCTGTACTTCCGGGGTGGTCTCGACGGGGGCAGCTTCGACATTTGCCGGTGCGGCTTCTTGCTCCGCGACGGTCGGGGCCGGCTGTGCTGCCACTACTTCAGGCTGGGCTTCGGCCGCGGTAGCGACCGGAGAAGCCTCGCTTGCCGGGCTCTCCACGACGAGGGCGGGAGCCGGTTCTGCGGCTGCTGTCTCGACGGTGGCCGGCAAGGCTTCGGTCGGAGCACGCTCCGCTGCCGGTTGGCCGACGGCGGCAACAGCCTGTTCGATCAGGTCGGGCTTTACCGGCGCTGCGGCAGGGGCTTCCACGACGGCAGCGGTAATGGCCGGCGTTTCGACGGTGGACTCGACAGCAGGCGTTGTCTCGATCGGTGTGGTTTGAGTTATGGCCTCCGGTTCAGGCACTACGGTGATTGCCGGAGTGGGCTCGGCGACCGGGTTGGCGTCGACTGCCGGTGCTTCGCTGGCTGCGGCCTGCGGGGCAGCAGCGACGGCTTCCGCTGCCGGGGCAGCCGCCTCCTCGGAAGCGGCGGCCACGGCCTGGGCCTGTTCGCCGATCTCCAGTTCGCCTTGGCTGGCGGCCTCTGCGCTGGAGGCTTCCTCGTTGCGGCGGCCGCCACGACGGCCGCGACGGCTGCGGCGGCTGCGTTCATTGCCTTCGCCTTCAGCCGGCGCCGGGCTGGTTTCCGCCGGGGCGCTCGTCGCGGCGACGGCGCTGGCTGTCACCTGCTCGGCGCTGGCGACGATGCCTTCCGCCTCGGCGGCCTTGGGCGCCTGATTGTTGCGGCTACGACGTTCGCCGCGTTCACCGCGCTCGCTGGTGCGGCCTTCGCGTTCGCCACGTTCGCCGCGCTCCTGGCGTTCGCCGCGCGGACGTTTCTCGCGCTGCTCGGCCTGCTGCACTTCGCCGGAGTTGTTGCGTCCGTTTTCGCGGGGCTCGCGGGTTTCACGGGCTTCGCGGTTGTCGCTGCGCTCCTGGCGTTCGCCACGTTCGCCGCGCTCTTCACGCTGTCCTTCCCGGCGACCGCGGTTGTCGCGACCGTCACGACGGTTGCGTTCGTTGCGTGGACGGGCTTCACGGCGCGGCGTTTCGGGCTGAGCCACCACCGGTGCCGGCTCAGGCTGCTTCTCTCCGCGGAAGAAGGCGAAGATGCGGGCCAGGATGCCGGGTTGGCTTTCCGGCACAGCGGCAACCGGCGCGACCTTCGCTTCGACCACCGGGGCCGGTTGGTCGGGGGTGATGCCCTTGACGGCGGCTTCCTGGCGCACCGGGCGTTCCGGATTGGCCGACGGCGGGGTGTAGGTTTCGCCAGCCGGCTGGGTAGCCATGCGGTAGCTCGGCAGGCTGGACTCGTCGTTGTTGAGCTGGTCGTGGCGCAGGCGGATGATCTCGTGCTGCGGGGTTTCCAGGTGACGATTGGGGATCAGCACCAGGTTGACCTTGTGGCGCAGCTCGATCTTGGCGATGTCGTCGCGCTTCTCGTTGAGCAGGAAGGTCGCCACATCCACCGGAACCTGGCAGTGCAGGGCGCCGGTGTTGTCCTTCATGGCTTCCTCTTCGAGGATGCGCAGGATGTGCAGGGCCGACGATTCGGTGCTGCGGGTGTGGCCGGTGCCGTTACAGCGCGGGCAGGGAATGTAGCTGGTTTCGGCGAGGGCCGGGCGCAGGCGTTGGCGGGACAGCTCGAGCAGGCCGAAGCGGCTGATCTTGCCGGTCTGGACGCGGGCACGGTCGTAGCGCAGGGCGTCGCGCAGGCGGTTCTCGACTTCGCGCTGGTTCTTTTGCGACTCCATGTCGATGAAGTCGATGACGATCAGGCCGCCGAGGTCGCGCAGACGCAACTGGCGGGCCACTTCGTCGGCGGCTTCGCAGTTGGTCTTGAAGGCGGTTTCCTCGATGTCAGCACCGCGGGTGGCGCGGCCGGAGTTCACGTCCACCGACACCAGCGCTTCGGTGTGGTCGATCACGATGGCGCCGCCGGACGGCAGGCTGACCTGGCGCGAGTAGGCGGACTCGATCTGGTGTTCGATCTGGAAGCGGGAGAACAGCGGAACGTCGTCGTGATAGCGCTTCACGCGGTTCACGTTCTGCGGCATCACGTGGGCCATGAACTGGCGCGCCTGCTCGTACACGTCGTCGGTGTCGATCAGGATCTCGCCGATGTCCGGCTGGAAGTAGTCGCGGATCGCACGGATCACCAGGCTGCCTTCCTGGTAGATCAGGAAGGCGCCGGCCTGGGACTCGGCGGCGCCGTCGATGGCGCGCCACAGTTGCAGCAGGTAGTTCAAGTCCCACTGCAGCTCTTCGGCGTTGCGGCCGATGGCGGCGGTGCGGGCGATCAGGCTCATACCGCCCGGAACTTCGAGCTGGTCCATGACGTCGCGCAGTTCGGCACGCTCGTCGCCCTCGACGCGGCGGGACACGCCACCACCCCGGGGGTTGTTGGGCATCAGCACCAGATAGCGGCCTGCCAGCGAAACGAAGGTGGTGAGGGCGGCCCCCTTGTTGCCGCGCTCGTCCTTCTCGACCTGGACGATCAGTTCCTGGCCTTCCTTCAGCGCTTCCTTGATGGATGCACGGCTGGCTTCGACGCCAGGCTGGAAGTAAGAGCGGGAGATTTCCTTGAACGGCAGGAAGCCGTGGCGCTCGGCGCCGTAGTCGACAAACGCGGCTTCGAGACTGGGCTCGATGCGCGTAATGACGGCTTTGTAGATATTGCTTTTGCGTTGTTCCTTGGCGGCCGATTCAATGTCGAGATCGATCAGTTTCTGACCGTCGACAATGGCAACGCGGAGTTCCTCGGCCTGCGTTGCATTGAAGAGCATGCGCTTCATTCGTCTTCTTCTCCCGCGCAGCACACGGGCAGGACGAACCGCGCCACCGCTTAACTGCGGTGACTTAGTTTGGCGTTGTCGCGACTATCCTTCATCGAGGGGAATCAAACTAATGTGGGCGGCGGGGTTCGTCTATGCACCCTGAACCGCGATTTTCCGCTGGGGACAGTGATTGACCTGTGGGCACGACTGGTCTCGCAACTCCTGTGCCGTGCCGTACTCTCAGGTACGACGGCATTTCCCTTTGCGACCTCGGGCCTGCTCTCCAGGACTACTTCACCGTCCCTGAATTCAGGGCCGTCAAACTGCGTGTGCGCTAACGCGCAATAAGTACAAGTTTATTGTCGAATACAGTACCATCGCCCTCTTTTTGTCTGGCGATGGACCTTCCTGCGGTGTTTCGGGAGCGGGTGTGACGCTGGATGACCAGTGTCGAGTCGCTCCGGCATGGCACGGACCGGTGTTGAAGTTTTCACAACACGCCTGGGCAAGTGCGATGCATCAGAACCGAAAAACCGCTCGCCAGTATATTTCAAAAAGATGGCCTTGAGTAAAGCACCCTCTGTCATGCGTGTCCGCGTGGATGACGCCAGCGCAGGGCAGCGCATCGACAACTTCCTGGTTCGTGTCTGCAAGGGCGTGCCGAAGAGTCACGTCTATCGCATCCTGCGCAGCGGGGAAGTACGTGTGAATAGCCGGCGGGTGGATCAGACCTACCGCCTGCAGCTCGACGACGAGGTGCGCATCCCGCCGATCCGCTTGGCGGAGAAGGCCGCGGAGCCGGTCGTGCCGTTTGGCAAACCCTTCGACATCGTCTTCGAGGACGAGGCTTTGCTGGTGCTCGACAAGCCGGCCGGTCTGGCCGTGCACGGGGGGAGTGGCGTCAGCTTCGGCGTCATCGAGCAGCTGCGCCGCCAGCGGCCAGAGGCGAAGTTCCTCGAGCTGGTGCATCGCCTCGACCGGGAAACCTCGGGCCTGCTGATCGTGGCCAAGAAGCGCAGTGCGCTGACCGTGCTGCACGACATGATGCGCGAAGGCAAGGTGCGCAAGCGCTATCTGACTCTGGTAGCCGGACGCTGGCTGAATCCGATGCAGCACGTCAAGCTGGCCCTGCACAAATACCTGACCGAAGGCGGCGAGCGCCGCGTCAGCGTGAACTCCGAGGGCAAGCCGGCGCACAGCATCGTCAGGCTGCTGAAGCGCTGGCAGAGCTACAGTCTGGTCGAGGTCGAGCTGAAGACCGGCCGCACGCACCAGATCCGCGTGCATCTGAGCCACTTGGGCTTTCCCTTGTGCGGCGATGACAAGTACGGGGATTTTTCGCTCAACAAGCAACTCGAAAAGCAGGGGTTCAAGCGGATGTTCCTGCACGCGGCGAAGCTCGCCTTCCATCACCCGCTGACGGACCAGCTGATCGAGCTGGAGGCGCCGCTGCCGCCAGAGCTGGAGCGCCATGTGGTGCAGGTCGAGCAAACGGAAGAGAAGGAATATGGCTAAGCGTTTCGAACTGATTGTCTTCGACTGGGATGGCACGCTGATGGATTCGGCGGCGGCCATCGTGCGCGCAATTCAGGCCTCGGCGGCCGATCTCGGTTTGCCGGTACCGTCGGATGTCCGGGCTCGCCACGTGATCGGCCTCGGTCTCAGCGATGCGCTGCATTACGCCGTGCCCGAGCTGGCGGAGTCGGACTATCCGCAGATGGTCGAGCGTTATCGCCATCACTACCTGTCCGGCGACCATCAGCTGACACTGTTCGACGGAACGGTCGAGCTGATCGCGGCATTGCGTGAGCGCGGCCACTTGCTGGCAGTGGCTACGGGCAAGAGTCGCAAGGGGTTGGAGCGGGCGCTGTCGTTTTCTGGGCTGGGCGAATACTTCCATGCGACCCGCTGTGCCGACGAGTGCTTCTCCAAGCCGCATCCGGCGATGCTCGATGAGCTGATGGATGAGTTGGGCGTGGCGCAGGCGTCCTGCCTGATGATCGGCGATACCACCCACGATCTGCAGATGGCCAAGAATGCCGGGGTGGCAGGGCTGGCGGTGAGTTTCGGGGCGCACCCGGTGGAGCAGTTGCAGGCCGAGGCGCCGCTGGCCTGCGTGCATTCGCCGGCGGAGTTGCGGGAATGGCTGGAACGCAACGCCTGATCTGTCCGTCGGACGCAGTCCGGGAAGGCGAGGACGGGGTGCGCTTCAGCGTCACCCGTGTCACGGGTGAGGAGCCGGCCTTCGTCGTGCGTTTTCGTGGGCGGGTGCATGCCTACCTGAATCGCTGCGCCCATGTGCCGATCGAGCTGGACTGGACGCCCGGGCGTTTCTTCGACGATGACCGTCTTTACCTGGTCTGTGCGACTCACGGTGCTCTCTATGAGCCGGAGAGCGGCCGCTGCGTGGCTGGGCCGTGTCGGGGCAAGCGCTTGTTGGCGCTGTCCGTCGAAGAGCGCGACGGAATGGTATTTCTTGCAGGCGAATAGTGATGGACGAGAATCGGTCTGAGCATTGGGAGCGCCGGGTGTTGGAAAAGCTGGCGCTGGAGGGGGTGGCGGAACAGAAACGGCGGCGCCGCTGGGGGGTGTTCTTCAAGCTGGTGGCGGTGTTCTACGTGGGCCTCGCGCTGTGGATCCTGGGCGATTTCGGCGCGGCTGAGCCGCTCGATGGTGGGCGCTTCACTGCGCTTGTGAGCGTCGATGGCGTGATCGCTGCGAAGGGTGAGGCTAGCGCCGAGCGGATCGTGGCGGCCTTGCAATCGGCGTTCGATGACAGCGGTACCCAGGGCGTCGTGCTGCGCATCAACAGTCCCGGCGGGAGTCCGGTGCAGGCCGGCATCATCAATGACGAGATCGGCCGGCTGCGTGCGCTGCATCCGCAGGTGCCGGTCTATGCGGTGGTCGAGGATGTCTGCGCATCGGGCGGCTACTATGTGGCGGTGGCGGCGGACCGGATCTTCGTGGACAAGGCGAGCATCGTCGGGTCGATCGGCGTGTTGATGGACGGTTTCGGTTTTGCCGGGCTGATGGACAAGCTGGGCGTCGAGCGTCGCCTGCTGACGGCGGGAGAGAACAAGGGCTTTCTCGACCCGTATTCGCCGCAGAATCCGAAGCAGCTCGAGCATGCGAAATCCATGCTGGGCGATATCCACGGGCAGTTCATCGCAGCGGTGCGGAAGGGGCGGGGTACGCGCTTGCAGGAGACGCCGGACATGTTCTCCGGCTTGATGTGGACCGGCGCGAAGAGTGTTCAGCTCGGTCTGGCCGATGGCTTCGGCACCGTCGCCTCCGTGGCGCGGGATGTCATCAAGGCGGAAAACGTCCGTGATTTCACGCAGAAGCCCGGGCTGGCCGAACGTTTTGCGGAGCGCTTCGGCACTGATATGGCCGAAAGCCTGATGAATACGCTGGGAAAAACGACGGTGCGTTGACCGCCGTCAGGCGGCGAGGATCAGGAAGACGGTTGGCCGCTTCGCCAGTTCCGGTGCGGCGATTTTTTTCCATTCGGCGACCGGGCGGGTGTGGATCCATTCGCTGTCGAGCGTCAGGTCGCGGGCGACGCACAGGCGTGTGTCGGCCTTGCAGACGCTGCGCAGGGCTTCGAACATCCGCTGGTTGCGGTACGGGGTCTCGATGAACAGCTGGGTGCGGGAAAAGCGTGCCGATTCGGCTTCCAGTTCGCGGATGTGCCGGTTGCGGGCCTCTTCGTCCACCGGCAGGTAGCCGTGGAAGGCGAAGCTCTGGCCGTTGAGTCCAGAGCCCATCAGCGCCAGCAGCAAGGACGACGGGCCGACCAGCGGTGCGACGCGGATGCCCAGTTCGTGGGCGCGACGGGCCAGCAGGGCGCCTGGATCGGCAACGGCCGGGCAGCCGGCTTCGGACATCAGGCCGGCATCGCTGCCGGCGAGCAGCGGGGCGAGCAGTGCATCCAGGTCGGAGGCGGACGGTTTTTCCGGCAGTTCGCGGATGTCGAGTTCGCGCAGCGGTTGCGGGTGCTCGAAGCGCTTCAGTTCCGCGCGGGCCGTCTTGGCATTTTCGACGACGAAATAGCTCAGGCTGCGCGCGCGGGTGGCGACGTCGGCCGGGGTGGTCAGTCCGGTGGATGCAGGGCCGAGGCTGACCGGGATCAGGTAGAGGGTGCCGCTGCTCATGGTCAGGGGAGGGCGATGCCTTCGTTGCGCAGCATGCGGGCCAGCGCGATCAGCGGCAGGCCGATCAGGGCGTTGGGGTCGTCGCCGCTGAGGGCATCCAGCAGCGCGATGCCGAGCCCTTCCGATTTTGCGCTGCCGGCGCAGTCGAGGGGGCGTTCCTTGTTTACGTAACGCACGATCTCGTCGTCACTCAGGTTGCGGAAGCGGACTTCGGTCGGAACGGCCTCCACTTGCACATGACCGCTGCGTGTATTGAGCAGGGCGAGGGCAGTGTGGAAGATGACCGTGCGGCCGCTCATCGACTTGAGCTGGGCAACGGCCCGCTCCACGGTTCCGGGTTTGCCGAAGAGGGCCTCACCCATGTAGGCCACCTGGTCGCTGCCGATGATCAGTGCGTCGGGAAATCGGGCGGCAACTGCACGAGCTTTTTCCACCGCGAGCCGTTCGGCGGTGGCTTGTGGCGCCTCGCCGGGGAGCGGCGTTTCGTCGATGTCCGGGCGGGCAACCTCGAAGGGCAGGTCGAAGCGCTGGAGGAGTTCGCGGCGGTAGGTCGAGGTGGATGCGAGAACGAGTTTCATCGTAGCGGAAGGCCTGCCGCGGATAGGGCTGGCGCAATCAAGCAGGGTTTTGACACGGGGAGCCGAAAATAATATCATGCCGCGCTTATGTCGCAAGAAAGCTTCGTGATCGACCTGCGGACGCTGGCCAGAGATGGGCGTAGCGTGCAAGGCACGGTACCGGTTAAGAGTCTCGGTCGTCTGACCGATTCCCTGCTGGAGCCGGTCGGCACGGTGACGTTCGAGTTTCAGGGCGAGCGTAACGACGAGGGCAAGCTCTACGTCGATCTGCAGGTTCAGGGTGACCTGGTGTTGCAGTGTCAGCGCTGTCTTGAGGCTTTGGTGTGGCCTTGCAGTGTGCGGAATCGTCTCCTGCTGCTTCGTGCCGGTGAAGAATTGCCGGAGGATGAACTGGAGAACGACGAGGTGGACGCCCTTGAGGTGGAGCCCCACACCGATCTGCTGGCCTTGGTGGAAGACGAGGTGCTCCTCGCCTTGCCCTTGGTGCCGCGCCACGAAAATTGCGAACCGCCGGTGAAAGCCGGAGGCAATGAAGAGATTTCGCCCTTCGCCGTTCTGCGCCAGTTGCGCGGCAAGGTTTAAGTATTCCTCAAGGAGTGTTTCATGGCTGTTCAACAGAACAAAAAGTCCCCGTCCAAGCGCGGTATGCATCGTTCCCACGATTTCCTGGTTGCCCCCCCGCTGGCCGTCGAGCCGACCACCGGTGAAGTGCATCTGCGCCACCACGTGTCGCCGTCCGGCGTCTATCGCGGCAAGAAGGTTGCCAAGGCCAAGGGCGAGTAATTTCCCCTGTCCGCGAGCGGCGCGACGCCTAAGGGCGCTCGCGCCGTTTTCACACATGCTTCTCTCTGTTTGCGCCGAATGACTGTCACCCTGGCTATTGACTGCATGGGGGGCGATCACGGCCCCTCGGTGACCGTGCCGGCTTCCCTGCATTTTCTGCGGGAAGATCGCGACACCCGGATCATCCTTGTCGGGCGTCCGGAGGCCATCGAGCCTCACCTCGGAACGGCCCTGGCCGAGTTCGGAGAGCGTCTGCGCATCCATCGCGCCACCGAAGTGGTGGGTATGGATGAGTCGCCGGCGCTGGCCATGCGCAACAAGAAGGATTCGTCGATGCGCGTCGCGGTCAACCTCGTCAAGGACGGGGAGGCTCAGGCGGCAGTGTCCGCCGGCAATACCGGCGCGCTGATGGCGATTTCCCGCTTCGTCCTGAAAACCCTTCCCGGTATCGATCGCCCTGCGATTTGCAGTACCTTGCCGACCTTGCGCGGACAGACTCATGTGCTCGATCTGGGTGCTAACGTGGATTGCTCGCCTGAGCATCTGCTGCAGTTCGGCATCATGGGCGCGATGCTGGTGGCTGCCGTCGAACACAACGAGCGTCCCAGCGTAGGTTTGCTGAACATCGGCGAGGAAGAGATCAAGGGCAACGAGGTCGTCAAGCAGGCTGCCGAGTTGTTGCGCGCAAGCGGTCTCAACTTCTACGGCAACGTGGAAGGCAACGACATCTACAAGGGCACCGTGGATGTGGTGGTGTGCGATGGCTTCGTCGGTAATGTGGCGCTGAAGACGTCCGAAGGGCTGGCGCAGATGATGGCCACCTTCCTGCGCGAGCAGTTTTCCCGCAACTGGCTGACCAAACTGGCGGCACTTTTTGCCATGTCGGCCCTGAAGGGCTTCAAGCGAAAGCTTGATCCACGGCGCTACAACGGAGCGGCCTTGCTTGGGCTGCGTGGCGTGGTGGTGAAGAGTCACGGCTCGGCCGATGCCTTCGCTTTCGAGCAGGCTGTCTGGCGGGCGGGCGAGGCGGCACGCAATCGCCTCATCGAACGTATCAGCGAACGAATGGAACGTGAAAGGTCCGCTGCATGATTTATGCACGAGTGGCCGGCACCGGGAGCTACCTGCCCGGCGAGCCTGTTACCAACGACGATCTGGTGGCCCGTGGCATCGATACGTCGGATGAGTGGATTGCCGAGCGGACGGGCATTCGTGCGCGCCACTTGGCAGCGCCGGATGTGACGGCCAGCCAGCTGGCTTACGAGGCTTCGGTCCGCGCGATCGAAGCGGCGGGTTGCCAGCCGTCTGACATCGATCTGATCATCGTCGCGACGTCCACGCCCGATTACATTTTTCCGAGTACCGCCACGCTGCTGCAGGCCCGTCTCGGCATCACCAACGGCGGTGCAGCTTTCGACCTGCAGGCGGTATGCACGGGGTTTGCCTACGCGCTGGCTACGGCGGAGAAGTTCATCCGCTCGGGCAGCAACAAGCGGGCGCTGGTCGTCGGGGCTGAGGTCTTTTCGCGTATTCTCGATTGGAACGATCGCGGCACCTGCGTGCTGTTTGGCGATGGTGCCGGTGCGGTGGTGCTGGAGGCCTCGGACAAGCCCGGCATCCTGGCTACGGCGCTGCACGCTGACGGCAGCCACAACCCCATCCTGTGCGTACCCGGGCAGATCAATCGCGGCAGCGTGACAGGCGATCCTTTCCTGCGCATGGATGGTCAGGCTGTCTTCAAGTTTGCGGTCCGGGTTCTGAGCGAAGTGGCCCGCGAGGTCACCGCGCAGGCGGGCGTGCCGCTCGATGCGGTGGATTGGCTGATTCCTCATCAGGCCAACATCCGCATCATGCAGGCGACGGGCAGGCGTCTCGGCGTGCCAATGGAGAAGGTCATTGCGACCGTGGCCCAGCATGGTAATACGTCGGCAGCTTCCATTCCGCTGGCCCTGGACCATGCGGTCCGTGACGGACGTGTCCAGCGCGGGCAGCGCCTCCTGCTCGAAGGCGTGGGTGGCGGCTTCACGTGGGGCGCGGTGCTCCTCGAGTTTTAAAGAACAAGCAACAAGAACCAGTCACCATACAGGGTAGGGATCATGAATTTTGCGTTTGTGTTTCCGGGGCAGGGCTCCCAATCCGTGGGCATGATGGGCGCCTACGGCGAGTCGGCCGTGATTCGCCAGGCTTTTACCGAGGCGTCCGATGCGCTCGGCGAGGATTTGTGGCAGATGGTGCTGGAAGGTCCGGCCGAGGTGTTGGCGCAGACCGTCAATACTCAGCCGCTGATGCTGACCGCTGGTGTGGCCGTCTATCGTGAGTGGATTGCCCGTGGCGGTGTGGTGCCGGCATTGGTTGCCGGTCACAGCCTCGGTGAATATTCGGCGCTGGTGGCGGCCGGTTCGCTTGAGCTGACCGAGGCGGTCAGGCTGGTGCGCCTGCGTGCCCAAGCCATGCAGGAAGCGGTTCCGCAGGGTGAAGGTGCGATGGCCGCGCTGCTCGGCCTGGATGAGGATGCTGCCATTGAGGCCTGTGCCGAAGCGGCTCAGGGCGATGTTGTGTCAGCGGCAAACCTGAACTCTCCAGGCCAGATCGTGATCGCCGGCTCCAAGGCTGCCGTCGAGCGTGCGATCACCGTTGCCAAGGCGCGCGGTGCCAAGCGCGCGGTGTTGCTGCCGGTCAGCGCGCCTTTCCATTGCGCGCTGATGAAGCCGGCCGCCGAGCGTCTCTCCGTGCGTCTTGCGGAGATCGAGCTGAAGACGCCTGCTATCCCGGTTCTCAACAACGTGGATGTGGCTGTCGAAGATCGGCCCGAGCGAATCAAGGATGCGCTGGTGCGTCAGGCCTATTCGCCGGTGCGCTGGATCGAAACGGTTCGCGAGATCGCCCGTCGCGGCTCGACGCATCTGTTCGAATGCGGCCCCGGCAAGGTGCTGGCAGGGATGACCAAGCGCATCGAAGGCAGCCTGCAGGGCGGCGCGATCGCCGATGCGGCCAGCCTGGAAGAAATTCTCAAGACGACGGGGGGGGTATGACGCAGGTTTTGCAGGGGCAGGTCGCGCTGGTGACCGGTGCGTCCCGTGGTATCGGACGGGCCATTGCGCTAGAGCTCGGGCGCATGGGGGCTACGGTCGTTGGAACGGCGACGTCTGAGGCTGGCGCAGCGGATATTCAGGCCGGTCTCGAGACCGCTGGCATCGCCGGTCGTGGTCTGGCGCTCGACGTGACCAATGCCGAGGCTTGCGAGCTTGCCCTGGGCTTGATCGAGAAGGATTTCGGTCCGGTGGCGGTGCTGGTCAATAACGCTGGCATCACCCGTGACAACCTTGCCATGCGCATGAAGGATGGCGAGTGGGATGCGGTGATCGACACCAACCTGAAGGCCGTCTTCCGTATGTCCAAGCTTGTCATGCGCGGCATGATGAAGGCCCGTACAGGTCGGATCATCAACATCACTTCAGTGGTCGGCAGCTCCGGTAATCCCGGGCAGGCCAACTACGCTGCTGCCAAGGCAGGCGTGGCGGGCATGACCCGGGCACTGGCGCAGGAGCTCGGTAGCCGCAACATCACGGTTAACTGCGTGGCGCCGGGTTTCATCGACACCGACATGACCAAGGAATTGCCGGAGGCGCAGCGCGAAGCGCTGCAAGGCAAGATCGCCCTTGGCCGCCTCGGAAAGCCTGAGGAGATCGCTTCGGTGGTAGGCTTCCTGGCCTCGCCGGCGGCCTCCTACGTGACGGGAGCAACCCTGCACGTCAATGGCGGCATGTACATGGCCTGATCCTCGCCGCGCTGGCGGGGGGGCATGTTTTTGGTAGAATGCGAAGGTTTTTGAATTCACACCCGTAATCAGGGAAGGAGTAAACACATGGAAAATATCGAACAGCGCGTCAAGAAAATCGTTGCCGAACAACTCGGTGTCAACGAATCCGAAATCAAGAACGAATCGTCCTTCGTGGACGACCTGGGCGCCGACTCCCTCGACACCGTCGAGCTGGTGATGGCTCTGGAAGAAGAGTTCGAGTGCGAGATCCCCGACGAAGAAGCCGAGAAGATCACCAGCGTTCAGCAAGCGATCGACTACGTCACCGCCCACCTGAAGAAGTAAGTTTCCGGAGCCTGCCTTGACCCGTCGCAGAGTCGTCGTCACCGGCCTTGGCGTTATTTCGCCGGTCGGCAATACCGTGTCTGAAGCCTGGGACGCCATCCTGAATGGTCGTTCCGGTATCGGTGAGATCACCCGTTTCGATACCTCGAACTTCTCGGCGAAAATTGCCGGCGAAGTGAAGGGTTTCGATATCGGTGCCTATCTTTCGCCGAAGGAAGCGCGTCGTATGGATGGTTTCATCCACTACGGCCTTGCCGCGGGCATCCAGGCTTTCCGTGATTCGGGCATCGAGGTGACCGAGGAAAATGCCCACCGGATCGGTGTCAACATCGGTTCGGGCATCGGCGGTCTGCCGATGATCGAGGATACGCACAACGATTTCCTCGCCGGCGGTCCCCGCAAGATTTCCCCATTCTTCATCCCGGGCACCATCATCAACATGATCTCGGGCAACCTGTCGATCATGTTTGGTCTGAAGGGACCGAATATCGCGGTCGTCACGGCCTGTACCACTGGTCTGCACGCGATCGGCACCGGTGCCCGGATGATTGAGTACGGTGACGCTGACGTCATGGTGTGCGGCGGTGCCGAGTCCACTGTGACGCCGCTGGCGGTGGGCGGCTTCGCTTCTGCCAAGGCCTTGTCCACCCGCAACGACGATCCCGCTACGGCCAGCCGGCCGTGGGACAAGGATCGTGACGGTTTCGTGCTGGGTGAGGGAGCCGGTGTGCTGGTTCTCGAAGAGTACGAGCACGCGGTCAAGCGTGGTGCGCGTATCTACGCTGAGCTGGCCGGTTTCGGCATGAGCGGCGATGCTTACCACATGACTGCGCCGGATACCGACGGTCCGCGTCGCAGCATGGTCAATGCGCTGAAGAACGCCGGTGTGAACCCGGATGAAGTGCAGTACCTCAACGCGCACGGTACTTCCACGCCGCTGGGCGACAAGAACGAAACCGAGGCCATCAAGCTGGCTTTCGGTGCCGATGTCGCAAAGGGGCTGGTGGTGAATTCTACCAAGTCGATGACCGGTCACCTGCTTGGCGGGGCCGGTGGTCTCGAGTCCGTGCTGACGACCCTGGCGGTCTATCATCAGGTCTCGCCGCCGACGATCAATATCTTCGAGCAGGATCCGGAGTGCGATCTGGACTACTGCGCGAACGTGGCCCGTCCGATGAAGATCGACATCGCCATGAAGAATAACTTCGGCTTCGGTGGTACCAACGGTACCCTGGTGTTCCGTAAGATTTGACTCCATGGGCGCACGGAGGTCCGCGCGTCCATGAGCGTCATTGAATTCAGGCCGTCGCGGCTGCTCGCCATGCTCCTTGTGGCGCTGCATCTCGCGGCGGCTTTTTCGTTCCTGTCTGGATTTGGAGCGGGGCTCGCCAGTGCGGCTGGGCTTGTGCTCCTGGGCGGGACGGGATGGCATTGCTGGTGCCATGGCCGTTACGGGGCAAGATGCCGTTTGGGCTTATTGGAAGACGGTGCGTTGATCGTCGATCCGGGCGGGCCGGCGGAGTGCAGGCTGGACCTGTTGCCGGCAAGCGTGGTGACTTACCCGGTTGTCTGGTTGATCTGGCGAGCCGACGGCAGCCGGAAAAGTAGTGCGTCGATGCTGCTGCGCGACCAGCTCGCACCCCATGAGTGGAGTGTGCTGCAGGTGTGGTTGCGCCTGCGGGTCCGGACGAGTCTGGAGGGTCCGCAGGTCAGGCCTTAGCTATGGTCCAGCGGCGGGCGCACGAAGGTTCGCTTGCGTGGCGGACGAAGGATGGTGTCGCGGGCCTTCGGCAGGGTTTCCGGATAATCGCGGCTGAAATGCAGGCCACGGCTTTCCTGGCGCTTGAGGGCGCTGCGCACAATCAACTCGGCGGTGACGACCAGGTTGCGCAGCTCGATCAGGTCGTTGGAGACGCGGAAGTTGCTGTAGTACTCATCGATTTCCCGGGCCAGCAGGCGGATGCGGTGCTGGGCGCGCTCGAGGCGCTTGTTGGTCCGCACGATGCCCACGTAATCCCACATGAAGCGGCGCAACTCGTCCCAGTTGTGGGAGATCACGATCGTTTCATCGGCGTCCGTCACGCGGCTCTCGTCCCATTGGGGCAGGTTGTCGGGCAGCGGGCGGGGATGGGCAAGAATGTCGGCAGCGGCGGATTCACTGAAGACCAGGCATTCGAGCAGGGAGTTGCTGGCCAGGCGGTTGGCGCCATGCAGGCCCGTACAGGCGCTTTCGCCAATTGCGTAGAGGCCCTTGACATCGGTACGCGCGTGCAGATCGGTGACGATGCCGCCGCAGGAGTAATGCGCCGCCGGCACGACAGGGATCGGCTGGCGGGTGATATCGATGCCCAGTTCCAGGCAGCGGGCCAGAATGTTCGGAAAATGGTTCTGCAGGAATTCCGCCGGCTTGTGGCTGATGTCGAGGAAGACGCAGTCGAGGCCGTGCTTCTTCATCTCGAAGTCGATGGCCCGTGCGACGACGTCACGCGGGGCGAGCTCCAGGCGCGGATCGTGGTCCTGCATGAAGCGGCTGCCGTCCGGGCGGCGCAGCACGCCGCCTTCGCCGCGCACGGCTTCGGAGATCAGGAAGGACTTGGCTTGCGGGTGGTAGAGGCAGGTCGGATGGAACTGGATGAATTCCATGTTGGCGACCCGGCAGCCGGCACGCCAGGCCATCGCCACGCCGTCGCCGGTGGCGGTGTCGGGGTTGGTCGTGTACAGATAGACCTTGCCGGTACCGCCGGTGGCGAGCACCGTGTGACGGGCGGCAATGGTGCGCATCTCATCGTTGGCGATGTCGAGCACATAGGCGCCGAGGCAGCCTTCGTCCGTGCGTCCGACCTTGCTGCCGGTGATTAGGTCGATGGCGATGTGCTGTTCGAGGATCGTGATGTTCGGGTGGCGGCGGACCTGTTCGGTCAGGGTAGCCTGCACCGCGGCACCGGTCGCGTCGGCGGCATGGATGATGCGCCGGTGGCTGTGGCCGCCTTCGCGGGTCAGGTGATAGCCGATTGAAGTGCTGGGGTCGGCGGTGAAGGGGACGCCGTGTTCGATCAGCCAGTGGATTGCACGGGGGCCGTTCTCGACGACGAAGCGCGTGGCTGAGTCGGAGCACAGGCCGGCGCCGGCAGTGTGGGTGTCGGATACGTGCGCTTCGGTGTCGTCGGCGGGATCGAGGACCGCCGCGATGCCGCCCTGGGCCCAGGCGCTGGCGCTGTCTTCGAGGGAGCGTTTGGTAACGAGGGCGATCTTGAGTTTGTCTGCCAGGCGCAGGGCCAGGGATTGTCCGGCCAGGCCACTGCCCAGGATGAGCACGTCAAAAGCGGTCACTTCGGGGGGATTGCCGCGGGGGGCTGTTTTGCGAAGGGCCGACTATAGCACGTGCAGTTCGTCGCAAAACAACCCTGCGGCCGACTGAACTATACGGACGCGGCGGAGTCTAGGAGGTACTTTGGCCAGGTTTTGGTAGCTCTCGGGATATACTTCCGGGCCGGTGACCCTTCGGGTCACGACTATGAAGATATTTGTTTCCCGACCATGAGCGATCGCGAAATTGACCAGCAGCTGGTCGAGCGTGTGCAGCGTGGCGACAAGCAGGCCTTTGGGCTGCTTGTTTCCAAGTATCAGCGCAAGCTCGCCCGCCTGTTGTCGAGATTGATCCGAGATCCAGCCGAAGTGGAGGATGTCGCCCAGGAGACGTTCATCAAGGCTTACCGTGCCTTGCCGTCGTTTCGGGGGGATAGTGCTTTTTACACATGGCTCTACCGTATCGGGATCAACACTGCCAAGAATTTCCTCGTGTCGCAGGGGCGGCGCGCGCCCACTACGACCGATTTCGATTCCGAAGAAGCCGAGACTTTCGAGGAGGGGGACCAGCTTCGAGACATCAATACGCCAGAACGCCTCCTGATGACCAAGCAGATTGGCGATACCGTCAATGTGGCCATGGAGGCTTTGCCCGAAGAGTTGAGAACGGCGATAGTCCTGCGCGAAATTGAAGGTCTGAGTTACGAGGAGATCGCCACGATCATGGAGTGCCCTATCGGCACGGTTCGTTCGCGGATCTTCCGCGCACGGGAAGCAATTTCTGAAAAGCTCAAGCCGTTGCTCGATACGGCTCCGAACAAGAGGTGGTAAGACGATGAAAGAAAAGGTTTCTGCCCTGCTCGATGGCGCGCTCGACGAGCACGCGACGGCGCGGATGTTCGATTCCCTGAAACGGGATGGTGCACTGCGTCGGGAGTGGGAGAACTATTGCCTGATCGGGGATTTGCTGCGGGATGAGCAGGTTCTGTCGTCGGACTTCACCCGTAACGTGATGCTGTGCCTGGATGACGAGCCGACCGTGTTGGCGCCACCCAAGCGTGATGTGGGCGGTAGCTGGATCCGCCATTTCATGCCGATCGCTGCATCGGTGATGGGGGTGGCCGCAGTCGGCTGGGTGGCGATGACGCTCAATGGTTCCGGTCAGGACGTGCTGCGAGTCGCTGAGACCAAAAAGGTACCAGTCGCTGCCGTGACGCTGGACCCGTCGCGGGCGCCGGCCAAACTGGCCGCGAACAGCGAGACGTCGGAGCGTGAGTATCTGTTCGCCCATCAGGCCATGGCGCCGTCGGCGGCGATGCCGGGTGTGGCCTTGTATGTGCGTACTGTCTCGGATACCCAGGTGGCCGGTCAGCGATGAAGCATCTTTTCTGTTGCCTGGTGGCGCTGGGGGCGTGGAGTGGTTCGGTTCTGGCGGACGTTCCGACAGATCCGCTCAGCTGGCTCGCACGGATCTCCAATGCGGCCCATAAGCTCAACTACACCGGCACCTTCACTTACCAGAGCGGCAAGAACGTCGAGACATCGCGGATTGCCCATCTGGTGGATGGCACTGGCGAATACGAAAGACTCGAGGCGCTCGACGGCAGTCCGCGTGAAGTGGTACGCAACAACGACGAGGTGCAATGTTTCCTGCCCGATCAAAAGCTGTTGATCGTGGATCAGTCGAGTGCACGACGTAGTTTCCCGGCGCGTCTGCCCCAGTCGCCAAGTGCCCTGGCCGAACACTATCGCATTCGCAAGGGCGAGGTGGTCCGGATCGTGGGCATGGAGAGCCAGCAGATCATCCTGGAGCCCAAGGATGATATGCGTTTTGGCCATCAGTTCTGGGCCGATGTGGGGTCCGGATTGCTGCTGCGGGCGCGTCTGGTCGGCGAGAAGGGTGAGAGTATCGAGCAGTTCGCTTTCACGGAGGTGCATGTCGGTGCGCCCTTCGATAAGGAAAAGGTCAAGCCCCGCTTCGTGCGTTCGAGCGACTGGAAAGTGGTCAATGCGCGCGGCAGCGATGTGAAGGTCGAGGATACCGGCTGGGTGTTCAAGAATTCCATTCCGGGTTTCCGCCAGGTCGTCTCGGTGGTCCGCCAGGGACGCAAGGAGCGTGGCGAGGCTTATCACGTGGTGTTTTCGGATGGCCTTGCGGCGATTTCCGTGTTCATCGAGCCGATGCCTGCCAAGAATACGCTGCAGAGCGGGATGAGTTCGTCAGGAGCATTCAATATCTTCCGCCGTACTGTGTCCGATCACCTCATCACCGTGCTGGGCGAAGTGCCGCAGCAGGCGCTGGTGCGCATCGCCGACGGCGTGGAGACGCGGAAGCGCTGATGCGGGTGAATGGAGTCGTCCAGCGGCTGGATGCCGGCTATGCATGGGTCGATGTGTCCGTGGCTCAGGGCTGTGGGCGCTGCAATGAGCCAGGCGGTTGCGGGGGTGTCAATCTTGCGAGTCCCTTCGCACCGACCAGCCGGAGCGTGCGGGTGATCAACGATATCGAGGCGCGGCCTGGTGAGTCCGTCGGCGTCGTCATCGATGACCGCGTGCCGCTGCAGGCGGCGCTGTGTGCTTACGGTTGGCCTGTTCTGGGTGTCATTGCGGGTGCTGTTCTCGGCGCCGGCGCTGCGCCGGGGGGCAATGGCGACCTGCTGGCCGCCTTGGGTGCGCTGGGCGGTGGCCTGGTGGCAGGAATCTGGGGGCGTAAGCGGAGTCGTGGCATGCAGCAGGATCTACCCATGCGCCTGGAACGAGGCGCCGCGGAAAGCGCTGGGGCGTGCGGGCAATGAAGGCTGTGGTCCAGTATTGCCGTGCCTTGCTGGTGGCAGGATGCCTGCTCTGCTGGGGGCTACCGGGGAGTGCGTTGTCCCGCGATCTGCCGGATTTTGCCGAGCTGGCCGAGCGTCAGGGGATGTCGGTCGTCAACATCAGCACTACCCAGGCGGTACGCCAGGGGAAAGGGCCTGTCCCGAGCTTCGATGACGATGACCCGATGTTCGATTTCTTCCGGCGTTTCGTGCCCCGTCATCCGGGGGCCCCGCGGATAGAACCGGACAATCGCTCCCTCGGTTCGGGTTTCATCGTGTCTGCGGACGGCTATGTGCTGACCAATGCGCACGTCGTTGAAGGTGCCGACGAAATCATCGTCAAGCTCACCGACAAGCGCGAGTTCCGGGCCCGCCTGATGGGGGCCGATCCGCGCAGCGACGTGGCGCTGCTTAAGATCGAGGCGACCGGACTGCCCAAAGTGACGCTCGGTGATCCGGCCAAGTTGCGGGTCGGCGACTGGGTCGTGGCCATTGGCGCGCCATTCGGCTTCGAGAACTCGGTCACCGCCGGCATCGTCAGCGCAAAGGGGCGCTCTTTGCCACAGGAGAGCTTCGTCCCCTTCATCCAGACGGACGTGGCGATCAATCCAGGCAATTCGGGCGGGCCGCTGTTCAATATGAAGGGCGAGGTCGTCGGGATGAATTCCCAGATCTACAGCCGCACCGGTGGCTTCATGGGCTTGTCCTTTGCCATCCCCATCGATGTGGCGATGGAAGTGCAGGGGCAGTTGCGCAGCAATGGCCGCGTGCAGCGCGGCCGCGTCGGCGTCGTCATCCAAGAAGTGTCCCGCGAGCTGGCCGACAGCTTCGGACTCGGCAAACCGGTCGGTGCGCTGGTCAGTTCCGTGGAAAAGGGTAGCCCTGCCGAGAAAGCCGGTATCGAGCAGGGCGACATCATCCTGCGTTTCGACAGCCGGACGATCGGTGTGTCGGGCGATCTGCCGCGGGCCGTCGGCAGTACCCGGCCGGGTAATAAGGTTCCGCTGCAGGTGTGGCGCAAGGGCGCGACCCGTGATCTGTCCGTGGTGGTGGCCGAGTTGCCCGACGATAAGGCCCGCAAGGTGGCTGCCAAGGTCACGCGGGCGGATGCCTCGCCGAACAGGCTGGGCATTCTGGTCGTCGAGCCGAGTGCCGAGCAGAAGAGGGATGCGCGCTTCGGTAGTGGTGGTGTGATCGTCGATGCGCTGCGCAGCGCATCGGCGCGCGCCTCCGAGATCCAGTCCGGCGACGCGATCCTGGCGCTGGTGGTGAAAGGTGGGCGTACCGACATCCGCTCGGTGGAGCATTTCAACAAGATCGTCGCGACCCTCGAACCGGGGCAGACCGTGACCCTGCTGGTCCTGCGCGGCGATTTTCAGACCTTTGTGCCGGTGAGAACGATTGAGCGCTGAACGCAAGCTGACTGTCTTGAGTCGCGAGTGGTGCCATTTGTGCCACGATCTGGTGGATGCGCTGGCTCCGTTGCGGCAGGAACTGGACTTCGCCATCGAGGTGGTGGACGTGGATGCCTTTCCCGAACTGGAAGCGTTGTGGAGCGAAAAGGTGCCCGTGGTGCTGGCGGGAAACATTGAGCTGTGTCATTACTTCCTCGATGAAGCGGCGGTCCGTGCTCATTTTCAGCGTATCGGTTAGAATCCAAGTCTTTGCCAGGCAAACAAAATTTATTCAGGGTGCCCACCGGCACCCTTTTTCATGGCCCACATGCAACACATCAGAAATTTCTCGATCATCGCCCACATCGACCACGGTAAATCTACCCTGGCGGACCGGATCATCCAGCTTTGCGGCGGCCTTTCGTCGCGTGAGATGGAGGCCCAGGTGCTCGACTCGATGGACATCGAGCGCGAGCGCGGCATCACCATCAAGGCCCAGACTGCGGCGCTCAGCTACCGTGCCCGCGATGGCCAGATCTACAACCTGAATCTCATCGATACCCCGGGACACGTGGACTTCTCCTACGAAGTGTCCCGCTCGCTGGCGGCCTGCGAGGGCGGCCTGCTGGTGGTGGACGCTTCTCAGGGGGTAGAGGCCCAGACGGTGGCCAACTGCTACACGGCGCTCGACCAGGGCGTCGAGGTGGTGCCGGTCCTCAACAAGATGGACTTGCCCCAGGCGAACCCCGACGGCGCCAAGCAGGAGATCGAGGACGTCATCGGCATCGATGCGACCGACGCGATCCCCTGCTCGGCCAAGACCGGCATGGGCGTCGAGGACATCCTCGAGGCCGTGATCGCCCGCATTCCGCCGCCGAAGGGCGACCCCGACGCACCGCTGAAGGCCTTGATCATCGACTCGTGGTTCGACAACTACGTGGGCGTGGTGATGCTGGTGCGGGTGGTGGATGGGACCCTCCGTCCGAAGGACAGGATCCTGTTCATGTCCAACGGAGCCCAGCACCTTTGCGAGCAGGTCGGTGTATTCACGCCCAAGTCCCTGCCGCGGGAAAGTCTGTCCGCGGGCCAGGTGGGCTTCATCATCGCCGGCATCAAGGAACTCAAGTCGGCCAAGGTCGGCGATACGATCACGTTGGCCAATCGCAAGGCTGCCGAGCCGCTGGCCGGCTTCAAGGAAATCAAGCCACAGGTGTTCGCCGGCCTGTACCCGGTCGAATCCAACGAGTACGACCAGCTGCGCGAGTCGCTGGAAAAGCTGCGTCTCAACGATGCCTCCCTGCAGTTCGAGCCGGAAGTCTCCCAGGCACTGGGCTTCGGTTTCCGCTGCGGCTTCCTTGGCCTGCTCCACATGGAGATCGTCCAGGAACGCCTGGAACGCGAGTTCGACATGAACCTCATCACCACGGCGCCGACCGTGGTGTACGAGGTGCTGATGAAGGATGGTACGGTCGAGCAGATTTCCAACCCGTCGCGCTTGCCGGACCTGTCGAAGGTCGATGAGGTGCGCGAGCCGATCATCAAGGCGGTCATCTTCCTGCCCCAGGAATACGTGGGGCCGGTGATCACGCTGTGCAACCAGAAGCGCGGCGCGCAGGTGGACATGCTCTATCACGGCCGCCAAGTGCAGCTGATCTACGACATGCCGATGAACGAAGTGGTGATGGACTTCTTCGACAAGCTGAAGTCCGTTTCCCGCGGCTATGCCTCGCTCGACTACGAATTCAAGGAATACCGCGCCGCCGATCTGGTCAAGCTCGACGTCTTGGTATCCAGCGAGAAGGTCGATGCGCTGTCGATCATCGTGCACCGCGCCAATTCCCAGTATCGCGGCCGCGAACTGGTGGCCAAGCTGCGTGAGCTGATCCCGCGTCAGATGTTCGACGTGGCCATCCAGGCGGCCATCGGTTCCAACATCGTCGCCCGGGAAACCATCAAGGCTCTGCGCAAGAACGTGCTGGCCAAGTGTTACGGCGGCGACATCACGCGGAAGAAGAAGCTCCTCGAGAAGCAGAAGGAGGGCAAGAAGCGCATGAAGCAGGTCGGCAACGTGGAAATTCCGCAGGAGGCCTTCCTGGCCGTGCTGCGGGTCGATGAAGGTAAATAACCGGCCACCGGTCGGCTCAGGAGTGCAGGCGTGAATTTCGCGTTGATTCTGTTTGTTCTGTTGGTGTTCAGTGGCATTTTGTGGGCGCTCGATCACTTTGTGGCCAGCAAGCGGCGGGCGGTCGGGGCCAAGTCGCCCTGGTGGGTGGAGTACGGGGCGAGTTTCTTCCCGGTCATCCTGGTGGTGTTCTGCCTGCGCTCCTTCGTCGTCGAGCCGTTCAAGATCCCGTCGGGCTCGATGATCCCGACCCTGTTGGTCGGCGACTTCATCCTGGTGAACAAGTGGACCTACGGTATCCGCCTGCCGGTCATCAACAAGAAGGTGATCGCCGTCAATGAACCCAGGCGCGGCGACGTGATGGTCTTCCGTTTCCCGGGTGATCCTTCGCTGGACTACATCAAGCGGGTCGTCGGTCTGCCGGGCGACAAGGTGGAGTATTTCGACAAGAAGCTGACCATCAACGGCAAGGCCATGCCGCAGCAGTCTGCGGGTGACTACCTGCACGCCGACCGCCTGTTCTACTCGCCGCGCTTCACCGAGAAGCTCGGCGAGGTGGAGCACAACATCATCGTCGAGAACGAGGCGCCGGCTTTCGTCTCCCAGATCACCCAGTACCCGTTTCGCGAAAACTGCACCTATACTAGCCGCGGCGTGTCCTGCACCGTACCTGCCGGTCATTACTTCATGATGGGCGACAACCGGGACGGCAGCTTCGACAGCCGGGGGTGGGGCTTCGTGCCGGAAGAGAACATCGTCGGCAAGGCCTTCTTTATCTGGTTCAATTTCAGCGACCTCAAACGCATCGGTAGTTTCCATTGATCATGACGCGAAAGAGACAGTCGGGCCTCAGCCTGATCGGCGTGCTTCTGGTCGGCGCCCTGCTGGGCGCCTGTTTGCTGGTGGGTTTCAAGATGGTGCCGGTGGTGACCGAGTACTTCGGCATCAAGCGCGCGATCTCGGTGGTGGCGTCAAGTGCCGATCCGATGAACGCGTCGGTCTCCCAGTTGCGCAGCGATTTCTCCAAGCGGGCCATCGTCGATGAGATCACCAGCGTGACCGCCAGCGATCTCGACATCACCAAGGAAAACGGCCGCATCGTGATCTCCGTGGAATACTCCCGCAAGGTTCCGCTGGTTTCCAACGTCAGCCTGCTTGTCGACTTTTCCGTCAGCTCGGCCGGTAAGTAATCCGTCATGAAGCTGGATGCATTGCAACGGGCCATCGGCCATCGTTTTTCCCGAATCGAGCTCCTGGAGCAGGCGCTCACCCACCGCAGCTTCGGTTCGCCCCATAACGAACGGCTGGAGTTTCTCGGCGACAGCGTCCTCAACTGCGTCACCGCAGTGGCCCTGTTCGGTCGCTTCAGCGAGCTGCGCGAAGGGGACATGTCGCGCCTGCGTGCCAACCTGGTCCGCCAGGAAACCCTGCACCGCCTGGCCGATGGGCTGAAACTCGGCGACTACCTGCACCTTGGCGAAGGGGAGTTGAAGAGCGGCGGCCATCGTCGCCCGTCCATCCTCGCCGATGCCCTCGAGGCCATTTTTGCGGCAGTCTTCCTGGATGCGGGCTTCGAGACGGCCAAGGCCGTCATCGACCGTCTCTACGAAGCGTCGATCGCCAGCCTCGATCCGGCCCGTGCGTTGAAGGATCCGAAGACCGCTCTGCAGGAGTGGTTGCAGGGCAAGCGTATGCCGCTGCCACGCTATTCCCTCGCCGACACCCGGGGCGAAGCCCATCAACAGGAATTCGAGGTCGAGTGCGAAGTCGCCGGCCTTGGCCTCAAGACCCGCGGCATCGGCGTAAGTCGCCGCGCTGCCGAACAGCAGTCCGCCCAGCGGGCGCTGGAACTCCTACCCAAGCAATGACCGATATTCAATCCCCCCCCGCGTCCGCTTTCCGGACCGGCTTCGTGGCCATCGTCGGACGCCCCAACGTCGGCAAGTCCACGCTGCTCAACCGCCTGATCGGCCAGAAGATCAGCATCGTCTCGCGCAAGGCGCAGACGACCCGCCACCGGGTTACCGGCGTGCTGACCGAGGGCGCGTCGCAGTTCATTTTCGTCGATACGCCGGGCTTTCAGACCCGCCACAAGAATGCCCTCAACCGGGCCATGAACCGCACCGTCACCCAGGTGCTGTCCGACGTGGACCTGGTTCTGTTCGTCATCGAGAGCGGCCGTTACGGTGCCGAGGACGAGCAGGTCGTCAAACTGCTGCCGGAAGGCGCCAAGGTGATCCTGGTCGTCAACAAGGTGGACATGCTGGAGGACAAGACGCGCCTGCTGCCTTTCCTGCAGAAGGTGAGCGCTATCTATCCGTTTGCCGAGATCGTGCCGGTCAGCGCCGAGAAGGGCCGCAATACCGACGAGCTGCTGAAGGCGGCGGCGCCCTATCTGCCGGAAGGCGAGCCGATCTTCGACGCGGACGACATCACCGACCGCAGCGAGCGTTTCCTGGCCGCCGAATTCCTGCGCGAGAAGCTGTTCCGCCAGCTCGGCGAAGAGCTGCCCTACGGCATCGCGGTGGAGATCGAGAAGTTCGAGGCCGAGCCCGGCCTGCGCCGCATTAACGCGGCGGTGATCGTCGACAAGGCGCCCCACAAGGCGATGGTGATCGGCAAGGGCGGCGAGCGCCTCAAGCGTATCGCCACCGAAGCCCGCGTCGAGATGGAAAAGCTCTTCGAGTCCAAGGTCTTCCTGGAAGTGTGGGTCAAGGTGAAGAGCGGCTGGGCCGACGACGAACGGGCTCTGAAGAGCCTCGGCTACGAATAAGCTGCTTTCCCCGTGAGCGCCAGGCCGCGCGTCGACCAGCAGCCGGGTTTCGTGCTGCACAGCTATCCCTACCGGGAGACCAGCCTTATCGTCGAGGTGTTCAGCCGCGACTACGGCCGCGTCGGCCTCGTTGCCAAGGGCGCGCGGCGGCCGATGTCCCAGCTGCGCGGCGTGCTGATGGCCTTTCAGCCGCTGCTGATCGACTGGAGCGGCGGTGGCGAGATGAAGACCCTGGTGCGCGCCGAATGGCAGGGCGGCCAGCCCTTGCTGGGTGGCCAGGCTCTGCTGTGCGCCTATTACGCCAACGAACTGCTGATGCGCCTGCTGCCGCGGGAGGACGCCCACCCGGTGCTCCACAAGGCCTACGGCGAGGCGCTGCGGGCGCTGGCTGCCAACGAATCCCAGGAAGTCGTGCTGCGCCGCTTCGAGCTGGCCCTGCTGCAGGAGCTCGGCTACGGCCTCAGCCTGGACATGGAGCAGGACGGGACGCCGGTTCGGCCCGGCGCTTTCTACACTTATATAATCGAACGAGGTGTGGTGCTGGTGGGTGACGAAGTCGCCGACGACGCCGTGACCGTCAGCGGGCGCACGCTCATCGACATGACGCAGGGCAATTTCCGCAATCCGGAGACCCTCGCCCAGAGCAAGGCCCTGATGCGCCGCCTGATCCAGTATTACCTTGGCGGGCAGGTGCTGCAGTCCCGCCGCGTCTTCACCGAACTTTTGGCCTTTCCCGGAGATCCGTCTTGATCGAACTCGGCGTCAATATCGACCACGTTGCCACCCTGCGCCAGGCGCGCCGCACCTGGGAGCCCGACCCCTGTTGGGCGGCCGTCGAAGCCCACCTGGGCGGCGCCGATGGTATCACCGTGCACCTGCGCGAAGACCGCCGCCACATCCAGGACGCCGACGTGCGCAAGCTGCGCGAGCTTACGCAGATCAAGCTCAATCTCGAGATGGCCGCGACCGACGAGATGGTCGGCATCGCCTGCGACATCAAGCCGGAAATGGCGATGTTCGTGCCGGAAGGTCGCCATGAGGTGACGACTGAAGGCGGCCTCGACATCGTGTCTCAAGAGGCTCGCCTGAAGGAGGCGGTCGCCCGCCTGTCCGACCAAGGCATCATCGTCAGTGTCTTCATCGATGCGGAGCCGGCCCAGGTGGAGGCCGCCGCACGCATCGGTGCGCGGGTCTGCGAGATCCACACCGGGCCCTATGCCCACGCCTTCCATGCCGCCGGCCGGGACGCGGAAAGCCCGGCCGTGCTGGCCGAGATCGCCAAGATCGCCGCGGCGGGGGAGGCGATCCGTGGCCTCGGCCTGCGCTTCAACGCCGGCCATGCCCTCAACTACTACAACATCCAGCCGATCGCCCGCCTGCAGGGCATCCGCGAACTGCATATCGGCCACTCCATCGTCAGCCGCGCGGTGTTCACCGGCCTGCGCGAGGCGGTGCGCGAAATGAAACGCCTGATGCGGGAAGCCGCGGAGCGCGGCGTACGGCCGTGATCTACGGCGTCGGCACCGACATCGTGCGGGTCGCCCGAATGGAGGAGGCCCTGTCGCGCCACGGCGAGCGCTTTGCCGCGCGCATCCTGGCTGAAGTGGAACGGGACGTCTTCACTCAGGCGCGAGCCCCGGCCCGTCTGCTGGCTAAGCGCTTTGCCGCCAAGGAGGCCTTCGGCAAGGCCCTTGGTACTGGCGTTGCCGCGCCGGCCACGCTGCATGCGCTGTGGGTCGGCCACGATGCGCTGGGCAAGCCGGTGTTCGAATACAGCCCTGCACTGGCGGACTACCTGCGCGAGCGTGGGCTGGTGGCCCATCTGAGTCTTTCCGACGAAACCGATTACGTCGTCGCCTTTGCTGTCATCGAGAAACCATGAAGCCATCCCACGCCCAGCCCGGCCCGATCATGCTCGACGTGGTCGGGCACGAAGTCACCGCCGAGGAGCGGGAGATCCTGCAGCACCCGCTGGTCGGCGGTGTGATCCTGTTCGCCCGCAATTACGCCGAGCCGGAACAGCTGCGGGCGCTGACCGCGGCGATCCGCGCGGTACGCCCCGGCCTGGTGATCTCGGTGGACCACGAAGGCGGGCGCGTGCAGCGTTTCCGTGAGGGCTTCACGCGCCTGCCGGCGATGCGCCGTTTCGGTGAGCTGTGGGATAGCGACCCCGCAGCCGCTCGCGCTGCGGCCCGCCAAGCCGGCCTGGTGCTGGCCGCCGAGCTGCGCGCCCATGACGTGGACCTGAGCTACGCGCCGGTCCTCGATCTGGATTACGGCGTCAGCACGGTGATCGGCGACCGCGCCTTCCACCGCCAGCCGGAGGTTGCCACCGAGCTCGCCCGTGCCGTCGTCGGCGGCCTGGTCGCAGCGGGCATGAAGGCGGTCGGCAAGCATTTTCCGGGGCATGGTGCGGTGGAGGCGGATTCCCACGTGGCGATCCCGGTGGACGAGCGCAGCTTCGATGCCGTGTGGGCCGAGGACGTGCAGCCTTTCCTGCAACTGGCCGGTGAGCTGGGCGGTGTGATGCCGGCCCACGTGATCTACCGCAACATCGATGCGCGTCCGGCCGGCTTCTCGCCCTTCTGGCTGCAGGACGTGCTGCGTAAGCGCGTCGGCTTCGGTGGCGTGATCTTCAGTGACGACCTGACGATGGAGGGCGCCAGCGTGGCCGGCGACATCGTGGCCCGTGCCGAAGCCGCCCATGGCGCCGGCTGCGACATGGTCCTGGTGTGCAACCGCCCCGAACTGGCCGTGCGTCTGCTCGACGCGTGGCACCCGGTGGTCGATGCCGACAGCGCCGCGCGCATTGCCGCGCTGCGTCCGCGGGCCGGCAGCGCCCCGGCGACGCCGGCCGAGCTGGCCGACTGGACCGATTACCGCGCCGCCCGCGACGCCATCCTGGCGCTGGCCTGATCCGGACCCTTGCGATGAGCTTCGACGCCAAGGCTTTTCTGCGCACCCTGACCGAGGAGCCCGGGGTCTATCGCATGATCGGTGTCGACGAGGCGGTGCTTTACGTCGGCAAGGCCAAGAACCTCAAGCGGCGGGTGTCGTCCTATTTCCAGCGTACCCAGTTGAGCCCACGCATTGCCATCATGGTGAGCCAGGTGCAGCGGGTGGACACCACCGCCACCCGCTCTGAGGCCGAGGCGCTGATCCTCGAGAACAACCTCATCAAGAGCCTCGGGCCGAAGTACAACATCCTGTTCCGGGACGACAAGTCCTATCCCTACATCGCGCTGTCCGGCGGCGACTTCCCGCAGATCTATTACCACCGGGGTGGCTTCGCCAAGGGCGTGCGCTACTTCGGGCCCTTTCCCAACAGCTGGGCGGTGCGCGAGAGCCTGCACCTGATGCAGAAGATCTTCCGCCTGCGCACCTGCGAGGACTCCACCTTCAGCAACCGCTCGCGGCCCTGCCTGCTGCACCAGATCCAGCGCTGCACCGGGCCCTGCGTCGGACTCATCGATAAGGAGGCCTACGCGTCCGACGTGCAGACGGCCAGCCTGTTTCTCAACGGCCGCCATACCGAGGTGATCGACGACCTGTCGAAACGCATGCTGGAAGCCTCCGATGCGCTGGCCTTCGAGAAGGCGGCGATGTACCGCGATCAGATCCGCAACCTGCAGGCGGTGCTGCACAAGCAGTTCGTCGAGAGCGCCAAGGACGAGGACGTGGATGTGGTGGCAGCGGTGGAGCGGGGCGGCATGGTATGCGTCAACCTGGCGATGATTCGCGGTGGCCGTCACCTCGGCGACCGGCCGCTGTTCCCCAGCAACGCCCAGGGCTGTACGCCGCTGGATGCATTGGTGGCCTTCGTCGAGCAGCACTATCTGGATCAGCCGTTGCCCGGAAAGATCCTCGTCAATCTCGAGCCGGCCACCGTCAAGGAGGCTCTCGAAGAGGTTGTCGAGGGCAAGGTCGCGGTAATGGCGGCGCGCTACGAGAACGAGCGGGCCTGGATGGGCATGGCCGAGAACAACGCCGGCCTCGCCTTGCTGGCACGGGAGCAGGAGTCCGCCCGCGGCGAGCAACGCCTCGACGCCCTGCGCGATGCGCTGGGGCTGGCCGACACGCCGAACCGTATCGAGTGCTTCGACATCTCCCACACGATGGGCGAGTCCACGGTGGCTTCCTGCGTGGTGTGGGACGGCAAGGCGATGAAGAAGTCCGAATACCGCCGTTACAACATCAGCGGCATCACCCCCGGCGACGACTATGCGGCGATGCGCCAAGCCCTGACCCGGCGCTACGAGAAGGTGGCCGCCGGGGAGGGCGTGCAGCCGGACCTGATCCTCATCGACGGCGGCAAGGGGCAGATGGGCGTCGCCAGGGAAGTGCTGGCTGAACTCGGCCTGGAAGCCATCACGATGTTCGGCGTCGCCAAGGGCGAAAGCCGCAAGCCGGGCCTCGAAGAGCTGGTCTTCCCCGACGGTCGCGAACCCGTGCACCTGCGTCCCGATGCACCGGCGCTGCACCTGATCCAGGAAATCCGCGACGAAGCCCACCGCTTCGCGATCACCGGCCACCGCGCCCGGCGGGCCAAAACGCGCAACACTTCGCGCCTCGAAGACATCGCCGGCGTCGGCCCGACGCGGCGGCGCAAGCTGCTGGCCGCCTTCGGCGGCATGGACGGTGTGCGCAATGCCACGGTGGAAGACCTCTGTCGTGTCGAGGGTATCAACCGGCACTTGGCAGAACAGATATACAATTCGCTGCGATAGCCAGTGAACGCCGACATGCTCTTCAATATTCCCAATTCGCTTACCTGGGCACGCATTGCCCTGATCCCGTTTTTCGTCGGCATCTATTACCTTCCCGAAAACGTGATGTCCCCGGAGGACAAGAACCTGGTGGCCACGCTGACCTTCGTCGCCGCGGCGGTCACCGACTGGTTCGACGGCTACCTGGCGCGCAGCCTGGGGCAGACGTCGGCCTTTGGCGCTTTCCTGGATCCGGTGGCCGACAAGCTGATGGTGGCGGCGGCGCTGATCGTGCTGGTGCATCTTGGCCGCGTCGATTCGCTGATCGCACTGGTCATCATCGGGCGGGAGATTACCATCTCGGCGCTGCGCGAATGGATGGCCAAGGTCGGCGCGGCCGGCAGCGTTGCGGTGGCCTTCGTCGGCAAGCTCAAGACGGCGGCCCAGATGTCGGCGATTCCGCTGTTGCTGTTCCAGGCGCCACTCTTTGGCTTCGACAGCATGAGTTTGGGAACCTTGCTGATCTACGTGGCGGCAGTGCTGACCCTGTGGTCCATGGGGTACTACATGCGCTGCGCCTGGCCCGAACTAATGAAACGTAGTCGATAAACAATTTCGGATTTAATTTGACAGACAAGAAATTTTGCCTATAATGGCGGTCTGTCACGCGGCAGTAGCTCAGTTGGTAGAGCGCAACCTTGCCAAGGTTGAGGTCGAGAGTTCGAGACTCTTCTGCCGCTCCAGA
>NZ_MWUM01000149.1 GCF_002028455.1 Zoogloea sp. LCSB751 | reverse complement strand
ATTGACTGGCAATGAGGTAAAACCATGACCAGACTCTTCGGCAATTTGGTATAGAGATTCAAAGTCGCCAGCCCGAATAGGACGTATGATTAACATCTTAGTGTCTCCTCACTTAAGCTTGCAGTGCACCAATGCGCCTATCTTCAAAAGACAGGAATGATATCTGCAAGAATTCCCTGACAAAAAAGGAGTGCGAATAAAATTCAGCACTCCTTTGGTCCTTAGGCAGCGGCGATGCTCGCCACGGCACGTTCAAAACGTGCCAGACCTTCTGCAATA
>NZ_MWUM01000148.1 GCF_002028455.1 Zoogloea sp. LCSB751 | reverse complement strand
AAACCTTAACAAACTTACGTTTGATTGATAATGCGTCTGATACCTTAGTATTAAGGCCGCTGATATCCCATGATAAAGAACACATTATTAAACTGGCTCGCCAAATTGGTACTGAAGATTTCGCGAAAACCATGCCGGAATATTGTGGTGTGATTTCGAAAAGCCCAACGGTGAAAGCGGTCAAAGCGCGTATCGAAGCAGAAGAAGAAAACTTTGACTTTGGTATTTTAGAGTCTGTTGTTGAGCAGGCACAAAATATTGATATTCGCCAAATCGCGC
>NZ_MWUM01000147.1 GCF_002028455.1 Zoogloea sp. LCSB751 | reverse complement strand
TGAAGGAAATGATTGAGTCACATGAAGGATTACAGTCATTTGAATTTAATTTAATTAATATCTTAAAAGATAAACCATATACACTATCAACAAATGAAGAGAAAATATTAGCGCTTGCGAGTGAGCCATTATCAACTGCTGAAGAAACATTTTCTATGTTTAGCAATGCAGATATACAGTTTGATGATGCGATTGATCAAGCAGGTGAACGACACAATGTAACGCAAGGATCATATTCCAAGTTGATGGAATCATCTGATCGTGTGTTGAGAAAAAACA
>NZ_MWUM01000146.1 GCF_002028455.1 Zoogloea sp. LCSB751 | reverse complement strand
TCAAGTACCACATGACCAGCCCCGAGGGGGAGACGTTCGGCGGCGGCTGGGAGGTCATCTCCGTCGACGAGCCGGGCCGCCTCGAGCTCAAGGACTTCTTCGCCGACGCCGAGGGCAACCCCGTCGACAGCGCCCCGGAGTCGCGGATGATCGTCGAGATCACCGCGACCGACACCGGCGCGCGGATGGTCAACACCTCGACCTGGGAGTCCGCGGAGGACATGCAGAAGGTCCTCGACATGGGTGTCGTCGAGGGCTCCACCTCCGCCGTCGGCCAGCT
>NZ_MWUM01000145.1 GCF_002028455.1 Zoogloea sp. LCSB751 | reverse complement strand
CTGAAAGATCCACTAGCCCGGTTTTAGCAAATGAGTTCTCGGCCAGTCGGGACTGCAAGGCTGGATAGCTGAATAGGCCTCGGCGAGTGTCCATCAAAAACTCGGGGGTGCCACCCAATATGAAACCAAGTCCCTCGGATGACCCCTGCAGGGAATCATTTAGGATACGTAGGATCTGCTCATAGTTGGCATTACGAGCCTGTGTGTTCGCTAGCTTGTAGAGGTTAACCAGCTCATCAAGACAGACCATCAGACCACCAAAACCTGCAAGCCTGACAAA
>NZ_MWUM01000144.1 GCF_002028455.1 Zoogloea sp. LCSB751 | reverse complement strand
GGTCTTACCAGTGAGGCGTTAAATCATGTTTCATCCCTTCTCTCTGACTCAGATAATCCTTCGCCGCATCTTCGTATTGATGGTGGGTCTGCTCGCCTTCCCGGTGATGCTGTTTCGCCGCGATCGCGCCCGCTTCTACAGCTACCTGCACCGGATCTGGAGCAAGACCAGCACCAAGCCGGTGTGGCTCAAGATGAGCGAACGGGGTGAGCGGATCTTCTACTGATCCCTTGCCCACAGTGAAAAAAGACAGCCAAGGCTGTCTTTTTTTATGGCCGGC
>NZ_MWUM01000143.1 GCF_002028455.1 Zoogloea sp. LCSB751 | reverse complement strand
CCTGCTCAGCCCGCTCGCCATGGCACAAACCGCTCCGGCGGCCCCCAAGGCGCAAGCCCTCCAGACCTGGTACGTGGCCCCCATCGTCATCGACCAGACCAGCGAGGCGCAGAAGGCCCTGACCAAGGACTTCATGGCCCAGATGATCAAGACCATCAAGATCAACGAGTACCAGACCGGCAAGGCGGTTGGCAAGCACAAGGATCCCAAGTGGCTGATCCGCACCAAGCTGGTGCCCGCCAGCAACGAACCCCTGGTCGGCAAGAAGCACCCCCAGGGC
>NZ_MWUM01000142.1 GCF_002028455.1 Zoogloea sp. LCSB751 | reverse complement strand
TTTGTATATCGCCGCAAGTATTTAACCCCAAAGAGGAAAGTTTTTCTGCGGTGACTTTCCCCACACCGGGGATCTTACGTAGGGATAAGGTTTTAATGAACTCAGGAACCTTGTCGGGCGAAATAACATACAAACCATTAGGTTTATTTAAGTCAGAGGCCACCTTGGCGAGGAATTTAACAGGAGCAACGCCAGCCGAAGCAGTAAGCCCTGTTTCGGCCAAAATATCATGGCGAATCGCTTCAGCAATCAGAGTTGCAGAGCCCTTAAACAGCTTGCA
>NZ_MWUM01000141.1 GCF_002028455.1 Zoogloea sp. LCSB751 | reverse complement strand
ACCACCAAGTGAGTTTTGCACTCTTTGGCTACTTCCACCGTGAAGATTATCGAGGACTTAAACCGCCGCAGGATGCCAATGGTGCCAGCGGTGAACCCTTCGAATATTATTTGCTGCTCGATGATGACGAAAGCCGCGCAGTAGAAGTTGAAGTGTATGAGGGTGGCAATACCGATGTGGTACTGACCTTATACCGCCCCTTGTCGGACATTCGCGACTACTGGCCAGGTCAGTAAAATTTGGCAAAAGATAAAGTGCGTGACTCGCACTTTATCGCTTA
>NZ_MWUM01000140.1 GCF_002028455.1 Zoogloea sp. LCSB751 | reverse complement strand
ACAAAACCCATAGCGGCAAGTATTACGTCACCATCAAAGCTGATCCAGATGCCATCCCCGTTCAACCAGCCCTCGGCCAACACTGGACGGTTAAAGGCCATCGTTTAATAGAAGAAATGGAAACGGGTGATTATGTGATGCAGCAGCATACCTATGAGTTACCTGAGCACATCGTGTGTAGTTTGCCTGAAACAGGTGAACAACTCATTCAATTTATCGCAAAAGAAAGTGACTTCAAAGGTATTGGAGAAAGCAAAGCCAGAGCTCTCTGGGCGAAGCTG
>NZ_MWUM01000013.1 GCF_002028455.1 Zoogloea sp. LCSB751 | reverse complement strand
GCCCGCTTTGGCACGCTGGGGCGCGTGAAGGAGCCCTTCCTGCTCCGTTCGGACAACGGTCTGGTCTTCACCAGCCGGAGCTACACGGCACTAGTCAAGAGCTATGGTCTGAAGCAGGAGTTCATCACGCCCTACACCCCGCAGCAGAACGGCCTGGTGGAGCGGATGATCCGAACGCTGAAAGAGCAGTGCATCCATCGCCACCGCTTTGAAACCCTGCAACACGCCAGCCGCGTCATTGGCGACTGGATCCAGTTCTACAACCACCAGCGGCCGCATCAGGCGCTGGAGATGAAGACACCCGCTGAAGCATTCGCTTTAGCAGCGTGACCTGTGCAGGATTTGCTGGGTCAATACAACATCTCGTCCAGGATGATGTCGGCCGTGGAGCTCGCCAAGGCGGTCAGAGCGCACTGGGGAATCGAAAATGGCGTCCATTGGATGCTCGACGTGAACTTCTGCGAGGATGCAGCCACGGTACGCAAGGACCACGCAGCCGAAAATCTGTCACGCTTGAAGCGGACGTGCTCAACCTGCTGAAGATTGAGACCGCCACGGCCTCCTTCGGCAAGATCAGTCTAGCCAAGAAACGTAAGTTGGCTTCTTGGGACGACGGCTACAGTATGGCGATACTAGGGATCAAGCCGAATCATGACTAAAGTGCGAAGGCCCTGACTCACCTCCGACCAGATATCGACCAGACAACAAAAAAGCCAACCCGCTGAGGTTGGCTTTTTTACTTGCAGATCAACGACCTGCTGGAATCTGATATGGAGCGGGTGATGGGAACATCATCGTGTTCCCAACTCGTTGATTGATAACGAGTTTTCCGCACTCGGCGAACCGAGATGGACATAATTATGGACTGAAAAACCACGCTTGGTCAACGCGCGCTCCGAGCAAGTCCAGTGCGAGCCATGGACAGCCAGCAGTAGCCAATGTACCCGAGCGCTCAACGTCACGAGGCCGGTTCATCTCCCTTTGGCAGGAACTCCTCGCGGGCGCGCTGCAGAAACCGCTTCATGGGCTCAGAGGGTTCGGCGCTGCGGCGCAGCAGGTAGGTGGACAGCATGGGCGGCGTGCCGGCCAAGGGGCGAACGGTTATGTCGGGGCGGTTCAGGGTCTGCACCTGCGAGGCAATGGCGAAACCTAGGCCATAACCGGCACCGACCAGAGTCAGCATCACGCCTAGGCTCGTCACCTGATCTACCAGCTTGAGCGGCTTGGACGCACCTTGAAGCACCGCCTGGATCTGGTGGTGGCAGCCCGATCCCGCGTCCGGATGGCACAGTACCAACGGAAACTTCAAGGCTTCATCCAATGGCACTTCCGCGTGCGCCAACAAGGGGTGGCGCACGGGCACGATCACCGACAGAGGATCGGTCCACACGGGCTCGGCGACAAGGCCTTCGCTCACCGCGTCCGACAGCGCAAAACCGATGTCCAGCAGATCGTTGTGCAGGCCCTTGAGCTGCTGCGCGAAAGGCAGCTCGAAGACGCGAATCTCCAGTTCGGGCTCTTCCTCGCGGCTGCGCGCCAGCAAGGTGGCAATGTGGGGCTGCGCCAAGCTGTCGCAGATGGCGATGCGCAGATAACCCTGATAGCCCTGCGCCGCCGCCTTTGCGGCACTCACCGCCTGCTCCACGGTGGCCAGCACGCGCCGGCACTCACCGAGGAACACTTGACCGGCCCAGGTCAGTCGCGTCTGGTGCGCGCTGCGGTCGAACAACTGCACGCCGAGCGTGGCTTCGAGATTTCGCATTGCGCGCGACACAGGCGATTGTTCTACGCCAAGGCGCTCGGCCGCTCGCGCGAAATGCAGTTCTTCCGCGACCGCAACGAAATAGCGCAGTAGTCTGAGTTCCAATGCGGCCTCCTGTTTGCCTCGTTCCTGGCCTGCGTCCACCTCATGCGGATTGCGCCTCGCTTTCTCCTTCGATGATTGGCAAGAGGTTCCGGCGTTGCATGCTTGCCTATTCGGATAGGCAGATCGCATCCGAAAATTACGGAGGTTGAGGCGGAACGCTACCTGGCCGAAGACCTGAGAACCTCAATCGCCGCGACGCTGCACTACCGCCTGATCCACAGGTTCAGTTCAATCAATTCCCGGGTTGCAGCTCCACACGCACCTCGCGCGATTTGCCGGCCCGCTCCACTGACAAGACCACCACATCGCCGACCTTCCTGTCGTCTAGCCGCGCGAGCAGCTTGGCCACATCGTCCGTCGCCTGGCCATCAACATCGATGATGCGGTCGCCCGGCACGATGCCTTGCGGCGTGACTTCGACACCCGCGAGGCCGGCCTTGTGCGCTGCCGAACCAGGGGTAACACGCAACACGAACACGCCCTTGGTTCCAGTCAGCGCCAGCAGGCGCTGATTGAGCTGTTCGTCCACCTCAATGCCCAGCGCCGGACGGATGTACTTACCGGTCTTGATGAGTTGCGGGACTACGCGCATGACGGTGTCCACCGGCACGGCGAAACCAATCCCGGCCGAGGCGCCGGAGGGGCTATAGATCGCCGTGTTGATGCCGATGAGCCTTCCTGCCGAATCGAGCAGCGGCCCACCGGAGTTGCCAGGGTTGATGGCGGCGTCGGTCTGGATCAGGTGATCGATGGCCGGGCCGCCCGCTTCTCCGGGTAACGAGCGGTCGAGCGCGGAGACGATGCCGGTGGTGAGCGTCCAGTCCAGGCCGAAGGGGTTGCCGATAGCGAACACCTTCTGGCCCACCTTGAGGTCGGCACTGGTGCCGACCGGCACGGCCGGCGGGCGCTTGAAACCGACGCCAATCTTGAGCACGGCGATGTCGTGCGCTGGGCTCGTCCCCACCAGCGCGGCCTGGTAGTCGCGGCCATCGGCGAGTTTGACCGTGGCTTCAGAAGCACCCTGGATGACGTGGAAGTTGGTGACGACGTGGCCGGCATCGTCCCAGACAAAGCCCGAACCGGTGCCGCGCGGCATGGAAAAGACATTGCGAGTCCAGACGTCGCGCACCAGCTGCGCGGTGGTGATGTAGACCACCGAAGCGCGCGATTCTTCGAACAGTTCGATGGTGGCTTTCTCGTCCGCCGCCAGATCGCCACGCGCCGTCACGGTGCGATCTGCCGCCTCGCGCGGACTGAACCAGGCCTCGATGGCGGGCAGGAACTGCCACAGCAGCATGAGCGCGGCAATACAGACGGTGATGAAGAGCCAACGCCGGATGAAGTGGTCCGGCGCGGGACGTTGGTACGGGTCGGGGTAGGCCATGAGAAGTCTCCTGTTGATAGGCAATCAGCGCCACAGCCCGCTCGGGCGCCAGCGCGGTGGGCGCGGCGTCAAAGCGGATTCCGGCAAGAAATGGGGCGCGTGGAGTGGCAACGCTGATGCTGGCCCAGGCGCCAACGTCAGTAGGCGTGAGATGCGTTCTTGCGTGGCCGGATGCGTGCGCAACCAGGAGGGTTCGGGATTGCCCCATCCCGGCCACAACCAGGCGCGCCAGGAGCGGCTGACCCGCTCGATTTTCGCCAGCGCGGACGCCAGCCCCTGCGGGTCGCCAGTCAGTTCCGCAGCGAGGCGGTCAGCGTCGAACTCACGCACGCGAGACAAGCCGAGCTGTGCGAGCAGGGCCAGCTGGGGCGATGCGGCCAATAACAATAAACCAGGCCAATAGACCTCCGCCGCGCCAACCAGCAGCGCGGGCAGGCTCAGCAGGATCGCGATCTGTCCCATAAGGGCCAGTAGGCTCGTGAAGCGACTGACGGAATCCGCCAGCCCCATGACGCGCAGATCCTCACTGGCGATGTGCGCGATCTCGTGCGCGAGCACACCCGCCAGCTCGCGTGGGCTCAGGCTGCGCAGCAGGCCATCGGTGAGGGCGATCGATGCCTCCTGCTTCGATCCGGTGGCGAAGGCGTTGACGACGGCACTGGGCACATAGTGCGGCACCGGCGTGGCGGGCAAACCGGCACGGGCGGGCAGCTCGCGCAACAGGGCCCACATCTCGTGGGCTTCTTGCGGGTGCAAGGCCCGTACGCGGTACAGGCGCAAGCTCAGCGCCGACGCGGCTACCGGTTCCAGCAGCAACGCACCTGCAACGGCAAACAGCGCGAGCCACAGGCCGCCTTCCCCAAACGGCAGTCTCCCTGCTGCGGCTGCGATCCCGACCAGGGTCAGGACCAACAGCCCGGTCTGCAGGCTGTTGAGCCAGCGGTGTTGCAACAGCGCCGTGCGCGGATCACTGGGATGATGACGGGTCATGCTCAGAGGTCTCGGCGGCGCGGTCGCCGCGCTTGCGCAGCAGCCAGTAGGTCGCACCCAGAGCCAGCGTGGCGCCTGCCAGCGCGGCTATCTTTGCGGGGCTCGCCTCGGGGTCAAGGATCACGAACTTGCGCGCCAGCGCGATCAGACCGATGAGGATCACGGTCTTGACCTGGATGATGCTGTCCCGACGCAGCGCCACGCGAACAATGGAATGCTTGAACTCCATCGCGATCAAGAGCGTCATGATCATGCCGAACACACTCTGGAATACCTTGTGATCCAGGGGATTGAAGGCATCGAGGACCAGCAGCGTGAAGACGATGGCGATGAGCTGGAACAGCGACACCACGATGATGACGGCAATTACCGCCGACAGAACGAGGGCGACGACCTGCTCGAAGCGCTCGTAAACCGTCATCAACCGCCACTGGGAGCGCATCTCGTCAAGGGCCGTGTGGCCAGATTCTTTATGCATAAGCGTTGCTCTCTCTTTCAATGAAACGTTAATGGAACGGGGAGTCCGAGAAGACGACTCGATTACACCTGGATTGCCGAGGCAATTGCGAAGCCACCCAGCGCATAATGTCCTGCGCGCCCGTGGCGCCGCCGATGGGTGGATCAGCCTCTTGCACGTCAACCCTTTGTCCCATGCATGGCATCAATCCGGCTTCTGGTCTGGCGGCAGCAATCCCAGCAGATCCGCCTGCAAATGTTGCAACTTGTCGATGCCAGCCCTCAATGCCTCGACACGGCCGGCATTTTTCATTTCACTCAGGGTGTGCGCTAACTGCTGGATGCTCTGATGCAGGACATCGACCTGATCATCAGGATCCTTGCCGAAGAACGTAGGGCGGCCACTTTGATCCCGCCAGTATTGGAGTGTTTCGGATTGAGGGGGCACTTGGGCCTTGCCTGACAGATAGTCGATCATCTGGGAAATCCAGACCCGGTGGTCGACGTATGTGAACGGCACGGGCAGCGCGGAGCGACTGTCAGGTTTGAATCCCTTCCAGGATAAGGGTACCTGCGAGGTGTGTAGCCATTGCTCGAATTCATGCGCCGGCATCGGATGCCCGATGGCATAACCCTGGCCCCACTCGCATCCCATACGCAGCAGCATTTCACCATGCCGAATGGATTCGACTCCCTCCGCGATGCAGTTCCTGCCAAACGACCTTGCCAGTGCCAGTAGCGCATCCAGGATGGCGATATCGTCCGGATCCTCGAGCATGTCGCGTATAAAACCTTGGTCGATCTTGAGCAGGTGCGCGGGCAGGCGCTTCAGATAGGTCAGCGATGAATAGCCGCTGCCGAAATCGTCGAGGGCAAAACGCAATCCCATCCTCTCGCACAGCGCCATCAACTGAGACACTTGAACGAAGTCCTCCACGGCGCTGGTTTCGAGGATTTCCAGTTCAAGGTCTTGCGGTTGGGCGCCGGGATGTCGTGACAACATACCCCGTAGATGCATGATGAAGTCCGGTTGCAGCAAGTGCCGCACACCGATATTCACGCTGATCGGGACATGAAGGCCGGCCTTGCGCCAAACTTCGATCTGGGTCAGCGCAGCCTCGATGGTCCATTGCCCCACGTCAATCCCGAGCGGATGGTTCTCAATGATGGGTATGAAGGAGGCAGGAGATAACAAGCCACGCGTCGGATGTTGCCAGCGGATCAAGGCTTCGGCGCCCAGCACCTCACCGGTGCGCATGTTGACCTTAGGTTGGAAATAAAGCAGAAACTGCCCATTGGCAAGTGCATTCTCTATGCTGTCAAATCCTTCGTGACGGGTGCGCAGCGTACGATCCTTCTCCGTATCGAAAACGTGATATCGATTCTTGCCGGCTTGCTTGGCACGATACATAGCCTGATCTGCCTGCCGCAGCAGTTGGTCGGCGTCGATATCTTCGCCTTGCGGGTAGTAGCTCACACCGATACTCGCGCTCACCTCGCACAGTGCGTCACCAATCGGTACGGGCTGTGCAGCCACCTCGATCAGGCGATCGAGAATCGGTACGCTGATGGAAATATCCGGCAGGTCGACCAGAATAGCGACAAACTCATCACCACCAAGACGGGCCAAGGTATCGTCTTCGCGCAACACCTGCGTCATACGCCTGGACAGGACGGACAGCAATTTGTCGCCGACTGCGTGGCCGTGCTGGTCGTTGACCTTCTTGAATCCATCCAGATCGATAAAGACAACCGCCAGGTGCATGCCACGCCGACGTGTCTGACCAATGGCCTGCTTAAGGCGGTCTCCAAGCAATAGTCGATTGGGCAAGCCGGTGAGCAGGTCGTAATGAGCAACGCGTTCAAGCTGTCGCTGGTTCTCCTTCAGCGCCGTGATGTCGGAGAACATGGCTGCGTAATGCTCGATATGGCCCTGCATATCCGGGACTGCACTGATCGTCAGTAGCGCGGCAAACTGACTGCCGTTCTTGCGCCGGCACCAGAGCTCTCCGTGCCAATAGTCGTGCTCACGCACAGCCTGCCAAACGGTCTGATAAAACTCATCGTCATAGTGATCGGACTGGAGTAGACGGGGTGTCTGGCCCAATACTTCCTCCCGCGCATAACCGGTGATCACGGTAAACGCCCGGTTGACGTTGACAATGTGGGCCTGCGCGTCGGTAACGAGGATGCCCTCTCCTGCGTGCGCAAAAACTTTAGCCGCAAGGCGAAGCTCTTCCGCGGATCTTTTGCGTGAGGTGACATCATGGATATAGCCGTGCCAGAGAATGCTCCCATCAGGCATGGCTTCAGGCGATGCCTCGCCTTCGACCCAGATCACCCGACCGTCTGGAAACTGCACTCGGTACTCGTCATGCCAAAGCGCGAGTGACTGCCCCGACGCCTGTATGGTTTCATGCACACGGTCACGGTCTTCAGGATGGAGCGCCGCGAACGCAGGAGTGGCATCTTCAAAAACATCCTCCGGTGCAACCCCGTATATTTCCCGCATCTTCGCGCTGGCATAAGGGAAGTGCGAGCTGCCGTCCGGACGAAGGCGGTATTGGTAAAGCATACCGGGAACGTGGCTGGCCAACTCTTCTCGCTGTCGGCGCATAGAGTTCAGCGCCTGCTCGACCCTCTTGAGATCGGTGATGTCCTCTACCGTCCCGTCTGCCGCTCTGGGCCGACCAGAGGCGTCGCCCTTGAATGTTGCCCGCAGGTGTATCCAGCGAACCTGCCCTCCGCTGACGATGCGATACCGCAGATCAAGGGACTTTCCGCACATGGCAGCATCCCATGCCCTATCGAAGAGGGGGCGGTCTTCAGGGTGAATGCACTGCAGGAATCGCTCGAAGGCTATTGGCGCACCAACATCCAGGCCGAGCACGCGGCAGGCTTCATCGGAGCAAGTGAGGAGTTGCGAGCCAAGATCGAGATGCCAACTGCCAAAATGGGCATTCTGGTTAATCTGGCCACAGTGTCGGGCTGAGATTTGAGGAGTCTCGTTCAAAGGTGACGCTCCTTATGGGTGAAACAGAGGTTCCAGAGTTTCTGCAACTGGGAACGCATTTCGTCAAAGATTGTGTGGTTGGGTCGCTATGCATCGCGGCTACGCACTTTCTTCAAGGATCGAACAACTGATAAGCAGGGTGGTTCGCGCCGGGTCATTGCGGCAAGCGGGATGTCACCCAGCGCATAATGTCCTGCGCGCCCATGGCGCCCGCCTGACGTGCAACCTCATGTCCCCCTCGGAACAAAATCAGGGTTGGAATGCTGCGGATGCCGAACTGCGCGGCCAGGTGGGGTTCTGCCTCGGTATTGACCTTGGCCAGCCTGACCCTGGGTTCGAGCTGGCGCGCCGCTTGCTGGAACTGCGGGGCCATCATCTTGCACGGCCCGCACCAAGGTGCCCAGAAATCGACCAACAGTGGCAGGTCGCTGCGCTCCACGTGGCGCGAGAACGTCGCCGTGGTCAACTCGATGGGTTCGCCCGTGAACAAGGGCTGCTGGCAGCGGCCGCAGTTGGGATGTTCCGATAGCTTCGCAGTCGGTACGCGGTTGATGGACTGGCAATGCGGACAGACGAGGTGAAGATCATTCTTCATGGTTCGCCTCCTTGGACCACAGTGAGGCTGCCGCGCTTCGGGTCACAGACAATGCCGACCAATCAACGCCTTGGAGCCAATCGTTCCCGTCTTTGCTTACTCCGGCCTCTTCCAAATGAGCAGCGATGAACGCTTCGGCCTGCATGAGCCACCTTTGGACAGTATCTTCCTTACTAGGAATCAGCAGGATTTCAGAGACGCTGCTGGCATCCAGCCCGTCCACACGGATAAGCAGAAAAATGCGCCGCCACAAACGCGGCATGTCCTTCAGCAGGTCGAATGCAAAAGCGAACTCGCTCGACCGATCAACTAGCTCCTCCTGTTCCGCGATCGTTGCGGCATCGGGATGCTGACTGCCAGCGAACATATCGGCCAGCTTGAGTGTGTCATCGGGCTGATAAAATTCGAAGATTTCCTCTTCCACCATGGCCTCGGCGACGTCTTGGGCATCCGGTTCGACCGGCGCGTCCAGAGAAACGAATTCGCCAAATTGCCGGCTGTTTGCCACTTCGTTATCCAGGACGGCGAACAGATGCTTCAAAAGACCGGTGTAAGCCTCTTTTTCCCCCGCCACGGATTGCCATTCCACCTCAGCTTGGACAATCGCTTCATCCACCACGTCGCGCAGCGTCGGATAATCGCGCGGTAAATCGCCGACGGCCCGCAGATAAGCCAGCTCACGCCTTGCGACAGCCTCAAGTTTCGACAGTAGAGGCATTCGGGTCACCTCGGCCTCATGGGCGGCTGATGCGGGTTTTGCGGCAATCCGCACCTTGAGCTCGCGCAAGCGCTCGCGTCGTGCTTTGCGCTTGATTTGATCCTGAGCATGCAGTCGGTCAAAATGCTTCTTGGCCTGACGGAACAACGACTGTGCGAGCATCTGCGCGAGGGGCGTCAGCTCGTCATGTGATGCAGTAACGCTGACAGTCTTTTTGCCGGGCAGGTGCATATAGCCACTGGCCAGAAATTGCCGCTTGATCTTGTCGCGATCAAGGACGATTTGAAGTCGCACTGAATCTTTAGTGTGTTTGTCGAGCAATGGCTTGAGGGCGTGCTCGATCACATTTCCCAAAGCTCTCTGCCAAGGTTCATGAAACTCTTTGTCGATAGCTCGATAGCTATATTGCATCTGCATGTATGACTCCTTCGATGTCATTTCTATGGAGGTATGAATCGAGGATGCTCATATCCATAGAATTTAGTTTGACCCGCTCTTATCCCTGGCGCGTTTTGCGAAGACGCCAACTCAAGAACAAAAGCGTGACACCATAGACTGCCGCATAGAAGCCCAACAGCCAGCCTGCGGCCAGGAATGACTCGACCGGACGGGAAAAAAATATCCACAAGACGATAGCGCCAAGGACAATCGAGAGCAGTCCACTGAAGGCAAGCCAAATTTCACCCTTGATTTCTTGACGCAGCCGAACGGCGGCGGATATCTCCAGCACACCGGTGAAAATCGCCCAGAAGCCCACGCTAGCCCATAAAAAAGAAGCCAAGACTATCGTGGCGACCCAAGGAGCAACCAGGACGACGACGCCGGTAAGTATGCCGACAATGCCGCTGAACAGCAGCCAGCCCCAGCGCTCTTTTTTCTGGATATGGCGCACCGCTGCAACCAAGTTGAAAGCGCCATTGACCAAGGAAAATGCGCCGAACATGATGGTCATGGCCAACAGAGCCGATTGTGGCATCCAGAACGCAAGGGCTGCAAAAATCAATGCCAAGACACCACGCAGCACAAAAAGCCACCAATTTTGGCTCAGCGAACACAGTGCTTTGGTGGGGTCATCCGCATTGGAATTAGCGATGGTGTCTGTGTTCATGCAATATCTCCTAAAGATCTATACAAAATAAAAAATCAAACACTCATGGGACAAGAGAGGGGCGCGACGCGCCCCTCTTAGGCCCTATCCAGCGGTTTCAGAACAACTTGGACAGTTTTGCCTTGATTTCATCGAGCCAGCCTTTTCCGCCGCCTCCCCCAGCCGTCTTTTGCTTGACTTTCTTGAGTTCAGCATACAGGGGCTCAAAGTCCTTCTTCTTTCCATAGCCCAGCAGTTCTGCCATTTCCAACTGCTGCCGCGCTTCGTTCAATAATGTCTCCAGGCGCTCATTGGACGCTTCGCTCCGCTGACCATCTTCTACCAAGGTCTCGGCGCGCTTCAGGAGCAGCTTCGCACGCAGGACGGGCAGCGGAAGCACGCTGCGCTCCTCGACCAGCGTGCTGAGCGCTGACTGCAGCGCGGCTTTGGCTTCTTCGATCTTGCCCTGATCGATCAGCGGCACGACTGCCTTCACGGCTGCGGGATAGGACGCCAGAGGGATGTTGGTGACCGCGATCACGATTTCACTGGCCAGCAAAGCCAGCACGTGACGTGCCCGTTGCACCTCGCCATGTTTGAGGGCATCCAGCGCCTCGTCGGTCATCGCCTCAATGGTTTCCGTGTTGGCGAACAAGTCGTGCACGATGGTGCGCACATCAACGGGGGCCAGGGCGAGCGTGGGTTCGCGCGCAACGATCAGCTCCAGCTTTCCCGTCACTTCGGCCAGCGTTGCCAATGCGCGTGCAGCGTCCTTTCCGTCAAGTGCGGCCAGCGCTGATTTGGTCAGCGCCAAGGCCGAGACGGCCTCATCGAGGACTTGTTTACGTTTGTCTGCCGCCTGCGAGTCCGTTTCCTTCTGAACCTCAGGCTGTACCTCCGTGACGACTTCAGCCTTGGCCTCTGGACTGACAGGAAGGCTGCTTACCGCGGCCTGTTCGTTTATTTCTTTGTTCGTCGCATTGGGATTCGATGTTTGCTCATTCATGGTGATATGCCTCGTGTGAGTTAGTGAAAATAGGCGAATCTATTGGGGCTGACTGCGAACATCGCGAGACTGACCGACCGAACAGTCGGCCCCTTCATCACCTCAAAACAGCTTTTGGAGGCGCGTCTTCAACTCGTCGAACCATCCCTTGCCGCTTTTGCCACCAGCCGACTTTTGCTCAATGGACTTCACATGATCGAAGATGGGTTTGAAATCCGCCTTCTTGCCATAACCCAGGATCTGCGCCATCTCGATCTCCGTGCGCACGGACGACAGCAAGGTGCTGAGCTCCTCGTTCTGCTTGGCATCGCGCTTGTCGGTCTCGGCCAGCTTTTCAGCTTTTGCCATCGCGGCTTCAGCCCGTAGCACGGGCAGAGGAAAGGCGACCGAGGTCACCACCAGCGTGTTCAGTGCTCGGGCGAGTTCCGCCTTGGCGTCGTCGATCTTGCCGCTGTCGATGAGCCGTGCGGCCGACTTGATCGCTGCCGGGTACGTTGCCATCGGCAGGTTGTCGGTTTCGATCACGATTTCGCTGGCCAGATTGGCGACGATGGGCCGGGCCTTTTGCAGCTCGCCATCACCCAAGAACTCCCGAGACAACTTGACCGCCTTCTTCACCGATTCCACGTTGGCGTGGATATCGTGGGTGATGACGCGTACATCGACCGGCGCCAAAGCAAGTTTGGCGTCGCGTGCCAATACCAGTTCCAGCTTTCCGCTGGCCAGTTCCAGCGCAGCGAGCGCCTCCTTGGTCTTCTTTGCATCAAGGAGTGTCAAAGCCTCCTGGGTCTTGGTGAGCGCCGTGATGGCGTCCTGAGTGAGCTCAGCACGCTTTTTTTCGGCTTCCCGGGCGGCCTTGTCATCTACCTGTGGCTGCGCCGCCTTGGAAGCGGCAGAGGGTGCTGCAGCACCTGGGCTAGAACCTGCCGCCGATTGGGCCAGAGCCGGTCCGCTCAGTCCGACGACGACCGCCAGGGCTAGTGCGGAGAAGGTTGATTGGGGCTGTTTGATATTCATGATCTTGGGCTCCTAATTAAAGTTAGTTGACTGAGATTTCAATCTGTTTCGGTTTGGCTTGCTCGGCCTTGACAAGCCGCACTCCCAGCGCGCCGTCTTTCATCAGCCGTCACCTTGGTCGGATCAACGTTGTCAGGCAAGACAAAGCTGCGCACAAAGCGGCCATACGCACGTTCGATGCGGTGGAACTTCTTGCACTGCTTCTCTTTTTCCAGTTTGCGCTCGCCGCTGATGGTGAGCACGCCGTTTTCCGCGCTGACGCGCGCGGCATCCTTGGGGACCTCCGGCAGATCCAGCTTGAGGAGGAATGCGTTCTCATCCTCGCTGATGTCCACCATTGGTGCCCAGTCCGCCGTGGTCATGGCTTCGTTGCCGGTACGGGCGCCCTGTCGCTGGGGTATTCGTCCGAACATCGTCGCCAGGCCGTTTTGCAATTCATCCAGTTCCCGGAAGGGGTCCCACGGAGTCAATGCAGACATATCGGTTCTCCTTGAACAATGCCGGCGAATTGGATGACGCACCGAACAGAGCCGCCGGCTTACTCTGAATAGCGCCTACTACTTTTCGTTTCCATCAAGAACAAGTCCTTGGGTCAATTGAAGGATGTCGTTCTCGTCGAGCGTTTCCCGCGCCAGCAGTTCGCGCGCACAACGCTCCAGCACCGCGCGGTTGGTGTCGAGGATCCCGTAGGCGCGCTCGAACACGCCCATCACGATGTCGCGGATGGCCTGATCGATGCGCGCCTGGGTCGATTCGGCCACCCGGCAGCCGCCGTGGGCCAGTTCCGGTGTATCGAGAAAGCGTGGCCGCTGCGCCTCGAAGGCGATGTAGCCCAGTCCTTCGTCCATGCCAAAGCGGGTGATCATGTCGCGGGCAATGTCGGTGGCCCGTGCGAGGTCATCGGCAGCCCCGGTGGACAGCTCGCCGAACACGAGCTTCTCGGCCGCACGACCGCCCAGCAGCACGGCGATCTTGTGTTCCAGATCGGCGCGCGTCATCAGGAAGCGGTCTTCGGTGGGGCGTTGCAGCGTGTAGCCCAGCGCGCCGATGCCGCGCGGGATGATTGAGATCTTGTGCACGGGGTCGGTGCCGGGCAGCGCCAGCGCCACCAGCGCATGGCCCATCTCGTGATAGGCCACGGTTTCCCGCTCCTTGGGATTGAGTACTCGGTTCTTCTTCTCCAGGCCCGCCACGATGCGCTCGATGGCGGCGGTGAAGTCCTGCAACTCCACGGCGGACGCTTTGCGCCGGGTCGCGGCCAGCGCGGCCTCGTTGACCAGGTTCGCGAGGTCTGCACCCGAAAAGCCCGTGGTCAGCGCAGCCACCTGTTCGAGATCGATATCCTGGGCCAGCGTCACCTTCTTGACATGAACCTTCAGGATGTCCAGCCGTCCCTTCTTGTCGGGCCGGTCCACCAGCACCTGACGGTCGAAGCGACCGGCGCGCAGCAGCGCCTGGTCGAGGATTTCGGGGCGGTTGGTGGCGGCGAGGATGATCAGCCCGACCGAGCTGTCGAAGCCGTCCATCTCCGTGAGCAGCTGGTTGAGGGTCTGCTCGCGCTCGTCGTGGCCGCCGATGGGGCCGCCGACGCCGCGCGCGCGGCCCAGCGCATCGAGCTCGTCGATGAAGATGATGGCCGGCGCCTGCCCGCGGGCCTGCTCGAACAGGTCGCGCACGCGCGCTGCACCCACGCCGACGAACATCTCGACAAACTCTGATCCGGAGATGGAGAAGAAGGGCACCGCCGCCTCGCCGGCAACAGCCTTGGCCAGCAATGTCTTGCCGGTGCCCGGTGGGCCGACCAGCAACACGCCCTTGGGAATGCGCGCCCCGAGCCGTCCATACTCCTGCGGATTCTTGAGGAAATCGACGATCTCAACCAACTCCGCCTTGGCCTCATCGACACCCGCGACATCGGCAAAGGTGACGCCGGTGTTCTTCTCCATGAACACCTTGGCGCGGCTCTTGCCGATGCTCAGGAAGCCGCCCATGCCCTGCTTCTCGGCGAAGCGGCGGAACAGGAAGAACCAGACGCCGAAGAAGGCCACCGCCGGCAGAATCCAGGAGAGCACATCACGTAGCCAGGTGCTTTCCACCACCCGCGCGTAAGGCACGTCGTACTTGGACAGCCGCTCGGCCAGGTCGGGTTCGACGCGAGTGGCCACGATGGTGGTCTTGCCCCGGCTGTCCGGCGATTTCAGGCGCCCGGTGACCGTGCGGTCCGACACCAGCACTTCGGCGACGCGCCCCTCGGCCAGCGCCTTCTCGAATTCGCTGTAGGGCACGGGCTCGACGGTCTTGGCCGCCTGCCAGTAGTTCTGCAGCGTCAGCAGCAACAGGCCGGCGACGATCCAGTAGCCAATGTTCCATTGATCTTTCTTTTCCATGGGCAATGTTCCTCGCAAGTCGTGCCGCTAGAGAATGGGGGTGAACAGACGGGCCACCCCGTCGCGCAAGCGGATGGCCAGCGGGCGGGCGCGCAACGCCATGGCCGATATCTCGTTCGATGCATCACGGGCGGCATCAAAAAGGGATTCCAGCCGCGTAGACAGCGCGGTGTCGTACACCTCCACATTGAACTCGAAGTTGAGGCGCAGGCTGCGCGCATCCCAATTGGCCGAACCCAGGCAGCACCACTGGCCGTCTATCAGCATCAGCTTGCTGTGGTCGAACGGGCCCGGCCGTTCGAAGATGCGCATACCGTGCTCCAGCACCTGCCAGTAGTGGGCGCGTGCGGCCCATTGCACCGTGGGATGGTCGCCGTTTGCGGGCGTCAGCACGTCGATACGCACGCCGCGCAACGCGGCCGTGCTTAGCGCCGCGATCATCGGCTGATCGGGCACGAAGTAAGGTGTCCAGATGCGCACCGAATGCTTCGCCGCGCTCAAAGCGCCCATGAAGGTCCAGCGCAGCCGGTCCAGGGCCTCATCGGGACCGGCCTCGATGCCGCGCGCCCAAGAGGTTCCTTGCTCATCAGCCGTTGCGGGCGGTTCGCCCCAGAGACCCTCGTTGAGCCGCTCGCCCGTGGTATCGCACCAATCGTCGGTGAAGCACCGCATCAGATGCGCAACCACCGGCCCGCGCAGACGAAAGTGCAAATCGTGACAGGCCCGGCCCGGCGCATCGGGCCGCCAATACGGGCTGAAGATGTTCATGCCGCCGGTGAAACCCGTCTCGCCATCGATCACCAGCAGCTTGCGGTGATTGCGCAGATGCGCGGCATGCAGGCGCGCGGGAATCAACGTCGGGTTGAACGTCGCCGCCGGAACGCCGGCGCGCTGCAAGGCGCGGTAGGCGCTGCGGGGCGTCCAGCGGGCATACACGTCGTCGATCAGCACCCGCACTTGCACGCCGCGCTCATGAGCCCGGCGCAGCGCATCGACGAACTGCGCCCCGATGCCTTGGCTGTCGAAGATGTACGAGGCCAAGGCGACGCTGTACCGCGCCGATTCGATGGCGGCGAGCATGGCCGGGTAGGCCTGCTCGCCATCGACAAGCGGCTCGATGCGGTTGCCGCTGGTCAGCGACTGGCCGGTGGCGCGTCCCACCAGGTGGGCCAGACCGGCAAGCGGCGGCGATACAGCCTCGGGCATCGTGGGCGAGAGGTCCTGCCGAACAGCAGGATCTGCCCCCGGGAAGAGCCGCCGCGCCCGCCGCTGGTAACGGTTGATGCCGAACAGCCCATACAGCAGCGAACCGCCCAGCGGCAACAAGGCGATCAGCAGTACCCACAGCGTGGCCGATCGAGGGTCACGCTTGTAGATGACCGCGTGCCCCGCTGTGGGGATAGCGACCGCCAGCGACACGAGGGTGGCTGCCCATGTCAGCCCGTTGGGGTCGGACACGACAGCCTCCCCATGACTCAAGATTCGCCGCCCGCTGACTTCTTCTTGCGCGCAGGCTTGCTCGCGTCGCTCGGCGGCGTCTCGGCCGCGTTCGCGGCATCGGGCTTCTCAGGCTCGGCCGGCTTCGCGGGTGGCTCCTGGCGCTCGAAGACCACCCGTTCGGCCTTGTCGTCCCAGCGGGCGCTGGCGTGATCGGCCTTGCCGATACCGCCACCCAGCATCTCGCGCGCCAGTGCCGTCTCCAGCTCGCTGCGGATCAGCCGCTTGAGCTCACGCGCGCCGAACTCGGGCTTGTAGCCTTCCTCCGCGAAGTGATCGATCAAGGTCTGATCGAAGGTCAGCGTCACGCCCTGGCTGGCGGCGTTGCGGGCCACACGATCGAGCTGCAGGCCGACGATATGGCGGATCTCCTCCTTGCCCAGCGCATGGAAGACGATGATCTCGTCGATGCGGTTGAGGAACTCGGGGCGGAAGTGTCCGCGCAGCACGTCCATCACCTCGCCCTTGGTCTTCTCGTATTCCTCGCCGGCGGCGCCACGGGCCTTCAGCCGACGCTGGATGATGTCCGAGCCCAAGTTCGAGGTGGCGATGATGATGGTATTGGTGAAATCCACCACCCGGCCCTTGCCGTCGGTGAGCCGCCCGTCGTCGAACACCTGCAGCAGGATGTTGTAGACGTCGGGGTGAGCCTTCTCGATCTCGTCCAGCAGCAACACGCTGTAGGGTTTGCGCCGCACCTTCTCGGTGAGCTGGCCACCCTCGTCGTAGCCGACGTAACCCGGAGGCGCACCCACCAGGCGTGCCACGGTATGGCGTTCCCCGTACTCGGACATGTCGATGCGCAGCAGAGCACCTTCATCGCCATAGATGGACTCGGCCAGCGCCTTGGCGAGCTCGGTCTTGCCCACACCCGTCGGCCCGAGGAACAGGAAGGTGGCCACTGGCTTGCCGCCTTCGCGCAGGCCCGCGCGCGCCAGACGCACGGCATCGGCCACCGCGCGCACCGCTTCGTCCTGGCCCACCAGGCGCTCGTGCAGCCGCTGCTCCAGATGCAGCAGCTTCTCGCGTTCTTCCACCGTCAGCTCGTTGACCGGAATGCCGGTCAGGCGCGAGACGATCTGCGCGACATGCTCGGCTTTGACTTCGGCGCTACCCGAGGCGCGCTCGCGTTCCCATTCCTCGACAAGCTTCTTGAGTTCGGCCTCTTTGGTCTCGATGTGCTTGCCCAGCTCGGCGGCCTTGTCGTACTGCTTGCGCGAGGCCACATAGTCCTGCTCACGCCGCAGCTGGTGCAGTTCGGACTCCAGCTCTTGTACGGCCACTGGGCGGGCCGTGGCCGACAGCTTCACACGTGCGGCCGCCTGGTCGAGCAGGTCGATGGCCTTGTCAGGCAAAAAGCGCGCGGTGATGTAGCGGTCGGACAACTCGGCGGCGGCGATGATCGCGTCCTCTGTGATACTGACCTTGTGGTGCGCCTCGAACGTGTCGCGCAGGCCGCGCAGGATCATCATGGTCTGCGCTACCGTCGGCTCGGGCACCATCACCGGCTGGAAGCGACGCTCCAGCGCGGCGTCCTTCTCGATGTACTTCTGATACTCGTTGAGCGTGGTGGCGCCGATCAGGTTCAGCTCGCCGCGCGCCATCATCGGCTTGAACACGTTGGCCACGTCCAGCCCGCCTTCGCCGCCACCCTGGCCGGCACCGACGATGGTGTGCACCTCGTCGATGAAGAGAATCAGCTCACCCTGGTGCTCGGTCACTTCCTTGAGCACCTTCTGCACGCGCTCCTCGAACTCGCCGCGGTACTTGGCGCCTGCCACCATGGCGTTGATGTTGAGTTCGACCAGACGCTTGTCGCGCAGCGTCTCGGGCACTTCGCCGGCGACCATGCGCTGCGCCAGCCCTTCGACGATGGCGGTCTTGCCGACGCCGGGCTCGCCGATCAGCACCGGGTTGTTCTTCTTGCGCCGGGCCAGCACTTCGATGGTCGTCTCGATCTCCTGCGCGCGGCCGATGACCGGATCGAGCTTGCCCTCGCGCGCCATCTTGGTGAGGTCGCGCGAATACTTGTCGAGTTCCGGCGTGTTGGTCGGCGTCTCGGCGCGGCCATCCTCGGCCCCTTTGCCGACCACCTTGCTTACCTGCTGGCGCAGCGCTTGCGGCGTGAGGCCGTAACGGCGCAGCAGGTTGGCCGCCAAACCTTCGCCTTCCTCGGCGAGCCCGATCAGGAAATGCTCCGGCCCGACATAAGAGTGGCCGAGTTCGTTGGAGGCCACGAAAGCACGGCTGAGCGCGTCCTTGACCCGGGGCGACACGCCGATCTCGCCCTCGAACGGCTTATCGCCGCGCTTGGCTTCGGATTCGATCTGGCGCTTGAGGTCATCGACCTTGATCTTGAACTGCCCCAGGATGGTCTTGACCACGTCGCTGTCGGATAGCGCCAGCAGCAGGTGTTCGGTATCGACTTCGGCGCGCCCGAACTCTGCAGCGTGTCGGGCGGCCTCCTGCAATAGGGCCTCGGACTGTTCGCTGATACGGCTGGCGAGCCCACTGCCGCGACGGCGCGCGGTGCCCGTACCGGCCGGGGCGGGTTCGCCGAACGAGGCATCGACGACCTCGTCGGTATCGGCCGCCATGGACGGTGCGTCGTCACCGATGCGGAAGAAGTCGCTGCCAAGGAAGTCTTCGAACAGCCCGCTGCGCGAGCCGAACAAGGCTTCCAGCGGTGAGACGGTGCGCTTTTGCTGGCGCACCAGTTGGCGATAGTGATCGTCACACAACAGCATGGTGCTGTGGCGACCATTGAGATTGGCTTCCACCCGCACCGTGGCGGGCTGGCCGCAGACTTGGCATTGTTTTCTGGCCATGCTGATGCTCCTGTAAAGATTGATCTGACGAGGCACCGCCGATCACGGTGCCTCATCTCTTTGTGGTTTTTGAGAAAAACGCGCTGCCCCGCGTCAGCCGTTGATCGGGATCGAGCGCCCCTGCTTGGGCGTACTGGCCTCGCGCTTTTCCATCGTGATCGTGAGCACGCCGTTCTTGAAAGCGGCCTTGATCGTGTCCTGGTTGGCATCGGCCGGCAGATTCAGAGCGCGCTGAAAGCTGCCGTAGGAGCGCTCCACCCGGTGGAAACCACCGTCTTTGCTTTCCTGCTCCTGACGCTTTTCACCGCGCACCAGCAGCACGTCGTTGTCGAGCGTGATCTGGATGTCTTTTTCCTCGATGCCGGGTACTTCCAGGGCGATCTTGTACTGCTTGTCGGTCTCCTGGATGTCCAGCGCCGGCTTCAGCATGCCCGGCCAGTCCGACGGCCAGCGTGGCATGGCCAGCGTCGGGAAACCGAAGCCTCGAAACGCGTCGTCGAACAGGCGGTCGATCTCGCGATGCAATTGCAGGATGGGACTGACGGGCCCACCCGCCACCGGCAGGTCATTGCGCTGCACCGGGAGCGAGGCAGTGCTCTGTTGTTCTTCCTGCTCCTTCTTGAACCAGTTCCAGGGAGCCAATTTCTTGAAATCAATGTCCATGTCATACCTCCAGAAATCAATTGAAGACTCACTCAATCCGTTTGCCTGCGGCTATCGATAGCGCGCCCAGGCAACACGGGATGTTTCGCTGACTTCGGCTGCTCATCTGTGCGTATCACCTCCTTCTTTCTGCCTGCTTGGATCTGATCATTGATCCATTGATCGATTTCACTTTGACGAAACCGCCACGTCCCGCCGACCTTGAAGGCCGGAATTTCCCCGTGCGCGGCGAGCCGGTAAAGCGTCCGCTTGCCGACCTTTAAGTAGGTAGCCAACTCGTCGAGTGTGAAGATCGCCTGCTGGCGCGCTGTCATACCACCCCCACAAGTTCCGTCGTCACGCGGCCTCGCTCGAGGAACTTCTTGCAAGACTTTGCAAGATATTGCGCCTAACATGCCGAAAGTCAAGAGTCAACATCCAGCGACCTGCTGGCCGATTGATGTGACTCAATCGTAAGCAGCCAGGAAACAAATGTTGGCTGCCACCGCGATGGTGCTCCCCAAGTCATCAATCTGCAGCCATGTGAAAGGGGAAATCCATGAACGAGATTGCCCGAGTCGGGGTGGATCTGGCCAAGCGGGTTATCTAGGTGCATGCGGTGGATGCGCGCGTGGTGGTTGCCAAGGCGCTGGCCGCTGACAAGTTTGCGGCCTGGTGCGCGGAGCTGCCTCCCGGCTGCCTGGTGGCCCTGGAGGCCTGCGGCGGTGCGCATCACTGGGCACGCAAGCTGCGCGGCTATGGGCTGGATGCGCGGCTGATTGCAGGCCACTTCGTCACGCCCTACCGCATGGCCGGCAAGGGACGCAAGAACGGTGCGGCCGATGCCGCAGCGATCTGCGAGGCGGCAACCCGCCCGCACATGCGCTTCGTGCCGGTGAAGCCGCCGGCGCAGACGCTGCTGGCCAGCCATCAGCTACGCAAACCTCCCGATTCACTCACGCAGCTTATTCCTGCTTGCCTAGGGACGACCATGTAAGCGGCAGATGGTCGGAGTCCTTTGCGACCAGCACCTACGCGAGCAGCCCGGAGGTGGGGATGCCCTTGGCGATGATCTCCGCCGGGACCGGCGCCTGGGTCAGCGTTCGGCACCTATGCGCAGGTCCACTTGCCGCGGATGTGGCACTCGACCGTGAACACGCCCGGCGTGTAGTCCAGCTTCTCGCTGATGCGCTTGAGCGCACAGCCGCACGCGCAGCGGGTGTTCTCGGGCTCGTGGTGGCAGTCCACGCGCGGCAGGTCCGCCGGCAAGGCGGTGCGCTTAGGCATCGCGCCAGGCGTAGCCGGCGGCTTCTTCTTGCCCAGCAGTTCCTAGAGCTGCGCCTCAGCCGCGGCAAGGTCGGCGTCCAGAGCCTCGTCGAACAGCGCGCGTTGTTCGGCATCGAGCTGCTCGCTCTTCTTGCCGAACTTCAGGCGTCGCAGCTGGGCGATCTCGAACGAGAGCTTCGCCGTAGGCGCTGACATGGGCGAAAAGCATCCGAGCATCACCCCCCAGGATGGCTCTCATCTCGATACAGAGGTGAATCCTCCGCACTATTCGGCTCCCTACGATGATATGGACTGATCACATCGGTAGGGAGAAAGCATGAACTTACGCCATCTTCGCTGCTTCATCGCCGTAGCCGAGGAACTGCACTTCGGCCGGGCTGCTCAACGGCTGCACATCGAACAGTCTCCACTGTCGCGCACGATCCGCCAGATGGAGGCGGATTTAGGGGTGCCGCTGCTCAACCGCTTGCCACGCAGTGTTCGTCTCACACCGGCGGGACAGGTCTTCCTCGAAGAAGCCCGGCGCGTACTGCTGGCCTTCGAGCAAGCGCAGACCAAGGCACGCGCCGCAGCGAACCAGCGGAACACGCTGCGCATCGCACTATCTGGTGACATGGGGCAGGCCCGCTTGTCGGCGTTGCTTGCGCTTTGCCGCGAGGAGGCACCACAGGTCGGCATTCGGATATTTGAAACGCCACTGGCGCAGTTGGTGACTGGACTGCGCAACGACTTGTATGACGCAGGTTTTGCATTGGCTGGTGAAATGGACGCCGGCATCGTCGCCATGCCGGTGTGGCGAGACCCGCTGGTGGTGGCTTTGCCCGCCAGGCATCCGCTGCTGGCTTTCAAGGAAGTGCCGCTGGAGGAAGTGGCGAGCTATCCGCTGGTGCTGTGCGATCCCCAGGTCTGCGAAGGTTGCAGCCGGCAGCGCGAACGGCTGCTCCGCACGGTGGATGCGCAGCCGACGGTAGCCGAGTACGTCAAGACCCATTCCCTGATGCTGGCCCTCGTGGCCGCCGGCTACGGCGTGGGCTTTTCGAGCGCGGCGCATCTGGCGGGTTGCCATCAGGCCGATGTCGTCGTGCGGCCGCTGGCCGACGAGACCGCTTCGCTGACGACCTATCTACTGCGACCCGAAGGCGAAATCATGGAGCCGCTGCGGCAGTTCATCGACCGCGTGGAGCGTGTCGGACGCCCGCAAGGCACCGATCAACGCCCGATGTGACGCGGGGATTTTGGACGGTACGATTCCCTTTCGGTCTGGACCTTGACCCGCATTGCATCGGCGGCCGACCTTTTGCGTCACGGGCATGGATGGCGAATCGGGCCTATCCACCCGGCATCAAGCAAGGCACCTTCAAGCTGTCGAGGTCACAGCAGTGACGCAGAACGCATGAGCCCTTGCTGGATGCAAACCGGCTCAGCCGGAAGTCGCATTGGCGCTTTACCCCGCCCGTATTCCTACGAAAACTTTGCCCTGGTTTTCCGGTAAAGCGCGGCATCCCTTCCTGATCGAACTTGGATGCGCGGCTTTTCAGACCGTTGCGCCGGTAACAAGATTTTTCGCAGGTGCATTATGGTTGAGGTGTAGCGGGCACCGCAAGGAGGTTTGCCCCCTGCGTAACGCTCGGCGACATCGCCGCACCCAACGTCCACCACGATGCCGACCGGCTCGCGCTTCATCGGGTTCTTTGGGCAATCGCTGCGCCCATGTGGGCCGCGCGCGCTTGCCATGTGTCGATCCGACGATGGGAAGAGCGCGATATGCCGAAATCGAGCAGCCACGCCTTTGGCGCAAAGACGTACTACCGACCGATCGAGGCGGCCGTCCGCTGGTGCGGTCTCCTGCGCTTCGAGCAGCGTATTCTGGAAGCGCTGGAGCAGCGTGCCATGCCGGAGCCCGGCGAATTCCCGCGCTGGCCGCTGCTGCGCCTGTATGCCGAGCGCATCTTCGACGCGCTGACGCATGGCGAATTGCCCGGTGGCAAGGCCGGCATCGTGCTGGACTCGCAGCGGCCGGCGCTCGACGACCCCGAGTTGACCGTGCGCCACGTGGACTTGAAAGCGTGGATGTCGCAGTTCTACCCCGGCGATCGGCCGGGGTTTTTGTTTGACGGCATCGAACGCGCGGTGCATCCGGCGGTGAGCGTGGACACGCTCAACATTCTGCTGGCCGATCGCGAAGCAGCGAAGTCGCAACTTGCCGAACTTGCCCTGGTGCATGAAACGCTGCGCACCGCGCACGAAGCACTGGCGAAGGAACATGCCACGCGCGCGGCCAACGACGAACAGGCGCGCGAGCCTGGCCTGCGCAGCGAGACGACTTACCTCAACATCATCGGCGGACTGCTGACGCTGCTGCTGGGCAATTCGCCGTCAGGCGCGGCCTATTCGTCGTTCCGCAGCATGGATGCCGTGGTCAGCGCGCTGATCGCACACCATGAGGGGCGGCCGGGTCTCAGCGAGCGGACGCTGTGGAGCAAGCTCGCGCAGGCGCGGCGCCACCTGGAGGCGTCGCGCTGACGACGCGGCCAGCATGATGCCGATGCGGCGCACTGCAATTGCAGTCGCTGCTTCTGCAATTGCAGTGATTTCGGCGACCGCGGTGTATTGAATACGAGGCACTTTCCGAACAGCGCCAGTGAGCGTCAAGGAGTGTCTCTCATGTCTTCGCAGACCACCGCGCCGGCAGTGCCGGCCGAGCACCGCATCCTGCGTCGCGCCGAAGTCGAGGCCAAAACCGGCTTCAAGCGCGCGCACATCTACAGCCTGATGAAAGAAGGCAAGTTCCCCAAGGCGCTGCGCTTGGGCGTGCGCGCCGTGGGCTGGGACTCGGCGGAGGTCGAGCAATGGATCGCCGATCGCCTCGATGAGCGCGCCTGACGCTTTTCCTCGGTACATGCCATTCAACCGGGAGAGGCCCATGCAGGTGGTGTCCATCATTTCGACCAAGGGCGGCGTCGGCAAGACCACGACGGCGGCCAACCTGGGCGGCTTCGCAGCCGACACCGGGCTGCGCGTGCTGCTGCTGGACCTGGACGTGCAGCCCACGCTGTCGAGCTACTTCACGCTGGCCGAGCGCGCGCCGGCCGGCATCTACGAGATGCTGGCCTACAACGAGCAGCGCGCCGAGCAACTGGTGTCGCGCACCGCGATCGAGCGGCTTGACCTGGTGCTCTCGAACGACGACCGCGGCGAGCTGAACACGCTGCTGCTGCACGCGCCCGATGGCAGATTGCGGCTGCGCCACCTGCTGCCCACGCTGGCGCCGCACTACGACCTGCTGCTGATCGACACCCAGGGCGCGCGCAGCGTGCTGCTGGAGATGGCGGTGCTGGCCTCGAACTTGGCGCTTTCGCCGGTGACGCCGGAAATCCTCGCGGCGCGCGAGCTGCGGCGCGGCACGCTGCAACTCATCGAGGACATCGCGCCGTACCGCCACCTCGGCATCGAGCCGCCGCCGCTGCACCTGCTCATCAACCGCGTGCATCCGGTGTCGTCGAATGCGCGGCTGATCCAGCAGGCGCTGCGTCAGGTATTCCAGGAGCAGCCTGGCGTGCGCGTGCTGGACACCGACGTGCCGGCGATTGAAGCCTATCAGCGCGCCGCGACGCGCGGACTGCCGGTGCATCGGGTGGAATACCGCCAGCCGGCGGGCCGCACGGCACCTGCCGCATTGGAGACCATGCGCGCGCTGGCCGGCGAGCTGTTCCCGGCGTGGCAGGAGCGCTTTGCGCTCGTCACCGGCCGAGGCGACGCGGGAGGGGCCGGCCATGGCCAGCGCACATGACCTGGCCCGCGGCCACAAGCGGCTGCGAGGGCTGATCGAGTTCGCCCTGGGAGAAGGTTGGAAGGTGGTGCGCACCCGCGGCGGGCACCTGCTGTTCACGAAGCAAGGCTGCGCGCCGATCTACACCAGCTCGACGGCGAGCGACCACCGCGCCGAGCGCAACGCCCGTGCGCAGCTTCGCCGCGCCGACCGACAGGCGGCCCAGGGTGTTGCAGCATCTCAGGAGAATGGCCGTGGCTGACCTGACGCCGCAGGACATGGCCGCCAATCTGCTGGCCTCGGGCTTCGAGCGCAACGGCCCTTCGGTCGCGGCCCTGAGCGACCCCATCGCCGACACGCCGATGGTGGTGACGCTGGACCAGTTGCGCCCCTACGACCACGACCCGCGCGTGACGCGCAACCCGGCCTACGAGGACATCAAGGCCTCGATCCGCGAACGCGGGCTCGATGCGCCGCCCGCGATCACGCGCCGGCCCGGCGAACCGCACTACATCATCCGCAACGGCGGCAACACGCGCCTGGCGATCCTGCGCGAGCTGTGGAGCGAGACGAAAGACGAACGGTTCTTCCGCATCCCCTGCCTGTTCCGCCCGTGGCCGCAGCGCGGCGAAGTGGTGATGCTGACCGGGCACCTGGCCGAGAACGAGTTGCGCGGCGGGCTCAGCTTCATCGAGCGGGCCTTGGGCGTGGAGAAGGCGCGCGAGTTCTACGAGCAGGAAATGGGGCGGGACAGCGGCCAGCCGCTGTCGCAGAGCGAGCTGGCGCGGCGGCTTACGGCCGATGGCTTCCCGCTGCCGCAGTCGCACATCAGCCGCATGCAGGACGCCGTGCACTACCTGCTCCCGGCGATCCCCACGCTGCTGTACGGCGGGCTCGGCCGGCATCAGGTGGAACGGCTCGCGGTGCTGCGCAAGGCCTGCGAACGCACCTGGGAGCGGCGTGCCCTGAGGCGCAACCTGTCGATGGACTTCGCTACGCTGTTCCAGGACGTGCTGGCGCAGTTCGACACGCAGCCCGACAACTTCTCACCGCAGCGGGTGCAGGACGAGCTGGTCGGCCAGATGGCCGAGCTGCTGGAAGCGGACTACGACACGCTGAGCCTGGAAATCGACGACAGCGAGAGCCGGCAGCGCGCATTGACCAGCGATCCTGCGCCGCTGCAGGCGGCAAGACCTGCGGTGCCGGCCGGGCCACCGCGACCACCGTCACCGCCTTCGCTGCCGCCCGGCCCCTCGGTGCAGTCGTCGGAGCCTGGCCCTGGCCAGGCTGCGCAGGCCGGTTCCACGCCGGCCGCCAGCGACAAGGGCATGCAGCAGGATGACGAACGCCTGCAGGGTCACATCGTGTCCCCGGCCCCGACCACCGAACGCCTGCAATCCATCCAGCGCATGGTGGCCGATCAGATGGGCGACAAGCTGCCCGACTTCGAGGCCGACGCGCTGCGCGCGATCCCTGTGCAGGCGGGCGGGCTATACCCCATCTCGGATGTCTGGTACATCGAGCCCGGCCTGGATGTGCCGGATCGGCTGCGGGTGCACATCGCGCAGTTCGCGCGCGAGATCGCCGAGGAAGCCGACGTGGCCGGGCAGGTCGAACCCAGCGAAGGCGGCATGGGCTTCGTCTGCGTGGCGCCCCCGGCGGTGCGCTCATTGCCTCCGTTCGCGTGTGCGGTGCTGACCTTGCTGCATGCGCTGTGCGCCGCGCCCCGACCCGCCCCCGGCTTCGATGGCGCCCGGCTGGCCGACGACCTAGCGGCCTTGCTGCATGGCGGCGGCGCATATCCGCGCCTGAGCGATGCCGGGCTGGTAAAGCTGTTCCGGCTGCTGCGCATGGCGCGCCGACTGCTGGATCTGGAGACCGGCGCGGCCTCCAGCAACCCCGGCCACGGCGCCTGAGCAGAGGCCATCATGTCGGCACCGCATCCGCTCAACCAGGCCGTCATCGCACAGGCGCTGCACGACCTGCGCAATGGGCAACTGCGGCGCTGCAAGGCGATGGGCTTCGGCGAGGAGGAGCTGGACGCGCTCAAGCACCCCGAACTCGTGAGCATGCTGGTGAACGCCACGGTGTCGTGGTGTTCGGTGTCGGTGAACCGCGATGTGCTGAAGCGGCTGCTGAGCCAAGTGCACGACGTGGAGCGAGAGATCGCGACGGTCGACCGCATGCTGCGCCTGGGCGCCAGCACGGAGATGGTCAGCCGCTTCTACGGGCTTACGCACCAGGAGGTGGCCCTGCGCCGCGACATCCTCGGCCTGCCCAAGCGCAAGGGGCGGCATCCGGTGCTGGACGAGGCGCAGGACACGGCGCTGTGGAAGCAGTGGAAGGCCGGCGTCATGGAGCGCGGCATCGCGCTGGACGATGAGGTGGCGATGCTGACGCTGACCATGGACCTGGCCGAGACCTTGAACCTGCCGATGTCGGTGATCTGGTCGGCGATACGCAACTGGATCGACCAGGGGCTGGTGTAGGCCATGGCGACCGGCGGCGCACCCCGGCGCGATGGCCCCGTGGCGCTGTCGGCACTGTTCGACGACGCGCTGCGGGAACTGGTGCCACGGGCACCACCGACACCGCCAGCCCCGCGCGGCGCTGCTGCTGCATCGCCGGCCGCGCCGGTCAGCGACGGCTTCCTCTACAGCGGCAACCGGCACGAGAGCGTGCCGCGTGCGCTGTTCCTCGACCGGCGCCTGACGCCGCTGGAGCGCAACGCCTGGCAGGTGCTCCGCCTGCAGCTCCAGAGCGACGGCGTGACGGCGTTCCCGACCTACGACCAGCTTCGCCCCTACCTCGCCTCGATGCCCTGCGCGGCGCAGGCCTCGCACGAGACCGTGGCGCGCGCCTTGACGCTGCTGCGGCTGACGCGCTGGCTGAGCCTGGTGCGACGGCGCCGCGACCCGAAGACCGGGCGCATCCTGAGCAACCTCTACATGCTGCACGACGAACCGCTGACACCCTTCGAGGCGATGCAGCTCGACCCCGACTACCTCGGCCTGGTCGGCCAGGCGCTGACCCATGCGGCGAAGGCGGTGCAGATCGTCGGCATGAACACCCTGCGCGAGATCGCCGAAGACCCGATGCTCAACGGCCGCACGCTGCCCACGCGGCTGCAGGTGCTGGCACAGCGCATGGCGCGCAACGAATGGGCGGACGCGAGTTATCCACAAGCGCCTGTGGATCACGAATCCGAAGAAGGCCAGGACGGCCTGCTTCGGAATCTCGAAGGCCCGTCTTCGGAATCCGAAGCAGGGCTGAAATCCGCGCCAGACGGCTCACTTCGGAATCCGAAGGAGGACCGTACTGTACGTATGGATCGTATAAATCAAGTACGTACAGTACCGCGCGCGAAGTCGTTGCAGCACCTGCGCCTGCCCGAGCGCCTGCTGCGCTTGAAGGACGAGCAGCAAAGCGGCGCGATGGTGGCCTTGCAGCAGGTGGACGAGTCGCTGCGGCAGGCGGTGTTGGACGAATGGGATGCGCGCTGCCGCAACAGCGCGGTACGCAACCCGGCCGGCTATCTGTTCGGCATCATCCAGAAGGCGATCCGCGGCGAGTTCAAGGCCTGGGCCGGCGAAGGCGGTTCGCCATCGACGCCGCCTGCGCCGCCGCCACGGCCAGCCGCACCGGCACCGTCTGCACCGCCACCGCCCGCGCCGAACGGCCCTGGCCGCGAGGCAGCGCGGGCCTACCTGGCGAAACTGCGTTCAACCCTGGGCGATTCCTGAGCAGCTATCCCCAGGGGATAGCTGGGACACGAAGCCTTCCAGGCATCGGCTTCGGTTCTGTCATGCGTCGCACGGTCGCAGCCCGGCGCGGACCTATCCCCTGGGGATAGACGGAACACGCGACCTTCCGGGGCGACAACCGGGAGCGCACCCGCTGCGGTTTGTTGACTGACGCCCTTCCGGGCGATGCCGATGCTGGCGGCTCGTTCCCGTACCGCGAGTCGTCACCATGGCCAATGAATCCCAGCCGCCCCTGCAGTTGAATCTCGGATCGCTGCGCAGCGCGATGTCGCTGACGCTGCACACCCACCACGCTTCACGCATCTGGCATGGCCGAGCGCCTGCCGAGGGCCGGCCCGGGATCATCGGCCTGAACGGCTACATCAGCGTGATGAACAAGATGAAGCGCGGCGCCGAGCAGGACGATCCCTACTCGGATTTCTGGATGCTGCGCATCGAGGACAAGCTGACGCAGACCAAGGACAGCTTGCAGGCGCTGCGTGAGCAGGTGGACCAGGCGCTGGCCGACGTGCCGCCCGCGCTGTCGCTGGGCGAGAACATGAACGTGCAGCCCGTGAAGCTGCCGCTGTTCGTCAATGCGCAGCTCGGCTTCATGGCGGTGTACCTGCTGGCCGACTACGACGACCTGGCCCGCAAGCTGATCCTCGCCCACCACACCGCGCTGATCGACCGCAGCACGCTGGAACGCTGGCTCAACGACGGCGCGCATGCGCTGCGCAGCCTGTTCTCGCTGGCACAGCAGTACCGCTACTCCGGCGCGACGCGCGACGACTTCGCCTCGAAGAACGCGGTGGCGCGGGCGGCGCTGGAGAAGTTCGGCGAGTTGCCGCAGGACGTGCTCGAAGGCACGCGCCGCTCGCGCTTTGCGCCACCGATCGCACGGCGGTCGGGCAAGCCTGGTACAGCCGCGGATGCCGCACCCAGCGCTGGCGCAGCCGACGTGGCGGACGACGACCACGACCATGACGGCGAAGGCACGAAGGCATGACAGCATCGTCTTCCACCGGCCAACCGGCGCGCTTCCTGCCGCTGGAACAGGCGGACTTCCAGCGCCTGAAACACGGCTCCTACCTAAAAGGCCTTTTACAGCCTTTTAAAGGTAAGGGGAGTCTGGAGGCCTGGGCCAACCAGTGCACGGCGCTGCGCGACGACTTAATCGGGCTGGCGCAGCGGCGCGTGCTGCAACAGGCGCGGGCCTACCCCTTCTCGCTGCTCGACGTGCAACTGGCCCAGCAGACCACTGGCGCAGGCACGACCTTCCTGCGCTGGCGCAACCACGACCGTTCTTCCATGGGCGTGGCGCTGTGGGAATCGCTGCTCGACCGCCCGGCGACGCCGGCCTCGCTGATCGACGACCTGTACGCGATGGAGCTGCAGCGCATCGCTTTGAACATGCAGATCAGCCTCCTTCACACGCTGGGCCGCCAGGCCCAGGAGTGCGCCAGCAAGGCCGCGCAGGCCGAAGCGGCTTACCTGCGACGTGTCCACGGGCATGCCGCGTCGGTTCCATCCACCACCCCCAAGGAGTCTCCATGAGCACGCACTTCGTCGGCGAGGGCAACATCGGTTCCGCGCCGGACTATCGCGAATTCCCTAACGGCAACGACGAGCCGCGCCGGCTGCTGCGCCTGAACGTCTACTTCGACAACCCGATCCCAAAGAAGGACGGTGAATTCGAGGACCGCGGCGGCTTCTGGGCGCCGGTGGAGCTGTGGCACCGCGACGCCGACCACTGGAAAGACCTGTACCAGAAGGGCATGCGCGTGCTGGTAGAAGGCCGCACGGTGAAGGACGAGTGGGAGGACGCCGACGACAACGAGCGCACGACCTTCAAGATCGAGGCCCGCCGCATCGGCATTCTGCCGTACCGCATCCAGGCCGTGACCCTCAGCGCCAGGACGCTGGAACCCGAGGCCGCAGTACCGCCGCCGAAGGAGACCAAGGGGACGAAGGCGCCGAAGGAAACCAAGGCCAAGGGCTGATTCCCCGCAGGGGGCGGCTGTAGCAACCGTCAGACGCCCGCCATGCACCAGCTATCCCCAGGGGATAGCTCCAGGGTGTTCCACCGGGTTCCAGCCGCCCTCCCGAAACGACGCTCCCGCTGCGCCAGCCGTTGCGGCTTCGCGCATGCCGCTGCGGCAACGCATCGCCTGCCGATCACAAAGCGGTGTCTGCGCCAATCGGCTTCCTTGCTGCCGTCATCCGCTGGCCCGGCCAAGCTGGGGCCATCCGATGACCGCACACTTCCAAGGAGGCTTCATGCGCGTGTTCCTGTGCGAGAAGCCGTCCCAGGGCAAGGACATCGCCCGTGTGCTGGGCGCCGGCCAACGCGGCAACGGCTGCTACAGCGGTGCGGGTGTCGTCGTGACCTGGTGCATCGGTCATCTGGTCGAAGCGGTTCCGCCCGAAGGCTACGGCGAGCAGTACAAGCGCTGGGGCATCGAGCAACTGCCTATTCTTCCCGAGCGTTGGCGTGTCGAGCCCAAGGCGGCGACCGCGGCGCAGTTCAAGGTCGTGCAGCAGCTCGTCGCCAAGGCGGGCGAACTGGTGATCGCGACCGACGCCGACCGCGAGGGCGAGATGATTGCCCGCGAGATCATCGAGCTGTGCGGCTACCGCGGCCCGATCCAGCGCCTGTGGCTGTCGGCGCTCAACGATGCGTCGATCCGCAAGGCCCTGGGCACGCTCAAGCCGTCCGCCGAGACGCTGCCGCTTTACTTCTCCGCGCTCGCCCGATCGCGTGCCGACTGGCTGATCGGGATGAACCTGAGCCGCCTGTTCACGTTGCTCGGGCGCCAGGCCGGCTACACCGGCGTGCTGTCGGTCGGGCGCGTGCAGACACCGACGCTCAAGCTGGTGGTGGACCGTGACCGCGAGATCGCGCGTTTCGTTTCGGTGCCGTTCTGGGCCATCGAGGTTGCACTCTCACATGCGGGCCAGTCCTTCGTCGCAAGCTGGACGCCGCCGCAGGGCAGCACCGACGACGCCGGCCGCTGCCTGCAACAGCCGGTGGCGCAGCAGGCTGCCGAGCGCCTGCGCGCGGCCGGTGCCGCCCAGGTGCTGTCGGTGGAAACAGAGCGCGTGCGCGAAGGGCCGCCGCTGCCGTTCGACCTCGGCACGCTGCAGGAGGTGTGCTCGAAGCAGTTGGGTCTGGACGTGCAGGAGACGCTGGACATTGCCCAGGCGCTGTACGAGACGCACAAGGCGACCACCTATCCGCGCTCGGACTCAGGCTACCTGCCCGAGAGCATGTTGGCCGAGGTGCCCACCGTACTCGACAGCCTGCTCAAGACCGACCCCGGCCTGCGCCCGCTGATCGACCGCCTGGATCGCCAGCAGCGTTCGCGGGCCTGGAACGACGGCAAGGTCACGGCGCACCACGGCATCATTCCCACGCTGGAACCGGCGAACCTCTCGGCGATGAGCGACAAGGAGCTGGCCGTCTACAGGCTGATCCGCGCCCACTACCTCGCGCAGTTCCTGCCGCACCACGAATTCGACCGGACGGTGGCGCAGCTTACGTGCGGCGGGCAGTCGCTGGTCGCGGTCGGTAAGCAGATCGCGGTGGCCGGATGGCGCCAGGTACTGGCGGCGCCGGAGCCCGACGACGCGGACGGCGAGGAAGCGCAGCGCGGCCAGGTGCTGCCGGCGCTGCGTGCTGGAGCTTCCTGCCAGGTCGGCCAGGTCGATCTGAAGGCGTTGAAGACGCTGCCGCCCAAGCCCTACACGCAGGGCGAGCTGGTCAAAGCCATGAAGGGCGTCGCCAAGCTCGTGACCGACCCACGCCTGAAGCAGAAGCTCAAGGACACCACGGGCATCGGCACCGAGGCCACGCGCGCCAACGTCATCAGCGCCTTACTGGCACGCGGCTATCTTGTGAAGAAGGGCCGTGCCATCCGCGCATCGGATGCGGCTTTCACGCTGATCGACGCGGTGCCGGCGGCCATCGCCGATCCGGGCACGACGGCGGTGTGGGAGCAGGCGCTGGACATGATCGAGGCCGGCCAGATGACGCTGGACACCTTCATCGCCAAGCAATCGGCCTGGGTCGCCCAGCTCGTGCAGCAGTACCGCGGCGCAACGCTCCCCCTCAAGCTGCCGCCCGCGCCGAGCTGCCCGCAGTGCGGCGCCCCGATGCGCCAGCGCACTGGCAAGAACGGCGCGTTCTGGTCGTGCAGCCGCTACCCGGACTGCAAGGGCACGGAGCCGGTCGAAACCGCGACAGGCAAGCCCGCAGCGCCAAGCCCGCGGCGTCGGTCTCCGAAGGCGAGCTGACGCCCACGTTTCCCTCTGCCACGCCGGCTGCTGCCGACGGCGGGGCAAACCTCCCGCACCCCGCGGGACTCCCCAGCGCGCGTTCCCTTCTGCAACGGTGTGCGCGTCCTGCAGGCCCATCACGGCCTGCTGGGCGAGAAGGTCATTTCTCCCCGGATCGCGTTCGCCGCGGTTCCCCTGATCGAGGTGCTTCCGCCGATACGCGAGCGGTCTCCTGACGCCTTGGTGTGCAAAACTGCGAGGCGCCAGGAGACCGCTTGCGGTCGACGGTATTCGGTGCCGGTGCCCGCCGGCGGAACAACGGGCTCCCTTTGTGTGTGGATGCACGCCAGAGGATTCCGGCCCCCAGCCACGAAACGGGCCGGGTGAGATTGCTGACGCAGCGAATGGCTTTGACGATGGCCTGGCCTGCTTGCAGCCCACAGGTGGATTGATTTCTCTCCAGCCGAAGCCTTGCGAGGCTTCGGCGCCTTTGTCGTGGGCGAACGGAATCGTGCATCGCTGCTCTTGCCAGCGCTCGGCCCAAACTGGACGGCGTTCGGTTCCGTTTGATCAGCGACGGAGTGCCGCCGCGCTTTCATTCTTCCCGCATGTGTCGCTGACGGTCGTCAGCACCATGCCCTGGCAGCCCCGGTCCTCAAGGCTGCAACGCGGTTCGCCGCGTTGACCGATCCAGTCCGCTTCGCACCGACCACCGCGGACGCGCGTCGCCACGACGCGGGTGCTTTTCATGTTCAACCCTTCGGGAGGTATCCGCTCCCGTCAGGGCGTGGTGCTCCCGGTCTTCAACCAACAGGAGAAAACCATGTCCCTTGCGCTCGCATCGGCACCTTTGAGTGCTGAACAGGCCCGAGCCGAATCCATCGGCTACCAGGCCCTGGCCTGCGTCGGCAAGCGCCTGCCCCTGCAAGTGCTGTGCAGCGCAGCCGGCCACTACATCGGCACCGCCGATGCGGACGGCCCGGTCTCGCGGGAGTCGGTCAGCTACTTCCGCTCGCACCACGCCGCCGAGCACGCCCTGCAAACGGGCCGCTGGCAGCAGCGCCTCCACCCGTGATGTCCAACCACCAGGAGCCCATGTCATGAACCGTGCCCTGCCTCAAGAGGTACTTGATCAGATCGAGCTGGAACACCAGCACTTCGCCGCCGCGCCCCAAGCCTTCTTCGAGGCGTGGAAACGCGGCGTCGACATCGCCGGAGCCGAATGGTTCGGCGACGGCACCCGCGAAGGCCTGCAGCGTGCCACCACCAAGTGGGATCTGCGGCCGAAGCTGCTGATGCTCAACGATGCCCTCGGCGTCCTGAGCAGCGGCCAGCGGATGTTCCTGTCCGCGATGGTGAGCTTCTACAACGCCCGCGAGGGCGGTGCGATGCTCAAGCGTTGCGGCTTCGAGGGTCTGTCCGACCTGGGCGGCCTCGACCTGGAACGGCGCAAGGTCGTCGCCGACCTGACGCTGAACTACAACGGCTGGTGAGCCGCGCTGCGGCCTGCCGACGTTCTTCTTTTCTTCCCACCCCACGAGGGACATGCGTCCCTGCATGGGGCCATGTCCCTCCTTTTCTTGAAAGGAGTGATTCATGTCCCCTGACTTTTCCATCGGTCTGCTCGTGACCGACGACGACATCGATGCGGTCATCCTTGAAGGCTGGCCGGCCGACGTGCGCAAGCCGCGCATCGTGGTGTTCGACTACGCCGGCAATGATGTGCCCGACGAGTATGTGCTGCATGTCAGCAGCGGAACCCCGAATACCGGATTGACCGGGCGCGAGGTGTTCCCGGTCGAGTACGGACCCGACTGCCGCTACCCATCGCCCGCTGAAGTCCTTTCGGTGCTCGATGCACCTAAGCCGGCCGGAAAACCTTCCGCGCTGAGCATCGCCCGCAACGTGCACCAGAGCATCCTCAACCTGGATGCGCGGCTGGATCGCCTGGAGCAGGCGCCGACCGGCGACGACTACAACCGCCTGTACCAGCTTGCGAATGGCGGCCTGCTCGACCTGTTGAAGGCGCTGGGCGACCCGTCCTCTACCGCTGCCGACTGACCGGCTGCCACTTCATCCACCCGCTGGGGTTCAATCCCCAGCAGGGGATTGCCTCGGCCATCCCCTGCTGGAGAAATCCCATGTCCTACTCGAACAACAATCCCTTTGTCCGCGGCTACGACGGCCTGTCCGTCCAGCGGCTGCTCGCCATCTCCTACGACGACGACTGCCCGCTGACCTACCTGCCGCTGCATCCTTCGCAGTCGAATCTGCCGGACAGCCAGGTCGAACGGCGGGCCTGCATCTTCTCGGACGACTTCGTGCTGATCACCGAGGACCAGGTGGTCCCCAACGAGTTGCAGGCGCAATGCCGCAGCCACGGGCTCGCCCGCAACGTGGTCTATGCCGTGATGGCCGAGGAAGACGGCAAGCCACTGCACGTGGGCGACACTTACTCCGAAGAAGCGGCGCGGGAAGTCGTGCGGCGCCTGCGCTATGAAACCGGCTACTACAGCCGGTGCTGGGAAATCAGCAGCGCGCACCTCGACGCCGACGCACACCGCTTCCTCGCCGAACTGGCGGACATCGCCACGCCGACGCTGTTCCTGTTCGTCGCCTTCCACATCCCGTACGGCCCGGCCATCGGGTTGAAGCTGATCGCCACGCCCTGGACCGACGAGAACCTGCGCGCGGTCGAAGGCATCACGGCCAAGCGGCTGATGCAGGAGCATCGCAAGAAGGGCATGCCGGAATCCCTCATGCACGTGCTGCACCTGGCCGCGCTCGCCGACGTGCGCATGCTGGTCTTCGATGCCGATGCGCAGGTGCTGGACGGCCTGCCGATCTACGACGACTGACACCACCTTTCGAGCCCCCACGCGGGGCTCGTGTTCTTTCTGGACGAAGCCGGTGGACGCGCAGTGCCGATTCCCCCGCGTCGCTGGCCCACGCCTGACGCACGCTGCTCGCATGTTCGCTGGCGTTGCCGGCAAGCATGCCCAGGCAGTCGAGACCTTCGAGGCTGCGGCACGGTTCGCCGTGCTGGTTGCTATTCCTTCTCCGGGCGCATGTCGCGTCCATCCACCTCACACCCAAGGGACACACCTCCCTTGCGGGCGGAAGTCCCTTGGTTGCCACAAGGAGTCTTCCATGGATACCCAAGCCATCCGCGCACAGATGCCGACGCTGGTTCGCGGCCACGTGCCTTCCAACGTCCGCAGCTTCAAGTTCAACATCTTCGACGGCCAGCCCAAGGTTTCGACGCTGGGCTTCCACGTTGATCCCAAGCCCTTCGAGGGCAAGGTCATCGCCACCACCGACGAGGCCATCGTCGTCAAGACGGGGCGGGCCGAGTTCGCGGTGCTCGACAAGGCCCTCGTCACCGACGTGCCCGACGAAGGCGCCAAGGTGCAGGTCGAACCGTATGCGCGGCGCCGCTTCGACGGCTTGCGCGCGGATACGCCCGAGGAGAGCACTGAGTTCACCGCCGACGGCCAGCCGTACACGGTGAAGCGGCTCATCCTGGGTTCCGCGCCGGCCAAGCTGCCGATCCCCGAGCCGCAGTGCCCCGAGCTGCAGGAGCTGATCCACCAACTGGAGCAGTTGCCCGCGCCCGATGGATTCCGCCGCATCACGCACCTGCTGGTGGATGCCGGCGCGCGGGACTTCACGGTGGTCGATCCGAGCCCCAGCAACATCATCGCCACGCCGCCGGCCATCGGCTTCACCGTCGCTTCGGCGAAGTTCCAGGGGCGCGTCACCGTGCTCTACGAACGCGGCCTCGACACCTACGCGGTGGAGCTGCATCGCGAAGGCGAGCTGGTCGAGCGGGTCGATGAAGTGTTCTTCGACACCTTGGGCCAGGTGCTGGAGCGGCTGATCGACGACGGGAGCTGGCGCCTCATCCGCGTACAGCGCCTGTCCGGTCGCAAGCCCGTCCAGCACTGATCCCCTCACGTCCCCAAGCGGCTTCCCGTCCTCGCGGCGGGAAACCTTCTTCCTTCACCGTTGGAGACCACTTCCATGACTGTTCGATTCAAAGGCACCGAGCTTCGGCCCGTGCTTGCCGAGGCGGCGGCCAACCAGTGCCGCGTCATCCTGGTCAAGGACCAGGGCGTGTATTTCATGGCCGAGCACGGCGAGAGCCGGCCCGATGGGCGGCGCAAGACCATCGCCTACGCCGTGGGCTGCAACCCCGATGTCGATGCGTTCGACGACTGGTGGGAACTGGCGCGCGCCGAATTCGGCGGCGACGACTTCGGCGAGTTCTTCGCCCTGCAGGAACGGGTCCTCACCCGTATCCTGCACAGCGAGGACGACCTCGAAGTGTCGGCCACGGTCACGCACCTGTCGATGCAGGCGGTATCCGCTGCACCGGCCGGCCACTGACCGTACTGCTTCCCAGCCCCCTTCACGGGGGCTTCTCTTTATCTCGTGCCGCGGCCCATGGCCGCATCGCACGCGCTCGTCTCCAGTCCGGCTCGGGCCGCTCACGCCGGCATCTGCCGGTGCCACCGCCTGGTGACGCCTGCATGCGAGACCCGTTCAAGATCGAGCAACCGACCTGCATCAGCTTCAGCGGCGGCCGCACCAGCGCGTACATGCTCTGGCGCGTGCTGCAAGCCAACGGCGGCCTGCCCGCAGATGCCGTCGTCTGCTTCGCCAACACCGGAAAAGAAGTGGAAGCCACCTTGCGCTTCGTGCGCGACTGCGCCGAGCACTGGCAAGTGCCGATCCACTGGCTGGAGTACCGGCCCATCGAACCGGGCTTCGTGGTGGTGGACTTCGATACCGCCAGCCGCGCGGGCGAGCCCTTCGAGATGCTGGTCCGCAAGCGGCAGTACCTGCCCAACCCGGTGGCGAGAGGGTGCCACTAATGCGGACAGCCGCCGGTGCCGATTGCCGCTCGCGCGGGCGCGCGCCTGGCGCCACGCTGCCGCCATGTTCCGCTGACGCCCGTCAGCAGCATGCCCAGGCAGTCTCGATCTTCAAGACTGCGACGCGGTTCCGACCGCGTTGATCAACCAGTTCGCTCCGGCATCCCAGCGCGAACAGCCATCGGTTCTCCCGATGGTGATGCCACCCAAGCTGTTCCTTCAACCCACGCGGGGGTTCCACACCTTCCCCGCCTTGGGTCGGGTGTGTCTCCGCCTCATTGTTCTCAGGAGATTCACCATGACCACTTCCACCGACAAGTCCTACTTCGACCTGCACATCACCGGACTCGGGTATCTCAATCGCATCCGCGAAGTGAAGCCCAAGAAAGGCGATGCGTTCCTGGCCTGCGACATCGCGGCGCTCAACGGCCCCAGCGATGACGTGGCCTACGTGCGTTTCGACACGCGCGTCTCGGGCTCCGAAGCGCAGCACCTCGTGCGCCGCTGCATCCAAGCGGTCGATGCCGAGAAGAAAGTGATGATCGGCTTCCGTCTGGGCGACCTGTGGGCCGACACCTTCACCTACTCCAAGGGCAAGCGTGCCGGCGAGCAGGGGGTGAGCTTCAAGGCCCGCCTGCTGTTCGTCGGTTGGATCAAGGTCGACGGCAAGCTCGTCTACAAGGCCGAGCCCAAGCCGACCGATGCCGACCAGCGCGACGAACGCGACGTGCGTAACACGGATGTCCCCGCGACGTTCGCTGAGCCGCAAGCCGCTGCGTTCGAGCCCGCCAGGCCCGCCGCCGAAGCTGCCGACGAAGCCACTGCCGATGCGCCTGCATTGGAAGTTGCCGAGTCGTTCTGATCCGCAAGGCCCCGACTCTGAATTGAGTCCGGGGCCTTGTCTTCTCCCACTCGCGTGCGCATGCGACCGTCGCCATGACGGCCGTGTGCGTGATCGCAGCTTCGTCCGCAGGAGTTCTTCATGATCACCATTCCCGGCCAATTGGCCATCAAGACCATCCACGGCCGTAACGGCGACTTCAACGTCGGGCGCCTTGCGACCTCCATCGGCGAGTTCGTCGTGAAGAACGCCGAACTCGACCAGTACGCCGAAGGCAAGTACGAGGGCGATTTCGCCATCGCGGAGATTCGCCCGTCCACGTACACCGCCAACGGCCGCATGGTCATTGAGATCCGCGCCCTCCTGGGTGGGATGACTTTGTCCAACATCGACGCCCTGAGCCGTGACGACGCCCGCCGGCTGAGTCCGCAGGAAGTCGATCCGATCGACGAGGAAGCGCAGACCGCCACGCCGACGCCGACGACCGCCCCCAAGGCGGCCGGCCGGAAGAAGGCGCGCAGCTCGCGCGACCCGCTGGTCGATACCACGCCGTTCGGCAGCGAGCCGGCTGCTGCGTCTGCCGAGGCTACGGCCCATGCGGACGACGACGGCGACGCGGCGCTGTTCGGCACACTCTGGCCGCTGGGCGATGTCGTCAAGCTCGATGCCACCGTGGATCGGCGCGTGCTGCGTCAGCAGCGCGACCGCCTCGGCGACCTGGGCTACGAGTTCGCTCCGCTGTCCCAGGACTGGCACCTCACCAGGGTCTGATCCCATCGCCATTTCACGCCGCATGCCTGCGGCTTTCCACCACCCGCCGGGGCTCCTTCCCCGGCGGGAGGACTCCGGCCCTTTCTCACAGGAGTCATTCCATGGGCTGGACATTCGTTCGATTGACGCGCGATCAGTTGATCCGCGAGCTGACCGCAACCGAGGAAACCGAGCGGTCGCGCAGTGAGGTCATCGACCACACGCTGGTCGGCAACGTGCTGTGGACGGTGGCGCGCGTCACCGCCAAGCAGGCCGGCGTCCTGGGTCTCGCACCCGGCGAGTCGGCCACCTTGATCGGCTGCCATCTGCTGGAAAGCGAGGGCCGCGAATGGGGCTACAAGTTCCTGGTCGAGGCCGAGCACCCGTACTGCTACTCGTGCCCGCTGCGCTATCTCGACATGGCGCCGCAGCGCTGCGCCACCTGGCGCGCAAGGGTGCATGCCTTCCACCAGCAGCCGACGCGCAAAGCGGCCGGCGATGCAGCCACCGACTGAGGCGAACATGGACACCCTCATGTCGTCCTTGCCGCCCGAGCTGCTTCGCTTCGTCGAAGACCAGTTGGCCAACAACGAGGTTTCCGACGACGACGAACTGCGCGAGCACTTCATCGCCAACGGCCTGAGCGAAGAACAGGCGTGGCAGGCACTGACCTACCGCGCGCTGTACCTGCGACACGTCTTTCTCGACGGCTTCACGCCGATCCTCAAAGGCCAGGAAGCGCTTTGCTTCAACCCGCACAGCCGCGGCTGGGAGCCGGTTCCGAACCCATAGGCCGGCCTTCACGCGGCGCACTTCTTCATCCCTTTCATCAGGCCCTGTTCAGCAGGGCTTTTCTTCGTCCTACGCAATCGCACGCATCCGGCCTCGGCCGCTGGATGCCGATTGCTCCATTCCGCAAGGAGATCATCATGCAACTCGCATCTCGCTTCGCCCCTCGTTCCCCGGTGCTGCGCGCCGACCATCCGTTGTCGGACGATCAGATTCGCACCGTGGCCCCATCCATCTTCGCGGACACCCCGCACGAAAGCCGCTCCGAACGGTACAGTTACATCCCCACGGCGGCTGTGCTGACCGAACTGCGCAGAGAAGGTTTCCAGCCGTTCATGGTGTGCCAGACCCGCGTGCGACACGAGGATCGCCGCGACTACACCAAGCACATGCTGCGCCTTCGCCACGCCAGCCAGATCAACGGCGCCGAGGCGAACGAGATCATCCTGCTCAACTCGCACGACGGCACCAGCAGCTACCAGATGCTCGCGGGCATGTTCAGATTCGTCTGCCACAACGGCCTGGTGTGCGGCGACACCTTCGCCGACGTGCGCGTGCCCCACAAGGGCAACGTCACCGATCACGTGATCGAAGGCGCCTACGAGGTGCTGCACGGCTTCGAGCGCGTGCAGGACTCGCGCGACGCCATGCGCGTCATCACCCTCGACGACGGCGAGGCCGAAGTCTTCGCCAGGTCGGCGCTGACCTTGAAGTACGACGAGTCGGGCAAGGCCTTGCCCATCACGGAGACGCAGATCCTGCGGCCTCGTCGTTTCGACGACAACCGTGCCGATCTTTGGTCGGTCTTCAACCGGGTTCAGGAGAACCTGGTCAAGGGCGGCCTGACTGGCCGTGCCGCCAACGGGCGCCAGCAGCGCACGCGACCCGTTCAGGGCATCGACCAGAACGTCCGGCTCAACCGGGCGCTTTGGCTGCTCGCGGATGGCCTGCGTCAGCTCAAAGCCTGACCCACAAGCGGATCGTGCCTCGCGGCATGGTCCGCTTTTTCTTTGGCGGCGCTGTGCTGCCAGCGCACCACGTTCAGTTTGGTTCGGTGTAACCCTAATGCGGCAATTCGCTGCCGCCGCGAAAATTGCGGTTCGACTGCATACCTCCCTGGCTTTTCCTCCCTGAGCCAAGCAGTCATCTTTGCCGCCTCGGTGTTCCCGGGGCGGTTTTCTTTTATGGCCGTCCTTCCAGGCCGCGGGCGATGCGCCAGCGCAAACAGGGTTGGACGCTGGGTCGGTTTTCCGCTCCCGCTGTAGGCGCACCTTGGCGCAGGCTATGTCCCATGTCCGTCGGCGTTGCCGACAACATGCCCAGGTAGTCCAGACCTTCAAGGCTACGGTGCGTTGCGACGCACGGTCTGATTCTTCACCACGACGCTCACCGCGTCTTCTTCCATCCCCCTGGGGCAGTGACTGCCCTCGCGGTTGGTGCTGTCTCCGCTCACTTCGAGGACATCACCATGCCTGCACCTTCTTCCCCCAAGACGCTCTATCGCATCGACGAATGCCCCGACCTGATGGCCGATGGCGTCGTCGGTGACGAGAACGGCAACCTGGTCTTCATCTCCCTCTGGGCGCGCGACACCGCCGTCCAGGAATTCCTGGCCCGCCTCACCCTGGGCCGGGACGAACAGGGACTGGATCAGTTCCACGTCATCACCGAGCAGGGCGCCAGCATCCCGGTCTTCGTCGGCAACGTCGAGAACCTGGAGAAACGCAGCGCACGCGCCTACCGGCGCACGCTGTTCGGCTCGCTGACCAACATCTGGCTGTTCGATCGGCGCTGCGTCAAACCCGACAAGGCCAACGCCAGCGCACTGGCGCTCCTGCCTCGCGATTCCACGCACCGGCTCGACCGGCTGTGGACGCTGGTGCGGGACACGTGCCCGCTGCCGCTTCTCGATCCCTGGCGCGACAGCGTACTGGAACTGCTGCAGGCGAAGTCGATGCTGACGCGCCTGCCGTTCGCCCTCGGGCCTCTGGAAGGCCATCGGCTCGCCATCGACGTGCCGACGCTGACCGAGGTGCTGGGCGGCCTGATCCGCAGCGGCGCGCTCGTCGGCGGCGCACCCGCCAGCCGCACCCCCTCGGCGCAACCGCTCGAAGCGGTGGCTTGAGGTTCCTTCACCGGACATGCACGCGCGCATGTCCGCATCCCTTCATCTTCAATGCCAGGAGATTCCCATGGCCCTCATGTTCCCGCGGCTCGCCCGCAACTTCGTCAAGAACGGGTACTTCCCCACGGATGAACCCACGCTCGAAAGAGCACTCACCGCACTGGCGCCCGCCGAGGCCTCGGCCGGGCCGCTGTGCATCCTCGATCCCTGCGCCGGCGAAGGCGTGGCGATCGCCGAAGCCGCGCACGCCCTCGGGCGCGAGCAGGTCCAGGCCTTCGCCGTCGAGTACGAGGCCGAGCGCGCACGCCATGCCCGGCAACTGGTCGATCGCTGCATCCACGGCGACCTGATGGACACACTGATCAGCCGGCAGAGCTTCGGCCTGCTGTGGCTCAACCCGCCGTATGGCGACCTGTCCAAGGACACCAACGGCAACGTCGGCTACCAGGGCCAGGGCCGCGCTCGGCTGGAAAAGCTGTTCTATCAGAAGGCGCTGCCGCTGTTGCAGTACGGCGGCGTGCTGATCTACATCGTCCCGCACTACGTGCTCGACGCCGAGCTGGTCGGATGGCTGACCCGGCACTTCGCCGAGTTGCGCATCTACCGCGCGGTGGACACGCAGTTCAAGCAGGTCGTGATCTTCGGTCGCAAGGTTCGCCAGCGCGACCAGGCATCGGAGTCTGTCAAGGCCACGCGCGCGCTGCTGCTGCAGATAGGTCTTGGCGACGCCGAAGCGGAAGAGCTGCCAGTCGAATGGCCGTTCCTGCCCTACACGGTGCCTGCCACGGCCGAGCCGGAGCACTTCTACCGCGTGACGATGGAGCCCGAGCAGTTCGCCGAGGAAGTCGGCCGACTGCAAGGGCTCTGGCCGACGCTCGACACGCACCTGGGCGCCGCGCAGCAGTCGCTGCGGTCCCCGGCGCGAGGTTTATCGCATTGGCATCTCGCCTTGGCACTCGCCGCAGGTGCGATCTCCGGAGTGGTGAAGTCCAAGACGGGCCGCGTGCTCGTCGTCAAAGGCGACACCCACAAGGAGAAGACCTTGCACACGGAGTACACCGAGCGCGACGACGGTTCCGTGGCCGAGACGCGCATCCTGACCGACAAGTTCGTGCCGGTCATCCGTGCCTGGGACATGACACCAGGCTCGCCGACCTGCGGCGAGGTGTTGACCATCCGCTGATCGCTGTTCCCTGACGGTCGCCGTCGATCTGTTCTTCCACTGCGGCTTCGCGCCGTTCTTCTCTTCCCACCCCGGGGCATGCCATCGCCCCGCAGGGGGAGGTGCATGCCCCATCTTCTTTGGAGCATCACCATGTCCCTCGATACCGAAGTCGTTCCCGCCGCTGATGGCACGCCCGTCCAGAGCGACGTGCTCGAAGCGACTGCTTCTCCCCTGGCGATGAGCCTTCAGGATTTCGTTGCCGAATTCGGCGACGAGCTGCTGGACTCGCTCAACCGCGCCAACCCTCCCGTCTACACCGGCCAGGCCCGGCCGCATCGCCAGCTCGTGCTGGCCAGTCTCAAGCGCAAGCTGTTCGGCGCGCAGGCCGAGGTGGTGCATGCCGTTACCGAGCTGCTGGCCGACCGCGGCGAACGCGCCGCGATCGTCAATGGCGAGATGGGCTGCGGCAAGACCACGGTCGGCATCGCCACGGCGGCCGTGCTGCACGCCGAAGGCTATCGCCGCACGCTGATCCTCTCGCCGCCTCACCTGGTCTACAAATGGCGCCGGGAAATCCAGGAGACGGTGGCCGGCGCCAAGGTCTGGGTGCTCAATGGCCCGGACACGCTGGTCAAGCTCATCAAACTGCGCGAGCAATTGGGCGTGCCGGTACGCGGCCAGGAGTTCTACGTTCTCGGTCGCGTGCGGATGCGCATGGGTTTCCACTGGAAGCCCGTCTTCAACGTGCGGCGCACGCGGCACGGCGAAGTGGGCGCATGCCCGGACTGCGGCCAGGTCATCACCAATCTCGACGGCGAGCCGATCAACCCGGTCGAACTCGAAGCCGAGGACTACCGCCGCCGGTGCAGCCATTGCGCCGCACCGCTGTGGACGCTGATGCGACCGCGGAGCCTGTCCGCCAGCGACCAGTCCACGGCCGTCTTCAAAGCCTTGCAGCGCATCCCGACCATCGGAGAGGTCACGGCGCATAAGCTGATGAAGAAGTTCGGCGACGGCTTCCTGGCCTCAATGCTGGGCGACAACATCCACGAGTTCATCAACCTCATGGATGCCAACGGTGAGCTGGTGTTCTCGGATCGTCAGGCGCACCGCATGGAGCGGGCGATGGCGAACATGGAGTTCGGCTTCGGCGAGGGCGGGTATCAGCCCAGCGAATTCATCAAAAGGTACTTGCCGCAAGGCACGTTCGACCTGCTCATCGCCGACGAGGCGCATGAGTACAAGAACGGCGGTAGCGCCCAAGGCCAGGCCATGGGCGTGCTCGCAGCGAAGGCGCGCAAGGCCTTGCTGCTCACTGGCACGCTGATGGGCGGCTACGGCGACGACCTGTTCCACCTGCTGTTCCGAGCCCTGCCTGGGCGAATGATCGAAGACGGCTACCGCCCGACCAAGAGCGGCAGCATGACCTCGGCCGCGATGGCGTTCATGAGGGATCACGGCATCCTCAAGGACATCTATTCCGAGAGCACGGGCACGGCGCACAAGACGGCCAAGGGCAGCAAGGTCTCGGTGCGCACGGTCAAGGCGCCGGGCTTCGGCCCGAAGGGCGTGCTGCGTTGCGTCCTGCCGTTCACGGTATTCCTCAAGTTGAAGGACATCGGCGGCAACGTGCTGCCGTCCTACGACGAGGAGTTCCGCGAGGTGGCGATGGACACGGCGCAAGCCGCGGCTTATCGCGATCTGTCGTTTCGTCTGACCTCGGCGCTGAAACAGGCGCTGGCCAAGCGCGACACGACGCTGCTCGGTGTGGTCCTCAACGTGCTGCTGGCCTGGCCGGATTGCTGCTTCCGGTCGGAGACGGTGGTGCACCCGCGCACACGCCAGACCTTGGCCTTCGTTCCGGCTCAGTTCAACGAGCTGGAGGTGATGCCCAAGGAGCGCGAGCTGATCGAGATCTGCAAGCAGGAGAAGGCTGCGGGTCGCAAGACGCTGGTCTATTCGGTCTACACCGGCACGCGCGACACCACGTCGCGCTTGAAGGTGCTGCTGGAGCAGGAAGGCTTCAAGGTGGCGGTGCTGCGCGCAAGCGTGGATGCCTCCCGCCGCGAGGACTGGATCGCCGAGCAGTTGGACCGCGGCATCGACGTGCTGATCACGAACCCCGAGCTGGTGAAAACCGGCCTGGACCTGTTGGAGTTTCCGACGATCGTGTTCATGCAGTCGGGCTACAACGTCTACAGCCTGCAGCAGGCGGCCCGGCGCTCATGGCGCATCGGCCAGAAGCTGCCGGTTCGCGTGATCTACCTCGGCTACGCGGCTTCCTCGCAGATGACCTGCCTGGGGCTGATGGCGCGAAAGATCATGGTCTCGCAGAGCACGTCGGGAGACGTGCCCGAGTCGGGATTGGACGTGCTGAACCAGGACGGTGATTCCGTCGAGGTGGCACTGGCCCGGCAACTCGTCGCGGCCTGATCCACCCACCCACGCCGGCTGCCCTTCGGGGCGCCGGCTTCTTTTTTCCGTGCATCGATGGCGCGCGATGAAGTCGGGCGCCTGCCAGTTCCCTTTGTTTGCTGCCCGAACGCTTCGCGGCGGCGATGGTGAGGGCTCCGTGTTCCAGGGAATTGCCCCATGCAACCACTCACCTGCGTCGCTCACCGCTTGGCTGTGCCTGCCTTGCTGGCCGGCTGCGTGCTCATCACCGGCTGCGCCGCCACGGGCACGACGAGCCCTCCCACTGTCCATGACTCGCTCCCCGAGCCTGCGGTGTTGGTCAGAACCATCGCCCCGGAGCCCGAGCCGGGCCTGATCCCGGTGGCCCGCTACGGGCGCTACACGCTGGTCGAGATGGTGCCGGAACCGGCACAGCGCGACCTGCTGCGACAGGTGATCGAGATTTCGATTCCGCCGATCTTGGACGCGAGCGTCGGCGATGCCCTTCGGCACGTGCTGCTGCGCACCGGCTACCGGCTCTGCGACGCGACGGAGGCGACCGCGCTGTACGCGTTGCCGCTGCCGGCGGCGCACCTGCGGCTCGGGCCGCTGCCGCTGCGCGATGCCTTGCTGGCACTCGCCGGCCCGGCCTGGGAGTTGTCCGTCGATGACGCTTCGCGCGCGGTGTGCTTCACGCGCGTGACGACTGCGCGTGCGCCGAGCGCAAGCCCGATTCCCGCGGCTCCGGCACCGAGCGCGCCGGCCGCCGAACCCGCCGATTCCCACGTGCCCCAGGAGGCCCAGCCATGACCATCCCGCAGCTTCCCGACGAGAACGCCGGCCGCGCGCGCTGGTTGAAGATCACAGCGGCCGCATGGCTGCTGCTCGTGAGCATCCTGGCCGTGGTCAACAGCGTGGGCCTGTCGCGCCTGAGCGAGCAAAGCCAGGCCAGCGCCCAGGATGCCCACGTGCAGGCGCTCAACACGCGCGTCGCCGAACTCGAACAGCAGGCGGCGGCCTCGAAGAACCAGCCCAAGCCCGTCACCCAACCCGACTTCGAGGCCGCCCGCAAGTTGCTGGACGAACGCCTGGCACAGGTGGAGCACACCCAGGGCGCAGACGCCCATGCCGGCGACTTGCAGGCGCTGCAGGCGCGCATGGGCGACCTCGAAGCTCGCATGAAGCGAACCGCCGCGCCTGCCGCGGCACCCCGGCGCACCGCCGAGCCGGCCAAGCCCAAGGTGCCCGAACCGCCGTTCAACGTCGTGGGCGTGGAGCTGCGCGGCGGCGAGCGCTTCCTGTCGGTGGCGGCACCCAAGGCGTCGTCGGTGCTGGACGTGTGGCTGCTGCGCGAAGGCGATGCCGTGGGCGCGTGGCATCTGCTGGCGATCGAGGCGCGCGCCGCCGTGTTCCGCGTGGATGGACAGACCCAGCGCCTCGCGCTGCCGTAGGAGCCGGCCATGAAGCACGCCGCGATCTGCTTCGCCGCCATCCTCGCCGCTGTCGCAGGAACGGCAGGCACGGCCTCGGCACAGTCGGCGCCGGTCGCGTCCTCGCGCACGGTGCCCGCCCAGATTCAGAACAGCAGCGACGCCGCGCTGGACGAACGGCTGGCGCGCGATTGGGGCCTGCGCTCCGATGAGTGGGCGCGCTACCGCCAACTGATGCAGGGGCCGCTGGGCATCTATTCCCCGAACCTCGATCCGCTCACGGCGCTGGGCATCGAGGCGCGCAGCGACGAGGAACGCAACCGCTATGCGGAGCTGCAGGTGCAGGCGGAATCGAAGCGCGTGGGCAAGACGCTGGCCTACCAGCGGGCCTACGACGCGGCGTGGAAGCGGCTCTATCCGGGACAGCAGCGCGTGAACATGCCGGGTGCGAAGGCGCCGGGCGCCGGCAACCGGGGCTCGGGCCGGCTGGCGGTTTTCGTGAAGGCCGAGTGCCCGTCGTGCGAGCAGCGCGTGCGCCAGCTGCAGGTGGCCGGCACCGCCTTCGACCTCTACATGGTCGGCAGCCGCCAGGAGGACGCCCGCATCCGCCAGTGGGCGACGCAGGCCGGCATCGACGCCGGCCGCGTGCGCTCCCGCACCATCACGCTCAACCATGACGCCGGGCGCTGGCTGTCGCTCGGCCTGCCCGGCGATCTGCCCGCCGTGGTGCGCGAGGTCAACGGCCAATGGCAGCGGCAGTAACCCGCCGTGCAGGCTGCGCGGCCTTGGTCCTCGGCCTCAGCGCCCATGCCGCCATCGTCTTCGGCCAGGAGGTGCCACCACCCGCCTACCAGCTCGCCGCCCAGCAGGCGGGCGTGCCGTCGCCGGTGCTGTATGCGGTGGCGCTGCAGGAGAGCGGCGCCCGGCTGCGCGGCCGGCTGATCCCGTGGCCGTGGACGCTCAACGTCGCCGGCCGCGCCGAACGCTATGCCACGCGGGCCGAGGCCTGCGCCGGCATCCGCCGGGCGCTCGCCCGCACGCCGGTCAACCGCATCGACGCCGGCCTCGGCCAGGTCAACCTCGGCTACCACGCGCACCGCTACGCGCATCCCTGCGAGCTGCTCGACCCATACCGCAACCTCGCCATCGCCGCGGAAATCCTGCAGGAGCAGCACACGCCGGGCGAGGACTGGCTGGTCGCCATCGGCCGCTACCACCGCCCCGCGGGCGGGGCGCCCGCCGCCCGTTACCGCCGCAGCGTCCACCAGCACCTGACCCGCGTGCTCGGGCCGGGAGCCTCACTTCCCTCTGCCCGGAGTCCCATGCCATGAACCGCATCCTCGTCGCCGCGACTGCGGCGCTGCTGGCCACCACCGCAGACGCGCAGGACCGCGGCCCCGTTACCAAGAACAGTTCCCCGCCGCTGATCGTGGTCGAGGACAAAGGCGGCACCTCGGCGCTGCCGTACTACCGGGCCTTGAATCCGCAGGATGCGCAGCCCGGTCAGCCAGCCACGCCGCAAACCAAGCCGCGCATTGGCGGCCCGGCCGAAGCCGAGGCGGCCATGCTGCCGGTGCGCTCGATGCGGCTGACACCCGGCGACGAGCCGCGCCGCGTGATCCGCGCGCCGGGCCTGACGCCGCTGTTCCTGATCGGCGACGACGACCGCTCACGAGCCTGGCTCCAACGACGGGGCAAGGACTTGCAGGCGCTACGCGCCGTGGGCTTGGTGGTCAACGTGGCGACGCCCGAAGCCCTGGCCGCGCTGCGTCGCCTCGCACCGGGCTTGATGCTGTCGCCGGCCTCGGGCGACGAGCTGGCGCAGCGCTTGGGGCTCAAGCACTACCCGGTGCTGATCACCGCCACCGGCATCGAGCCCTGACGTGACGTGAAGCACCCGCCATGCCCCAGTCCCAAGCCGTCGAAGTCTTGCTGCGGCCAGCGGTGGAGCTATACACCGTCGCGGTCTGTGCGGGCGCCGCGTTTCTGTGCCTGGTGGCCCCGTGGTCGCTCGCGCTGAGTCCCTTGCTGGGCCTGGGCAGCGCGCTCGCTTTCCTCACCTTCGGCGCGCTGCGCTTTCGCGACGCCTGGGCCATCCTGCGCTACCGGCGCAACATCCGGCGCCTGCCGCGCTACGTGATGACCAGCCGCGACGTGCCGGTCAGCCAGCAGCGGCTGTTCGTCGGCCGGGGCTTCCACTGGGACCAGCGTCACACGCACCGACTGATGCAGACGTATCGGTCGGAGTTCCGTCGCTACGTGGAGCCGACGGCAATCTATCGGATGGCACGGCGCATGGAAGAGCGCCTGGAGTTCGCGCCGTACCCGTTGTCCAAGATGGCGAAGGCCCTGGCCTGGGACAGCCCGCTGAACCCGGCGCGGCCGCTGCCGCCGGTGGGCGGCCTGCCGCGGCTGCACGGCATCGAGCCGCACGAGGTCGACGTCACCCTGCCGTTGGCCGAGCGCGTCGGCCACAGCTTGGTGTTAGGCACCACGCGCGTCGGCAAGACCCGCCTGGCCGAGCTGTTCATCACGCAGGACATCCGGCGCAAGGTCAATGGACAGCACGAGGTCGTGATCGTCTTCGATCCCAAGGGCGATGCGGATCTGTTGAAGCGCATGTACGTGGAGGCCAAGCGCGCCGGACGCGAAGGCGAGTTCTACGTTTTCCACCTGGGCTGGCCGGACATCAGCGCCCGCTACAACGCGGTGGGCCGCTTCGGACGCATCTCGGAAGTTGCCACGCGCATCGCCGGCCAGCTTTCCGGTGAAGGCAACAGCGCGGCGTTCCGCGAGTTCGCCTGGCGCTTCGTCAACATCATCGCGCGGGCGTTGGTCGAGCTGGGGCAGCGGCCCGACTACCTGCTGATCCAGCGCCATGTCATCAACATCGATGCGCTGTTCATCGAGTACGCCCAGCACTACTTCGCCCGGAACGAGCCCAAGGCCTGGGAGGTCATCGTCCAGCTCGAAGCCAAGCTGAACGACAAGAACATCCCGCGCAACATGATCGGCCGCGAGAAGCGCGTCGTCGCGCTGGAGCAGTACCTGTCGCAGGTGCGCATCTACGACCCTGTGCTCGACGGCCTGCGCAGCGCGGTGCGCTACGACAGGACGTACTTCGACAAGATCGTCGCATCGCTCCTACCGCTGCTGGAGAAGCTGACCACCGGCAAGATCGCGCAGTTGCTGGCGCCGAACTATTCGGACCTCGCCGACCCACGCCCGATCTTCGACTGGATGCAGATCATCAGGAAGCGGGCCGTGGTCTATGTCGGCCTCGATGCACTGTCGGACGCGGAAGTCGCGGCGGCGGTCGGCAATTCGATGTTCTCCGACCTCGTATCCGTCGCGGGTCACATCTACAAGTTCGGCATCGACGACGGCCTGCCGGGTGCCGCGACGGGCATCAAGGTGCCCATCAACGTCCATGCCGACGAGTTCAACGAACTCATGGGCGACGAGTTCATACCCATGGTCAACAAGGGCGGCGGCGCGGGCGTCCAGGTCACGGCCTACACGCAGACCCTCTCGGACATCGAGGCACGCATCGGCAACCGCGCGAAGGCGGGCCAGGTGGTGGGCAACTTCAACAACCTGTTCATGCTGCGCGTGCGCGAGACCGCCACGGCCGAACTGCTGACGCGGCAACTGCCCAAGGTCGAGGTCTACACGACGACGGTGATGAGCGGCGCCACCGACAGCTCGGACCCGACCGGCAACACCGCCTTCACCTCCAACACGCAGGACCGCATCAGCAGCAACAGCGTGCCGCTGATTGAACCGGCGCACGTGGTCGGGCTGCCCAAGGGCCAGTGCTTTGCACTGATCGAGGGCGGGCACCTCTGGAAGGTGCGCATGCCCTTGCCGGCGCCCGACCCCGACGAGGCCATGCCCAAGGATTTGCAGGAGCTGGCCGGCTACATGCGCCAGCACTACGTCGAGGCCGGCGATTGGTGGGACAACAATGGGCTTCCCGGACTGCAGGACCAAGCACTGCCCGACGACTTGCTCGCCGACTTCAAGCAGATGGCCAGCGCGGATGAAGGGGCCACGGGATGAGCGACCCCGCCGTCGCCGTCCAGCGCCAGCAGGTTCGCCAGCAGGGCCTGATCGCAGGCCTCATCACGCTGCCGTTCCGGCTGTTCGGGGTGTTGGCCGGTTCGCTGGTGCTGTGCATCGCGATCGAGTGCATCGGCATGCACTTCTTCTGGCCCGAGCAGGGCTGGCGCCATGCGCAGGGCATGCTGAACTACGAGCTGTCGCAGGTCTCGGAGCATTTCACGCAAAGCGTGCTGGTGCAGGAGCCGGGGCGCAGCGCCCTCCAGCTCGTCGAGTGGGCCTACCAAGGACTGTTCGTGAAAACGGGCCTGCTGGACTGGATACGCGACGCGGCGGCGCAATCGCGTGCCGGCGCGCGCAGCCAGGCGCAGGACTTCCGCTACTACATCGGTCAGCTCTACGTGCATGTCGAGAGCTACCTGATCGCCTCGGCGTACACAGTGCTGGTGTTCCTCGTGCGGCTGCTGGTGCTGGTCCTGACCTTGCCGCTGTTCCTGATGGCGGCCTTCACCGGCCTGGTGGACGGGCTCGTGCGCCGCGACGTGCGCGGCTTCGGCGCCGGCCGCGAATCGGGCTTCGTCTACCACCGGGCGAGAGCCAGCCTGATGCCGCTGGCGGTGCTGCCCTGGGTCACTTACCTCGCGCTGCCGGTCAGCGTGCATCCGCTGCTGATCCTGCTGCCCAGCGCGGCGCTGCTCGGCGTCGCGGTGTGCATCGCGTCGGCGACGTTCAAGAAGTATCTGTGAAAGCGGTTCAAGATAATCTCCGTCTCACTCTTCATGGCGACTCATCGACACCAAACATCTTTTGACCTTTGACACTGCATCCACCCTACATCTTCGAGGCCATGTGGCCACTCAGACACACGAACGCAAATGGTCTCAGCGGCGCCTGCTGCGTCCCGGCCACGGTAGCTGCCCAGTGAGTTCAGCCAAGCCACCGTCGTCCTCGACGCGTACACCGAAGCGGTTCACTTCGACCTCAGGTAAATCGTCGCTGTCGAACCAGAGCAGCGAGGTCGTGGTGTCAGTACGTGCGTAGTGCCTGGAGAGTTCCCAGAGATCGAGGCCCTTTTCCCAGTTGTCGAACCAGATGTCTTGTGCAACCTCATCTGTGTCGGCAGCACTGCTGCCTGAAGAACGGAGACGGTGAGCCACAGAGCCGACAGGAATGGCAGACCTGGGAGATATCCAAGCCCCAGCCTGTCGCAAACTGGTGGAGCGTGCCGCGTAGCGCACTGCACCGCGCTCCATGGTGACGAAGGCGCAAGGGATGTCGCTGAGGGAGGCGAACCGCGACGCAGCGGCGGGAAATGATGTGCTGAAAAGCGCCGCCATGCCCTGGATCAGCTCCAGCGAAGGTTCTTCCTTGGGCACAAGCGATAGCCATTGCTGATACGGCATCAGCAACTCGGCGGCGAAAGTGTCGCATGCGATTTCGTTCGGATGCCGCTTCGCATAGGACCAGGACGGCACCTCTTCGTGGCTCGATTCCAGCGCAAGGACGATATGCGCAATTTCGTGGCAGATGGTGAAGCGTTGGCGTTCTTCTGTCTCCAGCGAATTCACCGTGATCACGTGCTTGCCATTCGGCTTGGTGATCGTGTAGCCGGACTCCCCCTCACTAAGCTCCTCTTTCTTGACTTTGGCGTTGGCCGCGACCACATAGGGCGTCAGGTCTTCTCGGATGCCGGACACATCAACCTTCGCAACAAAGGCCCGTGCTTTCTGTGTGACATCCGCTTCATCCATATTCAGTCATCCTCGTCCTCGAATGCTCGCTGTATCCGGGCGATCAGTGTCGCGGGATCGGGCCTTGTATTTCCACGATGCCTCACGCCTGCTGCAGCCGAAAAGATGTCGATGCTGATGGAAGGATCGTTCAGCACGAATTCAACAAGGCGGGGATCGGCCTCCGCATGGTCGACAAGCCACATCACCAGCGCAGCATCTCTTTCACCTGGTTTGAGAACCTTCAGCAGCTTCTCGACTAAGTCCACTGACGGATTTGTCTTTTCGCCGGACTCCAGCCGGTGGACATAGGCATGGTCCACCGAAGACAGTTGACCGATTTCGCGCAATGAGAGGGTTCTGCGCTCGCGTAGCGTCTTGAGGGCGACGCCCAGGCCTGTTTGTGACATCCGTTCCGTTCCTTGTGGCTGCGGCGGACAACGGTGTGTGTCCGGTCCGAAGCAGTTGCGTTCTGCGGCACCAAGCCCACCATTTGCAGTTTGGCACCAAGTCTGATACATTGTTGTCCAGCCAGACAACAGAAGTGAGTTCTACGACTGCAGCAAGTTGATTTGGCTTGACTCGCCCGTTGTCTGCAAGAGCAACGAATTTTGCTTCAACCGGTGGTCATTGGCAACCCGGCCGGCTGGCCGGGGTCTCGATGGTTCAACTTTAGGAAATTCGCCATGACAGGCAAAAATCAGCATGTAGTTCCTCACCAGGACGGTTGGGCCGTCAAGGGTGCCGGCAATCAACGGGCAACCTCCGTGCACGATACGCAGCAGCAGGCCATTGACGCGGCGCGGGACATCGCACGCAACCAGCAGTCCGAACTGGTCATCCACCGTCCGGACGGTCGCATCCGTGACAAGGACAGCCACGGTAACGACTCCTTCCCGCCGAAGGGCTGAGTGCCATGATGGGCGTGCCCACCTACCATGTGCTCGCCCTGTCTGGGGGCGGCTATCGCGGCTTGTACACAGCGACGGTTCTTGCCGAGCTTGAAGCCGTGCTAGGCCGCCCCATCGCTTCGCACTTCGACCTGATCTGCGGCACCTCTGCAGGCGGGATGCTGGCCTTGGGGCTGGCCGCGGAAATCCCCGCCATTGAACTCAAAGCCTTGTTCGAACGACAGGGCTCCCGCATCTTTGGTTGCCGAAGTCTCGCTCGGCGCCTTCTGGGCTTCTGGTTGACCGCCAAGCACGACTCCGCAGGGTTGCGGGGCGTGCTGACCGAGCGCTTTCAAGACGCCACGATCGGCAACTTGAAGCACCGCGTTCTCGTGCCAGCCGTCAACTACTCGACGGGGCGCGGCCAGTTCTTCAAAACGCCTCACCATCCCTCATTTGAGATGGACCACCGCATGAGAATCGTGGATGTGGCGTTGGCGACCGCCGCTGCGCCCGTTTACTTTCCGCTAGCGCGCAACGATCGTGGCGTCTTTGCGGATGGAGGACTGGTCGGCAATGCGCCAGGACTGTTCGGGCTGCACGAAGTCAATACGTTCCTCGCGCCGAAACAGAATGCACTGGTCCGGGTGCTGTCCATCGGCACGATGACGATCGGTGCAACCGTCCGTGGCGGCGCCAGCCTCGACCGCGGATTCGGCAAGTGGCGCGGAGGGCTGTTCGATCTGGTGATCTCTGCCCAGGAGTCGTCGGTGGACTACATGCTGCGCCAGTCGTTGGGTAGCAACTACTTCCAGATCGACGACAAGGCCACGCCCGATCAAAGCAAGGACGTAAAGGCGCTGGACCGGGTTTCCATCGGCGCCACGAATACGCTGAAGGACCGCGGCAATCATGCAGCGCAGCGCGCGCTTGGCGACCCTCTTTTCCAACCGTTTCGAGCGCACCAGGCCGGCGCACCCACCTTCTATCACGGCCCCAACAAGAATGTGCCGGAGGCCGAATGCTGAACCTGAGCCCGCTTTTCTTTACCACCGTCGATGACGAATCCTGCATGCATGACGAGCTGGATCTGTCGCCCGAGCAACGAGCCTGGATCGCCAGCGCCCGAAATGATGTCAGGAACTGCCTTCGCACCGGAATTCCGCGCGTGCTGCGCGAACGCGGGTACACGGACGACGTGCCGCAGCCACGCTTCTTCACGCAAGGATCGTGGGCGTACAAGACCTTGAACGGCCCGGCACAACGGCCCCAGCAGGCGGATGTCGATGATGGTTGCTATCTGCCGTTGAGTTTTGTCTCGCAGACGAAGCGTCCCAGCAGGGCCACAACGGTGTTCTTTGCAGCTGCTGAAGAAGCCTTGAGGCTGTTGGTCGAGGAGAAGCACTGGAAGCTTGTCACCGACAAGCCGACATGCATCCGGATTGTCATTGCGGCCTATGCCCACATCGACATTCCGTTGTACGCCATCCCCGACGAAGAATTCGTCACGCTCGCGAAAGCCTCGATGGAGCGATACGGCTATGACTCGCTGACGGAGGCGGTGAACATGGCAGAGCGGGATGCCTGGACGGCATTGCCCGCTGATAAAGTGCTCCTGGCTCACCGCGAGTGCAACTGGATGCCCTCCGACCCCAGGCCTGTGAAGGAATGGTTTTTGGGCGAGGTGGAGGCCAAGGGCGAACAGTTCCGCCGCGTGATTCGCTACTTGAAGGCGTTTCGCGATTGGCGGTGGTCGAGCGGTGGACCGGCTTCGATTCTGTTGATGGCCGCTGCGGCTCCGCTATTCGAGAAGCGGGATCGGCGCGACGACCTGGCGTTGCTGGATGTCGTCGCGGCATTGCCGGCCCGGCTGCGCGCGGGGGTGAACAACCCCGTTGATGAGTCGGAGTCGCTTACTGCACGCCTTGGTAAAGAGGGCGTCGAAGAGGCTGCGAAAGCGTTCGAAGCATTCGAAAAAGTGCTGCGCGGAGCCACCAACGCCGGCAGCCCTTCACAGGCCTGCGTCTGGATGCAAGGCGAATTCGGTCCGCGTTTTCCGAACGAGCCGGACCGGGTCAAGGTGGTATCCGTTGTCGCCACCATTGCCGCAGCGCCGGCTACGGCTGGTCCGAGCGAATTGGTCGGGCGCACGAAGGCCGGATGAGCAGCGTCGCCGTGGTCTCCGATGTGGTCGAAGCCTTCAGGCTGCAAGGCTTCGAGTTTGTCGGCAAGACGGACGACGGCTGGTTCAAGCTGAGGGGGCCGTTGATCCCGTGCGGCGCGGACGATGGCATTCCATGTGAGGTTCAGCTCGACCCTACCTTCTTCGACCTGCCTCGCATTCGGCTGCTCGAAATTCCGCCTGAACTGCCCAATGCAGTTCCTCATCTTGGCGCGGAGGGCGGCCTTTGCTATCTGGCCAAGGGAACTGTCGTGCTGGACATCTACGATCCTGTAGGGCAGTCCTTGGCGTGCCTGCAACGGGCGGCAGCGGTGCTCGGGCAGATCTTGAAGGGCGAGATGATCGAAGATCTCGCCGAAGAGTTCTTTGCCTACTGGAACGGCTGGCTTTGTTTTGTGGACATGCAAGGCGAAGATCTGGGGCGACAAAACTGTATCGTTGCGCAAGCCAATGGGAATCCACTCTGGTTCATCACCGACAACGAAGATCGAACAACAAGAAAGTTGCATTCACTCGGCTACCAGGTCACTGATAAAACGGTGCTGACATACCGGGTCAAGACCACCGCGCAACCCCGCCCACTAACCAGCCACTGGCCCCCCGAAACGGTGGGGGACGTCTTGGCTTGGCAAAGCACCCTGGACCCACGGTGTCGGCGCAAGATTCACGAACGAATCAAGGAAGGGCAAAGCAAAAAAGCAAATGGCGTCCTGATCATCATCGAATCGCCACTGATGACCTACGGCTTTGCCGTGCTCTTTGACCACCAAGTGAGTCAAAAGACCAAGCTTGCTGATCGCAGGGATTCGAGTTTTGGGCTGAAGGTAATGCCCGTCTCAGTGATCAGGATCGATGACCGGTATCTGGCCCAGCGCAACATCCCCAAGTCGAAAACGTTGGCGGGGAAACGAATCGCACTTGTGGGTTGCGGCACGATCGGCGGATACCTCTCGGACATGCTGGTCAAGGCCGGGGCAGGATCATGCGGAGGGAAACTCACGCTGGTGGATTTTGATGGCCTCCTTCCACAGAACATCGGACGGCATCGGCTCGGCTTCCCGGACCTGTTGTCGAACAAGGCTGAGGCGATGGCGAAGGAACTCAAGCGCTTGTCGCCAGGCGTCGAGGTTCATGCGCTCCCCGTGGACGTGAGACAGGCCCAACTGGGAAAGCTGGACCTACTCATCGATGCCACCGGCGAAGAATCCCTCGGGCATTGGCTGTGCGGCCGCTACAGGGCTCCCACGCCCATGCTTTCTGTTTGGATCGAAGGGCCGGGAACGGCTGTGCGTGCGCTCCTGAGAACGAACGCATCGGGTGCGTGCTACCGATGCCTATGGCAGAGCCACAGAAGAGGCGAACTTCGCTCGACCATTGATGCTCTGCCTAACATCTTGGCAGGCCACGGGTGCGAGGGCTTGTATGTGCCATTTCCGGCTTCGGTGTCGGTGCAGGCAGCCAGCTTGGGTGCTGAGATGGCCCTTGATTGGGTCAAGGGCGTCCACTCTCCTGCATTGCGGACCCGGCTGATCGACCAGACCCATCATCTGGCCACGCCTGACTGCGATCCTCTGCGAGATCATGATTGCCCTCTATGCAATTCCTAGGGTCCTGGGCAACTGGCGACAAGAGCAGGTTGCTGCATTTTTCGACCCAGACGCTGGAGACATTCAGTCAGCATATCCAGGCTAGTGATGCCGACTGCGAAGCGGGCGGACTCTTGCTTGGTTCTGTACATGGAGCCCATTTGCTCATTGAGCAGGCGACGGTTCCTACCGCGTGGGACAAGCGGTTTCGCTATCTGTTCGAGCGGATGCCGTTTGGTCATGAGGCTATTGCGTTGTCGCGATGGACGGCGAGTCAGGGAACTGTCCGCTATTTAGGCGAATGGCATACCCACCCGGAAGACCATCCCCAGCCTTCTAGCCTTGACAGATCTGAATGGACTTTGTTGGCAGCGCAGCGTCGGGACAAGCGGCCAGTGCTCGCTGTCATCATCGGGCGTAGATCTCTGTATGCAGAGTTGGTGCCGAGATCAGGCGAAGGGTCGATATTCTTCCCCGTGGAGTAGAGCACTAGCGCAACAACCATCATCGTCTTGACTTGCACCTCCACTCAGACGGTAGTGCATTAAAGACGACGTCATCGGGGAAATTCCTTCCTCTGCAGCGGAGTTTGCCGCGGAAAGCGGTGGCTGGCCGGTTCCGATTGATTGCGGCGCCGGAAGACCGGCCGTTTGAGCATCGAGCCATCCGCATCCCTCGGAGAACGGCTCGATGGAAACCACTCGCAATCCCGCGCAGGTTCGGCGCTTCGCCGTCGAGGCACCCTGGGCCGTGCGTGTTGCCGCGCTGCTGCTTGCCGCTGCCGGATTGCAGCCCGCCATCGCCGCTGACGCCTCCGACAACGCTGCGGAGCGCGAGATGCTCGCCGCGGTAACGCGCCAGCTCGAACTGCTGGACCGCCTCGCCGAGCACGCCGCCACCACCGCGCCGCAGGAGCGCGCCCGCTACCACTTCGACTACGCGCGGCTGCGCGCCGACCTGGAGCGCGTGCGCACCGGCGTGCGCGACTACCTCGTTCCGCAACGCGCCCAGCCGCGTGATCCCGTGCCGCTGGCCGGTGACTACACGCGCAGTAACGCGGCGCCTGCGACGTCGCCCAAGGAGGCGCCGTCGTCATGACGCCTTCCGCCGATCAGGTCGCCGCCTTCACGGCCAACGGCGGCTTCGCGCCCGGGGCCGTCTCCACCGTCGTGCTCGGCTTCGTCTTCGCCATCCTGCTGCTGTGGGGCGTGTGGGCGATGCGCACTGCCTATGTCGGCTGGGCCGAGCACCACCTGACCCAACGCCAGTTCCTCGGCGTCATCGTGCGCTTCGTCGCGATGTACCTGGTGCTGGGCTTTTTCCTCCTGTCCTGACCCCATGAAAGGTACTTCGCCATGAACGCTCCCGCTACTTCTCGCCGTCCCACGTCGCGGCCCGCCGCGCGCATCGCCGCGCTGCTGATCCCGCTGGGCATCGCCGCCACGCCGCTGCCGTCGTTCGCCGACCTTCCCACGCTGGAAGACCCGTCGCGCGGCACCGGCAGCGGCATCATGCAGACGCTGCAAAACTACGGCTACGACATCGTGCTGCTGATCGCGCTGCTCGTCGTCGCCTCGATGTTCGTCGGCGTCTGCTACCACGCCTACACGCGCTACGCCGAGATCCACACCGGCCGCGCAACGTGGGGGCAGTTCGGGTTGACCGTCGCGGTGGGCGCGATCCTGCTGGTCGTCGGCATCTGGCTGCTGACCAAGGCTACCGGCGTCCTGTAAGGCCCGGCAACGATGGCCGGCGCCCTGGAGAGTCCGTCGCGCGACGGGCTCGTGACCTTCCTGCCGCACCGCCTCAACCGCCACCCGGTGGTCGTGCGCGGGCTCACGGCCGACGAGCTGTGGGTCTGCGCCGGGCTGTCCGGCGCGGCCGGTCTCGTGGCCGGCGTACCGCTGGCCTGGCTGACGCACAGCATCGCGATGGTGCCCACGCTGATCGTCGCCGGCATCGGTGTCGGTGTCTTCGTGGGCGGCGGCCTGCTGCGGCGGTGGAAGCGCGGCCGGCCCGACACCTGGCTGTACCGCCAGCTCCAGTGGCGCCTCGCGCTGCGCTACCCCGCGCTGGCTGCGCATGCGGGCGGGGGCCAGCTCATCACCCGGTCGGGCTGGTGGTCCACGCGGCGCCTGCGGCCCGATCCGTCCCTGCGTCGAGGTAGACCATGAGCCGATTCAAGAACGAGGTCGCGCACCTGCAGGCGCATGTGAAGACCTTGCGCCTGGCTGGCGCCGCACTGTTCGTCGTGGCGCTGCTGCTCGGCTTCGGCTGGTGGAGCGCACCCAAGAGCCTGACCATCCACGTGCCACCCGACCTGCGCTCGGGCAGCACGCGCAAGTGGTGGGACGTGCCGCCGGAGAGCGTCTACGCCTTCACCTTCTACATTTGGCAGCAGGCCCAGCGCTGGCCGACCAATGGCGAGCAGGACTACCCGCGCAACCTGCATGCACTGTCTGCGTACTTCACGCCGAGCTGCCGTGCCTTCCTGCAGCAGGACTACGAATTCCGGCGCAGCAACGGCGAGCTACGCCAGCGCGTGCGCGGCATCTACGAGATTCCCGGCCGCGGCTACGGCGACGAGCCGGCCATGCGCGTGCGCACCGTGTCGGCCAACAACTGGATCGTCACGCTGGACGTGAGCGCCGACGAGTACCTGGGCGCCGAGCAGGTCAAGCGCGCGCTCGTGCGCTATGCACTCAAGGTTGTGCGCATGGACGTGGACCCCGAGCGCAACCCCTTCGGCCTGGCGCTGGACTGCCATGCACGCGCGCCGGAGCGCATCGAGACCCCGCCGCCTGCGGCGCCGCCCGGCCGGGCCGCAAGCGCCGGCTCCAACTTGCAGGGAGACACCCCATGAAGTCCCTCGTGAAGCGTTCATCTGCGGCGGCCCTGGCTGGCCTGCTGCTGTGCCTGGCCTTCGTGCCTGCGGCCCATGCCGTCGAAATCCTGCGCTGGGAGCGCCTGCCGCTGGCGGTGCCGCTGGTGGTCGGCCAGGAGCGCGTGGTGTTCATCGAGCGCAACGTGCGCATCGGTGTGCCGCCCACGGTTGGCGAGCAGTTGCGCGTGCAGAGCGCTGGTGGCGCGATCTACCTGCGCGCGAGCGCGCCGATCCCGCCCACACGGCTGCAACTGCAGGACGTGGAGTCGGGCGCGCTGATCCTGCTGGACATCGCGGCCGAGCCGGCGAAGGCGGGCCAGCCTGCACTCGAACCCGTGCGCATCGTCGAAGGCGACGTGCCGGCGACGCGCTACGGCGAGCCGGCCAAGCCGGCGGACGACGATGCGGAGCGCACCGTACCCGCAGCGAAGCGCGCCACGCCGGTGGCGGTTGTGCTCACGCGCTATGCGGCGCAGAACCTCTACGCGCCGCTGCGCACCGTGGAGCCCGTTCCCGGCCTCGGCCGCGTCAATCTGCGCCGTGGGCTGGAGCTTTCCACCTTGCTGCCCACACTGCCGGTGCGTGCGCAGGCGCTGGCCGCTTGGCGGCTCGAAGACCAGTGGGTGACGGCGGTGAAGCTCACCAACGCCTCCGGGCGCTGGCTCGACCTCGATCCCCGCGCGCTGCAGGGCGACTTTCTCGCCGCGACCTTCCAGCACCCGAATCTGGCTCCGGCCGGCCGCGCCGCCGACACCACGGTGGTCTACCTCGTGACCCGTGGCCACGGCCTGGCCGAGTCGCTGCTGCCCAAGCTCTCACCGATCGACGCGACGGTGAACCTGCCGCCGGCCGCGGCGGCCGGCCAGGCCGAAGGAGGTGCCCGCCATGAAAAGTAACCCCCTCCTGAAGTGGCTGCTGATCCCGATGGCGCTGGTGCTGCTGTTCGTCGGCATCAAGATGTTCTCCGGGGATCGCGGCGCCAAGCCCGTTCCGGCCGGCAGCGCCAACTCGCTCACGCCCGAAGAGATGAAGGCGCTGGGCATCGAGGGCGACACGCCGCGCGATACCGTTGCCACACTGGTGGCCCAGGTCAAGCAGTTGCGCAACGAGCTGCAGACGGCGCTCAACGACAACAAGAACCAGAAGAGCGAGAACGAGCGTATGCGCGCGCGGGAAAGCGCGATCGACCAGCGCATCCAGTCCGCGCTGGATGGTGAACGCGGCCGCCTGCAGCAGGACCGCGAGCAGTTGGCCGGCGACCGCCAGCAGACCCAGGGCCTGCTGCAAGACCTGCAGCGGCGCCTGGATGGGCTTTCCGGCAAGGGCGGCCAGGCCGATCTGCCGGTCGGGCTCGGCCTGGAGGACGGCGACGGCAAGGGCTTCAGCGGCAGCCAGGGCGGCGCCGCGCGCAGCACCAGCGGCACGCGCTGGGTGGAACCGGACGATGCGAAGCCTTCGGCGAAGAACGGCAGCAGCGGCGGCCTGAACTTTCCGACCAGCTTCGGGCCGGCGCAGAAGACGCTTTCCGACACGGCCGACAACGTGGCCAGCACCGTCGCGGATGCAGGCAGCCGCGCCGTGGGCACGTCGTCCAAGCCGGTCTACACGGTGCCGTCGAACTCGACGCTGATGGGCTCCATCGCGATGACCGCGCTGATCGGCCGCGTGCCGATCGACGGCACGGTCAACGACCCGTACCCCTTCAAGGTGCTGATCGGCCCGGACAACCTCACCGCCAACGGCATCGACATTCCCGACGTGGCGGGCGCGGTGGTCAGCGGCACGGCCTCGGGCGACTGGACGCTTTCCTGCGTGCGCGGCCAGATTCGCTCGGTGACGTTCGTCTTCAACGACGGCACGGTGCGCACGATGCCGGAGGACGGCAACCGCAACCAGAGCGGCGGCGGCCAGGGCAATGGTGCAAACAGCACGACGCAAGGCGGCCTGGGCTGGATCAGCGATCCCTACGGCATCCCCTGCGTCAGCGGCGAACGGCGCAGCAACGCGCAGCAGTACCTGGGTTCGCAAGCCCTCATCACCGCGGCCGGCGCCGGCGCCGCTTCACTGATCAAGTCGGACAACGGCAGCGTGGCCGTGGTCGCTAACAGCAACGGCTCGCTTGGCACGGTAGGCATCAGCGGCAACGAGGCGATGGGCCGCATCCTGGCCGGGGGCGTCCGCGACATGGCCGATTGGGTCAACAAGCTTTACGGCCAAGCCTTCGCCGCCGTCTACGTGCGGCCCGGCGCCAAGGTCGCGGTGCATCTGGAGCAGCCGCTCAACATCGACTACGACGCCAAGGGGCGCCGGGTCAATCAACGCATCGGAGGCAAGCATGCGTCGGATTTGGATTGAATCGGCCGCGATCCTGTGCGCGGTCCTGGTGCTGGGCGGCTGCGCCACCAGCAAGGACAAGTTGCTGCCGCACGGCGATCACACCATGCTCGACGTGTGGAATCAGGAGACGGGCGGCAGCGCCGGTGGTGGGCAGGCAGCGCGGCAACTGCTCGATGCACGCCAGGACTTGCGCCGGCCGCTGACCGAGGCCGACGTGCAGGCGGTGCCCGCCGCCGCTGCCGCCTACACGCGCACCGCGGCCAACGAGATTTACCGCCAGTTCCGACGCCTGCCGAACCCGGACCTAGTGATGTACGTGTTCCCGCACCTGGCCGGCACCGACCCGGTGCCCGTGCCCGGCTACACCACCGTGTTCCCGCTCTACCAGCGCGTGCAGTACGCGATGCCTGGCGAGCGCCTGGAGGACTACTGATGGCTTGGTCGTTGCCCTGGGCACGCAAGGCCGTCACGCCCGCCGGCCCCGACCTGGATGCCGATGACGCCTGGTCGCAGCATGTCTCGACGCTGGCCGCGCACGGCATTCCCGAGCCCGGCAGCGCGATGGGCAGCCAGCCGCGCCCGCCGACCACCGAAGCGGACCTGCAGGCGCTCTACGGCGTGGCACCGTCCTTCGCCGACCTGTTGCCGTGGATGGAGTACCTGCCCGGCTCCAAGAGCATGTTGCTGGAAGACGGCCAGTCGGTTGCGGGCTTCTTCGAACTGGCCCCGGTCGGCACCGAAGGCCGTGAGATGGCCTGGCTGTGGCAGGCACGCGATGCACTGGAGAACGCGCTGCAGGACTCGTTCGACGAACTCGACGAGAACCCGTGGGTCGTGCAGCTCTACGCCCAGGACGAATCGACCTGGGACACCTACCTGCGCGGGCTGGCCGACTATGTGCGGCCGCGCGCCCAGGGCAGCGCCTTCACGGACTTCTACCTGCGTTTCTTTGGGCACCACCTGCGCGCCATTGCCAAGCCCGGCGGGCTGTTCGAGGACACCACGGTGACGCGGCTGCCGTGGCGCGGCCAGGTCCGGCGCGTGCGAATGGTGGTCTACCGGCGCGCGAACGCTACGACCGCATCGCGGCGCGGCCAGTCCCCCGAGCAGGCGTTGACGACGATCTGCGACCGGCTCGTGGGCGGCCTCGCCAACGCGGGCGTGAAATCCCGCCGCATGGAGGCGGCCGACATCCACGACTGGCTGCTGCGCTGGTTCAACCCGCACCCGACGCTGCTCGGCCCCAGCGCCGACGACCGCGAGCGCTTCTATGCGCTCACGCGCTACCCCGAGGCAGTCGAAGACGGCGAGATCGAGCTGGCCAGCGGAGACTTCGCGCAGCGCCTGTTCTTCGGCCAGCCGCGCTCGGACGTGGCGAACGGCACGTGGCTGCTCGACGGCATGCCGCACCGGATCATCGTGATGGACCGGTTGCGCATGCCGCCTGCGACCGGCCACGTCACCGGCGAAACGCGCAAGGGCGGCGATGCCGTCAACGCGCTGTTCGACCAGATGCCCGAGGACACGGTGATGTGCCTGACCGTCGTCGCGACGCCGCAGGACGTGCTCGAAGAGCACCTGAACCACCTGAGCAAGAAGTCGGTCGGCGAGACGCTGGCTTCGGAGCAGACGCGCCGCGACGTGCAGGAAGCGCGCGGGCTGATCGGCAGCGCGCACAAGCTCTACCGCGGTGCGCTTGCCTTCTATCTGCGCGGACGCGACCTCGCGCAGCTCGACGCCCGCGGCCTGCAACTGGTCAACGTCATGCTCAACGCCGGCCTGCAGCCGGTGCGCGAGGAAGACGAGGTGGCGCCGCTCAACAGCTACCTGCGCTGGCTCCCGTGCGTGTTCGATCCGGCCACCGACAAGCGCCAGTGGTACACGCAACTGATGTTCGCGCAGCACGCGGCGAACCTCGCGCCGGTGTGGGGCCGCAGCCAGGGCACCGGCAATCCGGGCATCACGTTCTTCAACCGCGGCGGCGGGCCGATCACCTTCGACCCGCTGAACCGGCTCGACCGGCAGATGAACGCTCACCTGTTCCTGTTCGGTCCCACCGGCTCGGGCAAAAGCGCCACGCTCAACAACATCCTGAACCAGGTGACGGCGATCTACCGGCCGCGGCTGTTCATCGTCGAGGCGGGCAACAGCTTCGGCCTGTTCGGCGACTTCGCGGCGCGGCTAGGCATGAAGGTGCATCGCGTTAAGCTGGCCCCCGGTGCCGGGGTGAGCCTCGCGCCGTTCGCCGACGCCCACCGGCTGGTGGAAACGCCCAGCCAGGTGCAGACGCTGGATGCCGACGCCCTGGACGAGGACCGCGACGAAGCGGCACAGGCAGCGGATGCCGACGAGCAGCGTGACGTGCTGGGGGAACTGGAAATCACCGCGCGGCTGATGATCACCGGCGGCGAGGACAAGGAAGAGGCGCGCATGACGCGCGCCGACCGCAGCCTGATCCGCCAGTGCATCCTCGATGCGGCCCAGCGTTGCGTGGCCAACCAGCGCACCGTCCTGACGCGCGACGTGCGCGATGCGCTGCGCGAGCGCGCCCGCGATACGGCACTACCCGAGGTGCGGCGCGCGCGGCTGCTGGAAATGGCCGACGCGATGGATATGTTCTGCCAGGGCGTGGACGGCGAGATGTTCGACCGGCCCGGCACGCCCTGGCCCGAGGCCGACATCACCATCGTCGATCTGGCGACCTTCGCACGCGAGGGCTACAACGCGCAGCTTTCCATCGCCTACATCAGCCTTATCAACACGGTCAACAACATCGCCGAGCGCGACCAGTTCCTCGGCCGGCCGATCATCAACGTGACGGACGAGGGGCACATCATCACCAAGAACCCGCTGCTTGCGCCCTACGTCGTCAAGATCACGAAGATGTGGCGCAAGCTCGGCGCCTGGTACTGGCTGGCGACGCAGAACATCGACGACCTGCCCAAGGCCGCCGAGCCCATGCTCAACATGATCGAGTGGTGGATCTGCCTCTCGATGCCGCCCGACGAGGTGGAGAAGATCGCGCGCTTTCGCGAGCTGAACGCGGCGCAGAAGGCGCTGATGCTGTCGGCCCGCAAGGAGGCCGGCAAGTTCAGCGAGGGCGTGATCCTTTCCAAGAGCATGGAAGTGCTATTCCGCGCGGTGCCGCCCAGCCTGTACCTGGCGCTGGCTCAGACCGAGCCGGAAGAGAAGGCCGAGCGTTTCCAGTTGATGCAGCAGTACGGCATCGGCGAACTGGACGCCGCTTTCAAGATCGCCGAGAAGATCGACCGCGCCCGCAGCATCGAGCCGCTGGTGCTCGATGCGCTGGCGTGACGGGGAGTCCACGATGCGCATCCCTCGCTTCGCGCCGTCCCGCACCGTCCTTGTCGTCGCGCTGCTGATGGCCGCGGCCCTGACAACGGCCGCATGGCTCGGCCTGCGGCCGCAGTCGCCGCCCGCCGAACCCGATTTTCCTTCGGCAGAAGCAACGCCTGCGCCGGCAACGGCACCAGCCGGCCCGCCCTGGCGCTATGGCCGCGCCGATGCGCGCTTCACGGTGGTCGAGTACGCCGACCTCGAATGCCCGTTCTGCCGCGCCTACTTCGCAGTGCTCAAGCGCTGGATCGACGCGCACCCGGACGTGAGCTGGCAATGGCATCACCTGCCGTTGCCGTTGCACGAGCCGGCCGCGTCTGCCGGTGCGCGCCTGGTGGAGTGCGTCGGCGAGGCCGGCGGCCAGGCCGCGTTCTGGCAGGCCGCCGAGTGGGTCTACACGCACACCCGCGGCGACGGTCAGGGCCTGCCCGAGGGCCTGCGCTATCCCGACCTCACGCCGGCCGCGCAGCAGTGCCTCGACAGCGACCGCCCCGATGCGCTGATCCGCGCACAGTCGGCGAGCGCGGCGCAGGAGGGCATCAAGGTCACGCCCACGCTGCGCCTGCAGGATCGCCAGTCCGGCAAGACGCTGCTGCTGCACGGCCCGGTCGAAGGAGATGCCTTGCTGTCCGCGATCGACCTGCTGGCGGCCAGTGCAGCGGCCGAGCCCGCATCGAAGGAAATGCCTGCCGAGTCTCTCGGAGACATGCCCAGGTAGCCACGATCTTCAAGGCTACGACGCGGCTTGGCCGTGCTGATCGACCCCGTTCGCTGCGCATCCCTGGACGCGAACAGCCACTGTGCATGCGGTGGCGGATGCCCGCTCTTCTGCCGCTTGTTCTTCATCGTCCCCGGAGGGTTTGTCCCTCCCGGGACAGGCGTCCTCCGACTTCATCCCGTGGAGGTTCGCCATGTCCTATGTCGTCGCCGACTCGCGTCCCGAGTCGCTCAGCCTGATCGCCGCCCAGCACGAAGACTGGATCATCCGCCAGGCCATCGCCTTGCTGGAACAACGCATCTTCAAGGCCGGCCCGATGCTGAACAGTCCCGCCGCCGTGCGCGACTACCTGCATCTGAAGCTGGTCGCGGAGCCCAACGAGGTCTTCGCCGTCGTGTTCCTCAACTCTCAGCACCAAGTCCTCGCCTACGAGCCGATGTTCAAGGGCACGGTCGATCAAACCTCGGTGTACCCGCGGGTGCTGGTGCAGCGCGCCCTGGCCCTCAACGCCTCGGCGGTCATCCTGGCCCACCAGCATCCATCTGGCATGACCGTGCCTTCGGCCGCCGATCAGGCGCTGACCGACCGGCTCAAAGCCGCCCTGGCGATAGTCGATGTCCGGGTGGTGGATTACTTCATCGTCGGCAAGGGCACGCCGTACTCCTTCGCCGAATCCGGCCTGCTGTAGCGCCGCTGACCGCCTGGTCCCCGCGGGAGCCTCGGCTGCCGCTTTTCTTTCGCCTGTCTGCCCAAAGCGGAGCGCGCGCGGTGCGCATTCCTTGTCGCGGTTGGACTGCCTTCGGCGTTCGACTAGAGCCTTGCTCTCATTCCCAGGACGCCCGCCATGACGGCTCCCTTCTTGAAACCCATCCCGCGGCTGCGGTGTACGCGCATCGCCTGCGCGGGAGGGCTGCTGCTGTGCCTGCTCGGCCAGGACGCATCCGCAGCCGACGTGCTGGTCGTGACCGACAGCCGCCATCCCGTGCAGTCCGCATCCGGCGCGCGCGTGATCGAGCTGGATCTGCCCGAGCGCATCGAGGCCGAACTGGCCGCGGGCCTGCCTGCCGATCCGGGCCGCGCGGCCGCGCTCGTGCAGCAACGCCTGCGCGATGGCAGCCAGGCACTACAGCGCCGCATCGGCAGCGCCTACCAGGGCGTCGCCGATGCCTGGGGCTTGGGGCTGGCCAAGGTGCCTGCCGTGGTGGTCGATCGCCGCTACGTGGTCTACGGCGAGCCCGATGTCGCGCGCGCCGTGGCACGCATCGAATCACATCGGAGGGCACAGCCATGAACCGCCTGCTGTCGGCGTCGTCGCGCCGGGCCCGCCTTGCCATCGCTTCGGTGCTGCTCGGCGGCGCCGCTTCGAGCTTCGCGCTGAACACGGCTACCATCGTGTCCTCGGCCCTGTCGCCCGACTGCCTGGAATATCGCGTCGTCGGCATCTGCTACTGGCTGTTCTGCACCTGGACGGGCTGCACGGTGCGCACCTCGGTGAAGGTGCGCCACTACATTCCCGACGCGGTGGTGTCGAGCTACAGCAACACCGGCGAGAACCCGTGGATCGAGGTGCGCGCCATGAGCATGCCCAATCCCACGGCGCAGGCCGGCGGCGACGGGACGACGAACCACGACAACGAGAACAACCTGGCGAAGTTCAAGAACGCCGACGTGATCGGGCATCCCGGCGGTTCGGTGTTCAGCCAGTTCGCCAGCGCGTCCGGCTACGCCTGCCAGGGCGCAGGCACGGCCTTCATGCCGTACCTGCTGAGCACCCTCGACACGCTGGCCTGGCGCTACAACGTCCCGGAGATGGTGTACCCCGAGGCGGTGATCCCCGGCATGCGCGAGATCGGCGGCCGCACGACGCTCAACCTGTGGGGCAACGTCTATCCGCGCGGCGGCTTCCTGCATCAGACCGACGACTACAAGAGCGGCGCCGTCGTCGCGCAGCGCGCGGGCGATGTCGTCACGCGGCGCATGCAGCCGCACGTCTACCAGCCGCTGCTCGCGAGTTCGAGCGACGGCTATTGGCCGGCCGGCGCCCTGGTGGAGAGCGATGCCTCCACCGGCAAGTGGCAGGAGCTGACGCCGACCCTCTCCAACTCCTGCGCCGTGTTCCCCCACTCCAACACGCGCGTGCAGGCCCAGCAAGGCGACTACGCCTGGGCGCTGTGGCGGCCCTATGCCTGCTGCCAGCGCCGCGGGCAGGTCTTCCTCGGCAGCGTCGATTTCCTCTGAGGTATTCCGATGAAAGCGTCTCTCTCCCGTTTCGCACAGCGCGCCAGGCCCTACGCGCTCAGCATCGCGCTCGCCTGCGCCGTCACGGCCGCAGCCGGCGTCGCGTGGGCGCAGACCCGCATCAGCCCCACCGGCGTCGGCGTGAGCGGCAGCGTCATCGGCGACGACGTGCTCTACAGCATCGGCGGCGGCCGGGCCGTGTCCATGGGCGGCGCCGGGAACATGCAGAGCATCGGCGTGGGCATCGGCTGGAACAGCAACCTGATCTGCGGAAACATGAGCATCACGACGACGCTGCAGAACCAGTTGAACGGCCTCACCAATGGCTTTCAGCAGATCATGTCCTCGGTGATCCAGAGCGCCACCAGCGCCGTGGCGTCGCTGCCGGCCCTGATCATCCAGCGCGCCGATCCGGGCCTCTACAACCTGCTGACCAACGGCGTGCTGCAGGCTCGGCTCGATTTCGACCGCAGCAAGTTGACGTGCAAGGCGATGGCCAACCGGATGGCGGACATGGCCGGCGGCCAGGCCGGGTGGGATCAGCTCGCCGAAGGTTTCGCGCTGCGCGATGCGGTGAGCAGCACCGATGCGGTGTCCGCCGTCGAGCAGGCCGAATCGAACAAGGGCAACAACGGCGTGCCCTGGGTGGGCGGCGGCAACGCGGGCGGCTCGGGCCAGGGTTCCATCAAGGTGGTCGGCGACGTGACCCGTGCCGGCTACAACCTGCTCAACAGCCGCGGCGTCAGCGACACCTCATCCATCCCGCGCGCGTCCTGCGGCAACCGGCTGACCTGCCAAACTTGGTCCTCGCCGCAGGCCGCAGCGGACTTCGCAACCCGCGTGCTCGGCGAGCGCGAGCAACGCACCTGCGAGACCTGCACCAAGACGCAGACCACGCCTGGCGTCGGCCTGACGCCGGTGATCCAGGAAGAGTACGAGACCAAGCTGCAGGCACTGCAGGGCCTCGTGACGGGCTCGACGCCGATGACGGTGGCAAACCTCGAAGCCGCCGGCAGCAACTCGCTGCCGATCACGCGCGGCGTGATCGAGGCGCTGCGCGACGAGCCCGATCAAGACCTGCTCGGCAAGCGCCTGGCGTCCGAAGCCGCGCTGTCGAGCGTGCTGGAGAAGGCCCTGCTGTTGCAGCGCACGCTGCTGACCGGCAAGAAGGAGCCGAACGTCGCCGCCAACGAGCTGGCCGTGAAGGCGGTCGATCAGGAGAACAACGCGCTGGAGCAGGAGATCAACAACCTCAAGACCGAGCTGGAGCTGCGGCGCACGCTGGCCGGCAATTCGGCGATGGCGATCGTGCAGCGCCACGGCACCCGCGCCGCGGGCTCGCGCGGCATCTTCGAGGGCGACACGACGCGCGACCGGCTCAAGGAAGTGCAGAAGCCGCGGAGCGGGCCATGACCAGCCGGGCCTGGCTGCGGCCGGCACGGCTGCTCGGCCGCCGCGTCGGCATCGTGCTGCTGTGGGTGCTGCTGGTGGCGGGCATCGCGGTCGGCGTGAACGTCGTCGGCCTCCACATCGTCGGCAGCATCGACGGCTGGGAGCAGTGGCTGCGCGAGCACTCGGGCCACTTCCTCGTCTGGCGGCTGCTGCTCTACGCGGCGACGGCCTACGGCTGGTGGTGGATGCGTCGGCGCCTGCGCGAACGCGAGCCATTGGCCGAGACCCATCAGCGCCTGCTGCGCGCCGAGATCGCGGCCGTCGCCACCCTCGTGCTGCTCGAAGGCAGCCAGCTACTGCGCAATGGCTGAGCCCTGGAGAACGCCATGACGCTCAACACAACGGACTACCTGGAGTATTACCTGACCCTGGTCGGGTGGATCGTCAGCAACGGCATCTGGAACATCCTCGTGGCCAGCGGCGTATTCGCGCTGCCCTTCGTGGTCATGGTGGTGCAGGAATGGCTGCGCGCGCGGGCCGAGGGTGCGGACGAGGGCAACAAGGGGGTGCTGTCATCGATGCGCATCGAGAACCGCGTGTGGGTGGCGATCGTCGTCATCCTGTTCGCCGGCATCCCCTTCATTCCGGTCGACCTCAGCACCATCAAGTTCGACACGACGCGCTCCGCGCAATGCCAGGTCAGCGTCCCGCAGCCCACCGACACGGGCTGGTCGAACGCCTACACCACGCTCAACAACCAGAGCGCGCTGGTGCCGGTGTGGTGGTTCTTCATGCACGCCATCTCGAAGGCGGTGACGGGCGGCGCGGTGGCGGCCATCCCCTGCGGAACGGATCTGCGTCAGATGCGCATGGACGTGGATGCCACGCGCATCGATGACCCGGTGCTGGCCCAGGAGGTCGGCGACTTCGTGCATGACTGCTACGGCCCCTCGCGCGCCAAGCTGTTCATGTCTCGGCCCACGCTCTCCGACGAGCAGATGAATGACGTGACCTGGATCGGTTCGAGCTACTTCCTGAACAACGCGGGCTTCTACGACACCTACCACTCGAACACGCCACGCACGGCCTGGCCCTACGACGCGACGCGCGATGCGGGGCTGGCCCAGGTGGATAGCGGCGGGGGCTACCCCACGTGCCGGCAGTGGTGGTCGGACGGCGGCAGCGGCCTGCGCGCGCGCCTGCTGGCCCAGGTCGATCCCGACCTGCTGACGCGCATCGGCCGCTGGGCGGGCTTCCTGTCGCAGAGCGAGGTGAACGACTCGGTGATCCGCGCCGTGGTCTCGCCGCGGCAGCAGAAGATGAACCAGGGCTCGGTCTACACCGACTACGGCGGCCAGATCGAGAAGACGCTGCCCAACGTCGTGACGCGCGGCGCCGGCGACCTGGGGCTGACCATGGGCTCGCTGGGCTTCTTTCCGGCGATGGACGTGGTACGCCAGGCGCTGCCGATGGTGCTGTCGCTGCTCAAGATGGCGCTGGTGATCTGCATCCCGCTGGTGCTGGTCTTCGGCACCTACGAGCTGAAGGCGCTGGTCGCGGTGAGCTGCGTGCAGTTCGCGCTGTTCTTCGTGGACTTCTGGTTCCAGCTCGCGCGCTGGCTGGACAGCACGATCCTCGACGCGCTCTACGGCTGGGGGTTCGGCGCGAACCGGCCGCACAGCAACTTCGATCCGCTGATCGGCCTGAACAACGCCTTCGGCGACATGCTGCTGAACTTCGTCATGGCGACGATGTTCATCGTGCTGCCTACCTTCTGGGTGGCTGCGCTGGGCTGGGTAGGCGTGCGCGCGGGAACGGCAATTCAAGGGCTGGCGGCAGGAACCAGGGATGCCCAAGCTGCTGGCGGCAGGGGTGCGGGTGTCGCTATGAAAGCAGCGAAGTAACGCCTCTAGGCTTGCTCGTCTTCTGGATCGTGGGGGTCGATCCGGTAATCGTCATGGGTGTAGAGGCCGTACCCGGCAGGGCCGTATCGCCATTCCGGCTTGTGTTCCTCGTCGTAGCTCCCATCGTCGTTGCGGACTACCCAGGCGCCGACCAGCGCGAACGCAAGCAGCAGTGCCAGCCAGAACGCGGTGTAGAGCAGGACACCGATCGCAGCGAGCTTGACGGCCAGCAGCGCGGCCTTGGCAATGCCAGGCGCCCATCCCTGCGCGAGCAGCCAGCCCTGCGCCCGCCGATCCAGACGCGCGCAGCCTCTCCACGCCCGGCCCAGTGTCCGGCCGAGGCGTTCTGCGAAGGTGGTCTGTGCGGCGGTCTTCATGGTGGCTACCTCATGTTCATCCTGTCGTGTGGCTGTGATCCCTGTCCGTGTCGCGATTGAAACCTGTGCTGTTCTTCAACCGCGGTCTAGTCCTTGTCTGCTGCGCGCCAGTCGGCCTGGCTTGCGGCCACCAGCGCCGCCCAATCGTCCGGCGGGTTGCCGCGTCCCAACATCTTCTCGAACACCGCATAGGGGTCGGACTTGCTGCCCGACGACCGCAAGGTCTGCTCGTCGTTGACCCAGGCGAACACGATCGCCTTGGCCTTGGAGTCGAAGCGGAAGAACAGCCGGAACCGCCTCCCGATCTTTGCGCGCCGCCAGTGCCGGTAGGCCGGCCCCAAGGTGTTGCCCTGGCGGAATTCGTCGCGCGCAGGATCGCTCGGCACGACATCCATGATCAACTGGCTCAACGCCCGGAACAGCTTGACGTTGGCGTTGCTCTCGAACCCCTGCGGGTCGTTCTGTTCGGCCCGTTCCGCGGCCGCGTGCAGCTTGCGCAACTGCTCGATCACGCCCTCGTGGAACAGGAGCGTCCAACCGTGCCGCTGCATCAGAGCGCCACTTCGCCTTCGATGTCTTCATCGAGGTTCACCGCGTGGTGCGCGTTGGCCAGCATGGCCCGCGCCAGATCGTCCGGCAGGGACTGGACGTGCCGCCCGGCCCGGATGTCCGCTTCCAGCAGCCCCAGGAAGGCGCCGATGGCCGGGTCTTCATGGTCGGCGTCGGCGCGGGTCACGACGACTTCGCCGCCGCGCAGGTCGAACGCCACCTTGCCGCCGGTGTCCACGCCCAGCGCTTGCCGGATGGACTTGGGCAGCGTGATCTGACCCTTGGAGGTCAGCGTCGCGACTTCGTGGATTTCGGGCATGGCGGCACTCCTGATGGCAATGCCTGGATGGTAAGGAAATTTCCTTACCTTGTCAATCTGGGTGTGCATGGTGCTCCGTCCGGTCGATGAAACGGCTCCATCGTAGGGGCGGCACAGCCAGCCTTCCCGCATCAATCCGACTTGGGCCAAACCCGCATTGGTTGTGGTTCGGCAGGCGTCGTTGCCCTATATCCAAAGGTTTCCGTAAAGGCCAAAGGGCTGGGGAAGGGGCAAGGGAATGGGGCCAAGGGGAAAGGCCCTACCCGAAAAGGCCAAAAGGCTCTCCCGACCGGCCCGCCGTCTGGGGTTCGCCATGCTCTCGCTGTTCCAACGCAAACGGGTGCCACCTGCCGCCAGTGCGCCACCGCCCAAACCTCCCGCCGAGCCCGGCAAAGGGCTGATGCGGCCGGAGCCGGCCGCATCGCTGCTGGCGACGCCGCGCCGGCAGAAGCTGCTGGAACACATCTGGCAGCGCACCTCGCTGTCGCGCCGGCAGTTCGCCACGCTGTACCTCGCCCCGCTGGAACGCTACGCCGAGCTGGTCCAGCAATTCCCCGCGTCGGAGGCCCATCACCACGCCTATCCGGGCGGCATGCTGGACCACGGCCTGGAGATCGTCGCCTACGCGCTCAAGCTGCGGCAGTCGCATCTGCTGCCCGCCGGCGCCACGCCGGAGGCGCAAGCCGCCCAGGCCGAGGCCTGGACCGCAGGCACCGCCTATGCTGCGCTGCTGCACGACATCGGCAAGATCGCGGTCGACCTGCACGTCGAGTACGCGGACGGCACGGTCTGGCATCCCTGGCACGGCCCGCTGCGGCGGCCGTACCGCTTCCGCTACCGCAGGGAGCGCGAATACCGGCTGCACAGCGCCGCCACCGGGCTGCTCTACGCCCGGCTGCTCGATCCGGGCATCTTCGACTGGCTCGCCGACTACCCGGACCTGTGGGCCGCGCTGCTGTACGTCCTGGCCGGCCAGTACGAGCACGCCGGCATGCTCGGCGAACTGGTCGTGCAGGCGGACCAGGCATCCGTCGCCCAGGAACTCGGCGGCGATCCGAGCAAGGCCCTGGCAGCGCCCCGGCACGCACTGCAGCGCAAGCTGCTCGATGGCCTGCGCTACCTCCTGAAGGAAGAATTCAAGCTGAACCAGCCCCAGGCCTCGGATGGCTGGCTGACCCAGGACGCGCTCTGGCTGGTGAGCAAGACCGTCTCGGACAAGCTGCGCGCGCATCTGCTGTCGCAGGGCATCGACGGCATCCCGGCCAGCAACACGGCGGTGTTCAACGTGCTGCAGGATCACGGCATCGCCTTGGCCACACCGGACGGCAAGGCGATCTGGAAGGCCACCGTCACCAGCGATGCCGGCTGGTCGCACAGCTTCACCTTCCTGAAACTGTCTCCGGCCATGGTCTGGGATGCGGCCGACCGGCCGGCGCCGTTCGCGGGTCGCGTGCAGGCCGACGAGGAACAAGGGGCGCCGACACCGCAGGCACCGGCATCCGAAGCGCCAGGCTTGGAAAGCGCCGATACGGCGCCACCAAGCATCGCGCCGACCGTCCCTATGCCCACCGACAACGGCGTGGCTGCGCTGCTCGATCTGCTGAGTGACACGGCCCCACCCGTAGCGCCGGAGGCCCCGAGCGAACCCGAGCCTGCCTCGCCACCGGCGCCTACGGTGCTGCCGCAGATAAGCCTCGCGCCATTTCAGGATCGGCCGGAGCCATCCGGCGAGCATTTCATGGCCTGGCTGCGTCAGGGCATCCAGACGCACAAGCTCATCATCAACGACGCCAAAGCCTTGGTGCACAGCGTCGCCGGAACGGCCTACCTGGTGAGCCCCGGCGTCTTCCAGCGCTATGCGCAGGAACATCTGCAAATCGCCGCACTGGCGAAACCGGAGAACCTGGAGGGATGGCAGTGGGTGCAGAAGCGTTTCGAGAAGCTAGGCCTGCACCGCAAGCAAGCCAGCGGGCTGAATATCTGGACCTGCGAAGTCACGGGGCCGCGCAAATCCAGGCGACTGCACGGCTACCTGCTGAGCGCTCCCGAAGCGCTGTTCCAGGAAATGCCTCCGGACAATCCATACCTGCGCCTCCTCACCGAGGCCGTAAAGCGCGAAAATTCAGCCGCCGGTAATAAGAACGACAACGAACAGGGGTAGACAAGGAGCCACGGCGCGGGCCGGCTTCAGTCCGCTGATTTAGGCGGAGCCGTCTCTGCCAGCTTGGCTTCAGTCAGCGCCATCAAGTGGGCAGAACTGCATTTCAGCGCACGGGCGATTTTGAGAATGAGGGGGAGCGTGGGGACATGCTCGCCACGCTCGATCTTTCCCATGTGCGAACGCTCGATTCCTGACAGATGAGCCAGCGTTTCCTGGGCGATGCCTTGACTGGTTCTTTCTTCGCGCACGGAGGCCCCAAACGCGATGGCTGGTTCCGCTTCGTAGGTTGTTGTCCCGGTGGGCCGGCCTCTTTGAATCGAACGCTTTTGCATTGCCAAAAGCGTCGAGGATTGACACGATATAAACCACGTTAAACTTAACTCAATAGAAGCGACTTCATCGGTCGCCGCGAGTTCACTGCCTGGAGGAACTGGACGTGAAATCGAGCGATGCCTCCACTGAAATCCGGGTGGCTGTGCTCGGCGAGTGGGTGCCTTCACCGCTTGCCGACTTGCTGGCGTTGCAGCGCGCCGAAGAGCCAGAGACCGCCACCGCCTTGATCGGATGCAGTTCCACAGCGCAGGCGCAGGAACTGCCGCACGATAACTTTGACTTGGCCCTGTCCACAGCCGCCTGGGAGTGGCCAGGCTGGGTGTGCGAGCCGTTGTGGCATGACACGCTGGCAGTCGCCGTCGCCAAGCGCTCGCACCTGCTGTCCTACCGTGAAGTGCCTCGCCAAGAGCTGCTCAAGCAGCCGTTGATCTGCGCGCAGTCAACGGCCGACGAGCCGTGGCGCGCGGTGGCGCATGGCCTGGTCGAGGATGCACCGCAGGGCCATGAGCAGACCGTCAGCACCTTCGACATGGCGATGACGCTCGTCTCCGCGGGCTACGGCATTGCCGTCGCACCCGCCGCGAGACTGACCTGCTACCTGCGTCGCGGCATCGCCGCGCGGCCATTGGCTGGCGCACCCATCATCGTGATGGCCTACCTGCTTCGCCCGTCCTCGTCCTTGACCGAGCCCCAGGAAAGATTCGCCCGCCGCGCGCGCTCCGTGTCCTGAGACAGGGGCGCGCACTGCTGGGCGCTGGCGCGCTACGCAAACGCCACCTGCTGCGGGGACCACTCGCTTTCCTTCACCGTCGTGCTCACCGCCATGATGATCTTGTCGAGATTTGTGGCACTGACGCTTTCCAGAGCCGAGCCGCCGCGCAGCTTCGCGCGCGGCTGCAGGAGCGCGTTGTAGATCTGCCAAGGGTCGGCGCCCCTGGTCAGCTTGAGGACCGCCTGGATCAGCGCGTGCTTGACCGGATCGAGATGCCAATCCGGCACGCGCTGACCACGGTTGCCCAGGTTCAGCGCCAGCAGGTTGCCGGCCTTGATCTCGTAGCTGATCCACCGGCGGGACTTGCCCGCCATCTTCGCGTACTCGGCGACTGGCAGGTTGTGTGGTGCCTCGAAGACATCGACCAGTTCCATCCGCTGGCGCTGTATGTCGGACAGCGGTTCCTCCATGACGGAACGCGGCAACGGCACTGCGGGCAGCCGATGCGTCTCGGCTGACACCAGTGGCATCGCGTCTCCCGGCCTGGTCACGATCAGGAGCGGCGCCGACGCGGCCGCTGGTTTGGGTGGCGCACTCGCGGCTTCCTCATCCGAGAGGACGGGCACGCCCTCCAAATGAATGGTGAGCGGCATGCTCGCTGCCTCGACCATGTTCTGCTCGAAGAGATCGAGCCGGTCGGCCCAATCCTGCATCATCCGCCGCCGCTGCTCGACGTACTCGGCGTGGTTGTAGGTGGCACTGACCTTGTTGGGATCGACGTGCGAGAGTTGCGCGTCCACCCACACCTTCGGGTAGCCGATCTCGTTGAGCGCGGTGGACATCGTGCCCCGGATGCCGTGCCCGGTCAGCAGGTCGCGATAGCCCATGCGCTTGAGCGCGCCGTTGAGCGTGTTCTCGCTCATGCGCTTCTTCAACTCGCTGTCGTGGCGGAACAGATAGTGCTGGGCCGGTTTGAGCTGTTCGAGCAGGTGCCGGACGATCTCGATGGCCTGCACCGACAGCGGCACGATGTAGGGTGGAATGTCCTTGGGCAACTGGCGCTTCCTGCGCATGTCCACCTGGAGCTGCTTCACGACCTCGGGCGGGATGATCCAGAGGCCCCGATCGAGGTCGAACTGATCCGGCGTCGCCAGGCGCAGCTCGCCCGTGCGCACGCCGGTGAATAGCAGCAGCCGCAGACCGAGCTGGGTCTGCAGCCGGCCACGATACTTGCGCAGGCGCTGCAACAGCTTCGGCAACTCGGCCATGCGCAGGAACGGGTTGTGGTTCACCGGGGGCAGCGGCAGCGCCACCACGTCGAGGTCGGAAGCCGGGTTCTGCTCCAGGCCCGGCACGACCACCAGCGCGTAGCGGAACATCTGGTTGAACCACGTCCTGACTTTCTCGGCGACGGAGAGCGCCTTGCGCCGCTCGATCCTGGCGATCACTTCCAGCAGGTCAGGGCGTTTGATGTCGTAGATCGAGCGCTTGCCCAGCAAGGGCAGCACATCCTTGGCGAAGACGCGAGGGAGGATCGAGAGGGTGGTCTGCCGGCCCTTCTTGAGGCCGCGTTCGCGGTGGGCAAGCCACTTCTTGTAGATCGCCTCGAAGGTGTTTTCACCGGCGAGTTTGACCGCGGCGCGCTTTTGCTTGCGGTGAAGGCGCGGGTTGATGTCCTTGGCCACCAAGGCGCGCGCCTCGTCACGCAGGGCGCGTGCCTCACGAAGGGACACCTCGGGATAGGTGCCCAGCGACATGCGCTTGGGCTCCTTCATCCAGTAGTAACGGAAGTGCCAGCTCTTGCTGCCCGTGGCCGTCACGGCCAGGGAGAGACCATCGATGTCTGGAAGTGTGTAGGCCTTGCCGGTGGCTTTGGCTTGGCGGACCACCAAGTCTGAGAGTGCCATGCTCTAGCTCCTGAACATGAGTCAGGAACCAGATGCTTAACCCATCGACCTCAGCGCCCTAGCAACAATCCGGAAGCCGTCGTGCCCGCAAAAATGGACACAAAAATGGACATAAACGTCGTGGCTTCAGGTGGATTTCCGTGGAGCCCACTGGAACATCGAGGTGTCGAAAACTCAACCAGAATCAACGACTTACGATGCCTCTTGGACTTCCTCAGAATTCCCTGGAACGATGCAGTGGAGCGGGCGATGGGAATCGAACCCACGGCTCTAGCTTGGGAAGCTAGGGTATTACCATTATACGACGCCCGCTCGAAGGACAGTGATTGTACTTATGGTGAGGGCGGAGGGCAACCGGCGAGGCGTGGTAAACTGCGGCCATGTCTTCCCAAGCCCCATTTCATCCCCTGGTCCTGACCGTCAACGGCGAAGCGCGCAGCTTCGCGGCGCCCCTCAGCGTGGCGTCCCTGCTCGACAGCATGGGCCTGACCGGCAAGCGTCTGGCGGTGGAGCGCAACGGCGAGATCGTGCCGAAGGGTCTGCATGCCGAGGCCCAGCTGGCCGATGGCGACCGGCTCGAGATCGTCGTCGCGGTGGGCGGCGGCTGATCGGCGGCTGCGCCGTATTTTCGGGCCGCGGGGCCTCTCCGCTTCATACGTTCAACTCATTTTTCAGGTTGGCTTCCCCATGGACGATTTGCTGACGATTGCTGGCAAGAGCTATTCCTCCCGGCTGCTGGTGGGAACCGGCAAGTACAAGGACTTCACCGAGACCCGCGAGGCCATCGTGGCGAGCGGTGCGCAGATCGTCACGGTGGCGATCCGCCGCACCAACATCGGCCAGGACCCGAAGGCGCCCAGCCTGCTGGATGCGCTGCCGCCGTCCGAGTTCACCTACCTGCCCAACACGGCCGGCTGTTACACCGCCGAGGATGCGGTGCGCACGCTGCGTCTGGCCCGCGAGCTGCTGGACGATCACAAGCTGGTCAAGCTGGAAGTGCTTGGCGATCCGCACACCCTGTTCCCCAACATGCCCGAAACCCTGAAGGCCGCCCAGGTGCTGGTGAAGGAGGGCTTCGAGGTGATGGTCTACTGCGCCGACGATCCGATCCAGGCCAAGATGCTCGAAGACATCGGCTGTGTGGCGGTGATGCCGCTGGCCTCGTTGATCGGTTCAGGCATGGGTATCCTCAACCCGTGGAACGTGCAGCTGGTGCGTGACGCGGTGAAGGTGCCGGTGCTGGTGGATGCCGGTGTTGGGACTGCATCCGACGCGGCCATCGCGATGGAGCTGGGCTGCGACGGGGTGCTGATGAACACCGCGATCGCGCTGGCCAGGGATCCGGTCAAGATGGCCGGGGCCATGAAGAAGGGCATCGAGGCCGGCCGCGAGGCCTTCCTGGCCGGGCGCATGCCCAAGAAGTACTACACCGCCAGCCCGAGCTCGCCGACCAGCGGCCTGATCGGCAGCTGAGTTTTTTTGTATTTTTTGTAGGGGCGAATTCATTCGCCCGCGGTGCTTCATGCACTGACTGCGGGTGAATGGATGCGCCCCTACATGTTCTGAATTCCGGAATCCGCCATGAGCGAAGAACAGCAAACGCCCCCGTCCGATGCATCCGACGCACAGTCGTCCACGCCGGGCGGCCGTCTTACGTCCCAGTCCATCCGCAGCTTCGTGCTTCGCCAGGGGCGCATGTCGGAGGCCCAGCATCGTTTCCTGGAAGAGATGATGCCCAGGGTCGGCCTGGAGTACCGGCCGGAGCCGGTGGATCTCGACGCGGTCTTCGGGCGCAAGGCGCCGCACATCGTCGAGATCGGCTTCGGCATGGGTCAGGCTACCGCCGAGATCGCCCGGGTACGTCCGGGCGACGACTTCGTCGGCATCGAGGTGCACGCGCCGGGCGTCGGCGGGCTGTGCAAGCTGATCGACGAGGGCGGCCTCACCAATCTGCGCATCGTCCAGCATGACGCGGTGGAAGTGCTGCGCGACATGATCCCGGAAGGCTCGCTGGCCGGTGTGCATATCTACTTCCCGGATCCGTGGCCGAAGAAGCGTCACCACAAGCGCCGCCTGGTGCAGGGGCCCTTCGTCAAGCTCATCGCCTCGCGGCTGGTGCCCGGTGGCTACCTGCACTGCGCCACCGACTGGGAGGAATACGCCCACCAGATGCTGGAGGTGTTGTCCGCCGAGCCGCTGCTCGCCAACACCGCCGACGGCTTCGCGCCGAAGCCGGATTACCGGCCGCTGACCAAGTTCGAGAACCGCGGCCTCAAGCTCGGCCACGGCGTCTGGGACGTGGTCTTCAAGCGGGTCTGAGATGGCCCTCAAGAGTCTGCCCGCCGGAGCCTGGCTGATGGGTGTTCCCGGCCTGCTGTGCCTGCTCGCCGGTGGGGTGCTGTTGGCCGGTTTCGGCGCCGAGCTGCATCCACTGCTGCAGGAGTCCGGCGCCGGGCTGGTGTTGCTAGTGTCCGGCGTGGCCCTGGTCGGCAGCGCCGCCTTTCCGCTGGTGCTGGCGGAATTGGCGGCGAAGGACGAAGCTCAGTAGATCTTCGCCTCGCCGGGTGGGCGGGTCTTGAAGCGGCGGTGCACCCAGTAGTACTGGGCGGGCATCGTGCGGACCAGGTCTTCGATGCAGGCGTTCATGCGGCGGGTGTCGGCTTCCACGTCGCTGGTCGGGAAGTCCGTCCACGGTTCGCCGAACTCCACCACATAACCTTCGCCGCCGGGCAGCATGCGCGTCACGCAGGGCACCACCACCGCGCCGCCGAGCCGGGCCAGGCGAGGTAGCGCCGACAGCGTGGCGGCCTGCACGCCGAAGAAGGGCACGAAGACCGAGTCTTCGGGGCCGTTGTCCATGTCCGGCAGGTAGTAGAAGGGCCGGATCTCCTTCATCGCCTTGATCGATGCCCGCACGCTCTCGTCCCGGCGCAGCAGCACCTGGCTGCCGAAGCGGCTGCGGCCGTGGTAGAGCCAGCGGTCGATGACCTGATCCTTCTGGCGGGCGTAGATGCTGACGCAGTCGAACGATGACGCGATTCGCGTGCCGCCCAGGTCGAGACCGAGGAAGTGCGGTGTCAGCAGGATCACCGGCTGGCGGGCTTCGATCAGCTTGGCGAGCGTCTCTTCTCCTCGAATGCGGACGATCCGGCGCACCCGCTCTTCCGGCGCGAACCAGGCAATGCCACGTTCGATCAGGCTGCGGCCAGCCAGTGCGAAGTGTTCTTTGGCCAGCGTGCGGCGCTCGGCTTCGGACTGGTCGGGAAAGCACAGGCGCAGGTTGGTCAGCACCACCTTGCGGCGCGGGGCAATGATCCAGTACAGCAGCCGGCCAAGGCCGCGGCCGATGGGGGCCTGCATGGACAGGGGCAGCCAGTGGAGCAGCCACAGCAGGGCGACGACGATACGACTCATTGTTGGTTTTCTCGGGAGGCGGGAGGAGTGGGGGCGGCGGCGCCCCGGGGGCGCTTGTAGCGGTTGTAGCCCCACAGGTACTGGGACGGATTCTCGCGGATCAGGGCTTCCATCTCGCGATTGATGGCGGCAGCGCGGGTTTCGGTGTCGCCGGTGAGCGGCTCGAGGGCCGGCCGCAGGCGCAGGTGGAAGCCCGTGCCGCCGGGCAGGCGTTCGGCCCACGCGAAGATCGTGCTGACGCCGGACACCTCGGACAGGCGGGCGGCCAGCGTCATCGTGTAGGCCGGGCGGCCGAAAAAGGGCAGCCAGGCACCTTCGCCCGCGCCGGGCACCTGGTCCGGCAGCATGCCAACCGCTTCGCCGGCGCGCAGGGCCTTGATCAGTCGCCTTACGCCACCCACGTCGGCCGGTGCCAGGCGCATGTTGCCGCGGCTGCGCCCGGCGTTGATGACCGGCTGCAGCACCGCCTTGCGCGGCGCCCGGTAGAGCACCGTGATCGGCTTGTGGGTGGAGAAATACTGGGCGGAGATCTCGAAGCACCCCAGGTGCGGCGTGATGAAGAGAAGGCCGCCGCCGCTGGCCTCGGCGGCTTCCACGTGTTCCCACCCGCTGACGCGGACGACCTTGGTGACGATCTCGGCCTGGGGGCGCAGCAGCAGCCACGGCAGTTCCAGCGCCTGCTTGCCGGTCTCGCCGACCGCGCGGCGCCAGGTCCGGGCGGCTTCCTCCGGTCCGAGAGCGTGGGCCAGATTGTCGCGCAGGCGCCGCCGGTAGGTGGGGGAGCCGGCGTAGGTCAGCCATCCGGCAACGCAGCCGAGACGCTGTAGGAGCCCGAGGGGCAGGCGGGCGAGAAGGGAAAAAATGAGTGACGCCATCGGGGGCTGTGGGGTGGCCGAATTGACGGCCCGGAAGGCAAAGCTATAATTGTGATTCCGCCGAGTTAATCCGACAACTTGCAGGGCGGTGGCGGTCCGTGGTTCAGCTGCGGATAGGCCGGCAAAAATACTGCTAAAGCGTCGCCGCTCCGAGAATCCCCCGAGACGGCAACGCCGTCAGTCAAGGGGATTTTTGTTTTTCAGGAGCGCCTCCATGGCCAGAGAATACCTTTTTACTTCGGAGTCCGTCTCCGAAGGCCACCCCGACAAGGTCGCCGACCAGATTTCCGATGCCGTCCTCGACGCGATCCTCGCGCAGGACCCGCACGGCCGCGTTGCCTGCGAAACCCTGGTGTCCACCGGTCTGGTCGTGATTTCCGGCGAAATCACGACGCGCGCCGACATCAACTACATGGACATCGCCCGTAACACCGTCAAGCGCATTGGTTACGACGATTCCGAGATCGGCTTCGACTACAAGAGCTGCGCGGTGCTGACCGCGATCAACCGCCAGTCCTCCGACATCGCCCAGGGCGTGAACGAAGGCGAGGGCCTCGACCTCGATCAGGGCGCCGGCGACCAGGGCCTGATGTTCGGCTACGCGACCAACGAAACGCCGAGCCTGATGCCTTTCCCGATCTACTACGCCCACCGCATCATGCAGCGCCAGGCGGAAGTGCGTAAGGACGGCCGCCTGCCGTGGTTGCGCCCGGACGCCAAGAGCCAGCTGACCGTCAAGTACGTGGACGGCAAGCCGGTGGCGATCGACACCGTGGTGGTGTCCACCCAGCATCACCCGGACATCTCCCATGCCGATCTTACCGAGGCGGTCATCGAGGAGGTCATCAAGCCGGTGCTGCCGAAGGAGTTCCTGAGCGGCAACACCCGCTACCTGATCAACCCCACCGGCCGCTTCGTCATCGGCGGCCCGAACGGCGACTGCGGCCTGACCGGCCGCAAGATCATCGTCGACACCTACGGCGGCGCGGCCCACCACGGTGGCGGCGCGTTCTCCGGCAAGGACCCGTCCAAGGTGGATCGTTCCGGCGCCTATGCGGGCCGCTACGTGGCAAAGAACGTGGTTGCCGCCGGCCTGGCCGACCGTTGCGAAGTGCAGGTCGCCTACGCGATCGGTGTCGCCAAGCCGGTGAGCCTGATGGTGGAAACCTTCGGCACCGGCAAGATCGCCGACGAGAAGATCGTCGAGCTGATCCAGGCCCACTTCGACCTGCGTCCGAAGGGCATCATCGCGGCGCTCGACCTGCTGCGCCCGATCTACTCGCGCACCGCCGCCTACGGCCACTTCGGCCGCGACGAGGCCGACTTCACGTGGGAGAACACCGACAAGGCCGCCGCGCTGCGCGCCGCTGCCGGTCTGTAATTCCCAGCTGTTGATCGCAGAAAGGGCGCCCCGCGGGGCGCCCTTTCTGCTTCATGCCCATGCAATTTCCTGTGGGGTGCTGTGGGGGCGAATGAATTCGCCCCCACAGGTGAAGCTCCCTCCAGGCGGTACCTGGTCAGGGGGCCTGCTCTCCCGGCCGACCGCGTCCTTACTTGCTGCGCAGCGGGCTGTACTCCACCGGTACCCAGCCGAAGGCCTTGCCGTCGGCGCGGATGTGGCCGAGGCCAGGGAAGGGCAGGTGCATGCCGGCGACGGCCAGTTTTTCCTTGGCGGCCCAGGCGAACAGCTTTTTGCGGGTGGCCACGGCCTGCTTCTTGTCGCTGTCGAACTCGATGGCGACGTCCGGACGGGCGAACTGCACCGCGTAGCTGTGTACCGCGTCGCCGAGAATCAGCAGGCGCTGGCCCTTGGACTCGACCAGATAGGCGCTGTGGCCCGGCGTGTGGCCGATGGCCGACACCGGCTTGATGCCCGGTGCCAGTTCGGCGTCGCCGCTGAAGGGCTTCCACTTGCCGGCGGCCTGATAAGGGGCGGCGGCCTGGCGGGCGATGGCGAAGAAGGCCTGGAAATCCTTCGGGGCTTTCGCCGAATTTGCTTCGGACAGCCAGAAGTCGCTCTCGGTCTGGGCCACGCGCACCTCGGCATTCGGGAACAGGGGCTTGCCGTCGGCGTCGAGCAGGCCGGCGACGTGGTCGGCATGCAGATGGGTCAGCAGCACCAGGTCCACCTGTTCCGGCGTGTAGCCGGCCGCGCGGATGTGCTCGGCGACATAGCCGAGGGTCGGGCCGAAGGCCTTGGCGGTACCGGTATCAACCAGGATCAGCTTGCCGCCGGCATTGATCAGGTAGGTATTGACGGCGGTCTGCACCTTTTCGCCGGCAATGAACAGGCGTGCCAGCAGGCGCTGGATCTCGGCCTGGCTGGCATTGAGCAGGATCTTGGCGTCCAGATCCACGTAGCCGTCGTAGAGGGCGGTGACCTCGTAGTCGCCGATGTTCAGGCGGTAGTAGCCGGGCACCTGGGTCTTGACGGCTGGCGCTTCGGCGAAGACCGGGGCGACGGGGAGCAGGCTGGCACTGACGGCAAAGGCAAGGGCACTGAGACTGCGGCGGATCATGGATGCATCTCCAGAGGCTGAAAAGGACAAAAGGATAATGCCAATCAGGCCTTCGTGCCATGAACGGCCAGCCAGACGGTGTCCGGACCGGTGGACGCGACCCGGTGGCGGCGGCCGGCGGGAATCACCAGCCAGTCGCCGGGCGCCAGCGCGATGCGGCGGCCATCGTCGAACTCCAGCTCCGCGGTGCCCTGGACGAGCATGACCCATTCGTCGCCGGCCTGGTCGTACCAGAAGCCTGGCGGGCTGGCATTGCGGTGGGAGACGATGCGCTCGATGCGCATGGCGCCGGCTTCGAACAGGGTTTCGAAGTCCTCGTCGGGGCCCGGCGGGGGGAGATTCTTGAGCAGATTGCGAGGAGGCATACTGGCAAGCCTGGAATACAGGTTTGCCAGTATGCCTCAGTGCCCGTGCCGGCCCTCGGTTGCAGACGGCAGAGCTGGAATAAAGGGGCAGCGCCGGGAGGAAGTCTCTGTTGGGGTCTTGGGGGTCTTGTGTGCCCCGGCGTGCCATTGAAACGATTGAATGATCGGGTGCTTGTCGACCTGATTCGGGTTGAATGCTACGCCGCCCACCGCGATGCAGCCAATTGAATGTGGGCATGAATTGAATAGTGCTTGCCTATTACTGCACAGCACTGTGCACTTCGATGGGTAATGCGGACTATGCTGGCGATGAACGCAGGCATAAGCTTGCATTGATATTAGAACAATCCAGAACAACGGCAGCGCATTGCCGAACGAGTGCGGGAGGGCCGGCGGATGAGCAGGCTGGGCCATTGGGGATCACCACTTCGCTCCTTGCGGACACGCATCGCGGCAGGGGTTCTGCTGGGTCTCTTGCTGGCCTTGTGGGGGACCACGCTGCTGGTGGGCTATGTGTTGCGTCAGGAAATGCAGGCCACGCTGGCTGCCCAGCAGTTCTCGGTGGTGACCCTGCTGGCGGACGAGATCGATCGCTCCGTGTCGGAGCGGATGCGGGCCCTGCAGGCTGTGGCCGATGACTTCGATGCCAGCAAGATGGTGTCTTCTGCCGCGCTGGAAATGGAGCTGCGCGACCAGCACGTGCTGCTGACCCTGTTCAACTGGGGCGTGCTGGTCACCGACCGCCAGGGCACCACGCTGGTCAGCCTGCCGGACGAACTCGGCCGCGGCGGCGTCAATTACATGGATGTGCCGGCGGTCCGCAAAACACTGGAGAGTGGTGAGGCACGGGTCGGGCCGGCGCAGATCGGCAAGACGACCCATCAGCCGGTGGTGCCGATGATCGTGCCGATCCGCGGTCCTGGCGGCGAGGTGCTGGGGGCGGTGATCGGCCTCACCAATCTGGCGCTTTCCAATTTTCTCGACGATATCAGTGCCAACCGTTTCGGCCGTCAGGGGGGCTACCTGATCACCGATCCGGGGCAGCGCCTGTTCATCGCCGCCACCGACAAGAGCCGGGTGATGACGCCGGGGCCGCCGCCGGGCCTCAATCCGGTCTATGACCGTTACCTCGCCGGGCACGAGGGTTCGGGCTTGGCGCGTAGTTCCCGCGGTGTGGTGGAGCTGTCGTCCAGTCGCCTCGTGAAGAGCACCGGCTGGTTGATGCAGTCGGTGCTGCCGGTGGAGGAGGCCTTTGCGCCCCTGTACGCGATGCAGTGGCGCCTGCTGGCGTCGGCGGCGGCACTGACCGTGCTGGCCAGTGCGCTCACCTGGTGGTGGCTGCGCCGGCAGCTGCAGCCCCTCGGCGAGGCCGCGGAGCAGCTCGGCAGGATGCGCGACGGCCTGATCCCCCGTCAGGCGCTGCCGGTACGGCGGGACGACGAAATCGGCGCGCTGACCGGCGCCTTCAACGGACTGCTTGCGACCATTCTGGAAGGCGAGGCGCGGGCCGCCGAACATGCGCTCAATCGCCGCCTGCGCAGCATCGTGTCGCAGATCCCCGGCCTGGTCTTCCAGTACCGCCTGGATGCCGACGGGCATCACAGCGTGCCCTTTGCCAGCGATGCGCTGCGCGACCTGTTCGGCGTCGAGCCGGAGAGCCTGCTGGAGTCGGCGGCGCCCCTGCATGAGCGGGTGTTGCCCGAAGATCTGCCGGGGTTGCTGGCTGCCGTGGCCGAGTCGTCCCGGGGCCTGACCCGCCTGCACCGGGAATTCCGCATTGCGCATCCGGCGCGCGGGGTGCGCTGGATGCGCATCGACGCGCTGCCCGAGGCAGGGGAGGGCGGCGGGGTGAGCTGGCACGGTTTCGCCACCGATGTCACCGAGGCCAAGGAAACCGAGATCAAGCTGCGTATCGCCGCCGCCACCTTCGAAGGTCAGGAGGGGGTTTTCATCACCGATGCGGACGAGCGCATCGTGCAGGTGAATCAGGCCTTCACTGCAATGACCGGCTACTCGGCGCGGGAGGCAATCGGCCAGCGGCCCAGCCTGCTGCGCTCCGGGCGCCATGGGCAGGAGTTCTACCGGCGCCTCCATGCCGGCCTTGAGCGGGACGGCTTCTGGCAGGGCGAAATCTGGAACCGTCGCAAGAACGGCGAAGTGTTCGTCGAATGGGTGACGATTTCGGCGGTGCGTGACGATGCCGGGCAGATCACCCACTACGTGGCGGCCTTCTCCGACATCACCGAACACAAGAAGGCCGAGGAACAGGTTCACCAGCTGGCTTTTTACGACCCGCTGACTCAGCTGCCGAACCGCCGCCTGTTCCACGACCGTCTCGAACAGGCGCTGGCCGCCAGCGCCCGCAGCCGCCACGGCGGGGCTTTGCTGTTCCTCGACCTGGACAGCTTCAAGGGGCTCAACGATACCCACGGCCACGTGATGGGCGATGCCCTGTTGGTGGAAGTGGCCCGGCGCCTGGTGGGTAGCCTGCGCGAGTCGGATACGGTGGCGCGCCTGGGGGGCGACGAGTTCGTGGTGATCCTGGAAAACCTCGACGAGGAGGAGCGCGACGCCGAGTCCCATGCCGGGCGCGTCGCCGAGAAGCTGCGCGAGGAACTGGCGCAGCCCTACCGGCTCAGCCTGCCGGGCGGCGGGGACAGCGTGATCCACCAGTGCACGGCCAGCATCGGCGTATGCATGTTCCTCGGCCATGACGAAAGCCGGGACGAACTGATCAAGCGGGCGGATATCGCGATGTACCGGGCCAAGGCAGCCGGCCGCAACGCGGTGCGCTTCTTCGACCCGCGGCGCCTGCCGGTGCCGCTGAAGGTGGGGTGACGGTGGCTTGAGTGGGGTCGGGCGGACGCCCGACCCCGAGGGAATTCAGGGGACGAGCTTGTCGATGACCAGCTTCAGGCCCTTGGCGCCGGGCTTGACCGGGGTGATCTCACCGGCCAGATCGCCAGACTTGGGAATCGCATCGCCGGACTTGGAGATGCGTGCCTCGATGCGCAGTTCGGCGGCGGAGGACAGCTTCATCTCCGGGCTCATCGCCATGCTGTCGTCGAGGGTGAACTCCTTGGGCAGCTCGGCAGCCTTGAGGCGCAGGATGGCCAGCGGCATGCGCGGCCCGTTGGCGTGGCGGGCGAAGATGAACAGGGTGTCGTCGGGGCTGGCCTTGTCCTTCAGGGCCGGCGCCAGGCTGACCCGGCCGCTGACCGAGGTGGCGCCGGCAGCGGCCGGCTGGCGTGCCGGCTCCCGGGAAACCGGCTTGACCCCTTGGCTGTCGCCCATCAGCTGGCGGACCTTTTCGAGGCCGGCGGACAGGTTGCGGGCATCTTCCGAGTCCGGCGGCACCTGGGCCAGCACGCGTTCCCAGTGGCGCGCCGCATCCGTGTAGTTCTTGCGGAAATAGGCATCGGTGCCGGCCAGTACGAGGGCCTGTGGGTTGTCCGGCTGGTCGGCCAGTACGCGCTTGAGGAGCTCCTGGCCCTTGCCTTCCACCTTGCCTTCATTCTGCGCGGCGGACAGTTCGGCCATTTCCAGCATCAGTTCCGGCTCGGTCTCCATCACCGGGCCGGCCTTCTCGAAGGCGCGGGCGGCCTCGTCGAGACGGCCCATGACCTTGTAGCTGCGCCCGAGCATCACCCAGCCCTTGGGATTGTCCGGCTCCTTCTCGAGCTTGGCGGCGAGGGAGGCGACCATCTTCTCGACTTCGGCCTGGGTCGGTATCTGCTCGCTGTTGCTGGCCTGCACGGCTGCCGGGTCGAGGGCGGCCGGCGTGCCGAGCACGAGGTAGAGGAGGACGGCGGCGGCGGGCAGCGCGAGGCCGACAGCGATGGCGGTGCGGGGCAGGCGGCGCGGTTCCGCGGTGGCTTCGGCGCCGTCGTCGGCCAGGTCTTCGAGAATGCGCCGCTCGAGTTCGTCGCGGGCGCTGGCGTGGTCGGCGGCAGACAGCGCGCCGCTGGCCAGGTCGCGCTCCAGTTCGGCCATCTGGTCGCGGTAGATGGCGGTGTTGAGGGCCTTGCGGGAGGCGTGGCTGGCCTGGCGCTGGCGCAGCAGCGGGCGGCTGATCAGGGCGAGTACGAGGGCGGTGAGCAGCCCGGCGGCGATCCAGAAGGCGGTCATGCCTGGTCTTTCGGTTGGGTGGGTTGCGAGTCGCCGGAGAGCAGGGCTTCGGCGGCGGCCCGGTCGGCGGCAGACAGGGCCGCGGGCTTGAGCAGGCTGGCGCGGCGGCGCAGGTAGGCGATCAGGCCGATGATCGCCGCGGCGAGAATGAGGAAGGGACCGAACCACAGCAGCCAGGTGGTCGGCTTGACCGGCGGGCGGTACAGCACGAAGTCGCCGTAGCGGCTGACGAGGTAGTCACGGACCTCCGCATCGCTCTTGCCGTCGCGGATCAGGCTGCGCACTTCGCGGCGCAGGTCTTCGGCCAGTTCGGCATGGGAGGCGGCCAGGCTCTCGTTCTGGCACACCAGGCAGCGCAGTTCTTCCGAGATGGCGATCATGCGCGCCTCGACGACCGGGTCGGCGGCCAGCGGGGCGGCCTCGCCGGCGTGGGCGACGGGTGTCATGCCGAGCAACGCGGCGGTGGCGAGGGTGGCGAGCGTTTTGTTCACGCTCGTATCAACCCTGGCGGGGAGCGCATGCAATGAGCGGGAAAGACGCAGCATCTCAGGACTCCCCGGCCAGTTGCTTGGCCAGCGGCAGGATCTTCTTCTCCAGCGCCTCGGGGGTGATCGGGCCGATCTGCTTGTAGCGGATCACGCCTTTCTTGTCGATCAGGTAGGTTTCCGGCACGCCGTACACGCCGTAGTCGATGCCGACCCGGCCGTCCATGTCGAGGGCCGACAGCAGGTAGGGGTTGCCGTGCTGGGACAGCCAGGCAGCGGCGCGCTGGCGGGTCAGCGTGGTCTCTTCGTCGGCTGCCAGCTTCTTCACATCGGTCTCGCCGTCGCCGCGTACTTCCTTGTAGTTGAGGCCGACGATGGGCAGGCCGCCCTGGCGGGCGAAGGCCACCAGCAGCGGGTGCTCGGCGCGGCAGGAGACGCACCAGGAGGCCCACACGTTGAGCAGCCAGACCTGGCCGCGCATGTCGGCCGGCGAGAAGCTCTTGTCGGGCTCGGCGAGTTGCTGCAGCTTGAAGTCGGGGGCCGGCTTGCCGACCAGCGGCGAAGGGACTTCGTGCGGATCCCGGTTGAGGCCGATGGCCAGGAAGACGACGAGGACCAGGAACAGTCCGAGGGGAATCAGGAAACGTTTCAAGATGCGGCTCCTTCGCTGGCCAGGCGCGCGGCCTTGGCCGCCTTGGATGTGATGCGGTAACGACGGTCGCTGGCGGCGAGCAGGCCGCCGAGGGCCATGAACACGGCGCCGGCCCAGATCCAGTCGACGAAGGGCTTGTAATACACGCGGACGCTCCAGGCTCCGTCGCCGCCTTCCAGCGGGTCGCCGAGGGATACGTAGATGTCGCGGGTCAGGCCGGGGTCGATGAAGGCTTCGGTCATCGGCATCGCGGAAGAAAGGTATTTGCGCTTCTCCGGGTGCAGCGGCATCACCACCTGGCCGTCCTTCAGCAGCTCCAGGTCGCCGCGGGCGGCCACGTAGTTGGGGCCGGGCACGTTGCTGACGCCCTGGAAGCGGATCTCGTAGCCGCCGATCTTCACCGTGTCGCCGGGCGCCATGCGCACATCGCGCTCGGTCTCGTAGTGCTTGACCATCACGATGCCGATCACCGTCACGGCGATCCCCATGTGAGCCAGGTGCATGCCCCAGAAGGCTCGCGGCGGCGTACCGGACTTGCGACGGGCGAGGATCTGTACCACCGAAGAGCCGATGATCCAGATCGCCAGCCCGATGCCGAGGGCCACGCCGGCCGACCAGGCGCCGGCCAGGAAGGGTGCGCCGACCCCGATGAGCACGGCAACCGCGAAGGCGCCGCGCAGCGGGCGGGCGATGTCGGCCAGTTCAGCCTGCTTCCAGCGGGCCACCGGGCCGACGGCCATCAGGAACAGCACCGGCACCATCAGCGGCGCGAACACCGCGTTGAAGTACGGGGGGCCGACCGACAGCTTGCCCAGGTTGAGGGCGTCGATCACCAGCGGATAGAGGGTGCCGAGCAGCACCGCGCCGGCGGCGGACAGCAGCAGCACGTTGTTGACCAGCAGCAGGGTCTCCCGCGACACCAGCGCGAAGGCTCCGCCCAGGCTGACCTTCGGCGCACGCCAGGCGAACAGGGTCAGGGACGCGCCGATCACCACCGCCAGGAACAGCAGAATGAAGATGCCGCGCTTCGGATCGGACGCGAAGGCATGCACCGAACTCAGTACGCCGGAGCGGACCAGGAAGGTGCCGAGCAGCGACAGGGAGAAGGCGCCGATGGCCAGCAGCACGGTCCAGTTCTTGAAGCTGCCGCGCTTCTCGGTGACCGCCAGCGAGTGGATCAGCGCGGTGCCGACCAGCCAGGGCATGAAGGAGGCGTTTTCCACCGGGTCCCAGAACCACCAGCCGCCCCAGCCCAGCTCGTAGTAGGCCCAGATCGAGCCGAGGCCGATGCCGAGGGTCAGGAAGATCCACGCGGCGGTGGTCCAGGGCCGCGACCAGCGTGCCCAGGCGGCATCGAGGCGGCCCGACAGCAGCGCGGCGATGGCGAAGGCGAAGGCCACCGAGAAGCCCACGTAGCCCATGTAGAGCATTGGCGGGTGGAAGATCAGGCCCGGGTCCTGCAGCAGCGGATTGAGGTCGCGGCCGTCGTCGGCGCCCGGAAGCAGGCGTTCGAAGGGATTGGAGGTGGCCAGGATGAACAGGATGAAGCCGGCGGCGACCAGCCCCAGCACGCCCTGCACCCGCGCCACCATGTCGTCCGGCAGGCTGCGGGAGAAGGCCGCCACCGCCAGCGCCCACAGGGACAGCATCTGCACCCACAGCAACAGGGAGCCTTCATGGCCGCCCCACACGCCGGCCACCCGGTACTGCAGCGGCAGCTTGGAGTTGGAGTGCTGGACGACGTAGAGCACCGAGAAGTCGTTGTTGATGAAGCTCGCCGTGAGGCAGCCGAAGGCCACCGCGATCAGCAGGAACAGGGTTGCCGAGGCCGGCCGCGCCAGCCCGACCCAGGCCGGGATGCCGCGCTGGGCGCCGATCAGTGGCAGGCTGCCCTGTACCAGGGCGACCAGCAGGGCGAGGATGAGGGCGAATGTACCGATTTCAGGGATCATGGCTGGGGTGCCCGGTTGAGCTTACTGCTTGAGGGTCTTGGAGGCCTCGTGGGCCTGATCGACGGCGTGCTTGGCTTCCGGCGGCATGTAGTTCTCGTCGTGCTTGGCGAGCACTTCGGTGGCGGTGAACTTGCCGTCTGCGCCGAGGGCACCCTGGGCAACGACGCCCTTGCCCTCGCTGAACAGGTCCGGAAGGATGCCGGTGTAGGCCACCGGGATCTCCTTGGCCGTGTCGGTGACGACGAAGCGGGCGGTGATGTCGGTGCGCTGCAGGCTGCCTTCCTTCACCAGGCCGCCGATGCGGAAGGCCCGGTCCTTGGGTGCCTCGCCGTTGGCCACCTGGGTCGGGGTGAAGAAGAACACCAGGTTGCTCTGGAAGGCATTGAGGATCAGCGCCGCGGCGATGCCGAGGGCGGCCAGGCCACCAAGGATGATGGCGAAACGTTTGTGTCGTGCTTTCATGGTTAGTCCTGACTCTCTCTGTCGGCCGCCAGTTCCCGGCGCAGTAGCCGGCGGGTGTCGCCGAAGCGCTTCCTGACCAGCAGGGTTTCGATCAGCAGGGCTGCGGCGGTGACGCCGAAGCTGCCCCATACGTAGAGGCCGTAGCCTCCCATCGCGAAGAATTCGCTCGCGCTGCCCCAGTTCATCGTTGCATCTCCGGCAGTTCGGCCACCCAGGTGGCGTGGCGTTCCCGTTCGAGGATGATGGACCGTACCCGGTACAGGGCGACGGCGATGCTGTACATCCAGAAGGCCAGCGCCATCAGCAGCATGCCCCACAACATGGTGGCGGCCATCGTCGGGGCCTTGGTCATCGAGACCGAGGCGCCCTGGTGCAGGGTGTTCCACCACTTCACCGAGAAATAGATGATCGGCACGTTGACCACGCCGACCAGCGACACGATGGCCCCGGCCTTGTCGGCCCGGCGCGGGTCGTCGATGGCGGCGGTGAGGGCGATGTAGCCGAGGTAGAGGAACAGCAGGATCAGCTCGGAGGTCAGGCGTGCGTCCCACACCCACCAGGCACCCCACATGGGCTTGCCCCACAGGGCGCCGGTCCACAGGGACAGGAAGGCGAACAGCGCGCCGGTGGGGGCCAGTGCGGCGCTCATCATGCCCGACAGGCGGGTGTTGAAGCCGATACCGATGGCCGACCAGAAGGCCATCACGCAGTAGATGAACATGGACATCCACGAGGCTGGCACGTGGATGAAGATGATCCGGTAGCCCTCGCCCTGCTGGAAGTCGGTGGGGGCGACGAAGAAGCTGATCCACAGGCCAGCGGCCGTCAGCGCGGCGGCCAGTGCGGCGAACCATGGCCACAGCTTGCCGGCGAGGGGGTAGAAGCTGGCCGGCGAGGCGAACTTGAACCAGTTGATCAGGGGCTGACTCATGGGACGGATCCGGTAGAGGAAGGTTGCGGGGTGTTATTCGAGGGTGATGCGCAGCGCCGCGGTGGCTGCCCACGGGGCGAAGAACGCAGCCAGGGCGAGGAGGGCGCCGAGCAGGGACAGGTGGCCGCCGGCACCCAGGCCGGCCATGTCGGCCTCGACGGCGCCGGCACCGAAAATCAGCGCCGGAATATACAGGGGCAGCACCAGCAGCGACAGCAGCACGCCGCCGCCGCGCACGCCGAGGGTCAGCGCCGCGCCGATGGCGCCGATCAGCGACAGCAGCGGGGTACCGAGCAGCAGCGACAGCATCAGGATACCCAGCGCCCGTGACGACAGATCGAACTGCAGGCCCAGCACCGGCGCCAGCAGCACCAGCGGCAGGCCGGCGGTCAGCCAGTGGGCCAGTACCTTGCCACCGACCAGCAGGGTCAGTGGCGTGGGCGACAGGGCCATCTGTTCGAGGGTGCCGTCCTGGTGGTCGGCGGCGAACAGGCGGTTGAGGGACAGCATCGCGGCGAGCAGGGCCGCCACCCACAGCACGCCGGGGGCGATGCGTCTGAGCAGTGCGGTTTCCGGCCCGATGCCGAGGGGGAACAGGCTGACCACGATCATGAAGAAGAACAGCGCGGTGAGCATCTCGCTCTTGCGCCGCATGGCCAGCAGCAGGTCGCGGCGCAGGATGGCGACGAAGGCATTCATCGCGCCTCTCCCTGTAGGGGCGAATTCATTCGCCCACAGAAGTCGATCAACTGGCCTTGAGCGAGCACGTTCGCCCCAACGGTGACGGATTTCATCGGGTGAGCTCCAGGCGGGCGCCGTTGCCCTGCAGTTGCACCGCCTGGTGGCTGGTGAAGATCAGCATGCCGCCGCGGCCGATGTGTTCGTCGAGAATGCCGCACAGCATGTCCACGGCGCCGACGTCGAGGGCCACGAAGGGCTCGTCGAGGATCCACAGGCGGGCCTGGCCGCACAGCAGGCGGGCCAGCGCCACGCGGCGCTTCTGGCCCTGGGACAGTACGCGGCTGGGCAGGTCCTCGCGGCCCTTCAGGCCGATGCGGCGCAACGCGGCCAGGGCTGTTGCCTCGTCAAGGGGGCGGCCGCCCACGGCTGCGGCGGTCTGCAGGTTTTCGAGGGCCGACAGGTCGTCCTTGATGGCCGGCGCATGGCCCAGGTAGAGCAGGCGGGCATGGAAGTCGTCGCGCACCTCGGCAACGGGCCGGCCTTCCCATTCGATGTGCCCTTCGGCGGCCGGCGACAGGCCGGCGAGGATGCGCAGCAGGCTGGTCTTGCCGGCCCCGTTGGCGCCCTCCACCTGCAGCCATTGGCCGGGCGCGACGGCGAGATCCACACCGGAAAACAGGCGGCGGTCACCGCGGACACAGGCGAGGCCGTGGGCTTGAAGCATCGGAAGGGCGAAACCGGGAAATCGAGTCGGCGCATTCTGCCCGACCCCCCGAAGTGGGTAAACCGGTTACATCAAGCAGAAGTGCTGGCGCCGCACAGGCTGCGGCGACCGAATCAGTGGCGGGCGGTGCTGGCGTAGCCCTCTGGCACCAGCGTGGACGATGCCGCCGCCGTTTCCCCGGTGGCTGCAGGTTCGGTGGGGGGCGTACCGTCGGCCTCGCCGATCTCGAGGATCTCGCTCACCTGGCGGGCCAGCGCGCGGCAGGCGTTGCCCAGGTTGGTCGGCAGGCCGTCCGGGACGTTCTTCTGCAGCAGCAGCTTGGACGCCGACAGGCTGATCACCGGGTTGAGGATGCGGTGCTTGTGGGCGCCGAGGATCTGCGCCACGTTGCGGTCGGCGGCGTCGCGCTGCCAGGCGTTGGTGGGCCACTGGGACGGCAGCGCGTAGGCGCGCGGGAAAGTCTCCAGGTCGCGCAGCACGGTGCGCAGGTCTTCGTGGGAGTCGCGGAAGGGCAGCAGCACGATGTCGGCGAGGCTGTCGAGCATGCGGTCCACGTCGGCCCGGTTGCCGCCGCCATCGACCACGCCGACCCAGTGCTCCATCGCCCGCAGCTTGCCGACCACCCGGTTGAGGGCCTCGGGGGTGCGCGCATCGGCAATCGCGTAGCGACGTCCTTCCGGCGCCAGCGGCTCGCGCGACGTGTCGGTCAGCACGCAGGCGGAACGCTGGCCGAGCAGGCCGAAGCCCTGGCACAGAAGATGGGACAAGGTGGTCTTGCCAGTACCGCCCTTGTTGCCAATGATGCAGATGATCGGGGACATGGTTGAAACCTCTCGCAATGGTGCAAGGCGCAATGGCGCCATTATTCGCGCATTAACGGGAAAGATGCGGCCGGAATTGAGGGCTCATCGGCCGGTATTTCGCATTTTTCCGCCAAGACCGGGGCCGGCCGGCAGGTAGCAGTACAGCCGCGTGCGCCGGCGGTCGTCCACTTCGACGACCGTTTCGGGTTCGACGCCGGGTACCGGGAAGCTGTTGCTGATCAGCAGGCTGCCGGGGCGCATTTCCGCGCAGGCCTTCTTCCAGACGGCGGCCATCGGTACGGGAGACAGGAAAGCGTACACCACATCGTAGTCCGCCCACGGGATTTTCCAGAAGTCGCCGCGGGCCAGGCTCACGTTGGGTTGGCGGCGGGACAGCAGGCGCGACAGGGCATAGGTGGCAGGGGCCGACTCGAGCCCTTCGAAACGACAATCGGGGCGCAGGCGGGCCAGCGGGCGCAGCAGCGCGCCGGTGCCGCTGCCCAGGTCGAGCAGCATGGCCGGGCGGCCTTGGGGCAGCAGTGCGGCCACCGCCTCGGCAGTGTGGCGGTTGGACAGGTAGAGCGGCACCTGGGTGCGGAAGCTGCTCCAATAGACCAGCGCGCAGAAGACGAAGGCCGCCAGATACCACGCCGGGGCGATGCCCAGGCTGAGGGCGCCTACTACCAGCGGCGCGAAGCCCAGGTGGATCCAGCGCCACCACGGGGCGCTGCGCAGCAGGCTCGCCGTACCGGCGGCAGCCACGGCCTGCACCGCCAGCACCGGCGCCAGGCCGGTCGGCAAGAGGCCCGCCTGGGCGCTGCCGTAGGCGATGGCGGTTCCGGCGAGTTGGGCGAGGAGGGCTTTCAGGAACGGAGGCATGGCAGGCGCGGGGGCGGCGGGCGCAACAGGCCGGAGTTTAGCCGACGGAAGGCCCACCAGCTCGTGGCGGGTGTCGCACGTGATGGTAGGAAGTGGCTGCGGACGAATCCGTGGGGGCGAATTCATTCGCTCTCCGCAGGTCCAGGATCTTCCGCGGGCGAATGAAGTCGCCCCCACAGGCCGCTGTCAGCGTTGGCGGCGGAGGACGAAGCCGTTGTCCAGCTTCTCGAAGCCGAGCCTGGGGTAGTAGTCCATTGCGCCAGGGGCGGACAGCAGCACGATGGAGACCTCGTCGCCGACGGCGGCCTGCACGCGGGCCACCAGCTCGCGGCCGATGCCCCGGTGCTGGAAAGCCCGGTCCACGGCCAGGTCGGACAGGTAGCAGCAGTAGCTGAAGTCGGTCAGTGCCCGGCATACGCCGACCAGCTGCTCGCCGGACCAGGCCGAGACGACCAGATTGGCGTTGGCGAACATGCGGGCGATGCGCGACAGGTCGCCGGTCGGCCGCTTGATGCCGGAGGCGTCGAAGAGGCGGGCGATGTCCGCGGCGGGGAGCGGCGTGTGCAGGCGGTAGTCGATCATCGGCTTACGGGATCAGCGAGTAGATGGAGGCGGCCAGCGGGCCGTCGGCAAGCGCCAGGCGGTTGCGGGCGACCCCCTCGAAATGGGCGCCGGCCTTGCGGGCCACTGCCTTGCTGCGGTCGTTGCCTTCCGCGATGACGATCTCGATGCGGGTCAGCCCCAGTTCCTCGAAGCCGAATTCGGCCAGGCGCTGCACCGTCGTCACTGCAACGCCCTGGCGCTGGCGGGACTCCCGCACCCAATAGCCCAGGTTGCAGAAGTTGTACAGGCGGTTGAACTGGTTGAGGCCGGCAACCCCGAGCAGGTCGATGCCGTCGGCACTGAAAATCCCGAATTCGTAGGCGCTGCGGTCGGCACGCGCCCGCGTGCACTGGTCTATCCATTCCGCCGCGCGGGCCGGGGAGTAGTCCGCCGTGCACCAGGGCATCCAGCGCCCGACGGTGGCGAGGGATTCGAGGGCGGCGGCCGACAGCGCATCGGCATCGGCGGGAAGCAGGGGGCGCAGGGTCAGCATCGACAGGGTTTGCGGAGAGGAACACGCCGAAAGCATAACAGCGGCGGCGCCTCTCCGTCCGGCATGGCTTCCGGCGGGGATTTCGGGTTGCCGCTCAGGCTGCCCGCGACCCGCTGCCGGCCTTGCCCTCCCACTGAGCCCACAGACTGCTGCGCTGCTTCTCCGCCCAGCCCAGCGAGGCCGCCTTGATGTGGCCATAGCCGCGCACGTGGTCGGGCCATGCGGCGATCTGCGCGGCCAGCGTCAGCCTGTCGGTGGACAGGCCGCCCAGCAGGCGCGCCACGTCCTGTTCGTACTCCACGATCAGCGCCCGCTCGGCCTTGCGGTCCGGGTGGTAGCCGAAGACGTCGAAGGGCGTGCCGCGCAGGCGGCGCAGCTTGGCCAGCCACTTGAAGCCGCTGCGCATCCACGGCCCGAAGACCCGCTTGGCGATGCGCCCGGAAGCCGGGTCGGGGTGGGCCAGGAAGGTCGGGGCGAGGTGGAAGCGCACCGCGAAGTCGCCGTCGAAGGCGGCGCCGATGGCATCCCAGAAGGCCGGATCGCCATACAGGCGGGCCACTTCGTACTCGTCCTTGTAGGCCAGCAGCTTGAAGTAGTTGTCGGTCACGGCGCGGGCGAGCCGTTCGCCACCCAGCAGACCTTCGGCGGCGCGTACGCGGGCCAGCAGCTCGGTGTAGCGGCGCGCGTAGGCGGCGTCCTGGTAGTCGGTGAGGATCGCCGCCCGGCGGGCGATGCGTTCGTCGAGGGTTTCCGGGCGGATCGGGATGACCGGCGCCGGGATCACCTCGCGCTGCACGGCAGCCAGGTCCACCGCGGCGCGGCGACCCCACAGCAAGGCCCGGCGGTTCATCGCCACCGCGGCGCCGTTGAGTTCGATGGCCTTGTCGAGGCTGGCCTCGCTGACCGGCACCCAGCCCTTCTGCCAGGCGTAACCGAGCAGGAACAGGTTGGTGGCGATGGCGTCGCCGAGCAGGCGGATGGCCAGTTGCTGGGCGTCGAGGAAGTCGCAGCCGTCGCGCCCGACGGCCTCGGCGATGGCGGCTTCCATCTTGTCGAGGGGGAATTGCCAGTTGGGGTTGCGGGTGAATTCGGAAGTCGGCGTCTCGGTGCAGTTCACCACGCCGCGGGTGCGCCCGACCGCCATCTTGGACAGCGCATCCACGCTGGCGGTGACTACCAGGTCGCCGCCGATCACCGCGTTGGCCTCGCCGGCGGCGATGCGCACCGCGTGCAGGTCGTCCGGCCGGTCGGCGATGCGTACGTGGCTGAACACCGAGCCGCCCTTCTGGGCCAGGCCGGTCATGTCGAGCACGGTGACGCCTTTGCCGTCCAGGTGGGCGGCCATGCCGATCAGGGCGCCGATGGTGATGACGCCGGTGCCGCCGACGCCGGTGACCAGGATGCCCCACGGCTCGCGGGTGGCCGGCAGCGTCGGGGCCGGCAGCGTCGGGGCCGGCAGCGGGCCGAAGCGGCTGTCGTCGGTCTGCATGGCCTTGCCCTTGCGCAGCTGCCCGCCCTCGATGGTGACGAAGCTCGGGCAGAAGCCGTTCATGCACGAGTAGTCCTTGTTGCAGGCCGACTGGTCGATCTGGCGCTTGCGGCCGAAGTCGGTCTCCACCGGCAGGATGGCCATGCAGTTGGATTCGCGCCCGCAGTCGCCGCAACCTTCGCACACCGCTTCGTTGATGAACACGCGGGTCTGCGGGTCGGGGTAGCGGCCGCGCTTCCTGCGCCGGCGCTTCTCGGCGGCACAGGTCTGGTCGAAGACCAGGGCCGACACGCCGGCCAGCGTGCGCAGCTCGCGCTGAATCACGTCCAGTTCGTCCCGGTGGCGGATCGGCACGCCGTGGGGGATGTCGGCCACGTGCCAGGGCCGGTCGGTGCCGTCGGTGACGAGGACGATGGTGCTCACCCCTTCGGCCTGCAGCTGGCGGATCAGCTTGGGTACGGTGAGTTCGCCGTCCACGGGTTGGCCGCCGGTCATCGCCACCGCGTCGTTATAAAGGATCTTGTAGGTGATGCCGCTGGTCACTCCAGGCTTGTTGAAGGCCGCCACCGCCTGGCGGATCGCCAGCAGGCCGGAGTGGAAGTAGGTGCCGTCACCGAGGTTGGCGAAGATGTGCGGCTCGTCGGTGAAGGGCGCCTGGCCGACCCACGGCACGCCTTCGCCGCCCATGTGGGTGAAGGCTCCGGTCTTGCGGTCCGGCATGAAGGTGGCCATGTAGTGGCAGCCGATGCCGGCCAGCGCGCGGCTGCCTTCGGGCAGCACGGTGGAGGTATTGTGCGGACAGCCGGGGCAGAAGGTCGGTACCCGGTCGATGGCGAAGACCCGCTGGGACAGCGTCGCCTCCTTGGCGTGCAGGAAGGCCAGGCGGGCGCGGATGCGTTCGGACGTGAAGAAGCGTTCGATACGGCTGGCGATCACTTGGGCGATCATCGCCGGCGTCAGTTCGCCGGCTGCCGGCAGCAGCCATTCGCCGTGGTCCACGGTGGCCCGGCCGTCCGCGCCGAGGGTGGTGAGGATCGCCCATTCGCCCTTCTCGTCGAACTTGCCGATGACCCGCGGGCGCACGTCCTCGCGCCAGTTGTAGAGCTCTTCCTTGAGCTGGTATTCGATCAGCTGGCGCTTCTCCTCGACGACCAGGATCTCTTCCAGTCCCTCGGCGAAGTGGCGCACGCCCTCGGCTTCCAGCGGCCACACCATGCCGACCTTGTAGAGGCGGATGCCGATCTGGGCGGCGAGGGCCTCGTCGATGCCCAGGTCGTCGAAGGCCTGGCGCACGTCGAGGTAGCTCTTGCCGGCGGTGATGATGCCGAGCCGCGGCTGCGGCGAGTCGATGACCACCCGGTTGAGTCCGTTGGCGCGGCAATAGGCCAGCGCGGCGTACAGCTTGGCGTGGAGCAGGCGCTTCTCCTGCACCAGCGGCGGGTCCGGCCAGCGGATGTTGAGGCCGTCCGGTGGCAGCGCGAAGTCGGACGGCTCCCGCGTGACGACGCGTAGCGGATCCACGTCCACCGAGGCGGAGGTCTCCACCGTGTCGGCCAGCGCCTTGAAGGCCACCCAGCAGCCCGAGTAGCGCGACATGGCCCAGCCGTGCACGCCGAAGTCGAGATATTCCTGCACGCCGGCCGGGGCCAGCACCGGCATCATCATCGACTTGAAGAAGTGGTCGGTCTGGTGCGGTAGCGTGGACGACTTGGCGGCGTGGTCGTCGCCGGCGATCACCAGCACGCCGCCGTACTTCGAGCTGCCGGCTGCGTTGGCGTGGCGGAACACGTCGCCGCAGCGGTCCACCCCCGGTCCCTTGCCGTACCACATGCCGAACACGCCCTGCACGCGGGCCTTCGGCGACAGGGCTACCTGCTGGGTGCCCCACAGTGCGGTGGCGGCCAGGTCTTCATTGACGCCGGGCTGGAAGACGATGTCGTGGCTGGCCAGGTGGTCCTTGGCCTTCCACAGGGTCAGGTCGAGGCCGCCCAGCGGCGAGCCCCGGTAGCCGGATACGAAGCCGGCGGTCTTGAGCCCGGCCGCCCGGTCGCGGTCACGCTGGATCAGCAGCAGGCGCACCAGCGCCTGGTAGCCGCTGAGATAGACCCGCCCGGAGGTGGCGGTGTATTTGTCGTCCAGCTGCGCCGCGGAGGCGCCGGAGGTGGATAGCACGCGGACGGGATCTTGCTCGGCCATGGTGGTTTCCTCGCAAAAATCGTGTTCTTGATCCGCTCGCGGCGCGGGCCTTGTGGGCCGTGCCGCCGAGGTGCTGCAGGCAAGTCGGGGCGCGCTGATGGGCGCGACTTGACGGTTGGATTATCCGCGCGGCGAGGGGTTCCGGCGTGACATCCGGCGCAAGCTCAGAACAGATCCACTGCGCCGGCGCTGACGGCGGTCTGGCTCACCGCCTCGAAGCGGATCTCCTGGGCGGAGCGGGTCGAGTCCTCCAGCAGCAGGTTGAGGGTCGCGTTGCGGCGCTGGATGCGCGCCACGCCGTCCCGCTCCTCCACGTCCCGGTGGGCGTCGAAGAAGCCATGGGCGTAGCGGCTCATGAAGTCGGTGTGTTGGCGCAGCTTGTCGAGCACCTGGCTGACGATGTCCTCGAACTGCATCGACAGCACGCCCTGCATGACCAGCCGGTGGATTGCCTCGGACACCTCGTTGATGCGGCGTGACTGTTCGGCGGCGCGGGCGGTGAGTTCGCGCATCTCCTGGCCCAGTGCTTCCACGTTGGCCTGGGACGATTCCGCCTGGCTGATGTCGGTGGATGTGGTGACGTCCACCGCAGCGCCCACGTCGTCGATGGCGGCGTGGATCTCCCGCAGCAAGCCGTCGATCTGGTCGCTGAAGTTCTCGGTACGTTGGGCCAGCTTGCGCACTTCGTCGGCGACCACCGCGAAGCCGCGCCCGGCCTCGCCGGCGCGGGCCGCCTCGATGGCGGCGTTGAGGGCCAGCAGCTCGGTCTGGCTGTTGATCTGGTTCACTTCGGTCATCAGGCGGGTCACCGCATCCACCTTGGCGCGCATGTCGGTAAAGCGGCGGGCGATGTCGGTGCCGCTGGCCTGGAGCTGCTGGACGGTGGCGACGAAGTCGCTGATCGCGGTGTGGGTTTCGGCGGTGAAGCGTTCGATGCCGCCGTTGTGGGTGGCTTCATCCTGGGTGGCGGCGAGGGCCACCAGTTCATCGGCCAGGTTGCGCAGGGAGTCCTGGTGTTTGCCGCCGTCGCCGGTCAGGCTGCGATGGAGGTCGCCGACCGCGCTGCTGAAAACGTCCTGCATCTGCGCCAGGGATTCCCGCAGGCGCTGGTACTGGGCTTCGCTGCTGCCGGCGATGTTGGCGCAGAGGGCGTCGTATTCACGCACGCTGTCGTCGATGCGCCGGGTCTGGGCCAGTTTGTTGGCGCGGGCGTGGCCTCTCGCCCGATGGCTGATCGCGATGGCGACCACCAGCACGGCCACGGTGCCGCAACCCAGCGCGTAGTTGAGCTCCGACGGGCCGCCGAGGGCGACGGAAACCATGCTGGCGACGGACAGGGCGATGCCCGAGAGAGTGGCGATGTCGTCGGCGCGGAGGGACGAAGCGTGCATGAAGTAGGCCGGCGTGGAGTGCCGGCGATGTGCAGTGGGAGGCCGACTTTACGGCTGGCTATGACAAAAGTTATAGACCTGGCTCAAATTTTTACCTTTTGGCGAATCTTGATTTGTTATAGCTCGTGTCGTGGGGGCCTGGTGTTCCGCATCGCGTGGAGGCATGTGCGGCGCCGCGGCAGGGTAAACTCTGCGCCACGCGACTTTTCGCCGGCTTGCCGGCACTTTTTCGGAGCACGCCCATGTCCAAGCAGATCATCGCCACCTCCAACGCCCCCGCCGCCATCGGCACGTATTCCCAGGCCGTGAAGGCCGGCAACACGGTTTACCTGTCCGGCCAGATCGGCCTCGACCCGGTTTCCATGCAACTGGTGGACGGCTTCGAAGCCCAGACCGTACGCGTCTTCGAGAACCTCAAGGCGGTGGCCGAGGCGGCCGGCGGTTCCCTGGCCGACGCGGTCAAGCTGAACATCTACCTGACCGACCTGGCCAATTTCGCCAAAGTGAACGAAGTCATGTCCCGTTACTTTGCCGAGCCCTACCCGGCTCGCGCAGCCGTCGGCGTGAAGGAACTGCCCCGCGGCGCGGTCGTCGAGGCCGATGCGGTGCTGGTGCTCGGCTGAGTTCGAGCTTGCCCGTGGAGTCCGCCGCCGCCACGCCACCATCTTCTGCCGCTCCGGCGAAGAAGCCGGCGGTGCGCGGCTGGCCGGGCGTTGGCCCGCAACTGGCCGAAAGGCTGGCGAAGATCGACATCTTTTCGCCGGCCGACCTGATCTTCCACCTGCCGCTGCGCTACGAGGACGAAACCCGCCTGACCCTGCTGGCCGATGCGCGCCCCGGCGTGCCGGTGCAGTGCGAGGTGGAGGTGCGCTCCTGCGAGGTCACGCCGCCGCCGCGCCGCCAGTTGGTGGCGCACGCGACCGACGCCAGCGGCGAGGTGATGCTGCGCTTCGTGCATTTCTATCCGAGCCAGCAGAAGCAGCTGGCGGTCGGCGCCCGCCTGCGCGTCTTCGGCGAACTGCGCGACGGCTTCTTCGGCGCCGAGATGATTCACCCGCGCATCAAGCCGGTGGCCGCCGGCGAGCCGCTGCCGGAAAGCCTGACGCCGGTCTACCCGACCACCGCCGGGCTGGCCCAGTCGGCGCTGCGCAAGCTGGTGGCCGGGGCGCTGCGCCACAACGGGATCCGCGACGAGCTGCCGGACGAACTGCGTCGCCGCCTCAATCTGCCGTCCCTGCCCGACGCGCTGAGCCTGCTGCACGCGCCGCCGCCGTCGGTGTCGATCCTCGACATCGAGGACCGCGGCCACCCGGCCTGGCAACGGGTCAAGCTGGACGAGCTGCTGGCCCAGCAGATCTCCCTGCGCCGCGCCTATGCCGCCCGGCGCGCCAAGAACGCGCCCAGCCTGCCGCTGCTCGACACCCTGACCCGCGATCTGCTGGGGCAGCTGCCCTTCGCGCTGACCGGCGCCCAGGCCCGTGCCTTTGCCGAGATCGCCCGTGACCTGGCTTCCGACCATCCGATGCAGCGCCTGTTGCAGGGCGACGTGGGCTCCGGCAAGACCTGCGTGGCTGCGCTGGCCATGCTGCAGGCCGCCGAGAGCGGCCGGCAGGCGGTGCTGATGGCGCCGACCGAGATTCTCGCCGAGCAGCATTTCCGCAAGCTCGCCGCCTGGTTGGCGCCGCTGGGCATCGAGGTGGCGTGGCTGTCCGGCAGCCGCAAGAAAAAAGAGCGCGAGGCGACGATGGCCCGCCTCGCCAGCGGCGAGATCCTGCTCGCCGTCGGCACCCATGCGCTGATCGAAGACCCGGTGGCGCTGCCGCTGCTCGCGCTGGCGGTGGTGGACGAGCAGCACCGCTTCGGCGTGCGCCAGCGTCTGGCCCTGCGTGAGAAGGGGCAGGCCGGCGAATCGCCGCACATGCTGATGATGTCGGCCACGCCGATCCCGCGCACGCTGGCGATGAGCTACTACGCCGACCTCGACGTTTCGGTGCTGGACGAATTGCCGCCCGGCCGTACGCCGATCATCACCAAGCTGATCAAGGACGAGCGCCGCGACGAGGTGATCGCGCGGGTCCGCCACGCCTGTGTGGCCGGGCGCCAGGCCTACTGGGTGTGCCCGCTGATCGAGGAGTCCGAGGCGCTGCAGCTGAAGACCGCCCAGGAAACCTACGAGATGCTGTCGGAAGCTTTGCCCGATCTGCCGGTGGGCCTGGTCCATGGACGCCTGAAGAACGACGAGAAGTCGGCGACGATGGCCGCCTTCGTGGCCGGCGACATCAAGGTGCTGGTGGCGACGACGGTCATCGAGGTCGGCGTCGATGTGCCCAACGCCAGTTTGATGGTCATCGAGCATGCCGAGCGCTTCGGCCTCGCCCAGCTGCACCAGCTGCGCGGGCGGGTCGGCCGCGGCGTGCATGAGTCGGTGTGCATCCTGCTGTTCGCCCAGCCCCTGTCGCAGACCGGCCGCGAGCGCCTGAAGGCGATCTACGAGAACACCGACGGCTTCGTGATCGCCCGCGAGGATCTGCGCATCCGCGGCCCCGGCGAGTTCATCGGCGCCCGCCAGAGCGGCGTGCCGCTGCTGCGCTATGCCGACCTGGAAGAGGACGCGGTGCTGGTGGACATCGCCCGTGAGCTGGCCGAGGAGATCCTGCGCGACGCCCCGCGCGTCGCCGATGCCGTCACCGCCCGCTGGTTCGGCGGCCGGGCGGCGCTGTTGAAGGCGTGAGTCCCAATCCAGGCCCGATCCGTTGGGGCCTCTGTGGGATGCCTCTAAGGGATCTTTGTGGGATCTTTGTGGGATCTTTGTGGGATCTTTGTGGGGGCGAATTCATTCGCCCTCTGCTGGTGGATTGACCACCGCGGGCGAATGAATTCGCCCCCACAGGTTGCCCCAGCGCCAGGCCGTTGGGGTGAATGGCAATAGCCCCCGCGCGGCTCGCCCACTACAATACGGCCCGCTTTCAATCGTATTGCTGCTTTCCGATGACCCTCGCCCATTTCCCGGGCCGTGACCCCTTTCGTATGGCTGCCTGGCGCGCACCGCGCGGCATGCGCGGCTGGCTGACCGACGACAGTTCGCTGACGGCCCGCATCCGTGCCCGCTGCGGGCGGTTTTCCCTCAAGGTGGTGAGCCAGGGCAAGGGCGTCGTGCTGCCCGACGAGATGGCGGCGCTGGGCGTGCATCGCCACGGCAACCTGTGGCAGCGGGAGGTCTTGTTGCTGGCCGACGGTGAACCGGTGGTGTTCGCCCGTTCGCTGGTGGCCGGTACGGCGATCCCCGCCGCCTGGCATCTGCTGCGCCAGCTGGGCGGGCGGCCGCTGGCGGCGGTGTTGTTCGACGACCCTCGGGTGCGCCGTTCGCCGCTGGAGGCGGCCCGCCTGGATGCCCGCGATCCGCGCTGGCACGACGCGCGGCATGCCACTGGCCGGCCGGCATTGCCGCCGCTGTGGGCGCGCCGTTCGGTCTTTCACCGTAGCGGCTCGCCGCTGTTGATCACGGAAGTCTTTCTACCCGCAATCGGGAACCTGGCGCCATGATGAGTCTGACCTTTTCCGAACGAGTCTCCGAATACGGCAAGCTGATGCGGCTCGACAAGCCCATTGGCACTTTGCTGCTGCTGTGGCCAACGTTGTGGGCACTGTGGGTGGCTGGAGAAGGGCGGCCGTCGCCGCTGGTGGTGGCGATCTTTGCAATTGGAACCTTGCTGATGCGCTCGGCGGGCTGCGTGATCAACGACTACGCCGACAAGGACTTCGATGGCCACGTGGAGCGCACCCGCAACCGGCCATTGGCTGCCCGGCGGGTCGCCCCCAAAGAGGCGCTGTTGCTGGCTGCTGGCCTGTCGCTGGTGTCTCTTCTGCTGATCCTGCCGCTCAATGGGCTGACCATCGCCCTCAGCGTGCCGGCGGTGTTCCTGGCCGGCAGCTATCCCTACACCAAGCGTTTCCTGGCGATCCCTCAGGCCTACCTGGGCATCGCCTTCGGCTTCGGCATTCCGATGAGCTTTGCCGCGTTGCAGGGCGAGGTGCCGGCGGTGGCGTGGGTGATGCTGGTCGCCAACGTGTTCTGGGCGGTGGCCTACGACACCGAGTATGCGATGGTCGATCGTCCGGACGACCTCAAGATCGGCATCAAGACCTCGGCGATTACTTTCGGTCGCTACGATGTGGCTGCCGTGATGACCTGCTACGCGGTGACGCTGGCGCTGATCGGCTGGTCCGGCCTGCACACCGGCCGCGGTGCGCTGTTCCTGGCCGGGCTGGCGGTGGCCGCGGGCATCATGGTCTATCACTACACGCTGATCCGCGAGCGCGACCGGCCCAAGTGCTTCAAGGCCTTCCTGCACAACAACTGGGTCGGTGGGGCGATTTTCGCCGGTTGGGTGCTGGACTACCTGTTGGCGTCCGTTCAGTAAAACTCAGCGGCGCTGGCGTGCCGCGATGAGGGGCGCCAGCAGTTCCACGGTGCGTGCGGTGGCGCCCCGGTGAGCGCGGGCAAAGCGGTGCCCGGCTTCGCCGATGGCCTGGCGGCGAACCGGGTCATCGAGCAGTGCAAGTGCGCTGTGCAGGCCGGCTTCGATGTCGCTGGCGCGCAGCGCGGCACCTGCCTCGATGGCCTGCTCGCAGACCGCCGTGAAGTTGAAGGTGTGCGGGCCGACGATCACCGGGCAGCCGACCGCGCTGGCCTCGATGGGGTTCTGCCCGCCGAGCTTTTCCCACGAGCCGCCGATCAGCGCCACGTCGGCGGCAGCGTAGTACGCATACATCTCGCCCATCGAATCGCCGAGCCATACGCGGGTGTCGGTGGCCAGCGGCGTTTCGTCCGAGCGGCGCTGCATGGCGAGGCCGCTGCGTTTGACCAGGCGGGCGACGTCGTCGAAGCGTTGCGGATGGCGCGGCACGATCACCAGCAGCACATCCGGCGGCGCCAGGCGGGCGAAGGCCTCGAGTTGCAGCCCTTCCTCGCCCTCGCGGGTGCTGGCGGCCAGCAGCACGCGGCGTTGGCCGAAGCAGGCGCGGAAGCGGGCGCCCAGTTCCAGCATGGCCGCCGGAGCCTCGATGTCGAACTTGATGCTGCCGGTGACCGTCGCGCTGGCGGCGCCCAGTTCGGCCAGCCGATGGCGGTCGCCCTCGCTCTGGGCGCCCACCCTGGTGAGGTGGGCGAAGGCGTCGCGGGCCAGCCGGCCGATGCGCCGGTAGCCACGGGCCGAGCGCTCCGACAGGCGAGCATTGACCATCGCCAGCGGCGTGCCGCTGCGCCGGCAGGCTTCCACCAGGTTAGGCCACAGTTCGGTTTCCATCAGGATGCCGATGTCCGGGTGGTAGCGGCGCAGGAAGCGCCGCACCGCCCACGGGAAGTCGTAGGGCAGATAGACGCTCTGCACCCGCGGCGCCAGTTCGCCGAACAGTTCGGCGGCGGTGGCGCGGCCGGTGGGCGTCATGTGGGTCAGCAGCACGCCGTGTTCTGGGTAGGCCTCGAGCAGCGCGCGCAGCAGCGGTGCGCAGGCGCGGGTTTCGCCGACCGATACCGCGTGCAGCCAGATCAGCGGTCCGGCGGTGCGCGTGCGGTAGCGGCCGATGCGTTCGCCCAGGTGACGCAGGTATTCGGGCTGGCGGCGCGCGCGCCAGGCAAGGCGCAGCACGATCAATGGTGCGGCCAGGTACCAGACGGCGGTGTAGAGGAGGCGAGGAATCAAGGGACGCAAGGGTCGGGCAGAGGCGGCAGTATAAAGTCGTAGCAGAACGCACGGATAGGGCAGAGCGCCGATTTACCCTGCCATGTGGGCGTGCGAAAATGCCGGACTATTGGCTGATTTATTCGTGCGTCCTTTTTCCGGCGGCGCAGGCCGGCCCCGCTTTCAACTACCCAGGCGTTCCCGCAACCATGAAAATCCTCCTCACCGGTGCCGCAGGTTTCATCGGCATGCACACCAGCCAGGTCCTGCTGGGCCGCGGCGATCAGGTCGTCGGCATCGACAACCTCAACGACTACTACGACGTCCAGCTCAAGCACGACCGCCTGGCCCGCCTCACGTCCCACGAGAACTTCCGCTTCGTGAAGCTGGATGTGGCCGACCGGGAAGGCATGGCAAAGCTGTTCGCCGAAGAGAAGTTCGACCGCGTCATCCATCTGGCGGCCCAGGCCGGCGTGCGCTACTCGCTGGTCAATCCCCACGCCTACGTGGAGAGCAACCTGGTCGGCTTCATGAACATTCTGGAAGGCTGTCGCCACAACAAGGTGCAGCACCTGGTGTATGCCAGCAGCTCCAGCGTGTACGGTGGCAACACCAAGATGCCGTTCTCCGAGCACGACAGCGTCGATCACCCGGTCAGCATCTACGCCGCCACCAAGAAGGCCAACGAGCTGATGGCCCACACCTACAGCCACCTCTACGGCCTGCCCACCACCGGGCTGCGCTTCTTCACGGTGTATGGCCCGTGGGGCCGGCCCGACATGGCCCTGTTCCTGTTCACCAAAGCGATCCTCGAAGGGCGTTCGATCGACGTGTTCAACCACGGCAAGATGAAGCGCGACTTCACCTATATCGACGACATCGTGCAGGGCGTGATCAAGACCCTTGACCACACCGCCGAGGCCGACCCGGCCTACAACGCCGATCAGCCGAACCCGGGCCGCAGCAACGTGCCCTACCGGGTCTTCAACATCGGCAACAACAACCCGGTAGAGCTGATGGCCTTCGTCGAGGCCATCGAGGACGCCCTGGGCAAGAAGGCCGAGAAGAACTTCCTGCCGCTGCAGGACGGCGACGTGCCGGCGACCTACGCCAACACCGACGAACTCAACGCCTGGACCGGTTTCGTTCCGGCCACGCCGGTGCCGGTGGGTGTCGGTCGCTTCATCGAGTGGTATCGCTCCTATTACAAGGTCTGATTTGAGCTGCGGCGCAACGGCGCCGGTCGATGGCGCCGCGGGCGGGCGCCTGTCGGTCGCCATCGTGCTGTATCACCCGCAAGCCGAGCTGCTGCGGTCGACAGTCGATTCCCTGGCTGAGGCCGCCCGCCGGGCGGTGGTGGTGCCGAGCCTGTTCCTCATCGACAACGGCGGCAGCGAAGCCGCGCTGGCGGCGCTGGACATCCCGCCGGAATGGCCGTGCCGGGTCTATCGCGGCCATGGCAACCCCGGCTTCGGGGCCGGCCACAACCTGTGCCTGGACGAGGCCGGCGACGTCCACCTGATCCTCAACCCGGATGTGGAACTGGCGGCGGACGCCCTGGCCGAAGCGCTGGCCTTCCTCGACGCCCATCCCGAGTGTGGCCTGCTGGCGCCAGCGGCGCGCTGGGACGATGGCCGTGTCCAGTATCTGTGCAAACGGCCGCCGGCAGTGTGGGACCTTTTCCTGCGCGGTTTTGCGCCGGGCTGGCTGAAGCGCGCCTGCGACAGCCGCCTGGCGCGCTACGAGATGCGCGACGTGATCGGCGAACGGGTGGTGTGGGACCCGCCGATCGCCAGCGGCTGCTGCATGTTCGTGCGCGGCGAGGCGCTGCGCCGGATCGGTGGCTTCGACCCGCGCTACTTCCTGTACTTCGAAGATTTCGACCTGAGCCTGCGGCTGGCCCGGTTGATGAAAATTGCATATGTGCCGGCGGTGCGGATCGTGCATCATGGTGGCCATGCCGCCCGCAAAGGGAGGCATCACATCCAACTCTTCGTACGTTCGGCATGGCGATTCTTCCAACTTCACGGCTGGCGCTGGATTTGACCGCGGTTTCGCGGCCGCGCCGCAATTTCCTGGTGGGCACGGCAGCGCTGCTGGCCCATTCCCTCGTCTCGGCCGACGGGCCGCCCGCACCGCCCCTGTTGCTGGCCGAAGTCCTGCGCGGCGAGGTGCCCCTCGAGCGCTACTGGGTCAGCGAGAAACTGGATGGCGCACGCGCCCTGTGGGACGGCCGGCAGCTCCGTTTCCGCAGCGGGCGGGAGGTGGCCGCACCGGCCTGGTTCCTGGCCGGCCTGCCGCCCGAACCGCTCGACGGCGAGCTGTGGATCGCCCGCGGCCGCTTCGAGCAACTGTCGGGTACCGTGCGCCGCCTGCAGCCGGTGGATGAGGAATGGCGACGGGTGCGCTACATGGTCTTCGAACTGCCGGGCGGCGACGGCGACTTCACGCAGCGCCTGGAGCGTCTGCGCGGCATCGTGGCCCGTGCGGCGGTCCCGTGGCTGGCGGCGGTGGAACAGTTCCGGGTGGCCGACCGGGCCGAACTGGACGCCCGGCTTGCCGCAGTCGTCCGGGAAGGCGGCGAGGGCCTGATGCTGCACCGGGCCGATGCGCCCTACCTGACCGGGCGCAGCGACGTGCTCCTCAAGCTCAAGCCGCAGCTCGACGCCGAGGCGCGGGTCATCGCCCATCTGCCCGGACGCGGCCGCCTGACCGGACTGCTGGGTGCGCTGGAGCTTGAAACGCCGACCGGTGTGCGCTTCCGTGTCGGTAGCGGTTTCACCGACGAGGAGCGCCGCAATCCGCCACCGGTTGGCAGCGTCATCACTTATCGTTACCGGGATCTGACGGCGGCCGGCGTGCCGCGTTTCGCCACGTATCTGCGGCGGCGGGAGACGTTTTGACGCCGGCGTCCGTGCTGGTGACCGGTGGCCGGGGTTTCATCGGTCGCCATCTGGTCGACGCGCTCCGGCGTGACGGCGCATCCGTGCGGGTGCTCACCCGTGCAACGCCGCGCCCGGACGTTGGCGAGGTGGCGGGAACGCTGGCCGATCCGCTGGCGCTGGCGCGGGCCTGCGAGGGCGTGGACACGGTCTTCCACTGCGCCGGCCATGCCCATGCATTTTCGGCGAGCGGCGCCGACGAATCCCGGTTGCACCGGGAGGTCAATTACGAGGGCAGCCGGCGTCTGGCCGAGGTGGCCGCAGCGGCTGGCGTCCGCCGGCTGGTTTTCCTGTCCAGCGTGAAGGCCAGCGGAGACGGCGGGGAGGCCTGCATCGATGAGGATTGTCCGCTGCCGCCGACCACGCCCTACGGGCAGGCCAAGCGGGCCGCCGAAGAGGCTCTGCTCGACATCGGCGGTGCGGCCAGCATGCACGTCACCGTCCTGCGTCCGGCGCTGGTCTATGGCGCCGGTGGGCGCGGCAACATGGAGCGGATGGGGGCGCTGGTGCGGCGGGGTCTGTTTCCGCCCCTGCCGGAGACTGGCAACCGGCGTTCCCTGGTGCATGTAAGCGACCTGGTCGACGCCATGCGTCGGGTGACGGAAGATGCGCGGGCGGGGGGCCGAACCTACATCGTCGCCCACGCCCAGGCGCCGTCGGGGCGCCAACTTTACGACGCGATGCGCGCTGCGCTGGGCTACCCGCCGCGCGGCTGGGCGGTGCCCCGCTCGATGCTGGAACTGGCCGCCTGGCTGGGCGACAGGGCGGGTGCGCTCGTCGGTCGGCGCATGCCCCTCGACAGCGAAATCGTCGACCGTCTCCTGGGCTCCGCCTGCTATTCGCCGCGACGTATCGAGCATGAGCTGGGCTGGCGGGCGCAGGTCGGGCTCGAAGCGGGGCTCGCTGATATGTTCGGCATGTGAGCAGCGGGCCAGCGGGTGCCCGGGCCGGGGTGTCGCCTCATGGAATCTTCAGCGTGATGATGCTGCCGGGATCCTTTTTCTCGACCAGGAAATAGCGCTCAACCATCAGGGTGGCCGTTGCTTCGAGCGAATAAGCCGTCATGCATGCCAGCGCTATGGCGGCAATTTTTCGTGCCCGGCTGCTGCAAAAACGGGCGCTGCCACTCAGGGCATATATGAAGACAATGGCCGGGGCGACGAAATACCTGCCCTGGATTCCGGCAATCACGTTCGGCATCAACGGGTTCCAGGTCAGCAGCAGCGCAAGGAATACAAATATCGCCGATGTTGCCGCAATGAATAACAGAAAGACCTGGCGGGCGATGCCTTGCCGCGTCTTGTCCAGCGATAGGGAAAGCAGGGCAATGACCTGGATGAAAAGCACGATGGTGGCATAAAAATCCAGGGTGAAATAGGTGTCGAGCCAGCCGAGTACGCCGATGAATGACTGGGTGTAAAACTCGGCCAGTTTCTCATCCTGAATTGTCGTGAGAATGAGCTGGATAACCGACCCGGGGCGCTCGGCATAAAAGTGGATGATGCTGCCGGTGCTGGCCCCGGGGTTGGCAAGGGCAATATAACTGGCCTTTATCGAGAGGGCCGTCCATGCAATGGTGCTGGCCGTAAGTGCGAAGAAATAAATAAGGGCGCTGCGGTTCCTGCTGGAAAAATAGATGAAGAGCGGAAGGGCGATCAAGGGCAGCATGTGGATGCGGCTTGTCGCGACAATGAACAGGCAGGCGCACATCCCATGCAGGAATGCGGCCGGCGAGTCGGTCTTGTCCCGGGAGCTCAGCCGCACGAACAGGCTGAGGGCAAGTATCGTCAGCGCTGTCGTGAAACCGTCCAGGCTTGCCGACAGCAATTGCAGCAGATTCATCGGCAGCACCAGCAGGGCGGGTAGCAGGGGGCTGGCCGGAAATACCGCGAAAGCCAGCACCAGTACGGCCAGGGTGCTGGCGAAAGTGATGACCCGCGTCAGCTTGTAGGTGTCGTGGATGCTCAGATCCAGCTGTTCTCCGATGCTGAGCCCCATCGCCTGGGGCAGGTAGGCCGCCGGAAAGTAATAGCCGGTTCCCGGGGCCGGGCTGAAGGTGCCGGCGTGGGCCCATTTGATCTGTTCGCCGGCCCGTTTTTCTTCCTGGGAGAATTTGTTGGCCGCTGTATAAGGAAGAGTCTTGTAAACCTCGAAATACGCGAGGAGTCCATTGTCGATATCGCTTCCCGCATATTGCTGGCCGGGAGGGTGGCTCAGGAATATCCGGCCTTTGGAAAGCATGTAGGCGCGCTTGACATGCGAAAACTCGTCGGGGGATTGAAATGGTGGAATGAGCGCCTGAAAAAGAAGTCCGATGAGCAGGATTGCTGCAACAAATGCCGCGGTCCAGGGCTGGATTGTTATGGTGGTTAGTCTTTTCAGGCTGTTATTCATGAGGGTGGATCTTGATCGTGTTCTTATTTGCTTTTTTATTTTGACCAAATGGTCGCTGCAAAGTATCAGGCGCCCGGAGTGGGCGCTGCGGACGTTTCGGTGCCCGCACGGCGCCCGACATCAGGCTGCATGGATGTTGGTATAATTATATCCACTGCGCTTTCGATGGCGCTTTTGATGAAAACCGAGGCGTGCATCCCCAGGCCCCCGACTCCAGATCCGCGGGCTGGTGCGCCGACTTGTGATCGTTCCCATGACTTTGTCCTTAAGCTCGAAGCTTGTTTCCATCATCATCCGCAGTACCGACCGGCCCGAGCTGGACGATGCCCTCAGGTCGGTCGCCGCGCAAACCTGGCCTCACATCGAGGTGCTGGTCGTCAATGCCCGGGGGGAAGGGCATCGCGCGCTGGCTGAGCACTGCGGCCGCTTTCCGCTGCGGGTCGAGGGAACGGGCGCAAGGCTGGTGCGCAGTGCCGCCGCCAACCTGGGGCTGGAGCGGGCGCAGGGCGAGTACCTGCTGCTGCTCGACGACGACGACTGGCTGGAGCCCGAGCATGTGGAGCGCTTGGTCGCGCAACTCGAAGCGCAGCCGGATGTGGCGGCGGCCTATGCGGGCGTGCGCTGCGTGCGGGCCGGCGAAGATGGCGGGTGGGAAACCATCCGCGTCTACAACGAGGCCTACGATCCGGCCCGCCTGATGGTCGAGAACACGATTCCCATCCATGCGCTGCTGTTCCGCGGTCGCCTGGTGGCGGAGGGGTGTCGTTTCGACGAGAGCTTCGACCTCTTCGAGGACTGGGATTTCTGGCTGCAGCTGGCGGCGTTCGGCCCCTTCGCGCACGTGGACGCCATCGGAGCGAGTTACCGTATTCATGGCAATGCAGGGCTGGGCGTCGTTGCCGACGAGGGCGATGCCGTTGCGGCGCTGAAGCGCCTGCTGGCCAAGTGGGGGCCGCGCTGGACGCCGGCGCAATTGCAGAGCCTGGTGGCCCGCGACCGTCATCTCGCACACCTGTTGACGGAGGCCCAGGCCCACGACCTGGAACTGCAGAAGGAACTGGAAGCGGCCCTCCTCAAGCAATCGGCGATGCAGACGGCCTTTCAGGAGCAACTCGGTCGCCTGCAGCGCAAGTCGGCGGAGCTGGAGAGCCAGCTCGGCGACGCCCAGCGCGATGCGGCCGAATGGCACCGCCGCCACGACTGGATGGAGGCTTCCCTGTCCTGGCGCCTGACCGCTCCGTTGCGGCGTGGCAACGAGCGGCTCGGCCGGCTGCGTGGCCAGGTCAAGGAAACACTGTGGCATTCCGCCCTGTGGGTGTATCGCCAGAACGCGTTGAAGCCGGTGATCGCACGCATTCCCTTTGGCCTCAAGCAGCGCATGCGCGGCTTCCTGCGCCATGAAGCACCACGGGCCGCGCTGCCGGCCACGCCGCCGTCGGGTGAGCTGGTGGTCAGCATCGTCATCCCGGTGTACAACCACGCCGATTACATCGAGCGCTGCATCGCCAGCGCCCTCGATCAGACCTATCCCCACGTCGAGGTCATTGTCGTCGATGACGCTTCGCCGGATGGCCGCGTGCGCGAGATCCTCCAGCGCCTGGAGGGGCATCCGCGCCTGAAGGTGATCTACAACGAATCCAACGGGGGCATATCCCGGGCGCAGAACCGCGCACTGGTGGCGTCCTCCGGCTTGCTGATCGGCTTCCTCGATTGCGACGACTACCTGACGCCGGACGCCGTCGAACGCTGCGTGGCCGCCTGGCATCCGGGCATCGTTTATCTGCATACCGGCCGCATCAACATCGACGAGAACGACAAGGAAGTAAACCGCATCTCCTTTGAGCACCTGCCGCGCCAGGATTACTTCGCGGAGAACCTCGAGCGGATGTTTGCGACCCATTTCAAGGTCATCCGGCGGGATGCCTTTACGAAAGTCGGCCTGTTCGATCCGCGCTTCGACTCGGCGCAGGATTACGACATGCTGATGCGCATCGCCTTCCATTACCCGAGCGGTGCTTTCCTGCATCTGCCCGAGTTCGTCTATCACCACCGCCTGCATGCACGCCAGGCGACGGAACGGATGAACTCCCACCAGCAATGGTCGACCACCACCATCCAGAACGAGGCGCGTACCCGCCAGGGCATCCGCAACGGTGAATTCGACCGTTTCCTGTCGATCATCATGCTGTCCTTCGGCAAGCAGCGCCAGACGCTGGAAGCCCTTGAAAGCCTGCGTGAGACCGTGCGCGTACCGCACGAGATCATCCTCTTCGACAACGGCTCCGACGCGGCGACGGTGGACTTCATCAAGACCGAGATCGAAGGCAGGTTCCCGACCCTGAAGGTCTTCTACAACGACAGCAACCTCGGCCCGGCGGCCGGGCGACGGGAGGCGCTGAAGCTGGCCAAGGGTGACTGGTTCATCGTCTTCGACAACGACGAGATCGCCGAGCCGGGCTGGCTGGAGGAACTGCTGGTGCGCGCCCGTGCCCATGAAAACGTGGGGGCGGTGTGCTGCCGGGTGGTGTTCCCGAACCGCAAGCTGCAGTTCTCCGGCGGCTACATCGCCCACCTCGACGACGAACTCATCGACCTCAAGCTGTACGATCAGGAGGCCAGCATCGACGATCTGGCCACCGCCGAATTCCGCGATCTCGACTGGTCGCCGATCGGCGCGACGCTGTTCCTCGACAACCCCGCGCCGCTGCTCCACGCCGGCTATCCCAACGTGTTCGAAGATGCCGGGGTCTCGATGGCCCTGCGCCGCCAGGGCAAGTGTCTGCTCAACAGCCCGGGCTCATGGGTCTGGCACGAGCATTACATCTTCCGCAAAGACGTGGACATGAAGGAGCGCTATCTGCAGAGCCGCTACGATCCGAAGAAAATGCTGATCAGCGTGGCCTCCTTCTACCGGGAAAACGGCCTGATCATCCAGGACGAGTACATCTGGCGCGAGAACGGCCTGTTCGGCATGCCGCGGGATCGCGTCAAGGCGCTGCTTTCCGAGCAGCCCGAGACGACGTCCAGTGTTTGACGGGCTGGCGATCGATGCGTATCGGGCAAGGCGGAAGAAAAGCACATGACGACTGACGGCCGTCTGGATGGTGTGATGGGGATCCGTGCGCCGGGGGCGCCCGGCGCGGCCTGGGGCCGGCTGCTGCCCGGGCTGCTGCTGCTCTCCCTGTGCCTGACGCTGGCCGGCGTGGTGCACTATTCGTCGGCGCTGCCTTTTTACTGGCGGCCGCGGGTGCTGGTCGATTTCGCCCTGTGGTCGCTCGGTGGCGTCGTGCTGGCGGCCCTGTTGCGCCGGCTGGCTGGCCGCTTCGCGCTGCCCGGCCTGGTGGGCTGCGTGCTGCTTTATCTGGTGCTGGGGGCCGGGCTGGCACAGAGCCTGGCGGTCGGCCTGTTTCTGGTCGCGTCCTGGGTGCTGGGCCGCATCGTGCTGGAGCGGGCCAGTCGGCAAGCGTCGGCCGGGCTGTTGCCGGATGCGGCGTTGTTCGTCGGGCTGGGGCTCAATCTGGCGTTCTTCGGCGGGCTGATCCATTTTCCGGTCAATGACCGTCCGCTGTATTGCGGCGTTCTTGCCTTGCCGTTGCTGGCGGCCCTGCGGCCGGCTTTCAGGGCGCGCTACGGCGTCCTGTGGGCGGAGGCCTGGCGCGACGCGCGCGAGGGGCTGGCGCAGTTGCCTTTCCGGCCGGCGGTCGCCGCGGTCCTGGTTATGGGGTATGTGGCGCGTTTCGCCCTGTTCCCTTCCGTCGGCTTCGACGACAACGCCCTCCATCTGCGGATGTGGGCCGAACTGAGTCACCAGCATCGCTACAGCTTCGACGTGACCGGGCAGATCTGGGCCATTGCCCCGTTCGCGGTGGATCTCCTGCACGGCATCGTGTCGCTGGTGGCCGCCGAGGATGCGCGCAGCGCCCTGAATATCGCGTTGCTGCTCCTGTTGCTGCGCCAGTTGTGGGTGCTGGGCGGGCTGCTGAATGGCGGCAACGGAGAAGGGGCTCGTCTGCTCGGGCTGGTCCTGTTTGCCAGTACGCCGATCGTCGCCAACCTGCTCACTACCTTGCAGACCGAACTGTTCCTGGGCCTGCTGGCGGCGGCCGGAGTCCGGGTGCTGCTCGGCCGGGACGATGTGCCGCCGGGGGCGCAGTTGCTGGCCGTGCTGGCCATTGCGGCGATGTGCTGCGCGACCAAGCTGCCGGGGGCCGTGCTGGGGGTGAGCCTGCTGGCGGCCTATGGCTTCAACGGCCTGCGCCGGGCACCGTTCAGCGATCTGCGCATCGGCTGGCTGGCGGTGCTGGTCCTGCTGCTGGCAGGCGTCGCGCTGCATTCCTATCTGGCGGCCTGGCGGCTGACCGGCAATCCTCTGTTCCCGCTGTACAACGGCATCTTCAAGTCGCCCTATTTTCCGCCGGTCAATTTCTCGGACGCCCGCTACATCAAGGGCATGAACCTGGAGAACTACTGGCGGATCTTCTTCCGCACCGGAGAGTTCTTCGAGTCGAAGGATTTCGTTGCCGGCTTCCAGTACCTGCTGCCCCTTCCGCTAGCCATCGTCAGCCTGTGCCTGACAGTGTCGCGCCGGGTCGCCTGGGGCGTGTTGCTGCCGCTGGCCGGCTTTGGCCTGGCGATGTTTGCCGCCACCCAGTACTGGCGTTACCTGTTTCCGGTGCTCCCGCTGGCGGCGGTCGTGCTCGGCAGCCTGGCCACGGTCGGCGCGGAGGAGGGGCGGCAGTGGCTGGTGAAATCCGTGTTGTGTGCCTTTGTGGCGATCAACCTGTATTTTCTGCCCGGCGTGTCGTGGTTCTTCGACGAAGCGCCCCAGCAGGCCTTCACCGCGGCCGGTCGCCAGGTGCTCACCGAACGCCTGGCTCCGGCGAAGCTGCTCACCGAATACGTGAGCCGGGATTTCCCGGGCGAGCGGGTGTTGTACGACGTCGATGTGCCCTATGGGGCGGCCCTGCACGGCACACCTTACTATGTGACCTGGTATGCGCCGGGCCGGGCGGACCGCTTCAACGGCTGGCAAGGCATCGCCGACGTGGGCGAATTCATGCGCACGGAGAAGATCCGCTTCGTCGTCTGGGATCTGGCCGCACCGGCCCAGGCGGTCGGCGCGCGCCGCCTGCTGCGCGACCATCTGGCCCGTTTCGGCGTGCCCGAGCGGCGGGTTGGCTCCACGATCCTGTATCGTCTGGCGGAGCGTGAGACCCTCTACCGTAGCGTGCTGCAGCTCGCCTCGGCGGGCGAACCGCTGCTGGCGGCACCCCAGTCCCGGGTGATTTCCGGTTTCCGGCTGGAGGGCGCCAGTGTGGCCCGTTACCGCGTCCGCTTCCGCTGCGACGCAGGGGCCGGCAGTTTCATTGCGCAAATCAACTGGGATGTGGGCGCACCCTATTACCGGCAGGTCGTGTGCTCGTCCGATCCGGTCGATTTCGTCGAGGCCGTGCCGGTCCCGGTGGGGGCGTCGACCGGCGAGGTCTATCTGGGCATGAATGGCGACATCAAGGCCCAGGTCTCGCATCTCGAGATCGAAACGAATTGAAAGGATGCTCGTGAGTGATCACGTACGCGTTGCGGTAGTCATACCCAGCTACAAGGTGAAGCGGCACATTCTCGACGTGATCGGGCGCATCGGCCCGGAATGCAGCCGCATCTACGTCGTGGATGACTGCTGTCCGGACGGGAGCGGCGAATTCGTGCGGCAGAATTGCGGCGATCCGCGCGTCGTCGTGTTGCAGAACGAGGTCAACCAGGGCGTCGGCGGCGCCGTCATGCACGGCTACCAGGTGGCGATCCGCGACGGCATGGACATCTTCGTCAAGATCGACGGCGACGGTCAGATGGATCCGGCACTGATCCCCGATTTCATCGAGCCCATCGTCGCCGGCGAAGCCGACTACACGAAGGGCAACCGCTTCTTCGATCTGGAAGAAATCCATGCGATGCCGAAGGTGCGCCTGTTTGGCAACGCGGCCCTGTCCTTCATCACCAAGCTGTCGTCGGGCTACTGGGACCTGTTCGACCCTACCAACGGCTATACGGCGATCCACCGGGACGTGGCCCGCCACCTGCCTTTCGGCAAGATCAGCCGTCGCTACTTCTTCGAGACCGACCTCCTGTTCCGGCTCAACACCCTGAGGGCGGTGGTCGTCGATGTGCCGATGGATGCCCACTACGGCGACGAAGTCAGCAACCTGAAGATTTCCAAGGTCGCCGGCGAGTTCCTGCTGAAGAACATCCGCAATTTCGGCAAGCGCATCTTCTACAACTACTATCTCCGCGACATGTCGGTGGGGTCGATCGAGCTGCCGCTCGGGGTACTGATGATGCTGGCGGGTGGGATCTTCGGCGCCTACCACTGGATTCAATCGGCGAGCCGCGGCCTGACCACGCCGGCCGGCACCGTCATGCTGGCGGCCATCCCGTTGCTGATGGGGTTGCAGTTCATCCTGGCCTTCGTCGCCGGCGACATGGCCTCCGTGCCGCGCCGCGTGCTGCACCGGCGGGGCAGCGTCAAGGCGCGCAAGCCGGCCGGGCAATGATCCAGCGCCAGTTCCTCATCTATCTGAGCATCGGCGTCCTCAGCGCCCTGCTCGACATCGCCGTGATGGAAGGGCTGATCCGCAGCGGGGTGTTCTACGGCACGGCGGTGTCGGCCGGTTTCGTCGCCGGGCTGGTGTTCAATTATCTCTGCCACGCCAAGGTGACCTTCGGCACATCGAGCTCGGTTTCGAGTGCCGTCAAATACGGCATCGTGGTGTCGGTCAATTACGGCATCACGATGGCCTTCGTGACGGCCTCCCATCATTGGCTGGGAAACGTACTGGCCGGCAAGATCGTTTCCCTGCCGGTCATTTCGGTGATCGGTTTTCTGCTCGGCCGCTACTGGATTTTCAGGCGCGCCTGACAGGTCCTAATCGCCGGCCGCCATTTCTTCGAGGGTGTTCGCCTTGAGGATCAGCAACTGCGAACCGTCGCGGCGCAGGATTTCCTGATTCTGCAATTGCTGAAAGGCGCGCGTCACCGTTTCGCGGCTGACGTTGATCATGATGGCGATTTCCTGGTGGGTCGGAATCGCCGGAATCGTCTGCGTGTCGGTATCCGGCGCATTGCCGGCATCGCGGGCCATTTGCAGCAGCTGGGCACACAGCCGCTGCAGCGGATTGGGAATGGCGAGCAGGAGCCGCTGCCCGCCGATCGCCCGCAGCCGCGCCGCCAGGCGCAGCGTGACCTGCTCCGCCACGCCGGGGGTCGAGAACATCAGCGAACGGGTCTGCTCCTTGGGGAGCAGCATGATCTGCGACGGCGTCAGCGCAATGATGGTTTCGGACATCGGCTGGCGGTCGATCACCGCGAGCTCGCCGAAGAAATCCCCCGGGCCGACGAAATACAGGCCGACCTCGCGGCCGTCCAGCGTAAAGTCGATGCCCTGCAATCGTCCGTCGAGCAGGATCGGGAGGAATTGCGGAATATCGCCCTTGTTCAGCACCACTTCCCGGCGTGCCAGCTTGCGTCCGATGGCATGTGCCGCCAGCCCGTCCAGTGCCGATTCCGGAAAGTCGCGCAATAGCGGAATCTGCTGCAGAACGGCAGGGTCGATCGACATTGGCTGGAAACGGGAAATCGGGGGCTGAAAAGATACGGGCGAAATCGGCACCGGGTTTCTCCCGGGCCTCATGTGATTGTGCGCACATACGTGCATCCAATGGGCGCCTATTATTCATTAGAACCATCAACCCCGTAAATCCAGCCATGATGCGGACCGTTTCTTCTGCGCGCGCCCTCAATCTGCTCTGCAAGGCCCTGCTTTCCGTGCAGGTGCTGACGGCGTCCGTGTCGGCCCTGGCCGCAGATGCGGGGGAGATCCGCTTCGTCATCGGCCAGGCTCGCGTCGTCGATGCGGCGGGCGCTGCCCGCCCGGCCGTTGCGGGGGAGCGTATCGCGGCGGGTGACCGCGTCGAAACCACTGCCAACGGCCATGTGCACCTGCGTTTTGTCGATGGCGGTTTCCTCAGCGTGCGTCCGGGCTCCCGGCTGACCGTGGAGCAATACGACACGACCGCTGCCAATACGGCGATCCGCTTCCGCCTGGACGAAGGCGTGGTGCGTTCGATCACCGGCGATGCCGCCAAGGCCCACAAAGACCGTTTCCGTCTCAATACGCCGCTGGCGGCAATCGGTGTGCGCGGGACGGATTTCGTCGTCCAGGCTGCCGCCGACAACCTGCGTGCGGTGGTCAACCAGGGTGCCATCGTCGTCGCACCTTTCGGCGGCGGCTGTATCGCCCAGTCCTTCGGGCCCTGTGCCACCGCGGGCTCCCGCGAGCTGTCCGACACCATGGGCCGCGTCCTGCTGGAACTCAACGGCGTGCAGCCGGCGCGCATCGTGCCGCTCAACGGCAAAGGCCCCGACATCTCCACGCCGCCGGTGCCCCAGGAGTCCGCCTCCCGCCAGGCCCTGATGGCCGCGGTGGAAAAAACCGGTGCCGACACCACCACCAACCAGTCGCGCAATCCGGTGCCACCGGTCACGCCGCAGGATCCGGTGGTCGTCACGCCGCCGCCCCCGGTGCCGACCATCCCGACGACGCCGCAGGACTCCCCGGCCACCGCTGTCTTGCAGTGGGGCCATTGGGGCAACACAATCCGTGCCGGCGACACGATGACCGGGTCTTATGCCGTGGCCAGTGACGGGCGCAAGGTCACCGTCGGCGACGCCTATTTCGCACTGTTCCGTGCCCCGAGCGACATCCCGGTGCTGTCCACGCAGCTGGGGCAGGGCAGCTTCGCACTGAGCAGCGGCCAGGTGAGCCTGTTGCAGAACGATGGCGGCATCAGTGCCGGACGCATCGAAGGCGGCTGGCTGAAGATCGATTTCGTGCAGCGCAATTTCGCGACGGGCCTCAACCTGTCCCATGCACAGACCGGTTCGGTGCTGCTGCAGTCGGTGGGCAAGGTGCGGGACGACGGCATCTTCGCCGTCACCGAAGGCGGCACCCAAGTGGCCGGCGCGGTAACGATGGATGGCAGCCAGGCCGGCTACCTGTTCAATAAGGTCGTGCCCCAGGGCACCCTGTCCGGTGTGACATTGTGGAAGCGCTGATGTCGGGGCGCATCGCCCAGCGGCTGATGCAGCCCGCCTCGCTGCGGAGCCTCGCGCTCGGGGTGGCCGCCGTGGTGGCCGTATCGCTGGGCTTCACGGCGCCCGATCTGCTCAAGAGCGCGGAAGAGCGCAGCGGCGACCCCCTGTGGCAGATGGCCGCGGGGCATCCCGGCGCCGCGGAGCGTCGTGTCGTGCTCGTCGATATCGACGAAAGCAGCCTGGCCCGTGTTGGCGCCTGGCCCTGGCCGCGGGAGCGCGTTGCCGAACTGTCCGCCGCCCTCGCGCAACAGGGCGCCCGGGTGCAGCTGATGGACATCGCCTTTCCCGAAGCTCGTGACGGAGACAAGGCGCTGGCCCAGGCCCAGGCGGGCAACCCGCTGCATGTGGGGCAGATTTTTGCACTGAATCCCGACGCCAGCCGCGTCGGACAACTGTCGGGCGCGCTGTCGGGGCTCTCCTGTACGGGGGCTTCCCCGTTCCCGGTGGCCGGCGGTTACGTCGCCAACACTGCCCAGCTGGCCACGGGCGCCGGCCACATCACGCCGACTCTGGATGCCGACGGTGGCGTGCGGCGCATCGCCCCGGTGATCTGCCATCAATCCCGCGCCTACCCGGCGCTGGCCCTGCTGGGGCTCGGTAACCAGGACGCGCCCGCGCTGCGCTACGAAGGCGGGCAGGGCTGGCTCGGCCCCCACGGCTGGCTACGCATGCCCGAGCTTGGATTGAGCGTACCGCTGGATGCCGATGGCACCACCCGTCTCGGCTACACCCTGCCGCGCGCGGCACTGACTGCCGTTTCGGCCGCGGACGTGCTCGACGGCCGGGTGCCGCCCGATCTCCTCGGCGGCGCCATCGCGCTGGTCGGCGCAACGGCCTTCGGCCTTGGCGACACGGTCACCACGCCGCTGGCGGCCAATGCCGCCGGCGTCGAGGTGCATGCCCAGTTCATCGCCGGCCTGCTCGACGGTCGCCTGCCCTATACCCCGCGTGCCGCCTGGGCCCTGCAGCTGGCCTTCGCCGTGCTGGCGGGCGGCGCGCTGATGCTGCTGGTGGCGCATGGCGGGCAAAAGCGCCGCTACATGCTGCCGCTGTTCGGCATCGGCATCGCCGCCTCGGCTTATGGGCTGCACGCCGCGCTGCTGCTGACTTCCGGTCTGTGGGTCGGCTGGCTGTTCCCGGCGCTCTTCGCTGCGCTGGCCGGCATCGCCCTGGCCAGCGTGGAGTTCGTCCTGGCCCGGCTCGAACGCGAGCGCCTGTACCGCAATCTGTCTAGCTACCTGCCTGAGCAGGTCGCCGCCCAGATCGCGCTGCGCGAGCCCGTCGGCACCATCGAGGCCGAGCGCCGCGAAATCAGCGTGCTGTTTGCCGATCTGCGCAACTTCTCCGCCTACTGTGAGGCCCGTCCGCCCGAAGAGGCGGCCGCGCTGCTGCACGCCTTCTTTTCCACGGCGCAGCGTGTGGTGCGTGCCCATGGCGGCATTATCGAAGAATTCGTCGGCGACGCCATCATGGCGATCTGGAACGCCCCCGAGTCCTGTAGCCAGCATCCCGAGCGGGCCCTGCAGGCCGCCCAGGAACTTGTGCGCGAAGTCACGGCCCTGTTGCCCGCCGAAGCGCCTCCCGGCCTGGAGCCGCTGGCCCTGGGCGTCGGCCTGGAAACCGGCAAGGCGTTGGTCGGCTCCTTCGGCACCGCCGAACGCCGCACCCATACTGCGCTGGGCGAAACGGTCACCGTCGCGGTGCGCCTGCAAGGCATGAGCGTGGAGCTGGCCTCCCCCATCGTCGTCGGCCCGGGGGCGGCAGCCCAGTTGCCGGAGGCCGGCCTGATCGGCGTGGGCAGCTTCCTGCTCGAAGGCCTGCAACGCCCCCGCAACCTGTTCCTGCCGGCCCTGGCCCCGGCGGGCGACGAACAACATCCCCACATCCGCCTGGTGGCCAGCGCCTGACGGCCGGGGCCGCGGTGCGGTTGGTTCGCGCTGCGGCCCCATGCTATAAAGCGAGCCCCGCCTTCATTCGTTTCATCATCGCACTCGTCCCTATCCTCAGGCGCCTGTTCGGCCTGGCTGCATGCCTTGCGCTGCCTGCTGTGGCGGCTTGTCCGCCCGTGTCCACGAGTCTGCCCGACGAGCCCGGCGCCCGCGACGTGGCGCTGCGCCAACTGGACGAATCCGCCGAGCTGTGTGCCGGCGATGCAGGCTGGTTCGCCCAGCGGGGCGCGTTGCTGCTCGCCAGCGGCCGGCTGGCGGAAGCGGCCGAGAGCCTGGAGCGGGCCATCCTGCTGGCGCCGGACCATGCCGGTGCGCGCATCGACTATGCCGACGCGCTGGCCGGCCTCGGCGACTATCCCGCCGCCAAGGAACTGGCCCGTGGACTGCTGGCCCTGTCGTCCCTGCCGCCGCCGGCGCGGCAGCACCTCCAGGCCCGGCTGCACAGCTGGGAAAGCCTGCCCGACGAAAAACCGCCGGTCTGGCAGCTCGGCCTGGAAGTGGGCATGCATGTGGGCTGGGAAAGCAATCTCAATGGTGCCCCGGCGGCCGACACCACCCTGCTGACCCTGCCGGAAGGCCCCGTGCGCCTGGCCCTCGCCACGCGCCCCCGCCAGGGCGCCGCTGCTGTTTTCGATACCCAGGGCCAGGCCTTGCGGCCGCTCACGTCCGATTGGTTCCTCATGCTCCATGCCCGCGGGCGCCTGCGCGATTCCCCGGCGGGGGAGAGCGACTACGCCCTCGGCCAGTTCGATGCCAGCGTGATGAAGCGGCTGCCCGGCGGCGATCTGGCCCTGCAGATCGCCCGCGTCGACCAGCAGTTCGGCGGCGTTCACCTGCTCGCCGAAAACCGGCTGGTGGCCCAGTACCTGTGGAAGGCCCAGGGCTGCCGTCCGCGCCTCGGCATGGACGCCGTGCAACGGGAATATCCGACCCTCGGCGAACTCGACGGCCACCAACTCGGCCTGCGCCTGGGGCTGAACTGCAGCAGCGGCAGCTGGAGCCTCGACAGCGATCTGCGCCTGGCCAGGGATCATCCCCAGAGTTCCGATCGTCCGGGTGGCGCCCAGCGCTGGAACGAACTACAAATCAATGGCAGCTGGCGCGGTGCGCAGCACGTTGTCAAGCTGGAGGCCAGCCTTGGCAGCGTCCGTGACACTGATGGCTATAGCCCGTTGCTCCAGTACAACGCGGAACGTCATATTCGCCGCAGTGCGTTGAGGCTCGAAATCGTGCGCCCGGTGGACGCCCACTGGGAGGGGGTTGCGAGCCTCGAACACTTCCGCCAGCAGTCCAATATCGGCTTGTTTGAGCTCAACAACCTTGGGCTATACTTCGGCGCGCGATATCGCTACTAGTGGTTTTTTTGTACCGGATCCGTCTTTTGTGACTGCGGTCACATCGGAAAATGCGCGCTTGGCTAAACTGGGCGCCGCATGTCATAGACCCGGAATATCCGGAAGTCGTTTCTCATCCTAGCTAGGAGAAGTTTTAATATGGCTCTCAACACCGCTCAGCAAGACCTGATCGTCAAGACCGTCGTCGGCGTGTTCGACGCTGCCCCCGGCGCCACCTACCTGAACCTGCTGGCCCCGTTCGGCAGCAACCAGACCGCCCTGGTCAACGCCCTGGTGAACACCGATGGTTTCAAGGCCATCTACCCTGACTTCTACAGCAACGAACAGTTCGCCACCAAGTTCCTGGACGCGCTGGTTGGCTCTACCGTCAACGCTACCGACAAGGGCAACGTGGCTACCTACGCCGCTGCGCTGCTGAACGGCGGTGCTTCCCGCGCCAACGTGGTCCTGGCCCTGATCAACGCGCTGGACAATGTTCCTGCCACCGACGCTACCTGGGGTGCGGCCTCCAAGGCCTTCGACAACCAGGTCACCGTTGCCAAGTACTACACCATCAATCAGCTGGGTTCCGCGACCTCCATCGCCAGCCTGCAGTCCGTGATCGCCGGTGTGACCAACACCACCGATGTCTCCAGCAACGCTGCGATTGAGGCTGCTATTGCCAACTCCGGCAATTCCAATGGTCAGACTCTCACGCTCACTGACGGTGTGGATACCATCGTTGGCACCTCGGGTAACGACACCATTTCCGCTACCAACACGACGGCCAAGCCGGTTCTGGGTGGTCTGGACTCTGTTGATGGTGGCGCTGGTACCGATACTCTGGCTATTGCTGATACGGCGACTGCTGCTGGTGCTGCGTTTAGTTTCCCGGCTGGCTTCACCGTCAAGAACGTTGAGGTTCTGAAGGTAACGACCAACGGTTCCTTTGGTGATACGGCTGCTCAAGCTGATCTGTCCGGTATTGCTGGCCTCACCTCTGTTGAAATTACCTCCGCTGGTAATGGCACTACGGACACCTCTGTCAAGGTCGCCGACACGACCGATCTGACCCTGGTTTCGTCCGCCGCTCAAGTGAATACCATTAACGGCGGCAAGGTTGTTAGCGTGACCGGTGGTGCTGCTACTAGCACCATTACTGGTGCGGCGCTGACTTCCGTGACTCTGACCCAAACCGGTGGTCAGACCATCGACAACATTGACACGGTTGCTAACGGTTCGACCACTGCTAAGGGTACGACTCTTACGACCGTGACTTTGGATACGGTGAATTCTGACACCGCTATCAAGGGTCAAGGGCTAACCACCGTGACTATTAAGGGCGCTACTGCGACTGCAGCAGCTGTGAATATCACCAACGCTAAGGTTGGTCACGCTCTGACCTTGAACGTCGATGGTACGGGCTATACCTCTGCTGGCGCCGCTCAAGCTGCGGGTACTGGCGGCATTGCCAACACCACCGTTAGCGATGCGGCCGCGAAGAGCGTGACGGTTAATGCGACTGGCTCCAAGAGTGCTCTGACGGTTAGCACCGGTGCGGGCAACACCACCCTGACCAGCGCTACCATCACTGGCTCTGCTGCTCTGGCTCTGAATCTGGACAGCACCAACAACACCAAGCTGGCGACCATCGACGGCTCCGCTGCAACGGGTGACTTGACCCTGAGCAACACTGCTGCTGCAACGACCATCAAGACCGGTTCGGGCAACGATACCTTCTCCGCGACTGTGGTCGGCACTTCCAAGGCCACGATCGATGCTGGTGCTGGCAACGATAAGGTGACTTTGGCTGGCGGTTTGGTTGCGGGCTCCACCGTGAATCTGGGGGCTGGTAACGACTCCCTGCTCGGTACGACCGTTACGGCTCAGTCCACTGCGACTGATGTGACCGTCATCGACGGTGGTGACGGTGTTGATACGGTTGCTTCGACCCTGCTCAACGCTGGTAACGCTGCACAGTTCAAGAACTTTGAAATTCTTGGCCTGGGTAACAACGTTCTCGACGCCTCCCTGATCACTGCCTCCACCATCACGGGTCTGGAGCTGGTCGCTGGTGGCGGTACGTTTAACAACGTCACCCAAGCTCAGTCGCTGGCTGTCAATACCAACACTGCTGGTACTACCACCCTGGCGTTTTCCGGTGTGACGGGTACCGCTGATGCGTACTCCATCACTTTCGGTGCGAATACGACGGGTACTGCTGCGTCTCCGACCGCAATCGGCGCAGGCACGCTGTCGCTGGCTGGTATCGAGAACGTAACCATTCACTCCGGCGCTGCTGCTGGTGTTGTCAACAACTCCATCGCATTGACGGATGCTGCTGCCAAGACCCTGACCATCGATGGGGCCCAGGCTCTGGGCGTGACCTTCGTTACCGGCTTTGGTACTGCTGGCGCAACGACGGGTGTGACCACTATTGATGGTTCCGCTGCTACTGGCAAGTTGTCCATCAACCTGGCCAACGTTAATGCCGCTGCTGCTGGCATCACCGTGAAGGGTGGTTCCGCTGTTGATACCCTGACGACCGGTGCATTCTCGTCGACCCTGACTGGTAACGGCGGCAACGACATCTTTGACGTACGTGTTACGACTTCCAACGTCACCGCTGGTGCTGGCGCTACCCAAGCTGCAGTGTTGGATGGTTCCATTCACATCACCACTATCTCTGACCTGACCAAGGGCGACACCATCTCCCTGCTGGGTACGGGCCTTGGTGGCACCAACACTTTCAGCACGACTAAGGTTGATGTGTCCGCTGCTCAAAACTTGGGCGCTGCATTGGACCTGGCTGCTGCAGGTGCAGGTACTGCTACCGCTGCGCTGACCAAGTGGTTCACCTGGGGCAACGATGTCTACCTCGTTGAAGACCGTACTGCTGGTGCAACCGTGGCTACCACTGATGTCATCGTCAAGCTGGCTGGTGTGAGCGATCTGTCTACTTCGGGTGTTGCCGCTGCTAACCACCTGACTAACGGCGACGTGTTCACCTTCGCCTAATCTCCCCCGGAGACAAGCACCCGCCCCCGGGTAGGTGCTTGAGGTGAAAGCCTTTGAAACCCCCGACTCTCACGAGGAGTTGGGGGTTTTGTTTTTATCTCTGCGCCATCACTGATGAATGCGCGGCATCCTGTCTTTGTCGTCCCGTAAAGGGCTGTGGAAGGCTTTACGGCCGCCACCCATCTGATGATTCGCCGATTGTCGACGAATGCTGCCATCACCGCTGTTGTGAACGGCTTTTCCTCTGAATGATCCCCAGCAACTTCCTGGCTTCATCCGCGATCATTCCGCAGGCCCATAGGTAGTTCTCCTGGTATTCGGCATCCATGCGCCAGGGACCCTTTGCCGGCGTTGCCGTGAGTCATGGCAAGCAGGGCTTGCGGTTGCGCCTGTCGTGCGCGGGAGTGTCAGGAATTTTGTGTTTGAGGCGCTTCATGCACCTGCTCAGCCATGGTTGAGCAGGCGCGGCGGTCTTCA
>NZ_MWUM01000139.1 GCF_002028455.1 Zoogloea sp. LCSB751 | reverse complement strand
CAATCCTCGGCGTCATCTTACTGTCCTTCACAGGGCCAGGAATCTCGGCGCGATATAGCTGCATGCCCCCAACGCCCAGCACAGGCAGAATCGCCACGGCTAAAACGATGATCCCCATACCGCCGAGCCATTGCAGCATATGTCGATAAAACAGAATGGCCTTAGGCAAGGAGTCCAGTCCGACAATGACTGTGGCTCCCGTGGTGGTCAGCGCGGAGAATGATTCGAAAAAACTGTCGGTCCAGCTGAGATCGGGTTGGCTTGAGAAGATAAAGGGTAAG
>NZ_MWUM01000138.1 GCF_002028455.1 Zoogloea sp. LCSB751 | reverse complement strand
GGTGCTGGGCGAGTCGAAGGCGTCGGAACTGCGCGGTGAGTCGATGATGGACGTCATTTTCAATGGCTCCTCGAACCGCAAGCCGGTGTCGCGCGCTTCGGTCGAGCTGATTTTCGACCATTCGCTCGGCCGGGCGATGGGCCAGTGGTCGCAATACGCCGAACTGTCGGTCAAGCGCCTGCTGACCCGGCAGGGCCAGTCGGACTACTTCATCAATAACCAGAAGGTTCGGCGCAAGGACATTACCGATCTCTTCCTTGGCACCGGCCTCGGGCCCCGCG
>NZ_MWUM01000137.1 GCF_002028455.1 Zoogloea sp. LCSB751 | reverse complement strand
TGCCCAGATGCGGATTTAGCGGCCTACAACCGCCGTAGCGGCAAAGAGGCGAGCGGGCTGGGGCGTAACGTCACGGTGTTTGAGAACGTGCTGGAATGGGCCTACAGCGCTGTCAGAGAGTATTGGCGACCCAACGGGTACGACGCATGGGCGAGCGCAGTCCACGGGGTCTGCATGCAGGCCAACGCCTTTGGGTTGGAGCAGGGAGGCCCTCTGCCTGTGTCCGAGGTGAAGGCAACGGCAAAGAGCATTGCCCGTTGGGTATGGCAGCGTTTCAGCCCGG
>NZ_MWUM01000136.1 GCF_002028455.1 Zoogloea sp. LCSB751 | reverse complement strand
ATGCACCTGATTGCCACGCATTCGCTGATAACGAACCCAGATATCGGCCTGGATGTGTTCCAGCATGTGGCCAAGATGGATGGAGCCGTTGGCATAGGGGAGGGCGCAGGTTACCAGCATTCTACGAGGATCAGTTGCCATAATACGTTCTTGATGTGCCTGTTGGGATGATACAGTGCCGAGCATGTTACCCGAATTGGGGGCGGCCTGCCTAGGGTTGTGGCCCCCGGGGCCTTGGCTGACAGGAACAGCAAGGCGTCGGCAAGCCACTGATTTGTGTGCGGTA
>NZ_MWUM01000135.1 GCF_002028455.1 Zoogloea sp. LCSB751 | reverse complement strand
TTCATAAGTAACAAGGAACAAACATGGCACTTTTGACATTGCACGGCGCTTGTCTGTCGTTCAGTGATTTCCCGCTGCTCGACAACGCCGAGCTGACCATAGAGCGCGGCGAGCGCCTCTGTCTGGTGGGCCGCAACGGGGCGGGCAAGTCCACCCTGATGAAGGTCATCGCGGGCGAGCTGTCTCTGGATGACGGCCGTCTGGTGTTGCAGCAGGACTTGAAGGTGCCCCGTCTCGAGCAGGATCCGCCCGCCTCGAGCGAGCTGACCGTGTTCGACTATGCCGCT
>NZ_MWUM01000134.1 GCF_002028455.1 Zoogloea sp. LCSB751 | reverse complement strand
TGGCTACGCCCGTAACTATCTGATCCCGCAGGGCAAGGCCGTTATGGCTACCAAGGCCAACATCGAGACCTTCGATGCTCGCCGTGCTGAACTGGAAGCCAAACTGGCTGCCGGTAAAGCTGCCGCTGAAGAGCGCGCTGCCAAGCTGGGTGAACTGGCTGCCGTTGTCATCGCCTCCAAGTCTGGCGACGAAGGCAAGCTGTTCGGTTCCATCGGTACCCGTGACGTGGCTGAAGCCATCACTGCTGCCGGCGTCGCCGTTGCCAAGAGCGAAGTCCGTATGGGCA
>NZ_MWUM01000133.1 GCF_002028455.1 Zoogloea sp. LCSB751 | reverse complement strand
ACGAACGCTTTAAGCTTAGCTTGTTGTGTGATGGACAGTGTCGCAGGACGGCCCGGATTGGGCGCATCGTCAAGGCCAGTCAGCCCATGGGTTAAATAGGCGGTGACCCAGCGATTGACACTGGTTCTACTGACCTTAAGCATGCTTGCGATGGCGGTACGAGAATGACCTTCAGTGAAATGGAGTAAGGCAAGATAGCGCATACGTTTGCGTGCACTTTTCTCCGATTTTACTAAGGCTGCGATGTGGGGATTATTCATATTTTGTATGATTAAAAACTGATGACCA
>NZ_MWUM01000132.1 GCF_002028455.1 Zoogloea sp. LCSB751 | reverse complement strand
CGATTTGCCCTGGTTTACAGGCCATTTCCCCGGTGCGCCCCTGCTGCCCGGGGTGACCCAGATCCACTGGGTGATGCACTACGCCGCCAGCCTGCTCAAGCTGGCGCAGCCGTTTCACGGGGTGGATCAGCTCAAGTTCCAGCGTCCGCTACGCCCCGGGGCCGAGTGCAGCCTGCGCCTGCAGTGGCAGGCAGACAAGGGCCAGCTCCTCTTCCACTATCTGCTCGGCGATGAGCCGGCGAGCAGCGGACGGGTGCGTCTAATCCCATGACGCCCTGCATTCTCATCCCCT
>NZ_MWUM01000130.1 GCF_002028455.1 Zoogloea sp. LCSB751 | reverse complement strand
CACACACCAGAAGAAGATGCTGAGTTTGAGCGCATTGAGCGTAATCAAGAGATTGCGTTGATGGCGGCGGTGGTACGCACTGCGCGAACAACCAGCGCGGAGGCTGTTGCCGAGAGGTTGTTTGATGCGGGATATCGGTTTGTGAGTTCGGCTGTTGGTTTGCCGTTGCCGTTTGTTGGTAAACAGAAATAAGAAAGCCCGCTGAAGTTTGGCGACGGATGCGGGCTCAATACCGAGAGGCGAAATCATGGTACTTGAAACAAGTAATTGCGTCAATTTTGACGCTAGCAATAGC
>NZ_MWUM01000012.1 GCF_002028455.1 Zoogloea sp. LCSB751 | reverse complement strand
GTCTTCTCTTTCTTCTTGGGCATACCTTCATCCTTTCTGGATGCTGTTATGCCTCAAACACAAAAATTCCGACAGGCCCGGCGCTTGCCACAGGCATGTGCGTACTTGCGCAGCGTGGCGAACGAGGGGGAATGGTTTTCGCTTCGAATCGAGGCTTCCAAGCGCGACACGGCGCTCTTGGTCGTACCCATTCGAGCAGCGACTTCCTCTTGGGTCAGGCCCGCCTGCTTACGGGCCTGCAGCAGTTCGTTAAGTGCTGCGTACTCTTCTTCCAATCCATCCCACGCGGCCTTGAATCCCGGCCGTTGCATGGCGTGCGCAAGCTCTGCCTTGGTGTCCAGGCGAACCGGCTTGAATTGCTCACTGTGCATGTTTGACCTCCTTCAGTCGCTTGCGGGCTGTCTTCAGTTCCCGGTCAGGTGTTTCCTGAGTCTTCTTGATGAAGCTGTGCAGGATCACGATCTGGCGCCCGACCATCGTGCAGTAGAACGCTCAGCCAATTCCTTCCTCGCCCTTGCAGCGCAGTTCGAAGAGACCATCGCCCATGGCGCGAGAGTGCGGTAGCCGCAAGTCGGCACTTCACGCAACCGCTCAGTCACGGCAAGGGCGATGCCCGGCAGCTAACCGGCCGGGTTCGCCCATCCTGCCGGCCAGTTCCGGTGCATGGGTGGGAAGTGGGTGGGGCACCCAAAGTGCGCTGATTGGCAGGCAGCGGGAGCTTCTGTTTCTTCCTTGGCATAACCATTCCTTTCGGGGATTACGTTATGCCTCAAACACAAGAATTCTGACAGGCTCAATTTTCATACCACCCAATGGTTTTTTTACGTGAAGATCACGCAGGGCGTACTCAGCGCCCTTCGAAAAATTTGAGCAGTTGATCCAGCTCGGTGATTGTCTGCCTGGCCGAGTCGAGCACTGCCTTCGAGAAATGACTGGCATAGCTTTGGCGCTCCGTCAGATTGATGCCCAACAGTTGCTCAAGCGCCTTCTTGCAGTCCGCAGATTGCGCAGGGGGGCGTTTACCCAGGATCGAAAGCAGTAGCCCTTCGAGGCAGGGCTTGGAGCCAAGCATTTCAATCTTGGCACTGCGTGCGTCTTTTTTCAGTTTGTCGGTCCAGGGGATGTCGGTGTCGAGCAAGGCGACGCGCTTGTCATGGCTCGCGATCCTGGATTGCTTGACCGTATGGTCGATGACATTTTCTGGCCCTTTGCCGTGGGCATTGCGCACCGTGACGGTAACCCCTGCACCACCGGAGCAGTAAAGTTCACGCAGGTGCTTGAGGAATGCTTCCTCCGAATCGCCCTCGCCAACGACCAGCAAGGTTTTTCGGACCCGATGCTGTTTGCGTGCCATCTCGGGCCCTCACAGTTGAGGGATGGCGCCATAGGCGCCAGCCATGTATTTGGCGTAGAGATTGTCGTCGGCCCGTACACCTTTGACACTGTCCAGGCGCCAGGCATCGCTTTCGCATGTGTCGCTTTTTTCCACCAGCACCACCTGGGCTTTGTGCAAGAGGCTCAACACCTCGATCGAGTGGCAGGTAAAAATGATCTGCGCATTGTGTGGGTTGGTTTTGGGAGAGAAGAACAGGTCCAGAATCGGCGTCAGCATATGGGGATGCAGGTCAGCCTCAAGTTCGTCGATAAGGACCAGGCCACCTTTGTGCAGTGCCGGCAGGATGCGAGAAAGCAGAATGAATGCGCCCTGGGTGCCACTGGACTCCTGAAATAACGTCAGTGGATGCTCTTGGTCGCCTACACGGTGAATACCGAAAGGGATGTGCATTTCTTCAGTCTTGCCGCTTTCGCGTGTCACGGTGTGTTTTTCTACCCGCACATCGGACAGGCCAAAATCCCACTGGTGCAACAGTCCAGCCATATGGGTACGGACCGCGGTGTTCTTTGCGTAGAACTCGGATGCGCGCATGATTTGATCGTGATCCATAGCCTGACGACCCAAGCCATGAACGTTGCTCAGAACGTTGGCTGAAGTCAGCTTCAGGGCTAGATCAACTTCGTACTGCGCGGCAGTCGAGATCAATGATGCGTTCTCGCGAACTTTTTCAGCCTCCTTCTGCAGCAGACCGAACTGCTGCTGCTTGAGCACATAGCCCTTGCGCTCAGGATTCCATTCGCGGGTGAACACGTACGAGAAGGCGCGACTCTGCTTCGTGTAGAGCGACTCGTGAAAAACGCGCTCCCTCGAGGCGACGAGTCGGTAGCGCCACTCTCGACCGTCAAGTTCGAACTCCACCTCGAAGGTGCTTGGCTCGGCCTCTGCTGAAAAATGCGCTGCGAGAGGAATTGGGTCGTCCGGTTTGGCATGGAAGGAGTGCTTTACGAACCAATCCACAAAGACCAGAGACTTGATGAGGGTTGTCTTGCCACTCGCGTTGGCACCAATGACCGCCATCGCTTTCGACAGACGCGTGCCGATGCCAGACGTGCAGGATCGGTCGTCCTCTGGTGTGTGGCGATTCAGTTCAAGCGAGATCCGCACGGGGTCTCTAAATGACTGGAAGTTCTGCAGGGTGAACGCTCGCAGCATGATCTTTCTCTTCGGCCTGTTTCGACATTTTTTTGTATGATGGGCTGTTTTGCAGATAAAATAAATACATTATTGGTAATTTTTGACGAAAATTTGTGGTAATTGAATCTTGGTGGCCTTTTGAGAGTGGCTCCAGAGTGCGCAGCGCTATCTCCGGATCCTCAAGGACCTCAAGGCGCTGCTGACGGGTGACTGATGCCAGCGATTCGACCCAGAGCCACGCCGGCCAGACAGGTATGCCATATCCCCACTGTGATACTTCGGGCGCCATGAACGACATTCTGATTATCAGCGGCACGACCCTCGCGCCCAATGTGAAAAGCCCCACCTCCGCGGCCGAAGGCGCCTGCGTGGACGAAGCGTTGGAGCTGCGTGCCATCGAGGCGGAATCCATCGGCTGGTGGCCGCTGGGCGACGATGCCTACCTCCACGCCGCGGAGCGGCCGGGTGCTGACGTGAGCGTCATCAGTATCGTCGGCTTGCCGCAGGATACGGAGGAGGGGGCCCTGACCCTGTTGCTGGTGTGAGCCGCGCCGTCTCGATGACTGAATTGCAGCGTTTGACCACGGAGTACGTGGATCTCTGAAGACTGTGTCTTGTTAGGCTCTGGAAATGGCTCTATATTTGTCTCCGAATATGTGCGGAGATAATGTCATGGATGCGATTTACGCCGACTACTCGGTCAGTATGTCCGAGTTCAAGAAGAATCCGGCCCAAGTCCTGCGGACGGCAGGTGAAAAGCCGGTTGCGGTACTCAATCACAACCGACCCGCCTTCTACATGGTTACGCCCAGGCTGTTCGAGGCCTTGGTGGAGGAGTTTGCGGACCGTGATCTAGTGGATCTTGCTCGTCAGCGCTTGAGTCAGAAGGATGGCGCGGTCGAGGTGGATATTGACCAGATCTGATTCAACCGGGGGGCCAACGCGGTATCGCTTGAAGTTCCTGCCTGCGGCTCTGGCGGAGTGGAACGCACTTGATGGCAGCGTCAAGGAGCTTCTCAGGAAACTCCTGAAGAAGCGCCTTGAGCAGCCTCACATGCCGGGGGCTGAGCTCCATCGAGATCTGCGCGACTGCTACAAAATCAAGCTGCGCAAACAAGGCTACCGATTGGTTTACCAGGTCGAGGATGATGTGTTGGTTGTCCTGGTGCTGGCGGTGGCCAAGCGTGAAGACATGGCGGTCTACCGTGCAGCAGTGGATCGTTTGTTGGGCGGAGAGTAGTTTGGGTTTGCCGCTGGCTAGACATTGATGACTGAATTGCAGCGTTTGACCACGGAGTACGTGGATCTGGAAGACCGTATCCGTTTGAGTGGCGAGAGCGCTCCGGGGGAGGCGGAGGTTGTGTGGCTGACCCGGCGCCTGGTCGACCGTCTCGTTCCCCATCTCTGCGCCTGGCTGGAGAAGCAGGGCGGAATGGGCCTTGCATCTGAGGATGCCGGTGTGGCGGATGCGCTGCAGGGTTTCGCCCTGCAGGCGGCGCTGCAGTCGCTGGTGCCGCAGCCGCCGGTGGCGCCGGAGCAGGCTCGGCGCAGCTGGCTGGTGCAGTCGGTGGATGTGACGGCCGGCGACGATGCGCTGCAGCTTGTGTTTCGGGGCGAGGACGACGCGCGGGTGTCGCTGGTGCTGCAGGCGCAGGCCCTGCGGCAGTGGCTGGGCATCCTGCACGCGCAATGCGTTGCGGGCGGATGGCCGCTGGAGGCCTGGCCGTCGTGGCTGGCCGAGCCGATCCCGGCCGGCACGCCGCCCGCGATGGTGCTGCACTGACGCGCGGGCCGCCCCGCGATCAAGGATAATGCGGGGCGAAGCCTTGTCTCACTACTGTCCCGCCGCTCCGTAGCGCCCATTCCATGGTCACCACTGTCACTTCCTTTACCGATCTCCGTAACCGTGCCCTGCCCGGAGAGGGTTACGACGGGGTCGTGCGCGTGTCGGCAGGTGGGTATTACGGCACCGGCGTGCTGCTCTACGACGGGCAGGCGGTGCTGACCGCGGCCCATCTGTTCGACCATGGCAGCATGACGGCCAGCGTGCGTTTCGAGACGGCCAGCGGCATCCAGACGATTGCTTCGTCCAGTGTGGTGGTGCATCCGCTGTACAACCACAACGGGAGCAGCGATCTCGCTCTGGTATGGCTGGGGCAGAGTGCGCCGCAGGCGGCCGAGCGCTACACCCTTTACCGGGACAGCGACGATATCGGCCAGGTGGCGACGCTGGTGGGCTATGGTCTGCCGGGTTTCGGTGCGACGGGAACCTTGGCGGGCTATAACGCGGGCGATCTGCGTTTGAAGGCCGAGAACCGGATGGATGCCGATTTCGGTACCTTGCAGGCGGGTCTGGGCAATTCCCTGTCATGGACTGCGCCGGCGGAGTCCCAGTTATTGGCTGATTTCGACGATGGCGTGATCACCCATGATGCGTTGGGCCAGCTGCTCAACCTGTACGACGCCGGACTCGGTGTCGACGAGGGGCTGATCGCCTCGGGCGATAGCGGCGGTCCGGCCTTCATCCAGGGGCAGCTTGCGGGTATCGCCACCTATACGGCGAGCCTGTATCAGGGCAGCGTTCACCCGGACATCGATGCCAACCTGAACAGCAGCTTTGGCGAGATCGCCGCGTGGCAACGGGTCAGCTATTACCAGCAGTGGATCGACCAGAGCCTGCGCACCCATTATCCCGACGCGCCGACCAAGCCGGAGGACGTGAAGAAGGCGGTGCCGGAGGGGAACAGCGGGACGACCCTCGCCTACTTCCTGCTGCAATTCACCGGTGTGCGCAGCGATCCCAACGAGATTCTCAGCGTGGATTTTGCGACTCGCGACGGCACGGCCAAGGCCGGCCAGGATTACGTGGCGGTCCACGGTACGCTGAAGCTCTATCCGGGTGAGAACCAGGCGGTGATTCCCGTCGAGATCGTCGGCGACACCGTGGCGGAGCCCGACGAAGCCTTTTATCTCGATCTTACCCACCCCGTCGGCGGCAGCTTCGGCGATGGGGTGGTCCAATTGACCGCGGTGCGCACCATCGTCAATGACGACGGCGGCGTTGTCGCGTGATCTCGAATCTTCCCCGTTGAGGCGAATTCATTCGCCCCCGTGGTTCCTGAAATCTTATCTGCATGAACATCCTGATCATTCATCCGCATTTCCCCGGCCAGTTCTCCCATCTGGCTCCCGCCTTGGTCCAGGCCGGGCACACCGTTGTCGCCTTGACGATGCAAGCCGTGACCGTGAAGGAATGGGAGGGCGTCCGCCTGGTCCCGTTTGCGCTGTTGCGCGGCAGCACGCCGGGGGTGCATCCGTGGCTGGCCGACCTGGAGGGCAAGACCGCCGTCGGCGAGGCCTGTATGCGCGCCGCGCTCGGGCTGAAGGCCGAGGGCTTCGAACCCGACGCGATCGTGGCCCATTCGGGTTGGGGCGAAAGCCTGTTCATCAAGGACGTCTGGCCGGAAGCGCGGCTGGGCATCTGCTGCGACCATTTCCGGCAGCCTGCCGACGGGGCCTTCGAGGCGGAGTTTGCCGACCCTGATCCGGCCCAGGGGCCGCGTCTGCGGATGCAGCAACTGGCCCAGCGCCTGCAGTTCGAGCAGGCCGACCAGGGCATGGTGCCGACCCGCTGGCAGGCCGATTCCTTCCCGCAGTCCTGGCGTGATCGCCTGTCGGTGGTGCCGGATGGGATCGACACCGATGCGGTGGGGCCGAAGGCGGACATCAGCCTGACCTTGAACGGGCAACTGGCACTGACCCGCCAGGACGAGGTGCTCACCTTTGCCTGCCGCGAACTGGTGCCCCAGGCGGGTTTCCACGTCTTCATGCGCGCCTTGCCGGACATCCTGCGGCGCCGGCCGGCCGCCCAGGTGCTGATCGCCGGTGGCGATGCGCATGAGACGGCCGCCCCGGGCGGGAGGGTCTGGCGGGAGTCCCTGGCTATCGCGCTGAAGTCACAGCTCACCGAGGCCGAGTGGGCACGGGTGCATTTCGTCGGTGCGCTGGCTGCGCCCCAGTGGATCGGGCTGCTGCAGTTGGCTACGGTGCATGTCCAGCTGAGCTATCCGTCGGTGGCTGCACCGGGCCTGCTGGAGGCGATGAGCGTCGGCTGTGCCATCGTCGGCAGCCGGACGGCTCCGCTGGAGGCCGCCGTGCAGGATGGAGAGACCGGCAAACTGGTGGATTTCTTCGACAGCCAGGCGCTGGCGGACGAGGTCTGCGCGCTGCTGGCCGATCCCGACGCGCGGGAGCGCCTTGGGCGCCAGGCCCGGGCATTCGTCGTCAGCCAGCATGACGTGCGGACGGTATGCCTGGCACAGCAACTGGCGTGGGTCGAAGGGCTGACCGCCGAGCCGCCTGCCGCGGCGCCCGGCTCCGCCGAATTGCGCAGCAGCCTGCGCGACATCCTCGCCCTCCTGTAGCGGCGAATTACCTGTGGGGTCAGGGCGAATTACCTGTGGGGGCGAATTCATTCGCCCGCCGCAGGTTCAGCCGCGCGGTGTGTCCAGCCAGGCGTTGATGGTCTCGATTTCCTTCTCGTTGAGGGAGCTCACCAGCCCCTGCAGGCGGACGCGGGCCAGGATGTAGGTGAGGCGGGCCTGGGCCAGGTCGCGCTTGGTGTTGATCAGCTGCTGCTGGGCGTTGAGGATGTCCACGCGGCTGCGGGTGCCGGCCGGGAAACCCTTCTGGTTGGAGTCGAGGGCCCGTTCGGCAGAGCGCTCGGCCTGCTGCAGGGCCTGGATCTTGGCGATGCCTTCGGTGATGTTCTGGTATTCCTTGCGCACCTGCAGGCTGATTTCCCGGCGGCGGGCTTCGTACTGCTGCTGGATCTTCTCGATGTTGGCGCGGGCCTGGCGCATCTGCGAGGACACGTAGCCGCCGGAGAACAGCGGAACATTGACCTGCACCCCGACCTGGGAGGTCAGGTAGCGGCTGTTGATGGAGACGTTGTTTTCGCTCTCGCTCATGCTGCGCTGGATGACCAGGTCGGCGGTCGGGTAGTGGCCGGCGCGGGCCTTGGCGAGTTCCTGGTTGGCCGATTCGATGTTGGCCCGCATCGCGCGCAACTCGGGGTTGATCTCTTCCGCGCGGGTGATCCATTCCTCCACGTCGGTCGGGAAGGGCGGGGTCAGTTCCAGGCGTGCCGGCACGAGATCGGCGAGGGCTTCCACCGGTTCATTGACGATGACCTGCAGGGCGCGGCGGGTGTAGCCGAGGTTCTGGCGGGCTTCCAGTTCCTGGGCGACGGTCATGTCGTAGCGGGCCTGGGCGTCATCCACGTCGATGACGGTGCCCTGGCCCTTGGCGAAGCTCTGCTTGGCGGCTTCCAGCTGGAAGCCGTAAGCATCCTTCTGGGCCATGATCAGCGCGTACTGGGCCTTGGCCATCAGGGCTTCGAAGTAGGCTCCGGCCATGCGCACGACGAGATCCTGCTGGTTCTTGTCGAGATTGGCTTCGGCGCTTTCCACGTCGGACTGGGCTTGCCGGTAGAGGGCGAAGTTGTACTTGCGGAACAGCGGCTGGCGCAGGCTGATGCCGTAGTTGCTGCTGAAGTAGTCGTAGCTCTGCTTGACCGGGTTGCCGAGGACGTTGATGGAACGCTGGTCGGTGTTGGCCTTGCTGCGGTACAGGTTGCTGGAGATGTTGGGCATCAGCTGCGCGCGGGCCTGGGGCACGGCTTCCCGGCGGGCGTCGGTGTCGGCGCGGGCGGCCTGGAAGCTGGCGTCCTGGCTGAGGGCGCGTTCGTAGGCCTGCATGAAGTCGATGGCGCCGGCCGGCGCGGCAGCCAGCGCCAGCCCGACGGCGGCGGTCAGGCGCGACAGGCCGGAGCCGGGCAGGATACGGGTGAGCTTGCGGATGGCGGACACGGCTTATTCCTCTTTCATCGACGCGGCGAGGCGCTTGAGCAGCGGGTGCAGCAGGTAGTTGAGGACGGTGCGCTCGCCGGTCTTGATGACGACTTCGGCGGGCATGCCGGCCTGCATCTGGCGATTGCCGAGTTCCTTCAGGCCCTTTTCGGTCAGGGAAATGCGGGCCAGGTAGTAGGCGTTGTTGGGCGCACCGGCGTTGCCCGGTTCCACGATCAGGTCGGTGGAGATGGAGTCCACCTTGCCTTCGACGACCAGCGCCGGCGAGTGGGCGAAGGTCGAGAAGCGCACGTCGGTTTCCTGGCCCGGCTGGAGGCGGTCGATCAGGTGCGGCGGCACGTGGGCTTCCAGCAGCAGGGATTCATGGCGCGGCACCACGTCCATCAGCTTCTGGCCCGGTCCGATGACGCCGCCGACGGTCTGGGTGGCCAGGGAGACGACTTGGCCTTCGACCGGCGAACGGATGATCGTGCGGGTCAGTTCGTCGCCGGAGGCCTTCAGCTTGTCGGCGTCGGCCTGCACTTCCCGGCGTACGTCGGCGAGCTGGCTGTCCACTTCCTTGCGGTATTCCTCCTGGCGCTGGCGTGCGCGGGAGCGGGCTTCGGCGATGCCCTGGCGGGCACGCAGGATGTTGCCCTGCAGGTCGGCCATCGCCGCGGTGGCGTCGGCCAGCATGCGTTCCAGTTCGAGCTGCTTGTTGCGCGGGGCGTAGCCGTCCTTGACCAGGTCGCGGATGCCGCTCAGTTCTTCCTGCAGGTTGTCGTGCTGGGCCTTGCGGCTGGCCAGGACGCCCTGGTAGCCCTGGATCGAGGCTTCCAGGCCGCGGATGCTCTCTTCGTAGGCCTGCTGATCGGCCGCCAGTGCGTTGCGGCGCGACTGGAACAGGCTCTGCTGGGTGTCCAGGGTTTGTTTGACCTGGGCGTCGCCGGCTACTTTTTGCAGGTCGGGGTGGAAGGTGATCTTGCCCTGGCCGGTCTGTTCGGCGACCAGGCGCCCTTCCATGGCGCGGACGGTCAGGTAGTGCTGGCGGACCGATTCGAAATTGGCCTGGGTGGTGGCGTCGTCGATGCGTACCAGCGGCGTGCCGGCCTTCACGAACTCGCCTTCCTTGACGAAGATCTCCTTCACGATGCCGCCGCTGAGGTGCTGGATGGTCTTGCGCTTGGTGTCCAGGGTCACGATGCCGGAGGTGGGGACGCCTTCGTCGAGCGGCGCGAGCGATGACCACAGCAGGAAGCCGCCGAAGCCGAGGCCGAGCACCCACAGGCCGATGCGGGCCGGGCGGCTGGTATCGGTGGGCAGCGGGGCCTCGGTGTCCTGAGACTGCTTGGCGGCGACGGGCAGGCCGCCGGAATGGGGTGCGGTTTGATTGACCATGACGGTTTCTCTGAGAAATTGGGGGCGACTGGGGTCAGGCGGGCTGGGCGGCGGGGCTGGGGCCCGGCTGGGCGGCGGCCTGGGCCTGAAGCGTGGCGATGACGTCGGCGCGGGGGCCGTACAGGGCGATGCGGCCGTCGTTGAGTACCAGCAGGCGGTCGGCAACGCTGAGGACGCTGGGCCGGTGGGTGATGACGAAGACGGTGCTGCCCTGCTGCTTGAGGTCCTGCACGGCTTTCAGCAGTGCGGTCTCGCCGACGTCGTCGAGGTTGGAGTTGGGCTCGTCGAGCACCAGCAGCTTGGGGTCGCCGTACATCGCCCGGGCCAGGGCGATGCGCTGGCGCTGGCCGCCGGACAGCAGGCCGCCGGCCTGGCCCATCTCGGTGTCGTAGCCCTGGGGGAAGCGCAGGATCATGTCGTGCACGCCGGCGCGCTGGCAGGCACGGATGACCTTGTCGGGCTCGACCTCGCCGAAGCGGGCGATGTTCTCGGCGATCGAGCCTTCGAACAGTTCGATGTCCTGGGGCAGGTAGCCCAGGTAGGGGCCCAGCTCATCCCGTTCCCAGCGTTCCAGCGGTACGCCGTCGAGCTGCACGCGGCCGTCGGTATAGGGCCAGATGCCCACCAGGGTGCGGGCCAGTGTGGACTTGCCGGAGCCGGACGGCCCGACCACGCCGATCACCTCGCCAGCCGGGAAGTCGATGGTGAGATCCTTGAGGATGGCCTGCGGGCGCGACGGCGCGGTGGCGATCACGTTCTTCAGGCTCAGCTGTCCCTTGGGTTCGGCATGGACCAGGGTGGTGTCCCGCGGCGGGTTCTGGGCCAGGGTTTCTTCCAGGCGCAGGAAGGCCTTGCGGGCGGACAGGAAGGACTTCCAGGTCATCACGATCATGTCCACCGGCTGGGTGACGCGGCCGAGCAGCACGTTGGCGGCGATCATCGCGCCGGGGCTCAGTTCGCCGCGGATCACCAATACCGCGCCGGCGGCCAGGGCCAGGGACTGTTGGGTGTAGCGCACGAACTTGGTCAGTGCCTTGACCCGCTCGGACACGTCGCTGGCCTGCCGGTTGAGCTCCAGGTAGTGCTGCTGGCGGGCTTTCCAGCGGGCGCGCAGGTTGGCGAGCATGCCCATCGCCTCGATGACTTCGGCGTTGCGCAGCTTGCTGTGGATGTAGCCGCCGACCTGGCCGCCGGCTTCCTGGGCCGCTTCGATGGATGCGTGGGACATGCGGTGGGACACCCAGGCCATGCCGCCGAGGATCAGCGAGAAGACGATGCCCAGGATGCCGAGCCACGGGTGCAGCAAGAACAGCACGATCAGGTAGATCGGCGTCCACGGGGCGTCCATCAGCGCGAACAGCCCGTTGCCGGTGAGGAACTGGCGGACGTTGGCGAGATCGCCGAAGCCCTGGGTGGGGGTTTTGCCTTGCTGGCGCAGCGCCGCTTCGAAGCTGGCGGCGAAGACGCGGGAGTTGAGCTGCTGGTCGAGCTTGACGCCGAGGCGCACCAGCACCCGCGAGCGGGACCATTCGGCAAAGGCGACGGCGGCAAAGCAGAGCAGCATGACGATGGTCAGCACCGTCAGCGTGACGAGGTTCTGGCTGAGCATCACCCGGTCGAACAGCTGCAGCATGTACATCGTCGGGGTCAACATCAGGATGTTGATCAGCACCGAGAAAACCAGGCACACCGCGAACTCGCGGCGGAAGGCCCACAGGGCGGCGCGCAGCTCGCTGTGCTGGAAGGAGGAAGGAGTCTTCATCAGGATTCGCGATGGGCTGGGTGTGGGGGTCAGGCGGCAACCGGCTGGGGCGCGGCCACGGCCTGCTGGGCGCCGCGTTGCAGGGCGGCGAGGACCTCGTCCCGCGGGCCGTAGGCTTTCACCTGGCCATCGGTGAGCAGGAGCAGGTTGTCCACGGCCACCAGCACGCTGGTGCGGTGGGTGATCACGATGATCGTCGAGCCCTGGGCCTTGAGGCTCAGCAGCGTCTGCACCAGCGAGCGTTCGCCGGCTTCGTCGAGGCTGGAGTTGGGCTCGTCGAGCACGATGAAGCGCGGCGTGTCGTAGATTGCCCGGGCCAGGCCGATGCGCTGGCGCTGTCCGCCGGACAGGCGGCAGCCGTCGTCGCCGATGTTGGTTTCGTAGCCGTCGGGCAGCGACATGATCATGTCGTGGATGCCGACGGCGCGGGCTGCGGCTTCCACCTTGGCCATGTCCACCTCGCCGAAGCGGGCGATGTTCTCGGCCAGTGCGCCGTCGAAGAGTTCCACTTCCTGGGGCAGATAGCCGAGGTAGGGGCCCAGTTCAGCCTTGTTCCACGGGTAGATGTCCACCCCGTCCAGACGCACCTTGCCGCTGGCGGCGGGCCATACGCCGACCAGCAGGCGGGCCAGCGTGGATTTGCCGGAGGCGGACGGGCCGATCAGGCCGACCACCGTGCCGGGGGCGACGCCGAACGTCACGCCGCGCAGGATGGCCGCCTGGGTGCCGGGGGCGCCGGCCACCACGCCTTCGACCGTCAGCTGGCCGGTGGGGGCGGGCAGCGGCATGCCCGGCTCCCGCAGGGCGACGTTGTCGAGGAGGGCATTGAGGCGCGCATAGGCTTCCCGTGCTGCCACCACCTGCTTCCAGGAGCCGATGACCTGCACGATCGGCGACAGCAGCTTGCCGCCGAGGGTCGAGGCGACGATGACCAGGCCGCCGCCATGGGGAAAGAGGCCGATGATGATGAACCAGCAGCCGGCGCCGAGCAGCAGCGAGGACTGGGATTGCTGCACGAATTTGGACAGGGCCGAGTAGGCGCCGGCCTTGTCGGAAGCCACGGCCTGCTGGCGCAGGGTTTCGTTCTGGCGTTTGAGCCAGCGCTTGTGGATGCCGCCCTGCATGCCCATGGCCTCGATGACCTGGGCGTTGCGCAGGCTGTTGGCGGCGTAGTTCTGCGCCGAGATGGCGGCACGGTTGGCGGCGCTGAGGGGGGCCTGGGTTTCGCGTTCGGTGAGCCAGGCGAGGCCGACCTGTATCAGGGCGCCGACGATGGACATCCAGCCCATTTCCGGGTTGATGAAAAAGATCGCAAAGATGTAGAGCATCGACAGGGGGACGTCGATGATCGCCGTCAGCGCATGGCTGGAGATGAAGTCGCGCACGCTGCGCAGATCCTGCAGCACCTGGGCGGTGGCGCCGGGAATGCGGCGCAGGTTGGCCTCGAAGACGGTGTTGAAGACCCGCTCGTCGATGCGTGCGTCGAACTTCAGCGCGATCTCGTGCAGCATGCCGCTGCGCACCCATTCGAGGGCTTCCATGACGATGTAGAGCACGACGATCAGCAGGGTCAGCATGCCCAGGGTCGTCAGGCTGCGGCTGTTCACCACCCGGTCGTACACCTGGAGCATGTACACCGTGGGTGCCATGACCAGCAGGTTGATGAAGAAGCTGAAGAAGATCACCCTGTGGAAGGATGATTTCTGCAGCATCAATGCTTCGCGCAGTGCGGATATTTTTTCGCCGGGCTTCATGGCTGTTACCTGGAGGGGGCTTTTACATGGACGCCGACTGGGCGGTTTCCGCAGTCGGGTGTGGGGAAGGGCTGTCTTCGGAGACGAGTACGTATTCGGGCAGGTCGCCGCTTGCGTCGAGGCTGGCGTCAGCGCCTTCGTCTTCGCCCGCTTGGGGATCGGCGAAGGTGAAGGACAGGCGGTAGCCGTCCGGCGTCTGGATCAGCACGATTTCGCGCAGTTTGTTTTCCTTGAAACGCTGCACGTCGGCGTCGGTGAGGTTGAGCTGGAACTTCATGCGCCCGTCGAGGGTGTACATGGACAGCTGGCCGACCTTGACGCTCAGCGTGTGACGGTCGAAATACACCGGCAGGCTGGGCTGGAACTGCAGCAGCGGCAGCGGTTTGTCGGGATGGCGGGCGACGTTGAACGGGCTTTGCGGGTGCTGGAACAGCAGCCGGCAGGTGCGCGACACCGAGTAGATCGCGTTGCAGACCATCTGCGAGCCGACCTGCGGGAAGCGTTCGCGCAGGCTGCGGTAGGCCAGGTGATGCAGGCCGACCCGGTTCCAGCAGCGGGTTTCCCGGACGATGGGCGCCAGCGCATTGCACACTTCGGCTACCGCCCGTTGCAGGGCGGCCAGACGCTCCAGCTGCTCGGGCTGGGCATCGAGGGGAATGTGCATGGAAAAGTTCATATAGGAGAATATACCACGGATTCTCCTATATGAACTTTTTACCCCCTCGTCTGCCCGGGTGGGGTCAGTGCCGTCTGCCGAACCGGTTGCGCAGATAGCCCAGTGCACGCAGGGGGGCCGTGATGCGCCAGGACGTGGACGCCAGCAGTTCGTCCCGCTGACGGCGCAGGGCGTCCACCTCGGCCTGCAAGGGGTTTTCCGCTGGGGTGGCGGGCTGTGGTGCCTGCAGGCCGGCCAGCCGTTTGAGCTCTTGCGCAAGCAGCGTCGGGCTGTCGCCGGAGAGGGCGCCCGGCGGGTAGTACTCGTAGGCTTCCGCGGCCTGTACCGATGCCGGCAAGGTGTAGGTACGGAACACGTTGAGGGCGTTGAGGTGGCGGTCGTAGGCCTGCAGTGCGAGCTGGGACGGGAAGCAGGCCATGGCTGCATGCTTGCGTGCCAGGACCGGGCCGATGTCGATCAGCAGGTTGGGGCGCAGGGGCGCGCTGACCTCGTAGGCCATCCAGCCGACGTGGCTGAGTTCGCGCACGACCTGCAGCGTGGCTTCGGCAAGACCCCGGTGGTCCGGGTGGTTCTCCCACAGGGATGGGGCGTAGATCAGGCTGGCGCCGCTGGCCACGATGGCGTCGCGGATGCGTCCGGCCAGGTCGGCATCGTTGCGGACGTGGCGATCGGGGATGCCCCAGCAGGCCGGCGCCGGAATGCCCAGCGCCCGCGCGGCGGCCCGGCTTTCCTCCAGGCGGGCGGCGGCTTCGCCGGCTGCGTCGCCGCCGGTGACCAGGACCACGTGGAGTTGGGCGCCCGCGTCGGCGTGCAGGGCCAGGGCTCCGCCGCAGCCGAAGATCTCGTCGTCCGGGTGCGGGGCCAATACCAGGATGTGCCGGTCCGCCGGCAGGGGGCCGGCCTGGTAGGGGATGAGGGTGTCTTCCATGGGCGGCTGAATCCGTCTAGTTGAGCCAGCTCCAGCAGCGCTGCAGCTCGGGGGCGTCGGTGGGCGAGCCGAGGCGGGCAAAGTAACGCCCGCCGGTAAAGCGCTGCCAGCACTCCGCCGGTATTTCGGCGCAGGGGCCGTGGCCGATGCGGCCCATGGCCGGTACGAAGTTGAGCGCCGGGCTGACTTCCAGCACCCAGCCGGCCTGCAGCGCGTCAGGGACGGGCAGGCGGATCGGTTCGCCGGCAATGGGCTGCAGTTCGGGCGGGAGGGCCGGGCCGGGGGCTGCGTGGCGCTCGATCCATTCCGCCAGGCGGGCGCGCAGGCGACCCTGGAAGTGCTTGGCGTGGTACAGGGGCCAGCCGCGGGACATCATCGCGTCCTTGCCCGGGTGATGGTCGTACTGGTGGACGGCGCGGGCCACAGGGTCGACGAACAGGCGGTAGCCGGCGTCGTGCAGGCGCTGCATCAGGTCGGAGTCTTCCCAGTACATGAAAAAGCGCTCGTCGAACAGGCCGCCGGCCTTGTCGATGGCGCTGCGTTTGAGCAGCACGTGGCCGCCGGACAGGGCTTCGACGCGCACCGGGGCCGTGGCGGTCCACATCTGCAGGGCCTTGCGGCGGAAGGCCTGGGCGTAGCGTGTCCCGAGGGTGGGATGCAGGCGCGACACGGCGCGGCGCAGATAGTCGTCGAGGGACGGGAAGGTGCTGGGCGGCAGCGCAAAGCGCGCGTCGTCGTCCCAGAAGGTGAGCGGCCCGACGGCGCCGGTGCGTGGGGAGGCGAACAGCGTGGCGGCCAGCCGGGCGAGGGCGCCGGGCTGCAGCCGGGCGTCCGGGTTGAGCAGCAGGATGGCATCCCCGCTGGCCTGGGTCAGGGCCGCGTTGCAGGCGGCGGCGAAGCCGGTGTTGCGGGCATTCTGCACCGTCTGCACGGACGCTGGCAGCAGGCTGCGCAGACGGGCGTATTCCTCGTCGGACTCGCTGTTGTCGGCGACGATGATCTCCAGTCCGTCGATGTCGGGCTGCGCCAGTAGCGAGGCGACGGCGCCGGCCAGCAGCGGTGCCGTGTGGTAATTGACCAGCAGGGCGGAGATCTTCATGGGGCGTCGGGGGTTTCCAGGTACTGCTCGATGATCGGCAGGGCCATCCACTGGGCCGGTGCCTCCCGCACGATGCGGCTCAGGCTGTCCGCGTAGCCCTGGAGGGTGGCTGCGACCGACTCCGTCGGCAGGGGCGCTTCGATGCGCAGGCTGCGCGCCCGCCGCGTCGTGCCGATCAGGCTCCAGGTCGGCAGGAAACGCGCCTTGTACTTGTGGCCCAGTTCGAACAGCCGCGCGGGCAGCGTGGCCGGGCGGTCGAAGAGGGTGACCGGGTGCCGTCCGCCCGGGAACAGGCGGCGGGGCAGGTCGGGCAGGACCAGCACGACGCCGCCCTGGCGGCACACCGATACGATGCGCTTGTCCATCCAGCCGGCGAAATCGGTGTACAGGTAATGGCCGCCGATGCGCCTTTCGGTGCTGGCGTAGTTGAAGCGCTCGAACAGGCGTCGCGGCGTCGGATTGGCCGGGCTGTCGTCCACGCTGCGGGCCACCGGGAAAACCGGGATGCCGACGCGCTGGAGGGCGACCGCGATGGTATAGAAGCTGCCCAGGTGGCCGGTGAGCAGGAAGACCGGGCCTTTCTGCTGGCAGGCTGCCTGCAGATGGGGCAGTCCCTCGATGGTGTAGCTCGGCGAGGCTGGCAGCTGGCAGCGGTAGGCATCGGCTTCCCGCTCGATCTTGCAGTGCAGGGCCTGCCGGCAGGCTGCATCCAGGGCCTCGTCCGTTGCGGCGGCGCCCCACAGGAACTGCAGCGCATGACGGGTCGGCGCCAGGTCTGCCCGGTGGAAGTGCTGCATCCGTGCCTCCATGCGCCGTCCGCCGAGGCCGGCGGCCCAGAAGGGGGTGTCGATGAAGTAATGGCGCCAGGCCGGCAGGTCGTCACGCAGGGTCATCGGGGTTCTTCAAGGCTTCTTCGAGGCGCCGGGCAACGGCTGCCCCGCTGTAGTGGCGGCGGATCAGTGGCGGGCCGCGGCGGCGCAGGCGGCGACGCAGGGCGGCATCGTCGAGGACCGCTTGCAGGCCGTCGGCCAGGCCGGCCGGATCGCCCGGCGGGACGAACACGGCATAGTCGGCTTGCGGGTCGAAGCGGGTGAAGGAGGCGATGCGTGTCGCCACACAGGGGATGCCGCAGGCGAGGGCCTCGGCCAGCGGCAGGCCGAAGCCTTCCCCTTCCAGCGACGGCGATACGGAAACGTCGGCCGAGCAGATCAGGTCGTGCATCTGGCGGGGGGAAATGCCCACGTGGAAGGCATCCACCGGTGTGATGGCGAGCTCTTCGTCGCCCGGTGCGACGGTGGCGACGCGCAGCAGTTCGATGGCCGTGCCTCGCGCCCGCAGCATGCGGACCGCCTGCAGCGCGTCGTCGATGGCCTTGACGTCGATCCCGTATTGCCCGACGACCAGCACGCGCCACGGCGCGCCGCGCAGGCGCCGCTGCCAGCGGGGCCACGGCTGGGGGGGCGTGAACAGGTCCACGTCCACGATCTGGCCGATGTCGTACACCGGGAAGGCGGCGCCGAACTCCCGGTGCAGGCGCTCGCTCAGCCAGGGGCCGACGGTCAGTTTGGGAATCGGCTGGCGGTAGGCGGCGTCGATCTGCGCCCGGATGTCCCGGTATTCGCGGATGTCGCCCTCATAGCCCTGGCACAGGTGCACCGTGCGGCGGGCGCCGATCTGCAGGGCGGGCCAGACGGTGAACCAGAAGGTGGCGACGACGACATCCGGGGGGCCGTCGGCAAAGGGGGCGTCCAGGTCGCTCAGGTATTCGATGTCGACGGGGTAGGGATACCAGTCGTGACTGCCGCGTACCGCCCGGATGCTGACCCGGTGCCCGCGCTGTCTGAGAAAGCGGGCCTGGTCGAAGACGACACGCACGCCGCCGCACAGCTCGGCCGACATCAGGAGGTAGCAGATGTGCATCTAGCGGTAGTCCGTGTCCCCGCCGGTCAGCCACCAGGCCTCGTGGAAGCGTTCGAGGATGTGGGCCGGGCCGAGGGGGTTGGCCATGATGCGGAATTCGAGCGGCTCGCAGCTGTCGGCGAGGGCGCCGAAACGCCGGGCGAAGCGGCTGCTCAGCCACAGGTCGAGGCGTTGGCCGCCGCTGTGCGCCAGCCATTCGCGGCAGGACTGCAGGACGCGGGGAAGGTGTTCGAGCGGGCCGATGAGATCCATCAGCTCGCGCTCGGCGCCGTCGCCGCGTACGACGAAGGCGCCGAGCGGGCGCCCCAGCCAGCGGCTGCGCACGATGAACAGCTGGTAGCGGTTGAGCGGGTGCTCCAGGTAGCGCCAGCGCAGGTAGGCGGCATCGCGGATGCCGACCAGTTCGTCGGGCAGGTTGGCAGCCATTGCTGCCCATAGCCGGTCGATGGTCGTTGCGTCGGCTGCGTCGAGGCTGCTGGCCGTGCAGCGATCCGCGCGCCAGCCGGCAGGGTGTGGCGTGAAGCTCAGCTTGAAAACGCTGTCGATCTGGGTGAAGACACCGAGCCTCTCGCCGAGGCGCATGGCCCGTTCGCTCGGGAACCCGAAACAGATCGCGTCGGGATTGTCGGGGCCGGCCTGGGCGGCCAGCAGTGTGTGGATCACGCCGGCGAAAGGGGATTGCTGGCGGGCCAGCCCGCTGGGCTTGCGTGCGCTGGCCATCAGGTCGCCCAGTTGCGCGGCCCGTGCCGGTCGACCGCCGGCAAGGATGCGCCGGAAGAACACCCCGCAGTGCACCAGCAGCGGGCCGTCGGCCTCCCAGGCACCCCAGGACTGGCCACGTCCTTCGGCATATTTCCAGTGCAGCATGGCCGGGCTGATCGGGAGCTTGAAAACCTCCTGGAACAGGGCCTGGATCTGCGGCATGTCGGCCGGTGTGGCCTGGCGGACCTGCAGGGTGCCGTCAGCGGCGGGTGCTTTCATTCGGGGTCTCCGGGGTATGCCATTCCCGCGGGATGAAGACCACGCCTTGTTCGATGCCGGTCTGCATGACCTCGATCTGCACGCAGTGGGGGGCATGGTCGTAGATGTGCATCATGCGCTCGCAGCCGAGGAACAGGCTCATGCTGTATTCGCCACGCATCAGCGGGATGCGCGGTAGCCGCAGTTCCGCTACCCCGCTGCCGTCCGGACGGCGCTGCAGCGGGGTGCCGTCGTACAGGCTGCCGGCGCTGGTGACCGTCAGGCCGCTGCTGTTCTCGATGCCGAAGGCGATGGAGGGGGTCGGCAGGGACGGGTCGGAGGTGAAGGCGATGCGCACCGTCAGGTCGGATTCGCCGGCGCGCAGGCAGACGCGCGTGCCGGATTGTCCATCGGCCTCGGCGGTGATGCTGACGAAGCGGGCTTCGCCGGCGGCCACCGGGGCGGCGGGGGCTGCGCCGTCGCTGGCTTCGGCCTGCGGGGGGGCCGGGCTGTCCACCAGCAGGGCGGTGTTGAAGGCCTGGGTCACCTTGCCCGGTGCGCCTTCCATGCGGACCTTGCCGCGTTCCAGCCACAGGGCGTGGCTGCAGATGGCCTCGATGTGGTACATCGAGTGGGAGCAGAACAGGATCGTGGCGCCCTTGTCGCGCAGCTGCATGATGCGGTCGAAGGATTTGCGGGCGAATTCGCCGTCGCCGACCGACAGGGCTTCGTCGATGACCAGGATGTCGGGCTCGATGCTGGTGGCGATGGAGAAGGCCAGGCGCACGTACATCCCGCTCGAGTAGGTCTTGACCGGCTGATCGATGAAGTCGCCGATGCCCGAGAAGGCCACGATCTCATCGAAGCGCGCCTCGGTTTCGGCCCGGCTGAGCCCAAGGATGGAGGCGTTGAGGAAGACGTTCTCGCGGCCGCTGAAGTCCGGGTTGAAGCCGGCGCCCAGTTCCAGCAGTGCGGCGATGCGGCCGTTGACCTCCAGTTGCCCTTCGGTGGGGGTGAGGGTGCCGCAGATCAGCTGCAGCAGCGTGGACTTGCCGGCGCCGTTGCGCCCGATCAGGCCCAGCACTTCGCCCTTGTGGAGGGTGAAGCTGACGTCCTGCAGGGCGTGGAAGGTGCGGCCGTAGCGGTGCCGGTCGCCGGTCAGCAGTTGCTTGAGGCGGTCGAAGGGGCTGTCGTACAGCTGGTAGTTCTTGCTGAGGCCGCTGGCGCGGATGGCGATGACGTCAGAGGACATCGGCAAACCCCTTGCGCGTGGCCTGGAACAGGACCGCTGCCAGCACGGCGAAGGCGCTGGCGGCGGCGGCGAACAGGGCCAGCGCGTTCCAGTCGGGCCACAGGCCCTGCAGCAGCACGCGCCGCACGTTGTCGATGATGGTCGTCAGCGGGTTGAAGTACATCCAGGTCCGCATCGGTTCGGACAGGGACTCCAGCGGATAGAACACCGGCGACAGGAACATGGCGAGGCTGACCACGAAGTTCATGATCTGTCCGATGTCGCGGATGAACACCCCCAGCGCCGACAGCAGCCAGCCGAGCCCCAGCAGGAAGGGCAGGAAGGGTAGCAGCACCAGCGGCAGGGCCGCGGCGCTGGGCTGGACGCCGCCCGGGTGCAGGAAGGCGACTGCGGCCAGCAGGACCAGCACGCTCAGCGCCAGGTGGAACAGCCCCGACAGCACCGCTACCCACGGCAGGATCTCGAGAGGGAAGGCGACTTTCTTGACCAGGTTGGGCTGGTCCACCACCAGGCGTGGGGCGCGCCCGGCGATTTCGGCAAACAGGTTGAAGACGATCAGGCCGGCAAAGATGTACAGGGCGAAGGTCAATCCGCCGCCGCTGCCATGTCCGGCGCCCGGCCAGCGGGCCTTGAAAACGTCCACGAAGACGAAGGTGTAGACCGCCAGCATCATCACCGGGGTCACGAAGGACCAGCCTACGCCGAGCAGGGAGCCGCGATAGCGCCCCAGCACCTCGCGCCGGCCAAGCTGCCAGATGAGCGTGCGATAGGCGAGGGGCAGGAAGAACGGCAGGCTCGGCATGGGGGGGCGGGGGCGGACCGGCGCCGACGGGCGCGTTGCCGGGTACATCGAACAGGCCCGCGAATATAGCAAATACGTGATCGCTCCGTAAGCCGCGGGTCCCCACCGCGGTTGCGGCGGGAAAGGCTGTTGCCTGATACTGGGGCGGATTTCCGTTTCCTTCACGACAGGCAAGCATGTCCGATGCATTGCGCTGGCTGGCCGTGCCGATGGCATGGCTGGCGGCTTGGCTGACCACGCGGGCGTGTTGTCATCCCGCGAGTCGGCTGTATTTTCTCGATCATCCGAACGATCGTTCCCTGCATTCGCAGCCTATTCCGCGTACCGGCGGCGTGGGCGTGATGGTCGGCAGTCTGGTCGGGGTGGGGCTGACGGCGGCGTCAGGCTGGCTGCCGGCCAACGTGCTGCTGGCTTTCGGCGGGGCGGGCGTGCTGGCCCTGCTCGGGCTGCTCGACGACCGTCACACCCTGCCGGCGCGCCTGCGCTTCCTCGTGCAGGTGCTGGTGGCCGGCGGCTTCCTGTATGGCGCGGGTTTTTCGCTGGACTGGGTGACGGGCGCCCTGCTGCTGGTGTCCCTGGTGTGGCTGGCCAATCTCTACAACTTCATGGACGGCTCGGATGGGCTGGCCGGGGGGATGGCCCTGTTCGGCTTCTCTGCCTATGCGGTGGCGGCCTACCTGGGGGGGCGCTTCGGCCTGGCGCTGGCGAGTGCCGCCGTCGCGGCGGGGGCCGCCGGCTTCCTGCTGTTCAATTTTCATCCGGCGCGCATTTTCATGGGCGACGTGGGGTCGGTGCCGCTCGGCTTCCTGGCGGGATCCCTCGGCCTGGTGGGCTGGGGCGGCGGGGCATGGCCGCTGTGGTTCCCGCTGCTGGTCTTCGCCCCCTTCGTGCTGGATGCTTCCGTCACCTTGCTGAGGCGCGCCCTGCGCGGCGAGAAGGTGTGGCAGGCGCACCGCAGCCACTATTACCAGCGCATGGTGCGGATGGGCCTCGGGCATCGGGGCACCGCACTGCGGGCCTATGCGTTGATGCTTGGAACGGGTATCTCGGCGGTGCTGATCCTGCCGTCAGGGTTTTCGCTGCAGTGCATCACGCTTACAATGTGGGCCATCGTTTTTCTGGTGGTGGGCGTGTGGATCGACCGCCGCTGGCGGCGTTTCAACGCCGCCGAGACCACCAAATCCTGAAAGAATCTATGTCGCGGTCATTGCTGGTGTTCCTGTCGGACCTGTTCGGGGTCGCGCTGACGTGGTGGCTGGCCTATCTGATCCGTTTCAATACCGATATCCCCGCCGATTTCATGCCGGCCTTCGGCGTGGCGCTGCCCGTCGTGCTGCTCCTGCAGGGCATGTTGCTGCGGACCTTCGGGCTGTACCGGGGTGTCTGGGTGTTTGCCAGCTTGCCGGACCTGTTGCGCATTCTGCGCGCAGTGGGGGTCGCCACCCTGGTGACGCCGCTGGTGCTGGTCGTGGCGGTGCGTTACCACCCGACGGTGCCGCGGCTGATCTACATCCTGCAGCCCCTGCTGCTGATCATGTACATGGGGGGGACGCGGGCCCTGTACCGGACCTGGAAGGAGTTTCGCCTGTATGGCGCGCTGCGCGCCCAGGGGCAGCCGGTCATCGTGATGGGCGCTGGAGAGGCGGCAGTAGGCCTGATCCGGGAACTGTCCCGCTCGTCGGAGTGGCGGGTCGTCGGTCTGCTCGACAAGACGCGCGAGAGCGAAGGGCGCGAAATCTACGGCTGCAAGGTGCTGGGTGCCTTTTCCGACCTGGCGCGGGTGGCGGCGGAATACCGGGTTGGCCACGCCATCATCGCCCTGCCCCAGGAGCGCCATGAGTTGCGCCGCAGTGTGACCAGCATCTGTGTACGGGCCGGCGTCAAGGCGCTGACGGTGCCGGCCATCGAGGACGTGATGCTGGGCCGGGTCAAGGTGGGCGATGTCCGCCAGGTGGATGTGGAGGACTTGCTGGGGCGCGATCCGGTGCGCATCAATGCGGCGGAGGTCAAGGAGTATCTGCGCGGCAAGACGGTGATGGTGACCGGCGCCGGCGGGTCCATCGGTTCCGAGCTGTGCCGCCAGATCGCCCGCTTCGAGCCGTCGGTGCTGGTCTGTTTCGAGCTGTCCGAATTTGCGTTGTACCGCTTGTGCGAGGAGTTCCACGCCTATTTCCCGAACGTGCAGCTGGTGCCACTGGCCGGTGACGTGAAGGATGCGGTCCGCGTGGACGAGGTGCTCAACCGCTACCGCCCCCACGTGATCTTCCACGCCGCGGCCTACAAGCATGTGCCGCTGATGGAGGACGACAATGCCTGGCAGGCGGTGCGCAACAACGCGCTGGGAACCTGGCAGGTGGCGCGCAGTGCAGTGGCTTTCGGCATCCCGCGTTTCGTGCTGGTGTCCACCGACAAGGCTGTCAATCCGGTCAATGTGATGGGCGCCACCAAGCGCCTGGCGGAGCAGGTGTGCCAGTCGCTGGCGGCCCAGGGGCGGACGCAGTTCGAGATCGTGCGCTTCGGCAATGTGCTCGGCAGCGCAGGGAGTGTGATTCCCAAGTTCCAGGAGCAGATTGCCGCCGGTGGGCCGGTGACCGTGACCCACCCGGAAATCACCCGCTATTTCATGTCGATCCCCGAGGCGGCCCAGCTGGTGCTGCAGGCGGGGTCGATGGGCAAGGGTGGTGAGATCTTCGTGCTCGACATGGGGGAGCCGGTGAAGATCGCCGAGCTGGCCCAGGACATGATCCGCCTGTCGGGGCGCAGCGCGGATGAGATCCGCATCGTGTTCACCGGTTTGCGTCCAGGCGAAAAGCTGTATGAGGAGGTTCTGGCCGACAGCGAGGAAACCCGGGCCACCCATCATCCCAAACTGCGCATCGCACGGGCGCTGACCGTCGAGGAGGGCTGGCTCGATGCGTTGCTGCTGTGGCTGCGTCAGCGTCGGCCCGTGGAGGGGCCCGAGGTGCGCCGGGAGTTGCGTCGCTGGGTGCCCGAATACACGCCTGCCAATATCACCGCGCCGCATCTGCGTCCGGTAGTGAAGACCGCAGCAGGGAGCTGAAGAATGGCGACTTATGCAATCGGCGACATCCAGGGCTGTTTCTCGTCCCTGACCGCGCTGCTCAATCGGGTTGCCTTCGATCCGGCCCGGGATCGCCTGTGGCTGGTCGGCGATCTGGTCAACCGGGGGCCGGATTCCCTGCACACCCTGCGTTTCGTGCGCGATCTGGGGCCGGCGGCGGTCACCGTGCTGGGCAACCATGACCTGTATCTGCTGATGGTGGCCCACGGAGCGATCCGCAGCCGGGGCAAGGACGACACCATCCAGGCAGTGCTCGATGCGCCGGACTGTGAGGACCTGCTGAACTGGCTGCGCACGCGGCCCTTGATGCATGTCGAGAACGGTTTCGCGATGGTCCATGCCGGCCTGTTGCCGGGCTGGACGGTGCAGCAGGCCCGGGCGCTGGCGCGGGAGGTGGAGGGGGCGCTGGCCGGACCCTACCACGCGGACCTGTTGCGCAACATGTGGGGCAGCGAGCCCGCTGCGTGGAGCGATGGGCTACGCGACTACGAACGAATGCGGGTGATCGTCAATGCGATGACGCGCATGCGCTTTTGTACGGCGGACGGCGTTATGGATTTCAAGGTCAAGGGCGAGGTGGCCAAGGCGCCGAAGGGCTACCTGCCCTGGTTCGAGGTCGCGGGGCGCAAGAGCGCCGAAACCACCGTCGTCTTCGGCCACTGGTCTGCGCTGGGCCTGCGCGTGGAGCCGAACCTGCTGGCGCTGGATTCCGGCTGTCTGTGGGGGCGTGAGCTGACCGCCGTGCGCCTGGAAGACCGGACCGTCTTCCAGGTGGCCTGTCCGGGCCTGGCCCACGGCAAGCCGAAACCTTCCTGAACGTCAGTCGCCGATTCGCGCCACGATGGCTTCCCGCGCCGCGTGGGCGATGGCCTTGCGGTCCGGCAGCGCACCGGGCGGGATCGCCGGTGCGACGCGTACGCGGGCGATGATTTCCGGTTCGGCGATGATCGCCTTGATGCAATCGAGCAGGCTGATGTCGCCATCGTAGGCCGGCGCGCGGGTATGGCGGCCGTCCGGCAGGCGGTAGGCGATGGCCAGCGGCTGGATGGGTGCGCCGGCTTCGATGGCCGGCTGCAGCAGGGCGGCGTGGAAGCCCAGCACGTGGCTGCCGTCGGTGGTGGTGCCTTCCGGAAAGATCGCTACGTGGCGGCCCTGGCCGAGCAGAGCGCCGATTTCCCCATTCACGATCCTGGCGTGGCCACGGCTGCCGCGGCGCAGGAAGACCGTTTCGTTCTTCGCGGCAAGCCAGCCGATCAGCGGCCACTGGCGGACCTCGGCCTTGGATACGAAGGCGGCCGGATAGGCCGCGTTGATCACGAACACGTCTATCCACGACACATGGTTGGCCACCAGCAGGCAGCCGGGCACGACGAAGGGCTCGTCGGCCTGCAGGCGGATGCCGAGGACGTCCAGCAGGCGGGCCGACCAGCGCTGGCGTTGACGCAGGCGCTTGGCCGCGGGCAGGAAGGGAAAGGCGAGCGCCGCCAGCAACAGGCCCTGCAGCAGATGTCCTGTCAGGCGGGCTGCACGGAAGATGCGGATCAGGCGGGGGGTGGAGCCGGCGGGTTTCAGTCCTTGCGTCCCATGAAGTGTTTGGCGTAGCGGGCGTCGAGCCGGGAAACCGGCAGCAGGATCGGCAGGTCGGCCGTGTTGAAATCCGGGTCCCAGGCCGGGTCGCCGCAGATCCATGCGCCGGCCCGCAGGTAGCCTTTGATCAGCGGCGGCGTGTCGGCATCGAGATCCTGGCGCAGGGCATGGATCGGCAGCGGCGTGCGGGGGAAGACCCGGTATTCGAGCGGGCTCAGATGTTCGTCCTTGAGGCGATTATACAGGCTGGCTGCGGCGTGCCCGCCGTCGGCCATGCTGATCGACGCACAGCCGATCAGGTAGTCATGATTGTTCTCGAGCATGTAGCGGGCGAGGCCGGCCCACAGCAGCGTGATGACGGCGCCGGAGCGGTAGTCGGGATCGATGCAGGAACGGCCAATTTCCACCATGCGGCCGCGCAGGTGGCGCAAGCGGGTCAGGTCGAATTCGCTCTCGGAATAGTAGTTGCCCACTTCGCGGGCCGCTGACGGCGACAGGATGCGGTAGGTGCCGACGATGCGGCCGGCATCCTCGTCACGCACGATCAGGTGCTCGCAGAAAGCGTCGTACAGGTCGCGATCGACGCCTGGTGTGCGGCTCGACAGGCGGGCCCCCATTTCCTCGGCGAACACGCGGTAGCGCAGCTTCTGGGCCTCCAGAATCTCGGTGGAGCAGCTTGCCAACCCGACGTACAGATTACGGCCGGGGCGCTGGGCGACGTGTTGTTCCTTGTGCAGCATTGACGGAATCCTCATTGGGTTTCCGCGCATTGTGAAAATGCTGCATTGCGGTGCCGTGAAGGGGCGGTTACGGCCGTGTGACCGGGGGCGATTGATGCGTGCCGCAGCCTGACTGGCCCTCCCGACAGGGGGGCGCCGGCGCAGCCCTCGTGCGGGTTGTGCCTGTGGGGGCAAATTCATTCGCCCCCACAGGATCTTTCTGCAGGCTCCTTGGCCTCAGCACCTCAGCACCTCAGCACCTCAGCACCTCAGCACCTCAGCACCCCAGCACCTCAGCGGCTGACGCGGGTGTTGCGACCGTCCTGCAGCAGGCGTACGCGCTCGCCGGGCTTGAAGTTCTCGCCGCCGTCTTCCTGCACGATGGCCAGCAGTTCGCCGTTGTCCATCTTGAGGGTGACTTCCACGCCCTGCTTGCGGGTGAAGCCCTCTTCGGCGGCCGCACCGGCGATGCCGCCCGCGACGGCACCGACCACTGCGGCGATTGCGGCGCCCTTGCCGGAACCGACCGTGCTACCGGCTACGCCACCAATGGCGGCGCCGGCAACGGTGCCGAGCGGCGTATTGGTGCCTTCCAGCTTCACGGGGCGGACGCCTTCGATGACGCCCATGCGCACGCTCATCACGCGGCGGGTTTCAGTCCGTTCATAGTCGCCGCCACCGAGGCCGGAGGCGCAGCCGGTCAGGTTGACGGCGGTCAGCAGGGCGAGGGTCAGAGTCAGGAGTCGCATGGGGTGTCCTTTCACCACAGGGTTGAGCCGAAAGCCGTGCGGTAGGCGTCGGCGATCTGGTCGCGGTTGGGGGCGTGGTTTTGCCCGCCACGGCTGGCAATCTTGAGTGCGCCCATCAACGAGGCCAAGCGTCCGGTCTGATCCCAGTCCAGTTCGTGCTCGATGCCGTAGAGCAGGCCGGCCCGGTAGGCATCGCCACAGCCGGTGGGGTCTTCGAGGGCGGCGGCGCGGGCGCATGGAATGTCGATGCGGCGACCGCCGGTGTAGATCTCGGAGCCTTCGCCGCCACGGGTGACGACCAAGGCCTTGACCTCGTTGGCCAGCGTTTCGATGCTGCGTCCGGTGCGCTCGCTGAGCAGGCGCGCCTCGTAATCGTTGACCGTGCAGTAGTCGGCCAGTTGCAGGCAGGCCAGCAATTCCTCGCCGTTGAACATCGGCAGGCCCTGGCCGGGATCGAAGACGAAGGGGATGCCGGCCTCGGCGAACTGGCGCGAGTGTTCCAGCATGCCGTCGCGGCCGTCGGGGGCGACGATGCCGAGGGTGACGCCCTTGGTGTGCTCCACCTTGTTGAGGTGGGAATGCACCATCGCGCCCGGATGGAAGGCGGTGATCTGGTTGTCGTCCAGGTCGGTGGTGATGAAGGCCTGGGCCGTGTAGGTGCCGGGAACGTGGGTGACATGGGCGCGGGACAGGCCGAGGCGCTCGAGGCGTTCCAGGTAGGGGCCGGCGTCGTCGCCGACGGTGGCCATGATCAGCGGATCGCCGCCGAGCAACTTGAGGTTGTAGGCGATGTTGCCGGCGCAGCCGCCGAATTCCCGGCGCATCTCGGGCACCAGGAAGGAGACGTTCAGGATGTGGATCTGCTCGGGCAGGATGTGATTCTTGAAATGGTCCTGGAAGACCATGATCGAATCGAAGGCGATGGAACCGCAGATGAGCGTGGACATGGCGTCGGGAAGGTGTAGGCGAATCGATTATAGGGTCCGCCCGGACAGGGCGAGCGCGGGCGAATGTTGCCGGATGTTACCCCCGCGGGTCTGACCGTTCAGGGGTAGAACGCGTAGACCCGGTAGCCGGCGGCGGCCACGCCGGGCGCTTCGAAGCGGACCCGGGCGGCCACTTCCTTGCGTGCCGGGAAGGCATCCTGGGGCATGTCGGCGGGCAGCCATTGCTTGGGCTCCAGGACCCGGCGGACCAGGGCCTTGTCGCGGGCGTCGGTCAGGGTGATCTCGAGGTGCGGCCAGGCCTGCGCAAACTCGGCGCGGTTGCGCAGGGTGGCGTGCAGGGTGAAGAAGGCTTCCCGGCTGGCGTCCGGCTGGATGTCGGAGCTTTCGATGGTGATCGATGTGGACTCGCGGGGCAGCGGCAGCTCGCAGCCCATGCCGGCACATACGCTCTCCATGAAAAGCCGCATCTGCGCTGATGACTGGGCGATTTCGCTGCGGAACACCAGCACCCCCTGGGCCAGCAGGGCCAGCACCAGCAGCGTGGCGCCGGCGGCCCAGGCCACCTGTTGCAGGGCAGAGGGACCGGTGGCCTCCTCAGGCTCTTCCGTGAAGGCTTCGCGCTCTTCCGGCTCGTCCTCCTCGGGCTCGCTTGAGCTGGCGTCGGCAGGGGGGCGCTCGATCGGGAGTCCGCTTGCCAAGGCCTGTGCCTCGGCGCTTGCTACCGGAAGGTCCTCCTCCAGTGCCTGCAAGGGTGTGCCGGGGGTGTCGTCCACCACCTTCTTGTGCAGCAGCGAGTCGAAATCCAGCGGACCTTCGTCGATGAGGGATGCGTCGGGGGGGCTCTTCAGGTCGAGTTCAGACGCGTCCGGCCAATCGGGCTTGAACGCGAATGGGGCAACGGGGGCTCCGGCGTCTGCCGCCGATCCATCTTCATCCTCGTCTAGCGCATCGTCGGCCAGGGCTTCGTCCGCCGTAGACGCCTCGGGCGTGGGTTGGATGTCTTCTTCCGGCCATTGGTCGAGGGCTTCGAACTGGATTTCGCCTATGGGTTCGATGCGTTCGTCCACGCTCTGTGGTGCCTCAGGCGGGGCATCGGACGATGGGGCTTGCTCGTCTTCGAAGGTGATGAACGCCGGGGCCTCCAGTGCATCGCTGTCCGCGGGGGCTTCCGTTTGTGAAGTCGGCGGGGTCGGCTCGCCCGGCGACGCCACTTCGTCTGTGGCTGTGCTGTCGGGAGCCGGCGCTTCTTCCCGGGCAGGTTCTGCCGGGAATGGGGCGGCGTCGTCCAGGGGAGGCTCCGCGGGATCGCCGGTTGTTTCAGGGGGCTTTTCCTGCAGGACAAACAGCGACGGGGCCGTGCTGACCGCGGGGGCATGCACCGGCTCCCGCGGCAGGTCGTCGGCCAGCGCCTCTTCCTCGACCTGGTTTTCCAGCGCGTTGAAGGGATGCTGGCACTGGCCGCAGCGCACCCGCCCGTGGCGGGCGCTCAATTGCTCGGGACGCACCCGGAAGGTGGTTGAGCACGCCGGGCAGCGCGCAAGGATCATGACTCGGCCGATAACGGCAGCTCGCCTTCGAGGCGGACCCAGCCGTCCAGGGTGGCACCCACATGCAGGGCGATGAAGGGGGCGTAGGCTTCGATGACGTCGCCGGCCTGGGCTTCCAGTACGCCGGACAGGGCCAGCTTGCCGCCGGGGGCGACGCGGGCGGCGAGCAGCGGGGCCAGCATCTTGAGCGGATTGGTCAGGATGTTGGCGACGACGCGCTGGAAGGTGCCGTCGAGGGGCTTGGCCGAAACCTGCAGGTGCAGGCTGACGCCGTTGTTGGCAGCGTTGTCGGCTGCGGTGTCGACCGCCTTCTCGTCGATGTCCACGCCGGTGACCTCACCGGCCCCCAGCTTGGCGGCGGCAATCGCCAGGATGCCGGAGCCGCAGCCGTAGTCGAGGACGCTGACGCCCGGCGTGATCTCACCGGTCAGCCATTCGAGGCACAGGCGGGTGGTGGGATGCGAGCCGGTGCCGAAAGCCATGCCCGGGTCGAGCACCAGGTTGATCGCGTCCGCATCCGGGGATTCGTGCCACGACGGCACGATCCACAGCCGCTCGGTGATGCGGATCGGATCGAACTGGCTCTGGGTGAGCTGCACCCAGTTCTGTTCTTCGACCTCTTCGATGGTGAACGGCGGCACCGTTTCCAGCCCAGCGGCAGCCGAGGCGGTGGCCAGTGCCGTGGCGAGATCGGTGTCGGTGTCGAACAACGCGACGACCCGGCTGTGGTCCCACAGGCTGGCCGGGTGCATGCCCGGCTCGCCGAACTGGGGTTTTTCCGCGTCGGTGCCGGCATCTGCATCGTCGATGCTGACCGACAGTGCGCCGTGCTCCATCAGGGCTTCTGACAAGGCTTCGGCGCGGGTCGCGTCAGCCTGCAGGATGACCGAGATCCACATTCAGGCCTCCTTGGATGACGGATTGAGCGAGTGGGGGCGCGCCATCATCAGTTCTTGCTGACGTCGTTGCGGCCCGCCAGCTTGTGCTCCAGGTAGTGGATGCTGGTGCCGCCCTCGACGAAGCGGGCATCGAGCATCAGTTCCTGGTGCAGCGGGATGTTGGTCTTGATGCCTTCCACCAGCATCTCAGACAGCGCGATGCGCATGCGGCGGATGGCCTGGTCGCGGGTGTCGCCGTAGGCGATCAGCTTGCCGATCATCGAGTCGTAGTGCTGTGGCACGGTGTAGCCGCTATATACGTGGGAGTCGACGCGGATGCCGGGGCCACCGGGCACGTGCCAGTTGGTGATCTTGCCGGGGCAGGGGGTGAATTTGAACGGATCTTCCGCGTTGATGCGGCATTCGATTGCATGGCCGCGGAACTCGATGTCCTTCTGCCGGTAGTTGAGCTTCTGGCCGGCGGCGACGCGGATCTGTTCCTGCACGATGTCCACGCCGGTGATCAGCTCGGTGACCGGGTGTTCGACCTGCACACGGGTGTTCATCTCGATGAAGTAGAACTCACCGTTCTCGTACAGGAATTCGAAGGTACCGGCGCCCCGGTAGCCGATCTTGCGGCAGGCCTCGGCGCAACGCTCGCCGATACGGGCGATATGGCGGCGCTCGATACCCGGAGCGGGGGCTTCCTCGATGACCTTCTGGTGGCGGCGCTGCATGGAGCAGTCGCGTTCGCCCAGGTAGATGGCGTTGCCGTGCTGGTCGGCCAGGATCTGGATTTCCACGTGACGCGGATTCTCCAGGAACTTCTCCATGTAAACCGTCGGATTGCCGAAGGCTGCACCGGCTTCGGCGCGGGTCGTCGTGACGGCGTTGATCAGCGCGGCCTCGGTGTGCACCACGCGCATCCCGCGACCGCCGCCGCCGCCGGCGGCCTTGATGATTACCGGGTAGCCGATGGCCCGGGCGATCTTGACGATTTCCTTCGGGTCTTCCGGCAGCGCACCGTCGGAGCCGGGCACGCAGGGCACGCCAGCCGCCTTCATGGCATCCTTTGCGGAAACCTTGTCACCCATCAGGCGGATGGTTTCGGCGCGCGGGCCGATGAAGACGAAGCCGGACTGCTCGACCCGCTCGGCGAAGTCGGCGTTCTCGGACAGGAAGCCGTAGCCCGGGTGGATGGCTTCCGCGTCGGTGACTTCAGCGGCCGAGATCAGCGCCGGGATGTTGAGGTAGCTGAGGGCCGACGAGGCCGGGCCGATACAGACCGACTCGTCGGCCAGCTTGACGTACTTGGCCTCGGCGTCCGGCTCGGAATGGACCGCGACGGTCTTGATGCCCAGTTCGCGGCAGGCGCGCAGCACACGCAGGGCGATCTCGCCCCGGTTGGCGATCAGGATTTTTTCGAACATCGCCATGATTTAGCCGATGACGAAGAGGGGTTCGCCGTATTCCAGCGGCTCGCCGTTTTCGACGAGGATGGCCTTCACGGTGCCGGCTACTTCGGCTTCGATCTCGTTCATCAGCTTCATGGCTTCGATGATGCACAGCACGTCGCCGACGGCGACGCTCTGGCCCACTTCGACGAGGGGCTTGGCGCCCGGCGCGGAGGCGCGGTAGAAGGTACCGACCATGGGCGACTTGACCACATTGCCCTCCGGCAGGGCCGATTCGGCTGCGGCAGCGACAGGTGCTGCCGAGGCGAAGGCGGGAGCGCTGACGGCGACCGGCGCAACGGGGGCCTGGGCGACGTAGCTGACCGGCGCGGGGCCGGAGATGTGCTTGGCGATGCGGACTTTTTCCTCGCCTTCGGTGACTTCCAGCTCGGAGATGCCAGACTCCTGGACCAGGTCGATCAATTTCTTGAGCTTGCGAAGATCCATATTATTCCCCTTGATATGTGAGGCGGCCGGCAGCATGGCCGGCCCGCCGATGTCTTGTTCAGGCGCGAGCTGCGCGCAGACGGGCGAGGGCGAATTCGAGGGCGAGTTGGTAGCCCTGGGCGCCCAGCCCGCAGATCACTCCCACCGCCTTGTCGGAAAAGTAGGAGTGATGGCGGAACGGCTCGCGGGCGTGGATGTTCGACAGGTGCACTTCGACGTACGGAATGGCGACGCCGGCGAGGGCGTCCCGCAGTGCGACGCTGGTGTGCGTGTAGCCTGCCGGATTGATGACGATGAAATCGACGGCTTCGCTTTCCGCAGCCTGCACGCGGTCGATCAGTTCGCCCTCGTGGTTGCTCTGGAAGGACTCCAGCAGTACGCCGTCGGCTTTGGCCCGACTTTCCATCGCGACATGGATGTCGGCGAGGGTCGTCAGTCCGTAGATGCCGGGCTCCCGGCGGCCGAGCAGGTTCAGGTTGGGACCATGCAAAACGAGAATCCGCTGTTGCGGCGGGTTGTCATTATGGGCTTCCTGGGTGCGGGTTTTGCGCGTCATGAGTGCAAGTTTGCCGTAATTACGCGCAAGTTGTCCACCGCGCAGCCCTGCTCGGAAGCGTCAGGACTTGCTCAGTTCGGCGAGTTTGCGGTCCAGCTCCTGCTCGGACAATTCGCCCAGCTTGACCAGGCTGATGCTGCCGTTGCGATCGATGACCAACGTGAAAGGCAGGCCCTGGGAGCTGTTGCCGAGTTCCTCGGTGAGCTGGACCAGGGACGGATCGGCAATCACCAGCGGGTAGGCGACCTGTTGCTTGGCCAGGAAGCCGGCCACATTCTTGGCAGTATCGATGCTCACGCCGACGAATTGCACGCCTTTGCCGGCATATTTGCGGCTCAGGGCCGAGAACGCCGGGATCTCCTTGCGGCACGGCGGGCACCAGGTGGCCCAGAAGTTGACGACCAGCACCTTGCCCTTCCAGGCCGAGAACGGTTGCTGGGTGCCCTTGGCGTCGGGCAGATCGAGTGCCAGCAGCTTACCGAGCGCGGTGCGCTGGGTCTGGGATAGGTTGCTTGCCGGTGTCGCGGCGATGGCGTTGCTGGCGTAGGAGGTATACAAACCGGCCGCTCCGGAGGTCAGGGCGACGGCGGTGACGAGGGCGAGGGTGGTGCTGCGACTCATGGATGGATGTGGGCTTCTGCCGAAGTTTCGTTGATGAGCGCTTCGACGACGGACAGGCGCGCGCGTTCCATCTGGCGTGCGCCATGGTTGCCGCGGCGGTTCAGGCGCTCCACGTCGGGGGAGTAGATGCGCAGCTTGAACGGGATGTCGTCCCAGTCGAAGACGAGGATGGCTTCCGGGCCGTCGGGCTGGTTGCGGCGCGGCTCCCGGTGTTCGTAGGCGACGTCGTTGTTGAGGAAGAAAATCTCCACTTCCTTGGCGCTCTCGGGGAACAGGTCGATCTCTACTTCCGAGTAGCGACCGGCGGTGCCTTCCAGCACCGGTCCGGTGAGGTAAGGACGGAAAGGCTCCAGTTCGCGCATCACTGCGACGGCGGCCGAGCGCATGACGTACTGGCGCTCCAGGTGTTCTTCGTCCTGGAAAACGGCGAGGTAAGTGCGGACTTCGGCTTCGATCTCCGCGTTGTTGGGCAGTTCGTCGGCGGCGAGGGCGCCGAGCTGGCGGGCGGCCTTGCGCTTGGCAAAGCCATAATCGCTGATGCCGTCTTCGGCGATCATGCGGGCCGCCAGGGCGGCGATCTCGCGGCGCAGATTGCTGCGGTGTGGAACGGCAGGGCGCGGCATGGGCGGTCGGAGCTCCCCGTTCGATTAGAATGCCAACCATTCTACACACGACTGTTGCGGCACTGTTTCTGTCGCTTAGACGAATAATGCACATACACATTCTTGGAATCTGCGGAACCTTCATGGGCGGCGTGGCCCTGCTGGCGCGGGCTGCCGGCCATACCGTGACGGGCTGCGATGCCAACGTCTATCCGCCGATGAGCACCCAGCTCGAAGAGCAGGGCATCCGCCTCGTCGAGGGCTACGGGGTTGAGCAGCTCGACCTGGAGCCGGACATGTTCGTCGTCGGCAACGCGATTTCCCGCGGCAATCCGCTGCTGGAGGAGATCCTCGACAAGGGCCTGCCCTATGTGTCGGGTCCTCAATGGCTGGCCGAGAACGTGCTGCAGGGGCGCTGGGTGCTGGGCGTTGCCGGTACCCACGGCAAGACCACCACCACTTCGCTGCTGGCCTGGATCCTCGAGGATGCCGGCCTCAATCCGGGGTTCCTGGTCGGCGGCGTGCCGAAGAACTTCGGCCTGTCGGCACGGCTGACCGAGTCGCCGTTCTTCGTTATCGAGGCCGACGAATACGATACGGCCTTCTGCGACAAGCGCTCCAAGTTCGTTCATTACCGTCCGCGGACGCTGATCCTGAACAACCTGGAGTTCGATCATGCCGACATCTTCTCCGACCTGGCGGCCATCGAAACCCAGTTCCACCACCTGGTGCGCACCGTGCCGCGGCTCGGCCGCATCGTCGCCAATGCCGCCGAAGAATCCCTGCCGCGGGTCATGCAGCGCGGCTGCTGGTCCGAGCTGGAATGGTTCAACGACGCGGCGGGCTGGTCGGTGGTGGAGGGGGCCAGCGAGGACGAGGTGGTGGTCCGTCACCTGGGCAAGGAGATCGGACGCCGCCGCTTGCCTTTGTCCGGCCGTCACAATCGCGCCAATGCGCTGGCGGCGATCGCCGCGGCGCGGCACGTGGGGGTTACGCCGGAAGTGGCGTTGGATGCGCTGAGCCGTTTCGAGGGCGTCAAGCGCCGCCTCGAACTGCGTGGCACGGTGCGCGGGGTGGCGGTGTATGACGATTTCGCCCATCACCCGACCGCGATCACGCTGACCGTCGAAGGCCTGCGCCGCCAGGTTGGTGATGCGCGCATCCTGGCGGTGCTGGAGCCGCGCTCCAACACCATGAAGCTCGGCGTGATGAAGGACCAGCTACCGGCCAGCCTGACCCAGGCCGACAAGGTCTTCTGCTACGCCGCCAACCTGGGTTGGGACGCCCGCGCGGCCTTGGCGCCGATCGCTGGCAAAACGGTGGTCGAGGATGATCTGGAGGCGCTGGTGGCCGCCATCGTCGCTGAAGCCCGCGACGGTGATCGGATCCTGGTCATGAGCAATGGTGGTTTCGGCGGCATCCACGGCAAGCTGCTGACCGCCCTCGGGCAGTAAGCCAGGGGGTATCCCCTGCGGGGGGCTCCTGTGAGGGCGAACTCGTCCGCCCCCACAGATTCGTCCTAACAAGCAGGGAGCGTCCGGTCCCGGCGCTCCCGTCATTCAGCGTGCCGATTCCGTATCCAGCTTGTCGAAACGTCGCGGAAAGCCCGCTACCGGTTGCCGGTGGCGGGCTTTTTTCTTCTGCAAAAGGGGCAGGACCACGGCCAGGGTGACGCATAGCAGCAGCGCAGCGCCGGTGTTGTGGGCGACGGCCAACGGCAGCGGCAGTTGCTGCAGCACGTTGGCGATGCCCAGTCCGATCTGCAGGCCCAGTGCGCCGAGCAGTGCAAGGCCAGGCCAATGGCTGTGTCGGCGGGCCAGCAGGCGGACGCCGAGGCCGCCGGCGACCAGCAGCACCACGCCGGCGAACAGGCGATGCGTCCAGTGGATGGCGGTCAAGGCGCTGGCTGGCAGCAGGGCGCCGCTGGCGGTGATGCCCAGTTCGCGGTCCAGCGTGAAGGCATGATGGAAATCCAGCGGCGGGCTGAAGCTGCCCTGGCAGGTTGGAAAGTCCGGACAGATGGCCGCGGCGTAGTTGCTGCTGACCCAGCCACCGAGGGCGATCTGCACGATGACCGTGGCCAGCGCCGCGCCGGCGTGCGCCCGCAGACTGGCGCTGGTGCCTGCCGCCGGACGGAGACCGCGCCCTTCCCGCAGCACCAGGGCCGCCAGCAGCGCCAGTGTCGTCATGCCGCCGAGCAGGTGGCAGGTGACGATCACCGGCTTCAGCAACTGGGTGACGGTCAGCATGCCGAGGGTAGCCTGTACCAGCACCACGGCGAGCAGGGCCAGTTCGAGCGTCGGCTTGCGCCGGGCGCGTTGCCGCCAGCCGAGCACCGCCAGGCCGGCGATGCACAGACCCAGCGTGCCGGCGGCGTAGCGGTGGATCATCTCTTTCCAGGCCTTGCCGGCCTCGATGCGCTGGCCGAAGGCCGTTTCCGCAGCGCTTACTTCGTGGGCACGTTCCGGCACGCCAACCAGATGACCATAGCAGCCGGGCCAGTCCGGGCAACCGAGGCCGGCGTCGGACAGGCGCACCCAGGCCCCGAGGGAAACCACCACCAGGGCAAGCAGGAAAGCGACGATGGCGAGGCTACGCCGGCCGGATGGGCGCGCCCTCATGCCAGGCGGTCCAGGAAGAGGGCCGCGAACAGGCCGGTGAGGTAGATCAGCGAATAGCGGAAGGCGTGCCGCGCACGGGCGTCCGAGTAATCGCGCCACAGGGTCCAGGCCTCCCGCAGGTAGCCCAGGTTGAGCAGGCTGACCAGCGCCAGATAGACGCCGCCGGACAGGCCCAGCGTGCACGGCAGGTAGGACACGGCCGCCAGCAGGATGGTGTATAGCAGGATGTGCAGGCAGGTCAGCGCCACGCCGTGGCTGACCGGCAGCATCGGCAGGCCGGCGCGGGCGTATTCCTCGCGCCGGTAGCAGGCCAGTGCCCAGAAGTGGGGCGGCGTCCACAGGAAGATGATGAGGAACAGGGCCAGCGCCGGCAGGCCGATGCTGTCCGTCATTGCCGCCCAGCCGAGCACCGGCGGCATGGCGCCGGAAGCACCGCCGATGACGATGTTCATTGGGGTGGCCGGTTTCAGGATCACGGTGTAGACGATGGCGTAGCCGAGAAAGGTGGCGAGGGTCAGCCACATGGTCAGCGGATTGACCGCCACGTGCAGCAGCCACAGGCCCGAGCCGCCGGTCAGGCAGGCCAGGCCGAGGGTCTCCGCCGGGCTGATCAGCCCCAGCGGCAGCGGACGGCCGCGGGTACGTGCCATGCGGGCGTCGATGCTCCGCTCCACCAGGCAGTTGATCGCCGCGGCGGCACCGGCCACCAGCGCGATGCCGACGGTGGCGGCGAGCATCAGGCCGGCCGGCGGCCAGCCGGGTACGGCGAGGAACATGCCGATCAGCGCGGTGAACACGATCAGGCTGTTCACCCGCGGTTTGCACTGGGTCAGGAAGGCGGCGAGGCGCAGGCCGAGAGGCGCGGGGGCGGCGGTGCTGCGGAAGGTCGTCGGCATCGTGGTCTCTCCGGGGAATGCGTTCTCAGCCGGCCCAGGCATAGCGGAGCAGGCGTTCCATGTCCTTCAGGATGTTGTGCGGGTCGGCGTCGGGGGCGTAGCGCAGGATGATCTTGCCGAGCGGGTCCACCACGTACACCCGGTGCCCGTGCCCATCCAGGTCGAAGGCCGCGCGGGCGGCGGCGCTGCGCGCCACGGCGGCATGCAGGTCGGGTTGCAGGGCGTGCAGCGGGGCGACGTCGGGCGCTGCCTGATCGGACAGCCAGGTGCGCTGGACCCGCGGCATCTGCTTGTAGAGGGCGACGTGGATCTGGCGGGTGGCGACGATCCAGTTGCGGCAGGCGGTGTCGCAAGGGCCGGGGCCGGCGACCACCAGGCTCCAGTGGCCGTCGAAGTCCTGTTTGCCGAGAGGCTGGCCGGAAGCGTCGGCCAGCGGCGGCAGCGCGCGCGGCGGGGACAGCAGTTCGCCGTGGTTGCCGGGTTGGTCCGGATGCCAGCCCCAGGCATACAACCCTGCGCCGACTGCGAAGGGCATCAGCAGCAAGGCCAGGATCAATAGCAGCGGGCGGTAGCGGCGCATCAGCGGCGCCTCCAGCCGAGGGCCAGCCAGATCAGCATCGCGGAGGCGGCGAAGCCGTACCACTGATAGGCGTAGGAAAGATGGCGTTCGAGGCGCTCGTCCGGGCGCGGCCAGTCGCGCACGAAGCCGGCAGGCGCGGCGGCATCCAGCTGTACCACCACCGGTTGCACCGGCCACGGTACGAGCCGGACGAAGCGGGCCAGGTCGAGGTTCTGCCAGACCGGCTGCCAGTTGGTGCTGTCGCCGTCGCCCAGCGTGAAGAAGCGGGTGCTCGGTACGACGGCGGTGCCGCGCAGCTCCAGCGGGCCGCTCGGCGTATCCACCTGTGGAATGTCCGTGTGGCGGGCGGAAGCCGGAATCCAGCCGCGGTTCACCAGCACGCGCATGTTGCCGCCGTCGATGTGGAAGGGGGTGATCACGTGGTAGCCGGCCTGTTCCCGATGGACACGGTTGTCGACGAGGAACTGGCGTTCGGTCTCGAAGCGGCCACGGATCAGCACTGGCCGCGAGCGCAGGCTGTCGGCATCCATCGGCGTGCTGCCAAGGCTGACCGGCGCGTCGGTGCTGCGCTGGTCGAGCACGGCCTGGGCGGCCTGCTTGCGTTCGGCCTTGCCGTACTGCCAGTGGCCGAGCTGGAGGCAGCCGGCGGCGACGGCCAGCGAAAGCACGCCGCCCCACAGGGAAGGGCGGAAGCGGCGGCCGCTTGTGATGGCCCGGACGCCGGCGCACAATCGGCGAACCGGGTTCGGGGAGCGGGCTGTGGCATTCAAGTTGGCCGTGGTGTTCATGCTGTTGCTGGTGGTCGGCAGCCTCTTTTCGGGCTTGTTCTTCCTGTATCGCGACAAAGGCAACGGCGACCGGGTTGTGCGGGCGCTCACCTTGCGCGTCTACCTCTCCCTTGTGCTCTTTCTCGGCCTGCTGCTGGCCTGGCATTTCGGCGCCGTGGGGCGCTAGAGCCAATAGACCACGACGAACAGCAGCAGCCACACCACATCCACGAAGTGCCAGTACCAGGCCACCGCCTCGAAGGCGAAGTGGCGTCTGGCGTCGAAGTGCCCGGCCAGGCAGCGGCCGGTGACGACGGCCAGCATGATCGCGCCTAGTGTGACGTGGAAACCGTGGAAGCCGGTCAGCATGAAGAAGGTGGCGCCATACACGCCGGCGCCCATCGTCAGGCCCATTTCGGTGTAGGCATGGTGGTATTCGTAGGCCTGGAAGCCGAGGAAGATCACGCCGAGCAGTACGGTGAGGATCAGGCCCAGGTTGAGCTGGCTGCGGGAGCCCTTCATCAGGCCCCAGTGGGCAAAGGTCAGCGTGACGCCGGAGCTCAGCAGCAGGGCCGTGTTGATCGCCGGGATGCCCCAGGCGCCCATCGGCGTGAACGGAGCGCCCTTCGGGCCGGCAGTCGGCCAGGCGGCGGTGAAGTCCTTGTACAGCGTGAAGGCCGGGTCCATGTGGGCGAGGGCCGGCACCGAGATGTTGCGGCAGTAGAACAGCGCGCCGAAGAAGGCTGCGAAGAACATCACCTCCGAACCGATGAACCACACCATGCCCTGGCGGAAGGACTTGTCCTCCCAGTCGGTGTAGGCGCCGCGCTGGTTTTCGGCGATCACCGCGCCGAACCACTTGAACAGCACGAAGATGATCACCGCCGAACCGCCAGCCATCACCCATGGCCCCGGCGCGAACTTGTTCATCAGCAGGATGAAGCCCAGCGCCAGCAGGAACATGCCGCCCGACAGGAAGACCGGGTAGAGGGTGGGCTGCGGCACATAGTAGTGGCCGGCGTGCGGCGCGGCGGAGTTGGCGTGCGAGGCGTTCAAGGCGGACTCCCTAGTTAGGATTCGGTGCCGGGAAGAAGGCGTAGGCCAGCGTCAGCTCGCTGACTTCCTCGCCGATGTCGCCGTCGATGACGAAGGTCAGGGCCATCTCGCGGCTCTCGCCGGGGGCGAGGGTCTGTTGCTTGAAGCAGAAACAGTCGAGCTTGCGGAAATGGCGGGCCGCCACGGTCGGCGATACGCTGGGCACGGCCTGGCCGACGATGGTCTGGTCGGACAGATTGCGGACCAGGAAGCGGGTGGTGCGCAGTTCGCCGGGATGGATCTCGATGGATGGCTCGAGGGGGCGGATCTCCCACGGCAGGCCGGGCATCAGCGTGGAAGTGAATTGCACGCCCAGGCTGCGGGCGTAATTCACCGCGCTCGGCGGTACGTCTTTGGCCTGGATGGTGTCCTTCAAGGTTTTGCCGTTGAAGCCCACCGCGCGGCACAGGGTGTCGTAGAGCGGTACCAGCGCAAAGCCGAAGGCGAAGAAGGCCGCCGCCACCAGCAACAGGCGGATGACCAGCCTGCCGTGCCGGTGCGGCGGCGGATTGAGGGCGGCTTCCCGCATGGCGGTGTCAGCGCTCGATCAGGAAGCCGATCAGGTACAGGCCCAGCGCGATGGCGCCGAGTATCCAGGCGAAGCGTGACGAAGCGCGACGGCGCTCGGCCAGGTCATCGGACGTGAAATGCATGATGTCCTCCTACTTGATCAGCCTGCTTTGATGACGGGCTGGGTTTCCCAGGAGTGGTGGGGCGGCGGGGAGCTGAGTTCCCATTCCAGCCCCTCGGTGCCTTCCCACACCCGGTCGGTCGCCTTGTCGCCGCCTTTCACGCAGCGCCACACGTTGTAGGCGAAGATCAGTTGCGACAGGCCCAGCGCGAAGGCCCCTACCGTGGATATCGCATTGAATTCGGCGAACTGCAATGCGTAGTCGGGAATGCGCCGGGGCATGCCGGCGAGGCCCAGGAAAAACTGGGGCATGAAGGTGAAGTTGAAGCTGATCACGGTCAGCCAGAAGTGCAGCTTGCCGAGCTTCTCGCTATACATGTGGCCGGTCCATTTGGGCAGCCAGTAGTACACGCCGGTCATCACGCCCATGATGCCGCCGGCGAACAGCGCGTAGTGGAAGTGGGCCACCACGAAGTAGCTGTGGTGATACTGGGCGTCGGCGGCCACGTCGGCCAGCACGAGGCCGGTCAGCCCGGCGATGCCGAACAGTACGATGAAGCCGAGGGCGAACAGCATTGGCGTCTCGAAGCTCATCGCGCCGCGCCACATGGTGGCGATCCAGCAGAAGAACAGCACCGCCAGCGGCAGCGAGATCGACATGGTGCTGTACATGAAATACAGCAGGGCCGGAACCGGCAGACCGGAGGTAAGGAAGTGGTGGGCCCACACGATCAGGCCCAGCACGCCAATCGCGACGAAGGACCACACCTGGGCGGTATGGCCGTAGATCGGTTTGCGGGTGAAGGTTGACAGCACGTGGGGCATCAGGCCCCACACCGGCAGCAGCAGGATGTAGACCTCCGGGTGGCCGAAGAACCAGAACAGGTGCTGGAACAGGATCGGGTCGCCGCCGCCGGCAGCGTTGAAGAAATGGGTGCCGAAGTGGCGGTCGGTGAGCAGCATGGTCACGCCGCCGGCGAGCACCGGCAGGGTGATGATCAGCAGCACCGCGGTGACCAGCCAGCCCCAGCAGAACAGCGGCATCTTCATCAGCGTCATGCCGGGGGCGCGCATGTTGAGGATGGTGGCGATGATGTTGATCGAGCCCATGATCGAGCTGATGCCGAGGATGTGGATCGAGAAGATCGCGAAATCCACCCCGATGCCGCCCTGCACGGACAGCGGTGCGTAGAGGGTCCAGCCGGTGGCGACGGCGCCGTCGCCGATGCCGAACAGCGCCAGGAAGAAGGGCATCGTCAGCAGCAGGGCGGCCGGCGGCAGCAGCCAGAAGCCCCAGTTGTTGAGGCGCGGCAGGGCCATGTCCGGCGCGCCTATCATCAGCGGGATCATCCAGTTGGCGAAGCCGGTGGCGGCCGGCATCAGCGCCGCGAAGATCATCACCAGCGCATGCACGCCGATCAGCTGGTTGAAGAACTCCGGCTTCATCAGCTGCAGGCCGGGTTGGAACAGTTCGGCGCGCACCCCGAGGATCATCGCCCCGCCGACGAAGAACATCAGCAGGGAGAAGCTCAGGTACATCGTGCCGATGTCCTTGTGATTGGTGGTGGTGAGCCAGCGCAGCAGACCGGTGGGGTGGTGGCCGTCATGGTGATCGAGGGCATGGGACGCGGTGTTCATGCTGGGCTCCTCAGCGAAGTGCCTTGATCTGGGCGGGCTGGATCATGTCGCCCTTGGTGTTGCCGAAGCTGTTGCGCTCGTAGGTGATGACGGCGGCAAGATCGGCGTCGGACAGGGTGGTCTTGAAGGCCTGCATCGCAGTGCCGGCCTTGCCGTTCATGACCCGGTCCACGTGGCTGTCGGGGATCAGCTTGCCGTCCGGCGACAGCAGCGGACCATTGACGATCTTGCTGCCGGCGAGCGCCGGGAAGGCCGGCGGCAGGCCCTGGCCGGTGGCCTGGTGGCAGGCGGCGCAGATCTTGTCGTAGGTTTCCTTGCCGTGGGCCATCAGCTCGTCGCGGGTCCAGGTGCGGTCGCCACTGGCCGCCGCAGCGGCCAGTTCGGTCTTCTTCTTGTCCACCCAGGCCACGTATTCGGCTTCCGGCACGGCCTTGACGACCACCGGCATGAAGCCGTGATCCTTGCCGCACAGCTCGGCGCACTGGCCGCGGTAGATGCCGGGCTCCTCGATGCGTACCCAGGTTTCCCGCAGGAAACCGGGAATCGCATCGCGCTTGACGCCGAACTGGGGCACCCACCAGGTGTGGATCACGTCGGTGGAGGTGAGCAGGATGCGCACCTTCTTGCCGACCGGCAGCACCACGGGGTTGTCCACTTCGAGCAGGTAGTGCTCGCCCTTGGCCTCCTTGCCCTCGATCTGCTCGCGGGGGGTGGTCAGGGTACTGATGTACTTGATGCCGGAGTCCGGGTATTCGTACTGCCACTTCCACTGCATGCCGGTCACCTTGAGCACCATGTCGGCCTTGGTGCGGGTGTCCTCCATGTCGATCACCGCATGGAAGGCCGGGATGCCCATCAGGACGAAGTCGATGAAGAGCAGGATCGCGAAGGGCACCAGCACCCAGAACCACTGCAAGGCGCCGCGTGGGCCGCTGAAGCGGGCGGGTTCGGCGCCGATGCTCTTGCGATGCGCAATCATGGAATACACCATGATTGCGAACACCACCACGAACAGTACCGTGATGATGATCATGAACTGGTTGTGCATCGACAGCGTGTCACGCCCGATCGGAGTGACGGGCTTGGGAAAATTCCACGTGAAGTCGGCGAGAGCGGAGCCGGAAGCGAAGACGAGGCCGAGTGCAGCGAGAAGTCTGGCCTGGAGGCGGGGGGCGGTTTGGCTCAAGTCTCTACCTCTCTTTTCGTGGGATGATCGGGCCCGCGTCGGCGCTAGTGAGGTCTGGCGAGGTGGCGGGACAGATCCGAGAAAAGCAGTCTGCGTTCGTCCGGTGTCAGCAGGCGTCCTACCCGGGCCGCGTGACCGTGGGAGCGGATGCATACCAGCGGGTCGGGGCCGTCGGCGGCTTCTAACGTGACGCGAGCCCAGGCCGCGTGAAAGCGTTGCTGGAACGAAGCGGAAGACAGGCGGGTCGAGACGATCAGGCTGTCGTCGTCGAGCTGGATGGATTCGTAGTCGAATGCCCGGCGGTCGATGGCGCGCAGGGCGAGATACAGCAGGAAGAGTTCGAGGCCGGCGAAAGGTAATACCAACCAGGCACCGGCCAGCAGAAAGGCCGCGCTGATGACGAGGCTCGCGACGAGGATCAGGGCGATCACGCCACGACGCAGTATTGGCGTCAGGGAGCAGTTGGGGCGCGCGACCCATGATCGCGCGCCCGCAGCTTCTTTCATTGTTATAGCCATGGCGTCTCCTCCAGGCCCGTCTGAGTCTTTTTGACCCAGATCAAATTCTGGCGCCAGTGTAGCATCGCCCTGCGTTTTGTAGTGCACTTATTGAAAACGCAGTTAATTGAACCATAAGGATTTTTTAAATGTTTGCGTTGTTGCGATGCAGCATTGCTGGTTTTGCAGCACTTTGCGTGCTGGCGGCGTGTTCGCCGGAGGGCGGCAGCGGGCCACGGGAGGGTTTCGCCAGCACGGATATCACCGGGGCGAATTATGCGAGCGGATTTCATCTGACCGATCATCGCGGTCAGGCGCGTACGCTGGCCGACTACAAGGGCAAGGTCGTGACCCTGTTCTTCGGCTACACCCAGTGCCCGGACGTGTGCCCCACCAATCTGCTCAACATGGCGCAGGTGATGCGTGAGCTGGGGCCGGATGCCGACAGGGTGCAGGTGCTGTTCATCACTGTCGACCCGGAGCGGGATACCCAGGAACTGCTTGCCCAGTACGTGCCGGCCTTCGATTCCCGTTTCGTCGGTCTATACGGCGACCTGGCCACGACGCAGGCCGTGGCTCGGGATTTCAAGGTGTTCTACCAGATGCAGGGGGATGTGCAGGGCGGCCGCTACACGGTGGATCACTCCACCGGTACCTATGTCTTCGATCCGCAGGGGCGGCTGCGCCTATATATCAAGCACGGTGAAAAGCCGGCGGCCATCGTCGCCGACCTGAAGCGCCTGCTAGCCGGGAAATAAAAGACAGCCCTGGACGCTCCCAGAGTGGGGGCGTCGGATGCGGTGAAGGGAGTTCCCTCACAAGGGGAGGTTCAGACCCTGAGTTCTTCTATGTCTGGGCTGCGTGGGGCGTTCAGGCCAGTGCGGCCAGATGGCTGCGCATCTTTTGCATGGCCTTGGCTTCGATCTGGCGGATGCGCTCGGCGGATACGCCGTATTCGGCGGCCAGTTCGTGCAGTGTGGCGGCATCGCCTTCGGTCAGCCAGCGGCGCTGCACGATGGTCCGGCTGCGCTCGTCCAAGTTGGCCAGCGCTTCGTGCAGGCCCACGTCCTGCAGGCGCGAGGCTTGACGCTGGGCGATGACTTCGGACGGTTCGGCGTGCGGATCGGCCAGATAGGCGATCGGCGCAAAACGTTCTTCCTCGTCGTCCGGCCCGCTTTCCAGTGCCACGTCCTGGCCGGACAGGCGGGTCTCCATCTCGCGGACCTCTTCCGGCTTGACGCCCAGTTGATCGGCGACCGCCAGTACTTCCTCACCCTGCAGCGTGTTGCTGCTGCTCTTCAGGCTGCGCAGGTTGAAGAACAGCTTGCGCTGGGCCTTGGTGGTGGCGATCTTGACCAGGCGCCAGTTCTTGACGATGTACTCGTGGATCTCGGCCTTGATCCAGTGGATCGCGAAAGACACCAGCCGCACGCCGCGGTCCGGGTCGAAACGCTTGACGGCCTTCATCAGGCCCACGTTGCCTTCCTGGATCAGGTCCGCATGGGGCAGGCCATAACCAAGATAGCCGCGCGCAATGGCGACCACCAGACGCAGGTGGGACAGCACCAGCTTGCGCGCCGCTTCCAGATCCTCGTGCTCCCGGAAGCTGTGGGCGAGGTCGGATTCTTCCTTCTCGGTCAGCAGCGGGATGCGATTCACGCTCTGGATGTACTGATCCAGACTGCCAACCGCGGATGGGACAGGAAACGACAGGGTTTGGGACATCGACGACTACCTCCTTCGCAGCAATATTAGCACTCTGGTTGTAGGAGTGCTAAGGGGGCGAATGGTTCCGTAGCTCATTATTTCTGCTGAGCTTATCAGGTTCCGGAAAAGCCGCCGGAGTCGATGGGCGCCGGGAGGGGCGCACGATGGATGGTGCAGCTAAAGGCATCGGGTTCGGCGCCGTTAAGGCTGAGACAACAAAATGTACCGGTGCTTCGGTAGTGGGGTTGCTAAACTGAATGTCATGTGGGGCGCGCCGTGTGCCGCGCGGTCCGTCCTCCCGTTCCTGCCCTTGCTGACACCCCGGCCCCGGGTGGAGACTTCCTGATGAGTATTTACGCGAGTAGCGACAAGCCCGAGGCCCCTGCGGCGAAGCATACGATCCTGATCGTCGACGACACGCCGCAGAATCTTGCTGTGCTGGGCGAACTGCTGCAACCCCACTACCGGGTGCGCGCCGCCAACTCCGGCGAGCGGGCATTGCGGGCGGCGGGGCTTGCTCCGCGTCCCGACCTGATTCTGCTCGATGTGATGATGCCAGGCATGGATGGCTACGAAGTGCTGCAGCACCTGCATGCCGACCCGGCTACCCGCAATATTCCGGTGATCTTCGTGACGGCCATGAACGCCGCCGAGAACGAGGAGCACGGCCTGGCCCTGGGCGCCGTGGACTACATCACCAAGCCGATCAATCCGGCCATCGTGCTGGCGCGGGTGCGCACCCACCTGGAGCTCAAGCAGGCCCGCGACCGGCTGGCCAACGAGAACGAGTGGCTGGAGCGGGAGGTCGGCCGGCGCATGAACGAGAACCTGCTGGTGCAGGAGCTCAGCGTGCGGGCCCTGGCCTGTCTCAGCGAGGCCCGCGACAACGAGACGGGACGCCACATCGTGCGCACCCAGACCTACGTCGATCTGCTGGCCCGCCATCTGGCGGTGCATCCCCGTTTCAACTCGGCGTTGGGCGGCGCCCGCCTGGGTATGGTGGTGAAGGCCGCGCCGCTGCACGACATCGGCAAAGTCGGCATCCCCGACAGCATCCTCCTCAAGCGCGGCCGGCTGACCGCCGATGAATTCGAGATCATGAAGGCGCACCCGGCCATTGGCGCCGATGCCATCGACAAGGCCATGGCCCAGGCCCTGGAGAGCGCCGACGAGGCCTCCGCCGCCCAGGCCGGCGAGGCCTTCGCTTTCCTGTGCATCGCCCGTGAGATTGCCTTGGGGCACCACGAGAAGTGGGATGGCAGCGGCTATCCCGGCGGCCATGCCGGCGATGCGATCCCGGTGTCGGCGCGCCTGATGGCGCTGGCCGACGTCTTCGATGCGCTGATGAGCCGGCGTGTTTACAAGCCGCCGATGAGTCTCGACGAAACCACGCAGATCATCGTTGCCGGACGCGGTAGCCATTTCGATCCGGACGTGGTGGATGCCTTTATCGCCTGCCGTGAGCGTTTTGCCGACATAGCCACGCGTTTCGCCGATCCCGAGCCGGAGGCGGATGGGGACCACCCATGAAGTCCCTCCGCCTGCCCTACCAGCTGCTGTTCTTTCTGCCGGTTGCCCTGGTCACCGTGCTGGCGGCTGGCTTCAACCTGTTCTCCCTGTACAGCCTGCAGACTGACCAGCGGATCATCGACGCGCTGCAGGCGAAGGACATCGCCGCGCTGGCCAGTGCCACCCGCTTCAACCAGGAGGCCGCGGCCGTTCAGCGGATGGTCGGGGCCAGCCTGGAGCGGGCGGCGGCGGGGACTCTTCCAGCCGATGAACTCGGCCGCCTGCGCAGTGATGTCCGGCTGCGCATGGAGGCGCTGGACGCCCAGTGGTCGGCGCTGCTGGAGTCGGGTGTGGACGGTGTGCAGGCCCGCGAGGCGCAGACCGATTTCGATGCCTTCCGCAGCCGGATCACGGCGGCTGGCGAACTGGCGGCTCGCGATGTGCCGCAGGCCATGCGCCAGGCCTATCAGGCTGCGGACAGCTACGTGGCACTGTCGGAGCACACGCACGCCATCGCCGCCGCCCTGTCGGCGGCGGCAGCCGCGCGCAGCGACACGCAGGCCCGCGGGGTCACCCTGCACGCCTGGCGCATCGCCCTGTTCGGCGGTGTGGTGATGCTGATGTTGATGGTGTTCTGGGCCTTCATCATCCGCTGGGTTACCCACCGCCTGCACGGTTTGAGCGTCGTGCTGCAGGGGCTCGCCGCCGGGCAGGTAAACCCGCCCGATCTGGCCGAGGTGGAGCGTCTGGGCGCCGACCCACGCAGCGTGCTGCGCCGGTTGGCCGGCGCTGTGCTGGCCTTCCGGCAGGCGCTGATCGCCCAGGAGGATGCTCAGGCCGAGCTTCACAAGCTGGTGATGGCCGTCGAGCAGAGCCCGGAGAGTATCGTGATCACCGACCTGGATGCGCGCATCGAGTACGTGAATGAGGCCTTCGCGCGCAATACCGGCTTTTCCCGCCAGGAGGCCATCGGCCAGAATCCCAGCATCCTGCAGTCCGGGCAGACCCCGAAGGCGACCTACGACAGCATGTGGGCGGCCCTGGCGCGAGGCGACTCCTGGCGCGGCGAACTCATCAACCGGCGCAAGGACGGCAGCGAATACGTGGAGTTGGCCAACATCGCGCCGGTGCGCCAGGCGGATGGCCGCGTTACCCATTACGTGGCGATCAAGGAAGACATCACCGAGAAGAAGCGCAACGCGGAGGAGCTGGAGCGCCACCGCGACCACCTGGAGCAACTGGTGGCCGAGCGCAGCGCCGAAGTGATGGTCGCCAAGGAGGCCGCGGAGGCCGCCAGCCGCAGCAAGAGCGAGTTCCTGGCCAACATGAGCCACGAGATCCGCACCCCGATGAACGCCATCATCGGCCTGACCCATCTGTTGCGGCGCGATCTGGCCGAACCGCGCCACATCGACCGGCTGTCCAAGATTTCCGGCGCGGCCCACCATCTGCTGGGAATCATCAACGACATCCTCGACCTTTCCAAGATCGAGGCCGGCCGACTGGAACTTGAATCGGTCGATTTCGAGGTCGGGCGGATCATCGACAACGTGATCAGCCTGATCCGCGACAAGGCCGACGCCAAGCGCCTCGCGGTGCATGCCGATCTGCAGGGCGTGCCGTCGCTGCTGCGCGGGGACGGTTTGCGCCTGCAGCAGATCCTGCTCAACTTTGCCGGCAATGCGGTCAAGTTCACCGAGGGAGGGGAAATCGTGCTGCGTGCCCGTCCCCTGTCCACGGATGCCGGCCGCCTGTGGGTGCGTTTTGAAGTCTGCGACACGGGTATCGGCTTGTCCGCCGAGCAGCAGGCCGCGCTGTTCCAGCCTTTCCTGCAGGCGGATGCCTCGACAACCCGCAAGTACGGCGGCACCGGCCTGGGTCTGGCGATTTCCCGGCGCCTCACCCAGCTCCTTGGAGGGCGTATCGGCGTGAGCAGCGAGCTCGGGTGCGGCAGCACTTTCTGGATCGAGCTGCCGTTGCACGCCGGTCAAGGGCGCTTGCCGCCGCCGGCCCGCCTGCCGGAGTCCGTGGCGGCGCCTGCCGGCGACGCGGAGAGCCGCCTGCTCCAGCGTCATGGCGGGCGGATCCTGTTGGTTGAGGACAATCCGATCAACCGGGAAGTGGCGCTGGCGTTGCTGGAGGGGGTCGGACTGCAGGTGGATGTCGCCGGCGATGGCCAGTCGGCGGTGGACCAGGCCCGTTGCATGTCCTACGACATCATCCTGATGGACATCCACATGCCGGTGATGGACGGTCTGGCGGCCACCCGCCTGATCCGGGGTGTGCCGAACCATGCTGCCACACCCATCCTGGCGATGACCGCCAATGCCTTCGATGAGGACCGGGAGCGCTGCCTGTCTGCCGGCATGAACGACCACATCGCCAAGCCGGTCGTGCCGGAGACCCTCTACCGGACCTTGCTCCAGTGGTTGCCGGCGGGGCCGGTCGAGCCGGTTGCCGGCCCGGCGCCGGTGCCGGGACGTGCCGAGGAGAACCCTCTGCAGGCACGCCTGGCGGCGATCGAAGGTCTCGATCTGGTGGCGGGTCTGCGTTCCACGCGAGGGCGTGTGGATACCTATGCCCGCTTGCTCGACAGCTTCACCGCCAGCGACGTGCCGGCCGAGCTCAAGCGGGCGCTGGTCGCCGGGGACGTGAAGACGGCCCATCGCCATGCCCATACCCTCAAGGGGCTGGCGGCGACCCTCGGCATCGCCCGCCTGCAGGCCGCCGCCCTGCTTCTGGAAGGCGCCCTGCGTGACGGCGGCAGCGTGCCGATGGGCGAACTGGTGGTGCAGGCGGCAGCCCTCGAGGCCGATTTTGTCGCGCTCTGCCACGCCCTGCATGATGTCCTGCCGACTGCGGTTGCGCCCCCGTTGCCGGCGCGGGTGGATTGGCTGCAAGTGCGCCAGGTGGCTGCGCGCCTCGAAGAATTGCTGACCGAGTACGACCTGGGCTGCACATCGCTGTTCAGCGAGCACCAGGCCCTGCTCGGGGCGGCTTTCGGCCGCCACGCCGAAATGCTGGCGCAGCAGATCGCCAATTTCGATTTCGACCATGCGCTGATGACCTTGCGCACGGCCCTGAACCAAGTGTCGGTCATGGACTGAACGCATGCCTCCCTTCTTCCTGCGTCGTCTGCCTGTCCTGTTCGCCGGGGCCTGCCTCGGCGTCGGGATGGCCATGGCCGAAGGGGATGCATCGCCGCGCGCGTCGCTCACCGTGGTGCTCGACGACAACTTCCCGCCCTACACGCTGCGCGATGCGAGCGGCGCCCTGCAGGGCGTGGTGCCGGATCGCTGGCGTGCCTGGCAGGACCAGACCGGCGTGCCGGTCCGCCTGCTGGGCCTGGACGGGGCGCAAGCCGAGGAGGCCATGCGGGCCGGCACGGCGGACGTCATCGACACCATCACCCACTCTGCCGAACGGGACAAGCGCTACCTGTTCTCTGCGCCCTATGCCCGTCTCGACACCATGCTGTTCTTCCAGCAGGACTTGTCGGGCATCGTCGATGCCGCCTCGAGCCGTGGCTTCGTGGTCGGTGTGAAGGACGGCGACACCTGCCCCGAGCGGCTGGCCATCGAGGGCTCCACCAACGTGCGTCGCTACCGCAGCTTTGCGGCGCTGGTCGGCGGTGCGGCGGAAGGGCAGGTGCGGGTGTTCTGCATGGACGAGCGCCCGGCCGCGTATCTGCTGCACCAGTTCGGCGTGGCGGATGATTTCCGGCATACCGCGCCGATGTATGTGAAGCATTTCCACTGGGCCGTGCGGCGGGATGACGAGGCCTTGCAGCGCTTCATCGCCAATGGTTTTGCGGCCATCCCCGCGGAGGATCTGGGGCTCATCAACGAGAAGTGGTTCGGTGCCCTGCTGCAGCAACCGGCGCTGCCCTATCTGCGCCATGCCGGCTACGGCGTCATCTTGCTGGGGCTGGTGGTGCTTGCGCTGGTGGTCTGGAGCCGCCAGCTCCGTCGGCGCGTCGAGGCTCGTACCGAGGAATTGCGCCAGGCGCTCGACGAGGTGCGCCTGGCGCGCCATGAGAGTGAGCTCGCGCGGGATCGTCTGGAGGAGGAGGTGGTGCGTCGTACCGCCGATCTGGCCGCGGCGATGGCCGAGCAGCAGGCGCTGTTCGAGTCGGCCAGCATCGGCATCGTGCTGACCCGTGGGCGGCGCATCGTGCGCGGCAACCGCCGCCTCGACGAGATGTTCGGCTACGCGCCCGGCGAGCAGGTCGGCCAGTCGAGCCGCATCTGGTATCCGGACGACGCGGCCTACGAGCACGTCGGCAAGGCTGTGTATGAAACCCTCTGGCGCGGCGGTACGCACACCTGGGAGCAGCAGACCGTGCGCAAGGACGGCACGCGCTTCTGGGTGCGCATGGCTGCCCATGCAGTGGATGGGGGCGATCCGTCACGGGGGGTGGTCGGCATCTTCGAGGACATCACCGCCGAACGGGAGGCCGCCGACATGCTGCGTCTCGCCTATGCCGAACAGCAGGCGATCTTCGAGGCGGCAACCTCGGGCATGGCGCTGATCGTCGATCGCACGCTGCAGCGTGGCAACCGCCAGTTGCATGACATGTTCGGCTGGCCGCCGGGCGCCATGCTGGGGCGGCCGACCCGCATCTGGTACGTCGACGAGGCGGCCTGGCAGATCGGCGGCGAGCCCTATGCGCAGATCTGGCGCGGCGAAACGCACCGCCGCGAGCAACAGCTGATGCGCCGCGACGGCAGCCTGTTCTGGGCGCGGCTCACCGCCCGCGCCGTCGATGTGAACGACCACGCCCGCGGTTCGGTGTGGATCATCGACGACATCAGCGCCGAGCGGGATGCCATCGACGCCATGCGGCAGGCCACTGCGATGGCCGAAGAGGCGGCCCGCATGAAGTCCGACTTCCTGGCCAACATGAGCCACGAGATCCGCACCCCGATGAACGCCATCGTCGGCATGGCCTACCTGGCCCTGCGTACCGAGCTGACGCCGCGCCAGCGCGATTACCTGGAGAAAATCCAGGGATCGAGCCAGCATCTGCTGGGCATCATCAACGACATCCTGGACATCTCCAAGATCGAGGCCGGCAAGCTGGTCATCGAACGCACCGACTTCGAGCTGGAGCGGGTTCTCGACAGCGTCTCCAGCCTGATCGCCGACAAGATCGCCAGCAAGGGGCTGGAGCTGATCGTGGATGTGGCCGACGAAGTGCCCGGCAGCCTGGTCGGCGATCCGCTGCGCCTCGGCCAGATCCTCGTCAATTACGCCAACAACGCAGTGAAGTTCACCGAGCGCGGCGAGGTGGCGATTCGCGTGCGGCTTGCCGAGGCGGGCCGCGACGACGTGCTGCTGCGCTTCGAGGTCCGCGACACCGGCATCGGACTCAGTGGCGAGCAGCGCGCCCGCCTGTTCCGCAGCTTCGAGCAGGCCGATTCGTCCACCACCCGCAAGTACGGCGGCACCGGTCTGGGTCTGGTGATCAGCAAGCGTCTGGCCGAACTGATGGGCGGGGAGGTCGGTGTGGACAGCACGCCGGAGGTGGGCTCCACCTTCTGGTTCACGGCGCGTCTCGGCCGCGGCACGGCGGTGGTGCGCCGGCTGCTGCCGGGGGCGGATCTGCGCGGCCGGCGCATGCTGGTGGTGGACGACAACGCCAATGCCCGTGATGTCATCAGCGAGATGCTGCGGCGGATGGCCTTCTCCGTGCACGCGGTGGGCTCGGGGCCGGCGGCACTGGCCGAACTGGGGCGGGCGGCGGCGACCGGAAGCCCATACGAGGTGATCTTCCTCGACTGGCAGATGCCCGGCATGGACGGCATCGTGACGGCCGAGGAGATCCGCCGCCTGTCCCTCGACCCGCCGCCGCGCCTGGTGATGGTCACCGCCTACGGGCGCGACGAGTTGATGAAGGCTGCCGAAGAAGCGGGCATCCGCGATGTGTTGATCAAACCGGTCGGCGCCTCCCTGCTGTTCGATACGGTGATGCGCACCTTGGGAAGCGACCGGGGCCTGGGTGCCAGGTCTGCACCGGAGGCGGCCATCCCGGTCGAGCCCGGACCGCTGCGCGGCGCCCGCGTCCTGCTGGTGGAGGACAACGAACTCAACCAGGAGGTGGCCAGCGAGATGTTGTTGCAGGTTGGCCTGCAGGTGGACGTCGCCGACAACGGCCGGATTGCCGTCGACAAGGCGGCCGGCGGGCGCTACGACCTGATCCTGATGGACGTGCAGATGCCGGTGATGGACGGCCTGACCGCCACCCGCGAGATCCGCCGGCTGCCTGCCTGCGCCACCACGCCCATCGTCGCGATGACTGCCAACGCCATGGCCGGCGACCGGGAACGCTGTCTCGAGGCCGGCATGAACGATCACGTAGCGAAGCCCATCGATCCGGAAGCCCTGTGGGCGACGCTGATGCGCTGGATCGCGCTGCCGGGCACCGGGCCTGGGGCCTTGCCGGCTGTCGCCGGGGCGGCCCTGCCGCTGGGGGCGATTGCCGGCCTGGACGTGGCGGCCGGTCTGCACCACGCCCTCGGCCGGGAGGCGCTCTACCTGTCCCAGCTGGACAAGTTCGTGAAGGGGCAGCAGGATTTTCCCGGGCGTCTGGCCGATGCGCTGCAGGCGCAGGACTGGAGCACCGCCACGCGGCTCGCCCACACCCTGAAGGGCGTTGCGGCGCAGATCGGCGCCCATGAGCTCGCCGCCGGCGCCGCCGAACTGGAACAGGCCCTGCGCCGGCAGGATGAGCCGCGTGCTTCGGCGCCCCTGCAGGCTGCCGTGGTAACCCGGCTGGCGGCCCTCATCGACGCGATCGGTGCGGCGTTGCCGGCATCCGCGCCGGCAACGCCGGAAGTCGAGCTGGATGCGGGCGCCATGGCCGACGTGTTCGGCCGCCTTGCCCGCCTGCTGGCCGCCGACGATTTTTCCAGCCGCCAGGTGCTGGAGGCTCAGCAGGCGCTGCTGCAGGCGGCCCTGGGGGCGCGCTTCGAGGCCTTCGCACAGGCCGTGTCGGATTTCGACAGCGCTCATGCGCTGGAACTGCTCCAGACCTGTGCGGCAGAGCGGGGCATCCCGCTGTAGGGCGGGACGGCCCTCAGAGGCCGGCTGGCAGCGCTTCGGCTTGTCTTTCCTGAGGAGACATGCCGTCGTCCGGCTCGGCGTGGAGATGGGTCTCGATGCCGCTGACGACGAACTGCAGCGCCTGGGCCAGCTGTTCGAGCAGCGGCTGCAGCCGCTCCGGCGGCAGATCGCCGATGATGGCCCGCTCCAGGCTGGCGGCCTCGGTGGCGACGCCGCCGGCGCCCAGGGTGCTGGCACTGCCCTTGAGTGTGTGCGCCACGAGCCGTGCCGCCTCCCGGTTGCCGGCGGCGAGCAGGGCGCCGATCCGGGCTGGATCCTCCGGATGGGTGCTGGCGAACAGTTTCAGCATGTGGCGATAGCGATCCCATTTGCCGCGGACGCGCAGCAGGCCACTGGCGACATCAAGGCCGGGCAGGGGCGTGGCAGGCGCGGCGCTGGTGGATTCAGGGGCCGTCGCCACCGAACGGAGGGCGGCAACCGGGAGCCAGCGCAGCAGCTGCCGGTATAGCACGGCCGGGTCCACCGGCTTGGCCACGTGATCGTTCATGCCGGCCTCCAGGCAGCGCCGGCGGTCCTCGTCGAAGGCATTGGCGGTCATCGCCAGGATCGGCACCACGTTACCATCGGGCAGGGCACGGATCAGCGCGCTGGCTTCGAGACCGCCCATCACCGGCATCTGCATGTCCATCAGGATCAGTTCCACGCTGCCGGACTGGAACTTGTCCACCGCTTCGGCGCCGTTGCCGGCCACGACGACCCGCAGGCCCGCGTCGTTGAGCAGCTCGCCGGCAATCTCCTGGTTGAGCCGGTTGTCCTCTACGAGCAGCACCAGGCGGCCGGCGTGCGTCTGGCGCAGGCGCTGGCAGAGGCTGCCGATCTCGTCTTCCGGCAGGGCCGGGGTTTCCGCCAGTGTGGTGCAGGGCTGCGGGGTGCCGTGGGCGTGTTCCAGGCGTACGTTGACCCAGAAGGTACTGCCATCGCCGGGAACGCTGCGTACGCCGATTTCGCCGCCCATCAGCTCGGCCAGGCGCTTGCTGATCGCCAGCCCCAGGCCGGTGCCGCCATAGCGGCGGGTGGTGGAGTTGTCGGCCTGTTCGAAGGCGCGGAATATCGCGGCCTGCTGTTCTTCGCTCAGGCCGATGCCGTAGTCTTCCACCTCGAGGCAGACGCGGGTGCCCTGCGGGTCTTCACCGATGTGGCGGGCGCGTAGGGTGATGCGGCCGTGGGTGGAGAACTTGACCGCGTTGGACAGGAAGTTCACGACGATCTGTTCCAGCCGCACCGGGTCGCCGCGCAGGTGTTCGGGCAAGCCGCGGTCGATCTCCACCGCCAGGCTCAGCCCTTTCTGGCTGGCACTGTCGCGGAGCAGGCCAGCGGTCTTTTCGAGCAGGCAGCGCAGGGAGAAGTCGATGTTCTCCAGGCTGATCTTGTCGGCCTCGATCTTCGACAGATCGAGGATGTCGTTGATGATGCGCAGCAGGTGCTGGGCGGCGGAGCCGATCTTGTGCACGCGTTCGAGGATGCGTGCATCCCGGATGTCCCGTGTCAGCAGGTGGGTCAGGCCGATGATGGCGTTCATCGGGGTGCGGATCTCGTGGCTCATGTTGGCCAGAAAGGCGCTCTTGGCCCGGTTGGCGCTTTCCGCCTCGTCACGGGCGGCGGCCAGTTCGAGCGTACGTTGTTCGACCAGCTCTTCCAGGTGGTTGCGGTAGCGCTGCAGTTCATCGTCCATCTGCTTGCGTTCGGTGATGTCGCGCAGCACGCACAGCACGTAGCTCTCGTCGCCCCAATGGACGCGGCTGATCCGGGCTTCGGCGGGGGAGGTGCTGCCGTCCCGGCGGCGCAGCAGCAATTCGAGGGATTCGCCTTCCGGCGGCAGGCTGCGCATCTGATTGAGGATGGCGGTCCGGTCGTACAGGGCGTTCCAGTCCCAGGCATGCAGCGTGGAGAGCGCTTCCAGGGGGTAGCCGAGCATCGCCGCGAACTGGGGGTTGGCCTCGTAGACGCGGCCCGCCTTGTCGAGCACCACGATGCCGTCGCGGTTCATCTCGAACAGGGCGCGGCGGCGCAGGGCTTCCTGGGCGATCTCCTGCTGGGCCTGGCGCTGTGCCTGGTCCTGGGCGTCCAGCGTGTCGAGCAGGGTGTTGAAATGGGCGCCCAGCTGGGCGATCTCGTCGCGTTCCCCATCGACGGGGACGCGGGCTGCCCGCTGGCCGTCGTGTACCGCCTGCATGGTGTCGGAGATCTTCAGCAGACGGCTGGCCAGCCGATTCCCGCCACGCAGGAAGGACAGGGACAGCAGCAGCATGCTGACGGCCAGCAGGGCGCCGACGCTGCCGGTCAGCAGCCATTTTTCCTGGCGGAATTTCTCTTCGGGGAAGCCGGTGCTGAGCATGCCGATGCGTTGCCCCTCGCCGTCCGTAATCGGCTCGTAGGCGGCGAAGTAGCCGCTGTCCAGCACCGGCACCCGCCGGGCTTCGGATTCACCGCGCCCGATCACCTGTTCGGCCACGCCGGCGGCGACGTGGGAGCCGAGGGCCCGGCGTCCGTCCCGCTGGGGGAGGGTGGTGGCAATGCGCCGTTCGCCGAGAAAGAGGGAGGCCGCCCCGTCACTGCTGCCGACGTGGGGATCGACCGGGAAGACCACATCGCGGATGCGGTCGATGCCGGTCTGGTTGTTGTTGAGCAATACGCCGCCGACGACGATCGCGTCCGGGTGGTGGTTGCTGAGGGGGAAGTGGGCGGCGGCGGTGATCAGCAGCCCGCGGGTTTCGGCGGCCTCGCCATGCTCGCCCGCTTCGAGGCGGGCCCGGGCCGGTAGCGCGGGAGACAGCGCGTGCAGGGCGGCCATGTCGAACAGCTCGTAGGCGACACCGGACACTCCGATGGCGGCCTGGCGGGCGATGAAGCTGCGGGGCAGCAGGCTGCCGGGGGCGAGCCCGCCGCTCGAGGCGATGATCCGGCCGTCCTGGGTGGCGACGATCAGGAAGTCGAGGCGGGCAGCCTCGGCCCGGGCCGATAGTGCTTGGTCGAGGGGCGCGTTCGGCAGTCGGGCGGCGTTGTCGCCCTGGTCGTCCAGCCAGCGGGTCAGGCGCTCCGAATGGGTGACCTCCTCGATCTGCTGCCGGGTCTGGTTGCGCATCTGCTCCATGTAGGCATGGGCGCTGGCCAGATTGCTGCGTGCGTTGGCGCTGAGGATTTCGTCGTAACGGGCGCCGCCGGCCATGACGAGGATGCCGAGGATCAGCGGAAAGGCGATCAGCAGCGGGGCAAGGCCCAGGACGACCATGCGCAGCCGTAACGAACTGCGCCACGGAAGCAGCGCGTTGACCAGAGGCGGGGAGTACATGGAGAACTTCCGTCGGAAACTGGAGCGTTTCAGCAAGTCTGTATGTATTCGACAAAATTGGTATAATTGATATTATTATCAGAAATATAAAAATTTGGAAGTGAAATCTGTCCTGCTCGATCCGAAAGAAAGTCCCACGCTGCTGGTGCGCTGTCTGCTGGTGATTCTGACTGCCCTGTTCCTGTCGGGCTGCGGGCGCCAGGAGCCGATCCGCATCGGTTTCATCGGCGGCCTGTCGGACCGCAATTCCGATGTCGGCCAGGCGGGCCAGAGCGGGGTCATCCTGGCCATCGAGCAGGCCAACCGGGCGGGGGGCATCCACGGTCGCCGGATCGAGCTGATCTCCCGCGACGACGCCCAGGACCGGGAAACGTCGGTGCGCTCGGCCCGCGAGCTGGCCCAGGCCAAGGTGGAGGCCGTGATCGGGCCGTTCACCAGCGGGGTTGCGGCAGCCGTAGTGCCGACCCTGGCCTACCACGGCATCCTGGCGGTCAGTCCGACGCTGACCTCGATGGATTTCTATGGCAAGGACGACAACCTCGTCCGCATCAACCGCTCCACCCGCGACAACGCCGCCGATTACGCGAAGGTGCTGTACGGGCGCGGCCAGCGCCGCATCGCGATCGCCTTCGACGTGCGCAATCGCTCGTTCAGCGAATCCTGGCTGGTGGAGTTCCGCCATGCCTTCACGGCCCTCGGCGGTCGTCTGGCGGCCGAGGTGCCCTACGAGTCGTCGGCCGACACGGATTTCGGCGCAGTGCTCCGGACCATGCTGTCCGGCCGGCCCGATGGCCTGTTCTTCATCAGCGGCGCCCTCGATGTGGCCCGCCTCGCCCAGCAGGCTCGCCGCCTGGCGCCGGCGCTCCCGCTCGGAGCCTCGGAATGGGCGGCTACCGAGCAGTTGCTGGAACTGGGTGGTCAGATGGTCGAAGGCCTGGTGATCGTGCAGAACTACGACCGGGACGATGACTCGCCACGTTTCCGCTTGTTCCGCGAGGCCTACTTCAAGCGCTTCCAGAAGAATCCGGGCTACAGCGCGGTGTCCGCCTACGACGCCACCACTGTGCTGCTGGAGGCGCTGGCCCGCCGCGATGGCCGGAGCGAGAGCGTCAAGGACGCGGTGCTGCGGTACGGCCCCTATCAGGGCCTGCAGCAGCAGATCGCCTTCGACGCCAACGGCGACACGCCGCGCCAGGTGTTCTTTACCGAGATCCGCGACGGGCGTTTCGTGCGCTTCCGGTGACGTCGGGCAGGCCTGGTGCGGCTGTGCGCCGAATTCCTTCGCATAGATCAAGGTTTCTTTCTATGGTGGGGAATAGGATCGCCCCGTCCGACAAAAACCACGAGCCTGCCATGGATGTTTCCCGCCGTCGTTTTCTGGGTGTCAGGGCACCCGGCGGGTCTCCATTCCGCCCGCCCTGGAGCATCACCGAAGACCGCTTCACCGAATTGTGTTCCCGCTGCGATGCCTGTCTGCCGGCCTGCCCGACCGGCTTGCTGAAGCGCGGTGCCGGCGGCTACCCGGAAGCGGATTTCACGTCCTCCGCGTGCACCTTCTGTGGCGACTGTGCCAAGGCCTGTCCCACCGGCGCTATCGGCCGCGACACCACGCAAAGCCCATGGGCCTTCGGTATCCGCATCGAGGAGCGCTGCCTGGCGGCCCGCCACGTGGAGTGCCGGGTGTGCGGCGAGATCTGCGATGTGGCGGCGATCCGTTTCCGGCCGCGCATCGGCGGCGTTCCGGTGCCCGAGGTGGACAACACCCTGTGCACCGGTTGCGGCGCCTGTCTGGCGCCTTGCCCCACGACGGCCATCCTGCGCGTCGCCCTCGATCCTGTTCCGGAGTTGCCATGAACATCGCCAGTCTCGTCCTGCGCATCCATCCCCATGCCCGCGCCGCCGCCGAAGCGGCGCTGCTTGCCTTTCCGGGCGTCGAGTGCCACGGCATGTCCGACGACGGCAAGCTGATCGTCACCGTCGAGGACGCGGAAGGCGCCGCGATGACCGACACCCTGATCGCCATTCACCGGATTCCGCAGGTGCTGGCCGCCACCCTGGCGTACGAGCACCGCGACGATCCCCTGCTTTCGAATCAACAGTCCGAAACGGATTCCCCCTGCGAGGAGGCTCAATCATGACCATCAACCGACGCGACTTCATCAAGACCCAGGCGATTGCCGCGGCTGCCGCCACGGCCGGCGTTTCGCTGCCCGCCCTCGCAGCCAAGAAAGAGGCCGCGCCGACGCCGGCCGACGCCGGCAACGCCAACGCGGTGCGCTGGGACAAGGCGCCGTGCCGCTTCTGCGGCACCGGCTGTTCGGTGCTGGTCGGCGTGCAGAACGGCCGCGTGGTGGCCACCCAGGGCGACCCGGACGCGCCGGTCAACCGCGGCCTGAACTGCATCAAGGGCTACTTCCTGTCCAAGATCATGTACGGCGAGGACCGCCTGACCCGTCCGCTGCTGCGCATGAAGGACGGCAAGTACAGCAAGGACGGCGAATTCACACCGATCAGCTGGAACCAGGCCTTCGACATCATGGCCGAGAAGTGGAAGGCCGCGCTGAAGGCCGAAGGGCCGGGCGCCATCGGCATGTTCGGCTCCGGCCAATGGACGATCTTCGAGGGCTACGCCGCTTCCAAGCTGATGAAGGCCGGCTTCCGCTCCAACAACCTCGACCCCAACGCCCGCCACTGCATGGCCTCGGCGGTGACCGGCTTCATGCGCACCTTCGGCATGGACGAGCCGATGGGCTGCTACGACGACATCGAACAGGCCGACGCCTTCGTGCTGTGGGGCTCCAACATGGCCGAGATGCACCCCATCCTGTGGACCCGCATCACCGACCGCCGCCTGACCAAGACCGACGTGCAGGTGCACGTGCTGTCCACCTTCGAGCACCGCAGCTTCGAGCTGGCCGACAACGGCATGGTCTTCGCTCCGCAGACCGACCTGGCGATCCTCAATTACATCTGCAACCACATTATCCAGTCGGGCAAGGTCAACCAGGAGTTCGTGAAGGCCCACGTGAACTTCAAGCAGGGCGAGACCGACATCGGCTACGGCCTGCGTCCCAACAACCCGCTGGAGAAGGACGCCAAGTTCAACGGCTATCCCGGCGCCGACGGCAAGCCGAAGAACAACCCCAACGACGCCAAGCCGATCACCTTCGAGGACTTCAAGAAGTTCGTGTCCACCTACACGCTGGACTACACCTCCAAGCTGTCCGGCGTGCCGAAGGAGCGCCTGCAGAAGCTGGCCGAGCTGTACGCCGACCCGAAGAAGAAGGTCGTCAGCTTCTGGACCATGGGTTTCAACCAGCACACCCGTGGCACCTGGGCCAACAACATGATTTACAACGTCCACCTGCTGGTGGGCAAGATCGCCACGCCGGGGTCCGGCCCGTTCTCCCTGACCGGCCAGCCCTCCGCCTGTGGCACCGCGCGGGAAGTCGGTACCTTCGCCCACCGGTTGCCGGCCGACATGGTGGTGACCAACCCCGAACATCGCCACCACGCCGAGGAAATCTGGCAGCTGCCGGAAGGCACCATCCCCGACAAGATCGGCTATCACGCGGTGGCCCAGAGCCGCGCGCTGAAGGACGGCAAGCTCAAGTGCTACTGGACCAGCACCACCAACAACATGCAGGCCGGCCCCAACGTCAACCAGGAAATTTATCCGGGCTGGCGTAATCCGGCGGCCTTCGTGGTGGTCTCCGATGTTTATCCGACCGTGTCGGCGATGGCCGCCGACCTGATCCTGCCCGCAGCGATGTGGACCGAGAAGGAGGGTGCCTTCGGCAACGCCGAGCGGCGAACCCAGGTGTGGCGCCAGCAGGTCAAGGCGCCTGGTGAGGCCAGGTCCGACCTGTGGCAGTTCCTCGAGTTTTCCAAGCGCTTCAAGATGGAAGAGGTGTGGCCGGCCGAGCTGCTCGCCAAGAAGCCCGAGTACAAGGGCAAGACGATGTACGACGTGCTGTACGCCAACAAGGTGGTGAACAAGTTCCCGAAGAGCGACGTGCAGAAGGTGAATGAGCACGCCATCAAGAACTACACCAATGACGAAGCGGAGGTTTTCGGCTTCTACGTGCAGAAGGGTCTGTTCGAGGAATACGCCCTGTTCGGTCGCGGCCACGGCCATGATCTGGCGCCCTTCGACATGTACCACAAGGCCCGCGGTCTGCGCTGGCCGGTGGTGGACGGCAAGGAAACCCTGTGGCGTTACCGCGAGGGCTACGACCCGTATGTGAAGGCCGGCGAGGGCATCAAGTTCTACGGCCAGAAGGACGGCAAGGCGGTGATCTTCGCGCTGCCTTACCAGGATCCCCCCGAGAAGCCCGATGCCGACTACGACATGTGGCTGTGCACCGGCCGCGTGCTGGAGCACTGGCACACCGGCACGATGACCCGGCGCGTGCCCGAGCTGCACAAGGCGGTACCGGAAGCCCAGGTCTTCATGCACCCGGATGACGCCAAGAAGCGCGGCCTGCAGCGTGGCATGGTGGTCAAGGTCCAGTCCCGGCGTGGCGAGATGACTGCCCGCCTGGAAACCAAGGGCCGCAACAAGCCGCCGGTTGGGCTGATCTTCGTGCCCTTCTTCGACGAGTCCAAGCTGGTCAACAAGGTCACCCTCGACGCGACCTGTCCGATTTCCAAGCAGACCGACTTCAAGAAGTGCGCGGTCAAGGTGGTGCGCGCCTGAGCTAGAGGATGACGCGCGACGCGACCCGTGGGGGCGAATGAATTCGCCCCCACGGGGACGTGGGTCGCACGTGCCCGCTGAATGGACTGATCGTGGATTCCGCCCGCCAACCCGCTCGCAAGTCGCCCGCTGCCGAATCGCCGGCATCGGCGGCGCGGCGCCGTTTCATCAACGGCGTGGCCGCTGCCGCCGGTGGCGGCTGCCTGCTGGCGCTCGGCGCGGGGCTGTATTCGCGTAGTGCATCGGCGCTGCTGGCTCAGGCCCTGCGGCCGCCGGGGGCGCTGGCGGAAGACGATTTTCTGGCCGCCTGCGTGCGTTGCGGGCTGTGCGTGCGCGACTGTCCCTACCACATCCTCAAGCTGGCCGATCTCGGCGAGCCGGTGTCGACCGGCACTCCGTATTTCACCGCACGCCAGCTCCCCTGCGAGATGTGTGAGGACATTCCGTGCGTGAAGGCCTGCCCGACCGGTGCGCTGGATCGGGCGCTCACCGACATCAACCAGGCCCGCATGGGCCTTGCGGCCCTGGTGGACCACGAGAGCTGCCTGAACTTCCTCGGCCTGCGCTGCGACGTGTGCTACCGGGTGTGCCCGGCGATCGACAAGGCAATTACGCTGGAGACCCAGCACAACCCGCGCTCGGACCGCCACGCGATGCTGCTGCCGACGGTGCATTCCGATGCCTGCACCGGCTGCGGCAAGTGCGAGAAGTCCTGCGTGCTGCCGGAGGCGGCGATCAAGGTCCTGCCACGCAAGCTGGTCCAGGGCGCGCTGCCGGCCCATTACCGCAAGGGCTGGGAAGAGAAGGCCCGCCATGGCGGCTCGCTGATCGGCGAGCAGGTGGAATTGCCGGTACGCGGCTTCGAAGGCTCGACGGCCGGGCGCAGCGCAACCGAGACGGTGGTGGCACCCGTCGTGCCGGCGCCCTCCGCCGCCCCGTCTGCGGCATCCGTACCGTCGCCGAAGGAGGCGTCCGGCGGGCTCCGCCGTGGTCTGGATTCCCACTGGAAGCCCTGATCATGGCCCGCCTGCCCGTGTCTTCGAGCGATTCCTCCGTGCCGCGTAGCCTGTGGCAGCGTCAGCGCTGGCTGGTGTTGCGCAGGCTGAGCCAGGCGCTGGTGCTGCTGGCCTTCCTGTCCGGGCCGTGGTTCGGGCTGTGGATCGCCAAGGGCAACCTGTCCTCGTCGCTGACGCTGGGCGTGCTGCCGCTGACCGATCCGCTGCTGGCGCTGCAGACCCTGCTGACCGGCCATCTGCCGTATTCGGCGGCGCTGACCGGCGCGGCCATCGTGCTGGGTTTCTATCTGCTGGTCGGCGGGCGGGTGTTCTGCGGCTGGGTGTGTCCGGTGAACGTGGTGACCGACACTGCCGCATGGACGCGCCGCCGGCTGGGCATCAAGACCGGCCGGGTGCCCGACGCGGCAACGCGCTACTGGCTACTCGGCGGCATCCTCGTGGCCGCCGCCGTCGCTGGCCGGCTGGCCTGGGAGTGGGTCAATCCGGTGTCCCTGCTGCACCGGGGGCTGATCTTCGGAATGGGCGGCGGGCTGTTCGTGATCGCCGGCATCTTTGTGTACGACGTGCTGGTGGCCAGCCGCGGCTGGTGCGGCCACCTGTGCCCGATGGGCGCCTTTTACGGGCTGCTCGGCCGGACCGCGCTGCTGCGGGTTTCCGCCGCCAAGCGCAGCGCCTGCGACGATTGCATGGACTGTTTTGCCGTGTGCCCCGAGCCGCAGGTGATCCGCCCGGCGCTGAAGGCGGTCGGGCAAGCCGGGCCGCTGATTCTTTCGTCCGATTGCACCACCTGCGGGCGCTGCATCGACGTATGTGACAAACAGGTTTTCAAAATGACTCATAGGTTCGACCAAAGGAGCGAGTGATGAACAAGCCGACCTTCAATTCCGCCCGTCTGCGGGCTGCCGCACTGGCCCTGACCCTGTCTGCGGCCCTCGTCCAGAGCTTTTTCGCTCCCGTTGCCGAAGCCGCCACGGAGGCGCCCGTCAAGCTGCAAAGCCTGCGCGGTGCCGAAATCAACGCCAGCGATCCGGAAGGCGACGGCACCCGCTACGGGCGCGACCAGCCGCCGCTGCCGCGGGATTTCGTGCAGCAACCGCCATTGATCCCGCACCAGATCCGCGGCTACAACATCACCAAGAACTTCAACAAGTGCCTGGACTGCCACGCCTGGAGTCGCGCCAAGGAAACCGGCGCGACCAAGATCTCGGTGACCCACTTCAAGGACCGGGAAGGCCAGGAGCTGTCCAGCGTGTCGCCGCGCCGCTACTTCTGCAACCAGTGCCACGTGCCGCAGAGCGACGCCCGCCCCTTGGTGGGCAATACCTTCAAGCCCGGCGCCGGCATGCGCTGACCGCCAGCCAGGGAGTCTGACAAATGGATACCAACAAGAAAGGCTTTATCGGCCGCATCCGCTCAGTGGGCTGGGGTTTTGCCGCGATGTTGTTCATCGGCGGCATCCTGTTCTGGGGCGCCTTCAACACCGCGATGGAATTCACCAACCGGGAAGAGTTCTGCATCTCGTGTCACGAGATGAAGGACAACGTCTATCAGGAATACCGCAACACCATCCACGCCTCCAACCGCTCGGGCGTGCGGGCTACCTGCCCGGACTGCCACGTGCCGAAGGACTGGACGCACAAGATGATCCGCAAGATCCAGGCGTCCAACGAGGTGCTGCACAAGATCCTCGGCTCCATCGACACGCCGGAGAAGTTCAACGCCAAGCGCCTGGAACTGGCCAAGCATGAATGGGAGCGGATGAAGAAGACCGATTCCCGCGAGTGCCGTAACTGCCACAACTTCGAGGGCTTCGACTACGCCGAGCAGGGCCGCCGTTCGTCACGCATGCACCAGACCGGCCTCAACGAAGGCAAGACCTGCATCGACTGCCACAAGGGCATCGCCCATACGCTGCCGGCCGTCGAACAGGCCATCGGTGCGCCGAAGGACGGGGCGACGCCGGAAGAATTCCACCCGCCGCTGAAGCCCGAAGAGGCCAAGCCGGAGGCCGCGGACAAGGCACCGAAGAGCTGAGAGCTGTAAAAGGGGGGAGCAGACGCCGGGTCTTCGGGCCCGGCCCCTGGGGAGTAGGCGGGCCGCATTCGCGGCCCGTCTGCTTTTTGGCGTGCCGGAAATACAGGCTGGAGGGGCGCCTGTCGGGGCTGCCCTTCCTGTTGGGGCGAATTCATTCGCCCTCTGTGCGTGACTTCACCTCCGCGGGCGAATGAATTCGCCCCCAACAGCAGCAGTCCTGCTGCGTGCTCAGGGGGCCGGTGCCCGCCGCCGGAAGCCGTCCATGAAATCCACCAGCTTTTCGACGGCGGCCAGCTGCAGACCGTTGTAGATCGAGGCGCGGATGCCGCCGATGCTGCGGTGGCCATTCAGGCCCGAGAAGCCGGCCGAGCGGGCCTCCGTGATGAACGCGGCTTCCAGTTCCGGGGTCGGCAGGCGAAATACCACGTTCATCTTCGAGCGGTCGGCGGGGGCCGCGTGGCCGGTGTAGAAGCCGTGGCTGGCGTCCAGCGCGCCGTACAGCCGCGCGGCCTTGGCGGTGTTGCGGCGGTCCATCTCGGCGAGCCCGCCGATGTCCTGCAGCAGCCAGCGGGTTACCAGCAGCACCACGTAGATGGCGAAAACCGGCGGGGTGTTGAGGATGGAGTGGGCGGCGATCTGCGCCCGGTAGTCGAGGAAGGCCGGCAGGTCGTCCGGCGCGTTGGCCAGCAGTTCGTCGCGCAGTACCACCACCGTCACCCCGGCCGGGCCGATGTTCTTCTGGGCGTGGGCGTAGATCATCGCGAAGCGGCTGTAGTCGCCCGGCGCCGACAGGAAGTCGGAGGACATGTCGCAGATGCGCGGCACGTCGTCGCGGCCGAGCACCCGGTGGAACTGCAGGCCCTCGACGGTCTCGTTGGAGACATAGTGCAGGTAGGGCGCCTGGGGGTTGAAATCGAGTTCGTCGTCGGCCGGCAGTTGCCGGAAGCGACAGGACTCACCGCTCCACAGCACGCGCACCGGCCCGACCTTGCGCGCCTCGGGCAGCGCCTTGCCGCTCCAGTAGCCGGTGTGCAGGTAGTCGGCGGGTTCCGTGCTGCCGGCCAGCAGGCTCATCGGCAGCATGGAGAACTGCTGGGTGGCACCGCCTTGCAGGAAGAGCACGCGGTAGTCCGCCGGCAGACCCATCAGTTTGCGGATGTTGTCCTCCAGTTCGCTGACCACCGCCGCGAACCAGTCGGAGCGATGGCTGATGCCGAGGATGGACAGGCCGACGCCGGGCACGGCCTGGATGGCTTCCTGCACCTGCTGCAGCACGACGTCTGGCAGCACGCCGGGGCCGCCGGAGAAGTTGAGCGCGTTCAGCGGGTTGGATGCTGGGATGGTCATCGGTGGGCGCTCAGAGCGGGGTGGGCCGGGAAGCCTGGAGACGGTAAAGATAATCCTCGAAAGCCTGCCTCACCTTCAGCATGTGCACCTGCTTGTAGGGGAAGAGTTCTTCCGGGTCCATCGCATGGACCACCATCGCGTGGTCGATCTCGAAGATCAGCAGCGTGCCGTCACGGGTTTCGGCGCAGTCGATGCAGAGGTAGTCCAGCCCCGAGCGGCGGTGGATCGCCTCCAGCGCGGTAGCGTGGCGTGCGGCGAAGTCGGCGAAGCCTTCCATGAACGCGAACTCCGCGGCGCGCTTGGCGGCGTCCTCGTACATGCCGGCGTTGAGGTAATGGATCATCCAGTGGGACGACACGCCCATGTGGCAGGGGAAGGGCTGGCCGTCGATCAGCGCCACGCGCAGCTTGCGGAACAGGCCGTCGGGGCCGCTGTAGTCGATGAAGTTCGACAGGTAGAAGCTGTTTTCGGGCTCGGCCGCCAGGTAGGCGTCGATCTCCGCCGCACTGTCGATGCGCGCCAGACCGTGGCCGCCGTGGGAGCCGGTAGGCCGCAGGATCACCGGGAAGCGGCCGCCAGGGAAGCTGTCTTCGATGGCCCGGCTGCCGTCGGCGAAGGCAGCCAGGGCGGACCGATCCACCGGCCAGGTGGCCGGGATCAGCAGGCCGGGGACGCCCTGCAGCAGCGCGCTGGCGGCCTCGCGTTCCACGTTCGGAATGTATTGCGGGGCGTTGATGACCGGCTGTGGCCAGTGGGCAAGCAGCGGCACGAGGGCGTCGAGGATGGGTTGGCTGGTGTCGGTGACAGACAGGCCCACGAGGACGGCGTCGTGCTCCGGCAGATCGGCGGGCAGCGGCTCGGCCTGGCTGACGTACTGGTAGATCAGCTCCACGTCGCTGTCCTCGAGCAGGCAGTCGATCGGCGTGTTCTCGGCCAGGTCGCCGGCATTGAGCAGCACCAGCAGGCGGTAGCGGGCCGGCTGGCGACGGGCCGGCAGGGTGTAGCGGCGCTGCATCTGCAACGCCTGGCCCTGAATCGTCAGGCCGAGCTCCCGCTCGCCGAGGGTGAAGAAGGCGGTGGCCAGGTTCATCCACAGGTTGGGGTTGTCCTGGTCCTGCCGGGCCTGCTCCAGCAGCACTTGGGCCACCTGGCGCAGGTCACCGCCGGCGATGCTCAGGCGCAGAAAGGGGGCAAGGCCGATGAAGTCGAGTTCGGGGCGGAGCGGCATGGCGGGGCGCGAGGCGCGGGGATCGTTCGGACGGTCGCGATTATCGGGCCTCGCCGCAGGGCTGACTACCGTCGTGTTTCACGGCGACCATCCGGTCGTCCACCGGGGTCTCCCATCCGGCATGCCGCACCGCCTGGCGGGGGCGCGCGGGCGTATTCCCATGGCGTTGCGGGGCGTCGGCCGCGGAGCGCCATCCGGCGCCCTTGACCCGAGTCAAGGACGTCGCCCCCCGCGATCCGGAACATCCGGCCCAAGCTGCGCCGTGCAGCGAAGCCATCCAGGGAGGTTCCATGAGCGGGACATTCACAAAATCCATGGCGCGTAACATCTTTTACGGGGGCACCGTGTTTTTTGCGCTCCTGTTCCTCGCGCTGACCTTCGATTCGATGCAGACCATCCCCAAGCGGGACAACCACGCCAATCTCACCCCGGCCGTCGTGGCGGGCAAGAAGGTGTGGGAGACCAACAACTGCATCGGCTGCCACACCCTGATGGGTGAGGGCGCCTACTTTGCACCGGAGCTGGGCAACGTCTACAAGCGTCGCGGCCCCGAGTTCATCAAGGCGTGGATCCAGTCCCAGCCCACCGGCGCGCCGGGCCGTCGCCAGATGCCCAATTTCCACCTGACGGAACAGCAGCTGAATGACCTCGTTGAATTCCTGAAGTACTCGTCGGAAATCAACACCGCCAACTGGCCGCCGAACATCGAAGGCTGATCGCCGATCTGAAAGGAGCCATCACCATGCAATATTCCTCCCAGTCGGTCGCGAAGCCCTACTTCATCGCGGCCATCGGGTTGTTCCTCGGTCAGGTGCTGTTCGGCCTGATCATGGGCCTGCAGTACGTCATCGGGGACTTCCTGTTCCCCGCCATCCCGTTCAACGTGGCCCGCATGGTCCACACCAACCTGCTGATCGTCTGGCTGCTGTTCGGCTTCATGGGCGCGGCTTATTACATGATCCCGGAGGAAACCGAGACCGAGCTGTATTCGCCGAAACTGGCGATTGCGATGTTCTGGGTCTTCCTCGTCGCGGGGGCGGCCACCATCCTCGGCTACCTGCTGGTCCCCTACGCCACGCTGGCGCACCTGACCGGCAACGACATCCTCGAGACGATGGGGCGGGAGTTCCTTGAACAGCCGCTGATCACCAAGGTCGGCATCGTGGTCGTCGCGCTGGTGTTCCTGTTCAACCTCACGATGACCATGCTGAAGGGCCGCAAGACCTCGATCAGCCTGGTGCTGATGATGGGTCTGTGGGGCCTGGCGGTGTTCTTCCTGTTCTCCTTCTACAACCCGTCCAACCTGGTGCTCGACAAGTACTTCTGGTGGTGGGTCGTGCACCTTTGGGTCGAAGGCGTGTGGGAACTGATCCTCGGCTCCCTGCTGGCCTTCGTGCTGATCAAGGTGACCGGCGTCGACCGCGAAGTGATCGAGAAGTGGCTGTACGTGATCATCACCCTGACCCTGGTCACCGGCATCATCGGTACCGGCCACCACTACTTCTGGATCGGTACGCCGGAATACTGGCAGTGGTGGGGTTCCGTGTTCTCCGCGCTGGAGCCGATCCCGTTCTTCGCGATGACCGTGTTCGCCTTCAACATGGTGAACCGCCGCCGCCGCGAGCACCCGAACAAGGCCGCCACCCTGTGGGCCCTGGGCACCGGCGTGATGTCCTTCCTCGGCGCCGGCGTGTGGGGCTTCCTGCACACCCTGGCTCCGGTGAACTACTACACCCACGGCACGCAGATCACCGCCGCCCACGGTCACATGGCCTTCTACGGCGCTTACGCGATGGTTGTTCTCACCATCATCAGCTACGCGATGCCGATCCTGCGCGGTCGTGCCGCCAACAGCGAGCGTTCCCAGGTGCTGGAGATGTGGGCCTTCTGGCTGATGACCGTGGCGATGGTGTTCATCACCCTGTTCCTGACCGCCGCGGGCATCCTGCAGGTGTGGCTGCAGCGTTACAGCAGCACCCCGATCCCGTTCATGGCGGCCCAGGACCAGATCTCGATCTTCTACTGGCTGCGTGAAGGCACCGGCGTGATGTTCCTGATCGGTCTGCTGCTCTACATCGTCAGCTTCTTTGTCGGCGGCAACGAGAAGGCCAAGGCGGCCTGATCCTTCGCTTCCTGACGCGGTAACGTAGCAAAGCCCGGCTCCGGCCGGGCTTTGCGCATTTTGGGGCGGTCCGGAGCCGGATCGGCAGGGCGGAGAAAGCCTGTCGGGGCGAGTTCATTCGCCCTCGGACTTTGCCGTACTGGCTGCAGGCGGATGCCAGCGGTCTGCACCAGGCCGGTGCTTCATGTCGGGTGAGTGAGCCATCCGGGGGCGCAAGAGGCGCAAGAACAGGGGTTTTCCGGCCGATTTTGCCCGGCACAAGATTTGCTGCATGTGCACATGCGCCACCTGGGCGCTGTCCGTCTGCCGAAAGTGTTCATGCCGAAGAGTCCCGTCCTGTCCGCCCTGGTCCGCCATGCCGCGCTGCCCTCGTTCCTGTCACTGCTTTCCGATGTCGTCCTGGCGGGGCCGCCGGCCCATTCCGACGCCGGCAACACCGCCTGGATGCTGACGGCGAGTGCGCTGGTGCTGTTGATGACGCTGCCCGGCGTGGCGCTGTTCTACGGCGGCATGGTCCGGCGCCGCAACGTGCTGTCCACCATGAGCCAGAGCGTGGCGATTGCCGCCGTGGTGACGCTGACCTGGTGTCTCGTCGGCTACAGCCTGGCGTTGCGACCTGGTTCTGCCTGGCTGGGCGGTCTTGACCGCCTGTTCCTCGACGGCCTGGAGCTGGATGCCCTGGCCGGGAATGCCGGGGCCGGCATTCCCGAGTCGGTGTTCGCGATGTTCCAGCTCACCTTCGCGATCATCACCACCGCGCTGGTGCCGGGTGCCTTCGCGGAGCGCATGAAATTCTCGGCGGTTCTGCTGTTCGCGGCCCTGTGGTCGGTGCTGGTGTATGCGCCGGTGGCCCACTGGGTGTGGGCGCCGGGCGGCTGGCTGGCGACGATGGGGGCGCTGGATTACGCCGGCGGCACCGTGGTGCACATCAACGCCGGCGTAGCCGGTCTGGTCTGCGCCGTGGTGCTGGGGCCGCGGGATGGTTTCGGCCGGCAGGCCATGACCCCCTATAACCTGGCCCTGACGCTGACCGGCGCGGCGCTGCTATGGGTGGGTTGGTTCGGTTTCAATGCCGGCTCGGCGCTGGCGGCCGACAGCCGCGCCGGCATGGCGATGCTGGCCACCCCGCTGGCGGCGGCGACGGCCGCGGTGGCCTGGATGGGTACCGAATGGCTGATGCGCGGCCGGCCGAGCGCCCTCGGCCTGGTGTCCGGCGCGGTCGGCGGGCTGGTGGCGGTGACGCCGGCGTCCGGCTACGTCACGCCGCAGGCGGCGCTGCTGATCGGCCTCGTCGCCGGTGTCGGCTGCTACCTGGGCGCCACGCTGCTGAAGCGCATGCTCGGCTACGACGATGCGCTGGACGCCTTCGGCATCCACGGTGTCGGCGGTATCCTCGGTGCGCTGCTGACCGGCTGGCTGGCTTCGCCGGCCATCGGTGGCGTGCGGGGCGACCTGCTGGCCCAGCTGGCCGGCATTGCCGCCACGCTGGTCTATAGCGGCGGGGCCACCTTCTGCGTGCTGCTGCTCGTCGACCGCCTGGTGGGCTTGCGGGTGGACGAGCGGACCGAAGCGGAAGGCCTTGATCTCGTCGAACACGGCGAAACCATCGGCCACGCCTGATCAACCCATTTTCAACGGAACCGGAAAGGAATCGCGATGGAATCCGATACCGTCATCTACGGCCTGCTGGGCCGTATCCACCTGCTGCTGCGCAGGGTCAGCAACCGCATCACCGACGTGGAATACATGCGGGTGAACAAGGACTATGCGCGGGAGATCGTGCGCCTGGCCCTGGAGGCCGGCAATGCGGAGCTGGCCGACCTGGCCACGCGGTTGACCGCCGCCATGGGGCTGGAGGAGTCGTCGGCCGACGGTGACGCCGCCAACGACCGGGTGGCCCGGGGCCTCCTCGAGCGGCTGCGTTCATCCCGGCCCAACGCTACCCACCCGACCGAGCGTTACGTCGGTTCCCTGCGCTGAGGCGGCGGGATGACGCGGGCCTGCTCGTCCGCGTCGAGCGCTTCGATCCACTCCAGCTGCCGTTCGAGCACTTCGACGGTGGCTTCGGAAGGGTCGTTGCGGCGGGCCCGCAAGCGGCAGCGCAGTTCGTCCAGTGGCGCCTCGCAGGCGAGGATCGCGAATTCGGCGCCGTGGCGCCGGGCCAGCTCGGCGAAGCTGTCGCGTTCGCTACGCTTGAGGAAGGCCGCGTCGACGATCACCGACCAGCCGGCGTCGAGCATCCGGCTGGCCAGCTCGGCCAGCCGCGTGTAAGTGCGGCGGGTTGCCTCCGGGGTATAGATGCCGCCGGCCACGCAGGAGCGGCTGCTGGCCAGCGGTGGCAGTCCGAACAGGCGCTTGCGTTCCACGTCGGAGCGCAGGCGCAGCGTGGCGGCGTGGGGATCGGCGCGCAGCAGTTCGGCGCTGAGGCTGCTCTTGCCGGAGCCGGACAGGCCGTGGGTGATCACCAGTCGCGGGCGGCGCGGTGCGGTCAGGCGCTCGGCCTGGGCCAGATAGTCGTCGGTGGTGTCCGGCTGGCCGGCGAAGGCGGCGACCTTGGCGCGCACCATCGCCTTGTACACCGCGTAGAAGCGCAGCACCGGCACCGCGTCGAAATCGCCGGACTCGGTCAGCCATTCGTTGAGCAGCCAGGCGGCCAGCCCCGGTCGTTGGTGGTCGAGCAGGTCCACATAGGTGAAGGCCAGCTCGGAGGCCACGTCGATCCAGCGGAAGTCGTCGTTGAACTCGATGCAGTCGAAGGGGATCACGTCGCCATGCAGCAGAACCAGGTTGCCCAGGTGCAGGTCGCCATGGCATTCGCGCACCCGGCCGGCCGCCTTGCGGGCTGCCAGTTGCGGGGCGATGCGGGTGAATTCAGCTTCGCTCCAGGCTTCCAGGCGGGCGAGGCGCGGCGCGGCGTCCGGCCGCAGGTCGCGGATGGCGGTGAAGTTGTCGATGGCGGGGCTGCGGATCTGCTCCGGTTTGCCGAAGCGGCTGTCGGCCGGGGCCGTCGCCGCGGCCCGGTGGAAGGCATGCACGACGCGGGCGAGGGCCGACAGGTGAGCGGGCGTCAGCGCACCGCGGGCGCACACGTGGTCGAGGCGCTGGCTCTCGGCGAAGCGGCGCATCTTGATCGCCCATTCTCCGCTGTCGCCGACCGGCTCCAGGCCCAGGTAGAGCTCGGGCGCGAAGCGCCGGTTGAGGCGCAGTTCCTCCTGGCAGAAGAACTGCCGGCGGGCCGCCGAGCTGTAGTCGAGAAAAGGCAGGGTAATCGGCTTCTTCAGCTTCCAGGCGAAACCGTCGGCGAGCAGCAGCCAGGAGATATGGGTTTCGACGAGCTTGGCGCCGAGCTGTGCGCGGAAGTCTTCGAGCCAGGGAGGGAGCGGGGCGGACATGGCGGCATTATCCTCTCCCCGCGTTGCAGCATGCGGGCAAAACCGGCTGTTCGCCCGCTTTGGCGCTAATGCCCGGCGCGCGGGCCGTACTCCACGGTGACGGCCGCAGGGCCCGGGGCACCGAGGCCCTGTGGCCACCAGGCTGCGGCATCGAGGGCGGGCAGGACCAGGGGATGCAAACGGCCCTGCCGGCTCGTCTCCCACAGGTTGAGGCGGGCCGTGGCCAGCTGGTCCTGCCACAGCCGCAGGGCGGCCAGCCAGGGATTGGCCTGCAGGACTTCGGGCCGGTCGTCCGGCTGGAAATCGCCGGCCATCCCCTGGGCGGGGTGGTCGGCGAGCAGATTGCCGAGGAAACCGAACTGCCACTGGAGCAGGGACAGCCAGTAGTCGAACGGGGCCCGCTGCAGATGGTGCAGATGGCGTTCCAGCAGGTCCGGCGTGACGCTGTCGAGGGCGGCGGCATCCATCGTGGCTTCGGCCAGGAAGTGGCGTACGTCGGCCTTGCGCAGCACCTTCGGGTAGATGCCCAGGTACTCCTGTTGTGGGGGCAGTTGCGCGCCTTCGGCCAGGTAGATGCCGATCCGCTGGGAGCTCTGGCGGCCGTCGAAGAAGCCCAGTTCCCAGGGCACCCAGCGTGACTGCGCGGTGTTCGGCCCGATCACCAGGATCAGGCTGGCGGCCTTGCGCATGATCTTGCGCAGGCGTTCGGCGGTGCGTGCATCGACGGTGTCGGGATCCATCTCGGGCGCGCTGTCCTGCTCGTCGAAGTAGGCCTCGTAACCCAGCGTGTCGCGGATGTGCCGGTACAGGTCGCGGGCCAGCTCGATGTCGCCGGCCTGGTGGGAGACGAACACGTCGTAAGGGTGGTCGGGGGGCGCCGTCCCTTCACGCTCCTGACGGGGGCGGGAGGCGGCCTTGGGGCGTTTGCTGGTGATTTCTCGGGGCATCGGAACGCTCCTGTCGGTGAGCTCGATACCCGGCGGGCATCGCAGCCGATCGCAGTCTTGAATCTAGTTCAGCGCGGAGGGAGAGTCCATCGACCTTTGGGGGCGCTCCGCGCCGTCGTGTTATCGTCGCGGCCCCGCCGGAGCTGCCGCCATGACTGCGTTTGCCGATCCCTTCACCCGTCGCTCAACCAACCTCGCCGAGGCCGAGGCGCAGATCGCGGCGATCCGCAGCCTGCTCGCCGCCGCCGGGCTGGCGCATCGCAATCCGCCGCCGGCGCCGACCAGCTGCTGCGGGCGCGGCTGCAACGGCTGCGTGTGGGAAGGCTTTTATGCGGCCCTCGGCTGGTGGCGGGATGACGCCCGCGAATTGCTCGCCGCTGCCAGCGCCTGAACGCTGCCCGATCTTGGCAGATGGACTGAAAACCCCGTAAAATCCGCCCCTTGCCGAGGAGCGTTGCGACCTGCGAAAGCCGTGGGCCAGGCTCGGCAATCATCAACGGCGCTCGCAAACCTTCCAGCCGGGTTTGCCGCGCCGTTCGCTTTTGCGTCGCTGCAGCGCATTTCTCCCGGCTGACAAATCCGTACCGAGGTAGATCCATGCAAGCCGACCGCACCGCCGAACTCCAGTCCGCCCTGACCCACCGCATCCTGATCCTCGACGGGGCGATGGGCACGATGATCCAGCAGCACAAGCTCGGTGAGGCCGACTACCGCGGCCAGCGCTTCGCCGATCATCCCAAGGACCTGAAGGGCAACAACGACCTGCTGGTGCTGACCCGCCCGGATGTAGTGGGCGGCATCCATCGGGCCTACCTGGAAGCCGGTGCGGACATCATCGAGACCTGCACCTTCAACGCCACCCGCGTGTCCCAGGCCGAGTACGGGCTGGGCGACGTGGCCTACGAGCTGAACGTGGAGGGCGCCCGCCTGGTGCGTGAGCTGTGCGACGAATTCACCGCCGCCAACCCGGCCAAGCCACGTTTCTGTGCCGGCGTGGTCGGCCCCACGTCGCGCACCCTGTCGATCTCGCCGGACGTGAACGATCCGGGCTTCCGCAACATCAGCTTCGATGCGCTGGTCGATGACTACTACGACTCGGCCCGTGGCCTGCTCGAAGGCGGCGCCGACATCCTGCTGATCGAGACCATCTTCGATACGCTCAACGCCAAGGCGGCCGTCTTCGCCGTCGAGAAGCTGTTCGCCGACATCAAGCAGCGCGTGCCGGTGATGATCTCCGGCACCATCACCGACGCCTCCGGCCGCACCCTGTCCGGCCAGACCGCCGAGGCTTTCTGGAACTCCCTCAGCCACGCCCAGCCGATCAGCTTCGGCCTCAACTGTGCGCTGGGCGCCAAGGAGCTGCGCCAGTACGTGGATGAGCTGTCCACCGTCTGCGACACCTTCGTCTCCGCCCACCCCAACGCCGGCCTGCCCAACCCGCTGTCGCCCACCGGCTACGACGAGACGCCGGAGCAACTGGCCACCGAGATCGTCGAATGGGCGCGCAGCGGCCTGGTGAACATCGTCGGTGGCTGCTGCGGTACCTCGCCGGCGCATATCAAGGCGATTGCCGAGGCGGTCGCGCTGGTCACCCCGCGAAGCATCCCGCACATCGAGAAGAAGCTGCGCCTGTCCGGCCTGGAGCCCTTCAACGTCGGCCCGGAATCGCTGTTCGTGAACGTCGGCGAGCGCACCAACGTCACCGGCTCCCGCGCCTTTGCGCGGATGATCCTCGAAGGCCGCTTCGACGACGCGCTGGCGGTGGCCCGCCAGCAGGTGGAGAACGGCGCGCAGGTCATCGACATCAACATGGACGAGGCCATGCTCGATTCGCTGGCCGCGATGGAGAAATTCCTCAAGCTGATCGCCTCCGAGCCGGACATCTCCCGCGTGCCGATCATGCTCGACTCCTCCAAGTGGAGCGTCATCGAGGCCGGCCTCAAGTGCATCCAGGGCAAGGGCGTCGTCAACTCCATCTCCATGAAGGAGGGCGAGGCCGAGTTTCTGCGCCAGGCGCGCCTGTGCCGCCAGTACGGCGCGGCGGTGATCGTGATGGCCTTCGACGAGAAGGGCCAGGCCGATACCTTCGCCCGCAAGACCGAGATTTGCGCCAAGGCCTACGAACTGCTGACCGGCATCGGTTTTCCGCCGGAAGACATCATCTTCGACCCGAACATCTTCGCGATCGCCACCGGCATCGAGGAGCACGACAACTACGCGGTGGACTTCATCAACGCCGTGGCGTGGATCCGGGAGAACCTGCCCTACGCCAAGATCAGCGGCGGCGTGTCCAACGTGAGCTTCAGCTTCCGCGGCAACGACCCGGTGCGCGAGGCGATCCACACGGTTTTCCTGTACCACGCCATCAAGGCCGGCATGAGCATGGGCATCGTCAATGCCGGCATGCTCGGCGTCTATGACGACCTGGAGCCGGAGCTGCGCGCCAAGGTCGAGGACGTGGTGCTCAACCGCAACCCCGGTGCCGGCGAGGCGCTGGTGGAGTTCGCGCAGACCGTCAAGGAAGGCAAGGCCAAGGATTCCGGTCCCGACCTGTCGTGGCGCGAGCAGCCCGTCGAGGCGCGCCTCAGCCACGCGCTGGTGAAGGGCATCACCGATTTCGTCGTCGCCGACACCGAAGAGGTGCGCGCCAAGCTGGCCGCCGAAGGCAAGCCGCCCCTCGCGGTGATCGAAGGCCCGCTGATGGCCGGCATGAACGTGGTGGGCGACCTGTTCGGCGCCGGCAAGATGTTCCTGCCCCAGGTGGTCAAGTCGGCCCGCGTGATGAAACAGGCCGTGGCCCACCTGATCCCCTTCATCGAAGAGGAAAAGGCCCGCACCGGCGCCACCAGCAAGGGCAAGATCGTCATCGCCACCGTGAAGGGCGACGTGCACGACATCGGCAAGAACATTGTCGGCGTGGTGCTCGGCTGCAACGGCTACGACATCGTCGACCTGGGCGTGATGGTGCCCTGCGACAAGATCCTTGCCGCAGCGAAGGAGCACGGCGCCCAGGCCATCGGCCTGTCCGGCCTGATCACGCCGTCGCTGGAAGAGATGAGCCATGTGGCGTCGGAGATGAAGCGCCAGGGCTTCGATGTGCCGCTGCTGATCGGCGGCGCCACCACCAGTCGCGCCCACACCGCGATCAAGATCGCCCCGCACTACGACCAGCCGGTGATCTACGTGCCGGATGCGTCCCGCGCGGTCGGCGTGGTGACCAGCCTGCTGTCCGAGACGCAGAGCGCCAGCTACGCTGCCGAGGTGGCCGCCGACTACGAGAAGATCCGCGCCCAGCACGCCGGCAAGAAGGGCGTCACGCTGGTCAAGCTCGAGGAGGCCCGCGCCAATGCGTTCAAGTGGAACGGCGACCCGGCCTACGTGCCGCCGAAGCCAGCCCAGCTGGGCGTGCAGGCCTTCGACATCGACCTCGCCGAGCTGGTGGATTACATCGACTGGGGCCCGTTCTTCCAGACCTGGGACTTGGCCGGCAGCTACCCGAAGATCCTCCACGACGACATCGTCGGCGAAACCGCCCGCGAGTTGAAGTCCGACGCCGAAGTGATGCTGGCCCGCATGGTCGCCGAGCAGGACACCAACCCGTGGGTCAAGGCTCGCGCGGTGGTCGGCCTGTTCCCCGCCAACGCGGTGGGCGACGACATCGAGATCTACGCTGACGAGTCACGCAGTGAGGTGCTGATGAGCTGGCACGGCCTGCGCCAGCAGCATGAACGCCCGGCCGGCAAGCCCAACTACTGCCTGGCCGACTTCGTGGCTGGCAAGGACAGTGGCGTGGCCGACTACGTGGGGGCCTTCGCGGTGACCGCCGGCCTCGGCATCGAGGGCCGCCTGGCCGCCTACGAGCGCACCCACGACGACTACCACGCGATCATGCTGAAGGCGCTGGCCGACCGCTTCGCCGAAGCCGCCGCCGAATGGCTGCACGCCAAGGTGCGCAAGGAGCTGTGGGCCTACGCGCCGGCCGAGACCCTGAGCTGCGACGAGCTGATCAAGGAAACCTACCGCGGCATCCGCCCGGCGCCGGGCTACCCGGCCTGCCCGGACCACACCGTCAAGGGCGACCTGTTCACGCTGCTCGACGCGCCGGCCAACACCGGCATGGGCCTCACCGAGAGCTTCGCGATGACGCCGGCGGCGGCGGTCAGTGGCTTCTACTTCGCCCACCCGGACAGCCATTACTTCGCGGTCAGCAAGATCGGCCAGGACCAGTTGGCGGACTGGGCGGCGCGCACCGGCATGACGGTGGACGAAGCCCGCAAGTGGCTGACGCCGCTGCTGTAATACGCCGATCGCGCAAAACGGTCTAGATTGGAGGGCGGCTGTGGCCGCCCTCCGCGCTTTTCAGGGGGCTGGTACAGACACCCCGTTTCCACCATGAAGATCGAACTCCTCCTCACCGCCATCGAAATCGCCGCGACCATCGCTTTTGCACTGTCGGGTCTCATCGAGGCCACGCGCAAGCGCATGGACGTCATCGGGGTGTTCTCGGTGACCTTCGTCAGCGCTTTCGGCGGCGGCACTTTGCGCGACGTGCTGCTCGACCGTCGCCCGCTGTTCTGGGTGCAGCATCAGGAATACGTGTGGCTGGTGCTCGGGATGACGTTGATCACGCCGCTGCTGCTGCGCGCGCGCCGGCTGCAGCTGACCGATACCCTGATGGAGGCCGCCGATGCCTGCGGGCTGGGCCTGTTCGCCATTTCCGGCGCGTCGGTGGCGCTGGCGGCGGGCATGCCGGGCATCGTCGCGGTGCTGATGGGGGCCATCACCGCGGTGTTCGGCGGGGTGCTGCGCGATGTGTTGTGCAACGAGATTCCGAAGGTTTTCCACGACCACCGGCCGTACACGCTGTGCGCCTTCATTGGCTGCGGCTTGTTCCTCGGCCTGCATGCGCTGGGCGTGGCACCGCAGCTGTCCACGCTGACCGGCATCTGCACCATCACCGGCCTGCGTCTGTTGGCCGTGGGTCGGGGCTGGCGGATTCCCGCCTGGCCGCCGGAAAAGGGGCGCTGACGCGTCGCCCCAGGGCCGCCGGACTCAGCGCCCGAAGGTCGCCTTCACCACCTCGAGCAGCGCGTCTGCCACATCCTCGTCGTCGGTGAGGCTCTCCACCAGCGCCGAGCGGCAGGCGTCCACCGGGTCGAGGCCGACCTTGACGAGCTTGGCGGCGTAGACCAGCAGGCGCGTCGATACCACTTCTTCCAGGTCCACGTCCTTCAGGCTGCGCAGGCGCTGGGCGATGGAGACGAGCTGGCGGGCCAGCAGCGGGTCGCAGGCTGTTTCGCCGACGAGGATGGTCTCTTCACGGCTGGCTGCCGGGAAGTCGAAGCGCAGGCTGACGAAGCGCTGGCGGGTGGACGGCTTGAGGCCTTTGAGGAAATTCTGGTAGCCCGGGTTGTAGGACATCACCAGCATGAAGCGGTCCGGCGCGTGCAGGACTTCGCCGGTGCGCTCGATGGGCAGCGTGCGGCGGTCGTCGGCCAGCGGGTGGATCACCACCGTGGTGTCGCGGCGGGCTTCCACCACTTCGTCCAGGTAGCAGATGCCGCCTTCGCGCACCGCGCGGGTCAGCGGACCGTCGCACCACACCGTCTGGCCGTCGCCGAGCAGGTGGCGGCCGACCAGGTCGGCGGCGGTGAGGTCGTCGTGGCAGGCTACGGTGTACAGCGGCAGCTTGAGGCGGGCGGCCATGTGAGCCACGAAGCGCGTCTTGCCGACGCCGGTGGGGCCTTTGATGAGCAGCGGCAGGCGGTTCTTCCAGGCCTGCTCGAAGACCGTGATCTCGTTGCCGGCGGCTTCGTAGAAGGGGATTTCGGTGGGCAGCGGTGCGTTCATTTGAGGGCGATCCAGTAGGCGATGGCGATCAGCGCCGAGACGAGCAGCAGCCAGCCGAGGAGCAGGCCGCGCCAGAAGAACTTGACCCCGCGCAGGCCCATGAAGTCGAGCACCACGAGGCGGCCCTTGACGAAGCAGATGGCCAGCAGCGCCGCCATCGCCAAGGGGCCGGCGAGCCCGAAGCGGGCGCCGAACTCGCCGATGCCGAGCGTCGCCAGCGTGGCGAGCATCAGCACGACCCAGACGGTGTTGAGGTGACGGGTGTTCATCGCATCACATAGACGAGGGGGAAGAGGACGATCCACACCAGGTCCACCATGTGCCAGTAGGCCGCGCCGCTCTCGATGCCGTTCATGTCGGCCGGGCCGTAGGCGCCCTGGCGGGTCTTCACCCACAGGGCGACGAGGATCACCAGGCCGAGGATCACGTGCATGAAGTGGAAGAAGGTCAGCGACAGGTAGAACATGTAGAAGGTGTTGGTGGACAGGTTGATGCCGGCGCTGATCTTGTCGGCGTATTCGAAACCCTTCACCACCAGGAAGCCGCCACCGCAGGCGATGCCGGCCAGCAGCCAGCGCGCGCCGGTGGCCGGGCGGCTGCGCCCGACGGCTTCGACGGCGCGCGCCACGCACCAGCTGGCGGTGATCAGCAGCACGGTGTTGACGGCGCCGGCCTTGCGGTCCAGCGTCTGCTGCATCTCGTTGAACAGCTCGACGTTGTGCGCGCGGCCAAAGGCGTAGGCGGCGAAGAACACGCCGAAGGCGAGCAGCTCGGCGAGGATGAAGAACCAGATCGCCAGATCGCCCGGTGGTGCGGACGCCGGGACGGTGTGGTGGGTGTCGGGGGCGATGTCCATGCCGGCAGTTTGATCGCCTGGAGCAGCCAAAACCTTGATCTGTCCCAAGTTCCGCGAGGACTTGTTAAGGCATGTGTAATCAGGCCAATTTCCGGTGTGGACTGCGCTACTATTACTTTCGATATAAAGAAATCGAAAGAGGGCACGATGCGGATTCTGCTGGTGGATGATTCGCGCGCGGTGGCGGCCGTGATGGCTGCCCGATTGACCATTCTTGGTCATGAGGTGACGCAGGCCGAGAACGGTGAGGTGGGGGTCGCGAATTTTGCCTGCTGTCCGCCGGACTTGGTGCTGATGGATGTGGAAATGCCGGTGATGAACGGTTTCGTTGCCGCCGAGCGGATCCGCGCCCTGGAGGCGCGGCAGGACTGGGCGTGGACGCCGATCATCTTCCTTACCGCATCCGACACGCCCGAGAATCTGGTCACCGCCATCGAGGCCGGCGGCGACGATTTCATTGCCAAGACGGTGCCCGAGGCGGTGCTGCAGGCCAAGATGAAGGCCATGGCGCGCATCGCGGGCCTGCGCAAACAGCTCTTCGAGGCCAACTACAAGCTCGAGGCCCTGGCCCACCAGGACGGCCTGACCGGCATCTACAACCGCCGCTACATGGACTTGCGCCTGGATCACCAATGGGGCGAGGCGCTGCGCTGCGGGGCGCCCTTCGGCCTGCTGCTGGTGGATGTGGACAATTTCAAGCGCTACAACGATCACTACGGCCATCAGGCCGGTGATGACTGCCTGAAGGCGATCGCCGGGGCCATTGCCGCGGTGGCCGGGCAAGCCAATGCCGACGGCCTGGCCCGGGATGCCTTCGTTGCCCGCTATGGCGGCGAGGAGTTCGCGGTGCTGATGCCGCGTTGTGCCGAGGCGGATTACCTGAACGTTGCCGAGAAGGTGGTCGAGGCGGTGCGTCGGCTGGAGATCCTCCACGCCCTCAATGCCGACTGGGGCATCGTCACCCTGTCGGTGGGCGGTGCCTACGTGGAGCGGGCGGAAGGCCGCCTGGCACTGCTCTTTCGCAGTGCCGACGCCAATCTCTACCAAGCCAAGCGGGATGGGCGCAATCGCGCGGAGGTGTGCGCCGTCGCCGTCGAGTCGCCCTAGAGCGATAAGGGTTGGTCAGGAAGGCCATCGGCTGGGGGGTCAGCCGACCACGAAGGCTGGCACGTCCACGCGTACTGCCGGCCGGTCGAGGGTTACGCCCACACAGGCTGCGAAGCGCCGCGCCCATTCTCCGCCCTGGGCGAAGCGTGCCTCGCCGGCGTACTTGGCGACATTGAGGATCACGTCGAGGATCAGGATCTTGCCCACTGGATTGCTCGGCGTGCATTCCAGCGCGTCGAACTCCGCCAGTAGCCATGTCCGCGCGCTTTCGCTGCTGATGCTGGCGATTTCGTCCGCGTGCACGGTGAATTCGTATTCCCGGTCGGCCCGCAACACGACGATGACCTGATGCATGCTGTTCTCCGTTGTCCCTTTTGCCAGCCTTGTGGCATTTTTCGGCGCCGGATCGCCGGAAGCAAGTAACCGATTGTTATCATTCAACGCTCGTTCCGAGCGTTTGTCCCCCATGACCGAATCCCCCTGGCGTGCCCTCGCCAATCGCCGCATGCTGATCTGCGTGCTGACCGGTTTTTCTTCCGGGTTGCCGCTGTACCTGCTGCTCAACCTGGTCCCTGCCTGGCTGAAGACCGAGGGCCTGTCCCTGAAGGCCATCGGCGCCTTTGCGCTGATCCAGTTTCCCTACACCTGGAAGTTCGTCTGGTCGCCTTTCCTCGACCGCTACGCGCTGCCGCTGCTTGGCCGGCGGCGGGGCTGGATGGGGGCGACGCAGCTGTTGCTGCTGGCAGCCATCGCCTGGCTGGGCAGCCTGTCGCCGACGGCCAACCTCGGCCTGGTGATAGGGCTGACGGCGCTGATCGCCTTTCTGTCGGCAACCCAGGACATCGTGCTGGATGCCTACCGGCGCGAGCTGCTGCCGGAGATCGAGCTGGGTATCGGTAACGCGATCCACGTCAATGCCTACAAGTTGGCCGGGCTGGTGCCGGGCTCCTTGTCCCTGGTGCTGGCCGATCACCTGCCGTGGGCTGAGGTCTTCCTGGTGACCGCGCTGTTCATGCTGCCGGGCCTGGCGATGACGCTGCTGGTGAAGGAGCCCGCGACGGCGAGCGGGGCGCCGCGCACGCTGCGTGACGCGGTGGTGGAGCCCTTCCGGGAGTTCTTCGGCCGGCATGGGGTGCGTTCGGCGCTGGTGGTGCTGGCCTTCATCTTTCTCTACAAGCTCGGCGACTCCCTGTGTACTGCGCTGGCGACGCCCTTTTATTTGGACATGGGCTTCTCGAAGACGGAGATCGGCCTGGTGGCGAAGAACGCCGGCCTGTGGCCGAGCGTGATCGGCGGCCTGCTGGGCGGCTTGTGGATGATCAAGCTGGGGATCAACCGTGCGCTGTGGGTGTTCGGCTTCGTCCAGTGGTTGGCGATCTACGGCTTTGCGTGGCTGGCCTGGCTCGGCCCGGCCGAGGCCGATGCCGGCCGCCTGGGCGTGCTGGCGGTGGTCATCGGCCTGGAGGCGCTGGCGGTGGGGCTCGGCACGACGGCTTTCGTCGCCTACATGGCGCGCACCACCCACCCGGCCTATACAGCGACCCAGCTGGCTCTGTTCACCAGCCTGATGGCGGTGCCGCGGACCTTCATCAACGCCTCCGCCGGCTGGCTGGTGGAAAGCCTGGGCTGGTTCGATTTCTTCATGCTGTGCGGCGTGCTGGCGGTGCCCGGCATGCTGCTGTTGTTCAAGGTGGCGCCGTGGCGCGAAGTGCGCGTCGCGACCGCCTGAGACTTTCGTTTCCGATACCGATGACGCCTCTCGAATCCGCTGCCCGCACGCTGTGCGACATTCTCGACCCGATGCGCTTTGCCGCGCCGGTGTCCCACGTCTACAACCCGCTCAGTTATGCGTGGGCGCCCAACGCGCTGTACCTGCAGCGTTTTGGCCAGGGCCGCAAGAAGGTGGTCTTCGTCGGCATGAACCCGGGTCCCTTCGGCATGGTGCAGACCGGCGTGCCCTTCGGCGAGATCGCCGCGGTGCGCGACTGGATGGGGATCGAGGCGGAGGTCGTGAAGCCGGCCGAAGAAAACCCCAAGCGCCCCATCGAGGGCTTCGGCTGTGCCCGTTCGGAAGTCAGCGGGCGGCGTCTGTGGGGTTTGTTTGCCGAACGCTTCGGCTCGGCGGAGGCCTTCTTTGCCGAGCATTTCGTCGCCAACTACTGTCCGCTGGCCTTCTTCGACGGTGGGCGCAATGTGACGCCGGACAAGCTGCCGGCGGCCGAGCAGGGGCCCCTGTTGGCGGCCTGCGACGTACATCTGCGCCAGGTGGTGGAGGCCCTGCAGCCGGAGTGGGTGATCGGGGTCGGCGCGTGGGCCGAGCTGCGCGCCCGCGAGGCGCTGGCCGGTCTGCCGCTGAAGTTCGGCCGCGTGCTGCACCCCAGCCCGGCCAGCCCGGCAGCCAACCGGGGCTGGAGTGAAGCGGCGACGAAGCAGCTCAGCGCGCTAGGGGTCTGGTAAGGCTGTACTGGGGCGGTTTTTTCTCCTGCGATGGGCGAATTCATTCGCCCTTTGCGTCAGCGCCGGCGGCCGCTGCTGCCGCCGAGGATGGAGCCCAGCACACCGCGCACGATTTCCCGCCCGATCGTCGAGCCGACGGTGCGCGCCACGCTGCGGGCGGCGGTTTCCGCCAGGCCGGGGTGACGCCCGCCACGTGGCCCGGTGCTGCCGAACAGGATCTCGCTGAGGCCGCCGAACAGGCCGCCGCCGCTGCTTTCTTCCTGCGCGGGGGCGGTATTGCCCGGTATGGCGCTGCCGTTTGCTGCCGATGCGCCATTGCCGGAGGCGGTCGCGCCGGTGAGTTTCTCGAAGGCCGACTCCCGGTCCACCATCTGTTCGTAATGCCCGTAGATCACCGAGCCCTCGATGGCGGCCTTGCGCTCGGCCGGCGTCAGCGGGCCGAGGCGCGATTCGGGGGCGACGATGAAGCCGCGTTCGACGATGGCGGGACGGCCTTTTTCGTCGAGGAAGGAGATCAGTGCCTCGCCGACGCCCAGTTCCATGATGGCCGTCGCGGCGTCGAATTCCGGGTTGGCGCGCATGGTTTCGGCGGCGGTCTTGACGGCCTTCTGGTCCTTCGGCGTGAAGGCCCGTAGTGCGTGCTGGACCCGGTTGCCGAGCTGGCCGAGGACGGATTCGGGCACGTCGAGCGGGTTCTGGGTGACGAAATAGACGCCGACGCCCTTTGAGCGGATCAGGCGCACTACCTGTTCGATCTTTTCCAGCAGGGCCTTGGGTGCTTCGTTGAAGAGCAGGTGGGCTTCGTCGAAGAAGAACACCAGCTTGGGCTTGTCCACGTCGCCCACTTCCGGCAGTTGCTCGAACAGCTCGGCGAGCAGCCACAACAGGAAGGTGGAGTACAGCTTGGGCGAGTTGTAGAGCTTGTCGGCGGCGAGGACGTTGATCACGCCGTGGCCGTCGGCGTCGGTCTGGATCAGGTCGGCGATGTCGAGCATCGGCTCGCCGAAGAACTTGTCGCCGCCCTGGGTCTCGAGCGTCAGCAGGCCGCGCTGGATGGCGCCGATGGAGGCCGCCGAGATGTTGCCGTACTGGGTGGTGAAGTCCTTGGCATTGTCGCCGACGTACTGGATGGTGGCGCGCAGGTCCTTCAGGTCGATGATCAGCAGGCCCTGGTCGTCGGCGATCTTGAAGACCAGTTGCAGCACGCCGGTTTGCGTGTCGTTGAGGTTGAGCAGGCGCGCCAGCAGCAGCGGGCCCATGTCGGAGATGGTGGCCCGCACGGGGTGGCCGGCTTCGCCGAAGACGTCCCAGAACACCGCGGTGTTGGCCCGCGGCGTGAATTCGTGGATGTCGATGGCGGCCAGGCGCTCCTTCAACTTGGCGGATTCGACCCCGGCGGCGCCGATGCCCGACAGATCGCCCTTCACATCGGCCATGAACACGGGTACGCCGATGCGGGCGAAGGACTCGGCCATCTTCTGCAGGGTGACCGTCTTGCCGGTGCCGGTGGCGCCGGTGATCAGGCCGTGGCGGTTGGCCAGCTGGGGCAGCAGGTGGATTTCCTTGTTCTTGGTCTTGGCGATGAGCAGCGGTTCGGTCATGGGGTGCTCCAGGCAAACGGGTGAAGCCGTGAGGGTAGCGGGATTAGGTCACTTCGGCCAGTTGGGCAGGTTCGTCGAACGATCATCTTTTTGTCATTGTGCTGTGCAGCACTGGCGTCTAAGCTGGATTGATCCCATTTGTCATCGTCAGGAGCTGCTCATGCATTTCGTTTCCCTGTCGTCGCCGTCGGCGGCATTTCGTCTGGCCGTCCTGCTGGGGCTCGCCCCCGCGCTGCAGGCCGCACCGCTGCCCGAACTGAACGTCGATCTCAGCCAGACCACGGTGTCCGGCATTTCGTCGGGGGCTTTCATGGCGGTGCAGATGGGCGTCGCCCATTCTGCCGCCGTGAAGGGCGTGGCTGCGACGGCTGGCGGACCGTACTTCTGTGCGTTGCAGGACGCCTTGGGCGGTGCCGGAGTGAGCCGGGCGATCCGGCGCTGCATGCAGGGTGATCCGGACTACGGCGTGACGCCGATCACCGCCGACACGCTGGCGCAGATGCAGGCGGCAGCCCGTGCCTGGTCGGCCCGGGGCTTGGTCGACCCGGTGGACGGTCTGGCCGGGCAGACCGTGTGGCTGTTCCACGGCTATAACGACGGCATCGTCAAGAAGCCGGCCAACGATGCCCTGCGCGACTGGTACGGCGGCTTCACGCCGGCCAGCCAGGTTTTCTACAAGGATGATCTCAACGCGGGCCACGCGCAGATTTCCGCCGCCTGTGCCGACGCGTCGAGCGGTTCCTGTAATCCCTGTGCGCAGACTGGCGGCAAGTTCATCAATGCCTGCGCCGACAAGCCTGGTGCCGGCGGGCTTTACGATGCCGCCGGCGCGGCGCTGCAGCTTTTCTACGGTCCTCTGCAGCGTACGGTGACAGCCCAGCTGGGCAGTAGCCTGGAGGCCTTCGAGCAGACGCCCTTCACGCGGGACCGCCAGGGCGCGCCGGTGATGCCGATCCGTCTGGCGATGGGCGACACCGGTTATGTCTATGTTCCGCAGGCTTGCAAGGCAGGGGAACCGTGTCGTCTGCACATCGCCTTCCATGGCTGCATGCAGGATGCGGGCTCCATCGGCAGCCAGTTCGCGGCGGGCGCCGGCTTCAACGAATGGGCGGACAGGAACCGCATCGTGGTGTTGTACCCGCAGGCGCAATCCACGATCACTACGCCGGCCTCGTCGTCCGTGCCGACGAATCCGATGGGCTGTTGGGACTGGTGGGGCTACAACGATTTCCTCTACGACACCAGTGCCGGCCGTTATGCCCAGAAGGGCGGCGCGCAGATCGCGGCGGTGTGGCGGATGGCCGAAAAGCTGGCTGCCCGCGTGACGCCTGTGCCGCCGTCCGCACCGGAGGCAAGCGTGCCGGCGCTGCAGGTCGTGGATCGCAGTGCCCGCCAGGTCGCGCTGGTCTGGACGCCGGTGGTGGGAGCTGCGGCTTACCGCGTGACACGCGCCAGTGGTGGTGCGGCTGAGGTCGAGGTGGGTAAAGTCCCGGCGTCCCGCACGAATTTCGTGGATGGTGCGCTGAGCCCGGACAGTGCCTATCGTTACCGGGTCAGCGCGGAGCTCGGCAGCGGCGATGTGGCCTGGTCTGCGGCGGCCGACGCGCGTACTGCCACGCTCGCTCCGGCTTGTGATCCGTACTTCTCGCTGGCCAAGAACACGGCGGTGACCAAGTCCAAGCGGCCGACCACGAAGACCTGTCCCTGATCGAATGCGCGCGCATGGGCAGCCGGTCTGCCCGTGCGCTATACTTTAAAGCTTTCGATTTATAGGTTTAGCGCATCATGGCGGGTCATTCCAAGTGGGCCAATATCCAGCATCGCAAGGGCCGGCAGGACGAAAAGCGCGGTCGAGTCTTCTCGCGGCTGGCGAAGGAAATCACCGTCGCGGCCCGCATGGGCGGAGGCGACGCTGCTTTTAATCCGCGCTTGCGTCTTGCGGTGGACAAGGCCAAGGCGGTGAACATGCCGGCCGACAACATCGACCGGGCGGTCAAGAAGGGCACGGGCGAGCTGGAGGGCGTCACTTACGAGGAGGCCCGTTACGAAGGTTATGGCATCGGCGGGGCGGCGGTGATGGTCGATTGCCTGACCGACAACAAGACCCGTACCGTGGCGGATGTGCGCCACGCCTTCAACAAGTACGGCGGCAACATGGGGACCGACGGTTGCGTGTCCTTTCAGTTCAAGCACTGTGGGCAGTTGCTGTTCGCGCCGGGCACGTCGGAAGACGCGCTGATGGAAGCTGCGCTGGAGGCCGGCGCCGATGACGTGGCCAGTAACGATGACGGCTCCATCGAAGTGCTTACCGATCCCTACCAGTTCGGCGACGTGAAGGAGGCGCTCGAGAAGGCCGGCTTCACCGCCGAGTTCGGCGAAGTGACGATGAAGTCCCTCAACGAAACCGAGCTGGTCGGTGATGACGCCGTGCGCATGCAGAAACTGCTCGATGCGCTGGAGTCACTTGACGACGTGCAGGCTGTGTATACGTCCGCAGCGATCGACGAGGAGTAAGGCCGCTTCTTGCTGCAGCCTTTCCCCCGCGGGACGGCTGCCCATGAAAAAACCGGCAGCGCCATGGGGCGGTGCCGGTTTTTTTGCCCTGTTGCGGGGCTGGCGATCAGCCGGCCTTGCGGCGCGTCCGGATCAGTGCGGCGGCAGACAGGCCCAGCAGCGCCAGCGTGCTGGGTTCAGGCACCTGGCTGGTCTGTGCAGTCTGCGCCGGGTCGCGCACCCACAGGCTGATGTGCGACAGGCCGGCCGGATTCTTCAGGCCATCCTTGCCACCGGCGCGCAGCGTGTCGCTTACATCGTAGGTGCCGGACCAGTTCATGACCGGATCGTCCACTTCCGGCGCGGCCATGCCGAACTGCTCGGGCGTGAAGTCATAGATCGAGAAGGCGTCGGCGGCCTTGAACACCAGCGCGAACTGGTCGAAGTAGTTACGACCGAGGAGAGTGCTCGTGCGCTGGGCAACGGTGGCGTCGGGCGTGAACGACCAGGTTCCGGTGCCGGCGCCGGTGATGGTGGCGTTGAAGAAGGAACTCGGCACGATGTCGCTGCGGCCGCCGACGGTGTTTGCCGTGAAGCCCCAGACTCCATTGGCTTGCTGCTCGAACTTGCCGAGCATGATCCAGCCCGGGTCGTTGACCTGACCGTCCTTGTTCAGATCCTGCAGAGGGGATTGAGGCGTGATGAAGGCGCCGCCCGGGAACAGCGTAGCCCCGCTCTTGACCTGGGTGCCACCGTTGAGCAGATTGGCTGCCTTTATAGCGGAGCCACTGGCGCACCGTCCGTGACGAAAGTCGGCCTTCTGCCCGTTTTGAGGTGCTGGTAACACTCTGCGATAGATTTTTCACGTTTGAAGAGGCGCCGCGGAGGGTGGGCTGCATTGGAGTGGGTGTCCCGCGATAGAATTTGGCCCTTGTTCTTTCGTTCTTTTTCACGGAACCCATGGCTGCCTACATCACCGAAAAAGTCTTGTCCGTTCATCACTGGAACGACACCCTGTTTTCCTTCACCACGACGCGTGACCGGGCGATCCGCTTCGAGAACGGTCAGTTCGTGATGATCGGTCTGGAGGTGGATGGCCGTCCGCTGACGCGTGCCTACTCGATTGCCAGCGCCAACTACGAAGAGACCCTGGAGTTCTTCAGTATCAAGGTACCCAATGGCCCGCTGACTTCCCGTCTGCAGCACCTCAAGCCGGGGGACGATCTGCTGGTGTCGCGCAAGCCTACCGGGACGCTGGTGCTGCACGACCTGCTGCCGGGCAAGCATCTGTACCTGTTCTCCACCGGAACCGGCCTGGCGCCGTTCATGAGCGTGATCCGCGATCTGGATGTGTACGACCGTTTCGAGAAGGTCATCCTGATCCATGGCGTGCGCACCGTCAGTGAAGTCGCCTACGAACACTACATCACCAACGAGCTGCCGCATCACGAGTTCCTGGGCGAGGCTGTGCGGGACAAGCTCATCTACTACCCGACCGTGACGCGTGAGCCTTTCCGCAACCAGGGGCGGCTCACCGACCTGATCGAAAGCGGCAAGCTTTTCGAGGATATCGGCCTGCCGCCGCTGGATCCGGCCGTCGATCGGGTCATGATCTGCGGCAGTGCTGCGATGCTGAAGGATTCCCGCGAACTGCTGGATCGGCGCGGGTTCAAGATGTCGAAACGGATCGGCGACCCCGGTGACTACGTGATCGAACACGCTTTCGTGGAGAAGTAATGGCCGTACGCAAAGACGCGTTCAGCTGAAGTACGAAATCAAAAGCCCCTGCCGTTGTGTCGTCAGGGGCTTTTTCATGATCCGCTGCCATGTTTGCGCGGCGGCGGATGTGAGGCTGTTCTGCGGCGCAGGTGCTCAGTAGCGGCGGGCCGGCGGCGGCGCCATGTTGCCGGTCTTGGGCGGCAGGTGGCGGAAGGTGATGCGTCCCTTGCTCAGATCGTAGGGGGACATTTCGAGGGTGACTTCGTCACCGGCGATGATGCGGATGTGGTTCTTCTTCAGCTTGCCGCCTGCGTAGGCGATCAGGTTGTGCTCGTTGTCGAGGGTGACGCGATAACGCCCGTCGGGGAGAACTTCAGTAACCTTGCCGTGCATCTCGATAAGTTCTTCTTTGGCCATGTGCATGCTCCATAGGGTGGCCGGGCGGCATCCCGGGATGGGGCGCGTCGGCCGCGGCCCGCCACCGCCTTGGTGGGCCAGGTTGTGCCAGGGCCTCGAAGGGCTGTGGCGATCAAATGTCGGCGCGGATACTGGCGGGCCGGCGGGTAGGGTGCCTGCGCGTAGCGTCGCAGGTGAAGATGAAGAGTGCGTTGCAGTCAGGCAGCTCAACCGGCAAACAAGCCGGATCGGCAACGGACTGGCAGAGCTTGAAAATCTTGGGCCACCGCGAGGGTGGCCCAAGTCTTTGAAATTCTGGATGGTCGCTGAGCGACCAAGACGCTCGACCCACGGAATAAGAGCCCGCCGACTTAGGTGATGACCGGAAAAGGCAACTCACCAAACCTTCTAAACCTTTTGACATGATAGTCCTGAGGGAAGGTGCATGGCAAGGTCTTTGTCCTTCCTGCGGATTTAGGACAGAAAATAAGTCATTGTTATGTTTTGTTTTTCTGTCTTTATGTCACGAGTTTTCGTGGCTTGTTGGTGGTGCCCAGCGCTGGCTGTCGGGCTGCGCATGCAAAAAGAAAACCCGAGCGACGCTGGCCACTCGGGTTGAAATCCACACCAATGGAGGAGAGGGGTGGAGGAGACATCCACAGCATAGACCAACAATATTGTGCAATGCAACATTTTTGTGTTGGATGTGTGCGGGAATGCTGCTCCATCAGCTTGGTGGTGGAGCTTGTCGGCGGAATGTGGGCCGGATGGATCTGGGAGGCACCATCGAATGCCTGGCACTTCCGATGTGTCCTTCGATTGCTAGGCCCTGATGCCAGTGCGGACGCTGGATTTGATTCCTGTGATGGAAAAGCAGAAAGCCAACCCCGTAGGATTGGCTTTCTGCTTGAATTCTGGTGGGTTGTGAGTGGCTCGAACACTCGACCTACGGATTAAGAGTCCGCTGCTCTACCAACTGAGCTAACAACCCATTTTCCAGGGAGCCGGTAATATAGCCCCACCTTTTTGGTGGGTCGGGCGAGATTCGAACTCGCGACCAACGGATTAAAAGTCCGCTGCTCTACCGACTGAGCTACCGACCCCGGAAGAGATGCGCATTATAGCGTCTAGCTCGGCCTTGTCAACCAGTTTTAACCGGATCTTGATGGCCAGGTGCTGCCGCCGATGGCTACCGCTGCTGCCAGGGCCCAAATGTGCGGCCGGGTCCAGTAGCCCATCAGCAGGATGTTGGAGATGGCGCCCATGGTGCAGAACCGGCTGCGCTCGCTGGCGAAGCCGAACAGGATTCCGATAGTGAAGGCCAGTTGGACGAGGGGGGCAGAGGCGAGCGGAAGAAGGGCGGAGACGTCCATGTTTTGCCTGGTGTGTGGCCGCCCTTCCGTTCAGCGGTAGGGGGTCGGGTCGGGAAGGCCCGCCGCTTCGAAGCCGGCCCGCCGGAGCCGGCACGCATCGCATAATCCGCAGGCGTGGCCGTCGTCGTCGGCCTGATAGCACGACACGGTGAGGCCGTAATCGACGCCCAGTGCAGTTCCGCGCCGGACGATGTCAGCCTTGGAAAGATTGATCAGCGGTGCGTGGATGTGCAGCTGTTGGCCTTCGACGCCCGCCTTGGTGGCGAGGTTGGCCATTCGTTCGAAGGCCTCGATGAAGGCCGGTCGGCAGTCCGGATAGCCGGAGTAATCGACGGCGTTCACGCCCACGTAGATGTCCCGCGCGCCGAGCACTTCTGCCCAGGCCATCGCGATGGACAGCATGATGGTGTTGCGGGCCGGCACATAGGTGATCGGAATGCCGCCATCGACGCCGTCGGTCGGCACGGCGAGAGCAGGGTCGGTGAGGGCGGAGCCGCCGAACTGGCCGAGGTCCACGTGGGCGACACGATGTGCTACGGCGCCCAGTGCCTTGGCTACGCGCTGGGCGGCTGCCAGTTCAGCGGCGTGGCGCTGGCCGTATTCGACGGACAGGGCGTAGGCATCGAAGTTTTCCGCATTGGCGATGGCGAGACAGGTGGCGGAATCAAGGCCGCCGGACAACAGCACGACGGCGCGTGGGCGTGGGGTGTTCATGGAGTCTCCGGGCAAGTCGGAAAATGGTAACGCCGACCGGCGGTCGGCGGGGCAAAACCGTGACGGTAGCTGTCAGCGTCCGGGTTCGTTGCCCCAGATGATCTTGTGCAGTTGTACCTGCATGCGCACGGGCAGGCGGTCGCGCAGGATCCAGGCGGCCAGGTCGGCCGGCTTCAGCTGGCTTTGTACCGGGGCGAGGAGGACCGGACAGCGCCCGGTCAGGCCATAGGCGGCGATCTGGGCCTTGGCCCACTCGTAGTCCGCTTCGCTGGCGAGTACCAGCTTGAGTTCGTCGTGGAGGGTCAGCAGCGGGATGTTGCTGAGCAGATTACGCTCCGATTCGCCTGAGCCAGGTGCCTTGAGGTCGACAATGCGCGACACGCGCGGATCGACGCCGCCGATGTCAAGGGCACCACTGGTCTCCAGGGAGACCGAATAGCCGGCATTGCAGAGGGCGGTGAGGAGGGCCAGGCAGGATTTCTGGGCAAGCGGTTCGCCGCCGGTCACGCACACTGTCTGGCAGCCGTAGCTGGCGATCTCGGCGAGGACATCGTCCAGCGTGCGCGTGGTGCCGCCGGTGAACGAGTATTCGGTGTCACACCAGCTGCAGCGTAGCGGACAGCCGGTGAGGCGGACAAAGACTGTAGGTAGTCCGGTCCGGGAAGTTTCGCCCTGGAGTGAATGGAAAATCTCGGTGATGCGTAGAGTGACGGGGCGGCCGGATGAGGACATGGTGCTGGGAAAAGAGTGCCGCCCCGCGTGACGGCGGGGCGGTGGGGTTACTTCTTGAGGCGCTGACGCGCAATCTGCGCCGCCGAGCTGTTGGGATACTTGGCAATCAGCCGCTCAAGGCTCTTGGTGGCGCCCTTCGCGTCGTTGAGCCCCTGCAGGGCGTTGGCCAGACCGAGCAGCGCGTCGGGGGCGCGGGTGTCGTCCGGCCACTGGTTGGCGACCTTGGCGTAATGTTCGGCGGCGCCGGCATTGTCCTTGGCCTGGTACTGCGCGCTGGCGGCCCAGAAATGGGCGTTCGGCTGGAAAGCGCTGTTTGGGTAGTTCTTGATGAAGGCGTTGAAACCCGCGGCGGCGTCCTTGTATTTTCCGCCGCGCAGCAGGTTGAGTGCCGCTTCGTAGTCGCGGGTTTCGGCTGCGGGATCGACGGCCGCTGTGGGTTGCTGTGGCTGCGCCTGCTGGGGGGCTTCGCCGGCGGCAGGCGTGGATTCGAGTTTCCGCAACCGGTTGTCGAGATCGACGTAGAAGTCCTTCTGGCGCTTGTTGGCATTGGCCAGGTCGTTGGTCAGGACCTCATTCTCGCCGCGCAGGCGGGCGATCTCTGCCTTCAACTGCTCGATCTGGTTGGCAAAGTCGAGCTGGGCCCGGTTGCTGGCATCTTCGAGCTTGTTGATACGGGCAGTGAGTTCGTCGCGCATCTTGGTGATGCGCGCCCGGGCCTCTTCGTCGTCGAACAGGCCGGCATGGGCGTGGGCGCTGAACAGCCCGGCCAGCAGCAGCGGCAGGAGGCGGCGAACCATCAGAATTCACCCGAATAGAGCATGTCGCCGCGGCGGTTGGCAGCCCAGCAGGATTCGGAGGAATCGCTGCAGCTGGGTTTTTCTTCGCCGAGGCTGACGGATTCGAGCTGGGCATCGGAGACTCCGAGCAGGGTCAGGGCCTTCTTCACCGCGTCGGCGCGCTTCTGGCCGAGGGCGAGGTTGTATTCGCGGCTGCCCCGTTCGTCGGTGTTGCCCTGGATCAGCATCTTCATCTTCGGGTTGGCGAGCAGGAACTTGGCATGAGCCTCGATCAGCGCCTGATACTCGCTCTTGATCACGTAGCTGTCGTAGTCGAACAGCACGCTGCGCTTGGACAGGATGCTCTTCGGATCCTTCAGCGCAGCAATGCCCGCACCGCTGGCGCTGCCGGCATCGACCGGCACGACGCGGCTGTTGTCGATGCCGGCGCTGGATGCGCCGCTGGAGCGTTCCTCGACTGCCGCTCCGCCCTGGTCGGCGTCGGTCTTGGGGGCGGACGAGCAGGCGGCCAGCAGGCCGGCGGCGATCAGGGACAGCGTGAGGCGGGCGAACTTCATGGTGGGCTCCGTGGGCAGTCGGGCGGGTTGGGGAGTGTCCGTTGGCGGTATCAGTTGCGCGGCTGCGGACCCCAGGCGGGTTCGCGCACGTCGCCGGATTGTACCGACAGTCGTTGTTTCACACGACCGTCTGCGGACACCGCGGCCAGCACGCCGCGCCCGCCGGTTTCGGTGGCGTAGAGGATCATGCGGCCGTTGGGGGCGAAGCTGGGCGATTCGTCCTTGGACGTGTCGGTGAGGATTTGGGTCTGGCGGGAGGCCAGATCGAGCATGGTGATCTGGAAGCGGCCGCCGTTGCGGGACACGTAGACCAGGCTCTTGCCGTCCGGCGACGGGCGGGGGCTCACGTTGTAGCTGCCCTCGAAGGTGACCCGCTCGGCATTGCCGCCGCCGGCCGATACACGGTAGATCTGCGGGCTGCCACCGCGGTCGGAGGTGAAGTAGATCATGCCGTCGATCGACCACGACGGTTCGGTGTCGATGCCGGCCGACGAGGCGAGGCGCTGCACGCCGGAACCGTCGGCATTCACGCTGTAGAGTTGGGACTGACCGTCCTTGGTCAAGACCACGGCGAGGCGACGGCCGTCCGGCGCCCAGGCGGGGGCGGAGTTGGAGCCCTTGAAGTTGGCGGCCACGTTGCGCTGGCCGGTAGCCAGGGAGTGAACGTAGACCACCGGTTTCTTGGATTCGAAGGACACGTAGGCCAGGCGGGTGCCATCCGGTGACCAGGCCGGAGAGATGATTGGCTCTTTCGAGGCGAGGGCGGTCTGAGCGTTGCTGCCGTCGGCGTCGGCGATCTGCAGCTCGTAACGCGTGCCGACCTTCAGCACGTAGGCGATGCGGGTGGAGAACACGCCGGGTTCGCCGGTCAGCTTCTCGTAGATAAAGTCGGCGATGCGGTGGCCGGTGGCTCGGTACTGGTTGGGAGCCATCATCATGGCCTGCCCGCCGAGGCTGACCTGCTTCTGGCTGTCGTGCAGCTGCACCTGGACCTGGTGACGGCCGCCGCTGCTTGCGCTGACGGTCCCAACGGCCACTGCATCGGCGCCGCGGGAGCGGACCCGGGCGTAGTCCACCGGAGCGTTGGCGCCCATCGGCGAGGGGCCGAGTTCGATCATTTTGAACAGGCCGCTGCGTTCCAGGTCGGCGCGGACGACGTCGGTGACTGCGCGGGGCAGGGTGTTTTCGCCTTCGAAGGCGGCGATTGCCACCGGCATGCGGTTGGCGCCGGCACCGGTGATCTCGATGGCCAGCTGGGCGTGGACCATGGCGGATGCCAGGACCAGTGCGCAGCCCGGGACGGCGCGGCGCAGGACGGTCAGGATGCGTTGATTCATGGGCGTGGCTCGTGGGTTAGTCGCGGAGCGGATAGAACTTCAGCTCAAGCGTACGGTTGAACAGTTCAGGCTTGTCCGGCTTGGGCAGCGGGCTGGATTTCTGGATCGCCCGCTCGATGGCCCCATCGAGCTGCGCGTTGCCGGTGGAGCGCTTCAGGCGTACCTCGATCACCGAGCCGTCGGGCAGTTGGTCCACATAGAACAGGGCGAACGGATCGCCGCTGACGCCGGGCGGCAGCACGATGTTGCCCTTCACCTTTGCGCGGATCTTCTCGATGTAGGCCTCGATGGCCTTGCTGCGTGCCGCACTGGCTTTGGCCCCGGCAACCCGCGCAAGCTCCTCCTGGATCTGCTTGCTCTGGCTGGCGTTCTCGCTGTCGCGGGCCATCAGCTCACGCATCCGGCGATCTTCCAGCTCACGGCTGTGCTCGGCCTCCGACTTGGAGTTCTTGTCGGTCTTGACGTTCTTATCCACCGGCTTGGCGGGTTTGTCTGCCTTGGACGGCTCAGGCTTGGCCTCGGTCTTCGGTTTGGGTTCCGGTTCGGGCTTCTTGGGCTCGGGTTTTTTCGGTTCGGGCTCGGACTTTTTCTTTGGCTCCGGTTTGGGTTCGGGCTTGGGTTCCGGTTTCAGCTCGGGCTTCTTTTTGGGCTCGGGTTTGGGGTCCGGTTTGGGCTCCGGCTTCGGTTCGGGTTTGGGCGGCTGCTTCTTGGGCTCGGGCGCCTTGATCGCGATGTCCGGCTGCTTGCGTGCGGGAGGCTGGTGCTCCGCTTCCGGGGCAGACCTGGACTCCCGTGGCCGAGGCGGTGTCGGGCGGACCGGACGGGCCGGCGCCTCCTCTTCCGCAGGGGGCGGGGGAGGTGGCGGGGGTGGGGCGGGCGGTGCCGCAGCGGGGAGCGGGGCGCCGACCAGATCCACTTCCACGGTTTCCTGCAGGCGGTTCTGCCAGCGGACCCCGTAGAAAAGGAACAGGCCCAGGGCGATGTGCACCGCCGCCGCGAGCAGCAGGGACGCCCATTTGCCCCGTTCGTTGGCGGGTGGGGCAGGATTCATTGGGCGGACTTGCCGACCTGGGTTTGCAGGCCGACCTTGTTGACGCCTGCATTACGCAGGTCGTTGAGGGTATTCATCACCTGTTCGTACTTGACGCTCTTGTCCGCGGCGATGACCACCGGTTGGCCGGGATTGGCTGACACGATGGATTGCACTTCGGCGATCAAGTCCTGGCGGTTGAAGCTTTTTTCAGGGGCGTTGCTGGAGGCGCGCAGGCTCAGCTCGCCATCCGGCTTGACCTTGACGATCATCGCGTCGGCGGGCGGGGCGGGAACCTTGTCCACGCTGGGAAGATTCACCGAGCCGGACTGGATCATCGGTGCGGTGACCATGAAGATGACGAGCAGCACCAGCATCACGTCGATGTAGGGCACGACGTTGATCTGGTTCATCAGGCGGCGTTGACGCATGGCGGCGGGGCTCCGGTCAGCGCTGCTGGCGCTGGAGGATGTTCAGGAATTCCTCGGTGAAGCTCTCGAAGCGGATCGCGATGCGGTCGATGTCGTGGGCGAAGCGGTTGTAGGCCACCACCGCCGGGATTGCCGCGAAAAGACCGATGGCCGTGGCGACGAGGGCCTCGGCGATGCCCGGTGCCACGTGGGCGAGGGTGGCCGAACCGACGTTGGATAGGCCGCGGAAAGCGTTCATGATCCCCCACACGGTGCCGAACAGGCCGACATAGGGTGATACGGAGCCCACGGAGGCGAGAAAGGCCAGATGGGCTTCCAGGTCGTCGACTTCACGCTGGTAGGTGGCACGCATGGCGCGGCGGGCACCGTCCATGATGGCGCCGTGATCGAGGTTCTTGCCGCGCAGCTTGGCGAACTCCCGGTAGCCGGCTTCGAAGATGCGTTCCATGCCGGCCGCCTCGTGACGGCTGGTGGCGGCGCTCTGGTACAGGGCGTTGAGGTCGCCGCCGCTCCAGAAATCGCGCTCGAAGAGGTCGGTCTTCTTCTTGGCGTCGCGGATCTGGAACCACTTGCGGAAGATCCAGTACCAGGACATGAAGGAAACGGTGCCTAGGACGGCCATCACGAGCTTGACGAGCAGGCTGGCGTTGGCGATCAGGGACAGGATGGAAAGGTCTTCAGTGACGTTCATCGGTTTCAACCAAAGTGGCGAACAGGGCGCGTACGGCGGAGGGGATCGGGGTGGGGCGTTTGGTGCTGGCGCGGATGCAGGCGATCGTGATGTGTGCCGCGAAAATCGTCTTGCCTCCGCAGCAAATCTGCTGGACGAAGTTCAAACTGGCGTGGCCGAGCCTGGCGATGGTGGTCCTGACTTCGAGCAGGTCGTCGAGGGCTGCGGAACGCAGGTAGTCTGCCTGTACGGCGCGCACCACAAATAAGATATCCTGCTCGGCAAGCAGGCGGTTTTGCTCGAAACCTGCAGCCCGCAAAACCTCGGTGCGGGCGCGCTCGCAGAACTTGAGGTAGTTGGCGTAATAGACGACGCCGCCAGCGTCGGTGTCTTCGTAGTACACCCGGACCGGCAGCGAAAAGAGCCTCTTGCCCTCAACCGGAGCGGGGGGGGTCGATGCGTGCATCGCAGCATTTTACCGCAGGGAAGGGCTACGGCTATAGCGCCTGTGGCGAATCAGTGTTTCAGAATGTAGGTGTGGAGTGACCGGCGACCGGCTAGGTGCCGTTGTAATTGCAGTGATCCTGTGCATAGAATCGCGACCTTGATGAAAACTGGTGCGTTTCGTGCATTGGTTAATGTGCAGGCAAGTCTGTGCGTGATGGGCGGATCGTGGCAATGGGCCACGTATCTTGCGAGAGTCGCGAAAAGGGCTGACATTCGGGATGGCCATCGGCACCCGGGCCCGACAGTCGATTCATGGGAGGAATGAGACATGGTTGCAACCACGACAAGCAATGAGAAGCTGCTTACCGAGGCCGAAATTCTGGCCATGCCGGAAGACGATTACATGAACCCGGCCCAGCTGGAGTTCTTCCGGGACCGTCTCACCAGGATGCGTGAAGAGCTTCTCGAGAACGCTGCCAGCACGGGCGCCAACCTGCGTGAGAACGAACTGGTGGCCGACCCCGCCGATCGGGCCACGGTAGAGGAAGAACATGCGCTCGAACTGCGCGTGCGCGATCGTGAGCGCAAGCTTCTGAAGAAGATCGACGAGGCCCTTGGCCGTATCGCCGAAGGCGAGTACGGCTGGTGCGAGGAGACCGGTGATCCGATCGGGATCGGCCGGCTGCTGGCCCGTCCGACGGCAACCTTGTCGATCGATGCGCAGGAGCGCCGCGAGCGGACTCAGAAGCTGTACGGAGAATAAGCTGCTCCGGAGGCCCTGCTGCAAGGTGGGGCTGTTCCTGATTTCATGAGCGTTTCGGCAAACCGCATCTCTGTCACCCTGCTTACCGGTTTCCTGGGAGCAGGCAAGACCACGCTCCTCAATCAGTTGCTGCGCTGCCCCGAAATGGCCGGCAGCGTGGTGCTGATGAACGAGTTTGGTGCGGAGCCGATCGATCATCTGCTCGTCGAGCGTCTCGACGAAAATCTCGTCCTGCTCGAATCGGGCTGCATCTGCTGTGCGGTGCGTGGCGATCTGGCCCGCGCACTGCGCGACCTCTTCATGCGCCGCCTGCGCCGTCAGTTGCCGGCCCTGGCGCGCGTCATCATCGAAACGACCGGCCTGGCGGATCCGGCGCCGGTGATATTCACTCTGATGTGGGATTTCTTCATCGCCGAGCGCTATCGCCTGGATGGCGTGGTTACGGTGGTGGATGCCCAGTTCGGGCTCGATCAGCTGGCTCGTCGTCCAGAAGCTGCCAAGCAGGTGGCCCTCGCGGATCGCCTGGTGATCGCCAAGTGCGATCTCGCCGAGGCGTCGGCGGTCGATGCGCTGGCGGTGCGTCTGTCGGTGCTCAATCCGGGGGCCGGGCAGATCCGTGCCGTGGCGGGCCGTGTCGAGCCGGCGTCAGTCGTCGATTGCGGCCTACGCAACGAGGCCACCCCCGCCGCGGTGACCCGCTGGCTGGCCGAGGAGGCCGTGCGTGCCTCCTGCCGCACGAGTCCCTATGCCCGTGCCAGGGCCGCGGTACGCCATGACGAGGCTGTTCGGACCTTCGTCGTGAGTCTCGACACGCCGGTGGCATGGGGGGATTTCTCGGCGGCCCTCGATCTCCTGCAGACCGACCACGGACCGCAACTGCTGCGCATCAAGGGCGTCGTCAATGTGCGGGACGAGCGTGCGCCGCGGGTCGTGCAGTGCGTGCACCATCTGCGCTATCCCGAAACCGATTTGCCGGCCTGGCCTGACGGCGACCGCCGCACGCGGCTGGTCTTCATCGTGCGCGACCTCGACCAGACCGTCGTGGAAGCGGCTTTCGCAGCGCTTCGACAGCCTGGAAAGGCGGCCGCCTGATGCGCTTCGGCGGTCGTCCCTCCACCCTGTTCCGCAGCGTGCTGGCGCTGTTGCTGGTCTGCGCCCAGGTTTTTGCGGCGGCCCACGCCCTCAGTCACGTCGGCGAACTGGCTGGTCTCGCCCGTGACGAATCCAGCTCAGCGTCGGCGCCTTTCGAAGGTGGCGTCCCCGCCGCCGAGCGCCACGAACGCTGCCTGTTATGCCTTGCGGCCGCCGACCTCGCGTCGGCCTTGCCGTCCGTACCGCCATCCCCGTTGCCTTTGGCACTGCCGCCGGCCCCGCTGGCGGACAGCCCGGTTGCCGGCCGGGTGGCGCGTCTGCCGCGCCCCCACAGTCGCGGTCCTCCCCTCTCTCCTGCCTGATCCGTTTTCCGACATCTGGACCGGTGCGCCTGACGTGGTTGCGCCGGCCAATTCCTATCCGGACCGATCCCAGGAGATCCGACCATGACTTTCGTACGACCGGGTGTGCTGTGTGCCGCCCTGGCCGCGGCCTTTCCTGCCGCGGCTTCCGCGGCGACCGACGCCGACCTGAAGCAGCTCCGCGAACAGTTGCGCGAGCTGCGCCAATCCTATGAACAACGCATCCAGGCCCTCGAGCAGCGCCTGGCCGAAACCGAGCAGCAGGCAAGCCGGGCGGCGGCGACCGCCGCGGAGGCTGGTACGACTGCCAGCGCGGTGGCCCGATCCGTCGTGCAGGTGGAGAGCCGGGCCGCCGAGGCCCAGGCCGCTGCCGACAGCGTAGCCCGCCGTCCCACCGGCGAAAGCGCCTTCAATCCGGCGGTGTCGCTGATCCTCGACAGCAAGTTCACGCGCCTGCAGCGCGATCCTTCGTCTTATCGCATCGATGGCTTCATGCCGTCCGGCGGCGAGGTCGGCCCCCCCCGCAAGGGCTTCTCCCTCGGCGAGTCGGAGTTGGCCTTCTCGGCCAACGTGGACCACCTGTTCCGCGGCAATGCCCGCTTCTCGCTGGCGGAGGACGATGGCCAGGGCACGGTCGAGGTGGAGGAGGTCAATGTGGAGACCCTGGCCATGCCGGCCGGCCTCAAGCTGAAGGCGGGGCGCTTCCTGTCCGGCGTCGGCTACCTCAACCAGCAGCATCCCCACGAATGGGACTTCACTGACGCGCCGCTGGCCTACAAGGCCTTCTTCGGGCCGCGCCTGCAGAACGATGGCCTGCAACTGCGTTGGGTGGCGCCGACGGAGCTGTTCATGGAGTTCGGCGCCGAAGTGGCAAGCGGCGAACGTTTCCCGGGGGCCGAGCGCAAGGCCAACGGCGCCGGCCTGTGGACGGCCTTCGCCCATGCCGGCGGCGATATCGGCGATTCGTCGGCGTGGCGGGTAGGCCTGTCCCACGTGCACAGCAATCCGCGCGAGCGCAGCTTCGAAGACAACGGCGTGACCAACGCCTTCTCGGGACGCAGCCAGACGTGGATTGCCGATTTCGTCTACAAGTGGGCACCGAACGGCAACAGCAGTGTCACCAATTTCAAACTGCAGGGCGAGTATTTCCAGCGCCGCGAGACGGGTGAGCTGACCTACGACACGGACGGTGCCGCTGCCCTGTCGGCGGTTCGTTTCCGTCCGTCCGGCGGCTATCTGCAGGCGATCTACCAGTTCATGCCGCAGTGGCGGGTTGGCGTGCGCGGTGACTGGCTGCGCAGCGGGACGACGGACCTGGGCACGCTCAACGCGGGGGATCTGCCGATCCTGGCCGGCTACGATCCACGCCGTCAGTCTGCGATGGTGGATTGGTCGCCGTCGGAGTTCTCGCGCCTGCGCCTGCAGGTGGCCCGCGATCAGTCGCGCAACGGGGAAGCCGACAACCAAGTCTGGCTGCAGTACATCATGAGCCTCGGCGCCCACGGCGCCCACAAGTTCTGAGGAGCACAAGGATGTTTTCGAAAGCAATTCTGCGTCTGGCCGTCGTCCTGATGGTCATCGCCGCGATGCCGGCTTCGGCCGCCCTCAACGTCTTCGCCACGGTGCCCGAATGGGCTGCGCTGGCCCGGGAGATCGGTGGCGACAAGGTGAATGTGTTTGCCGCCACCAATGCGCTGCAGGATCCGCACCGCATCGAGGCCAAGCCTTCGTTGATCGCTCGTGCCCGCAGCACCCAGCTGGTGATCGCCACCGGTGCCGAGCTGGAGGTCGGCTGGTTGCCGGTGGTCTTGCGGGAAGCCGGCAATGCGTCGATCCAGCCGGGGCAAGCGGGCTATTTCGAGGCTGCTTCGGCGGTCCGCCTGCTGGAGGTGCCGGCGCGTCTCGACCGGGCTGACGGTGACGTCCATCCGGGCGGCAATCCCCACATCCAGACCGATCCGCGCAACCTTCTGAAGGTGGCCGATGCGCTGACTGTCCGGCTGACTCAGCTGGATCCCGCCAACGCCGCCGCCTACAAGGCCGGCCTGGCCCGCTTCAGCGAGCGCTGGAAGGCTGCCCTGGTCCGTTGGGAGCAGGCTGCCGTGCCTTTGCGGGGCGTGCCCGTGTGGGTTCAGCATCGTTCCTTTCCTTACCTGGCCGACTGGCTCGGTCTGAAGGAGCTCGGTGCGCTCGAGCCGAAACCGGGTGTGGAGCCATCCAGCGCCCATCTGGCGGGTATCCTCGAGCGTCAGAAGGCAACGCCGGCACGCCTGATCCTGCGGGCCGCCTACGCCCGGCCCACCGCGTCGGAATGGCTGGGTGAGCGGGCGCATGTGCCGGTCGTCGTGTTGCCGTTCACCGTCGGCGGAGACGCCGAAGCGGGAGACCTGTTCGGCCTCTTCGACGATACCCTCCGGCGCCTGCTGGCCGCGCTGAAGTAAGGAGTGCCGGATGGCCGAGGATTTACTGCTGCGGGCGAGCGGACTGGTGGCAGGCTATGCCGCACCGGTGGCCGGCCCACTGAGTTTCGCATTGCACCGGGGCGAGATCCTCGGCCTGGCCGGCCCCAACGGGGCTGGCAAATCCACGTTGCTGAAGGCCTTGTGGGGTGGCGTGAAGGTGTTCGACGGCCGGCTCGAAAAAGCGCCTGACCTGCAGATATCCCACCAGGCGCAGGGCTTCGACGATCTGCGTGGGGTGCCGCTGACCGGGCGCGAACTGCTGGCGCTGACCGGCGCGAAGCCGGATGGCCTGCCATCCTGGCTGGCCGAGAGGCTGGACCGGCGCCTCGATCGCCTGTCCGGCGGCCAGCTGCAGTTTCTGCGTCTGTGGGCCTGCCTGACGGCACCGGCCGATCTGATCCTGCTCGACGAGCCGACCAACAACCTCGACCGTGCCGGCGTGGCCTACCTGGTCGACTGGCTGGGCCACGCCCATGCAGGGCAGGGAATCGTCATCGTGTCCCACGACCACGGGTTGATCGACGAGGTGTGTACGCGCGTGGTGGAGATTGGCGCATGAGTTTCGATCTGCTGTTCGACCCCCTGTTCCGGGTACCCTTCTTCACCGGCCTGCTGCTGGCCGGGCTATTGCCGCTGATCGGCATGTACCTGCGCCTGCGCAACGAGTGGCTGGCTGCGCTGGCCTTTGCGCAGATGGCCTCGGCCGGTGCCTTGCTGGCCATGGTCCTGGACTGGCCGATGGTGATCGGCGGTGTGCTGGCGGCCCTGCTGGCGGCCTTGTTGAAAGGGTTGGCGGCCCGGGCCGGCGCCAACGCTTACGCGCTGATGATGTTGCTGGCCTGGGCCGGCGGCGTGCTGCTGGTGGCCAACCATCCGCTGGCCGAACAGGCCGGGCATGCCTTGTTCGACGGCCAGTTGTACTTCACCGGCGAAGGTCATCTGGCGGCGGCGGCACTTGTCTGCGTCGTCGTCCTGCCCCTGCTGGCGTGGCTGTCCCGGCCCTTGCTGCTCGGACGTTTCTTTCCGGCCTTTTACCGGGCGCGGGGGCGTAGTGAACGGCCGCGGCTGATGTTGTTCGACCTGCTCGCCGGGCTGGCGGTGGCCCTGGCGACGGTGAGTCTCGGTGTGATGGCGGCCTTTGCGCTGGTGTTCGTCCCCCCGCTGATCGCTTACCGTTTCGGCAACAGTTGGCGCACCGGCCTGGCCTGGTCTGCGGCGATCGGGATGGTGGGTTACAGCTGCGCCTTTGCGGCTTCGCTGGGCTTCGATCAGCCCTTCGGTCCGGTATGTGTATTGCTGATGGTTATGCTCTTTGTCGTGTCTTCCGTGAAATACGACCGGATGTAAAACAGCGATTGGGTGCCTTGTTGAGTGGTATCCTTTTTAATTGTCAAAAGCAATTACCGCGGAGGATAGTGGAGTGGTGCTACCGTTTTTCGGCAAGAAGCCTGTACCTGCCGGAAGTCCTGCACCCCGTTCCCGGGCTTCGACGGGACCCGCTTCGTCACCTGCCGCCCCGTCTCCGGCTTCGGCCCCGCGCAGCTCCTCGTCCCGCTCGCCGGGGCCCCGTACCGAGGCTTCGTCCCTCGAGTTCACCGTCGCCGGTGGCGACCTGAGCCGGGTCCTGGCCCAGTGTGCCGACAAGGTGCATATCGAGGAGGGAGTCGAGGAAATGTCCCCTTCCGCGGAAGAGGCGGCCATTCTCTACGCCAACGGCGGCTACGACGATGCACGCTCCGTGCTGGAGCATGCGCTCGACACGACGACACTCAGCGACGCGCGCTTCGCGCTGTGGGGCATGCTGCTCGACCTGTTCCGGCTGACCGGTCAGAAGGAGCGCTTCGAAACCCTGAGCCTGACGTACGCGACGGAATTCGAGCGCTCACCGCCCGCCTGGCAGGATCTTTCCCTGCAGGTGTCGCGCGGCAGCGAAGCCAAGGTCCAGACCGTCAATCTGTCCGGCGTGCTGGGGGCCCAGGCGGCCGCCCAGTTTGCCCAGCTGATCCAGATCGGCATGCGCACCGGGGCACTGCGTATCGACCTGACCCGTTTGCGCGGTACCGACAGCGCGGGGGCGGAGTTGCTGCTGCGTGCCGTGCGGGGCCTGCGTCGGGCTAAGATCAAGCTGTCTCTGGTTGGTGCCCCGAATCTGGCCGCCGTGCTGGGGGGCATGGTGAAGAGCGGCAAGCGTGAGAACCAGACCATCTGGCTGCTGTTCCTCGAGATCCTGCAATACACCGATCAGCAGGAGCGCTTCGAGGAACAGGCTCTTGAATATGCGATGACCTTCGAGGAGTCGCCGCCGTCCTGGGAGCCGCCGCCGGTCGTGACCGACAGCCAGATCGGGGTCGAGTCTCTCGACGTCGAGATGAGCGACACCTATGTGCTGGAAGGTGAGGTGACCGGCCCCAACGCCGACATGCTGCGCAAGATTGCCAGCTTTGCCCACAACCGTACCAAGGTGGAAGTGGACTGTAGCCGCTTGCGCCGCATGGACTTCGTGTCCGCCGGCACGTTGTTCAATGTGCTGTCCCAATTGCACGCCCAGGGGCGTCTGGTGGTCCTGAGGGGCGTCAACTCGATGGTGGCGGCCCTTATGCAGGTGATGGGCGTCGACCAGGTGGCGCGCATCGAACTACGCGGCTGAGCCGCGATCGGTCAAGCCAGATAATTTGCGGGCCCGCGGGGCTTGCAATCGTTTTTTTCGCCCCCAGATCGGTCCGATGGAACAATATCACGGCACAACCATTCTCTCGGTCCGGCGTGGCCGGCACGTGGCCCTCGGCGGCGACGGCCAGGTCACGCTCGGCAACATCGTCATCAAGGCCAGCGCCCGCAAGGTCCGCAAGCTCTACCAGGATCGCATCCTGGCCGGCTTCGCCGGTGGTACCGCGGACGCCTTCACGCTGTTTGAGCGCTTCGAGGCCAAGCTCGAGAAGCATCAGGGCAACCTGGTGCGCAGCGCTGTCGAACTCGCCAAGGACTGGCGTACCGACCGCGCGTTGCGTCGTCTGGAAGCCATGCTGGCGGTGGCCGACCTGGACAACTCCCTGATCATCACCGGCAACGGCGATGTTCTGGAGCCGGAGCAGGGCATCGTCGCCATCGGCAGCGGCGGCGCCTACGCCCAGGCGGCGGCCCGGGCCCTCATCGAGAACACCGAGCTGGCGCCCGAGGAGGTCATCAAGAAGTCACTGACCATCGCCGGCGACCTGTGCATCTATACCAACCAGTGCCACACCATCGAGGTGCTGACCCCATGACCCAGATGACGCCTCCGGAGATCGTCTCCGAACTCGACAAGCACATCGTCGGCCAGGGCAAGGCCAAGAAGGCCGTCGCCGTGGCCCTGCGCAACCGCTGGCGGCGTGCCCAGGTAGCCGAGCCGCTGAAGAGCGAGATCACCCCCAAGAACATCCTGATGATCGGCCCGACCGGTGTCGGCAAGACCGAGATCGCCCGTCGCCTGGCTCGCCTGGCCAATGCGCCCTTCATCAAGATCGAGGCGACCAAGTTCACCGAGGTCGGCTATGTCGGCCGCGACGTGGACACCATCATCCGCGACCTGGTGGAGATCGCCATCAAGGGCCATCGCGAGCAGGCCATGAAGAAGGTCCGCGACCGCGCGCTGGACGCCGCCGAAGATCGCGTGCTCGACATCCTGCTGCCGCCGGCGCGGCCGACCGTCGGTTTCGGCGAGGACGCCCCGGCTGCCGAAGATAACGCCACCCGCCAGAAATTCCGCAAGAAGCTGCGCGAGGGCGAGCTCGACGACAAGGAGATCGAACTCGAAGTGTCGGTGCCCGGCATGACCGCCGAGATCCTCGCACCCCCGGGCATGGAAGAGCTCACCGGTCAGCTCCAGAGCATGTTCCAGAACATCGGCGGCGGAAAGAAGAAGTCGCGCAAGCTGAAGATCAGCGAGGCCATCAAGCTGCTCGCCGACGAAGAGGCCGCCAAGCTGGTCAATGAGGAAGACCTCAAGACCGAGGCGCTGCGCATGGTCGAGCAGAACGGCATCGTCTTCCTCGACGAGATCGACAAGATCGCCACGCGCTCCGACAGCCACGGTGCCGACGTTTCCCGCCAGGGTGTGCAGCGCGACCTGCTGCCGCTGGTGGAGGGCACGACGATCAGCACCAAGTACGGGATGGTCAAGACCGACCACATCCTGTTCATCGCCAGCGGGGCCTTCCACCTGTCCCGCCCGAGCGACCTGATCCCCGAACTGCAGGGCCGCTTCCCGATCCGCGTCGAGCTGGAGTCCCTGTCCGTCGAGGATTTCGAGCGCATCCTGACCCAGACCGACGCCTGCCTGACCCGCCAGTACCAGGCCCTGCTGGCCACCGACGACGTGAGCCTCGAGTTCGCGCCGGAAGGCATCCGCCGCCTGGCGGAGATCGCCTTCCAGGTGAACGAGAAGACCGAGAACATCGGTGCCCGTCGCCTGTATACCGTGATGGAAAAGCTGCTCGAGGAGCTCGCCTTCGAAGCCGGCAAGGCTGGCGCGCAGCAGGTGCTGGTCGATGCGGCCTACGTGGATGCCCGCCTGGAGGTCCTGGCCCAGCGCGAAGATCTCGCCCGCTACGTGCTGTAATACGCCGCGCTACCGCATGACATGAAATGAGGGGCGGCCTGGGCAGCCCCTCATTTCATTTGCAGGATGAATCGCGTATATGTGTCGAGGCACGCAGCCACTGGGAGGGGGCGGCGTGTCGCTTCCCTCAACTACTTGCTTGCGTCCCCATGCTCCTCCGCATCGTTTCCATCCTGTTCCCGCTGTTTGCCATCACCGCCGTCGGCTATCTGGTCGGCAAGCGCTCCCGCCCCGACCTGTCCCACGCCAACAAGCTGAACCTGGACGTCTTCGTGCCGGCGCTGGTGTTCGCGGCGCTCGCCAACAAGTCCTTCCACATCGTCGAATACCTGCCGCTGCTGTGGGTGACGCTGGCCCTGGTGATCGGTTCGGGCCTGCTCGGCTGGGCGGCGGCCAAGCTGTTCGGTTATGCGCCGAAGACCTTCATGCCGCCGATCATGTTCAACAACTGCGGCAACCTGGGGCTGCCGCTGGCCGTGCTGGCCTTCGGGGAGCAGGCGCTGGCGCCGGCGGTGGTGATGTTCATGGTTTCCAACCTGCTGCACTTTTCCTTCGGTGCCTGGTTGCTGGATCACCACACCCGGCTGATCAATGTCTGGAAGGTGCCGTCGGTGCTGGCCACCGTGGCCGGCCTGGCGGTCGGCATCGCCGGCATCGAGGTGTGGCAGCCGGCGATGCTGGCGATCAAGATGCTCGGCGACATCTCGATTCCGCTGATGCTGTTTGCGTTGGGCGTGCGCCTCACCGAGTCGCGCATCGCCGAGATTCGTCTCGGCCTGCTCGGCGCAGTGGCGCGCCCGGTGATCGGCATGGCGCTGGCCGCCGGGCTGATGCTGCTGGTGCCGCTGGCGCCCCAGGAGCGGGCCTTGTTGATGGTGTTCGGCGCGCTGCCGCCGGCGGTGCTCAACTACATGTTTGCCGAGCGTTATCACCAGGAGCCGGAGAAGGTCGCCTCCATCGTGCTGATCGGCAACCTGGCTGCGCTGGGTTTCCTGCCGCTGGCGCTGGCCCTCGGCCTGTAAGCTCCGGTTCTTAAGCTCAGAACTCGCCGGTGAAGCGGCCCATCTGGCGGCGGTCGCGTTTGGTCGGGCGGCCGTGCAGGTCGGCGCCCGGCGTGGCGGCGAGTTTGCCCTGCTCCTTCTGGTTTTCCCGCGCGGCGGTGCTGTCGGCGGTTTCCTCATAGAGGCTCTGGGCGACCGGGGCACTGCCGCGCTTGTCGGCGATGCCCTTCACGATCACCTTGAAGTGTGTTTCGGCGAGCTGGATGTCGACGGTGTCACCGATCTTCACTTCCTTGGCTGGCTTCACGCGGATGCCGTTGAGCTGGATCTTGCCGCCATCCACGGCTTCGGTGGCCAGCGTGCGGTGCTTGAAAAAGCGCGCCGCCCACAGCCATTTGTCGAGGCGGACGCGATCGTCGGGGTTGTCTGAAGGTTTCATTCCTTGACCGGCCGCTTGGCCAGTTTCCGTTGCAGGGTACGTCGGTGCATTTTAAGCGCACGCGCCGTGGCCGACACATTGCCGTCGTGCTCGGCGAGCACCCGCTGGATGTGCTCCCACTCCAGCCGGTCCACCGACATCGGACTGGCGGCCACCTCGTCGTCGATGACGACTTCGGTGGCGTTGAGCGCCTTCAGGATGGCGTCTACGTCGACCGGCTTGGCCAGGTACTGGGTGGCACCGAGCTTGATCGCATCCACCGTGGTGGTGATGCTGGCGTAGCCGGTGAGGACCAGGATGCGGCAGTCCGGGTTGACGGCCAGCAGCGGCTCGATGAGGCGCAGGCCGGAGCTGCCGCCGATGTTGAGATCCAGCACCACGTATTCCGGCTCGTGCTGGCGGGCCAGGGTCAGCGCCGTCTCGGGCTCGTGGGCGCCGAAGACGGCGAAGCCGCGCTGGCCGAGGGCACGGGTCAGTACGCGGTTGAAAGCGGGGTCGTCGTCGATGACGAGGATGTGTGGAGCGTCCGGCTGGGTCATGGGCGAAGGGCGGGCAGGGGAAGGGTGAGGGTGGCGACAGTGCCGCCGCCATCGCGGGGTGTGAAGACGATGTGGCCGCCACAGCGTTCGACCGCGCCGAAGGCGAGCAGCAGGCCGATGCCGAGGCCTTCGCTGCGGCTGTCCAGGGCCTGGCGTCCGGCCTGGGGCTGTCGTTCGGCGGGCATGCCGGGGCCGCGGTCGAGCACGCGGACGATCAAGGCCTCGTCCGCGACTGCGGCTTCGCACTCGACGCCGGCCGGGCAGGCGTCGGCTGCATTGTTGATGAGGTTGTGGATGGCCTGCTCCAGCGTCGCGTCGGCGATCAGGGCCGGTGCCGGCTGGCCGCAGTCGCAGCGCACCGCCAGCGGAACGTGGGGGCGCAGGCGCCGCCAGCGCTCGGCGATGCCCCGCAGCCAGGCATCGGCGGGCATGGTTTCGCCGCCTTCGGCGCGCAGGCTGCCGGCCCGCAGCGTCAGGCCGCCGAGGATCGTCTTGCAGTGGGCGATCTGCTCGCGCAGCAGTTCGGCGTCGGCGCGGGTGTCGTCGTCGAGCTGGGGATTGCGGGCCAGTTCGCCGGCGAGGATCGCCATCGTGCCCAGCGGTGTACCCAGTTCGTGGGCCGCGCCGGCCGCCAGGTTGCCGAGGGCGACGATGCGTTCGTTGCGCAGGCGGGACTCCCGGGCCTCGGCGAGGGCCTGGTCGCGGCTACGGATCGCGGCAGTCATGCGCACCACGTACCACACGATGACCCCGGCCGACAGGGAAAAGGTCAGCCACATGCCGGCCAGGTGCCAATGCACGGCCAGCCCCGAATCGTAGATATCGAGCTGTTCGTTGAATTCCCACAGGATCGAGTAGGCCGCTACCGCCAGCAGTGCCAGCAGCCAGGCCCAGTGGGCGGCAAGGCTGGCCGCGCCGATAGCCACCAGCGGCAGCAGCAGGGAGATCAGCGGATTGGTTGCACCGCCGGTGAAGTACAGGAAGGCGCTCCAGCCGAGGAGGTCAACCACCAGCTGCAGGAACAGTTCGACGCCGCGCACCTCGTTGAGACGACGTGCGCGCAGTACGCTGGCGCCGTTGAACAGTGCCAGCGCTACCCAGATGTCGAGAAGGGGGCGCCCCGGCAGTGGAATGTCGAGCAGCCACGGCACCGCGACAATGGTTATCAGCATGCCGCCCAGGGACAGCCAGCGCAGGCTGATCAGGCGGCGTAGCGCTTCGGCGGGGCGGGGCGGACGGTCGGTGGGTATCGGTAGCGGCATCGGGCCATTATCCCCGAAGCGGAGGAGGGTAAGCGCCGGCAGGCAGTGGGTGACAGGGCGCCGGGGGGAGCGGCGTGCCTGCCGGTGGAATGCACTGTAGCGGGCCTGATGGACGGCGGGAATGCGGTCGATTGTCGCAGGTGGCGCATTCCTTGCTGTCTGCCTGATGACGCCCGGTTTCACAGGCGTTTTTGGAGGGCTTGCGACGACAAAATCCATTCCTGCCGGAGTGTTTTGTCGGAAACCTCGCAGTCCGACCGTTCGATCAGCAATTGCACAGGAAGAACCGTATGGCTATCAAGGACATCAAGGCCTTTTCCGATCTGGCCCGTACCAACCCCGAACTGAAGGACAAACTCGCCGCTTGTCAGAAAATCCGCGAGATGCTGACTCTGGCGAAGGAGTACGACTTCACCCTCGACGAGCAGGAGCTCTACCCGCCCAATGAGCCCCAGTTCACGGCGGAGCAGCTGTCCGAACGGATGGTGAAGGCCCTGCTGCGCGCCTGATCCGCGAAGGCCATCGTGGCGTGGCTGATGGCGCGGCAGGATGGCCAGAACTATTTTTGTGTCGTGATGCAAATAGTGTTTGCGTTGGCGTTGTTTTCAGTGCACAGTGCGGCCTTGCGATCTTCAAGAAGTAGTGTTGTTGTTGTCTGGTTCAGTATCCGCAGTCCTGCGGTTGTCTTCCCTTCATCACCCCGCCGTCTTGAGCTTCGCCCTGCCCTGGGGGCAACTCCGTATTTTTTTATTTTAGGAATTATCAAAATGGCAACTGGTACCGTGAAGTGGTTCAATGACTCCAAGGGCTTCGGCTTTATCACCCCGGAAGGCGGCGGCGACGATCTGTTCGCTCATTTCTCCGCCATCCAGTCCAAGGGTTTCAAGACCCTGGCTGAAGGCCAGCGCGTGACGTTCGACATCGTCAGCGGCCCGAAGGGTCAGCAAGCCGCCAACATCCGCGCCGCCGAGTAATTTCGGTCCTGCGGAGCGATCCTGCCAGGCGCAGGAGCGCGGCACAAAAAAGCCCGGCATTTGCCGGGCTTTTTGCGTTTGCGGGCGGTGTGACTTCTCCATCAGCGCAAGGCGGGTTGGAAAAAAAGCGGGCGCCCTGGGGCGCCCGAAACATTCCTCGAGGGGGAGTGAGGAAAGATAAGGGATTGGTTTCCTGGCTTCTCAGTGGGTGCTGGCCGTCGCGGCGCCGATGCCGGTCTGGGAGCGCACGTACTGATCCTCGAAGCCGGCCTTGTCGGTCTGCGAGCGGGCGCTGCTGTCGGTCACCGAGAACAGCCAGGTGAAGAAGAAGGCCAGCGGCATCGAGAACAGAGCCGGTTGCTCGTACGGGAAGATCGGTGCGGCATTGCCGAGCACCACTACCCACACGGCCTTGGACAGCACCACCAGGGTCACTGCGGACACCAGTCCGACCAGGCCGCCGAGCAGCGCGCCACGGGTCGTCAGGCCCTTCCAGTACATGGACAGGATCAGGATCGGGAAGTTGGTGGAGGCGGCGATGCCGAAGGTCAGGCCGACCAGGAAGGCGATGTTCTGCTTCTCGAAGAGGATGCCGAGCAGCACCGCGACCACGCCGAGGGCCACCGTGGCGAGCTTGGAGATGCGCATCTCCTGGGTTTCGGTGGCGCTGCCCTTGCAGATCACCCGGGCGTAGATGTCGTGGGCGATGGCCGAGGCGCCGGCCAGGGCGAGGCCGGAGACGACCGCCAGGATGGTGGCGAAGGCAACCGCCGACATGAAGCCGAGGAACAGGTTGCCGCCCACGGCTTTGGCCAGGTGCATCACCGGCATGTTGCCGCCGCCGATCAGCTTGCCGGCAGTGTCGCCACCCTCGAAGAACTCGGGGTTGGTGCCGACGATGACGATCGCCATCAGGCCCAGCGCGCACACCACCATGAAGAAGTAGCCAATGCAGCCGCTCGCCACGAAGACGCTCTTGCGGGCTTCCTTGGCGTTGGGCACGGTGAAGAAGCGCATCATGATGTGGGGCAGGCCGGCGGTGCCGAAAACCAGGCCGAGGGACAGGGACACCGCGTTGACCGGATCGGCCAGCAGGGAGCCGGGGCCCATGATCTTGATGCCGTCCTTGTGCGCTTCCACGGCCTTCTGCGCGGCGGTTTCCAGGCTGAAGCCGAACTGGCTGAGGGCCAGGAACAGCAGCACGGTGCCGCCGAACAGCATCAGGCAGGCCTTGATGATCTGCACCCAGGTGGTGGCGATCATGCCGCCGAAGGTCACGTAGATCACCATCAGTACGCCGACGACGATCACCGCGGTGGTGTAGTCGAGGCCGAACAGCAGCTTGATGAGCTGGCCGGCGCCGACCATCTGCACGATCAGGTAGAAGCACACCACGGTCAGCGAGCCGAAGGCGGCGAAGCTGCGGATGGTGCCCTGGTCGAGTCGGTAGGAGGCGATGTCGGCAAAGGTGAACTTGCCCAGGTTGCGCAGGCGCTCGGCCATCAGGAACAGGATCACCGGCCAGCCGACGAAGAAGCCGATGGCGTAGATGAAGCCGTCCAGGCCCTTCGAGAAGGTCATCGCCGACAGGCCCAGCAGGGTCGCTGCGGACATGTAGTCACCGGCGATCGCCAGGCCGTTCTGGAAGCCGGTGATGCCCCCGCCGGCGGTGTAGAAATCGGCGGTGGACTTGGTGCGGCTGGCCGCCCAGTACGTGATGCCCATGGTGGCCACCACGAACACGAAGAACATGCCGATGGCGGTCATGTTGAGAGGCTGCTTCTGCACGGCGCCGATGGCGTCGGCAGCATAAGCGGCGGCGCCCATCAGGGTCAGCAGCGTCGCGCCGAGGAGTTGTTTGCGTGCGCTCACTTGGTGGCCTCCTGGATGATCTCGTTGTTGAGACGGTCGAACTCACCGTTGGAGCGGCTGACGAACCAGCCGGTGAGCAGCCAGGAGCCGATGATGATGGCGGCCCCGATGGGGACTCCGATGGTGAGGGTCGAGCCCGCCGAAATCGGCGTGCGCATCACCTCGGGGGCGAAGGCGACGAGCATCATCATCGCGTAGTAGGTGATCAGCACGACGGCGCTGAGCATGTAGGCAAAGCGGCTGCGCTTGCCCTCAAGTTCCGAGAAGCGCGGGTTGGCCCGGACTTTTCTGTAGATCTCCGCTGACATGGTTCCTCCTTTGGAAGGTGTTGAAGGTCTCTGGTTTTTCTAGTTGTGTGGGGGTGAGTGCTGTTCTCCCCCCGGTCTTGCTTTTTTTATGGGTACTACGGTGTCTTACATGTTCGGGTAGTTCGGGCCGCCGCCTCCTTCGGGCACCGCCCAGTCGATGTTCTGTGTCGGGTCCTTGATGTCGCAGGTCTTGCAGTGCAGGCAGTTCTGCGCGTTGATCTGCATGCGCGGGCCGCTTGGGTCCTCGACGATTTCGTACACGCCGGCCGGGCAGTAGCGGGTTTCCGGTGCGTTGTAGAGGGCCAGGTTGGTGGCGATCGGCACCGAGGCGTCCTTCAGACGCAGGTGGCAGGGCTGCTCCTCGCTGTGGTTGGTGGCCGAGATGAACACCGACGACAGGCGGTCGAAGCTGATCTTGCCGTCGGGCTTCGGATAGACGATCGGCGCGCACTCGGAGGCCTTCTTCAGCTGGGTGTGGTCGGCGTGGTGATGCAGCGTCCACGGCGCCCGGCCCTTCAGCAGGAAGGTGTCGATGGCGCTGTAGGCGATGCCGCCCCACAGGCCCCAGCGGAAGCTCGGGCGGATGTTGCGCACGGTGTACAGCTCGTCCCACAGCCAGCTCTTCTTCAGGCGTTCCGGGTAGCCGAGCACTTCATGGCCGGTCTGTCCTTCGGCACCGAGGTGGGCGAAGATCGCCTCGGCGGCCTCGATGCCCGACTTCATGGCCATGTGGGTACCCTTGACCTTCGGCACGTTGAGGAAGCCGGCGGTGTCGCCAACCAGCACGCCGCCGGGGAAGGTGAGCTTGGGCACCGACTGGAAGCCGCCTTCGTTGAGGGCCCGCGCACCGTAGGCGATGCGCCGGCCACCCTCGAAGAACTTGCGGATCTCCGGATGGGTCTTGAAGCGCTGGAATTCCTCGTAGGGCGACAGGTGCGGGTTGCTGTAGTCGAGGCCGACCACGAAGCCGACGGCGACCTGGTTGTTTTCCAGGTGATACAGGAAGGAACCGCCATACACGTCGGACGACACCGGCCAGCCGACGGTATGTATGGTGAGGCCCGGCTGATGGACTTCGGGGCGGACTTCCCACAGCTCCTTGATGCCGATGCCGTAGGTCTGCGGATCGGCGCCGTCGCGCAGGTTGAACTTGGTAAACAAGCCCTTGGTCAGGGAGCCGCGGCAGCCTTCGGAGAACACCGTCTGACGGGCGTGCAGCTCGATACCCGGCTGGTGGTTGGGGCCGGGTTCGCCATTCTTCTCGAGGCCCATGTCGCCGGTGGCGATGCCCTTCACCGAGCCGTCCTCGTGGTAGAGCACCTCGGCAGCGGCGAAGCCCGGGTAGATCTCGACGCCCAGTTCTTCGGCCTGCTGGCCGAGCCAGCGCACCACGTTGCCGAGGCTGACGATGTAGTTGCCGTCGTTGTGCATCTGCGGCGGGGTGGGCAGCTTGTAGGCCTTGTCGGTGGTCAGGAACAGGAAACGGTCTTCCTTCACCGGCGTGTTGAGGGGCGCGCCGCGCTCCTTCCAGTCGGGGAAGAGTTCTTCCAGGGAGCGGGTTTCGATGACCGCGCCGGACAGGATGTGGGCACCGACTTCGGAGCCTTTCTCGACGACGCACACCGAAAGCTCGCTGCCGGCCTTCGCGGCCAGTTGCTTCAGGCGGATCGCGGTCGTCAGGCCGGAAGGGCCTGCGCCGACGATCACCACGTCGTATTCCATCGCGTCACGGGTCATTGCTGCGTTCTCCAGAAATTCAGGTTGCACGTGCCCTGTGGGGGCGAATTCACTCGCCCTCACGGCATGGTTCTCGGTCCGAGGGCGAATGAATTCGCCCCCACAGGGGAGAGAGGGGGAGGACCAGCCTCCCCGGGGTGCTTAGAAGAGAGCTTCTTCCAGGGCCAGCACCGACTCGGCGCCATTCACGATGGCATCCCGGTAGCTGTTGGCTTCGGGGATCACGTGCTGGGCGAAGTAGGCGGCGGTGGCCAGCTTGGCCTTGTAGAAGTCGCCATCGGCTGCATCCAGACGGGTGGCGGCGATCTGCGCGGAACGGGCCATCAGCCAGCCGCCGACGACGATGCCGGCCAGCTTGAGGAAGGGCACCGAGCCGGCCGCGGCGGCCTGCGGATTGGCGTCGTAGTTGGCGAGCAGCCAGTGGGTGGCTTCGTCCAGTGCGGCGATGCCGGTGCCCAGCGCATCGGCCAGGCCCTTCAGCGTGGCGTTGTCGGAGCCGCGCAGCGCGGAAGCGGTCTCGGCGATTTCGGCGAGCAGTTGCTGCATGCTCTTGCCGCCTTCCTTGGCGGTCTTGCGGCCGATCAGGTCGTTGGCCTGGATCGCGGTGGTGCCTTCGTAGATGGTGATGATGCGGGCGTCGCGCATGTACTGGGCGGCGCCGGTTTCCTCGATGAAGCCCATGCCGCCGTGTACCTGCACGCCGTTCCAGGTGATGCCCTGGGCGTTCTCGGTGCACCAGCCCTTCACCACCGGGGTCAGCAGTTCCAGGCGGCGCTGGTTGGCGGCGCGCACGTCGGCGTCCGGGTGGCTCTTGGCGCGGTCCATGCTGCCGGCCACGTAGTAGGCGAGGGCGCGGCCCGCTTCGGTGCGGGACTTCATGTCCATCAGCATGCGGCGCACGTCCGGGTGGTGCAGGATCGGCTTCTTCTCGCCGGACTTGTCGCCGATGATCTTGCCCTGGATACGCTCGCGGGCGTAGGCCAGCGCGTGCTGGTAGCTGCGCTCGGAGACGCCGACGCCTTCGAGGCCGACGTTCAGGCGGGCGTGGTTCATCATCGTGAACATGTACTCGAGGCCGCGGTTCGGCTCGCCGACCAGGTAGCCGATGGCGCCGCCCTTGTCACCGAAGGACATGACGGCCGTGGCGCTGCCGTGGATGCCCATCTTGTGCTCGATGGAGGCGCAGATCAGGTCGTTGCGCTCGCCGAGGCTGCCGTCCGCATTGACGAGAAACTTCGGCGCGATGAACAGGGAGATGCCCTTCACGCCCGGAGGGGCGTCCGGCAGGCGGGCCAGCACGAGGTGGACGATGTTCTCGGCCATGTCGTGCTCACCCCAGGTGATGAAGATCTTGGTGCCGGTGATGGCGTAGCTGCCGTCGGCGCGGGGTTCGGCCTTGGTGCGGATGGCGGCGAGGTCGGAGCCGGCTTGCGGCTCGGTGAGGTTCATCGTGCCGGTCCACTTGCCGGACACCATGTTGGGCAGGTAGGTCGCCTTCAGCTCTTCGGAGCCGTGGTGGGCGATGGCTTCCACCGCGCCCAGCGTGAGCATCTGGCACAGGGAGAAGGAGATGCTGGCGGACTTCCACATTTCCAGCACGGCGGTGGATACGGTCACCGGCAGGCCCTGGCCGCCGAACTCGGTGGAGGCGGGCATGCCGTTCCAGCCGGTTTCACAGAAGGACGCATAGGCCTCCTTGAAGCCGTCGGCGGTGGTTACCACGCCGTTGTTCCACTTGTTGCCCTGCTTGTCGCCCACGCGGTTGAGCGGGTCGACGACTTCGGTGGCGAATTTGCCGGCTTCTTCGAGGATGGCCTCGACCAGGTCGGTGGACACGTCCTCATTGCCGGGCAGGCCGACGATTTCCTGCAGGCCGGCCAGCTCGTTCATGGCGAACAGCATGTCCTTCACGGGGGCGACGTAATTGCTCATGGTGTTTCCTTGCGAATTCGGTAAATGGGTGTTCTGCCGTGGGCGGCGGCTTCACGCGCGGCCCACGGGGAGAGCGTGCTCAGAGGGCGGACGCCAGTTGCGGCACGGCTTCGAAGAGGTCGGCGACGAGGCCGTAGTCGGCCACCTGGAAGATCGGCGCTTCCGGATCCTTGTTGATCGCCACGATCACCTTGGAGTCCTTCATGCCGGCCAGGTGCTGGATGGCGCCGGAGATGCCGACGGCCAGGTAGAGCTGCGGGGCGACGATCTTGCCGGTCTGGCCGACCTGGTAGTCGTTGGGCACGAAGCCGGCATCGACAGCCGCGCGGGACGCGCCGAGGGCGGCACCGAGCTTGTCAGCCAGGGGCTCCAGCACGGCGCGGTAGTTGTCGCCGTTGCCGAGGCCGCGGCCGCCGGACACGATGATCTTGGCGGCACCGAGTTCCGGGCGGGCGGACACGGTCAGCTCGCGGCCGACCAGCTTGGACAGGCCCAGGTCGGCGCCGGCAGCGATGGCTTCCACCGCGGCGGAGCCGCCTTCGGCGGCGGCGTCGAAGGCGGTGGTACGCACGGTGATGACCTTGATCGGGTCGGCGGACTTGACGGTAGCCAGTGCATTGCCGGCGTAGATCGGGCGCACGAAGGTGTCGGCGGACTCGATGGCGATGATGTCGGAAATCTGTGCCACGTCGAGCAGCGCGGCGACGCGCGGCAGCACGTTCTTGCCGAAGGTGGTGGCGGGGGCCAGCACGTGGCTGTAGCCGCCGCTCTTGACCACATCAACCAGCAGCGCGGCGAGGTTCTCGGCGCTCTGTTCGGCGTAGGCGGCGCCGTCGGCAACCTTGACCTTGGCGACGCCGGCCAGCTTGGCGGCGGCTTCGGCGGCGGCGCCGCAGGCGGTACCGGCAACCAGTACTTCGACGTCGGCACCGAGCTTGGCGGCGGCGCTGACGGTGTTGAGGGTGGCGGCCTTCAGGCCGGCGTTGTCGTGTTCGGCAATGACGAGAATGGGCATTTTGTCTCCTGACTCGTTTTCTCTGTTCCTGTGGGGGCGAATTCATTCGCCCGTTGTGCGTGGGTCAGCCGCGGAGGGCGAATGGATTCGCCCCCACAGTGGCTCAGATCACCTTCGCTTCGTTCTTGAGCTTCTCGACCAGCTGGGCCACGTCGGCCACCTTGACGCCGGCGCTGCGGGCCGCGGGCTCGACGACCTTCAGCGTGCTCAGGCGCGGCGTCACGTCGACGCCGAGGTCGGCCGGCTTGACGGTGTCGAGCGGCTTCTTCTTGGCCTTCATGATGTTCGGCAGCGTCGCGTAGCGCGGCTCGTTGAGGCGCAGGTCGGTGGTGATCACCGCCGGCAGCGGCAGGGACAGGGTCTCCAGGCCGCCGTCGATCTCGCGGGTGACGCTGACGCGCTCCGGGCCGACCTCGACCTTGGAGGCGAAGGTGGCCTGGGGCCAGCCGAGCAGCGCGGCGAGCATCTGGCCGGTCTGGTTGGAGTCGTCGTCGATGGCCTGCTTGCCGAGGATCACCAGGCGCGGCTGCTCCTTGTCCACCAGGGCCTTGAGCAGCTTGGCGACGGCCAGCGGCTGCAGGTCGACGTCGGATTCGACCAGGATGCCGCGGTCGGCGCCGATGGCCATCGCGGTGCGCAGGGTTTCCTGGCTCTGGGCGACGCCGGCGGACACGGCGACCACTTCGGTGGCCTTGCCGGCTTCCTTCAGGCGCACGGCTTCCTCGATGGCGATTTCATCGAAGGGGTTCATGGCCATCTTGACGTTGGCCAGTTCGACGCCGGACTGGTCGGCCTTGACGCGGATCTTGACGTTGTAATCGACGACGCGCTTGACGGGCACGAGGATCTTCATGGGTTCTTGTCTCCGATTGTGTTTATTCGATCGCCGAGGCCGACTTGGCCTGCTGGCGCAGTACGAACTTCTGGATCTTGCCGGTGGATGTCTTGGGCAGTACGCAGAACTCCACGTACTTGGGCACCTTGTAGCGGGCCAGGTGCTCGCGGCAGTGGGCGACGATGTCTTCCACCGTGACCTTGGCGTCTTCCTTCACCTCGATGTAGGCGGCCGGTACTTCGCCCCACTTCTCGTCGGGCTTGGCGACCACCGCGGCGGTCAGCACCGCCGGGTGGCGGTACAGCACTTCTTCCACTTCCAGCGAGGAGATGTTCTCGCCGCCGGAGATGATCACGTCCTTGGAGCGATCCTTGATCTTTACGTAGCCGTCCGGGTGCAGCACGGCCAGGTCGCCGGTGTGGAACCAGCCGCCGGAGAAGGCCTCCGCGGTCGCCTTCTCGTTCTTCAGGTAACCCTTCATGACCAGGTTGCCGCGGAACATGATCTCGCCCATGGTCTCGCCATCGGCCGGGACCGGCTCCATGGTCTGCGGGTCGAGGACGGTGATGCCTTCCTGCATGTGGTAGCGCACGCCCTGGCGGCCGTTGCGCTCGGCGCGCTGGGCGATCGGCAGCGCGTCCCATTCCGGGTGCTTGGCGCATACAGCGGCCGGGCCGTAGGTCTCGGTCAGGCCATACACGTGGGTGATGTCGAAGCCGATGCGCTCCATACCCTCGATGATCGCGGCCGGGGGCGCGGCGCCGGCGATCAGCGCCGACACCTTGTGCTCGATGCCGGCGCGCAGGCCTTCCGGTGCGTTGATCAGCATGCCGTGCACGATCGGGGCGCCGCAGAAGTGGGTCACCTTGTGGCTGCGGATCAGCTCATAGATCAGCGCCACGTCCACCTTGCGCAGGCACACGTTGACGCCGGCGTTGGCGGCCAGGGTCCAGGCGAAGCACCAGCCGTTGCAGTGGAACAGCGGCAGCGTCCACAGATAGACGGCGTGCTGCGGCATGCCCCAGCTGATGATGTTGGAGGCGGAGTTGAGGTAGGCGCCGCGGTGGTGGAAGACCACGCCCTTCGGGTTGCCGGTGGTGCCGGAGGTGTAGTTGAGGGCGATGGCGTCCCATTCGTCCGGCGGCAGGGACCACTTGAACTCCGGGTCGGCATCGGCGAGGAAGTCCTCGTACTCGATCTCGCCGAGGCGGGTGTCGCCCGGGTATTCCGGGTCGAGGGCGTCGATGATCAGCGGCTTGGGGCCTTCCAGCAGCTCGAGGGCGGGAGCGATGATGGCGGCGAACTCGGGGTCGGTGATCAGCACCTTGGCTTCGCCATGGGCCAGCATGAAGGCGATGGCTTCCGGGTCGAGGCGGGTGTTGAGGGTGTTCAGCACGGCGCCGATCATCGGTACGCCGAAATGGGCCTCGACCATCGCCGGGATGTTGGGCAGCATCACCGCCACCGTGTCGCCGCGGCCGATGCCGCGCTTGGCCAGGGCACTGGCCAAGCGGCGGCAGCGCGAGTAGGTCTCGCTCCAGGTGAAGCGGCGGGCGCCGTGGATCACCGACAGGCGGTTGGGATAGACCTGGGCACTACGCTCGAGATAGGACAAGGGCGACAGCGGCACATAGTTGGCGGCGCATTTGTCCAGCCCTTGTTCGTATGGATTGTTCGACACCTGTTTTTTCTCCTCTTGATTCTTGGCGCCACGACTTGTGATGAGGCGGTGGCTCTGGGGCCTGTCCCTGGCCGGCGACCGTGACGGACTACCGGGGATCGAACAGGAGAGTCGCAAACAAAGTTGTCGGAAGTTTCGTGAAAATGTACTCAATGTTGTCGGCTGTCTCCGTCGCTCGGGACGCTGGCTAAAATCGGATCAGGCAGTACGCAAACAGGACAGCGATGAACGAGCAGGACCGGCCCGAAGACCCCGTCGAGGAACGCCAGCCCAGCGGTGAAGACCCCGCGGACGGCGCGCATCCGTCCTTCGACCGGCGCTACCGGGAGATGCTCGGCGCCGGGCTCGACCTGCTCGATCAGGGCGTCACCGTCTTCGATGCGGAGCTGCGCATGGTGGCGTGGAACGGCGCCTTCCTGCGCCTGCTCGACTTTCCGCCGGAGCTGGCCAGCCCCGGCGTGTCTTTCGAGGTCTTCATCCGCTACAACGCCGAGCGCGGCGACTATGGCCCCGGCGATCCGGATCTGCAGGTCGCCGAGCGGGTGGCGCGGGCGCGCAGCTTCCTGCCCCATGTCACCGAGCGGGTGCGGCCCAACGGCCAGGTCCTGTCGATCCGTGGTTTTCCGCTGCCGCACCAGGGCTTCATCACGGTGTATACCGACGTCACCGAGCAGCGCCACGCGCAGCAGCAGAGCGCCCACCAGCAGGCCGAGCTGGAGGCGCATATCCGCGCCCGCACCGAGGAGCTGACCCGCGCCAACGCCGAGCTGACCAACGCGATCCAGTCCAACAAGGCGATCACCCAGGCCCTGCAGCGCAGCGAGCAGCGCCTGCGCGAGATCACCGACGCAATCCCGGCCGCGATCGCCTATTTCGACCGCAGCGGCACCTACCGCTACGCCAACAAGGGCTACGCGGAGTGGTTCGGCTGGTCGGCGCGGGAGGTGGAGGGCAAGCAGATCCGCGAGGTCACCGGGCAGGAGGTGTACGCGCTCGTCGCCGGCTACCTGGCCCGCGCGCTGGCCGGCGAGCAGGTTTCCTACGAATACACCCTCACTGGCCGCGACGGCATGCCGGCCCGCGCCAGCAGCACGCTGGTGCCGGACATCGGGCCGGACGGCGAGGTGCAGGGCTGTTACGTGCACTCGGTGGATGTCACCGAGCAGCGCCGCACCGAGGCGGCGCTGGGCCAGGCCCAGAAGATGGAAGCCATCGGCCAGCTCACCGGCGGCCTCGCCCACGACTTCAACAACATGCTGACGGTGGTCATCGGCAACCTGGTGGCGCTGAAGGAAAACCACCCCAACGACCCGCTCACCGAGAACTTCGTCGAGCCGGCCATGCAGGCCGCCAACCGCGGCGCCGAGCTGATCCGCCGGCTGCTCGGTTTCGCCCGCCGCCAGCCGCTGGAGCCGCGGCCGGTGGAAGTCAACGAGCTGATCCTCGGCATGTCCAAGCTGATCCGCCGCAGCCTGCCGTCCACCATCGGCGTCAGCACGGCCAGCCGCGAGCCCTGCCTGGTGGCGCTGGTGGATGCCCACCAGCTCGAGAACGCGCTGCTCAACCTGGCCCTCAATGCCCGCGACGCGATGCCCAACGGCGGCGAGCTGCGCATCGAGTCCTCGCTGGAGTCGCTCAGCGTGCATGCCGCCGCCGACCTGGAAGTGCCGCCCGGCGACTACGTGCAGATCGCCGTCAGCGACAACGGCATGGGCATGGACGGCAGCACCCTGGCGCGGGTCTTCGAGCCCTTTTTCACGACCAAGCAGTTCGGCATGGGCAGTGGCCTCGGCATGTCGATGGTGTATGGCTTCGTCAAGCAGTCGGGCGGCGGCGTGCGCATCCGCAGCCGCCAGGCCCGCGGCACCACGGTGGCCCTGCTGCTGCCCAGCATCGCCGAAGCCGACCAGCCGGATGTGTTGCCGGCCGGCTCCGACGTGAATGCCGCCGACCTGGCCGGCAAGCTGGTGCTGCTGGCCGAGGACGATGCGGACGTGCGTACCGTGGTGCGCATGCAGCTCGCCGAACTGGGCTGCGCGGTGGTCGAGGCCGAGAACGGCGCCGAGGCGGCCGACATGGTGGAGAACATTCCGGCCATCGCGCTGGTGATCTCCGACGTGGTGATGCCCGGCACGATGGACGGCCGGGCTCTGGCGCGCTTCGTGCGGCGCTTCCGTCCGGAGCTGCCGATCGTGCTGATGAGCGGCTTCGCCGAGGCCCAGGCCAGCGCCGAGGCCGACCCGGATCTGCCGCTGCTGGCCAAGCCCTTCTCCCGCGACAAGCTGCTGGCGGCCTTGCGTCCGCTCGCCGCATGAGCCAAGCTTTCGGGCTATGGCTCATACCCGTCCCCCAGAACTGATCTACGTGGTCGAGGACGAGGCGGCGATTGCCCGCCTCATTGCCGACACGCTGGAAAAATTCGGCTACCGGGCCGAGTTGTTCCGCACCGCCGAGGCCTTCTTCCATGGCCTGCGCCACAGGGTGCCCGAGCTGGTGATCCTCGACCTGGGTCTGCCCGATATGGACGGCATGGCGGTGCTGCAGCAGCTGCGCGGCAAACACGCCTGCGGCCTGCTGGTGGTGACCGGACGCAGCGATACCTACGACCGGGTGATGGGCCTGGAACTGGGCGCCGACGACTACGTGGTCAAGCCCTTCGAGCCGCGCGAGCTGATCGCCCGGGTGCGCAGCATCCTGCGCCGTTATCCCGGCCAGGTGGTGCTGCCGGCCGACCCCAGCCAGCGGGTTGCCGAGTTCGCCGGGTGGCGCTTCGAGACGGGCAGCAATACCCTCACCAGCCCCGGCGGCCAGCAGGACACCCTCAGCACCGCCGAGGCCCAGTTGCTGTCGGTGCTGCTGGCCCATCCCAACCATATCCTGACCCGCGAACAGCTGCTTGGCGGGCGCGACGTGTCGGCGCTGGACCGCAGCATCGACCTGCGCGTTTCCCGCCTGCGCCGTCGTTTCGAGGAAAACCCGCAGCACGCCAAGCTGATCAAGACCGTCTACGGCGCCGGCTACCTGCTGGCGGCGACGGTGACCTGGTCCTGAACCCGCCGTTGCGGCTGCGACAAATGGTCGCGCCCGCCTCCGCCGAATCCCGCGCAGCCTCCGGGCGCGTTAAGCTCCGGCCCGATTCCAACGAAGGAGTGCTTTCCGTGCACATCATCCACAAGATCGCAGGGCTGGCGCTGGCCGGCCTGTTCATCGGCAACGCGGCGGCCGCGGATCTCGAAGTCAAGGATCCCTGGGTGCGCGGCACGGTGCCGGCCCAGAAGGTCACCGGGGCCTTCATGCAGCTCAGCAGCCAGGGCGGTGTCACCATCGTCGGCGCGGCCAGCCCGGCGGCCGGCGTCGTCGAGATCCACGAGATGGCGATGGACGGCGGTGTGATGAAGATGCGTGCCGTGCCGCGCCTCGACGTAAAGCCCGGCAAACCGGTGGAGCTGAAGCCGGGGAGCTACCACGTGATGCTGATCGACCTGAAGAAGCCCTTGGCCAAGGGCGACGTGGTGCCGCTGATGTTGAAGGTCGAGAGCAAGGACAAGAAGGTCGAATCGGTCGAGGTGAAGGCGGAGGTCCGTGCGCTGACGGCGACGCCGGCGATGAACCACGAGCACATGCACGCCCACTGAGACGGACGGCCATCCGCGTGGACACTGAGCCGCATCAAGGTCATTTTCCGTCACCGGCCTAGACTGAAGGCATCTCCTGTCCGTGCGAAGGGCGGTGCGATGTGGATGTCTTCCTGGAGTGGCTGTTGCCGGTGGTCTTCGGCGGGGTAAGGAATCTGGTGGCCTATCTGGCTGCACACGTGCTGTTGTGCCTGTTGCCGGCCTTCTTCATTGCCGGGGCCATGTCGGCCCTGATTCCAAAGGAAACCATCACCCGCTTTCTCGGGCGCAGTTCCAGCAAGCGGGTGTCCTATCCGGCCGCCGCCGCTGCGGGCTCGCTGCTGGCGGTGTGTTCGTGCACCATCGTGCCGCTGTTTGCCGGCATCCATAAAAAGGGGGCCGGGCTGGGGCCGGCGATCACCTTCCTGTTCTTTGCGCCGGCGGCCAACATTCTGGCCCTGGTGTACACCGGGGGCGTGATCGGCGTCGATCTGGCTGCCGCGCGCTTCATTTTGTCGCTGGTTTTCGGGATCGGCATCGGGCTGATCATGGCCCTGGTGTTCCATGCCGACGACGAGGCCCATGACCGGGCGACGGATACGCTGTTCGGTGCGTCCGGCCAGGCGATGGGGCGCATGCCGCTGTTGTTCCTCGGCGTGTGGGTGATCCTGCTGCTGGCCGGGACGCTCAAGCTGGGCCTGCTGACCGGCGCCCATTGGCACCTCGACCTGCCGCTGGCGGCGGCCCGCGACTGGCAGGCCCGTCTCGATGCCCTGGTGCCCTACGACGCGGCGCGGGGCGAGGAAGGCATCTCCTTGCAGGGCGTGGCGTTGATCGTGCTCCTCGTCGCCATCGGAGTGTGTGCGTGGCGTGGGCTGGAGAACATCCAGGATGGGGTGAGCCGCTGGACGCGGCTGACGCTCGGGCTGACCTGGGCGACGTTGCTGTTCGCCGCCGTGTCGATCCAGCCGGTCGGTGATGGGCTGCGTATCGGGCTGACCGGCAAATTCCTGGGTGTTGCGGCAAGCCTGGCGGTGATCCACCTGATCGCCTGGCGGCGCCTGCAGCGCGAAGCCCTGCAGGACTGGCTGTGGGAATCCTGGCGTTTCGTGAAGCAGATCTTTCCCCTGCTGGTGCTCGGTGTCTTCATCGTCGGAATGATGCGCGTGGTGATCCGTCCGGAATGGATCGAGGCGCTGGCCGGTACCAATTCGGTGACCGGCAATGTGGCCGGGGTGGCTTTTGGGGTGGTGATGTATTTTCCGACGCTCGTCGAGGTGCCGATTGCCCGCATGTTTCTCGACCTTGGCATGCACCGGGGGCCGCTGCTGGCCTATCTGATGTCCGACCCGGAATTGTCCCTGCAGAGCATCCTGATCATTTCCGCCATCATCGGGCGGGTCAAGACGGCGGCCTACGTGGGGTTGGTAGCCCTGTTCAGCGCGGTCGCCGGCCTGACCTACGGGGCCTGGGTGGATGGCATGCCCATGCTGGAAATCGCCCTGTGGCTGGCGCTCTTCATCCTTGCGTTGGCCGCGCTGATCGCCCGGGCGAGCCGTCGTCCGGCATCCCTGAAAGGAGTCTGATCATGTTGAACATCAAGGTGCTCGGTCCAGGCTGTGCCAATTGCCGCAAGCTGGAAGAGGTTGCCCGTGCCGCGGTGGCCGAGGCCGGGGTGGAGGCGGACATCGAGAAGGTCACCGACATGGCGGCGATCCTGGCCTTCGACGTGCTGAAGACGCCGGGCCTGGTGATCAATGGCAAGTTGGTCAGCTCGGGGCGCATCCCGGTGCCGGGAAGCGTGGTGGAGTGGATCCGTGAGGCCCTTTGACGCCGACGTGCGGAGGTTTCGAGGTCACGCCTTGCGCGGGCCTTCCGCCTCTTCGAACAGGCGTGTGATGGTCTGGCGCAGGCGCTGGGACGCGCGCGCGTAGTCGCCGCCGGTGACCATGCGGATCGCCTCGTCGCGTTGGCCGGCGTTGAAGGCCAGCACGGCCTGGCCGGCGTAACGGTGGAATTCGGCGTGGTGGCGGCGCAGTTCGCTGAAGGTGTCGAGGGTGCCGAAACGTTCCTGGCCGCGGCCGTAGAGCCAGCGGCCGAGGGTGCTGCGCTTGTCGAGAAAGACCTGGTCGGCGGCGATGAGGTCCTTCTTGGCGCCGAACAGACGGGCTTCGAGGCGAGCCTTCCAGCGCATATGGGCCTCGATGGCATCGATGGCGTCCAGGTCGATGGGGCGGCTGGTCGCTCCGGGCAGGACCGTCAGCGGCTCTTCTTCCCGTTCATTGTCGTCGGCCGCGGTATCGGTGCGCTCGCGGCGGAACCATTTCTTCCAATCCATCCATCGACCTCGCCTGTGTCTCGTACCGCGGGCCGTCCGGAAGGGACGTGCCGGGTCGCCGAGAGCTTAGTCGATATTCGATTCAGATATCTTCGGCAGATTGCTCCGATTGGGCGGTGGCGAGCACGCCGCTGGTCCGCAGCATGGCCTTGTAGGCCTTCATGACCGGGCGGGAGATCATCGTCTCGGCGAGCAGGCGCTGTTCGTAGATGCGCTCCACCAGCGCGTCGTCCATGCCCTGGCGGGCAAGGGCGATGAGGCGGTGGTCGGTGTCGTCGAGGATGTGGCCGGGGCGGTCCTTCACCACGTCGTAGATGACGGCGATGATCTCCTTCTCCTGCGGGTTCATCTTGCACTTGCCGTCGAGGATCTTGAGCATCACCGTCGTCGTGCAGTCGATGTCGGTGGGCGTCAGCGCCGCCTGCCGCGCCCAGGCCGCCGCGGGATGCTCAGGCATGGGCCACCTCCAGGCCGCGGAAGGTGGCGCAGCGGGTGAAGGCGGCCAGGTCCGGCGGACAGGCTTTCTGCTTGCAATACTTGGCGGTCAGCTTGGCGAGGCCCTTGATGTCGCGCCCGCTGGCATCGGGGAACAGCGCCGCCAGACGCTCGATCAGCGCCGCGTCGAGGACCAGCCCGAACTGCTCGGCCATCACCTGCCAGATGCGCTGGCGCGCCGCGGCGTCGGGCGAGGCGTACTTGATGAGGGCGATGCAGCGCGACACGATGGCTTCGTCGATGTCGTCGATGCGGTTGGTGGTGAGGAACAGCAGGCCGTTGAAGTATTCGAGCACGCGCAGGAACACGCCGACCACCGCGTTCATCGTGATGTTGTCGTCGCGCCGCTTGATGTACACGTCGGCCTCGTCGATGAGCATCACCGCGCCCCAGCGCTGGGCGCGGGTGAGCACTTCCTTCAGCGTGGTTTCCATCGCCGCCACGTTGAGGCCGAGCTGGCCGGAGTGCACCCGGTACAGCGGCCGCCGGATGATCTCGGAATACACCTCGGCAGTGAGGGTCTTGCCGACCCCCGGTGGGCCGGCGCACAGCACCGTGGTGCCGCCGGACTTGCCGGCCACGATGTCGTCCATCAGCAGGTCCATCTCGGCGGTGAGGATGTCGATCAGGTCGGTCTGCTCGGCGGGCAGGATCAGCTTCTGCTTGAGGGCCGGCTTGTACTCGTAGGGGTGGATGTCGCCGACGTGCACCCACAGGTAGTGGTGCAGGTCGAGGTGGAACATCAGGATGAAGAAGTGCACCGGCAGGCTGGTGAACAAGCCCTTGGGCATTGCGTCGCGGGACGCCTCGACCGCGTCGTCGGCCTTGTAGCGCAGGCTCTTGGCGGCGCGGCGCAGGTAGGGGCCGAGGATGTCGCCCGGGGCGTCGAGGGTCAGCACGCGGTCGGACAGGATGCCTTCGTCGTTCACCAGGCGCGCTTCGCCGCCGCTGGAGGACAGGATCACCACGTCCTTGCGCGACCAGTCGGTGTCCCGGTGGCTGGCGGTTGGGTTCTCGGCGTAGAGGGCGGTGCCGCGGCCGGAGAACTGCTCGCCGTAGCGGGCGCGCCAGTCGAAGTAGCGCTCGGCCATGTCGTCGTAGGCGGCGATCAGCTCCGGCGTTTCCTTCAGGTAACCCTTGGCGGCGAAGATGCCGCCGACCGTGCGGTTGGCGATGTCGCTGGCGACGATGCGGATGCTGCTGGTGACGATCTTGCCGCGGGTGTTGGCCTTCAGTTCGATCAGTACCTTGCCGGTTTCCTCGTTGGAGGCCGGCGTGTAGTCGAGGCGGGTGACCACCCAGGCGGTCGGCTTGCCGGCGCTGGCGGCGCTGAACAGCCAGCCGCGGATGGCGTCGTCGGCCAGGTAGCGGGCGATGGCCGGCACCAGCAGTTCCAGGTCTTCCGATTCGAAGCGCATGCCGTCACCGGCCAGTGCCTTGCGCAGCGTGGAGATCTGCGCGGCGCGGGCGCGCATCTCGGGGCCGGCGCCTTCGAACAGCACTTCGAGGAAATGCAGTTCGTTGTGTTCCATCTGCAGAAAGCTCACTTCGGCGCGGTTGCCGAAGCGCATCTGCTCCAGCAGCCAGGACAGGCGTGGGTGGGCCTGCACCAGGGCTTCGACGAACGGGCGTTCGAGCTGCAACTTCATCGCTGATTCCTCCGCATGGGTCGGAGGCACTCACGCAAGTTTCGCGCCGCCGCGCCAGCGCCCGGCCGGCCCTGCTATTTTAGGCTGCCAGGGGCGGCGGGCGATGTCAGGCGTGTGGGGAAGCCGACAAGGGCGTGCGTCAATGTGCGTTCCGTCCGCCGGCCAGGGCGTCCACCAGGGCCTGGGCGTGGGGCGACAGGGCGAGGTCGCGGCGTACGACGATGGACAGGTCGCGGCTGGCCCAGGGTTCGTCCAGGTCCACCACCGCGAAGGGGCGCTGGCGGCCGGCGCGCTCCGCCGCCGAGCGCGGCACCAGGCCCAGGCCGACGCCGGCACCGGCCATGCGCAGCACGGCTTCGAAGCTGCGCACCTCGATGCGCACGTCCAGCCGGCCGCCGGTTTCCGCCACGTAGTTCATCAGCCCCGTATGGAAGGCACTGCCGGTGTGCAGCATCACGAAGGGCTGGTCGAGGACTTCGGCAATGCGCACCCGGGCCCGCGCCGACACCGGATGGCCGGGCGGGGTGACCAGCACGATGCGGTCCTGCCGGTAGGGGCGGGCGAGCAGCACGTCGGGCGGCACTTCGCCGGCCACCACGCCGATCTCCGTCTCGCCGCCGGCCACGCAGCGCAGGATCTCCGGGCTGGTCATTTCCTTGAGCGTCACCCGGATGTGCGGCTCGGCGCGCAGGAAGTCGCCCAGGTCGTCGGGCAGGAAGCAGTTGATGGCGTTGGTGTTGGCGTACAGGCTGACCTGGGCGCGCACGCCACGGGCGAAGGGCGACAGGTCGGCGTGCATCTGTTCGAGCTGGGCGAACACCTGGCGGGCGTGGCCGAGCAGGGCTTCGCCGGCGCGGGTCGGGCGCAGGCCACGGGCGTGGCGTTCGAAGAGGGCCACGCCGAGGCTCTCTTCCAGACGGGCCAGGCGATGGCTGGCCGACGACGGGGCCAGGTGGGCGCGGGCCGCGCCACGGGTCAGGCTGGCCTCTTCGGCAATTGCCGCGAAGAGGCGCAGGTCGGTGAGGTCGTAGTGCAAGCTTTCGTCTCCGGCGAACACAGCCCCCGGATCTTACCAATTCCCCCCGTAGCGATCCGGTGGCCTAATGGGGGCCGTTCCAATTTGTCGAATGCTCATGAATCCCGGTCACCGTGTCGGGCTCATCTTCGCCGTTCTCGGCGCGGTGGGCTTTTCCTTCAAGGCCATCCTGATCAAGCTGGCCTATCCCTATGGTGTCGATGCGATCACCCTGCTGGCCCTACGCATGGGCATGTCGTTGCCCTTCTTCATCGCCCTCGGCTGGCAGGACCAGCGCCGCCGCCAGCCGGCGCCGCTGACCGGGCGGGATGTCCTGTTGCTGCTGGGCCTCGGCACCTCGGGCTACTACCTGGCGAGCTACCTGGATTTCCTCGGCCTGCACTACATCTCGGCGGCCCTCGAGCGGCTGATCCTGTTCGCCTACCCGACCCTGGTGGTGGTGCTGTCGGCGCTCTTCCTCGGCAAGCCGATCACCCGCCGGGCGCTGGCTTGCATCGCGCTGTGCTACGCGGGCATTGCGCTGGCGCTGGCCCACGATCTGACGATCACCGGCACCGCCCGCGACGTGTGGATCGGCGGCAGCCTGGTGTTCGCCAGCGCGGTGTCCTACGCGCTGTACCTGATGGGCAATGGGCAGGCGGTCGTGCGCCTCGGCGCGGCACGCACCACGGCGTGGGCGAGCACCGCCGCCTGTGTGCTGTGCCTGGCCCATTTCGCGCTGACCCGGCCCCTCGGCCTGTTGGTGCAGCCGGCGCCGGTGCTGCTGCTGGCGGCAGCGATGGCGCTGTTCTCGACGGTGCTGCCGGTGTGGATGGTGTCGGAGGCGATGCGCCGCCTGGGGGCCGGCCCGGTGTCGCTGATCGGCACGCTTGGGCCGGTGATCACCCTGTTCCTCGGCTGGCTGATCCTCACCGAGCCGATCGGGCTGTTCCAGCTGCTCGGCGGTTCGCTGGTGGTGGCGGGGGTGGTACTGGTGGGGAAGAAAGCCTGAGTGCGCCGGGCCGGCGGGGCGGACCCGCCGGCAGGCTGCTCAGTCGTGCTTTTCGGCGACGATGCGGTAGCAGGGGTTGTACTTCTTGCCCGGCAGCTTCATGCGGCCCTGGGCCACGAAGGAGGCCATCAGCGCGTCCATCGGCTCCATGATGGCCGGGTCGCCGTGGATCTCGAAGCTGCCGTGCTTCTCGATCTCGCGGATGCCTTCGTCCTTCACGTTGCCGGCCACTACGCCCGAGAACGCACGCCGCAGGTTGGCGGCCAACAGGTGGGCCGGCTGCGCCTTGTGCAGCTTGAGGCCGCGCATGCGCTCATGGGTCGGGCGGAAGGGTTGCTGGAACTCGTGCTCGATGCGCAGCAGCCAGTTGAAGTAGTAGGCGTCGCGCTTTTCCTTGCGGAAGCTGCGTACCTGCTCGACGCCGGCCTTGATCTCCCGTGCCACCCGTGCTGGGTCGTCGATGATGATCTTGTAGCGCTGGCGCGCCGCGTCGCCGAGGGTTTCGGCGATGAAGCGGTCGATGCGCACGAAGTATTCCTCGGCGCTTTTGGGGCCGGTGAACACCAGCGGGAAGGGGATCGCCGCGTTGTCCGGGTGGAGCAGGATGCCGAGGATGTAGAGGATTTCCTCGCAGGTACCGACGCCGCCGGGGAAGACCACGATGCCGTGGCTGGTGCGCACGAAGGCTTCCAGGCGCTTTTCCACGTCGGGCAGGATGACCAGCTCGTTCACCACCGGGTTGGGCGCCTCGGCGGCGATGATGCCCGGCTCGGTGAAGCCCAGGTAGCGGCCGCCCTTGAGGCGCTGCGTGGCGTGGGCGATGGCGGCGCCCTTCATCGGCCCCTTCATGGCGCCGGGGCCGCAGCCGGTGCAGATGTCCATGCCGCGCAGGCCGAGCTGGTAGCCGACCAGCTTGGTGTAGTCGTATTCCTCGCGGTTGATCGAGTGGCCGCCCCAGCACACCACCACGTTGGGCTGGGTGATCGGCTGCAGCACGTTGGCGTTGCGCAGGATGTGGAACACCGCGTCGGTGACGCCAGCCGAGGTGCTGAGGTCGAACTTCGGGTTGCCGTTGATCTCGTTGCCCACATACACCACGTCGCGCAGCACGGCGATGAGGTGCTCCTGGATGCCGCGGATCATGCGCCCGTCCACGAAGGCGCTGGCCGGCGCGCCGTGGATGTCCAGCTTGATGCCGCGGGCCCGCTGCTGCACGCGGATGTCGAAATTGCGGTAACGCTCCAGCAGCTCCTTGCCGTCGTCCATCTCGTTGCCGCAGTTGAGCACCGCCAGCGAACAGTTGCGGTACAGGGTGTTCAGGGCGCTGTCGCCCTGGGTCGACAATTTGGCGGCTTCCGAGCTGGACAGCACTTCCAGGCGCCCGGTGGGGGAGACTTGCGTGTCTACGGTTTCGTATTCCATGGCTGCGCTCTCATTGTCGTTGGGGGACCGGAACGGCAGCCTGCGGGACGTGAGCCTTCCCCCTGGCTGCCGGTGCGGCGCCGCTCGGGAGAGGTCGGACGACCGGCCGCGCTGGCCGGTACGGGGGTAATGCGACACCCGTCCGAATCCAGAACAAGGCGACGCTCTGCGGGGCATCTTAACGTAGGGATATTCGTCCGGGAAAGCGACGGATCTCACGGAAGAGGCGCCGGGCCTCGCTTCAGGCCGGGGCGGCGCGACCGGCTGGAGCGCCGCCCTGTGCTATGGTCATGGCCATGGTTGCGTCGCATCCCGATCCGCTGGCCGGCTTTCCGGCCGGTTTTCTCGATGGCTTCACCTCCCGCGAGGTGGCCAAGGGGCAGTTGCTGGCCACCCCCGGCCAGGCCTTGAACCAGGTCTTCATCGTGCGCAGCGGCCGCTTGCGGGTCTATCTGGCCAGCGATGCGCGGGAGCTCAGCCTGGCCATCCTGGAGCCGGGCGATATCTTTACCACCCACACGCCGACCTTCGTGCGCGGCCTGGAGCCGGCGAGCCTGTGGGTGATCGGCATCCGCGAGTTCGCCGCCAAGCTGGCCGGGGCGCCCGGGGTGGCGCCGCTGATGATGAAGGTGCTGGGGCGTATTCTCGACAATGCGGTGTCACTGGTCGAGGACCTCGCCTTCCGCGACGTGCCGGCCCGCCTCGCGCGTTTCCTGGTGCGCCAGGCTGCGCGCCGTGGCGAACAGGGCCCGGAGGGCTGCCTGCTGCCCCTCGACCTGGGCACCGAGGACATCGCCTGCCTGCTCGGCACCACGCGCCAGTCGGTGTCGTCGCTGATCAACCAGTGGCAGCGCGAAGACCTGCTGAGCCGCCGCGGCCGCCGTGCGCTGTTGATCCACGATCTGCCGGCGCTGGCCGCCCGCAGCCTGGCACCGGGCTAGCGGCCGGCAGGAGTGTCGGCTGGCCGACGGAAGCGTCGGTGTTCTTTCCGTACAGTCCGCTTCGTCCATTTTCAGGAGAACTGCGATGAAGCGGGAAAGCGAACACCTCCAGTCGTCCGGCCAGCCGGATCGTTACATCAGCTTTTGCGGGATCGACTGCGATCTGAATGCCCGGCGCCTGATGGAAATCCTCGATGCCCGCCTGCAGGAGCCGGGGCGCAGCAATGTCTTCTGGGACTATTTCCAGAAGAAGCGCCGCAGCGAGGGCGGGCCGCAGGCCGACGACCTGTTCCTGATCCACAGCAACATCAACCAGATCCGCGAGTTCCTGGAAACGTGCGATGACGAGGCCGGGCTGGCGCTGCTCGAGCAGATCGAGGTGGAGTGCTGCTGAACGCTGCGATCAGTCGGCGAAGACCAGGCACGCGCGTCCCTCGTCCTTGGCCCGGTACATGGCGTTGTCGGCGCTCTTCATCAGGCTGACGTCGTCGTCGCCGTGATCGGGGAACAGGCCGATGCCGATGGAGGCCGAGATCTGCAGCTGCAGTCCGTCCACCTCGAAGGGGTGGGACAGGGCGCTGAGGATGCGTTCGGCGACGCGTCGGGCGTCGAGCGGCACGTCGATATGGGGCAGCAGCACCACGAACTCGTCGCCGCCCATGCGCGCCAGGGTGTCCGCTTCGCGCAGGCACTCGCGCATGCGCGCGGTGGCGGCGATCAGCAGCTTGTCGCCGATGGCGTGGCCGTAGGCGTCATTGACCGGCTTGAAGCGGTCCAGGTCCACGAACATCAGGCCGGCCTGCGTGCGTTCGCGGCGCGCCCGGGCCAGCGCCGACTGCAGGCGGTCGGCGAACAGGGCCCGGTTGGGCAGATGGGTCAGCGGGTCGTGCTGGGCCATGTGGCGCATGCGCTCCTCGCTTTCCCGCAGCTCGCTGGTCATCGCCTGGGCGTGGGCGAAGGCCCGGCTGCGGCCGGTGACCAGCTGCCAGGTCAGGAGGGCGAGGAGCAGGCTCAGGCTGGTGCCGGCCACGGCGATGATCCGCGTCGAGCCGAAGCCGCGTTGCTGTTCGAACTCCGGCGTGCTGCGGATGGCCAGCGTCCAGTTGTGCTGAGGAAAGCTGATGTACTGAAGTGTGGTGAAGCGCGGCGCGGTCTGCTCTTCCGACTGGGGATGGGAGTCGAAGATCAGGGCATCCGGCGCGGCGGTATCGCCGTCGTAGATGCGCAGCGCGAGGCCGGGGATGCCTTCCCCGTACAGGCTGGCCATCAGCGCCTCGAGCCGGAAGGCCACATGAACCCAGCCGCGCAGGGCCTGGCGGCGGGCCGTCGGGCTGTCGATGGGCTGATCCTTAGCATAGAGGGCCTGGTACATCGCGAAGCCGGCCTGGTGGGGGACGTTGTTGACCAGCAGGACGATCTTGCGGGTCATCGCGGCGATGCCGGCATCCCGCGTCTGCTGCATCGCTTCGCGGCGCAGGGGGTCGGCATACATGTCGCGCCCGATGGCCGACCGGTTGGCCGGTGTGTCGGGGGCGACATAGGCGATCGGCAGCGGGCCGTTGTCGTTGACACCTCCCGCCGGGAGAGGGGTGTAGGCCATGATCTGCAGGCCGGCAAAGTCGGCACCCTCGGTCAGCACGTTCACATAGCGCCGAAAGTCGTCGTCGTTGACATGGCTCGATGCCTCGAACAGGCCGCGGACGCCGCGCAGCATCTGTTTGCAGGCGGCCAGGCGCTGTTCGATGCGGGTGGTGGTCTGACGTACGCTGAAATCGAACTGGGTCTGCAGTCTGGCATCGAGGCCCTGCCGCTCGTGCAGCCATAGCCAGCTGGTCAGGCACAGGGAGACCAGCCCCACCGAAACGGGCAGCAGGCGCTCAAGGTGGCGGAGGGGAATTTTCAAGATTGGTGCATCCCCGGCGAGAAGGGCGGGCGAGGTGATGGATTTGCAGTATTTGTGGTTTCTGCATACCTCGCCATCAACTTTGGCACTCTTTGCAAAAATTCAAACTTGTCCGCGTAGGTAGAGCGCCTCCACTTCGGCTCGCGCCCAGGGCGTGCGACGCAGGAATTTCAGGCTGGACGAGATGCTGGGGGCGACATTGAAGCAGCGGATCGGGATGGCCGCGCCGAGGCTTTCCCAGCCGTAGCGGTCGACCAGTTCGGTCAGCATGCGTTCGAGGGTGATCCCATGCAGGGGGTTGTTGGGCTGAGTGTTCATGTCTTGGACATTCCGCTTGCCGTTCCTTAAGCTGGCTGCATGTTTAATGCATTGTGGATGATTTGTACGGCGCCTGGCCGTGCTGCTCCGCCCGGCCCATGCGCGTTGTCATACTCTATCCCCTGTTTGCCCTGGCGGCCTGGACCTTCGTGATACTGGTGCTCATCGCCGTCAGGCGCCTTGGGGCCGGTTTCGCCGGGCGGGTCCGGGCAGCGGATTTCCGGTTCGGAGAATCGACGCGGGTGCCGCCCGATGTGTGCCTGCCCAACCGGAATTACATGAACCTGCTGGAGCTGCCGGTGCTGTTCTATGTGCTCGGGCTGCTGTGCTATGCAACCAGCCAGCATTCACTGCTGCAGCTGGGCCTCGCCTGGGCTTACGTGGGGCTGCGGGTGGTGCATAGCCTGATCCACCTGAGCTACAACAACGTCTATCACCGCCTGGCGGCCTTCGCTCTCAGCAACGGGGTGTTGCTGGCCGCCTGGGGACTGGCGGCCGCCGGCTTGCCGATGGATTGAAGGGCGGCGGGCTTCAGGCCTTGTCGCGCCTGACCGCCCACGTGGCCATGCCGATGCCGGCCAGGATCATCGGCAGGGACAGCCACTGGCCCATCGACATGCCGAAGGTCAGCAGGCCGAGGAAATCGTCCGGTTCGCGGCCGAACTCGGCGATGGAGCGGAAGATGCCGTAGCCGATCAGGAACGCCGCCGAGATCAGGCCGCGGGGGCGCGGCCTGGCCGAGAACCACCACAGGATCAGGAACAGGCTGACGCCTTCCAGCGCAAACTGGTAGAGCTGGGACGGATGGCGCGGCAGCGCGTCCACCTGCGGGAAGATCATTGCCCACGGCACATCGGTGACGCGTCCGACCAGTTCGCCGTTGATGAAGTTGCCGAGTCGCCCGGCGGCCAGTCCGAGTGGCACCAGCGGAGCGATGAAGTCGGTGACGGCCAGCCACGGCCGGTGGGTCTTGCGACCGAACAGCCACATGGCCACCAGCACGCCGAGGAAGCCGCCGTGGAAGGCCATGCCGCCCTGCCAGACGGCGAGGATCTCGGCCGGATGGCTCAGGTAGTAGGCCGGTTTGTAGAACAGCACGTAACCGAGCCGGCCGCCGAGGATGACCCCGAGCACGCCGTAGAACAGCAGGTCGTCGATCTGCTGCGCGTCCCAGCCCAGCTCTGGCCGCCGCCGGGCATGAACCCGGCCGAGGGCCACGAAGAGGATGAAGGCGACGAGGTACATCAGGCCGTACCAGCGCACCGCGAGGGGGCCGATGGCGATGGCGACGGGATCGAACTGGGGATGGACGAGCATGGGTTCTACGGGTGGCGATGAATGTTAGGGGAAGGCTGCGCGGTCGGGGCCTGCGGCGGGAGCCGGCTCCGACGCGCCTCACCCGGACCCCTCACTGGAACTGCTTGCGGAATTCCTCGAACTCGTTGGTCAGCCATTCCAGCTGCTGACGCAGACGGCGAACCTCCTCTTCGAGTTCCCCGACGCGGCTGCCGCGGGGGGCAGCCTGCTCGGCGGCCTCGAAGCTGTGGCCCTGCTGGGCGGCGGCTTCGCCGCTCATCAGGTGGGTGTAGCGGGCTTCCTTGGTACCGGGCGCCTTCGGTAGCTGGATGACCATCGGCGGGTACTTGTCACCGAGTTTTTCCAGCACTTCTTCGACTTCTGCAGGGCTGCCGAAGGCGTGCATGCGTTCGCAACGGGCGCGGATTTCGCCAACGGTCTGGGCGCCGCGCAGCATCAGGATGGCCAGCACCGCCTGCATCGGCGGCGTCAGGGAATGGCGCAGGCGGATCTGGTGCTCCCACTTGGCGACGCGGGCGCCGGCCTGGTGACGCTGGCTGACCAGGCCCCGCTCGGCCAGACGGTCGAGGGTGGCCAGCACGCTGGCTTCCGACAGGCTCATCACCGGCTCGCGGCCGGTGAGCTGGTTGCAGCCGGTGACCAGCGCATTGACCGACAGCGGGTAGGTGTCGGGCGTGACGAAGGACTTCTCGATCAGTACGGCCAGCACGCGGACCTCGAAATCGTCCAGATCGAAGCCGGCGCGGGTTTCGGGGGCATCGGCGGAGAGGTCGGGCGTGGTGTCGGTCATGATGGGCTTCCTGTTCGTCGCGAGGCTGCCATGATAGCCGAGCGCGGGTGTCGGCCCGATGGCAGCGGGATGTCGGCGCTCAGCGGGCGCTCAGTTGGCACCATGGCACTTCTTGTACTTGCGGCCGCTGCCGCACGGGCACGGATCGTTGCGGCCGACCTTGGCGCCGTCGCGGACGATGGGCTCGCGGATCGCGCCGAGGGGAATCGGGGCCAGCGCCACCGGCGGCATGTGGTGGATGTCCGGCCAGGCGGCGATCTCCGGGCGCAGGTCGTCGATCAGGCCGTGGCCGGCGGCACGCAACGCGGCCAGCGCGTCGGCCGGCTTGCGGCGGATGTCATCCTCCAGCTGTTCGGCGTCCACGTAGCTGTCGTCGATGAGGCCGGCGGCGAACCATTCGTGGATCGTCGGCAGCTGCTCGACGGCGCCCAGGTCGGCCAGGTGAGTGACCAGCGCGTCGAGTAGCGGGAAGTCCTCGCCGCGTTCCGGCGTGTCCTGCAGGGCTTGGGCTTCGCGGGCACCGAAGTCGGCGAGGAAGTCCACCACCGGCGCGCGGGGGGTGAGGCCTTCCAGGGCGGCGAGGCTCATCGCTTCCAGCGCGGCGGCGCGGGCCCAGCGGCTGGCGCCGTCGTCGTCGGCCAGCGCGGTGAGCGGGGCCAGGTCGCCGTCGCAGGTGGAGGCCAGCGCGCGGCCGTAGCTGTCATGGACGAGTTGGCCGAACAGGGTGTCCACCTGGCTCTCGTCCAGATGGCCCAGCTCGGCCAGCGGCCGGTAGGCGCGGCTGTCGCGCCAGCGGGCGAGGAGCAGCATCGCGTACAGATGCAGTACGTAGCCGTCGGCTTGGGCCGGGCTCGGGTCGGCGGCCAGCGCCTCCAGCTCGGCCACCAGCAGCGGGGCGATCTCGTCCCGGTGGGCGTCGGCGAGCCCGAGGGCGGCCAGCGGCAGCGGCGTGGCCAGGTATTCGAGTTGCGGGCGGAGGGAGGACCAGAGTTCGGACATGGCGCGATGGGAAGCTACGACGGGTGATCAGTGTACTGGATGCCGCCCCCGGCGGTGGCACGGGGGCGGCTGCAGGAGGGGCTTTCAGGCGCCCGGCAGCAGCTTGGCCAGGTAGCGGCCGGTGTGGCTGGCGGGATTGGCGGCCAGGGTTTCCGGCGTGCCGCTGCCGACCAGGGTGCCGCCGCCGTTGCCGCCTTCCGGGCCCATGTCGAGCAGCCAGTCGGCGGTCTTGATGACGTCCAGGTTGTGCTCGATGACGACGATGGTGTTGCCGTGGTCGCGCAGGCGGTGCAGCACCGACAGCAGCAGCTCGATGTCGGCGAAGTGCAGGCCGGTGGTCGGCTCGTCGAGGATGTACAAGGTGCGGCCGGTGTCGCGCTTGGACAGTTCCAGCGCCAGCTTGACCCGCTGGGCTTCGCCGCCGGACAGCGTGGTGGCGCTCTGGCCGAGGCGGATGTAGCCGAGGCCGACCTGCATCAGGGTGTCCAGTTTGCGGGCGACGATGGGGACGGCGTTGAAGAATTCCAGCGCCTGCTCGACGGTCATCTCCAGCACTTCGTAGATGGTCTTGCCCTTGTAGCGGATCTCCAGGGTTTCCCGGTTGTAGCGCTTGCCATGGCAGATGTCGCAGGGCACGTACATGTCGGGCAGGAAGTGCATCTCCACCTTGATCAGGCCGTCGCCCTGGCAGGCCTCGCAGCGGCCGCCCTTGACGTTGAAGCTGAAGCGGCCGGGGCCGTAGCCGCGGGCCTTGGCTTCCGGCACCCCGGAAAACAGGTCGCGGATCGGCGTCAGCAGGCCGGTGTAGGTGGCCGGGTTGGAGCGCGGCGTGCGGCCGATCGGGCTTTGATCGACGTTGATGACCTTGTCGAAGTGGTCCAGGCCGTGGATGTCGACGCACGGCGCCGCCTCGATGCTGCTGCCGTTCACGTGGCGGGCCACGTGGGCGTAGAGGGTGTCGTTGATCAGCGTGCTCTTGCCCGAGCCGGACACGCCGGTGACGCAGGTGAACAGCCCGACCGGGATGTCGATGGTGACGTCCTTCAGGTTGTTGCCGCTGGCGCCCTCGATGCGCAGGAACTTGTCTGGATCGGCCGGCGTGCGCTTCGGCGGCACGGCAATGGAGCGGGTGCCCGACAGATAGGCGCCGGTCAGCGAGTCCGGGTGGGCGGCGATGGCGGCCGGCGTGCCCTCGGCGATGACCTGTCCACCGTGTTCGCCGGCGCCGGGGCCCATGTCCACCACGTAGTCGGCCATGCGGATGGCGTCCTCGTCATGCTCGACGACGATCACCGTGTTGCCCATGTCGCGCAGGCGGCGCAGGGTTTCCAGCAGGCGGTCGTTGTCGCGCTGGTGCAGGCCGATGGAGGGTTCGTCGAGCACGTACATCACGCCGGTGAGGCCGGAGCCGATCTGGCTGGCCAGGCGGATGCGCTGCGCTTCGCCGCCGGACAGCGTGTCGGCGGAGCGGTCGAGGGACAGGTAATCGAGGCCGACATTGATCAGGAACTGCAGGCGAGACGAGATCTCGGAGACGATCTTCTCGGCCACCTGTGCACGCTGGCCGGCGAGGCGCAGGCCGTCGAAGAAGCGCTTGCACTGGGCCAGCGGCAGGCGACTGACCTCGGACAGGTTGCGTTCGCCGATCAGCACGTAGCGCGCCTCGGTGCGCAGGCGGCTGCCGCCGCAGGCCGGACAGGGGCAGTTGGCGCGGTATTTGGACAGCTCCTCGCGGACCGCGATGGAGTCGGTCTCCTTGAAGCGCCGTTCCAGGTTGGGAATGATCCCCTCGAAGGCGTGTTCCTTGAGCACCGGCTTGCCGCCGTCGGACAGGTAGCGGAAGGCGATCTTCTCCTTGCCGGAGCCGTTCAGCACCACCTCGCGGGTGTCCGCCGGTAGTTCCTCGAAGGGCGTGTCGATGCTGAAGCCGTAGTGGTCGGCCAGGCTCGCCAGCAGCTGGAAGTAGAACTGGTTGCGCCGGTCCCAGCCGCGGATGGCGCCGGAGGCCAGCGACAGCTCGGGGTGGGCGACGACCCGCTGCGGATCGAAGAAATCCACGTTGCCGAGGCCGTCGCACTTGGGGCAGGCGCCCATCGGATTGTTGAAGGAGAACAGCCGTGGCTCCAGCTCGGCCAGGGCGAAGCTGCACACCGGGCAGGCGAACTTGGCCGAGAACAGGTGCTCCTTGCCGGAGTCCATCTCCACCGCGATGGCGCGGCCCTCGGCGTGGGTCAGTGCCGTCTCGAAGGATTCGGCGATGCGCCCGCGCAGGTCCTGGCGCACCTTCAGGCGGTCGACCACCACCTCGACGTTATGCCGGCGGTTCTTGTCCAGCGGCGGCAGGTTGTCGAGTTCATGCACGATGCCATCCACGCGCACCCGCACGAAGCCCTGGGCGCGCAGCTCGACGAACAGGTCGGCCTGCTCGCCCTTTCGGCCGCTGATCACCGGGGCGACGATCATCAGCTTGGTTTCTTCCGGCAGCGCCAGCACCGCGTCCACCATCTGCGACACGCTCTGTGCTTCCAGCGCGTGCTCCGGGTGGTCCGGGCAGTGCGGCGTGCCGGCGCGGGCGTAGAGCAGGCGCAGGTAATCGTGGATCTCGGTGACCGTACCCACCGTCGAGCGCGGGTTGTGGCTGGTGGCCTTCTGCTCGATGGAAATCGCCGGCGACAGGCCCTCGATGAGGTCCACGTCGGGCTTCTCCATCAGTTGCAGGAACTGGCGGGCGTAGGCCGACAGGGATTCCACGTAGCGGCGCTGGCCTTCCGCGTACAGCGTGTCGAAGGCCAGCGAGCTCTTGCCCGAGCCGGACAGGCCGGTGATCACGGTGAGCTTGTTGCGCGGAATGTCGAGCGCGATGTTCTTTAGATTGTGGGTGCGGGCACCGCGGATTCGGATGGCGTCCATGGGGCATTGTGGGCAGGGGCAACCTGTTAATATACGCCTCTTGACCCTCCCCACGCAGCACGTTTCATGGCTTCCTCCACTGACGACAAGATGAGCCCGGCCGAGCGCCGCGCCGGCGTTTCGCTGGCCGCGATCTTTGCGCTGCGCATGCTGGGCCTGTTCCTGATTCTGCCGGTCTTCGCGGTGCACGCCCACGGCATGCCCGGCGGCGACAACGTGGCCTTGGTCGGCATGGCCATTGGCGCCTACGGCCTGACCCAGGCCTTCCTGCAGATTCCCTTCGGCGCCGCCTCCGACCGCTTCGGGCGCAAGCCGGTGATCGTTTTCGGCCTGGTGCTGTTTGTGATCGGCAGCATCGTCGCGGCGCTGGCCCAGGATGTGCAATCGGTGGTCGTCGGCCGCGTGCTGCAGGGCGCCGGCGCCATCTCTGCCGCGGTTACCGCGCTGGCCGCTGACTTGACCCGCGACCAGCACCGCACCAAGGTGATGGCGATGATCGGTTCGTCGATCGGCCTGGTCTTCGCGATTTCGATGGTCGCCGCGCCGCTGCTGTACTCGGTGATCGGCATGAGCGGGCTGTTCTGGCTCACCGCCGGGCTGGCCGCGCTGGCCATCCTGGCCGTGATCTTCGTGGTGCCTGCCGCACCGCCGGTGCCGCGGGCCACCGCGCGCTTCTCCGAAGTGCTCGGCAACGGCCAGCTGATGCGCCTCAACTTCGGCGTCTTCGCGCTGCACCTGATGCAGACCGCCATGTGGGTGCTGGTACCGGCCGGCCTCGTGCACGCCGGCCTGCCGGTAGCCGAGCACTGGAAGGTCTATCTGCCGGCGGTGCTGGTGTCCTTCACGGTGATGGTGCCGGCGGTGATTGTCGCCGAGAAGAAGGGCGCCATGAAGACCGTCTTCAACTCCGCCATCGCGCTGCTGCTGGCGGTGCAGGTCGGCCTGTATTTCGAGGGCAACGCCGGCATGTGGCCGCTGGCCATCCTGCTGACCTTGTTCTTCGTCGCCTTCAATGTGCTGGAGGCGACCCAACCCTCGTGGATTTCCAAGATCGCCCCGCCGCATGCCAAGGGCACGGCGCTGGGCATCTACAACACGCTGCAGTCCATCGGCCTGTTCCTCGGCGGTGCGCTGGGTGGCTGGCTGGCCCAGCACGTCGGCCCCGGTGCGGTGTCGCTGCTTGGCGGCGGCCTCGCGGTGGCCTGGCTGATCCTCGCCTCCAGCATGCCGGCGCCAGCTCGCCGCCAGGTGGCAACGGCCTAAGCGGCAGCCCTACAGAATTTTCAGGAGAGACATATGGCTTCGGTCAACAAAGTGATTCTTGTCGGAAACCTCGGCAAAGACCCGGAAACCCGTTACGCCCCGAGCGGCGACGCGATCTGCAACATCACCCTCGCCACCACCGACACCTGGCGCGACAAGGCCAGCGGTGAGAAGCGCGAGGCCACCGAATGGCACCGCGTGGTGTTCTTCGGCAAGCTTGCCGAGATCGCCGGGCAATACCTGCGCAAGGGCAGCCAGGTGTATGTGGAGGGCTCCCTGCGCACCCGCAAGTGGCAGGACAAGGATGGTCAGGACCGCTACACCACCGAAATCCGCGCCGACGAGATGAAGATGCTCGGCAGCCGTCAGGGCATGGGCGGCGGCGACGAGTCGGCCCGCAACGAAGGTGGCTTCGGTGGCGGCCGCCCGGCTGGCAACTACGGTGGCGGTAACCGTGACAGCGGTGGCGGCGGTGGTGGCAATTACGGTGGTGGCCGTGACAGCGGCGGCAACTACGGCGGTGGCGGCGGCTCCTACGGCGGCGGCAGCAACAGCGGTGGCGGCTTCGGCGGTGGTGGTTCCGCCCCGGCCCCCAGCGCCCCGTCGGCGCCCCAGCGTCCGGCCGGCGGCAACGATTTCGGCGGCTTCGACGACGACATCCCGTTTTAGCAAGCCCCTCCCTCCAAGGGATTGCAGAAACCCGGGTTGGCCAGTGCGCCGCCCGGGTTTTTTATCGCCTGTCTGTCGTGAGGGAAGGCCAGAAATTCCGGGTTCAAGGTGCTGCAGGCTCCGGTAGTTATCCCGCTGCGGTGTAGTCGCCCTGAAATGATTTAAGTCTCTGGTATTAAACTGTATATAAATACAGTTTAATGGTACGCTATGGCACGTCGATTCAATTTCAGGAGATCCTGCATGCTTGACCACATGACATTCCGCGTTATCGATATCGCCCGCGCCAAGGCGTTTTATAGCGCTGCCCTGGAGCCGCTGGGTTACAGCGTATGTTTCGAAGGCCAATACGGCTCGAACATCCTGGGATTTGCCTATCCAGACGTATCCGAGCCTGATGGCAAAAAAGCCGATGTATGGTTCATCGACGGGCCTTCACCCTACGGCGGCCCGGCAGCTACGTCCGGTTGCCACCTCGCCTGGCGAGCAGAAAATCGTGCGCAAGTCGATGCTTTTTACAAGGCAGCCATCGCCGCTGGCGGGAAATGCAATGGTGAACCAGGGCTTCGACCGGACTATCACGCAAACTACTACGGCGCGTTTGTAATTGACCCGGAAGGCAACAACATCGAAGCGGTTTGCCATTTGCCAGAATAATTCGCCAATATGGCCTACCACCCGGAGTTGGGGCTCTCCAGTACGCAATATCGAGCCTTCGTGCTCCGCCTGACGGTTTCCCCGTCAAGCATCATTAGCCAATGACCGGCCGTCAGGCCGGTTTTACTTTCTTTCCGCCGACGAGCGCCGCAAGGCCATCAAGATGGGCGACAAGTCCGAAGCCTTCTGCCGCCAGTCGGCGATCATGGCAATTGCATTTCGCCCAGCATGGCGCATGCACGCTGGTGGAAACATCCTCGGATGAGGTGGAACTCGCGGTGCGAGCGACCCGAGGCCTGCCTGGCGTCAGTCTTCACCAATGCAGCGTGGGGCCCGTTCTTCCATCTCCGGCCTGAATGTCGGTCACGCCGAACCATCGCCGTTGCAGGTGCCTTGCGCCTCAATCGGCCTGTGCTATACCTAACCAATATGAGGCCAGTATGCCCACATTTCATAGGGGCGGAACAGCCTCCATTGTGCTTCAGTGCCGCAGCGAGCGGTTGGTCTTGGCTTATGCCGCTGGAACGTTGCGTAATTCTTGATGCTTGGAAGAAGAAGAGAACGCGTTCTCGGGGCGCGGACAAGCAATCCGTTTATGCGACCTCTCGGCCAGCTACCAGGGCACCCGGTGCATGAAGTGGAGCTGCCCGACGAATACCTGGAAATACCCGGCGCGCGTCAAGATAGTTGTCGCCTGATTCATGCAGCCAATGGCTGTCTATTCGCTTCACCTGTTGCTGTCGCAATGACCGCATCCCGTTCCGGATTGAGGGTCACGGCGCCGATGGGCGACCAGTCGCGTATCGGGCCGGACCACCGGGCCGGATGGCGCTCTCGAGCTGCGGCATACACCGCGTCGCGGGCAGCGAGGATCGCGTGATCTTCTCCATCATGGCGCTGTGCTGGGCTCACGTAGCGGATGCCGCTGTGGCGATGCTCGACGTTGTACCAGTGCACGAAACCGCTGGCCCAGGATCGGGCGGCCTCCAGATCCGCGAAGCCCCGCACCGGAAACTCCGGTCGGTACTTGGCCGTGCGGAACAGCGCTTCGGCGTAGGCGTTGTCGTCGCTGACCCGGGGCCGCGAGTAGGAGGGCTTGATGCCCAGCCAGTGGAGCATCGCCAGCACCGTGGTGGCCTTGAGCGTCGCGCCGTTGTCGCCGTGCAGGACAGGCTTGTCGGCCAAAGCGGCAATCCCTTCCGCCAGCGCCGTTCGACGTACCAGATGGGCGGCGTGCTCCGCGGCATCGGTTTCATGCACCTCCCAGCCAACGATCTTGCGGCTGTAGAGATCCAGAATCAGATACAGATGGAACCAGCGCCCGGCCACCGTAGCCGGCAGATAGGTCATGTCCCAGCACCACACCTGGCGTGGTGCCGTGGCGATGTGGGTGCTCGGCGGGCGGGAAGCCGTCGGCGCTTTGGCGCGGCCCCGGTGAGTCGTCTGGCCCGCCTCGCGCAGGACGCGGTGGAAGGTCGATTCGCTGGCCAGATAGACGCCTTCATCGGCCAGCATCGGGACGATGCGCGCCGGCGGCAGATCGGCAAAGCGCGCCTCGTTGGCCACCTGCAGCACCGCACGACGCTCCACCTCGGTGAGAGCATGGGCAGGACGCGGGCGCAGGGTTGCCGGTCTGAGGTCGCCGCGCACGAGGCCCGCCTCCCGTTTCCAGCGCTGCAGCGTACGCAGCGTGATGCCCGCCACCGTGCAGGCTGCGTCAAGACGCGCCCCGGCACGCTGCGCCGCCTCGATGTTCCGGACCTTCATCCGGCGATCTTCCAGGCCGATCATGCGTCCTCGTCCCTGTCCTTCGGAAAGATCGCCTCGAGCT
>NZ_MWUM01000129.1 GCF_002028455.1 Zoogloea sp. LCSB751 | reverse complement strand
AGGACGTCCCCCTCAAGGTGTTCGCCCCCAGCTCCTGGTGGGTGCAGCAGTACCGGATCCCGCTGGCGCAGCAGGGACCGGACCTGCACCATGTCTATGCCATCGAGCTTGCCACCGACGACAGGATGCAGCCCGGGGACTACAGGTTGATCCTGGAAAAGCTGGAGTTCTATGGCCGCTGGGGCAAGCCGGGGGACTTCTACCGCCAGCTACTGCTGGGCTGGCTGATATACGGGATATTGCTGTTTCTGATCCAGTACCTGTGGATGGGGGACCGGCTGCGCCAGGCCCGTGAGG
>NZ_MWUM01000128.1 GCF_002028455.1 Zoogloea sp. LCSB751 | reverse complement strand
TAATCATGGCGCGTTCTGCCGCAGGCCAATCTTCTTCGGCAATGGCAAGTGCGCCGATGAGGGTGTGTTTTTTGGCGGAGCGGCGACGCCAATGCTGCGGGATAAAACGGCTACGAAGCAGCAGATTAATCACAGTGATCACTAACCATTCCAGCACTTGGAATAGCGCATAAAACACGATTAACATGACGATGCCAAAAACTAAACTGGTCTCAAGCTGGTAATCACCCGCGGCAATATACACATAGCCAGTATTGCCAACAATCCAGGGGCTGATACACAGGCCTAAAAGTATAATACCA
>NZ_MWUM01000127.1 GCF_002028455.1 Zoogloea sp. LCSB751 | reverse complement strand
CACTTAACCGAGTGTATTAGAATCAGCATTCCGATTTTGCCAAGAAACTGACAGTATTGACTGATTAGATTTAAACGTCCTTTCAAACAACATCCTGATTACCCATGACCCTCAGCCAGCTTCAAGAGCCGATATGGCATCGGAGGGCTTGCCCTGACTGCATGCCCCAATTCAACCAACATGCTCTTGAGGTCAAAACGATGATTAAACCGGAAGCAGTATTCCGCAAGATGCCTTGGTAAATGCTTCGCTCCGAGCGTATGGCAACTGCCCCGCAGCGAGTTTTTCACATTTCCTATCATC
>NZ_MWUM01000126.1 GCF_002028455.1 Zoogloea sp. LCSB751 | reverse complement strand
CCATTTCTTCAGCATCATTGACTTCAAATCCAAGTTTGAATGCATCAACCGCAGCCTTTTCTAAGCGCTCAAAATTGCTCGATGAAAAATGGTGCTCAATGGTGTATTCAGCATCAGGCTCTGAGCCATCGTCGAGCAAGGCTTGCACTATGTCACGATTCTCGGCGAATTGTGCTTTTAACTGACTTTCAATAGACATGGACTTGTCTCCGTTAAGATAAAACTGGCTCAAATTGACGTTATTATACGTCATCAGCCGGGATAGTTTTACCCATTAATGTTGCCGCTTCGCGATTTATCTCGTTA
>NZ_MWUM01000125.1 GCF_002028455.1 Zoogloea sp. LCSB751 | reverse complement strand
TCGGTGTCACCGCGCTCTTCGATCCAGCCCTGGCGCAGGGCCGGCAGGCCGGAGCGGATGTCGATCTTCGCGCTAGGGTCGGTGTAGGGGCCGGAACAGTCGTAGACGAAGATCGGCGGGTTCTTTTCCCCACCAAAACCCGTGGGCGTATCGGCCTGGGTGATCTCGCGCATCGGCACCTGGATGTCCGGGCGGGAGCCTTCGACGTGGATCTTGCGGGAATTGGGCAGCGGCGCTACGGCCGCTTCGTCCACGTGGGCGGACGAGGCGAGGAATTTGTCGGTGGCGTTCATGGAGGCTCCTTTGGGG
>NZ_MWUM01000124.1 GCF_002028455.1 Zoogloea sp. LCSB751 | reverse complement strand
CCCAAGTACGCCGGCAACCTCGACATCATGACCGCCGCCGCCGCCCGCACCGCCGAGATGTTCGCCGAGGAAATCCTGGCGGGCAACCTGACCCTGCAGCCGGCCTGAGCCAACGGCGACTGAATCTGGCTACTCCCGTTGGGGCGAATTCATTCGCCCACGGAGGTTGCGCAAGGTTTCGGTGGGCGAATGAATTCGCCCCAACAGAACAACTGGAGAACTCCACCATGGATCTCAAAGGCAAGCAAATCCGCGTTCATGACATGACCCTGCGGGACGGCATGCACCCCAAGCGTCACCTGATGACGCT
>NZ_MWUM01000123.1 GCF_002028455.1 Zoogloea sp. LCSB751 | reverse complement strand
ATACCTAACTTAACCGCACGCCAGAACCAAGGTTGCTCCCAAAGTTCAGGGGCAGGCACATCTTCAACCAATTGATCCATAAAGGGAACGGTAACAACCTCAAGTACATCACCCCGCTGTGCGCTAAAGCCTACCGCGCCTTCCAGTAAACGGCGGATATTGGTTAATTCTTGCTCGGTACGGGCAACGCGTGCCACTTGGCCATTTTCACCCGCAGCGCCCGGTTTAAAGTCCACCGCAACTGACACACTCACGCGGCGCACTACGCCAATTTGCTGACGGGTATGGCTGATGGTGGTGTCTAATTCAAAATT
>NZ_MWUM01000122.1 GCF_002028455.1 Zoogloea sp. LCSB751 | reverse complement strand
CATCACTGGAAGGAGGCTTGGAGTAATTCCCGCTGTTCTGGTTGAGTCGGTCTTCTAGCTCGGCGATGCGCGCCATCAGCTTCTGAATAAGTTCATTAGCCTGCTCAAGGGTCAGCGGCGAAGCGGCCGGTGGGGTCATGGATGTGCTCATGCCCCTGATGGTGCCAAGCTGACAGGATCACGCAAGAGGCAATAGTGGATCACCGGACGATCGTCTCATTTTTTACCTGTCAACTGGTCTGGGTGAACCGTTACCCGACAACAGTGGACAGGAGTCGTTATGGGATGGAATCTGGGCACAATCAAGGGGCGTTA
>NZ_MWUM01000121.1 GCF_002028455.1 Zoogloea sp. LCSB751 | reverse complement strand
ATCTTCAATAACACGTGTGATACGAATTGCACTCGTTTCAGATACACCGTAACTCATACCAAGATGGAAAAATGTTCGATATTCTCTCCAATATTCTATACATAAGAGCAAACGATCTTCCAACGGTAATTTATGCGGTCGTCCTTTACCAATATGACGAGGTAACTGCTTATTTAGCTCGGCCAACATGAGGTTAAATGTAGCCCAACTAACACCGGTAAGCCTACGAAACTTAACGTCTGATAATTTTTGAATATCTTTGAATTTCATCCAAGGATTATCCCTTGAATTAAATAATTTTGCTGATTAATTTAAGATC
>NZ_MWUM01000120.1 GCF_002028455.1 Zoogloea sp. LCSB751 | reverse complement strand
ATCATGTAGTCCACCGGCAGGCTGGTGCTGACCAGCTGGTGCCTGTCCTGAGAGAGCACCTTGAATCCACCCGGCAGCCAGGTCAGGTGCCAGTTCAGGGTCTGCTGGGGAGCGGGATAGGCGTCTTCCAATGCCAGCGCATCGGGCAGCTTGCTGCGGGCCAAGGTGACAAGCCAGGGCGCGGGCGCCGGCTGCCTGTCCAGATCTACCCCCAGCACCTGCTCCACCAGGTTGCCTTCCTTGTCCACCATGTCCACCCGCAGCAGCAGATGACTCTGCTCATCGACCCAGAGTACAAAGCCGTACTTGTCCGCCTCCT
>NZ_MWUM01000011.1 GCF_002028455.1 Zoogloea sp. LCSB751 | reverse complement strand
TCGACTGGTATCGCGCCCGCTGGGAGATCGAACTGTTCTTCCTGGTGCTCAAGGAAGGCTGCCGGGTCGAGCGCCTGCAACTGGCCGACACGCGTCGCCTGCAAAGTGCGCTGGCGCTTTACATGGTGATCGCCTGGCGGATCAACCGCCTGATGCGCCTGGGTCGGAGCCTGCCCGATTTACCCGCCGACATGGCGTTCGAAGCCGATGAGTGGCGGGCCGCCTTTATCCTGAACAAGAAGCCCATCCCGACAGCCGTGCCCGCGCTGAACACCGTCTTGCGCCTGATCGCCCAGCGTGGAGGCTTCCTGGCCCGCCGACATGATGGTGAGCCCGGCGCCAAGACAATCTGGCTCGGTCTCCAGCAGCTGGCCGTCTTTGTCGAAGGCATGCGCCAGGCAAGGAAAATGGATCAGGGGTGAATTGTGTGTAAGGGGATGGGAATAACGGACGCGTCGTGGGTTACGACAACGCCCATGGCGGCCACCACCGCCATTACTTCGGCGTGGTGGAACTTGTGGACTTCGTGAGCTTCGAAGAGCGCTTCGAGCAGGACCGGATCATCTTGAGGGATTGCAAATGAGCAAGCTGACGATCAAAACGGCTATCGAAGACGATTTCTTCCAGCGGGGCCGCCAACTGGCACGCGCAGCGGATCGCGGTGAGGCGCTACCCAGCGAGAGCGCGATTGGTTTCGAGAACCCGGCGGATGTGGTGAAGCTGATCACCACTGCGCGGCTGGCCCTATTCCGCGCGATCAAGGAGATGCCCGGCTCGATCACCCAGATCTCGGAGCGCCTTCACCGGGACCGCAGCGCGGTCAAGCGGGATGTGGATGAGCTGGCGCGGGCGGGTCTGGTGACGGGTCTCGGAGAAGATCCTGCCAGGTCACGGCCGGATGAAGGAAGTTCGGGCCACTGCGCAGCGCATCAGCCTGATGGCGGAGGTCGCCTGACGGGCATACCAAGCCGGACCGTCTGGTCACGTTCTGGTCAGCGCTCAGTCAAAGCCGGTCCAATCAGATCCCGATACGGGGGCCCCGCGGGAAGAGATGCGCGTTCGCCGATCAAAGAAGTTGTTTTATTTTCAGGGCCTTGAATGCATGACGGAGCCACCCGATAGTCGCCGCTCGACGTTTTCGATCCCCATCGCCCGCTCCACATCGGATTCAAACAAAAAGGCCACTCCGCATGGAGTGGCCTTTTTTCTGTGCAAGACGTGGCAATCGGCAGACAGGATGGCATGCAGATGAGCCACGTAACCATCGCGCAGATTTCCCGTCAGCGCGGTCAGGGCGGCAGGACGTGCGCGAGATGAAATGGAATATGATTGATGCGCCATTCCCGTTTCCAGAGCGCATGTCGAGGGGAACGCAATTACGGATCGTCAGGGACGGAAGCGTGTAGGGATGCCACTCGTCGGATCCTGACCGGGATGCCTCACACTCAGAAAACAACACAAAATTGGCGACGCCAGACGTTCAGGGCCGGAAGCGAATCAGATTCGGTCGGTCCAAGTCGCGCAGCCGTCACCGAAGCAGAAAGCAGAAAACACGATGCGCACCAACCTTAAAGTACCGTTTGCCGAAAAAGACGAGGCCAAGCGCCTGGGTGCACGCTGGGACCCTGCGCGGCGCGTGTGGTACGTTTTGAACGTCACCGACCTGAGCGCCTTCGCCCGCTGGCACCCCTCCGCGGGAACAGAAGCGGCAGCCCCGGTAAGCGGAGGAACGTCAGGGGGCCAGAGCAAACCGGTAACGGCCGCGTCACTGGTCAAGGTCGGGGCGCTCTACTTCGAACTCAGCTGCGACTGCCTGCCGTGGGAAGGCTGTGCCAAGTGCCAGGCCATCATCGTGGCGACGGACTGGCGAAACGACGGAGCCCGTGCCGGCTGAACAGTCCGCAGCCTTTTAATGCCCCAGACTGTCCATTTTTGATGCAAATCCATGAGCCCATGGATTTGCATCCATGTATCCTCACAGGGAAAAATCAGACATACCAAGACAAAAGAGGAGACAAGCGAAATGGAGATCGTCAGACCTGGATTGATCACCGGGAACAGGATCATCGACCAGCAGCATCAGGAGATACTGACCCTCGCCCGGGAGGCCATGAGTTGCTTCGACGATAGCCGTGGCGGTAACTCCAGCGAGTTTCATGCGCTGCTGAACAACCTGACCACGCTGGCAGCAAGGCACTTTCAGACCGAGGAGGCCCTGCTCCGCCTGAACGCCTGCCCGACGCTCAAGGAGCACAAGAAAGAACATGCCGCGTTCAACGAGCGGATCCTCGATCTGCTGATGAAAGCCATGGCGGGGAACCTCGACCGCAGCGGGCTGTTGAGCGTCATGGAAGACTGGACCACACATCACCTGCTGGTATCGGACGCCGCGTGCTGCCAGTACATGCAGGAGCGGAAGCGCAGCAGCGATGCGGCCCGGCAGCAATAGCGGCGGCGTTTCCTCCCACGTGGAGTAAGCGCCAGGCATCAGGACGGCGGGCCCGCTGGGGCACCACGAGAACTTACATCAGCACCGGCTCGATACGCTCGCCGTTCGGCTCCATGCGCGCGGCAACCTGGGCCTTGGACGGCACGGGCTTCCTGGCGGCGGTTTTCGGCTCCGCCGAGGGCTTCATGCCCCGCCCCAGGCGCGCACCGAAAAAGCCGAACAAGCCACCGAAGACGCTGGCCACCAACGTGCCGATGATCGGCACCGGCGAGGCCGGCTGAGCCACCGACGCAGCCGGTGCGGCATGAGCCTTTTTCAGCTCGGCATGGGCCTGATTCAGGCCGCCGAGCTGACGGCCCAATTCCTCGACCCGGCTTTCCAGCTGGCGGTTCGAATTCTCGAGCTCGGTCATCCGCCGGACGACTTCCGGTGGAATCGCCGGAGCGGGTACCGCGGCAACCTTCCTGGCAACGGGCGGAGCAGCCTTGTCCCTGTGGGGGGCGGGCTTCACGGCCGTCCTCTTCGATGCAGCCTTGGCGGTCTTGGTGGCCGGGGCACTCTTGGCTGGGGGAGCCGCGTGATGCGCGGTTTCATGCTGGGCAGCCTGGGCGCCGAAGGAAACGGCCAGCGCCAGGCCCGGAAGGATATGACGATAAAGCATGGACTTCTTGTGCAATCGTTAGGTGCGCGCCACCGGGGCTGCCTGAGGCTCATCCTTGCGGCGCGAAGTCGGCGTCCATTCCCGAGCGGAACACGGGCAAACGCCGGAAGAGTGGTTTCGAAGTTGCGATTCTAAGCCTGATCATCGGACACCGGCTTGACCACGTCGCCGACGTGGAGTTCGCCCTGCGGCCTGGACACCACCCGGCTGTGCTCATCGACACCGGCCGTGATCTCGACCCAGTCGTCCTTGGTCCGCCCAAGGCTGACATCGATGGACTGGATCCTGTTGTCCGCATCGACGACCAGCACCCGTGCACTGCCCTTCTGTCGCAACACGGCGGCGACCGGCACGGCGAGAACCTTGCGCCGGCCCAGCAGGATGCTGCCGGAAACGTTCAGGCCCGCCTTGAGGTCGGTGTCCACCGGCAGGTCCACATAGACCAGACCGTTGCGACTCGCCAGATCGATGGTGGGGGACACCAGGCGGATGCGGCCCTTCACGTCGGGTCCGAGAGGACTTTCGACGGTGACATCCTGCCCCCGCGCCAGCTTGCCGAGCAGTTCGCCCTTCACTTCGGCGCGCCACTCCAGACGCCCCTGGCGGATCAGGCGGAACAGCTCGCTACCGGCCTGCACGATGGTGCCTTCCGCGGCAAAGCTGGCCGAGATCAGGCCGTCGTCCGGGGCGACCAGCGTCGCATACTGCAGGCGCAGCTGCTGTCGCTTCTCCTGCGCCCGAGCGGCATTCACGCGGGCTTCTGCAGTGTGTTTCTGGGTTTCGTACAGGGTCAGCTCCTGCTGGCTGACGCCACCCGACGGAGCCAGGCGCTTACCGCGCTCCAGCGTGGCAGTCGCTTGGGCCAGGGTCGCCTCGGCCTCGGCCACTTGGGCCTTCGCCGCGTCGATGTCGGTCTCCACCGTGGCCGCATCCAGACGGGCCAGCACCTGCCCCTTCTTGACCTGATCGCCGACGGTCACCAGCACACTGGACAGACGCAGCCCGCCCACTTCGGAGCCGATGCGCGTCTCCTGCCACGGCATCACGTTGCCGCTGGCGCGGATCAAATCAGGCCACACGGCGGATCTGGGATGCAGCCAGGACACCGAACGTGGTGCCGGCGGCGGTGGAGGCACTACGACGGCCGCCGCGGGCTTGACCGGCGGGGTCACCGCGGGGACCACAGTCCCCTGCTCCGCGCTCGAGAACGACGCGGAGCCAAGCAGCAAGGCCAGCGGCGTAGCCATGGCCAGCGCCGAAACGGTGCATTTTTTGAAGAAGGGTCGATTTACGGAAAACAAGATTGAAACCTCAATTCGGTGTGGACGCATCCGCCGCCACGGCACGCGGGGCCGGGTCGGCGTCGGACGCGTATTGCGCCCCGCCTCCGGTCGCCCGGTTCAACGCGATCCACGCCTGCAGGCGTTCCTGCTGGACGCTCAGATAAGTTTGCTGGGCATTGAGCATGGAGCGCCGGGCGTCCTCGAGCTCCAGCAAATTGCTGGCCCCCTCGCGGAAGCGGACTTCGACGGACTCGAAGAAACGCTGGTACTCGCTGCCGGAGATACGTGCATTCTCCGCCCTTTCATGGGCCGCCGCATACCGGGTAAGGGCGTCTTCCATCTCCTGGATGGCCTGGCGGATTCTGGCCTTGTAGTCGGCCAGCGCCTCGTCGTAGCGGGATTTGGCCAGCTCCACCGCCGCCTTGCGGCGCCCGCCGTCGAAGATCGGCAGGCTCACCGACGGCCCGAAGGACCACGACCCGAAGGACACGGTACCGCTGCGGCCACTACTGTTGGTCGCCGTGAAGCCGAAGTCCCCATTGAGGGTGATGCGTGGGTAACGGTCGGCCTCTGCCAGGCCGATGTCCGCCGATGCAGCGGCCAGGCTGCGCTCGGCGGAGCGGACGTCCGGCCGCTGCATCAGTGCGTCGCGGGGAATCGAAATGTCGAAATGCTTGGGCACCGGCAGGCGCTCCAGCCCGGTCGGCTTGTCCGCCATCGCCAGCATCAGCTCCGGCCGCGGAATGCCGGTCAGGCGCGTCAGCTGGTTCTCCAGGCGCTCGCACTGGGCCCGCGTCGCCGCCAGCTGGGTACGCGCCTCGGCCACCGACGCCGTGCTGCGTATGGCCTGGTAGGGCGCGGTGAAACCTTCCTTCACGCTGGCCTCGGTCAGCCGTGCGGTGGCCTCCCGCGAGCTCACGTCCTGCTCGCTGAGCGCCGCATAGGACTGGCAGGCCCGGTAGCTCAGGTAGGCGTCGGCCACATCCGCCGCAAGGCTCACCCGCGCATCGGCCAGCGTCGCCGCCTGCGCGGCCTCCCGCGCCAGTGCTCCTTCCCGGCCACGGCGCACGGCACCGAACAGGTCGATCTCCCAGGAAGAATTCATCGACAGCCAGGACTCGGTGAAACCCTTGCTCCCCGAGCTGCCGGACGCGCGCTGCACACTCCCCGCGCCATCCACCGTCGGCGAGGCTGCCGCATTGGCCTGGCCAGTCAGGGAGCGTGACTGGTTGAGCTTGGCCATCGCCGCCTCCAGCGTCGGGCTGCTCGCAAAGGCCCGCTCCACCATGTGGTCGAGCACCGGATCGGACAGCTCCGCCCACCAGGTGACCGGCGTCTCCTTCACCCCGGCGCCCTTGACGGAAGCGGGCGCCGGCACGTCCGAGCGGGACGTCCATTTGCCCGGCACGTCGGCCGACGACAACGCGGGAGAGGTGTAGTTGGGCCCCACCGCCGCACATCCGCCCAGCACGCACAGCCACGCCAGCGATGTCCAGCGAATGTCCTTCAGGGCTTGAAACAACATGTTCTTGAACTTGTACCTTCCGACGGCGCCGGGCGCCCTGCCCGCTCGCACATGTACGGGAAACGCCTCCACGCCAGACCGGCGAGAGTGCTAGCCCCCCCTCCCTGCTTCAAGTGAACTTTTGAAACAGCATGTGTCGGACTGGCCAGCGCGGAATGGGTTCCAATCCCGATCAGAACGGTACTGCGCTCTCGAAGCCCAACGGCACGCGCCGTTGCGGGTGGATCAGCGTGATGGCGGCGGCGTGGAGATGCAGGCGGCGGTGGCGGACGGCGCTGGCCGGCGGGGCGTAGAGGGGGTCGCCGAGGATGGGGTGGCCAAGGGACTGGAGATGCACGCGCAACTGGTGGGTCCGCCCCGTGACCGGTTTCAGTTCGACGCGGGTGACGGCGTCCGGCCCGGCACCGCGGCGTTCGACGACCCGATAGCGGGTCAGCGCGCGACGGCCGCGCTGCAGATCGACGATCTGATGCGGATTGCGCTGCGGGTCGGCGGCCAGCGGCAGGTCGATCTCGCCGGCGTCCGGCCCGAGGTCTCCATGCACCAGCGCTTCGTAGCGTTTGCCGACGATGCGCTGCTCGAAGGCGAGGTTCATGCGCCGCTGCATCTCGGCACCACGGGCCAGCAGGATCAGACCGGAGGTCGCCATGTCGAGGCGGTGCACCGGCAGCGCATCGGCGAACTGCGCTTGCACGCGGGCCACCAGGCAATCCTGCCGGTCTTCGCCGCGGGCCGGCATGGAGAGCAGGCCCGACGGCTTGTCGGCGACGATCAGCGCCTCATCCACGTAGACGATGACGACCCCCGGCGGCGGCACCGCCAGGTCCGTATCTCTCAGCTCCATTGGCTGCCAGCCAGTTGGTGGCGGCCGCGCAACACCGCCTTGTCGATGCGCATCGCCTTCACGTAGCGGCTGATCTGCTCGACAGCCGCGGGCACGTAGAGCCGCAATTCGTTCCGCGCCCGGGTGGCCGCCACATAGAAGCGATTGCTCTCCTCCAGCGGATCGCTGCCGGCAAGCGGAAAGGCGCCTTCCTCCAGAAAAGGCAGCAGCACGGCCTCGAACTCCTGGCCCTTGGCCGCCTCGACGGAACACAACAGCACCGTGTCGGACTTGCGCAGGCGCTCGGCCTTGCTCTCCGCCTGGCGCAGCCAGTGGGAGAACTCGCGCAGCGGCAGATCCTGGCGGCGGGCCACGTCGATGAAACCGTCGATGGAGCGGGCCACCAGCGCCGCCGTGGCGGGGGCCAGGAACAGCCGCCGGGCCACGCCCTTCAGATCGAGCAGCGCCACCGCCTGTTCGATCAGCGTGGCGGCGGGGGTGTCCGGCGGCGCAGCACGCAGCGCGGCGAGGGTATGGGCGAGGCGCTCGCGGGCGCTGCGCTGGGCGGGGCTTTCGTCGACAGTCGCCGCCTCCGCGTCGCGGACGCGCTGCAGCGCGTTGGCCTCGTGGTGCTGGCCGCTCTGGCGCAAGGCCTTCAGCTTGTCGAGGAAGCGGAACTCCTCCTGCAACTGCGCCTCGCCGGACTGGCCGGCGGCGCGCTTGTCGGCGCGGGTCTGGGGCTTGAGCAGCGTGCCGTCGAGGAAGGCCTCGAACAGCGAGGGCTGGGCGGCGGCGGTCTTCAGCGCCGCATCGTCGAGACGCTCGGCGCCCCATTCGAACTGCTGCCATTGCAGCAAGGCCTGCAGCACCTGCAGGCGCTTGTCGACACCGGGGATGGAGTCGTAGTCCTGCAGCGCGAAGGCGATGACGCCGCGCAGCATCAGCACCTCGGAGCGCAGCAGATAGCTCGCCAGCCCCTCCATGCGCCAGCCGATGCCGGCCTCCAGCAGCGCGCTCTCGATCGAAATCGACTGGTAGGGCGCGCGCAGGATGATCGCGCACGCCGCCAGTCGGCCGCCCTGCTTCTTCCAGTCGGCCAGGTCTGTCGCCACCTGCGCGGCGACGGCCCGGTGATCGGCACAGGACGACACGCGCAGCACCGTCTCGTGCTCGCGCCCGGAATCCACAGCCTTGTTCTTCAGCGCGGCAGTGGCCGCCGCCAGCGGCGGGCCGTAACGGTAGCTGCGGGTCAGCGGCAGGCGCACGACGCCGGGCCAGCCCTGGCCGAAACGGGTATGCAGGAAATCCGTGCCGGCGCCGGCCCAGCGGTGGATCACCTGGTCGAAGTCGCCAGCGCCGGTGAAAAAAGCCTTGCCGCGCATCAGCAAGGCTTCCAGCACCGCGTAGCTGGCCGGATTCATGTCCTGAAGTTCGTCCACCACCACGATGCGGTAGGCCGGCAGCTCGATGGGACGGTCGGAGTCGCCCAGCCGGCGTGCCAGGTCGTAGGTCGCGTCGAATTCGGCGCGCCAGCGCGGTACATCCTCAAGGCCCGAGCGCAGCGCCTCCAGCGCGCCGTGCAGCAAGAAGGCGGCAAGCGGGACGTCGAAGCGCTCGGCACAGTCCTCGACGCTCTCCTCGTCGTCGCCGCCGGGCGGCACCAGGCGCGCCTTGAGGCGACGCGACAGCTCGAGGAACTCGAAGATCGGCTCGTTGTGTTCGGGCAGCCACAGCTCCCGCGGGTGGCGCCTCGCCGCGTTTTCAGCCTGCAGGCGCGCGGCCGCGATGCGCACCTGGGGCGCCAGGGCTTCCGGTGTGTCGAGCCACGGCGCCTCCGCCCCTTCGGCATGGAGCAGCACCTGGCGGGCGAACGCGTCGAAGCTCAGGCATTTGACGCGCCGCGCACTGCGCTCGTCCACGCCGATGTCCACCAGGCGGGCCTGCAGCACCCGTGCAGCCTCGGCGGAGAACGTGAGGGCCAGGATGCTCTCCGGCCACACGCCGCGGGTGATCGACTCGGCGATGCGCAAGGCCAGCGTGGTGGTCTTGGCCGCCCCGGCGTTGGCCATGGCGATCACGTAGCGCGCGCGGCAGGTCTGGATGTCGCGCTGTTCAGCGGTGGGCACAATGCCGACGGGGACGAACTGGGGCGCGGAAGGCGGGCTCGGCGAAGTCGAAGTACGGGTCATGGCGGATCGTCGGCAGGGCCGTGGCGGAGACGGAACCGGACTGTAGCGGGACGCGTGTTCGGGGGGAAGCGCAGAGAAGGAGTGGTGCGTCCTGACGGAGTCGAACCGCCGACCTCCACGATGTCAACGTGGCGCTCTAACCAACTGAGCTAAGGACGCATACCCGGGCAATGACTGCCTGTGCGTGGCGCGGATGGCTTTGCACTGGGGAAGGGCGCGCATTATAGCCGCCCGGCGCCGCTTTGCAAGCCCCCGCAGGGCACTCAGCGCACAGCGCCCGCATCCCGGTGCTGCACGGCGATCTGCTCGAACTGGTCGGCGACCCGCAGGAAGGCATCCACCATGTCCGGGTCGAACTGCCTGCCACGCTCCTCGGCGATGATCGCAACGACCTTCGAATGAGGGATGGCGGGCTTGTAAACCCGCCGGGAGATCAGTGCGTCATACACGTCGGCAACCGCCATCAGGCGTGCCGACATGGGAATCTCGGCCCCCCTGAGGCCCTGCGGATAGCCCTCGCCGTCCCAGCGTTCGTGGTGGCTGTAGGCGATCTCCAGCGCGTAGTCGAGGTAGGAACGGTTGTCGGCGGTAGCCCCGGCGATCGCCTTGGCGATGGCGTCGCGCCCGTAGGCGCAGTGGCTCTGGATGATCAGGCGCTCCTCGGCGTCGAGGCGCCCGGGCTTGAGCAGTACCGCGTCGGGGATCGCCACCTTGCCCACATCGTGCAGGGCTGCCGACTTGGTAATCAGCGCGATCGCCTCGTCGTCGAGGAAGGGGGCGAAGTCAGGGTGGCCCTGCAGCGCCCGCGCCAGCACGCCAACGTAGGCCTGGGTACGCAGAATGTGGTTGCCGGTTTCGTTGTCGCGCACTTCGGCCAGGGTGCACAACGCAGTGATGATCGCGTCCTGGGCGTTGATCAGCTGCTGGCCGCGGCGCACCACCTCGCGGGTCCGTTCGGCGACCAGTTCCTCCAGCTCCTCGTTGCGCCGCAGCAGTTGCCGGCTGGCATCCGCCAGGGCCAGGTGGTTGCGCACCCGCGCCAGCACCACCGGTGGCGAGAAGGGCTTGTGGATGAAGTCCTCGGCGCCGAGGGACAGGCCGTAGGCCTCGTCGGTGTCGCTCTCCAGGCTGGACAGGAACAGGATCGGAATGTCGCGGGTGGCCGCGTCGGCCTTCAGCTGGCGGCACACTTCGAAGCCATCCACCTCGGGCATCATCACGTCGGTCAGCACCAGGTCGGCCCGACCGCCGGTCTTCACGTAATCGAGCAGGCTACGGCCGTCGGCGAAGGCGTGCACCTCGAAGCGCTCCTCGAGCATTTCTTCGAGCACCAGCAGGATGGCAGGCTGGTCATCGGCGATCAGGATGTGGCGCTTGTAGGGCATCACCGATTCTCACGAGGCACGGGATCGTTCGGTTTTTTTGGTTTCAGTATACGCCCGGCGCGGGCTGCGTCAGCCTTGCGGCGGGGCGGTTTCGACGCGCCGGCGCGCCAGATGCGCGGTGATCGTGACGGATAACCGGTCCAGGTGTTCGGCCAGGGCCAGGGCCAGCACCAGGGCTTCCGGATTGCCGTCGCGGGCCGACAGCTCGGTGCTGCGGGCCTGCTTGACGAGGGTGTCCTGCAGGATGCTTCCAGCCATGCCTTTCAGGCCGTGGGCGGCCTTGGTCAAGGCGGCAAGATCCCGGGCATCGACGCCCCGGCGCAGCCGTTCCGCATCGCCGGGCAACTCCTGCAGCACGGTGCCGAGCAGCTTGGCGACGAAGGCCGGCTTGGCCTGGTAACGGGCCTCCAGCCTGGCGAATCCGGCTTCGTCCGCATCGTCTTCCGCTCCGGCGGACGGCGGGGCACTGGGAGCCGGCGCGGAAGGGGCCTGCCCGGCAAGGGGCAGCCAGGTGGACAGGATCTGGTATAGCCGGTCCGGCTCCACCGGTTTGGGCACATGGCCGTTCATGCCGGCAGCGAGGCATTGCTCCCGGTCCTCCGCAAAGGCGTTGGCAGTCATCGCCAGGATCGGCAGGCTGCGCCCGGCCTCCAGCTGGCGGATACGCCGGGCGGCTTCCAGCCCGTCCATCACCGGCATCTGGATGTCCATCAGGATCAGGTCGAAATGGGCTCCGCCGGCCATGCGCTCGACGGCCAGCGCACCGTTGTCGGCCACCTCGACCTGCAAGCCGACCTCCTCCAGCAGATCCCGCGCCACCTGCTGGTTCACCACGTTGTCCTCCACCAGCAGGATGTGCGCCCCAGCCTTGGCGGCATCGAAGCCCGCCACGCCCGAATCCTGGGTGCCGCCCACCACGCTGGCACCGGCCGACAGGGCCCGCGCCAGGGCCTCGGTCAGCTGCAGGCGCTGCACGGGCTTGGCGAGCACCCCGTCGAAATGCACCGCCGCGGCCCCGTCCGGCGGCAGTTCGGCCCCGTAGGCGGTGACCATCAGGATCAGCAGCGGCGCGCCCAGCGTCATGCGGCGGATGTGCGCGGCCACCTCGTAGCCGTCCATGTCGGGCATGCGCCAGTCCAGCAATACCACCCGGTAGGGCACTTCGGCGCCGTCGGCGGCGGCGATCAGCGCCAGCGCCTCGGGTCCCGAGGCCGCCGTATCGACCTGCAGGCCGAGGCTCTCGAGCATCACCTGCAGCATCTCGCGGGCGTCGGGCAGATCGTCCACCACCAGCACCCGCTCCCCAGCGAAATGGGCCGGCCGCAGGACGGCCTTGCCGTCACCCCGCTGCAGGTGGATCACGCACCAGAACGTGCTGCCCTCACCCGGAGTGCTGTCGACACCGACCTCGCCGCCCATCAGCACGGCCAGCCGCTTGACGATCGCCAGACCCAGGCCGCTGCCGCCGTAGCGGCGGGTCGTCCCGCTACTGGCCTGCTCGAAGGCCTGGAACAGCCGCGGGCGCAGCTCCGGCGGCACGCCGACTCCGGTGTCCTGGACCTCCAGGCGCAGGCCAAGCAGATCCCCGCGTCGGGACAGCAGACGGGCCCGCAGCGCGATGCTGCCGTGCTCGGTGAACTTGACCGCGTTGTTGGCGAAATTCAGCAGGATCTGGGCTACCCGCAGCGCATCGCCACGCAGCACCCGCGGGATCTCCGGGTCCAGGTGGGTGACCACCTCCACGCCCTTTTCCGCCGCACGGGCGCCGATCAGCGCGGCCGCGTTCTCGAAGATCGACTCCAGCTCGAAGTCCGCCGACTCCAGCTCGATCTTGCCGGCCTCGATCTTCGAGAAGTCGAGGATGTCGTTGAGGATGCCGAGCAGGTTCTGGGCGGAGTCGGCAATGGTGGCCAGCTGCTGCAGCTGCCGCGGCTCGTGCACATGGCGCTGTAGCAGGTGGGTGAGACCGACGATGGCATTCATCGGGGTGCGGATCTCGTGGCTCATGGTCGCCAGGAAGACGCTCTTGGCCCGGCTCGCCGATTCGGCCGTTTCCTTGGCGGCGACCAGTTCGACGGTCCGCTCAGCGACCTGCTCCTCCAGGTGCTGACGATGCTCGCGCAGGGCCTGCTCGACCTTCTCCCGTTCGCCGATCTCGCCGAGCAGCTCCTCGTGATAAGCCTGCAACTCCTCACGCATCGCCGCGAAACTGGTCACCAGGTCGCCCACTTCGTCGCGCCCCGCCGGTGGCAGCGCCACATCGACACGCCGCCGGGCCAGCGCCTTGGCGGCGCGGGACAGGCGCAGCAGCGGACGCAGTACGATGCCCTCCACCATCACGCTCCACACCAGGCCCAGCAGGGCCACGCAACCGGCCAGCATCAGGGCCAGCTGGCCGTGCTGGGCGTGGCGCTTGGCCAGCCAGCGGCTGAGGTCGATCTGCACCCGCAGGTGGCCGGCCGGCACCCCCAGGTAGGCGATGTCCTTGTCGATCACCTGCATCGCCGGATGGGCGACGATCGCCGCCGGGGCACCCACCATCGGTGGGTAGATCTGTCGACCACGCGCATCGATCAGGCGGATCTCGTGCCAGTCGCGGTTCTTCTTCTGCAGCTCGCCCAGGTTCTCGGTGATGATGTCGAGCTGGCTGGCCAGCATCAGCGGAACCAGGCCTTCGATGACACTGTCGAGGTGGTGATTGACCTCCTCCAGATACTCGGTGCGCTGGTCTTCCAGGTAACGCGGCGTCCACACGAAATTGAGGCCGGCCAGGATCAGCGCACTGCCGAGCAGCAGCGGCAACAGGAGTTTCCAGCGCAGGGAATGGCTCACGATGGCCACCTACTTGCGGTCCATGGCCCAGTACTTCTCCAGCCCCCACTGGCGCATCGGCAGGTAGTCGTCGAGGGAGGTCACCACCGGCCGCGGCATCGGAATGTCGTCGAGCAGGGCCTTGCCCGCCGGGCTGGCGCCGATGGCCAGCAGCGCCAGCCGGACACTTTCCCGCACCGCCTGCGGAATGCGTGGATGGGCGGCCACCGGATGGGACGGGATGTCGCGGGTCGTGTACAGCACCCGCAGCTGGGCCTGGATCGCCGACGGCTGCTCGGCGAGGGTCTTCTGCACGCCGCCGCCGGCCTCGGTGAGGCCGTTGAGCACGTGCAGATAGACTGAGCTGTGGGTCTTCACATTGAGCATCTGCACCCGCACACCGTGCAGGCGCTCCAGCTCGGCGCGCGGCAGCAGGCTGGCACCCAGCGCATTCGGCGACGGCACCGCGATGGTTTTGCCGTCCAGCTCCTTCACGCTCTTCAGCGGACTGTCCTTGCGCACCACGATGATGCCGCGCAGCGGCTCCTCGTCGCGCACCAGCGGAATGTAGCCCTGGGAATCCCGCAGCTTCAGGATGTGGTACGGGTTGGCATAGACGAAATCGAAACTGCCCGCCTCAATGGCGGCCTCGAACTCCGGCACCGACAGGGTCACCTCCAGCTTGATGTCCAGCCCGGTGCGGCGGGCCAGTTCATCGACCACCGGCTTCCAGATGGCGAACAGCTTGCGCTGCTCGAATTGCGGTACGACACCGAAGGTGTAGGTGGTGCCCGCCACGGCCGGCCAGGACGCCGTCAGGCCGGTGGCGGCCAGCGCCGCCAGCATGTGCAGGCAGCTGCGCCGGCCAGGCCGGTAAGTGTGATCGTGCAACAGACGCATGCCGAACTCCCTGGATCCGGCCATGGCGTCGGGCAAGGCTAAGTCTGTTGGGCTGGGCGCCATGGGCCACGTGTTCTTTTTCGTGTGCCTGGGCCCCATGATGGCACTTTGCCCCGTCCACGTACAGAAAGGTGCGGACGGCGGCCGCGCGCCGCGGCGACGGGACTCAGTCCGTACCGGCCAGTAGATCGAGCAGCTGCGGATGGGGCACCGGACGGCTGAACAGGTAGCCCTGGCCACCGCCGCAACCCAGCCCCAGCAGCAAGGTAGCCTGTTCGCGCCGCTCGATGCCCTCGACGATGATCTCCATGCCGAGGGAACTGGCGAGGGCCACGATGGCTTCGATGATGGCCATGCCTTCACGCCTTTCCGGCAGGTGAATGATGAAGGAGCGGTCGATCTTGATGCGGTCGATCGGCAGGTCGCGCAACACGCTGAGGGACGAATAGCCGGTGCCGAAATCGTCGATGCTCACCGCGATCCCGTGCTGCTTGAGGGCGGCCAGGATCTCCATGCTGCGCTCGATGGTCTGCAGGGTGCTCTCGGTGATCTCCAGTTCCAGCGCCGCGGCCGGGAAACCGGTCTGGGCCAGCGTGGCCAGCACGCTGGCAATGAAATCCTCGCGCATGAACTCCCGCGCCGACACATTGACAGCCAGCCGCAGCTGCTCGCCGCTGCGCTGGCGCAAGCCGGCCACCTCGCGGCAGGCCCGTTCGAGCACCCAGCGCCCGAGGCTGTCGATGACGCCGCTCTCCTCGGCCACCGGGATGAAACGCACCGGCGGAATCATGCCGTGCTGCGGATGGTTCCAGCGCACCAGCGCCTCGACCCCGACGATGCGCCCGTCGGCCAGCTCCACCTGCGGCTGGTAGTGGAGCAGCAGCTGGTCCTCCTCGATGGCGCGGCGCAGGCCCTGCTCCAGGTTCAACCGTTCGTTGCTGCGCTCCGCCATCTCGGGGGAGTAAAACTGGTAGCGGTTGCGCCCCGCGGCCTTGGCCGAATACATCGCAATGTCGGCGGCCCGCATCAGCGCGTGGCGGTCGCCGCCATCCTCCGGATAGACCGCGATGCCGATGCTCCCCGAGACGGTGATGCCCTCCCGGCCGAGGCGGATCGGCGCACTGACGGTCTGCAGGATCTTGCCGGCCAGCTCGGCCGCGTACTCCGGGCTGCTGCTGCCGGTGAGCACCACGAACTCGTCGCCGCCCAGCCGGGCAATCGTGTCGGTGCCGCGCAAGGCGCCGCGCAGGCGGCCGGCGACGATGCGCAACAGCTCGTCGCCGACCACGTGGCCAAGGGTGTCGTTGACCACTTTGAAGCTGTCCAGATCGAGGAACAACAGCAGGCAGTGCTGCTGGCTCCGCCGCGCCAGCTCGATGGTCTGTTCGATGCGGTCGTCGAAGAGCAGACGGTTCGGCAGGCCGGTGAGCGGGTCGTGGTGGGCCAGGTGATGCAGCTTCTCCTCGACGACGTGCATCTCGCTCACATCGGAAAAGGCGATCACGTAATTGCCGACACGCCCCTGAGCGTCATGCACCACGCTGAGGCTCTGCCAGGCCGGAAAGGGTTCGCCGCCGCGGCGCCGGCAGATCACCTCGCCCTGCCAGTAGCCGTCCGGATTGGCCGCCAGCTCGGCAAAGAAGGCCGCGCTGCCCTGCTCTCCGCGCTGGATGCGCAACAGCACGTCCACGTCGAAACCGCGCGCCTCGGCCTCGTTGTAGGCGGTGATCCGCGTGAAGGCGGGATTCACTGCGCAGACCCGCCGCTCGCCGTCGGCGATCAGGATCGCCTCGGCAGCGGTATGGAAGACCACGCTCGACTGGCGCAGGCGCTCTTCGATCTTGTGCCTCTCGGTCACGTCCTGCAGCACGCCGACCACCCGGCGCACCGGCCGGGACGCATGGGCCTTCACGTGAGCCTCGATGTAGTGCGGCTCACCATTGTCCCGGGCGGTACGGAACTCGATGCGCCGCGCATCGTCGCTGAGCAGCGCGGCCTGCAGGCCGGCGGCAACCCGCTCGCGGTCATCGGGATTGACGCGGGCCAGGAAAGACGCCTCCCGATCGCCCTCGGCGACCAAGCTGCCCTCACCGAACACGGCGGCGGTTCCGCCATCCCCTGGGCTGCGCGGCTGCCCGGGCTGCCACTCGAAGACGCCCAGCGCCGCTGCCTCCAGGGCCAGCTTGAGGCGCAGCTCGCTGCGCTCCACCGCCACTTCGACCTCCCGGCGAGCGAGGGCCATCTGGATCGACGCATGCAGCTCGCGCACATCCCAGGGCTTCACCAGGTAGCCGAAGGGCCGGCTGTCGAGGGCCCGGCGCAGGGTGTCGTCCTCGGCAAAGGCGGTCAGGTAGATCACCGGGATCCGGTGGCGGGCCTGGATTTCGGTGGCGGCCTCGACCCCGTCCATGTCTCCTTCCAGGTGGATGTCCATCAGCACCAGATCGGGCGCCACGTCGGCCACCTGGCGCACTGCCTGCTCGCCGCTCCCCACCATCGCACCGACGCGATAGCCGAGGGACTGCAGCTGGTTCTTGAGGTCGAAGGCGACGACGCGTTCGTCCTCGACGAGCATCAGATTGATCGGCTTGTCGGCAATCATCGAGATCTCCGGGTCGGCAGGGCCAGCGGGAAGCGTAACGCGAAACGGGCCCCCTCGCCGCTCGCCACGGTAAACCGGCCGCGCAACTGGTCGGCCAGCAGCGGCACCAGCTGAAGGCCAAGGGAAGTCACGCCAGCCAGGTCGAAGCCCTCCGGCAGTCCGACGCCATCGTCGCTCACCGCCAGGTCGAGCTCCGCGCCGACCGCCGTCAGCTCGATCTGCACCGCACCGCCGCGACCGGCCGGGAAGGCGTGCTTGAAGGCATTGGTAACCAGCTCATTGACGATCAGGCCGCAGGGCACGGCGCGCTCCAGGTCGAGGAACTGCGGCTCGCCCGGCAGCACGCAGCGCAGCGCGATGCGCGCGCTGTCCTCCCGGTAGCTGCTGAGCAGCAACTGGGTGAGGCGGTCGAGGTATTCGCCGAGGTCGATGCGCGAGAAATCCTTGCGCTCGTACAGCAGCTGGTGGGTCAGGGCCATCGCCCGCACGCGACTCTGGCTCTCCGCCAGGATGTTGCGCAGGCGCGGATCGCTGGCGTGGGTTGCCTGCAGGTTGAGCAGGCTCGAAATGACCTGCAGGTTGTTCTTGACCCGGTGGTGCACCTCGTTGAGCAGTACGGTCTTTTCCTGCAGCGCATTCTCCAGCGTCTGCTGTACGCGGCGCCGCTCGGTGATATCCACGATCGAAGCCAGCACCATGGTCCCTTCGTCGGTGTCGATCGGGTTGAGGCCGATTTCCACCGGAAACTCGCTGCCGTCGGCACGCCGCGCGAACAGGTCGCGGCCGACGCCCATCGGCCGGGCCAGCGGCGCGTGGAAGAAACCGCTGCGGAACTGCCGGTGCTCGCCGCGCAGGCGCTCGGGCACCAGCATCTCGACGGCCTCGCCGATCAGCGCCTGGCGGGGATAGCCGAACAGCTGCTCGGTCTGGGCATTGACCAGCACGATGCGACCGCTGCGATCCACCATCACCATCGCGCTCGGGGCAAACTCGACGACGCGCCGAAAACGCTCCTCCTGGCGCTTGCGCTCGGTGATGTCCACCACCGCCGCCAGCACCATGAAGCTGCCGCCGGCCTCGATCGGCGTCAGGCCGATCTCCACCGGGAACTCGCTGCCATCCCGCCGCCGGGCAAACAGGTCGCGCCCGCTGCCCATCGGCCGCGGATGCGGATCGGCAAAGAAGCCGGCCCGATAGGCCGGATGATGGCCCGCCAGGCGGGACGGCACCAAGCGGTCGACGGACTCACCCAGCAGCTCGTCGCGGGCATAGCCGAACAGGCGCTCGGCCTGGGCGTTGACCAGCACGATGCGGCCTTCGTGATCCACCATCACCATCGCGGTTGGCGCCCACTCGACGACCCGACGGAATGAGGCATCGCCGGCCGGAAAGGGCTCGCTACGGGACTGCTCGCTCATGAACGATCCTCCGATTGGCCGGCCTGCGAGGATTGGATCGTGGCCGAGAGGCACGGTTCCTGCTGCGACGGGTTAATCTTGACCCACATTCGTGTCCCCATCCAACCATGCCGGAACTCAAGACCCTCATACTCTTCGCCGTCACCGCCGTGGCCGAAATTCTCGGCTGCTACCTGCCCTGGCTATGGCTGCGGGAGGGCCGCAGCGCCTGGCTGCTGCTGCCGGCGGCAGTGAGCCTGGCCGCCTTCGCCTGGCTGCTGACCCTCCACCCCACCGCCGCCGGCCGCACCTACGCGGCCTACGGCGGCGTCTATATCGGCGTCGCGCTGCTGTGGCTGTGGGCGGTGGACGGCATCCGCCCGACCCTGTGGGACGCCATCGGCGGCAGCGTGGCGCTGGCCGGCATGGCGATCATCATGTTCGCCCCACGTTCGTAGGCCGGGGCCGGCAGCCGTCCCCGCCCCAACGAAGGGCCAGCCCCTACGGCGGTCGTCTACAGCGAAACGGCAACCCGGCGACGGGCATGCCTGAGGATCACCCGCACCAGCAGTTCCGGATCCACCGGCTTGGCAATGTGGGCCACCATCCCGGCCTCCAGGCAGCGCGCCTTTTCCTCTTCGAAGGCATGGGCGGTCTGTCCGATGATCGGCAGAGTGGGCGCCAGGGCATGGATCTCACGGGTGGCCGCATAACCATCCATCACCGGCATCTGGACATCCATCAGCACGACCTGGAAAGCCTCGTCGCCGCCGGCACACACCTGCTCCACCGCCTCCTTGCCGTTTCCGGCCAGGGTCACGCGGGCGCCCTCTTCCTGCAGCAGGGCCTCCAGCACCATCTGGTTGACCTCGTTATCCTCCACCACCAGCACCTGCATGTCGGCCAGCCGGGTGCCCGGCAGCGCATCCTCGGCCAGCAGCGGCAATTCGGGGGCCGCACCGGCCGGCAGCGGCTCGCAGGGCAGACGCACCTCGAAGGTGCTGCCGCTGCCGGGCCGGCTGTTGACCCTCAGCAGACCGCCCATCAATTCGACCAACCGGTGCGTGATCGCCAAGCCCAGCCCAGTGCCGCCAAAACGGCGGGTAACGGAGTTGTCGGCCTGCTCGAAGGGGGCGAAGACCTTGGCGATTTCTTCGTCATTCATGCCGATGCCGGTATCGCTGACCCGCAGGATCAATTGCCCGTCGGCAAACTCGGCACTCAGCGTGACACTGCCCTGCTCGGTGAACTTGATCGCATTGGAGAGCAGGTTGAGCAGGATCTGCCCCACCCGCAGCGGATCGGTGACGCAGCGCTCCGGCAGCGGGGTGGCCCGACGGAAGCGCAGCACCAGCCCCTTGGCCTGGGCCCGCGCCTCCATCAGGGCCAGGCTTTCGCCAATGACGCCGGCGAGCTCCACCGGGATCGCCTCGATGCGCAGCTTGCCAGCCTCGATCTTCGAGAAATCGAGGATGTCGTTGATGATGCCCAGCAGCAACTGGCCGGACGACAGGATGCGCGCGAAGGTATCCCGCGCCCGGTCGCGCCCCTGGCTCTCCCGGTAGCCGATGTGGGCCAGCCCGAGCACACCGTTGAGAGGGGTGCGGATCTCGTGGCTCATGTTGGCGAGGAACTCGCTCTTCGCCTGTGCGAGGCGTTCGGCCTCGGCACGGGCCGCCACCAGATCGGCGGTGCGTTCCGCCACCAGTTCTTCGAGGTGGTCGCGATAGCGCGCCAGTTCCTGGTCCTTCAATACCCGCTCGGTGATGTCCTGCAGGATCGCGATGCCGCCGATCAGGCCGCCGGCCGGATCGCGCAGCGGCGAACAGTTCATCGCGATGTTCAGCTCCTTGCCCGCAAAGGTCGTCCGGTACGGCCCCTCGTACTCGCCGAGGCGCCCCTCCAGCGCCGCCCGCAGCGCCGGCTGCACACGCCGGTCGCTGAGCTGGCTACAGTCCACGTGCGCCATGTAGTCGTGGGGCACCTGCATGATCTCGGCAAATTGGGTGTTGCAGTAGCTGACCTTGAGTTCGGTGTCGTACTGCAGGATCCCCACCGGCGAGAACTGCAGCAGCAAACGGTAACGCGCCTCGCTTTCGCGCAGGGCCAGTTCCGCGCGCTTGCGATCGCTGACATCGGACTGCACCCCCTCCCACAGGATGTCGCCATTCGGCAGGCGGGTCGGGCGCGACAAGATCGCCATCCAGCGCGCCTCGCCATTGACGTCCACGCGCCCCTCCCATTCGAAGGGGCCCGGCCGCTCGCGCACGGCCTGGCAGCGCGCCACATAGCCGGGATAGTCGTCGGCATGGATATGCCGCGTGACAATGTGGGGGTCGGCGAGGATCGCCGCCTCGTCGATGCCGACCTGCTCGCAGAAGCGCGGGCTGACATAGTCGAAGCTGAAACTGCCGTCGGCACGCACCCGCTGCTTGAAGACGCCGGCCGGCATGCGCTCCACCAGCTTTTCATACTCGTCCAGGGCGGCCTGCAGGGAGGCCTGCACCTCCTTGCGCTCGGTGATGTCCAGCGAAACCCCGTGCACACTCACCGGCCGGCCGTCGGCGTCCAGATCGACGCCGCCGATTCCATGGATCCAGCGGATCGCGCCATCGGGCAGCCGGATCCGGTATTCCTCGTCGAAGGGCTCGCCCCGCTGCATCAGGCCCTCGCGGAAGCGGGACACCACCCGCAGCCGGTCATCCGGATGGATGCGCTCGGCCCAGATGTCCACACTCAGGGGCTCCTCCGGCGCCCCCCCAAGGATCCCGCGCAATTGCGCCGAGCTGTAGGCCTCGCCGCTGTGCAGATCGATGGAGAACACCCCCAGGCCGGCCACCTGCTCGGTGGCGCTGAGCACCTGATCGCGATTGCGCAGATCGGCGAGCGTCCCTTCCAGACGGGCATGGCTTTCCCGCAGGTTTTCGGCACTCTGGAACTGGCGCCGGTAAAGCCGCCCGATCAGCACCGCGGAGCCCATCGACACCAGCAGAAAGACCGCCAGCAACTCGACGGTATGACGTACCGACTCGTTCCAGTCGGCCAGATAGTCGTCGGTGGCCATGCCGACCACCAGGATGAAGGGCAATCCGTCCACCCGCCGGAAGGTGTTCAGCCGCTCGATCCCGTCGGAAGCGGTGACCGTCCGGTAGCTCGCTTCCGGACGGCCGCTGGCGACAAGGGTACGCAGGTCGTCGGACACCTTCGTGCTGCCTATCATCCCCGCCGGCCCGGGCACCGGTGGGGAACGCACGATCAAGCCGAGATCCTCGTAACGCAGCGTGGCGCCGCCCTGGGGCCCGAGTTGCTGCCGGGGCAGCAGGCGGTTGAAGTGTTCGAGCGGCACCACCGCGGTGACGACCCCGGCGAAGGCCCCGTCCGCATGCCGCAGGCGACGCGCGAAGGTGATCACCCAGGTACCGGTCACCCGGCTGAGCACCGGCCGGGCCACGAACAGGCCGCGCCCCGGATCGTCGCGCAGGACCTTGAAATAGTCCCGGTCGGAGACGTCGATGCCGGCCGCCGAGCCGGTCCGGCTGAACCACCAGCGCGGCCGGCCGTGGGCGTCGAAGACGCGAAAGCCGTCGGTTTCGGGCAGCCAGGACTTGTAGCGGGCCAGCAGGCCCAGCAGCTCCGCGTTGGACAGATAGCCGGCGCCTTCACGCTCGGACCGTTCGATCTCGTCCACCAGGGCCAGCAGCGTCACGTCGATGGTGCGGCTGGTGCTGACCAGGCTGTGCTCGACGGCTTCGACCAGATTGCGGGTCGTCAGGGTCGCCAATGCCTCTGCCTTGCGCTGGCTCTGGCTCAGGTTGAAGGCCGCCAGGGCGATCGCCGCCACGTTGGTCAATACCACGGCCATCAACAGCAGGCGGTGGAACCGACCCGGAACGGATGCAGGAAAAAACGCGAACGACGGCAGTTTCATGAGCCAACCCAAAAAGCACCGCCACTCACAAGGATTGATAGCGGCGCAACAGGCGCTAACGGCAGGTGGCGATCAGTCTGAAGGCAGGTGTCACGGCATTGACACCCCCATTCCACGCTTTCGTCACAGGCAGCGTGCACATTGTCACGCATGGACATCCTGCCCCTGCATCGCACCCGCCGACGGCTCGCCGCACATACGCTGCTGTGGCTGCCGGCGCTGCTGCTGACCAGTGCCGACGCAGTGGCCTGGGGCCTGTACACCCATGTCTATTTCGCCCAGTTGCTGCTTTGGGCGATCCCCCTTGCCGACCCGGCCCTGCACCGCCTGGCACGCCGCCACCCGAAGCTGGTGATGGCCGGCGCCTGCCTGCCCGACGTGGCCCTCACCGCCCGCAGCGCCGGCGCCGAGGCCCTGGCCACCAGCCACCGCTGGCCCCAGCTGCAGGCGCTGATGGATACGGCCCGCGGCGATGCCGAGCAGGCCGCAGTGCTCGGCTACGCCAGCCATCTGATGGCCGACATCATCGCCCACAACCACTTCGTGCCGGCCCATGAGCGGCTGTGGTTCGAGTCGGAGCTGGCCACCCACGTAGCGGTGGAATGGGCCATGGACCGCCACGTGGCGCCGCAACTGTTCGCCCGCCCGGCGGATCTGATGCGCAGCGAGCGGGACGTCCTCGCGCCGCTGATGGGGCGCGCCTTCCAGTGCCATCCGGACAAGGTCGGCCAGGCCCTGGCCACCCTCACCAAGGGCGAAAGCTGGCTGCGCAACAGCGGCCTGCACGCCGGGCTGTACCACGCGGCGCGTTTCATCGACCGTCGCGTGCAGCGCCGCTTCAACCTCTACCTCGGCCACACCGGCCGCCGCCTCGGCCAGCTCGGCCGCCTGCTGGAAGGGGAACAGCCCGGCTGGCTGGCCGAAGTCGAACCGGTCGAAGCCCGCGCCAGGCTGATTACCGCACCGCGCCGCCTGCTGCGGGCCTGCCTGCCGCTGCCGGAGGACTTGTTCGTCGCCCAGCAGGCGCACACGGCTTACAGCCCGACCATCGCCTCCGGACGCACCCACCCGTCGAACTCCTCCGCCGTCACGTAGCCGAGTGCCAGCGCCGCCTCGCGCAGCGTGGTGCCGCGGTGGTGGGCCAGCTTGGCAATCTCGCCGGCACGGTCGTAGCCGATATGCGGACTCAGCGCCGTCACCAGCATCAGCGACCGCTCCACCAGCTCGGCAATGCGCGGGCGGTTCACCTCGATGCCCCGCGCGCAGTGCGTGTCGAAACTGGTCATCCCATCGGCCAGCAGACGCGCGCTACCGAGGAAGTTGTGGGCGATCAGCGGTTTGAAGACGTTCAGCTCGAAGTTGCCGGACGCGGCGCCCAGCGTCAGCGCCACATCGTTGCCGAAGACCTGGCAGCACAGCATCGTCAACGCCTCGCACTGGGTCGGATTGACCTTGCCGGGCATGATCGAGCTGCCCGGCTCGTTCTCCGGGATCAGCAGTTCGCCGAGACCGGAGCGCGGCCCCGAGGCCAGCCAGCGCACGTCGTTGGCGATCTTCATCAGGGCCGTGGCGAGCTGCTTGAGAGCCCCGTGGGCGCCGACCAGCGCATCGTGGCCGGCCAGTGCGGCGAACTTGTCGGGCGCGCTGCGGAAGGCCAGCCCGGTGCGCCCCGCCAGCTCGGCGGCGACCCGCTCGCCGAAGCCCGGCGGCGCGTTGAGCCCGGTGCCCACCGCGGTGCCGCCGATGGCCAGCGCCAGCACCGCCGGCAGGCTGGCAACGATGGCCGCTTCCGCCAGGTCGAGCTGGGCCACCCAGCCGCCCATCTCCTGTCCGACGGTCAGCGGCGTGGCGTCCTGCAGATGGGTGCGGCCGATCTTGACGATGTCGGCGAACTCCGCGGCCTTGGCGGCCAGTGTCGCCAACAGCGCGCGCAGGGCCGGCAGCACCCCGTCGGCCAGCACCTGCACGGCAGCAACATGCATGGCGGTCGGAAAGACGTCGTTGGACGACTGGCCCAGGTTCACATGGTCGTTGGGGTGCACCCGCCGCCCCATGCCGCGTTCGCCGCCGAGCATCTCGGAGGCACGGTTGGCGAGCACCTCGTTCATGTTCATGTTGGTCTGGGTGCCGGAGCCGGTCTGCCACACGGACAGCGGAAAGGCCTCCGGGTGATCGCCCACCAGCACCTCGTCGGCGGCCGCGACGATGGCCGCCGCCTTGTCGGCAGCCAGTACGCCAAGCTCGCCATTGACCACCGCGCAGGCGCGCTTGACCTCGGCCAGTGCCGTGATCAGCGCGGCCGGCATGCGTTCGATGGAGATCGCGAAATGGTGCAGGGAACGCTGGGTCTGGGCGCCCCACAGGGCGGTAGCGGGAACGTCGATGGGGCCGAAGGAATCCCGCTCGGATCGGGTCGGCGTGCTCATGCGCATCTCCTGGCTACCGGGCATAGTTTCAGTCTAGTCCCTCGCAGCCGATGCAGCAGGCCATCGGGCGCGGCTTTACAACAGCGTGACGGCACCGTAGGCCAGCGTGGCGCCGATCGCACCGCCGGCCAGCACGTCGCTGGGATAGTGCAGGCCGAGCACCGGACGGGACACGGCCACCAGCGCCGCAAAGCCGAACACCGCCGGAGCCAGCGGTGGAAAATGCTGGGCCAGCACCAGGGAGAAGCTCACCGCGTGCAGGGTGTGGCCGGACGGGAAGCTGAACTTGTCGAGGGGCGCACCGGTGCACACCACGTCGCTGACCACCTCGAAGGGACGCGGGCGCAGCGTGCGGGTCTTGAGGATCTTGTAGACGATCACCCCGATAACGCCGACGGCCAGCATCTGGCGCAAGGCCGGCAGGGCCTCGGCGCCGAACAGCGCGAACAGGCAGGCCGCCAGGGTGTACCAGGCCACCCCGTCGCCAAGCCGGCTCACCGCCCGCATCAGGTCGCGCAGGCCACGATGGCGGGACAGGCGGTTGGAGCGGACTGCCAGGCGGTCGTCGAGCAGTTGCAGGCGGGCGGGCAGCACGAACATGGGTTTACCTCCGGGCAGCGACGGGGGAACTCAGGATGACCTGGCGCTGCAAGGCCACCAGGCTGTCGACGATGGCCTGCCAGGCCAGGCTGGCCACCCGCTCCCGCGCAGCGAGACGCTGACGGGCGCGTAATTCGGGGGCCTCGGCCAGGGCCACGGCGCCGTCCACAAAGGCCGTCTCGTTGCCCGGCTCGGCCAGCCAGCCATGCACCTGATGGCTGACCAGCTCCTGAGCGGCGGCGTCCCGGTAGGCCACCACCGGCAGGCCGCTGGCCAGGGCCTCGGCGACGACGTTGCCGTAGGTCTCGGTGAGGCTGGGAAAGAGGAACAGGTCGCCGCTGGCGTAGTGCTCGGCCAGCGCCTCGCCGGTCTGCGGGCCGGTAAAGATGGCCCGCGGCTGGCGCGCACGCATGCCCTGCAGGGCCGGGCCGCTGCCGACCATGATCAGGCGGGCCCGCGGCTGGCGGGCGTGGATCGCCTCGAAGGCCTTTTCCAGCAGGGCCAGGTTCTTTTCCGGGGCGATGCGGCCGACGTACACCACCGCCAGATCGTCCGGCTCCAGCCCCCAGCTGCGGCGCAGCAAGCCACTGCGGCGGTCCGGATCGAACAACCGGGTATCGACGCCGCGCGACACCACATCCACCCGCGGGATGCCCTGTCCGGCCAGCTCAAAGCACAGGGCGCGGGTCGGCACCAGAGTCAGGTCGGCCCGGTTGTGGAACTTGCGCAGGTAGGCAGCGATAGGGCGCTTCAGCCAACCGACGCCGTAGTGGCCGCTGTAGCGGTGGAAATTGGTGTGGAACTCGCTGATCACCGGCAGGTTCAGCTTGCGCGCGGCGGTCAGCGCCGACCAGCCGAGCGGACCTTCGGTGACGACCTGCACGACGTCCGGGCGCTGATGCGACCAGCGCCTCAGCAGCACCTTGCGGGCCGGCAGGCCGAGCTGCAGATTGGCATAGCGCGGCAGCGGGATGCCGCGGGACAGCATCTCCTCGATACCGTCGTTTCCACCGGCGATGGCGCCCCCCTCCTGGGCCTGGCGCGGGCGGATCAGATCCACCCGGTGGCCGGCGGCGACGAGGCCGTCGACGATGCGCCCGGTGGTCATCGCCACCCCGTTGATTTCAGGCGGATAAGTCTCGGTCACCACCGCCACCCGGAGGGAGGTCCGATGGCTGGCGAGTTCCTGGCAGATGAGTCCGGCGTGGTCCATCCCACCAGTGTTGCGGCGGCATGCTGCACCGGTGTTACGGCGAAGTGATGGGTGGATGACGGCCGTCAGCCTTTTCGCCCGCCCCGATTTGCCGCATGCTTGCGGCACATCCCGTGGGCACGGATCTCGTTGGGGCGCATTCATCCGCCCGCAACGCGCGAATCCACCTCCGCGGGCGAATGACTTCGCACCTACATCCGATGAACTCGCCTCCCCACCTCAGCACCGAATGGCAGATCTGGTTCGACGGCTCGGCCTACCCGAATCCCGGACGGCTGGGCCTCGGCGCGCTGCTGCGCGGCCCGGACGGACAGCACATTGAACTATCGACCACCGCCCACGGCAACGGCTGCAACAACGAGGCCGAGCTGCTGGCCCTCGAACAGGCCCTGCGCCTGGCTGGGGAGGCTGGAGCCGCCCACCTGCGGGTGCGGGGCGACAGCGATTTCGTAGTCCGTCATCTGAACGGCGAAGCGCGCACCGACATCGCCCGCCTGCACGGCATCATCGAGCGGCTGCAGACCGAGCTGGGTGCTTTCGTGTCAGTGCGCCTGGAGTGGGTCCCCCGCCACCGCAATCCGGACGCCGACCGCCTGTCGCGGGCCGCCCTCGGCCTGCCGGACAAGCCGGCGCCACGACCTATTTCCCGACGTCGGCGGCGCTGACGCCCTTCTCCGCCAGCTCTTCGGACAGCAGGCGGGCGGCGATCAGGCCGTTGACGAGGCCGAACACCGTCGCCGCCAGCGCAAAGACCGGCACCAGGTAGAACACCCCGTCATGGGGCACCAGCCACACGCGCGCCACCAGCACCTGGCCGCCGATGTGCGCGAAGGCTGCCAGTACGCTCTGGCTGACCGGGCCGAACCAGCGTTTCGGCAAATGCATCGCCAGCCCCAGCACCACCAGGCTCATCACGCCACCTGTCAGGCTCAGGAAGAAACCCGGCGCCAGGAACTGGCCGAGCAGCAGGCTACCGACCAGCACCCTGAGCAGCGCCACCCAGGCCGCCTCGCGCCAGCCCCAGCGGGCCAGCACCACCAGCGTGATGATGTTGGCAAGGCCCGGCTTGATGCCCGGCAGCGGCAGCGGGATGGCCGCTTCCGCAACGGTCAGCACGATGGCCGCCGCCGCGTGGCGGGCCACCCGGTGGTCGTCCGCTGTCGGCTTGAGTTCGATCTCAGTAGTTGAGGGAGTCATAGTCGGCAGTGCGCCCGGACAGGGACAGGCTGACCTCGTTGGGCGCGCAGATCGCCACCGCGCCGGCGCTGCTGAGCCAGCCCTGGCGCACGCAGTACTGGCGCGGGCCGGGATCGGCGGCAACGCGGGCGCGGCCCGGCTGCACCTCGATGCGGGTTGTGCCGATCGGACCGGGCACTTCCACCACCCGCGGCGCATTGAGGTCGACTTCGGCAAAGACGCGGCCGCCGGCGCGGATGATGGCCTTGTCCGGATGTCCGCCCTGCCACAGGGTCAGCGCCGACAGCACGCATACCCCCAGGGCGACGCCGAGGGTCAGGACGTCGCCCGCCTGCAGGTAGCTCGCCCACACGGCCAGCCAGCGGCGCAGGGCGACGGCCCGGTTCATTTGAAGGAGCGGTGGCGCACCTGGACCCGCGCATTGTCCTGAAAGCGCGCAGCCAGCTGTTCGGCCACATACACCGAACGGTGCTGGCCGCCGGTACAGCCGATGGCGATGGTCAGATAGCTGCGGTTGTCATTGACGTAGGCCGGCAGCCAGGAGGCCACGAAGGCATAGATGTCGTCCACCATCTGCCCCACCTCGGGTACCTTTTCAAGGAAGTCGATGACCGGCTGGTCCCGCCCGGTTAGGGGACGCAACAGCGGATCGTAGTGGGGGTTGGGCAGGCAGCGCACGTCGAAGACCAGGTCTGCATCCAGCGGAATGCCGTGCTTGAAGCCGAAGGACTGGAACAGCACGGCGATCTGGCTGCCGGCCTCCAGATTCATGAAATTCTTGATCCAGTTGCGCAGCGTGTTGGCTGCCAGGTCGCTGGTGTCGATGCGCTGGCCGAGCTCGGCGATCAGCGCCAGCTCTTCCCGCTCGCGGGCTATCGCCTCACCGAGGGTGCTGAACGCATCGCCGAGGGGATGGCGGCGGCGGGTCTCGGAGAAACGCGCGATCAGCACGTCGTCGCGGGCGTCGAGGAACAGGAAGCGCAGGTCATCGACCATCCCCCGCAGCGCCTCGACCTGTTTGGGCAAAGAGACGATGCCGGCCCCCGAGCGCACGTCGACGGCCACCGCGATGCGCTGGTAGCCGGCACCGCGCAGGTGGGACACCAACTGCGGCAGCAGCGCTGACGGCAGGTTGTCCACCACATAGTGGCCGCAGTCCTCCATGACATTGAGGGCGACGCTCTTGCCGGAGCCGGACAGTCCACTGATCAGAACGAGTTGCATGAGGTCGGGCAATCCTGTTTCGAAAACGAAGGTGGGGTTTGCACCCGCGCCAGAGGGTCCCGCAGCCGGGAAAGGGGCGAGGGCGGAAACAGCATAAACAAAATTTTTCGCCACAACCATCCGCGTTTCCGCGCAGATCGGGGATTTGCCAGATTTTCAGGCCGCCCGCAGCGTCTGTCCGTGGGCCCGCGCCACGCCGGCACGTTCAAGTTCCCGCAGCAGCCATTCCGCCAGCTTGCCGGCATCCAGACCGAGAAAGCGGCGATTGGCCTCCCGGTACAGGGGCACCCGCTCCAGGTAGGCCGGCAGGCCGTCGATGTCCATCTGCCCGGCGTCCAGCAGGGCGAAGGTGAAGCATGCGCGGATCGCGTTGCGGGCCATCCGCGCACCGTCTTCCTCGAAGGCGCGCAGACGGGCGAACGCGGACTCCAGCGCCTCCTCCACCTCGACGAAAGGTGCGCCGTGGCCGGGAATGACCTGCTCCACCGGCAGGCGGGCAATGGCCTCCAGCGTGGAGCGCGCGCCCTCCAGTCCACCGCCGGCACCGAGGACCTCGGCGAACAGGATGCCGAAGCCGTCCCGCCACAGGGCGTCGCCCGAGATCAGCAGGCGCGCGTCGGGCGCGTGGAAGACCAGCGCGTCCATGTCGTGACCGGGGGCCGCCAGGATTTGCCATTCGTAGCCGCCCATCTGCAGACGCTCGCCGGCGGCGATGACGTGATCGGGCCGGAAGGCCTCGCCCTGCTGGGCGGCGGTACTCAGCAGCAGGGCCGCCTCGTCCCAGGCGTGAACGGCCTCGGCGATGCCCGCCGGCACGCCGATGGCACAGCCAAAGGCGCGCTGCACCGCCGCGTTGCCGCCGATGTGATCGGAATGGGAATGGGTGTTGAGGAGACGGCCAAGACGCCGTCCATCCAGCGCTTCGCGCAGCAGTGCGACAGTCTGGCCGGCATGGGTGACGTAGCCGCTATCCACCAGCGTGGCCGTGTCGCCGTCGAACAGCAACACGTTGTTGGCGGACAGCCAGCCGCGCTCCAGCACCCGGATGCCGGGCGGCAAGGGACAGGCGGACATGGCCGACGCTCAGTCTGACGCGTCCGCCGGCGAGCCGGCGACGGGTTTCAGGCTGTCGGTCGCGCTGTCCTGGCCGCCCACCGCGGAATCGGTCTCGCCGAAGATCTCGTCGGCACTGCGGCCGCAACCGATGCAGTAGCCGCTTTCGTCGATCTGGCAGATGCCGACGCAGGGATTGTCGTCGCTCATCGCGGCGTCCTCAGGCGGGCTGCGCGCTGGCCGCCGGGCCATCGAAGAGGGCCGCCTGGCGCCCGGCGATCAGGTCCAGAATGGCCTGCTTGCGGGCCTCGCTGGCGCCACTCCACTCGGTGATCTCGGGAATGGTGCGGAAACAGCCTGCGCAGTAGCCGGCGGCCTCATCCATGCGGCAGACGTTGATACAGGGGGAGGGGATGCTCATGAAACACTCTCTGGGTCAAGGATGCCCGCCGCTGCGTGGCGACGGGTCGTGGTTGGAACGGCTTGTTGGGGGGAGTTCATTCGCCCGCGGACTTCGTTCAGGCGGCGGACGGCGACGCCATTCAAAGTTGCTTCTCATCGCGGATGCGCTTGCCGACGGCCGGCGGGTGGTGCTGACCCATGGCTCGCAACAGTGCCGCGACATTGTCCTCGATCTGCAGCAGGCCGCGGTTCTCGGCCTTCATGAAGCCTTCGCCAATGCCACGGTCGAGCATCTGGATCAGCGGCGAGTAGTAGCTTTCCACATTGAGCAGGCCGACCGGCTTGGCGTGGAAACCGAGCTGGGCCCAGGTGAGGATCTCGAAGAGTTCCTCGAAGGTGCCGAGCCCGCCAGGCAATGCGATGAAGCCATCGGCCAGTTCGGCCATGCGCGCCTTGCGGGTGTGCATGGAGTCCACCACCTCCAGGCGGGTCAGACCCTCGTGACCGACTTCCCAGTCCAGCAGCGCCCGCGGGATCACGCCCACCACCTTGCCGCCGGCCGCCAGGCAAGCATCTGCGACGGCGCCCATCAGGCCGACGTTACCGCCCCCATAGACCAGCTCGACGCCCTTCTCGGCCAGCGTCTGGCCGAGCGTCTCAGCCACTTCCCGGTAGACCGGCCGGCCGCCCATGCGAGAACCGCAGAATACGCAGATACGCCGCATCGCCCGCTCCTCAGTACGGCCCCTTGGCCAGCCAGCGCTCAAGCTGGAGCAGGCGGTCGTTACCCCAGAAGCCCTCACCTTCGACGATGAAGAAGGGCGAGCCAAACACGCCGCGGGCTTCGGCCAGATCGATCTCGGCCTTCAGGCGGGCCTTGGTGCCGGCATCCGCGAAGGCTGACGAAACGTCTTCCCGGTCGAGACCCAGCGTTTCGGCAATATCGAGCAACACCGCGGTCTCGGCGATGTTGCGGCCGTCCACGAAATAGGCGCGGTACACCGCGTGGGCAAACGTCCGCGCCTCGTCCGGGTTGCGATCGCTGAGCCACTGGAAGGCGCGGGCGGCATGCTCGGTATGCAGCGGGTAAGGGCTGGGCTCCTTGAAGGGGATTTCGAAAAAGGCCGCCGAGCGCTCAACGTCGCGCCGCACATACTCGGAGCGCATCAGCGCGGACGGGATGCGCATGCCGCCCTGGGGCTGGAAATGGGCGTCGAGGACGATGGCGTGCCACATCACCGTGCGGCCATATTTTTCCGCGATGACGTCGATCTGCTCGGAAGCCAGGTAGCCGTAGGGCGAGGAAAAGTCGAAATAAAAATCGATCGGGGCGGACATCCAGGTCTCCGGGGTCGTGGGGCTTTGATTCAAGGCCCCGCATTATCCATGGCAGGCGCTTCGCGATGGGCAACAGACCCGCGGCACAAGTTCCTCACGTAATCAAAAGCCGCCTTCGGCCAGCCACTTCTCGACCTGCGACAGGCGGTCGGCGCCCCAGAAGGCCTCGCCGTCCACGAAGATGAAGGGCGAGCCAAACACGCCACGGGCCAGCGCCAGTTCGCTTTCGGCGATCAGCCGGGTCTTGATCTCGGCGCTGCCGACGACGGCGGACAATTCGTCCCGGTCCAGGCGCAGACCGGCGGCCACGTCGAGCACCACGGCCAGGTCGGAGATGTTCTGATCATCGACGAAATAGGCGCGGTAGATGGCCAGCCCGAACTGACGGGCCAACACCGGATCACGGTCGTTGATCCACAGGAAGGCGCGGGCGGCATGCTGGGTCGGCAGCGGAAAGCTGCTCGGCTGACGGTAAGGCAGGCCGAAATAGCGCGCCGAGCGCTGAATATCGTGAAGGGAATAAGTGCCCTTCAGCGGAATGCTGGGCAGCGGCCCCAGCCCGGTGACCTTGAAGGTGGCGCCGAGCAGGAAGGGGTGCCACAGCACGCTGCGCCCGTAGCGGGCAGCCAGCTCGTCGATCTTCTCGGCGGCGAAGTAGCCGTACGGGGACGAGAAGTCGAAGTAGAAATCCAGCGGCGCGGCGGAACGTTGGGGGGTGTTCATGGCGGCAATCTCCCGTTCAGGCGGCCTTCGGCCACAGGATCATCTGGGTGCAACGGAACAGGGCCAGGCGCCGGTCGCTACCGCCACAGCGCACTTCGGCATCCCAGACGTGGGTGTTGCGGCCGAGGTGCACCGCGGTGGCGTCGCACAGCAGCACGCCGTCGGTCTGGGTGCCGAGGAAATTGCTCTTCAGCTCGATGGTCGTGAAGCTCTGCGCCCCGTCGGGCAGGTGGGCGATGGTGGCGTAGCCGGCCGAGGTATCGGCCAGTGCAATGATCGTCGCCGCATGCAGGAAGCCGTTGGGGGCCAGCATCTCGGGGCGGATCAACATGCGCGAGGACAGTTTGCCGGGCGCCAGTGCGACCGCCTCGAAACCGAACCAGCCCGGCAGGTGCCCGGCACCGCGGCTGTTGAGGGATTCCAGGCTGACGCCTTCGCGCAATTTGAAATCGGCCATCGCCGCATGTCTCCTGTTTTGTGCTGCCGGTTTACCCGGCTTTTCTTTTTGGCTCCGGAGCCGCCGGGCTGTCGCCCCGGCTCCCCTTAGGGGCGAATTCATTCACCCTGCCACGTTTATCCGCCTCCGCGGGCGAATTCATTCGCCCCTACAGGAATGTTCCGCCCCCTGCGTGGAGCGGACATCCTGCAGATCAGGCCTCCAGCGCTTCCAGCGCCGACAGGTAGCGCGGGGTGAGATCTTCCGGCCGGCTGACGTTGATGCCCAGGTCGCGGATCAGGCCGTCCTTCAGGCCGTAGGCCCAGCCATGCACGGTAAGGCGCTGACCGCGCCGCCAGGCGTCCTGCACAACGATGGTCTGACAGACGTTGACCACCTGCTCCAGCGCATTGAGTTCGCACAGACGATCCTGACGCAGCTCCGGCGGCAGCGCATCGACGCGGCTGGCGTGCTTTACATGCACGTCCTGCACGTGACGCAGCCACAGGTCCACCAGTCCCACACGCTCGCGGCGCAGCGCCGCACCGACGCCGCCGCAGCCGTAGTGACCGACCACCATGATGTGTTTGACCTTCAGCACATCGACGGCGAACTGGATCACCGACAGGCAGTTGAGGTCAGTGTGCACCACCACGTTGGCGACGTTGCGGTGGACGAAGACTTCGCCGGGCAGCAGGCCGATGATCTCGTTGGCCGGCACGCGGGAATCGGAACAGCCGATCCACAGGTACTCGGGGGCCTGCAGCTTGGACAGCTTCTCGAAGAAACCCGGGTCCACCTGGCGCATGTGCTTGGCCCAGGCCAGGTTGTAATCGAAGAGGTGGAACAGGTTCTCGTTATTGACCTCGGTCTCGTTCCAGTTATCCAGATCGAGGGCCAGGAACATGGTGCCTTCGAGCGGCGTCGGATAATAGGCCGGCGCTTCCGTGAAGCCCAGTTCGCGATACAGCTTGACGGCGATGCGCATCGCCGGCTGGGTATCGATCAGAATGCGGCGGTAACCCAGGCTCTTGGCTGCCTTGATGGCCGCCAGGGCCAGTTCGCGTCCGACGCCATTGCCGCGGAGCTCGGGCTCCACGTACAGGCGCTTCATCTCGCAGACACCTTCGGTGAAGGGGCGGATGCCGACGCAACCGGCGGGCTGGCCGTCGAGTTCTGCAAAGAACAAGCGCCCGGCCGGCGCCGAGTATGCCCCCGGCAGGCTGGCCATTTCATCGCCGAAGCTCTGAAACGCCAGATCCACCCCCAGCCATCCTGCATAGTTGCGGAAAAACTGGCGGACATGTTCGAGTTCGACACTGTTGTCGGAGCCGAGAACGCGGAGTGTTACTGCCATCGATCTTCTCTTCCTTTGAAAACGGAACAGGTCAGTACGATACCCGTCCTCGCCCCCGGTTTCACCCATGATGGCGGCGGAAAAATCCCCCGCGACACCTTATCAACCCCGCGGCAAAAGGCTCGCATGGCACACGGGACAAGGCTTACGACACGACAGATTACGCTTACGTTAACGTAATTTTCCTGCTAAAAATCATGGTGCGTCGCGCAAACGGGCTGCCAGTTCGGCACGGGCTGCCGCCGCACCGGCAGGATTTTCGGCCAGGAGTTCGGTGCACTGCTTTTCGAGCATGGCGATTTCCCCCAGCACGGCTTCGATGTCCTCGCGCTGCTGCTCGATGGCCCGGCGCCGGTCCGCCAGCACGGCGAGGAAGCGCTTCAGCTGGGGCGCGGCATTGCGCACGCCATCGTACATGCCGAGCAGTTCGCCGATCTCGGCCAGCGACAGGCCCAGGCGCTTGCCGCGCAGGATCAGACGCAGGCGGGTGCGGTCGCGCCGCGCATAGACACGGTTGCGGCCGGCGCGGGTCGGCGCGAGCAGGCCTTCGTCCTCGTAGAAACGGATCGCCCGCGGGGTAATCCCGAACTCGCGGGCGAGATCGGTGATGGTGTAGGTTTGTTCCTGGCTCATGAGTCGAGTCGGACGCGGCTTACGGCGTCAGGGCACGGAATGGCGCGCAGTAGATCAGATTTCAACAGCGCGGGCAACGCGCACACTTCCCAATAAACATTACAAGACCCAACCAGGAGAACGGCATATGAGCGAGACCTTGGAATACCCCTTCGACACCCTTCCATCCGAAGGCACGACGCTGACGGTAGCGCCCGGGGTGCACTGGATCCGGATGCCGCTGCCCTTCGCCCTCAACCACATCAACCTGTGGCTGATCGAGGATGGCGACGGCGTGGCGATCGTGGACACCGGCTTCGGCCTGGAGGCTACCCAGCAAGCCTGGCAACGCATCCTGGCAGACGTCGGCAAACCGGTGACACGGATCATCGTGACCCATTTCCACCCCGATCACCTGGGCCTCGCCCAGTGGCTGTCGGAACGCACCGGCGCCGGCATCACCATGACTCACGGCGAATACCTCAGCGGCCATGCCGTCTGGCACCAGCTGGGGGGCTACGGCACTGAGCCGATGGTCGCCCAGTTCCGCCGCAACGGCCTCGACGAGGAACGCTGCCAGGCCCTCGCCCAGCGCGGCAATGCCTATGAGCGCGGCGTCCCTTCGCTGCCGTCCCGCTACGAACGCGTCGTGGATGGCGAATGCCTGCGTATCGGCGGCCGCGACTGGGAAATCATCGTCGGCTACGGCCATTCGCCGGAGCACATGTCCCTCTTTTGCGAGGATGCCGGCATCCTCATTTCCGGCGACATGCTGCTGCCGCGGATCTCCACCAATGTCAGCGTTTTCGCGGTCACGCCCGAGGACGATCCCCTCGGCCGCTTCCTCGATTCGATCCGCAAGTTCAAGCGATTGCCGGTAACAACGCTCGTGCTACCATCCCACGGGAGTCCGTTCCGCAATATCGGCTTGCGCGTGGATCAGCTCGTCGAGCACCACGATGCACGCTGTGCGGAACTTCTCGCCGCCTGTGATGTGCCGCGTTGCGCGGGGGAACTGCTGACGACGCTGTTCCCGCGGCCGCTCGACACGCATCAGGTCATGTTTGCCATGGGGGAAGCCATCGCCCACCTGAACCATCTCGAGCGCAAAAGGGAGGTGTGCCGGTCGGTGGATAGCGATGGAATTGTCCGTTTCGTCAAAAGCCATTAATTAGGAGAGCCCACGAATGGCTGCGCCAGAAAAAGAAACCGTCAAGTCCGAACTGCCGGACCCGAAAGAAGTCGCCAAGACCTACGCCGAAGTTGCGCAGCGGGCCTCCAAACTGCTCGCCGACCATATCCAGAAGCAGGTCAAGAAAGGCCTCAGTACCCCGTCCGACGAACTGGGCATCGCCCAGGCCTTCATGGACATGATGGGCAAGCTGCTCGCCAATCCGTATCGCCTGGCCCAGGCCCAGATGAACCTGGTGTGGGATTACTTCTCCCTGTGGCAGCACTCCGTCATGCGCTTCACCGGCATGGGCGGCAGCCCGGTGGCCTCTCCGGCCAAGGACGACAAGCGCTTCAAGGACGAGGAATGGCAGGAGCACTTCCTGTTCGACTTCATGAAGCAGTCCTACCTGATCGCCGCCCGTCACATCCATGACACGGTCAGCAGCGTGGACGGCCTCGACGACCAGACCCAGAAGAAGGTCAATTTCTACACCCGTCAGTACATCGACGCCCTGTCCCCGTCCAACTTCGCGCTGACCAACCCGGAAGTCTTCCGGGAAACCGTCAAGAGCCACGGCCAGAACCTCATCAAGGGTTTGAACAACCTGCTGCGCGACGTGGAAGAAGGCGACGGCAACCTGCGCGTCAAGATGACCGACACCTCGGCCTTCGAGCTGGGCAAGAACGTCGCCACCACGCCGGGCAAGGTCGTCTTCCAGACTGACATGATGCAGCTGCTGCAGTACACGCCCAGCACCCCGGACCAGTTCAAGCGCCCGCTGCTGATCGTGCCGCCGTGGATCAACAAGTTCTACATCCTCGACCTGCGCGAGAAGAACTCCTACATCAAGTGGTGCGTGGACCAGGGCCATACGGTTTTCGTGATCTCCTGGGTCAACCCGGACGAGCGCCTGGCTGAGAAGAGCTTCGACTCCTATCTGCTGGAAGGCACGCTGGCCGCGGTGGACGCCATCGTCGAGCAGACCGGCGCGAAGGAGATCAACGCCGCCGGCTACTGCCTGGGCGGCACCCTGCTGGCCACCACGCTGGCCTACATGGCCGGCAAGCGTGACAAGCGGATCGCCTCCGGCACCTTCTTCACGACCATGACCGACTTCGCCGATCCGGGCGAGCTGGGCGTGTTCATCGACGAAGGCCAGGTCTCCAGCCTCGAGAAGAAGATGTTCGAGCGCGGCTACCTGGAAGGCTCCGAGATGGCCGGCACCTTCAGCATGCTGCGCGCCAACGACCTGATCTGGTCCTTCGTGGTGAACAACTACCTGATGGGCAAGGACCCCTTCCCCTTCGACCTGTTGTTCTGGAACTCCGATTCCACGCGCATGCCGGCGAAGATGCACAGCTTCTACCTGCGCAACATGTACATGAAGAACCTGCTGAAGGAGCCGGGTGGCATCGAAGTGGGCGGCGTGCCCATCGACCTCGGCAAGATCAAGGTTCCGACCTACTTCATCTCCACCATCGAAGACCACATCGCCCCGTGGAAGAGCACCTACTCGGGTGCCCGCAACTTCGGCGGCAACGTGCGCTTCGTGCTGGGCGGTTCCGGCCACATCGCCGGCATCGTCAACCCGCCGGCGGCCAACAAGTACGGTTTCTGGACCAACTCGGCCGCCAAGCTGCCCGAAACCGCCGACGCGTTCTTCACCAGCGCCGAGCAGCATCCGGGCTCCTGGTGGACCGACTGGCAAGCCTGGCTGGAAGGCCAGGACGCCAGCAAGGTGCCGGCCCGCGATCCCGTCAAGGGCACCCTCAAGGTGCTCGAGGACGCCCCGGGTTCCTACGTCAAGTCCCGTCTGGATGTACAGCAGGCCGCCTGAACGGGTGCATTAGCACCTGATTGACCGGAAGGGGGCTGCGGCCCCCTTTCTGTTTTGACCTGAGTTCCGTATTTTTTTGCCTATCCCTCCCGTGGCTACCCATCTCCTCGAAGCCCCCCTGCCCCACGGCCTGCCGGTCGTGCTCGACACCAACGTGGTGCTGTCCCTGTGGATGTTCGAAGACCCGAGCCTGGTCCGCCTGCGCGCCGCCGTCGAAAGTGGAGCCCTGCGCCCCATCGGCCGCGAGGACTGCCTCGACGAACTGGTCCGGGTCCTGGCCTATTCCCAGTTCAAGCAGACGCCGGAGCGCCAGGCCGAGATCGCCGCGGCCTACCGGGCCCGCTGCCACCTCGTCGAAGCGGTCGATCCACCGGCCTGCGAGCTCCCGAACTGCCTCGACCGGGACGACCAGAAATTCCTCGAAGTCGCCCGCGACAGCGGCGCCCGGGCCCTGTTGTCCCGCGACAAGCTGGTCCTCAAGCTGGGTCGCCGCCCGGTGGTCGCCGCCCGCTTTGCGATCCTTCCCCCGGAACGCCTGCAGGCCCTGCTGCCCGATTCCGGGGATGCGCCACAAAAAATTAACTTGGCATAGCAGCTTTTGCCACGGGCAGCGACTAGACTGGTTTCAAACCTGTTAACCCACGGAGCACTGCCATGGCCCTCGACAGCGACATCGACCTCACCGGTTTCGTCACCTCTTACCTCATCCCCCTCGGCTGGAAGCTGGCCGGTGCGATTGCCCTGTGGATCATCGGCGGCTGGCTGATCAACATGGTCAGCAACCTGTCGAGCCGCAGCATGACCCGCCAGAAAGTCGAACCGACGCTGGTCCGCTACCTGGAAGCCACCCTGCGGGTGATCCTGCGCATCGTTCTGGTGATCGTCATCCTGTCCGTGTTCGGCATCGAAACGACCAGTTTCGCGGCCTTGATCGCGGCTGCCGGCGTGGCCATCGGGGTGGCCTGGAGTGGCCTGCTGTCCAACTTCGCCGCCGGCGCCTTCCTGATCATCCTGCGGCCCTTCAAGGTCGGCGACTTCATCAGCGGCGCCGGCATCACCGGCACGGTGAAGGAGATCGGCCTGTTCGCCACCACCATCGACCAGCCCGACGACGTGCGCACCACCGTCGGCAACAACAAGCTGTTCTCCGACAACATCGTGAATTACACCGCCAACCCGTCACGCCGCGTCGAACTGTTCGCGCAACTGGCCCACAGCGTCGCCCCTCAGCAGGCAATGGAGCTGATCCGCAACCGCGTCGCACAGATCCCCAACGTGCTGGCGACCCCCGCCCCGGACGTGGAGATCCTCGAGTTCAACGCCGCCGGCACCCGGCTCGTGGTGCGCCCCCACTGCCACAACGATCACTACTGGCAGGTGTATTTCGACACCAACAAGACCCTCGCCGAGATTGGCAGTGCCAACGGCTGGCCGGTACCGGCACCGCATCAGGTTCTGCGTCAGCAGGTCTGACGCCAGGCCGTCGCGTCAGGCGGCCAGTTGCCGCCGCAAGGCCGCCAGGTAACGCAACCCGGCGGCCGCGCGGCTGCCATACCAGGACGTCATTTCCCCGTCGATCAGCCGGGCCGGCCGCCCGGCCAGTCCAGCCACTTCGGCCACATGCGCATCGCGGAAACGATAGGGCTCCGACGACAGGAAGACCCGATCCACCTCCGCCAGCCATGGCGCATCCCAATCAAAGGCCGGATAACGGACGCCGTCACCGGGCGCCGGCCAGCTGTCCCAGCCCACCATCGCCAGACTCGCCGAGATGTAGGTATCCGGCGCCACCGTCATCCACGGGTCGCGCCAGATCAGGTACAGAACCCTCTCCCGCGGCAGCTCGCGGCCGGCCGCCAGCGCCAGCGCGACCGCCTCCGTCAGCTCATCGGCCAACGCCTCAGCCCGCGCCTCGCAGCCGAACACCGCGCCGAACAGACGGTACAACGGCAGGTTGTCCTCCGGCTGGCACGGGTGGGTAACGATCACGTTCGGCACGAAGCGGGCGATCTCCTCCACACAGTCCTTGCGGTTCTCGTCGATATTGACGATCACGTGGGTCGGCGCCAGTTCGCGCAGGCGGGCCAGGTTCACGTCCTTCGTCCCGCCAACCTTGGGAATGGTCTTGAGGGTCGCCCGTGGATGAATGCAAAAGCCGGTACGCCCGACCAATTGGTCGGCCAGCCCGAGTTCGCACACCAGTTCGGTCAGCGACGGCACCAGCGACACGATACGCGCCGGCCCCTCCCAGGGATCGTGGCGCTGACCGGTGGCGTCCACCAGGAAATCGACTTCTCTCTCGTTCATCATCCCGCCAGTATCTCAAGACCCGCATCCTTGTTGGAAGCCGGCGCAAGTCGCGGTAATCTGGGGCGATAAGCCGCAGCCGCAGCATAAACGGAGAAAATCATGAAAGTCGGCGTCCCAAGGGAAACCAAAAACCACGAATACCGGGTCGGCCTGACCCCCGCTTCGGTCCGTGAACTCGTCGCCCACGGGCACGAGGTCTTCGTCGAATCCGGCGCCGGCCATGGCATCGGCGCCAGCGACAACGACTACGAGCGGGCTGGCGCCAAGGTCACCCTGAGCGCCGACGAAGTCTTCGGGGAGGCCACGCTGATCATCAAGGTCAAGGAGCCGCTGGCCGAAGAGCGCGCCCGCCTCAAGCCCCATCACGTGCTGTTCACCTACCTGCACCTGGCGCCGGACCCCGGCCAGGCCGAAGAACTGCTCGCCAGCGGCGCCACCGCCATCGCCTACGAGACCGTCACCGCCCCCGGCGGCGGCCTGCCGCTGCTCGCCCCGATGTCGGAAGTGGCCGGCCGCATGAGCATCCAGGCCGGCGCCGCCGCCCTCGAAAAATCCCACGGCGGGCGTGGCGTACTGCTCGGCGGCGTGCCCGGTGTCGAGCCGGGCCGCGTGATCATCCTCGGCGGCGGCACGGTGGGCAACAATGCGGCGCACACGGCCGTCGGCATCGGCGCCGACGTGACCATCCTCGACAAGTCACTGCCGGTCTTGCGCCACCTGGACGAAGTCTATGGCGGCCGCGTCAAGACGCTGTATGCCACCCGCGACGCCATCGAGCGCCAGGTGCTGCAGGCCGACCTGGTGATCGGCGCCGTGCTGATCCCCGGCGCCACCGCGCCCAAGCTGGTCACCCGCACGATGCTCGCCGCGATGAAGCCCGGCGCGGTGATCGTGGACGTGGCCATCGACCAGGGCGGCTGTTTCGAGACCTCCCGGCCGACCACCCACGCCGACCCCACCTACCTGGTGGACGGCATCGTCCACTACTGCGTGTCCAACATGCCCGGCGCCGTGGCCCGCACCGCCACCTACGCGCTCAACGCCGCCACCCTGCCCTTCGTGCTGGCCATCGCCGACAAGGGCTGGAAGGAAGCCCTGAAAGACGACGCCGGCCTGCGCGCCGGCCTCAACATCTGCGCCGGCAACGTGACCCACCCGCAGGTCGCCGAAGCCCTCGGCAAGAAGTACCTGCCGGCCATCACCCAGCTGGCCTGAGCGCCCCCTTCGCCGTCACGGGTTCTCTCCCGTGACGGATACCTGTTGACTTGAATCGAGAAAAGGCAAATTATCTGCCTATGCAGTAATTGCTCTTGCCGCAAATGCCCAATACAGCCAATACCCCGCAGTCCCCGCCCTACACTGTCGAGAACTATCGCCAGGAGGAGAGCATCGGCTTCCTGCTGCATCAGGCCAAGCTCCGCCTCACCCAGGCCCTCGACGAACGGATCGGCGATCTGGACATCACCACGGCCCAATGGACGGTGCTCAAGCAGATCGCCCTGCGCAACGGGGAAACCGCAAGTACGCTGTGCAAATGCATGGGCTGCGATACCGGCTCGATGACGCGCATGATCGATCGCCTCGAGGAAAAGGCGCTGATCCGCCGGGAACGCAGCACTACCGACCGGCGGGTGGTCTTGCTGCACGTCACGGACACCGGCAAGGCCTTGCTCCCGCTGCTCGTACCGCGGGTCGTGGACATGCTCAACCAGGCGCTGAGGGACTTCACGCCAGAAGAGATCGTGCTGACCAAACAACTGATCTCACGCATCGTCACCAACCTGGACAAGCGCAACGACTGAACCGGACAGCGCTCCGGCAGCGCGGCGGATTCCGCCGCTTTTTTTGAAGTAAATATCTGCCCTGGCAGATACAGCACAGACAGTCTCAGCCCAATACAGGAAATTCCGTATGAAGCGACATCTTGCCCTCCTGTTACCGCTGCTCGGCCTGCTCGGCGCCTGCGCCAGCCCCAGCGGCCTTAGCCCGCACGCCGCGCCCCTTGCGCCGGACCAGCTGGCCAGCCAACGCAGCCTGGCGGCAGCCCCCGTTGGCGAATGGCCCACGGACGCCTGGTGGACCGCCTACGGCGACCCGCAACTCGACCGCCTGATCGCCGACGCGCTGCACGACAGCCCCAGCCTGACACTCGCCCAGGCCCGCCTCGCCCAGGCCCGCGCGATGGCTGGGCTGGCCGCGGCCGCCGACGGCGTGCAGATCGGCGCCAACGCGGAAGGCACCCAGCAGCGTCTGTCCGAGAATTACATCTTCCCGCCCGGCCTGGGAGGGCGCTACACCAGCCTGAATCGGGCCGCGCTGGACTTCAGCCTCGACCTGGATTTCTGGGGCCGCAACCGCGCCGCGCTGGATGCCGCCGTCGGTCATGCCCGCGCCGCCCAGGCCGAAGCCGCCGGCGCCCGCCTGATCCTGAGCAGCGCGATCACCCGCGCCTACCTGCAGTTCGATCGCCTGCATCAGCTGCGGGCCATCGCCGACGCCACCGTCACGCAGCGCGAAAAGCTGCAGGAGCTGGTCCGCCTGCGCCTGAAGGCCGGCCTCGAGAACCAAACCGACCTGCGCCAGGCCGACGCCGGCATCTCCGCCGCCCGCGCCGAACGCAGCGCCCTCGACGTGCAACTGGCGCTGGTCCGCAATCAGCTGGCCGCCCTCACCGGCCACGGCCCCGACGCCGGCCTCGACCTCACCCCGCCAGCCCTGCACGACGTCGCCGTGACACTGCCGAGCCAGCTGCCGGCCGACCTCCTCGGCCGCCGGCCCGACGTGAACGCCCAGCGCTGGCGCGTCGAAGCCAGCCGCCGCGAGACCGACGCCGCCCGCGCCGACTTCTACCCGAACGTGAATCTCAACGCCTTCATCGGCCTGCAGTCCATCGGCCTGTCCAACCTCTTCGAAGGCGGCAGCCGCATGCTCGGCGTCGGCCCGGCGATCCACCTGCCGGTGTTCGACAGCGGCCGCCTGCGCAGTCGCCTGGCCGCACGCAACGCCGAACAGGACGCGGCCATCGCCCAGTACAACGCGACCCTCGTCGATGCCCTGCGCGACGTAGCCGACCAACTCACCAGCTGGCGCGGTGCCGACATCGAAGGACGCGACCAGCAAGCTGCGCTGGCCCGCTACGAAGACGCCTGGCGCCTCACCGAAGTGCGCTACCGGGCCGGCCTCGCCAGCTACACGGCCGTCCTCGCCGCCGAAACCCCCTTGCTCGTCCAGCGCCGCCTCACCGCGGAGCTGCGCACCCGCCGCCTCGACGCCAGCGCCGGCCTGGCCCGCGCCCTCGGCGGCGGCTACCTGCCCACCAACACGTCCCACTGATCCCGCCAAGAAGGAACTGGACCATGACCAGCCCCGACCGCACCGCAGCAAACACCACCAACGGCAAGCGCAAGCGCAGCCTTATCACCATCGCCGTCGCCTGCACCCTGGCCGGCGCCGCCTGGGGCGGCTGGTGGATGACCCACGGCCGCTACCTGGAACACACCGACGACGCCTACGTGGCCGGCAACGTCGTGCAAATCACACCGCAAGTCGCCGGCACGGTGGTCGCCATCGATGCCGACGACACCCAATTGGTTAAGGCCGGCCAGCCGCTGGTCCGCCTCGACGACGCCGACGCCCGCGTCGCGCTGCAGCAGGCCGAGGCCCAGCTCGGCCAGACGGTGCGCGAAGTACGTGCGCTGTACGCCGGCGGCGGCGCCCTCGACGCGGCGGTCAAGCAGAAGGAAGCCGACCTCGCCAAGGCCAGGGACGACCTGGCCCGCCGCCAGCAGGTGGCCGGCACCGGCGCCGTCGCCGCCGAGGAGATCGAACACGCCCGCGCCGCGCTGCGTGCCGCCGAAACCGCCGTGCAGACGGCCCGTGAGCAGCTCACCACCAACCGGGTGCAGACCAGCGGTACCCGCATCGAAAGCCACCCCAACGTGTTGCGGGCGGCCGCCAAGGTCGAGGAAAGCTACCTGGCCTTCGCGCGCAGCGTGGTGCCGGCTCCGGTCGGCGGCCTCGTCGCCCGCCGTGCGGTGCAGGTCGGCCAGCGGGTGAGCGCCGGAACGCCGCTGATGGCCGTCGTGCCGCTGGAACAGGTGTGGGTGGACGCCAACTTCAAGGAGAGCCAGCTCGGCCGCATGCGCATCGGCCAGCCGGTAACCCTGAGTGCCGACGTGTATGGCTCGAAGGTCGAATACCACGGCAAGATCGCCGGCCTGGCCGCCGGTACCGGCGCCGCCTTCGCCCTGCTGCCGGCGCAGAACGCCAGCGGCAACTGGATCAAGGTCGTGCAGCGGGTGCCCGTGCGGATCAGCCTCGACCCGCAGGAACTCGCCGCCCATCCGCTGCGCATTGGCCTGTCGATGCAGGTGGAGGTGGATCTTCACGACGGCGGCGACGCGCCGCTGGACGCCGCGCCCGCCGTGCCGGTGGCCCATACCGACGTCTTCGCCGACCTGGGCAAGGCCGCCCGCGAACGCATCCGCGCGATCATCTCGACCAACAGCGGCGGGCAGGCAGCCGGCCTGCCGGAGGTCACCCTGCCAGCCATCCCGCCGGCGGCCGCCCTGGCCACCCCGCGCCGCACCCGGGCCTGAGCGATGAGCGCCGCCCCCGCTCCGCTGCCGCCCCTCGAACCGGGGGCACGCCGGCTGGCCACCGTGGCCCTGTCGCTGGCGACCTTCATGAATGTGCTGGACACCACCATCGCCAACGTGTCCCTGCCCAACATCGCCGGTGACCTGGGCGTCAGCCCGACCCAGGGCACCTGGGTCATCACCTCATTCGGCGTCGCCAACGCCATCGCCGTGCCGCTGACCGGCTGGCTCAGCCAGCGCGTCGGCCAGGTGCGCCTGTTCGTCGCCTCCGTGGTGCTGTTCGTGCTCGCCTCACTGCTGTGCGGCCTGGCCGGCAGCCTGGAGATGCTGATCGCCGCGCGGGTGCTGCAGGGTGCCGTCGCCGGGCCGATGATCCCGCTGTCCCAGGCCCTGCTGCTGCAGGCCTACCCACGGGAAAAGTCCGGCATGGCGCTGGCGATGTGGTCGATGACGACCCTCGTCGCGCCAGTGATGGGCCCGATCCTCGGCGGCTGGCTGTCGGACAACCTGTCCTGGCCGTGGATCTTCTACATCAACGTGCCGGTCGGCATCGGCGCAGCCTGGATGAGCTGGCAGCTGCTGAAACACCGCGAGACACCGACCCGCAAGCTGCCCATCGACAAGGTCGGGCTGGCGCTGCTGGTGATCTGGGTCGGCGCGCTGCAGATCCTGCTCGACAAGGGCAAGGAGCTGGACTGGTTCCAGTCCGCCGAGATCGTCGCGCTGGCGGTGGTGACGGTGGTGGGCTTCGCGCTGTTCGTCGTCTGGGAGCTCACCGAGGAACACCCGGTGGTGGACCTGAGCCTGTTCGCCCGCCCCAACTTCCTGTTCGGCGTCATCGCGCTGGCCACCGCCTACGGCGTGTTCTTTGGCAACGTGGTGGTATTGCCCCTGTGGCTGCAGCAGTACATGGGCTACACGGCCACCTGGGCCGGGCTGGTGACGGCACCGATCGGCATCCTGGCGCTGCTGCTGTCGCCGGCGGTCGGCAAGATCCTGCCGCGCACCGACCCGCGCCGTCTGGCCACCGTGGCCTTCCTGGTTTTCGCGCTGGTGTCGTTCATGCGCGCGGGCTTCTCCACCGACATCGCACCGGGCAGTATCGTGGTACCGCAGCTGATCCAGGGTATCGCGATGGCCTGCTTCTTCATCCCGCTGGTGTCGATCACCCTGTCGGGGCTGCCGATGGAGCGCGTGCCGTCGGCGTCGGGCGTGTCGAACTTCGTGCGGATCACCTGCGGGGCCTTCGGCGCGTCGCTGATGACCACCCTGTGGGAGCGCCGCGCGGCGCTGCACCACGAACAGCTGGCCGCGCAGGTGAGCGTCTATAACCCGATCGCCGGAGACACGCTGAACCAGTTGCAGGCCCAGGGCATCGATCTGACCCGCGGCCTCGGGATCCTGGAACGCCAGGTCAACGTGCAAGCCTTTTCACTGGCCGCCAACGATGTGTTCTGGCTGTCGGGTTGCCTGTTCCTGCTGCTGCTCGTCAGCGTGTGGCTGACCCACCCGACCCACAGCCGGCCCGCCGCCACCGGCGACGCCGCCCACTGACGGCGCCGGCGCAGGCTACAGCGGCAAGCCCCGCGGCTTGCGCCCGGCCCGCGCGAACAGGCGGTCGAACAGCGGATTGGGCAGCAGGCGCAGCAACTTGGCGACCACGCCCATCTGCCACGGGATGACGGTGTAGCCGACACCCGCCTCGATGGCCCGCGCAAAGCGCCGCGCGGCCTCGTCGGCAGGCAGCAGGAAGGGCATCGGATAGGGATTGATGGCGGTCATCGGCGTGTCGATGTAGCCCGGCGCGATGGTCACCACCTTCACGCCACTGCCACGCAGCTCGACGCGCAGGCTTTCCAGATAGGCGATCGCCGCCGCCTTCGACGCGCTGTAGGCCCCGGCGCCGGGCAGGCCGCGGATGCCGGCCACTGAGGCGATGCCGACCAGGCGCCCGCCACCGCACTGGCGCAGTGGCGCGACGAAGGGCTGGAAGGTGGCGACCATACCCAGCACGTTGGTACGCATCACCCGTTCGAACGCTGCCAGGTCGTCGGCTTCCTCCGTCAGCGTGCCCACCGACACGCCGGCGTTGGCGATCACCACGTCGGGCACCCCGAAGCGGGCCATGAAATCCGTCGCGGCATCGGCCAGCGCCCCCGGCTGTGCCACGTCGACGCCATACACGGCATGCACGCCAGGCAGGCCGGCCGCCAGCTCGGCCAGCGCCTCGCGATGCCGTCCGACCAGGCCCAGGCTGGCACCGGCCGCTGCATAGTGGCGGGCCAGCGCAGCACCGATGCCGCTCGAGGCACCGGTGATGAATACGCGGAGCGTCACAGGTAAAGAGGCGGAAAAGGGGAGGAGGGTGAAGGACCTGGCCGCGGCACCGCTGGCACCGCGACCGGAACGGCTTACTTGCGGCCCTGCTCGCCGCGGGCGCGGACGATCAGCTGGTCGGCCACCTTCAGGGAAGCCTCGTGGGAGCCGGCGATGGAGGCGGAGGTGAAGTACTTGCCGTCGATGGCCAGGGTCGGCACGCCCTGCACCTTGTAATCGCGGCCGAGCTTCTCGACACGCTGCAAGCCGACCTGCACGCCGAAGGAGCGGTAGGCATCGAGGAACTTCTTGCTGTCGATGCCCTTCTTGACCGCCCACTCCTGGGCACCGGCTTCGGTATGCAGCGGCTGCTTGTCGGTCTGGATCGCATCGAAGACCTGCCCGTGCAGGCGGGCCAGATCGCCCGTTGCCGCGAGGGTCAGGTGCAGACGGGCGAAACCGGCCAGCTGGGGATTGCCCCAGGTCACCGGCACGCGGTGGAAGTACACATCGGCCGGCACCTTCTTGACCCATTGCTCCAGCAGCGGGTCGAAGGCCCGGCAGTGAGGGCAACCGTAATGGAAGAACTCGATCACCTCAACCTTGCCCTTGGCCTCGGTCGGCTGCGGCGGCGAAACCAGCTCGAAGCCGCTGCCGCTCTGGGCCAGGACGGGACGCCCGATGAGGCCGACGGCCACCGCGGCGGAAAGCTGTTTGAGGACATCACGACGCTGCATTACGGTTTCTCCTTGAATCGGCAAAGCACTCATTGAGCGCTGCTGGCCGGCTTTGGTTCCTTGGGCTTGATCCGGACGATGGCGGCATTGATGCCACCAGCAGCGAGCTGCTGCTTGGCCTTGTTCATTTCATCGGCCCCCAGGTAGGGACCGGTTCTGACCCGATGCACGGTGCCCTTGTCGGGCACGTCGACCTTCTGCACGCTGGCTTCCACCCCCATCAACGCAAGACGCGCCTTCAGATTGTCCGCTTCGGAGGGGTCTTCGAACGAACCCGCCTGCAGGTAGTACTTCTCGGGCGTCAGCGGCTTGTCGAGCAGGGCGGCCTCAGCCTTGGCGCGTTCGGCGTCGGCCTTGGCCTTGTCGCCCTTCTGGACCTCGTCGGTCTTGGCGGTCTTGTCAGACTTGTCGGCCTTCTCCGGCTTGGCCGGCCGGATGTCCTCGGTGGTTTCCTCGGGCTTTCCCGGCGCCGGCAGCGCATCGGTGCCCTTCGGCAACACGTTGTAGAAGTCGAAACGCGGCTTCTCCACCGGCTTGTCGCCGGCCTTGCCGGGCAGCGCGATGGGCTCGCTGCTCTGCGGCTTGGGCGGCGGCGGCGGCGCCACCGGCTTGTCTTCCTGCTTCGACTTCTGGAACGGCGACGAAGAAGTGAAGTACAGCGCGATCCCCGCCGCCACCAGCGCGCCGAGAATCAGTCCGACGAAGATACCGACCAGGGTGCTGCCCCGGCTGCCCGATTTCGGCTTGTTGGTCTGCAGACGGGGTTTCAGATCACGGCTCATGAACGACGGGTCCGGCGATTACATGGATTCGGGAGCGGAGACACCCAGCAGCGCGAGGCCGTTACGGATCACCTGGCGCACCGCGGCGGCCAGGGCCAGACGGGCGAGCTTGAGGCCTTCATCGTCCACCAGCATGCGTTCGGCGTTGTAGTAGCTGTGGAACTCGCCGGCCAGGTCCTTCAGGTAGAAGGCGATCTGGTGCGGCGCGTAATCGGCGGCAGCGCTGCGGACGACTTCCGGGAAGGCGGTCAGGCGTGCGCACAGGGCCAGCTCGCGCTCATTGTCGAGACGGGCGAGGTCGGCCTCGAGCAGGTCGGCCGGCGTGCCGTTCCATTGGTTGAGCACCGAGCACAGGCGGGCATGGGCGTACTGGATGTAATACACCGGGTTCTCGTTGCTCTGGCTCTTGGCCAGATCGAGGTCGAAGTCCAGGTGCTGGTCGGCCTTGCGCAACACGTAGAAGAAGCGGCAGGCGTCGTTGCCGACCTCGTTGCGCAGCTCGCGCAGCGTGACGAACTCGCCGGAGCGGGTGGACATCGCTGCCTTCTGGCCGTCGCGGTACAGCACCGCGAACTGCACCAGCGCCACGTCGAGCTTCTCGGGCGGCAGGCCGAGGGCCTGCAGGGCGCCCTTCACGCGCGGGATGTAGCCGTGGTGGTCGGCGCCCCAGATGTCGATGATGCGGTCGAAGCCACGCTCGTACTTGTTGGCGTGGTAGGCGATGTCGGACGCGAAATAGGTGAACAGTCCGTTCTCGCGCTGCACGACGCGGTCCTTCTCGTCGCCGAAGGCGGTGGAGCGGAACCACTTGGCGCCGTCCTGTTCGTACAGGTGGCCGCCGGCTTCCAGCGCGGTGACGGCCTTTTCGACCAGACCGGTGTCGAACAGGGAGCGCTCGGAGAACCACTTGTCGAAGGTCACGCCGAACTCGGCCAGATCCTCGCGGCCGTCGCCGAGCTGCTCGGTGAGCGCGAAGCCATGCACCCATGCGTAGTCGGAACCGAGCAGGTTCTTGGCGTTGGCGATCAGCGCATCCAGGTGGCCTTCCTTGTCGGCCTCGACGGACGGCGCGCCGGCCAGCACGTCGGCAGCGGACACCTTGGCGAAGCGGTCGGCGTGGGATTCCTTGATCTGCGCCGCCATGTCCTTCACGTAGTCGCCCTGGTAGGCGTTGGGCGGGAAGGCAATCGCGATGCCGAACAGGTCGAGGTAACGCAGCCAGGTGGACAGCGCCAGGATGTCCATCTGCCGGCCGGCGTCGTTGATGTAGTACTCGCGGGTGACTTCGAAACCGGCGAAGTCGAGCACGTCGGACAGGGACGCGCCGTAGGCCGCACCGCGGCCGTGGCCGACGTGCAGCGGGCCGGTGGGGTTGGCGGAGACGAATTCCACCTGCACCTTGACGCCGCTCTTGTCACCGCGGCCGAAGGCCTCGCCGCGCTCCAGCACGCTGCGCACGACGGCGGTCTTGGCGTCGGAGACCAGCGTGAAGTTGATGAAGCCGGCGCCAGCCACTTCGGCCTTGGCGATCAGGTCGGACTTGGGCAGTTCGGCCAGCAGCAGGTTGGCCAGCTCACGCGGATTGCGCTTCAGCGGCTTGGCCAGCTGCAGCGCCAGGTTGCTTGCAAAATCACCGTGGCCGGCCTGCTTGGGACGCTCCAGGTTGATGGGGGTTTCGGCCTGTTCGGGGGCGACGCTCAACAGGGCGGCGCGCAAAAGGTCGGCAAGCTGGGTTTTGGAATCGGCGCTCATGGCAAACACTGCGACTAAAAGCACAGGATTATATCCAAGCAGGCGTTGCCACGGCGGGACACCGGCGTCCCGCCGGTAACAAAGTGCGACCGGCATGGCAAAAAACATGTCCTTGCCCTATCGTTGTGGTCCGTGTGCGCCATCGGAAACGACCGTGAGCCTCCTCCGACCGACCGTCCTCCTTGCCAGCCTGCTCGCCGCCACGGCGGCTTGCGCCGAGCCCGCGACCCTCCACTGGCCGGTGCCGATGCCGTCCGGCCCAGCCTGGCGCATCGTCGACCTGCGGGAAGGCAAGGGTGTCCGCCACGAGGAATACCTGCCCCGCGGCCAGGGCCTGGAAGATTATCGCGACCGCATCCTAGTGCAGCGCTTCGCCGCGCAGGACATGGGCCCGGACACCTACCTCGCCTACATCGCCGCCGGACTGGCGCGGCATTGCACCGGCTTCACCACCAGCGGGCTGGTCAGCGCCACCCGCGACGGCTTGAGCAGCGCCACCCGCACGGCCTATTGCGGCAACTTCGAGAACCGCCCCTACGGCTATGTCATCGCCCAGAAGGCGATCCGCGACGGCGACCATCTGTTCGTCGTCGAGCGGGAATGGCGGCTGCCGGCCTTTGCCATCGACGACACCGGCATGGCCAGCCTGAGCTTCGGCATGCCGGCCGAAGACGAGGCCCTGAAGCGGGAGATCCACGTTGCCACCCGCTGGCTGCTGGAACAGGTGCAGCCGGGCCGCATTGCACCGGCACCGGTGCAGAACACGGCCGCACCGGCCCCTTCACCGAAAACACCGCCACGCCCCGCCAAGCGACGCTGACGACCGGCCAAGCCGGCTTTCGTCGCTCGGTCTTTCCGGGCACAATCCGCGTTTTCCTTTTCCACAGCCGCCGTGCGTCTCTTCCGACTCGTCAAGATCGTCTCCGTGAGCCTGAAATACGGGCTCGATCAGATGGTCCTCTCCAACGAGCCGACCGGCCGCCTGGCCTGGCTGGCCAAGCTCACCCGCTTCCGCCGGAGCTTCAACGAACCGGCCGGCGCGCGGCTGCGCCAGGCCCTCGAATCCCTCGGTCCGATCTTCGTCAAGTTCGGCCAGATGCTGTCCACCCGTCGCGACCTGCTGCCCCCCGCCATCGCCGAAGAGCTGGCCCGCCTGCAGGACCGGGTACCGCCCTTCTCCTCCGCAGAAGCACTGGCCCAGCTGCACGCAGCCTACGGCAAGCCGGCCGACGAGGTTTTCGCCCGCTTCGAGCGGGAGCCGGTGGCCTCGGCCTCCATCGCCCAGGTGCATTTCGCCGAGCTGCCCGACGGCACCGAAGTGGCGGTCAAGATCCTGCGCCCTGGCATCGCCCCGGTGATCGCCCACGACCTGGCCCTGCTCGACGCAGCCGCCACGGTGCTCGAAAAGGTATGGCCGGAAGGCCGCCGCCTGAAGCCACGGGAAGTGGTCGCCGAATTCTCCAAGTACCTGCGCGACGAGCTCGACCTGATGCGCGAGGCCGCCAACTGCTCCCAGCTGCGGCGCAACTTCAAGGATTCAGAGCTGCTCGTGGTCCCCGAAGTGCATTGGGACTTCTGCTCCACCAACGTGATGGTGATGGAGCGCATGAAGGGCATTCCGATCTCCCAGCTCGAGGCCCTCAAGCAGAACGGCATCGACCTCAAGCACCTGTCCCGCGCCGGCGTCGAGATCTTCTTCACGCAGGTGTTCCGCGACGGCTTCTTCCATGCCGACATGCACCCCGGCAACATCTTCGTGGCCACCGACGGCCCGGCCCGCGGACGCTACATCGCGCTGGACTTCGGCATCATCGGCACCCTCAACGACTCCGACAAGAAGTACCTGGCCACCAATTTCCTGGCCTTCTTCCAGCGCGACTACCGGCGCGTCGCGCTGGCCCACATCGAGGCCGGCTGGGTGCCGTCGCATACCCGCGTGGACGAGTTCGAAGGGGCGATCCGCGCGGTCTGCGAACCGATCTTCGACCGTCCGCTGAAGGACATCTCCTTCGGCAAGACGCTGCTGCGCCTGTTCCAGACCGCCCGCCGCTTCGAGATGGAAGTCCAGCCCCAGCTCGTGCTGCTGCAGAAGACCCTGCTCAACGTCGAAGGCCTCGGCCGCCAGCTCGACCCGGACCTCGATCTGTGGAAGACCGCCAAGCCCTTCCTCGAACGCTGGATGAACGACCAGATCGGCTGGCGCGCGCTGCTGCGCCACGTCAAGGACGAGGCCCCGTCGTGGGCCGCCACGCTGCCGCAGCTGCCCCGCCTGGTGCACCAGGCGCTGGCCGCCCAACCGGTGGCGGAAGACCACCGCGCCGAACTCGCCCGCCTGGTCACCGAAAGCCGCCGCACCCGTTACTGGCTGATCGGCTGCACCGTGCTGCTGGCCGCACTGGCCACCACCGAAGCCTGGCATCTGCTGCACTGAGGCCAGGACGCCGTGCCCGCGGCACTGAACCCGTGGTAAGCCGCACGCCCGGCCTTGAACGAAGCCACCGCGGCCCGCTCAAACAGGCATGACGGCCATCTCGGCCCAACCGCCTTCGGAGGAAGACCATGCCCGCCCTGCTCGCGCCCTCCCGCCCGGTCCGCATCGTCGGTGTCGGATCCTGCTTCGGTGCGCCGATCTTTGGCCCCGCCGCCGGTCCGCGGACCCTCAAGGACTTCGGCCTCGACGCCCAGCTGCGCAGTCGCGGCATTGCTGCCCAGTGGCAATCCCTGCACGAGCCCAGCGCCCCCAAGCCACCCCGCGCCTCCCTGCCGGAGCGGCTGGGCAACGTCAGCGCCCTGCTCCACGACCTGGCCGATGAAGTCGCCGCCCTGTGCGCCGACGGCGCGGTACCGCTGGTGCTGGGCGGCGACCACGCGATCGGCGCCGGCACCTGGCGCGGCGCAGCGCGGGCGCTGGAGGGACGCGGCAAGCTGGGCCTGATCTGGATCGATGCCCACCTGGACGCCCACACACCGCAAACCACCCACAGTGGCAACATCCACGGCATGCCGCTGGCGGCGCTGCTCGGCGTCGGCGATGCGGGCCTGACCGGCGTGCCCGGCCCCCACCTCGACCCGGCCCATGTGGCCATCGTCGGTGCGCGCTCCTGGGAGCCCGAGGAGCTGGCCCTGCTCAAGCGCCTCGGCGTGCGCATCTTCTTCATGCCCGAGGTCAAGCGCCGCGGCCTGCCGGCCGTACTGTGCGAAGCCATGAGCATCGCCCGCGAGGGCACCACCGGCTTCGGCGTGTCGGTAGACCTGGACTCCGTGGATTGCGCGCTGCTGCCGGCCACCACCTGCCTGGAGCCGGACGGCCTCGACCCGCAGGAGCTCGCCGACTGCCTGCACGGCCTGCGCAGTTGCGCCGACCTCGTCGCGCTGGAAATCGTCGAATACGTGCCCGAACGGGACCGGGACGGCAGCGGCGCGCGCTGGGTGCTGGACTTCGCCGCTGCGGCCCTCGGCCCGACCACCACCAACCTGCTGGCCCGCGAGCACACCTTCGGCGCCCACAACTACGCGCCGCTGCCGGTGGTGTTCACCCGCGGCGAAGGGGTGTGGCTGTGGGACGTGGAAGGCCGGCGCTACCTGGACATGATGAGCGCCTACTCGGCGGTCAGCTTCGGCCACAGCCACCCGCGCCTGGTCAAGGTGCTCACCGAACAGGCCCGCCGCCTGGCGCTGACCTCCCGTGCCTACGCCAACGACCGTCTTCCTCTGATGCTGGAGCGCCTGTCGGCGCTGCTCGGCTACGATCAGGCACTGCCGGTGAACACCGGCCTGGAGGCCGTCGAAACCGCCCTCAAGGCAGCCCGCAAATGGGCCCACAAGATCAAGGGGGTACCCGAGGGGCAGGCCGAGATCATCGTCTGCGACGACAACTTCCACGGCCGCTCGACGACCATCATCGGCTTCTCCTCGGAGGCCCAGTACCGGGACGGCTTCGGCCCCTTCTCGCCAGGCTTTCACAGCATTCCCTTCGGCGATGCCGAGGCCCTCGCCGCAGCGATCACACCACACACCGCAGCCTTCCTGTTCGAGCCGATCCAGGGCGAAGGCGGCATCCATGTACCGCCAACCGGCTGGCTGGTCCGCTGCGCCGAGATCTGCCGCGCCAACAACGTACTGCTGATCGCCGACGAGGTGCAGACCGGCCTCGGCCGCACCGGCCGCCTGCTGGCCTGCCAGCACGACGGCGTGCGCCCTGACGGCGTGATCCTCGGCAAGGCCCTCGGCGGCGGCCTGCTGCCGGTCTCGGCCTTCCTCGCCGACGAGACGGTGATGCAGGTATTCCACCCCGGCGACCATGGCTCCACCTTCGGCGGCAACCCGCTCGGCGCGGCCGTCGCGGCCGAAGCCCTGGCCCTGCTGGCCGAGGAGAAACTGGTCGAGCGCTCCGACCGCCTCGGCAGCGCCTTCATGGCCCGCCTGCAGGCCATCCGCAACCCGCTGATCCGCGAGGTACGCGGCCGCGGCCTGTTGATCGGCATGGAACTGGACACCCGCCGCGTCAACGCCCGCACCGCCGCCGAATGGCTGCTGGCCCGCGGCCTGATGACCAAGGACACCCACGACTCGGTGCTGCGCTTCGCCCCGCCGCTGGTCGTGACCGAAGCCGAACTGGACTGGGCAGCAAGCGTCATCGAAGATGCGCTGGCCGACCTCGAACAACGTCTCCCCGGAAACAAGCGATGAGCGAAAAACTCGACCGTCTGGTCCTCGAAGCCCGCCGTGCCGCCGACAAGCGCGCCGAGGGCTACCGCGAAAAGGCCCTGAAGATCTACCCGTGGGTCTGTGGCCGCTGCGCCCGCGAATTCACCGTCACCAACCTGCGCGAACTGACGGTGCATCACCGCGACCACAACCACGACAACAACCCACCCGACGGCAGCAACTGGGAACTGCTGTGCGTGTACTGCCACGACAACGAACACCAGCGCCAACTCGAAGCCACCCAGGGCAACGTGGCCGCCAAGCAGCCCGGCAAGGCCGCCACCCATTCACCGTTTGCAGGGCTGGGCTCGCTGTTGAAAAAGGAATGAGCCCGACCGACGGGAAATACCGCCACCTCGACAGGAATTGGCTGCCGCCACGCCGCGGCAGCCATGGCGGACTGCCATCGCCGTCTTCACCCTGCCCGCCAACGGGCGTAGGATTCGCGCCCTTGCCTTTCCCCGCATCACCATGAGCCTCAACCCCGCCCGCGCCTGCGGCATCGACTTCGGCACGTCCAATTCCACCGTCGGCTGGCTGCGTCCCGGCCTGCCGACGCTTCTGCCCCTCGAGGACGGCAAGGCAACGCTGCCGTCCGCGGTCTTCTTCAATGCGGACGAGGAGACCACCCATTACGGGCGGGATGCGCTGGCGGAATACCTGGAGGGCTACGAAGGCCGCCTGATGCGGGCCATCAAGAGCCTGTTGGGCAGCAACCTGATGGACGGCAGTACCGAGGTCGGCGGCCGCGCACTGCGCTTCCGCGATCTGCTGGCGAGCTTCATCGGCGAACTGAAGGCCCGCGCCGAGGCCGAGGCCGGGCGCAGCTTCGAGCAGGCGGTGTTCGGCCGCCCGGTGTATTTCGTGGACGACAATACCGTCGCAGACCAGCGCGCCCAGGACACCCTCGAGGCGATCGCCCGCCAGGTGGGCTTCAAGGACGTGAGTTTCCAGTTCGAGCCGATCGGCGCGGCACTGCACTACGAAGCCGGCCTCGACCGCGAGGAACTGGTGCTGATCGCCGACATCGGCGGCGGCACCGCCGACTTCTCGCTGGTACGCCTGTCGCCTGAACGGGCCAAGCACCTGGACCGCCGCGAAGACCTGCTCGGCAACGCCGGCCTGCACGTGGGCGGCACCGACTTCGACCGGGCGCTGAGCCTGGAATGCGTGATGCCGCTGCTCGGCTACAAGGGCCAGATGAAGAGCGGAGCCGAAGTGCCGTCGGCCCTGTTCTTCCAGCTGGCGACCTGGCACACCATCAACTTCGCCTACACCCGCCAGGCCTTTGCCGACTTCCAGGCCATTTACCGGGATGCGGCGGCCCGCCAGGAGCTGGACCGCCTTGCCCGCCTGATCGGCCAGCGGGAAGGACACTGGCTGGCCCTGCAGGTCGAGCAGGCCAAGATCGACCTGTCCACCGCGACCACCACCCATATGCAGCTGGACCGCCTGGAGCCAGGGCTGGCCCACGAGATCACCCGCGAGGCCTTCACGCTGGCCACCCGCAGCCTGGTCGAGCGGGTTGCCGCGACGGTCGGCAAGTTGCTCGATGAAGCCGGCGTGGCCCGCGACCAGGTCGATACGCTGTATTTCACCGGTGGCGCCAGCGGCGTGCCGCAACTGCGCGAACGCATCGCCGCCGAGCTGCCCCAGGCCCGTAGCGTCGAAGGCGACCTGTTCGGCAGCATCGGCGCCGGCCTGGCGGTGGAAGCGGCGCGCCGCTACGGCTGACAGCCTGCCCCCTCCTGCAGGAGGGATCGTGTTGGAAAAGCACCTGTGGGGGCGAGTTCATTCGCCCCCACAGGTGGTGCTCGGCGCCAGGTCGACAGACAAAAAAAGGGGCCGTCCTGAGACGACCCCGCTCCCTCGACAGGAACCCGCTTTTCGGCGGATCTCCCTCCCCATCGAACGAAAACCGACTGTCGCGCCATCCAGCCGGGAAAGCCGGATGGCGCCGGTTATTGATTACTCGAACTCGATGATGACTTCGTCCACCGACAGGCTTGCACCTGCCGAGGCGGAGATCTTCTTGACCTTGCAGTCCTGCTCGGCCTTCAGGATGTTCTCCATCTTCATCGCTTCGATGACTGCCAGCTTCTCGCCGGCCTTCACTTCCTGGCCGACCTGCACAGAGATTTCGCGCAGCAGGCCCGGCATCGGGGACAGCAGGTACTTGGACAGGTCGGGCGGCAGCTTCTCGGGCATCAGCGCCAGCAGTTCGGCGGCACGGGCGCTCATGACCATGAAGTCGGCGCGGGTGCCCCAGTGGAACAGGCTGTACTTGATCTTGTGGCGTTCGACCTGAAGGGTGAACTCTTCGCCGTTGCAGGTGCCGTTGAACAGGGACTCGCCGAGCTTCCAGTCGGACTTGATCTCGTAGCTCTCACCCTTGTATTCCACGTGGTAGCCGCCGTCGATCGGACGGGCGATCACCGGGTGGTGCTCGTTGCCTTCCTTGTTCAGGCGGATGACCATCCAGTGGTCGTCGACGATGCGCTCGTGGCCCTGCAGCTGGCCGGTAATCGACGCGGAACGGTCGGTGAAGGCACGGTAGACGTAAGCGGCGACCGAGACCAGCAGGGCCGGATCGTCGTGCGGCACCATCGAGGCATCGAAGCCCGTCGGGTAGTGCTTGGGGATGAAGCCGGTGTCGAAGATGCCGGAATGGAAAACCGGATGCTGCATCAGCGCGGCCTGGAACGGAATGTTCGAGGAGATGCCGCGGATCACGAAACCGTTCAGCGCATCGCGCATGCGGGCAATCGCCTGCTCGCGGGTGGCGCCGTGCACGATCAGCTTGGCGATCATCGAGTCGTAGTACATCGAGATCTCGCCGCCATCGTACACACCGGTATCGACGCGCACCTGGCCCGGCACTTCCTTCGGCGGCTGGAACTTGACCAGACGGCCGGTGGACGGCAGGAAGCCGCGGAACGGATCTTCGGCGTTGATACGGCATTCCATCGCCCAGCCATTGATCTGCACGTCGGCCTGGGTCAGCGGCAGCTTCTCGCCGTAAGCGACGCGGATCATCTGCTCGACCAGGTCGAGGCCGGTGATCAGCTCGGTGACCGGGTGTTCCACCTGGAGACGGGTGTTCATCTCGAGGAAGTAGAACTCCTTGGTCGCGCCGGACACGACGAATTCGACGGTACCCGCGGATTCGTAGTTCACCGCGCGGGCCAGCGCCACGGCCTGTTCGCCCATCGCCTTGCGCATCTCGGGGTCGACGAAGGGGCTCGGTGCCTCTTCGATGACCTTCTGGTGGCGGCGCTGGATCGAGCAATCGCGCTCGTTCAGATACACGTAGTTGCCGTGGCTGTCGCCGAGCACCTGGATTTCGATGTGGCGCGGCTCGAGCACGTACTTCTCGATGAAGACGCGGTCGTCGCCGAAGGAGTTGCGTGCTTCGTTGACGCAGGACGAGAAGCCTTCATGGGCTTCGGCGTCGTTGTACGCCACCCGCAGGCCCTTGCCACCGCCGCCGGCGGAGGCCTTGATCATCACCGGGTAGCCGATCTTCCTGGCGATTTCCACGGCGGCATCGGGGCCGTCGATGGCATCGTTGTGGCCGGGGATAGTGTTGACCTTGGCTTCGATGGCGAGCTTCTTGGACTCGATCTTGTCACCCATCTTGGCGATGGAGTAGTGCTTCGGACCGATGAACTTGATGCCTTCTTCTTCCAGGCGGCGCGAGAACTCGGCGTTCTCGGACAGGAAGCCGTAGCCCGGGTGCACCGCCTCGGCGCCGGTCTGCTTGCAGGCGGCGATGATCTTGTCGGCGACCAGGTAGGATTCCTTGGATGCCGCCGGTCCGATGCACACGGCCTCGTCGGCCAGGTCCACGAACAGGGCGTCCTTGTCGGCCTCGGAATAGACGGCGACGGTCTTGATGCCCATCTTGCGGGCAGTCTTGATGACGCGGCAGGCGATTTCGCCGCGGTTTGCAATCAGGATCTTGGTAAACATGTCTTGGGCGTCCTCGGCGATCACAGCGGAATGTTGCCGTGCTTGCGCCACGGGTTATCGAGCTGCTTGTCCTTCAGCATCGCCAGCGAGCGGGCGATCCGCTTGCGGGTGGCGTGCGGCATGATGACGTCGTCGATGAAGCCGCGGGCACTGGCCACGAACGGGTTGGCAAACTTTTCCTTGTACTCGGCTTCACGCTCGGCGAGCTTGGCGGGATCGTTCTTCTCTTCGCGGAAGATGATCTCCACGGCGCCCTTCGGGCCCATCACCGCGATTTCGGCCGACGGCCAGGCGAGGTTCACGTCGCCACGCAGGTGCTTGGAGGACATCACGTCATACGCGCCGCCGTAGGCCTTGCGGGTGATCACGGTAACCTTCGGCACGGTGCACTCGGCGTAGGCGTAGAGCAGCTTGGCGCCGTGCTTGATGATGCCGCCGTATTCCTGGGCGGTACCCGGCATGAAGCCCGGAACGTCCACGAAGGTGACCACCGGAATGTTGAAGGCATCGCAGAAGCGGACAAAACGGGCGGCCTTGATGGCGCTCTTGATGTCCAGGCAGCCGGCCAGCACCAGCGGCTGGTTGGCGACGATGCCCACCGGGCTGCCGTCGATGCGACCGAAACCGATGATGATGTTCTTGGCGTAGTCGGGCTGCAGCTCGAAGAAGTCGCTGTCGTCAACAACCTTGACGATCAGCTCCTTCATGTCATACGGCTTGTTGGCGTTGTCCGGCACCAGGGTGTCGAGGGAGTAGTCGTAACGGGCGACCGGATCGTTGGTCGGCGTGACGGGGGGCAGCTCCCGGTTGTTGGCCGGCAGGAAGTTCATGAAGCGGCGCAGCATGGACAGCGCCTCGACATCGTTCTCGAAGGCCAGGTCGGCCACGCCGGACTTGCTGGTGTGGGTGACCGCGCCGCCCAGTTCCTCGGCGGTGACGTCTTCGTGGGTCACGGTCTTCACGACTTCCGGACCGGTCACGAACATGTAGGACGAGTCCTTCACCATGAAGATGAAGTCGGTCATCGACGGGGAATACACCGCGCCACCGGCACAGGGGCCCATGATCATGGAGATCTGCGGCACGACGCCGGAGGCCATCACGTTGCGCTGGAACACGTCGGCATAGCCGCCGAGGGAGGCCACGCCTTCCTGGATACGGGCGCCGCCCGAGTCGTTGAGGCCGATCACCGGGGCACCGACCTTCATGGCCTGATCCATCACCTTGCAGATCTTCTCGGCATGGGTTTCGGACAGGGAACCGCCGAACACGGTGAAATCCTGGGAGAACACGAAGACCAGGCGACCGTTGATGGTGCCATAGCCGACGACCACACCGTCACCCGGGGTCTTTTCGGCTTCGTTCATGCCGAAGTCGACGCAACGGTGCTCCTTGAACATGTCCCATTCCTCGAAGGAATCCGGGTCGAGCAGCAACTCGATACGTTCACGGGCCGTCAGCTTGCCCTTCTTGTGCTGGCTGTCGATACGCTTCTGGCCGCCACCCAGGCGGGCCGCTTCGCGCTTCTTTTCCAGCTGGTGGATGATGTCGTGCATTTACAGCCTCCAGTCAATAATCGGGATGTATTTCTTTCAGCCCAGATAGCCCAGCAGCCGCAGCGCGGCCGCGGAGGGCGTCGTCTGGCCGGCCTCGACGGCCGCTTGCAAACCGGGCAGGTCCTGTTGCACCCGGGCGTGACTTGCGAACCGGGCCCGCAGGCCCTGGTCGATGAGTTCCCACATCCACGCACGGGCCTGTTGGCGCCGGCGGGCCTCGAACTCCCCGCTCCGTTTCATGGCAGAGCGGTAATCGTTGATGGTATTCCAGAATTCGGCGATACCCTGCTTCTGCAACGCCGACAGCATCAACACCGGCGGCGTCCAGTTGGGCGAGGCATGGCGCAGCATGCCCAGCGCGGTCTTGATCTGCGAACGCGCCACGTTGGCGGCCTGCGGATTGATGTCAGCCTTGTTGATGACGATCAGGTCGGCAATCTCCATGATCCCCTTCTTGATCGCCTGCAGGTCGTCGCCGGCATTGGGCAGCTGCAGCAGACAGAAGATGTCGGTCATGCCGGCCACTGCCGTCTCGGACTGGCCGACGCCGACCGTTTCGATGATGATCACGTCGAAGCCGGCGGCCTCGCAGACCAGCATCGCCTCGCGGGTCTTCTCGGCGACGCCGCCGAGGCTGCCCGCCGACGGACTCGGGCGGATGAAGGCCTCGGTGCGCTGGGACAGCAGCTCCATGCGGGTCTTGTCGCCGAGGATGGAACCGCCGGTGACGCTGGACGACGGGTCCACCGCCAGCACCGCCACCTTGTGGCCCTGCTCGATGAGATACAGGCCCAAGGCTTCGATGAAGGTGGACTTGCCGACCCCGGGCACGCCAGAGATGCCGACGCGCATCGACTTGCCGGTGTGCGGCAGCAGGCCTTCCAGCACGCTGCGGGCATGCTGCTTGTGGTCCGTGCGCTGGGACTCGATCAGCGTGATCGTCTTGGCCAGCGGGCGCAGCTGGTGCTTGAGGACGCCATCGACCAGGGCCTGGTCGGCAGCATCCCGTTGCGGAAGATCGGCGGGCATGTTCATGGGCTCGATAATGACCTGTGCGCCGGCCAAGGCCGGCGCACTTGCGGACTTCGGTCGCGGATCAGGCCTTGCGGGCGGCGCGGATCTGCTTCAGCACTTCACGGGCGGCCGCCGGAATCGGGGTGCCCGGTCCGAAGATGCCGGCCGCACCGGCCTGGTACAGCGCGTCGTAGTCCTGGGCCGGAATCACGCCGCCGACGAAGGTGATGATGTCATCGGCGCCCTGATCCTTGAGGGCCTTGATGACGGCCGGCACGAGAGTCTTGTGGCCGGCGGCGAGACTGGAACAGCCCACCGCATGCACGTCGTTCTCGACGGCGTGACGGGCAGCTTCTTCCGGGGTCTGGAAGAGCGGGCCGATGTCGATGTCGAAGCCCAGGTCGGCGAAGGCGGAAGCCACCACCTTGGCGCCGCGGTCGTGGCCGTCCTGGCCGAGCTTGGCGATCATGATGCGCGGGCGGCGGCCTTCCTCGGTGACGAAGGCGTCGATGTCGGCCTTCAGGGCCTGCCAGTCTTCGTTGCCTTCCACCACCGAGTTGTAGATGCCGGTGACGGCCTGCGGGTTGGCGCGATAGCGGCCGAAGACCACTTCCAGCGCATCGGAGATCTCGCCCACGGTGGCGCGCAGGCGCACGGCCTTGACGGTCAGGTCGAGCAGATTGCCGTTGCCGCTCTTGGCGGCTTCGGTCAGGGCGGCCAGCGCGGCATCGACGGCGGCCTGATCGCGGGTGGCTCGGATGCGCGCCAGGCGCTCGATCTGGGCTTCACGCACGACGTGGTTGTCGATGTCGAGAATGTCGATCGGGTCTTCCTTGGCCAGCTTGTACTTGTTGACGCCGACGATGACGTCCTTGCCGGAGTCGATGCGGGCCTGCTTCTCGGCGGCACACTCTTCGACCTTCATCTTGGCCCAGCCGGATTCGACCGCCTTGGTCATGCCGCCCATCGCCTCGATCTCCTCGATCAGGGCCCAGGCTTTGTCGGCCATGTCCTGGGTCAGCTTTTCCATCATGTAGGAGCCGGCCCACGGGTCCACCACGCTGGTGATGTGGGTTTCTTCCTGGATGATGATCTGCGTATTACGGGCGATACGCGCCGAGAACTCGGTCGGCAGCGCGATGGCTTCATCCAGCGCGTTGGTGTGCAGGGACTGGGTGCCGCCGAACACCGCCGCCATCGCCTCGATGGTGGTGCGCACGACGTTGTTGTACGGATCCTGCTCGGTCAGCGACCAGCCGGACGTCTGGCTGTGAGTCCGCAGCATCATGGACTTCTGGCTCTTCGGCTCAAACTGCTTCATGAGACGCCACCACAGCATGCGCGCGGCGCGCATCTTGGCGATCTCGAGGTAGAAGTTCATGCCCACCGCCCAGAAGAAGGACAGGCGGCCGGCGAAGGTGTCCACGTCCATGCCCGACTTGATGCCGGTGCGCACGTACTCGACGCCGTCGGCCAGCGTGAAGGCCAACTCGATGGCCTGGTTCGCGCCCGCTTCCTGGATGTGGTAGCCCGAGATCGAGATGCTGTTGAACTTGGGCATGTTGGCCGACGTGTACTGGAAGATGTCGGCGATGATCTTCATCGACGGCGTCGGCGGGTAGATATAGGTGTTACGGACCATGAACTCCTTGAGGATGTCGTTCTGGATGGTCCCGGACAGCTTGTCCTGAGAGACGCCCTGCTCTTCGGCGGCGACGATGTAGCCGGCCAGGATCGGCAGCACGGCGCCGTTCATGGTCATGGAGACGGAGATCTTGTCGAGCGGGATCTCGTTGAAGAGGATCTTCATGTCCTCCACAGAATCGATGGCCACGCCGGCCTTGCCGACGTCACCCACTACGCGGGGATTGTCGGAGTCGTAGCCGCGGTGGGTGGCCAGATCGAAGGCCACGGACACGCCCTGACCGCCGGCGGCCAGCGCCTTGCGGTAGAAGGCGTTGGAGGCCTCGGCGGTGGAGAAGCCGGCGTACTGGCGGATGGTCCACGGACGGGCCGCGTACATGGTGGCCTGGGGGCCGCGCAGGAAGGGCTCGAAGCCCGGCAGCGTGTTGGTGTACTTAAGGCCTTCCAGATCGGCAGCCGTGTACAGCGGCTTGACCGTGATGCCTTCCGGCGTCACCCAGTTCAGCTTGGCGACATCGCCTTCGGGGGCCGACTTGGCGGCAGCCTTGTTCCAGGCGGCCAGATCAGGTTGCGGGAAGGTCGGTTCGGTGTTGTTCGCCATGGCTTTTCTACCCTCACGTAGCTGAGCTGCTTGGTGCAGCCCTTGGTAATTAGTGACGCCAGTACCGGCCGTGACCCCTGGTCACGGCCGGCTGCCGTGTCCCACGCAGGGAAGTTTTCTCCCTCCCTCTGTTTTTGTGGCCCGCCGGCCTTTCGGCGACGGATCCGCACAAGGGTTTCATCCTGCGCAGGAACTTGACTTGCTGTCTTGTAGATAATACTTTATCCATAATTATGGATGCAACAACTGCCGACAACACGCTGACGAAACTTTCGACCGAACCCATGAACGCCGGCCGGATCGCCCCCCTCGCCCTTTACCAGGAAGTCGCGGAACGCCTGCGCCAGCGCATCTTCTCCCACGAACTGCCGCCCGGCACATGGGTGGATGAGCAGGCTCTGGCGAGCCAGTATGGCATCTCGCGCACACCGCTTCGTGAAGCTTTGAAGGTGCTGGCCTCCGAAGGTCTGGTGACGCTCAAGCCGCGCCGCGGCTGCTACGTGACAGAGATCTCCGAACGCGATCTGGACGAGATCTTTACCGTCCTGTCCTTGCTTGAGGGCCAGTGCGCCGTCAACACCGTACACAAGGCCAGCGACGCCGACCTGAAACGGCTGGCCGCCATCCACCAGGATCTCGAACGCGCGGCGACGGCCAACGACATCGACGGTTTCTTCGAGGCCAACCAGGCCTTCCACCAGGAAGTCCAGCTGATCGCCGACAACCGTTGGCTGACCCAGGCCATCACCGATCTGCGCAAGGTCATCAAGCTGTCACGCCACCACTCGCTGTTCATCGAAGGCCGGCTGGAACAGTCCCTCGCCGAACACCGCACGATCCTCGACGCGCTTGGCCGGCGCGACGCCGCCGCCACCGAACTGGCCATGCGCGAACACATCTTCAGCGGCCGCGCAGCCCTTGCCAAGCTCGCCCACCGGGACAAACCCGCCTGAGCAGGTCCAGACCGGGAGCCAGCCAAGAGCTGCCCCACCCCGCAACCTGACCTACGTCCTGTGACCTGACCTACCCTGTGGGAGCAAATTCATTCGCCCGCGGACGCTGATCGACCGCTGTGCATCGATGCGCTCCTCAGGGCGAATGAATTCGCCCCCACCGCCCCCCACACACAATCTCCCCCTGCGCCCCCACATTGCCCCCGCGCAACTCCCGCAGCTCCCGCGCCCCTCTCCGCAATGCATCCCATAACGGACAAACCCCCGACCGGGCGAGCCCGGACGGGGGTTTGTCGTTTCAACCCGGCGCCCCGCAGGGCGCCACAGCATTAGTGGGCGCTGGCTTCAGCGGCACCGAAACCGGTCTGGGCACGCACGTACTGGTCGTCGAACTGGGCGCGTTCGGCCTGGGCCTCGGCGCTGTTGTCGAGCTTGGAGATGATGATCGTCACCAGGAAAGCCAACGGCATGGAGAACAGGGCCGGCTGATCGTACGGGAACAGCGCCTGGGCATTACCCAGCACGGTGACCCACACGGACTTGGACAGCAGCACGAACAGCACCGCGGCAACGAGGCCGACGTAGCCGCCGATCACCGCACCGCGGGTGGTCAGACCCTTCCAGTACATGGAGAGGATCAGCACCGGGAAGTTGGCGGAGGCGGCAATACCGAAGGCCAGCGCGACCATGAAGGCCACGTTCATCTTCTCGAAGGCGATGCCGAGCACGATGGCCACGATGCCGAGGCCGACCGAGGACAGCTTGGAAACACGCAGTTCCTCGGTCTCCGTGGCCTTGCCCTGGCGGATCACGCGGGCGTAGATGTCATGGGAGATCGCTGCCGCGCCGGCCAGCGCCAGACCAGACACCACCGCCAGGATGGTGGCGAAGGCCACCGCCGACAGGAAACCCAGCAGCAGGTTGCCGCCCACCGCCTTGGCCAGGTGCATCGCCACCATGTTGCCGCCGCCGATGATCTTGCCGGCGATGTTGCCGCCTTCGAAGAACTCGGGATTCTGGCCGACGATGATGATCGCCGCGAAGCCCATCAGCAGGATCACGTTGAAGAAGTAAGCCACGAAACCGGATGCGTAGAGCACCGACTTGCGGGCTTCCTTGGCGTTGGTCACGGTGAAGAAGCGCATCAGGATGTGCGGCAGACCGGCGGTGCCGAACATCAGGCCGAGACCCAGGGACAGCGCGGTGACCGGATCCGGCAACAGGGAGCCGGGGAACAGGATCTTCTCGCCCAGGCTATGCACCGAGATGGCCTTGGTCATCAGGTTCTCGAAGCTGAAGCCGAACTGGGACATGGCGAGGATCATCACCAGCGTCCCGCCGGCCAGCAGCATGCAGGCCTTGATGATCTGCACCCAGGTGGTGGCGACCATGCCGCCGAAGGTCACGTAAACCATCATCAGCGCGCCGACGACGAACAGCGCGATGGTGTAATCCAGACCGAACAGCAGCTTGATCAACTGGCCGGCACCGACCATCTGGGCCACCAGGTAGAAACAGACCACGGTCAGCGAGGACACCGCCGCCATCGTCCGCACCTTGTTCTGGTTGAGGCGGTAGGACGTGATGTCGGCAAAGGTGAACTTGCCCAGGTTGCGCAGGCGCTCGGCCATCAGGAACAGGATGATGGGCCAGCCGGCGAAGAAGGCGATCATGTAGATGTAGCCATCGACGCCCTTGGAATACACCATCGCGGTGAGGCCCAGCAGGGTTGCCGCCGACATGTAATCACCGGCGATCGCCAGGCCGTTCTGGAAACCCGTGATGCCGCCGCCGGCGGTGTAGAAGTCGGCCGCCGACTTGGTGCGCCCAGCCGCCCAGTAGGTGATCCCGAGGGTCATCGACACGAACAGCACGAACATCCCGATGGCGTGCAGGTTGAGGGGCTGCTTCTCGGTGGCGGAAATCGCGTCGCCCGCAAAGGACAGGGCCGGCGCCAGCAGGCCCAGCAGCAGAACATTCAGACGGGCCAGCATCACTTCACCTCCTTGGCGGCATCGCGGACGATTTCGGTGGTGATGTCGTCAAACTCACCGTTCGCGCGCTTTACGTAAACGGCAGTCAACACCCAGAAAAAAATGAACATGAACAGTTCGGCGGCAATGCCGACCGTCACGTAGGAGCCTTCGGACAGGCGCTGGCCGATCACGTTAGGCGTGAAGGCCACGACCATGAAGAAGCCGTAGAAGATCGTCAGGACGACCACCGACAGCAATGTGGCAAAACCCTGGCGCTTCGAGACCAGCTCGGCGAAGCGCGGGTTGCTCCGGATGCGTGCGTAGACCGCACGTTGAGATGAAGTGCTCGACATGAATTCCCTCCCTAGAGAACGTCAGTGGATGCGGCGCGATCTGCCTGTTGGTGTTGTAATGCAGTGATCGGTATGGCTATTTTAGTGTGGCGCCTCGGTGGACGAAGCCGCGCCATTACTTCGCCCGATGCGATGATATAACATATATATGACTCCATACCACAACGTACGGCGGGTTTCTTGCGCACTGCAACACAAACATCCCGCTCCACTATGGAAACCCCAATGCCAGGCGAAATCCTCTTCAGCCAGGATGGCGGCGTCGCCACCCTGACCCTCTCCAACCCCGACAAGCTCAATGCCGTCGATGCCGGCATGTGGCGCGGCCTGCACGCCCGCATGACGAGCGTAAACGCCGACCCGGACGTACGCTGCGTGGTGCTGCGCGGCGCCGGCGACAAGGCCTTCGCGGCCGGCGGCGACATAGAAGAATTCCTCACCGTACGGGCCACCGTCGACGACGCCCTGCACTATCACGAGGAACTCGTCGCCGCCGCCCTCGACGCCGTGCGCGCCTGCCCGGTGCCGACCGTGGCGATGATCCGCGGCGCCTGCGTCGGCGGCGGTCTCGAGATCGCCGGCTGCTGCGACATCCGCATTGCCGGCGAGTCGAGCCGCTTCGGCGCGCCGATCAACAAGCTGGGTTTCTCGATGTATCCCGGCGAAATGGCCGGCCTGCTGGAACTCGTCGGCCCGGCGGTGCTGCTCGAGATCCTGCTCGAAGGCCGCATCCTGGGCGCCCGCGAGGCCCTTGCCAAAGGCCTGCTGACCCGTGTGGTGGACGATGAGGAAGTGGAGGCGGAAGCCCTCGCCACCGCCGGGCGCATCCTCAAGGGCGCGCCGCTGGTGGCACGCTGGCACAAGCAGTGGGTGCATCGCCTGATGCAGGGCCAGTCCCTCGGCGACGCAGAAAAACGCGCCGCCTTCGACTTTCTCGCCACCGAGGACTACCAGGAAGGCCTCGCTGCCTTCCTCGCCAAACGCGCGCCCGTCTTCAAAGGGCGCTGAGCCCCATCCCGGTCGTGGCGAACACCCCGTTTCGCTGCGACCAAGTACCCTGGTCGGGAAACTTTCCTTGCACATTGTCTGTCACGCTTGGGGCATAGGCGATTAACATACCGCCCGGCACTCCCCAGCAGACACCCCCCGCACGACCGCCCCGCGCCCCACAAAGCCGTCCCAGCCCTCCGGACGGCATGTCGTCATTGGCGGCGTGCGCCAGCACAAGGAAAAACAATGGCATATCTCTCGTGGTCCCCCGACCTGGACACCGGCATCCTGGAGATCGACAACCAGCACAAGCAGATCATGGACTTCATCAACCGCCTGCACGACGCACGGCAGCATGCCGATCGCCTCGGCGTCATCGCAGTAGTGGACGACCTGGTGGAATACACCCTGTCCCACTTCGCCTTCGAGGAATGCCTGATCGAGGATGCCGGCTACGAGTTCGTGCGCGGCCACAAGAAGGTGCACGAACTCTTCGTGCGGCGGGTCAGCGGCTTCCACGAGCGCCTGAAGAAGGGAGAGGACATTTCCCACGAGCTGCACAGCCTGCTGCACCGCTGGCTGTTCAGCCACATCCGCCATGACGACCACGCCTATGTCGCCGCGGTCCGCCCGCAGATGAAGGCCCTGGCCGAGGAAAGGTCCCCGGAAGGCTGGTTCAGCCGCTCATTGAAGCGCTTCTTCGGCTGATCCGGATACCCGGGCGAATGAATTCGCCCCAACGGAAAAACGGCATCCCGCGGCGCCTCGCGCCCACGCGGATCGGCAGCCGCCCACCCTTACCCCAGCACCGTGTGCAGCATCTTCAACGACAGCAGCACCAGCAAGCCGGCGAAGATCTTCTTCAGCGTTGCTACGGGCAGGCGGTGGGCCAGGCCGGCGCCGACCGGCGCGGTGAAGGTGGACACCAGACTCACCAGCACCAGCGCCGGCAGGTTCACGAAGCCCACCGTCCATTCGGGCAGGCCCGGTGCCCCCCAGCCATTGATCAGATAGCCCAGCGCGCCGGCCAGCGCGATCGGCAGGCCGATCGCCGCCGAGGTGCCGATGGCGTTCTGCATTTTCACGTTGCACCAGGTCATGAAAGGCACCGACAGCGAGCCACCGCCGATCGCCACCAGCGCCGAGATCCCGCCGATCACCCCGCCGACCCCGGCCAGCCCGGCCGGTCCCGGCAGCTCGCGGGACGGCTTCGGCTTGACGTTGAGGATCATTTGCACCGACACATAGGCCATGAAACAGCCGAAGAAAATCGCCAGCGGTGCCGTCGCCACCCGCGACGCGATGAAGGTACCGCCGAAGGTGCCGGCCAGCACGCCCGGGGTGATGCCCTTCACGATGTCCCAGCGCACCGCACCGTGGGCGTGGTGGGCGCGCAGGCTGGAGATGGAGGTGATCACAATGGCCGCCATCGACGTACCGAGGGCCACATGCACCAGATGCTCGCGCGGAAAGCCCTGGGCCGCGAACAAGGTCGTCAGCATCGGCACCATGATGCCGCCGCCGCCCACGCCGAGCAGTCCCGCAAAAAAGCCGACACCGGCCCCCAGGGCCAGGTAGGCCGCCAGCCATTCGATTCCCATTGTTCGATTCAGTCCGTCAGATCCGTCGCGCCGAGCAGTTGCCCGACGATGAAACGCCACTCGGCCGGCTCCACCGGCGTGATCGACAGCCGGTTGCCGCGGGCGAGGACGCGCATGTTCTCCAGTTCCGGCTGGCGGCGCAACTCGGGCAAACCCACAAGCCGCGTCTTGCGCACGAACTGCACGTCCACATGCAGCCAGCGCGGCTGCTCCGGCGTGGCCTTGGGGTCGTAATAGCGGCTGGTCGGGTCGAACTGGGTGGCGTCCGGATAGGCCGTGCTGGCCACCCGCGCGATGCCGGCGATCCCCGGCTCGGCGCAGCCGGAATGGTAGAACAGCACGCCATCGCCGATCTGCATGCCGTCACGCATGAAATTGCGCGCCTGGTAGTTGCGCACCCCATACCACGGCACGGTCTGCTCCGGCCGTTTCTGCAGATCGTCGATGGACACATCGTCCGGTTCGGACTTCATCAGCCAGTAACGCATTGGACTTCCTCCCACGAACGGCGCTGAAAACCCCAATCTTAGAGCCGCCAGACGGACGGCGCCCACCCCGCTGGCGACGACGCACCCATAAGTCATGGCGTAGCTTGCCAGACACGCCCCTCCGGGCCAGAGTAGCGGACATCACGACCCACCAGGCCCACGGGAGACCAAACATGGGGCGCCTCCGACTGTTCGCCGTCATTCCGCTGCTCATGCTGTTCAGCTTCGTCATGGCCCTCTCCGTCACCGTGGCGCCGGCCGGTGCAGCAGCGCCCTCGGGCCGGACGATCACCGCAACGCCCGCGGAGGACGAGGGCGCCGACCTGGTCCTTCTCAACCGGCCGGTGGTGCGCTTCCGCGGCAGCCTGCTGGGCGCCACGCCCCAGCAGCGCGCCAGGCGCGGCGAGAACAACCTCGCCGAACTGCTGCAGCGCGGCGGCGACGACACGGTGAGCACCCGCCCCACCGAACTGGGCAACATCGTGCTGGTCGGCGGCCAGATGGCCTTCGTGCTCACCGAGGGCGATGCCGACCGGCTGGCCGGCCAGACCCTCGCCACCCTCACCGACGCCACCGTGGCCCGACTGCGCCAGGTCATCGCCGAATCGCGCGAAAGCCGCGACAGCGAAGCTCTGCTCAAGGGGCTGAGCCTCGCCGTGCTGGAAAGTGGGGTCGCGCTGGCCCTGCTGGCCGGCCTCACCCGCCTGCACCGCTGGGTCGGCGCACGCCTCCTCGCCGCGGTGTCACGCCAGGCCGAGCGCCTGACCCTGGCCGGCACCGAGCTGATCCGCGGCGACCGCATCCTGGCCATCGTACGGAGACTGGTGAACGCCCTCTACGGGTTCCTGCTCACGGTGCTCGTCTATGCCTGGCTGGGCCAGGTACTGGCCCGCTTCCCCTATACCCGTGCCTGGGGCGAACAGCTCAACGGCTACTTCCTGGGCATCGCCGCCGGCTTTGCCGACGGCATCCTCTCCACGCTGCCCAATCTATTGGTCGCCGCGCTGATGTTCCTGCTCGCCCGCGGCGTGGTCGGCCTGCTCCGGCCCCTGTTCGACCACGTCAGCAGCAGCGGCAACCGCATCGGCTGGCTCGACCGGGACACCGTCGAACCGACCCGCAAGATCGCCAACCTCCTGATCTGGGTCTTCGCGCTGGTGATGGCTTACCCCTACCTGCCCGGCGCCCAGACCGAGGCCTTCAAAGGCATGTCGGTGCTGATCGGCCTGATGGTCTCGCTGGGTGCCTCCAGCATCGTCGGCCAGGGCGCCAGCGGTCTCATCCTGATGTATTCACGCACCCTGCGCAGTGGCGAATACGTGCGCATCGGCGAACACGAGGGCACCATCGTGGCCCTCAACCTGTTCACCACCCGCCTGCGCACCGGCCGTGGCGCCGAGATCACGCTCCCCAATTCGCTGATCGTCGGCAGCGCGACCCACAACTACTCCCGTACCGCCGGCGGCGCCAGCTTCGCACTCGACACGACGGTCAGCATCGGCTACGACACCCCATGGCGCCAGGTGGAAGCCCTGCTGATCGAAGCCGCCCTGCGCACCCCGGGCGTTCTGCAACAGCCCGCCCCGCGGGTCTTCCAGACCGCCCTGTCGGACTTCTATCCCGAATACTGCTTGGTCGTGCAAGCCAGTCCCGCCGGCCCCAGCCCCCGCGCCGAAGTGCTCAGCCGCCTGCACGCCCACATCCAGGACGTCTTCAACGAATACGGCGTACAGATCATGTCGCCCCACTACATCGACGATCCGGCCAGCGCCAAGCTGGTACCCAAAACCCGCTGGGCACCGCCGCCCGCAGCCGGGTCCGGCCCCTAAAGCGCCTGGGGTATCATCGGGGCCTGCCTGCTTTTCCCCCGCCGATACCCCCTGGAGCCCGTCATGAACACCCCTGTCGAACGCCGCAAGAACCTCAGCCTGCGCGAGCTCGTCGACAAGGCCTACGTCCTCATCGAACCCTTCTTCGATCCGGCCAACGCCTGGAACGGCCAGACCCTCGAACACCTGGCCTACCGCGTGGTGCGCGAACAGCTGCCCGCCATCCCGCCCCAGGACGTGCAGATCATCGTCTCCGTCGCCACCCGCATCTACCGCAGCAAGCACGGGCCACAATGACGCGTCTGTACCCGCTGCTGTTCGTCGTGCTGTGGAGCACCGGCTTCATCGGTGCCAAGTACGGCCTGCCCTACGCCGAACCCCTCAGCTTCCTGTGCGCCCGCTACGGACTGGTGATCCTGCTGATGGGCCTGTTCGCCGTCGCCACCCGCGCGCCGTGGCCGCGGGAACCGCGCCAGTGGCTGCACATCGGCGTCAGCGGGGTGCTGGTCCATGCGATCTATCTGGGCGGCGTGTTCACCGCCATCCGCCACGGCCTGCCGGCCGGCATCACCGCGCTGGTGGTCGGTCTGCAGCCGCTGCTCACCGCCCTCGGCGCCGGCGCGCTGCTCGGCGAAAAGGTCTTGCCGCGCCAGTGGGCCGGCCTGGCCCTCGGCTTCGGCGGCGTCGGGCTGGTGGTCGCCCACAAGGTGGCCGCTGCGGCCGGCACGCCCGAGCTGGCCGCCATGCTGCTGCCAGCCATCGTCGCCCTCCTCGGCATCACCGCCGGTACCCTCTACCAGAAGCGCTTCTGCCCGGCCTTCGACCTGCGCACGGGTTCGGTGATCCAGTTCCTGCCCACCCTCGCCCTGTCGCTGCTGGTCGCCAGCCAAACCGAGACGATGCACATCGACTGGAGCGCCCAATTTGTCTTCGCGCTGCTGTGGCTGGTACTCGTGTTGTCGGTCGGCGCAATCAGCCTGCTCAACCTGCTGATCAGGAGCGGCAGCGCAGTGAACGTGGCCAGCCTGTTCTACCTGACGCCGCCGACCACTGCGCTGATCGCCTGGGCCGCCTTCGGCGAGACCCTCACCGGCCTGGCCCTGGCCGGCATGGGCCTGACCGTCTTCGGCGTGTGGCTGGCCCGCAAGTGAGGGGCCGGTGAGGATCAACGGACCGTCCGCCTCGGCCAACGTCGCGACACGCATCCTCGGCATCGATCCGGGCCTGCGCAGCACCGGCTTCGGTCTCATCGACACCCTTGGCAATCAGCTGAGCTACGTAGCCAGCGGCTGCATCAAGACCGGCGAAGGCAGCCTGCCGGAACGCCTGAAGATCATCCTCGACGGCATCCGCGAGGTGATCGCCACCTACAAGCCGGACCAGGCCGCGGTGGAAATCATCTTCGTCAACGTCAATCCCCAGTCCACCCTGCTCCTCGGCCAGGCCCGCGGCGCGGCGATCTGCGGCGCGGTGTCGTGCGACCTGCCTGTGGCCGAATACACCGCGCTGCAGGTCAAACAGGCCGTCGTCGGCCACGGCAAGGCAGCCAAGGAGCAGGTCAGCCACATGGTCCAGCGCCTGCTCGCCCTCGAAGGCGCTCCCTCGTCGGACGCCGCCGACGCCCTCGCCTGTGCAATCTGTCACGCCCACGGCAGCCGCGGACTGGCGGCGATGGCCGGCATCGGTACGCGCAAACGCGGCAGCCGCCTGACAGACTGACCATCTGGCGCACCTCACCGCCGACACGGCGCCCCACACCCCACATGGCAGAAAATCGCTTGGAATCCGCATAAAGACATTGTGATTTTTATCACAGATGCCATAGTGAAGGCGTAAGAGGGCTTCGCTCTTGGCATAGGGACGGCATAGATCGCCCCGCCGGAAAGGGAGGGGGGATGCGACGATGATCGATGTTTCGCTCAAGTTCCTGGTCGACGAGGCCAATGCCTACCTGCAACGACGGCTCAATTCGGATTTCGGCAAGGTCGAACTCGGCGCCCTGGTCGATGACAAGGGCAACTGGCAGGCAACCAAGGACAGCGTCCGCCTGACCCTGTTCCAGATTGAGGAGGAGCGCCACGCCCGCGCCCAGGTTCCGCAGCAGGTCATCGTGGACGGCCGCAGCGTAAGCCTGCCGCCGCCGCTGGCGATCAATCTGGTCGTCCTCTTCGCCGCCAATTTCACCACCTACAGCGAAGGCCTGCGCCAGCTGTCCCTGCTGCTGACCTTCTTCCAGGCCCACCCGCTGTTCACGCCCGCCGACTATCCGGCGCTACCGCCAGGCGTCGACCGCTTGGCCGTGGAGCTGGTCAATTACAGCCCCGAGCAAGCCAACCAGATGTGGACCTGCCTCGGCGCCAAGCACCTGCCGTCGGTGGTCTATCGCATCCGCATGCTGGTCCTGCAGGACCAGGAGCCCGGCGCCACCGGCACGCCGATCCTCGATATCCACACCCACGCAGGCCTGCGATGAACAGCGCCTTCCGCCGTCTATGGACGGTGGCCGTCAGCCATGATTTCCGCGGCGGCCCCTGCGACGACCTGGCCTTCGTGGTGCCGCCGGCCACCCGCGACGCGCTGGCCGGCATGCACGCGCTGGTACGCGAGCGCGACGGTGTGCTGCATGTGCTGATCGCCGTGGACGAGGACGGCAACCCGCTCGGCGACTGCGTCGGGCGCCGCCTGTTGTTCGGCCTCGCGCCACGCAACCCGAGCTTCACGCAGTACACCCAGCTGCCGGCCCTGCCGCCCGACGAGACGCCGCTGTTCGCCAACGAAGCCGCCGCCAATGCCCTCGACACGGCGCCCCGCGGCGTCGAACTGGCCGGCCCCGCGCCGGCCATCGTGCCGCGCCTGGCCGCCCGCCCGCTGGATCTGACCATCACCCGCCCGGACGGCACGCCGCTGGCCGGCGCCCGCCTCGGCCCGGCGGACGCCAGCTGGGTTTTCCGCGGTGCCGACGCGGGCGAGTTCGTCGTCAGCGAGAGCGCCGCCGGCGGACTCTCCGCCAGCCGCCGCCTGCTCATCGAGCCCGGCCTCGCCGCCGATCCGCCGTGGGGCGTGTTGAGCCTCACCGCCAGCGCCGCCCACGTCGCCAACGGCCAGGCCTTCACGCTGGCCTTCAGCGCCGGCAGCGCGCTGCTGCGCTACTACGTGGTGGTCAAACCAGCCAGCGACGCGGACTTTGCCAGCATCCTGGTGGAAGACCACGGCGCCACCGGCGACGGCCGCCCGCCCATCGCCTTCAACCGCCTGCTGCCGCCCTTCGGCGGCGACCGGCTCGCCCCGGCCCTGCTCGACCCGGGCGGAACCCGCAGGATCGTGCTCTTCGAAGCCCAGACCCCGGTCGCCCGGCGCGCCGCGGGACCGCACGGATTCGAGCTGCACCGCAACGGCGAGGTGCTCATCGGCAACCTGCCGCAACCCGGCGCCGAACGCAGTGACGCCCAGTTCGTCGTCCACCTGAGATAAGAAACCTAGGAGAGGAGCGAAGCCGCCATGCCCACCTACCGCACGCCCGATGTGTACGTCGAAGAGATTTCGGTGTTTCCCCCCTCGGTCGCCGAGGTGGAAACCGCGGTGCCCGCCTTCGTCGGCTACACCGCCCTGGCCACCCGCCTCACCGCCGGCGACCTGAAGAACGTGCCGACGCGCATCACCTCACTGCTCGAATTCGAGACCCTGTTCGGCGGCGCGCCCGAGCTCGACCTCGACCATGTGGACCTGGACGCCGGCAACCGCTTCGTCAGCGCCACGCTGGCCGCCACCAACACCAAGTACCTCTACGACAGCCTGCGCCTGTTCTTCGACAACGGCGGCGGCAAGGCCTGGATCTGCTCGGTCGGCAAGCACACCGACGCGGTGGACAAGACCCAGCTGATCGCCGGCCTGGCGCGCATCGCGACCGTGGACGAACCGACCATCCTGCTCTTCCCCGACGCCGCCGGCCTGCCCGCCGACGACCTGGCCGCCGTGCAGATGGCGGCCCTCAACCAGTGCGGCAAGCTCGGCGACCGGGTCGCCGTGCTCGACACCCGCCTCGCCACCGACAAGACCGGCCACACCGCCGTGGTGGAAGAGCTGCGCAACCGCATCGGCATCAACAGCCTCAAGTACGGCGCCGCCTACGCGCCGTGGCTGAAGCTCAACTACCCGAAGAACGTCGGCTACGCCGACATCAAGAGCAAATTGAAAAAAGGCGGCGTGGCGGTCACGCTGAACGCCCTCACCGGCGACGCGGGCATCGTCGCGCTGCTACAGGGCCTCGACCAGGCATTGGCCGACCTAGCCGGCCTACCGGCCCGCCATGCCACCGTCAGCGGCGGCGCCGACAAGGCCATCTCGGACACCTTCGGCACCACCCTGCTGGCCTACCTGGCCACCCCGGACGCCGGCCACATGCAGGACCTGTTCGCCTTCGTCTACAAGATTGCCCCGCTGGTGGACGGCATGGCGGCCGGTGCCGGCGCCTTCACCCATGCGGGCCTGAAAGGTGACGCCGGGCGGGCCATCACCCACAGCTTCATCCCGGCGATGACCGAACTGATCGCCCTCGAACGGGAACTCGACGGCAAGCTCGACGCCGCCTATGTGGCCCAGTACACCGCCATTGGCGCCCTCACCACCGCCGGCTGGGCAACCCTGTTTGCCGCCGACGCACCGCCCGCCTCCACCACCGCGATCAGCGGCGCCAACGACGCGGCCCGCCAGGCCGGCGCGCAGGCGGCAATCCAGCGCATCTTCGGCACCCTGTCGTCGGCACTGGCCAACCTCGACGACGCGGCGGGCGCCTACGCCGCCAACACCGAGGCCAACCTGCTCGACAGCTTCGCCACCTACCGGGACATCGTGCGCGGCGTGAACAACACCCTCACCTTCTGCCCGCCGTCCGGCGCCATCGCCGGCATCTACGCGCTGGTGGACGGCCAGCGCGGGGTCTGGAAAGCCCCGGCCAACGTCAGCCTGACCGGCGTCATCGCCCCCAGCTACGCGCTGGACAGCGACGACACCGACAACCTCAACGTGGACGCCACCGCCGGCAAGTCGGTCAACGCAATCCGCAGCTTCGTCGGCAAGGGCACGCTGGTATGGGGCGCCCGCACGCTCGCTGGCAACGACAACGAATGGCGCTACGTGTCGGTGCGGCGCTTCTTCAACATGGTCGAGGAGTCGGTCAAAAAATCCACCTACTGGGCGGTCTTCGAGCCCAACGACGCCAACACCTGGGTCAAGGTGCGCGGCATGATCGAGAGCTACCTCACACAAAAGTGGCGCGAAGGCGCGCTGGCCGGCTCGACCACCAAGGACGCCTTCTTCGTGCGCTGCGGGCTCGGCACCACGATGAGCAGCCAGGACATCCTGGAGGGCCGCATGTACGTGGAAATCGGCATGGCGGTGGTCCGTCCGGCCGAATTCATCATCCTCAAGTTCTACCACAAGCTCCAAACGTCCTGATCGGCACCGCCGGGGCTCTGCCCGCCTGAAGCACGCCCTGGCCCGCCCGCATCCCGCCACCGAATGCGAAAGGAACCGACATGCCTGCCCAGTATCCCCTGCCCGTCTTCCACTTCACCGTCCAGTGGGGCGGCACCCGTATCGGCTTCTCCGAGGTCACCGGCCTGACCCAGGAAAACCAGGCCATCGAGTACCGCGACGGCTCCTTCCCCGAGTACTCGTCGATCAAGATGCCGGGGCTGCGCAAGTTCAGCAACGTCACCCTCAAGCGCGGCATCGTCAAGTCGGACAACGACTTCTTCAAGTGGCTGTCGACGATCAAGCTCAACACCGTCGAGCGCCGCGACCTCACCGTCAGCCTGCTCAACGAAAGCCACGAGCCGGTGATGGTGTGGAAGGTGCACAACGCCTTCCCGGTCAAGGTCGAGGGGCCGCAGCTCAAGGCCAGCGCCAACGAGGTGGCCATCGAGTCCATCGAGCTGGCCCACGAAGGCCTCGAACTGCAGAACGAGTGAGCGCGACCGGACCACGCCGCTGAGGCCCCGCCATGTACACGCCCCCCGTCGGATTCCATTTCAAGGTGGAAGTCCTCGGCCTTGCCCGCGCCGTCGATGACGACGTGCGCTTCACCGACGTGGGCGGCCTGTCGCTCGAGGTCGCCACCGAGGAGGTGCCGGAAGGCGGCGAGAACCGCTACATCCAGCGCTACCCGGTGCGCAGCAAGTACCCCGACCTGGTCCTCAAGCGCGGCCTGCTGAAGGACTCGGCGATCTGGGAGTGGATCCGCGACGGCATCGAGAACCTCGACATCAAGCCCAAGAACGTGGACGTCAAGCTGCTCAACGACAGGCACGAGCCGCTCGTCACCTGGCACCTGGTCGGCGCGTGGCCGGTGAAGTGGTCGGTCAGCGACCTGTCCGCCAGCGCCAACGCCATCGTCGTCGAGAGCCTGCAGCTGGCCTACCAGTACTTCACCGTGGACAAGTCCTGAAACGGAGTCCGTCATGCCCATCATCGTCGATGAAGTGGTGATCTCGGTGGAAGTCGGCAACGCCGAATCCGGCGGTGCGGCCAGCCCGCCGCCGGCGCAGCTCGACAAGCAGGCCCTGATCGCCGAATGCGTCGCCCAGGTGCTGGAGATCCTGCGCCAGCAACAGGAGCCCTGAGCCATGCCGGAACGCGGACAGCTCGAGCACCTGCGCATCGAGGCCTACTCCAAAGCCGACTACAGCGGCGCCGCCATCGGCAGCTTCGAGGCCTATGTGAACCCGGCCGAGATCACCCTCGCCTACGAGATGGAGTACGACAGCGGCCAGGGCAGCGGCACCACCGGCAGCCGCATGGACTTCAAGAAGGTCAAACCGGGCGACCTCAACCTGGTGTTCTTCCTCGACGGCACCGGCGCCAACGGGCGGCCCCTCGACGTACAGCAGAAGGTCGAATCCTTCCAGACCGTCACCGGCTACAACGGCGACATTCACCGCCCCAACTACCTCAAGGTGATGTGGGGCCGCATCCAGGTGAAGCGCTGCGTCCTCAAGAGCGCGTCCATCGTCTACAAGCTCTTCAAGCCCAGCGGCGTGCCGCTGCGGGCGGTGATCACCGCCGTCTTCACCGACAACTCGGACGACCAGACCCGCGTCGCGCTGGCCCAGGACGCGTCCCCCGACCTGACCCACGTGCGCATCGTGCACGCCGGCGAAACCCTCGCCGCGCTGTGCACCGCGATCTACGGCGATCCGCGCTACGCCCCCGGCGTGGCACGGGCCAACGGCCTGGACGGTTTCCGCCAGCTGCCGGCGGGCACGCGCGTGGTCTTCCCGCCCCTGGAGAAGTGAAATTTCCCCCGCCCGCACCCTCCCCATCGCCGCGGAACACCGGGAGTTCACCATCAAGGTGGGCGGCAACCCCGTGCCCCGCAGCCACCAGCTGCTGTCGGTGAGCGTGGTGAACACCGCCAACCACATCGCCTTCGCACGCCTCGCCTACCAGGACGGCAGCGCCTCCGGCGGCGACTTCCCGCTCAGCAACGACGCGCTGTTCGCCCCCGGCGCCGAGGTCGAGGTGCTGGCCGGCGCCGGCAATCAGCCCGACCTGCTGTTCAAGGGCCTGGTGGTGCGCCAGCGCCTCAAGGTGCGCGAAGGTTCGCCGCCGCAGCTGCTCGTCGAATGCCGCCACGCTGCCACCAAGATGAGCCTCAAGCGCCACGGCGCCACCTACCTGGACATGACCGACGGCGACGTGATTAGCCAGCTGTGCTCCGACGCCGGCATCAACATGACGGCTGCCAGCACCACGGTGAGCCACAAGCACCTGGTCCAGTACGACTGCACCGACTGGGACTTTCTCGTCACCCGCGCCCAGGCCAACGGCCAGCTGGTGCTGACCCGCGGCGCCGACCTGGAAACCCGCGCGCCGGACGCCAGCGCCGCCGCCGTGGCGAGCCTCAACTACGGCGCCACGCTGCTCGAATTCGACGCCGAGGTGGACGCCCGCCAGCAGACCCAGGCCGTCAAGACACTGACCTGGAGCGCCGCCGACCAGGCCGTCCACACCCTCGACGCCAGCCCGCCGTCCTTCAGCGGCCCCGGCGACCTGAAGCCCGACGACCTCGCCGCCGCGATGGGCGTGGACGCCCTCGAACTGCGCCACGCGATGCTGCCCGACGCCGAGGCCACCGCCGCTGCCGACGCCCGCTTTGCCCACGCCCGCCTCGACCAGGTGAGTGGCCGCGCGATGTGCATCGGCCTCGGCCAGGTCCAGCCCGGCGACGTGGTCGAGCTGGCCGGCGTCGGCCAGCATTTCAGCGGCAAGGTGCTGGTCACCGGCGTACGCCACGAGATGGACACCGTGCAGGGCTGGCGCACCCACCTGCAGTTCGGCGGCGTACCGGAAGACCCGGCCCGCCGGGAACGCCTCGAAGCCCGCCGCAGCACCAGCCTGCTGGCGCCGACCCACGGCCTGCAGATCGGTGTGGTCACCGACAACGAAGACCCGGAAAACGAGTTCCGCGTGCGCGTGCGCCTGCCCCTCGTCGATCCGGCCAGCGACGGCGTGTGGGCGCGGGTCGCTGCCGGCGACGCCGGCGACCAGCGCGGCGTGATGATCCGCCCGGAGATCGGCGACGAGGTGGTGGTCGGCTTCCTCGACGACGACCCACGCGCCGCGGTGATCCTCGGCATGCTCCACAGCAGCGCCAAGGCCGCGCCGCTCACCCCGAGCAACGACAACCACGAGAAAGTCTTCGTCAGCCGCAGCGGCATCAAGCTGCACATCAACGACGACAAGGTGGTGCTGACCATCACCACCCCGGCCGAGCAGCAGCTCATTTTCGACGACGACCAGGGCTCGGTGCTGCTGAAGGACAAGAACGGCAACAGCATCAAGCTCGACAGCGACGGCATCACCGTCGAGAGCGCCAAAGCCCTCAGCATCAAGACCGGCACCGACACCAAGCTCGACGTCGGCGCGGCCGGCGAGATCAAGACCGCCGCAGCCCTCGACATCAAGGCCGGCGCCGCCCTCAAGCTGGAAGGCAGCGGCGGGCTGGAAGCCACCACGCCGGCCATCGCCAAGCTCAAGGGTTCGCTGGTGCAGATCAACTGAACGCACGCCCGAGGACACCATGCCCAATGCAGCCCGCGTCACCGATCTGAGCGTCCATGGCGGCACCGTCACCGGCCCCGGCGTACCCACCGTGCTGATCGGCGGCATACCCGCCGCCGTGCTCGGCGACCTGCACAGCTGCGTGATCCCGCCGCCGCACCCGCCGGTGACCCCCTTCGTGGCCGGCAGCGCCACCGTGCTGATCGGCGGCAAGCCGGCCCTGCGGGTCGGCGACAGCTGCGGCTGCGGCGCCAGCCCGGCGATCGGCGAACCCACGGTGCAGATCGGCTGAGGAGCCCGCGATGAGCGACACGCCCTCCTTCCTCGGCCGCGGCTGGTCCTTCCCGCCGAGCTTCGCCAACGGCAGCGTGCGCATGACCGAGGACGAAGCCGACATCCAGGCCAGCCTGCACATCCTGTTCGGCACCGCACCGGGCGAGCGCTTCCTGCAGCCCAAGTACGGGCTGGACATGCACGAGCTGATGTTCGAGCCCGTCAGCACCACCCTCACCAGCGTCCTCAAGGACCGCATCCTCACCACCGTGCTGGTCTATGAGCCGCGCATCCGCGTCGAGGCGCTGGACATCGACGACAGCCGGCTGATGGAGGGGGTCCTGACGATCCGCCTCGACTACCTGGTGCGCAGCACCAACTCGCGCTTCAACCTGGTCTTCCCGTTCTACCAGGGCGAAGGCAGCGAAGCGGCCCGCGCCGCCCGCCGGGGATAGGCGACCATGGCCCGGCACGAGATCCTCGCCGCCCTCATCGCCGCCGCCGGCACCCGCCAGGCGGACCGCCTAGACCCGCATCTCGATCCGGCCTCGGCGCCGCTGGACGACCGCAAGGTGGGCGGCCTGCTGCGCGCCGCCGCCGCGCTGGCCGGCCATCTCAACTACTACGGCGCCGACCCGCGCCTGCCGTCCGACGACTGGCGCGACTTCCTGCCGCAACAGGCCAGCGGCGAAAGCGATGCAGACTACCAGGCCCGCCTCGCCGCGCTGGCCGATGACGACAGCGGCGCGCTGCCGCCACACCTGGCCCTGCTGGTCGCCGCCTTCCAAGTCGCCGCCCGCCCGCGCGCGCTGCTCAACGACTTCACCCGCAAGCACCTGGATTTCCAGATGCAGACGGTGCTCGGTTTCGCGCCGCGCCCACCGGTCGCCGACCACGTACATGTGCTGGTCGAGCTGAAGAAAGGCGCCACGCCGCTGGAGATCGGCACCGACGCGCTGCTGGCCGCCGGCAAGGACGCCCGCCAGCAGCCGCTGTTCTACCGGCCGGTCCGCCCGATGGTCGCCACCCAGGCGCGCATCGCCAGCCTGCGCAGCATCGCCCTCGGCAGCGACGGCCGGCTGCGCTTCGCGCCGGTGGCCGATTCCGCCAACGGCCTCGGCGCGAAGCTGGCCACCGATCCACCCAGCTGGCACCCCTTCGGCGTGCGCCGGAGCGATGAAGTCGCGCTGCCCGACGCGCCGGTCGGCTTCGCCCTCGCGTCGGCGGTGCTGCGCCTCGCCGAAGGCAGCCGCCAGATCGACGTCGGCCTGGAGCTGGACGGCATCGACCCGGCAACACATAGCGGCGAGCAGCTCGCCGACGCCTTCGAGGCGCGCCTGTCCGGCCCCAAGGGCTGGCTCGGCCCCTTCCCCATCGCCCGCGCCGACTCCACGCTGGCCGCTGGCAGCTGGGCCTTCAGCCTGCGCATCGACACGACACAACCGGCCATCGTCGACGCCAGCCCGGCGCTCCATCAGCAGGCCTTCCCGGCCGGGCTGCCGGTACTCCAGCTGATGCTCAAGGAAGGCTCCTCCGCCTTCGGCCGCCTCGCCGGCCTCAAGCTGCGCCGGGCGCGCATCGGCGTGAAGGCGGACGGCCTGCGCACGCTGGCCCTCGAAAGCGATTTCGGCCAGCTCGATCCGAAGAAGGCCTTCCTCCCCTTCGGCCCGCAGCCCGGCATCGGCACGCGCTTCTACGTGGGCTGCCCGGAAGCCCTCGGCAAGCGCCTGTCGGCCCTCAGCCTGCAAGTCGGCTGGCAGGGCGCGCCGACCACCCAGGAGGCCCTCAGCGCGCTGTATGCCCACTACTCCGGCCAGGGCAGCCTCTCCAGCGGCGTGTGGGCCCAGGCGGAATGGGCCGATGCCGGCGGCGCCCATCCGGCCGGGCCGGTCTGCCTGGCACCGGCCGCCGGCGGCCGCAGCCTTCTCGACCTGAGCGCCGCCAGCCGCGCCGGCCAGCGTCGCCCCTACCGCTGGACCACGGTCTACGAAGCCTTCGCCCGCGCCGGCAGCGCCTATGCCCGCCGGGAGGCCGGCTTCCTGCGCCTGCGCCGCGGCGTGGCCTCCGACACACCGATCGCCAGCACCCCGCGGGCCGGCTTCATCACCCTGGCGCTGAACACCGATCTACTCCACGCCGCCTGGCGCAGCGAGGCCGTCGCCGGCCTGCTCGCCACGCCGAAGGTGATCCTCGGCGAACCATGGACGCCGAAGGCCCAGGAGATCAGCCTGTCCTACCAGGCCGACGCCGGGCCGAGCCGGGTGGACGACGACAGCGACGCCAGCTTCGCCAACGCCGAAGTGGAGTTCTTCCACGTGGACGCCTTCGGCGTGTCGCGGGAGCACGCCTGGCTCAGCGGCCGCCACCCATGGCTGCAGGCCGGCCCCATCCCGCTGCTGCCGCCGCACCGGGACGCCGGCGAGCTGCTCATCGGCCTGTCCGGCCTCGCCCCGGGCGACCCGCTGAGCCTGCTGTTCCAGGTCGCCGAGGGCAGCGCCGATCCCCTCGCCAATGCCCAGCGCCTGAGCTGGGCAGTGCTCGCCGACAACGCCTGGCGGCCCCTCGCCAGCGGCGCCGAGCTGACCCTCGACAGCAGCCGCGAGCTGCGCGCCAGCGGCCTCGTCAGCGTGGTGCTGCCCACCGACGCCACCACCGACAACACCCGCCTGCCGGCCGGCCTGATCTGGCTGCGGGCCGCCATCGCGACGCAACCGGAAGCCGCCTGCCGCCTGGTCGGCGTGCATGCCAACGCCTTCGAGGCGGTCTTCGAGGACCACGCCAACGCTGCCGGTCACCTGGCCAGCGCGCTGCCGGCTGGCAGCATCGCGCGCTTCGTGGCACCGGCACCAACCTTGAAGACGGTCAGCCAGCCTTACGCGTCCTTCGGCGGCGCGCTGCAGGAAGACGCCGCCGCACTGGCCCGCCGCGCCGCCGAACGCCTGCGCCACCGCAACCGGGCCATCGCCCGCTGGGACTACGAGCGCCTGGTGCTGCAGGCCTTCCCGGCGGTGGACCGCATCAAGTGCATCCCCCACGCCAGCGACACGTCGTGGCTGGCCCCCGGCCACGTGCGCGTGGTGGTGGTGCCGGACCTGCGCAACCGCAACGCGGTGGACCCGCTGCAGCCGCGGGTGGACCTGGACACCCTGGAGCGGATCAAGGCCTTCCTGCTGGCCCGCGCACCGATGGGGCTGGACGCTACCACACTGGCCGTGCGCAACCCGGCCTACCGGGCCGTGCAGGTGGATTTCAAGGTCGCCATGCGGCCCGGCTACGCCTTCAGCTACTACCGCGCGCAGATCAACCAGGCCCTGCTGCGTGCCCTGTCGCCGTGGGCCTTCGACGCCGGCGGCGCCCTCGAATTCGGCGGCCGCGTGCTGCGCTCGGCACTGGTGGATTTCGTCGAAGGCCTGCCGTGGGTGGATTACGTCACCGACTTCCGCCTGTGCTTCGCCGACCGCCCGGCCGAAGACCGGCCCGAGCTGGCCCCCGACGCGCCGGACGTGATCCTCGTCTCCGCGCCCGACCACCTGATCGCCGAGGTGAGCTGATGGCCACCCCTCTGTCCATACCGCCCACGCTGCCACGCGCCCCCGAGCCCGCTGGCCGCGACGCCCAGGCCCTCTACGACGAGGGGCTGGCCCTGCTGCGCCGCCTCGCCGGCGCCACCTGGACCGACCACAACCTGCACGACCCGGGCATCACGATCCTCGAACTGGTCACCTGGGCCCAGTCCGAGCTGGGCTACCGGGCCGAGCTGCCGCTGGAAGACCTGCTGACCCCACCGCCCGGCGCATCCCTGGCCCTCGCCGACCGCTTCCACCGGGCCCGGCGGGTGTTGCCGACGCGCCCGCTGACCGTCCTCGACTGGCGCAAGCAGCTGATCGACCTGCCCGGCGTGAAGAACGCCTGGATCATGCCCGCCGACGCGCCGCCCCTGTACGCCGACCTGCTGCAGCGCCAGCTCGCCCGCACCCCACCGGCCCACAGCCACTACCGGGAAGTGCGCATCCGCGGCCTGTACCGGGTCGCCATCGACTTCATGGACGCGGTGAACACCCAGGCCGAGCGCGAGCCGGTGCTGCGCACGGTGCGCGCCACGCTGGAGGCCCAGCGCAACCTGTGCGAGGACTTCGTCGCCATCGAGCCGGTGCCGACGGAGAGATTCGCCCTGTGCGCCGAACTGGATCTGGAGGCCACCGCCGACGTCACCGAGGTCGCCGCCCGCCTGCTGTTCGCCGCCGCCCAGGCCATCGCCCCGCCAGTGCCCAGCTACAGCCTGGCCCAGATGCGTGCCCGCCCGCTGGCCGACGGCCGCCGGCGCGGCGTGGACGACATCTTCGACGGCCCGGCACTGCAGGACGGCTTCATCGACGAAGCCGACCTGGCGGCCTCCGAACTGCCCGCCGAGCTGCGCCTGTCCGACCTGATCGGCGTGCTGATGGATGTGCCCGGCGTCCATGCAATCACCGACATCGTCCTCAATCCCCTCGACGGCAGCGGCAACCCGCAGCCGGTGCCCAACCGCTGGCGGGTGCCGGTCAGCGCCGGCCACCTGCCGCGCCTGGCCATCGATACCGACGGCGAGACGCCGGCCGGCCGGCTGGTGTTCCGCAAGCGCGGCCTGCCGGTGGCCGGCTGGAACCTCGCGCAGATGCCCACCGCCGTGCGCAGCCGCCTTGATGCGCTGCTCGAAGCCGCCCGCCAAGCTGTCGAAACGCCCCGCGCCGAAGACCTGCCGGTGCCCGACGGGCGCTGGCGCGACCTCGCCGCCTACCGCTCGGTGCAGCTCGACTTCCCGCCCCTCTACGGCCTCGGCCCGGCCGGCCTGGCCGGCAACCCGGACGCGCAGCGCCAGGCCCAGGTGTTGCAGCTGAAGGCCTACCTCACCTTCTTCGACCAGCAGATCGCCAACGACCTGGCCCAGCTCGCCCAAGCCGCCAGCCTGCTGTCGGTGGCGCCGGCCGAGCTCACCGCCGCAGCCGACCGCTTCGATGGCCTGCCCGACGACGCCCACGTGCTGGCCGCACAGACCGTGGACAGCATCGTCGGCCACGACCGGGTGTATGCCGCCGACGTCACCCCGACCCTGCTCGCCAACCTGCAGGAGACGCCGGCCGAAGCGGCGACCCGCCAGCACCGCCTGCTCGACCACCTGCTGGCCCGCCTCGGCGAGGACTTCTCCGAGTACGCTGCGGCGATGGCCTCCGCCTTCGCCCACACCGAAGATGACGTGATCGCCGACAAGTGCGCCTTCCTGGCCGACGCCGCCGAACTGTCCGCCAACCGCGCCGGCGCCTACGACCAGAGCCTCGACAGCCCCACCAACCTGTGGAACAGCCCCAACGTCAGCGGCCTAGAAAAGCGCCTGGCGCGCCTGCTCGGTATCGCCGACTTCAGCCGCCGCAACCTCGGCGCGGTGTCCTACGAGACCTACGCCGAGATCGACACCACCCCCGGCGACGAATTCCGCTTCCGCATCTACCGCGCCAGCGACAACAAGATCCTGCTGTCGTCCACCGCCAACTTCGCCAGCCGCGAGGACGCCCGCGCCCGCATGATCGCCGCGATCACCCGCGGCCAGCAGGCCGACGACCAGCACTACCGCATCGTCCAGGGCAACGACCAGCGCTTCTACTTCAGCGTCGTCGATGCCGACGGCCAGCGGCTGGCGCGGCGTGTCGAGGGCTTCCCCAGCGAAGCGGCGGCGCGCAACGTGATCGCCGACCTGGCCGACTACCTGCGCGACCACTACAGCGGCGAAGGCTTGTACGTCATCGAGAACCTGCTGCTGCGCCCCGGCCAGGACGACGACCCGCTGCTGCCGATCTGCGTGGACAGCGATTGCAGCGACTGCGCCGATGCCGATCCTTATTCCTGGCGCCTGCAGATCGTGCTGCCGGCCTACGCCGGGCGCTTCCAGCAGATGGATTTCCGCAACTTCGCCGAGCACGTGATCCGCAGCGAGGTGCCGGCCCACCTGCTACCCAAGATCTGCTGGGTGAACGCCGACGACATGGCCCGCTTCGAGCTCGCCTACCGGGACTGGCTGTCGCTGCACGCCGGCGTCACCAGTGCCGACCGGCAAGCCAAGCTGCTGGCGCTGATCGACGCCCTCACGACGATGAAGAACATCTACCCGCAGCGCACCCTGTTCGACTGCTTCGCCGAATCGCCCAAGCCGCCCTTCGTCCTCGGCAGCACGGCCCTCGGCAGCGCCCCCGACCACGTCATCAACCAGGAGACGGACCATGGCTGATCCGATCAAGGTCCTGCAAAGTCTCACCGCGCCCCTCGCCAGCCAGTACGCGGTCTTCGAGCGCGACCAGGTCCTCACCCACACCCAGCTCAACGAAGTCACCAGCTGGCTCGACCAGCAGGACCGCCTATCCCGCGTCACGCTGGTCGGCGCTGGCATCGTCGCCGGCTTCGCGGTGGGCAGCGACGGCGCCAGCGTGACCGTCGGCGCCGGCCTCGGCCTCACCTGCGACGGTGACCTGGTGCGCATCGACGCCGCCACCACCTATCCGCGCCTGCGCCCTTACGACGCCACCGCGCCGCGCTACGAACCTTTCTTCGATACCGCCAGCGGCGTGCTGCTGATCAGCGGCGAGCTGACCTCCGGCGACGATCCCCTCGGCGTGCCGCTCACGGCCGGTGCACTGGAAGGGCAGGCGGTGATCCTGCTGGCGGAGACCACCGTCAGCGACCCCGACCTGTGCACCGGCGCCGACTGCGACAACCTCGGCCGCGAGCGCCAGCAGCGCCTGCGCGTGCTGCTGACCAGCCGCAGCACCGCCGCCAACCTGGCCGCCGGCCCGCTGACGCTGGCCGAGCAGGCCCGCGAACTGCCCGAGCTGATCGCCTGGCGGCCGCAGCTGGGCAGCGACCTGGCCACCGCCGAAGTACTGATCGCCCGCTACCGGGACGCCGCCGGCAAGACCCTAGCCGGCCTGGTGGACACCCTGAAGAATTTTGCCGAAGGCTTCCCCGGTGTGCTCGCCGCGGCCTTCTGGCGCAACCCCGTCGCCGACTGGATCGCCACACTGCAACGCCTGCAGGACGCGACGGCCGGCGCGGTGCTGCCCTTCCACGATTTTCTGAAGGATCTCTGCGAAGCCTGGAACGCCATCCGCGACGCGCTGCTGGACGCCGACGCGCTGCCCGCCGGCCCGCTGCCGCTGGCCTTTCCCAAGCACCTGGCGGCCGGCGCGCTGGATGCCCCGGACGACGCACGCACCGCCTTCTACCCGGCCGCCGCCGATGGCCATAGCCGCGCCACCGCCTCCGAACTCGGCCTGCTGCTGACCCGCTTCGACCAGCTGATCGCCAACTACGCACCACCCGCCGACACCGTGCTGCGCGTAACCCCCAGCCACGGCGAGGACCGGCCCCTCGGCGAACGGGCGATCCCCTGGTATTACACCGCCGCGATGAACGCCGCGTGGAACCCGCGCCTCGCCGCCCGCCGCCTCGGCAATCACAACCTGGGCTACCGAGCCGCCGAGTATCAGGGCAGCCCGCGCGCCCTCGACCCGCTGGCCGGCAGCATCGCCGCCCACGACTTCTTCCGCGTCGAAGGCCACCTCGGCCGGCCGGTGGACACCGTGCGCAGCGAGTTGAAGAAGCTCATCGCCGACCGCAACCTGCCCTTCGAGGTCCACGCGGTGCTGGTGCATAACCGCAAGGAGCTGATCAAGATCCGCCCCGGCATCCGCTACACCGACCTGCACCGCATCCACTATCTGCTGCGCCAGGACGTGTCCCTGCGCCTCGACGAGAGCGACACCTTCTCCGGCCAGTACCTGGACAACCTAAAAGCCGCCATCGACAGCAAAGACATCCCGGACCAGACCGACACCGGCGTATCGGTGATCGCCGCCGCGACCCAGGCCCGCAGCGCCGTCAGCAGCCTGGCTGGCAGCGCCAAGCCGGCCCTCGACCAGCCCACCTACAGCGCCTACCTGACCACGACCGAAAGCAGCCGCTGGAACAACGGCATCGCCGAGACCCTGCGCACCGTCGGCACCGCGCGCGTCAACCTGGGCAAGCTGTCGCGCAGCGATTTTGTATCGCCGGTGGACGCCCTGATCCAGACCACCCACCCGATCTGGCTGGACTGGCTCGACAACCTCATCAAGGCCAAGGACGACAAGGCCGACGACAAGCTGCTGCTGGCCCGCTTCGCCACCGACAACCCGGGCCTCGACCACCTGGGCGGCGTGTGGCGCGGCGGCTGCTTCGTACTGGCCTACGACGACAGCGGCAAGGTCGTCGCCGACTTCACCCTGGCCTATCCCTGCGCCGAGGTGGACGAGACCGAACCCGTCGAGCCGCCGCTGCCGCGCCCGCCGCTGCGCCGGCCACCCATCGACGTCATCCCGATCAAGGTCGTCCGGCCGGTGGACCTGGTCGTCAGCACGCTGGTTGGCAGCGTCGTCGGCAGCAAGTTCGACGCCGCCCGGGAAGCCCTCGCCGCCGACCTGAAGGCCGTGCAAACCGACATTCGGGCAAAGCTCGAAACCCAGACCGCCAACGTGGAAGGCCTCGTCAAGGGCGCCTTCAGCACCAAGGACGCCACCGCCGCCGGCACCATCGGCCTGAAGGGCGTCGCCACCGGCGACGTGGTGCTCGACCAGATGGTCAAGGACGTGGAGAACAAGCGCCAGCAGGTGCAGAGCCTGGTGGACCTGGTCAGCCAGGGCAACCTGCCGGAAGACAGCCGCGCGCAGGCCCAGGCCATGCTGACCAAGGCCCAGACGGAACTGGGCGAAGCGGTCGCCGACACCACCACCCGGGTCGTCACCCAGAAGGTGGACACCTCCAGCGGAGCCGCCGCCGGCGTGGCCTCGGTACTGGCCAACAGCACGGTGTACGTCACCGACGCGGCCGTCGCCGCCAATCTGGGCAACAAGCTGGAAGCCCTCAAGGGCAGCACCGCGGTGCCGGCCCAGGCAGTGCTGATCAGCAACCTGCAGAACCTCAACCGCCTGAAGCGCTGATGCCCGGGAGCCGCCATGAGCACACCCTTCCCGCACCGCATCCGCCGCCTGCAGTGGCAGGCGCGGGCTCCCACGCCGGCAGCGGCCTTCGCGCTGCGCGGCGTGCTGCGGGACGCCGCCGAGCCGGTGCTGGCGGCCCTCGCCAACAGCCTGTCGGCCCACGCCCCCGACGATCGGGTGGTGCATCTGCCGCGCCTGGAACTGAGCTTGCGGCTGAGCCCGGCGCTGTGTGCCGACGAACTGCCGGCCCAGGTCGCCGCCGCCGCCGACGAAGCCCTGGCCGGACTGACGGTGCTCCAGGCCACCATCCCGCCCGAACGGACGCCCGCGCCCGCGCCCGCGCCCGCAGCGAACAGCCTGGCCAGCGCGCCCCGGGCCGCCAGTGGGCCCGGCGTCGCCGAATCCTGCCCCGCCGACACCGCGCCACTGCTGCTGACCTGGCTGCACAACGCGCCGGCCGACCTTCACGACGCCGTCCGCAGCGCCCTGGAAGGAGCCGACGAGGCACACCGCCACGGCCAACAGTTGCCCGGCGCGACCCTGAACCTCGGCGGCGAACCCCTGCCCCTGCCGATCCCGACCCTGCGCGAACTGGCCCGCCGTCTCGACGCCACCACCACCGGCAGCCCCCCGGCTTCCCCGGCGGCCGATGCGCCGATCCCGCCGCCGGCCCAGCCGGGCACCGCCGCGATCCAGGCCCAGGCCGGCCTGGCCGCCTACCTGCGCGACGGCTGCGCCGACTGGACCCTCGCCGGGCTGGCGGACGACAGCCTGCGCGCATTGCTGGGCGAGGCGGCACTGGCCTGGGCCAGCCTCGGCTGCGTGCCGCCGGACATCCATGCCCAAGCCCGCGCCGCACGGCTCGGCGGCCTGAGCCGCTGGCTGACCCTGCTACCGGCGGCGTGGCGCCGGCACGTGGTGGGCATCCACGCACCGGCAGCGCCGGAACATCCCCTGAGCCGCGCGCTGCTGGCCCTGCTCGCCGCCACCGCCCACCTGGACGACGGCGACAGCCTGCATGCCCAGGCCCTGTGGCTGGCATGGACGCTGGAAAGCGACAGCCCTGCCGCCAATGGCCGCCACCCCTGGCAAGCCGTCGCCCGTGCATGGCTCGCCGCCCTGTTCGCGACGCGCCCGCCCGAACCCCACTGGCAGGCCGTGCTCGACCTGCTGGCCGACACGCCCCCGCCGGTCGCAGCGGCAGCGCAGCCGGCGCAGTCCGGCGGCGGATCGCCAGGCCCCACCTTGCGAGAGCCAGCCGCATCACGCGAGGCATTCGCGCCTCCCGCTCTGACAGCGCCGACCGACACGCCCCTCAATTTCGACCAGCGCCCGGCCGCGCGCGCCGCCGCCGGCCTGCTCGTACCCGAGGCCGGACTGGTGCTGCTGCACCCCTACCTGCCGCGCCTGTTCGAGGCGGTCGGATTGATCGCCGCCGGACACCGCGGACCGCTGCCCGACGCCGCGCTGCCGCGTGCCGCGGCGCTGCTGCACTGGCTGGCCACCGGCAGCAGCGGGCTCGAACTCGAGCTGCCCTTCGTCAAGCTGCTGCTCGGCCGCGCCCCGGACTCACCGCTCACCCACGCGCTACCCGACCTGGACGACGCCGATCACGCCGAGGCCGAGGCCCTGCTGGCCGCCGTGCTGGCCCACTGGCAAGCCCTGCGCGGCACCACCACCGACGGCCTGCGCACCGCCTTCCTGCGCCGCCGCGGCCACCTGCGCCACGAGGACGAAGCCTGGCAGCTACGCGTCGAGCCGGAATCCTTCGACATGCTGCTGGGCCTGCTACCGTGGAGCATCGGCCTGGTCCGCCTGCCGTGGATGCCATGGCCGCTGCTGACCGAATGGGGCACGCCATGAGGGACGGGCGATGAACAGCCACGACCTGCCCTGGCGCCCCGCCGATGGCGGAGAGCCGGCGGACAGCCTGCTGCAGGCCGCCGCCGCCACGCTGGAGGCCGAGCTGGAATGGCTGGCCGACAGCCTGCGCATCCGCCTGCAGCGCTACTTCGGCCAGCCGCCCGCCTCGCCGCCGCTGCCCGCCGACGCCCCGCCCCTGGCCCGCGCAGACTGCCCCTACGCCGCCGCCGTGCATCGCCGCGGCCTCGACCCGGCCGACCGGCTACTCGTCGCGCTGGCCCTCGCGCCGCTGCTACGCCCGCAACTGCTCGACGTGCTGTGGTCGCGCAACGAAACGACCCAGCGCCCGTTCACCGAGTTCGGTGGCCGCAGCGACGGCGCCTGCTTCCAGCCCAGCGGCGAGACGGCCTGCTTCCTGCTGGCCGGCGACGCCCTCGACTTGCGCCTGGCCGCCATCCGCCGCCTCGCCCCGGAAGGCCGGCTGGCGCGGGAGGACGTGCTGCGCGTGGGCCCGGCAACACCCGGCGACGGGCCGGCCAGCCCCTTCGGCGGCCCGCTGCAGCTGTCGCCGCGCTTCCTCGCCGAAGCCCTGCCCGGCCTGCCGCTACCCGGCGGCGGCGAAGCCGGCATCCCGGCGCGGCGGGTGTTCACCGGGCTGGACTGGAGCGACCTGGTACTGCCCGCCCAAACCCTTGCCCAACTCGAGGACATCGGCCTGTGGCTGGTCCACGGCCGCACGCTGATGGACGACTGGGGCCTCGGGCGGCGCATCGCGCCGGGCTATGTGAGCCTCTTCCACGGCCCGTCCGGCACCGGCAAGACCCTGTCCGCCTGCCTGCTCGGCCAGCGCTGCGGGCGCGAGGTGTATCGGGTGGACCTGTCCCAGGTCAGCTCCAAGTACATCGGCGAGACCGAGAAGAACCTCGCCCGCCTCTTCGAGGCCGCCGAGCAGGCCGGCTGGATCCTCTTCTTCGATGAAGCCGACGCCCTGTTCGGCAAGCGTAGCAGCGTCTCCGACGCCCACGACCGCTACGCCAACCAGGAGGTGAGCTACCTGCTGCAGCGCATCGAGGCCTTCAGCGGCGTGGTGATCCTCGCCTCCAACCTGCGCCACAACATCGACGACGCCTTCCTGCGCCGCTTCCAGTCGGTAGTGGCCTTTCCGCTGCCGCGCCCGGCCGAGCGCCTGCGCCTGTGGCGCGAGGCCTTCCCGGCCCCGGTGCACCTCGACCCGGCCCTCGACCTCGCCCAACTGGCCCGCCAGCACGAGATCTCCGGCGGCACCATCATGAACGTGGTGCGCTACGCCTGCCTGCAGGCCTTGGGGCGCGGCGACGGCTCGGTAAGCGCAGCGGCGGTGGACGAAGGCCTGCGCCGCGAACTGCTGAAGGAGGGCCGGGCCAGCTAGGCCGGCGCCCGATGCCCAGCCGAGCAGCCGCCCCAGCCCTGGCCTCCTCCCTTGTGGGGGCGAGTTCATTCGCCCGCGGAGGTCGATCAACGCACAGTGGGCGAATGAATTCGCCCCTACAGGGATGGACACCGGACCGGGCTCGCGCTCGTGGGGACGCCGCTGTCCGCGGGCGAATGAATTCGCCCCAACGGGGTGAAATGCCGGCTCCGGCACGGACCGCGGTCCCCTCCTGTGGGGGCGAATTCATTCGCCCTCTGCGGGTTCAGCGGCCACGGGGGGCGAAGGTACCGAGGGCAAGTGAATCCGCCCCCGCTGGCGTCGGTGGAGCCCGGCCATGAACGCGCCGCTGTCCCGCCACATCCTGCGCCCACCCGAGCACCGGGCCGTGGCGGCGCCAGTCCGGACGCCGGCGCCGGTCATGCCGCAGCGCGCCTCGGCCGGCGGGCTGACGGTGTCCAGCCCCCACGACGCGGCCGAGCGGGAGGCGGTGCAGGTCGCCCGCCGGGTCGTCAGCCTGCCGGCGGCGCCGGTGTCGGCCAGCACCACCCGTTTTACCGGCCTCGTGCCGGCGGCGGCCCAGCGCGCACCGGCGACAGCGACAGCGGCAGCCGCTGCGCCACGGCCGGCCCCCGCCGCGGCGGCCGCGCTGCCCACTGGCGGCCAGCCGCTGCCGCGCAGCCTGCGGGACTTCATGGAGCCCCGCTTCGGTGCCGACTTCTCGGCAGTGCGCATTCACACCGGACCGCAGGCGGCCCAGGCCAGCCGCCGCCTCAACGCCGCCGCCTTCACGGTCGGCCGCGAGATCTTCTTCGGGCGCGACGCCTACCAGCCCGACAACAGCGCCGGCCGCGAGCTGATCGCCCACGAGCTGACCCACACCATCCAGCAGGGCGCCGCCGCGCAGGCGCCCGCCCAGGTCCGGCGCAGCCTGCTGCCCGGCGTCGTCGAGCACAGCGCCCCGGCGGTGCAGCGCCTCGGCATCGGCGACGCGCTGGACTACTTCGCCGACCACGCCAACAACCTGCCCGGCTTCCGCATGTTCACGCTGGTGCTGGGGGTGAACCCGATCAACATGCGGGCCGTCGAGCGCAGCCCGGCCAACCTGCTGCGGGCGGTGGTCGAGCTGATGCCCGGCGGCGCGCTGATCACCCAGGCCCTCGACAACCACGGCATCATCGACCGGGTGGCCGTGTGGGTACAGCAGCAGATCGCCACCCTCGGGCTGATCGGCAGCAGCATCCGCCAGGCGGTGGACCGCTTCCTCGACAGCCTGGGCTGGCGCGACATCTTCGACCTGGGCGGGGTGTGGGAGCGGGCCAAGCGCATCGTCACCGATCCCATCTCGCGCATCACGAGCTTCGTCGGCAACCTGGTGTCCGGCGTGCTGCAGTTCATCCGCGACGCGATCCTGCGCCCGCTGGCCGGGCTGGCCGCCGGCACCCGCGGCTGGGACCTGCTGTGCGCGGTGCTCGGCCGCAATCCGATCACCGGCGACCCGGTGCCACGCAGCGCCGAAAACCTGATCGGCGGCTTCATGAAGCTGATCGGCCAGGACGAGGTGTGGGAAAACATCCAGAAGGGCAACGCCATCGCCCGCGCCTGGGCCTGGTTCCAGGGCGCACTGGCCGGGCTGATGGGCTTCGTCACGGCGCTGCCGGGGATGTTCATGGATACCCTGCGCAGCCTCGGCGTATCCGACCTGCTGACCCTGCCGCAGACCTTCGTGCGCATCGCGCGGGTCTTCGGCGATTTCGCCGGGCGCTTCTTCAGCTGGGCCGGCCAACAGGTGATCAGCCTGCTGGAAATCATTTTCGAGGTGGTCGCCCCCAGCGTGATGCCCTACCTGCGCCGCACCGCCGGTGCGCTGCAGAGCATCTTCCGCAATCCGATCGGCTTCGTGCGCAACCTGGTGCGGGCCGCCAAGGCCGGCTTCGAGGGCTTCGTGGACCGCATCGGCACGCACCTCAAGACCGGCCTCATCGAATGGCTCACCGGCGCGCTGCCGGGCATCTACATCCCGCAGAAGCTGGAGCTGCAGGAAATCCTCAAGTTCGTGCTGTCGGTGCTCGGCCTGACCTGGCAGAACATCCGCCAGAAGCTCGTCACCGCGGTCGGCGAGCCGGTGGTGAAGGCCATGGAGACCGGCTTCGACGTGGTCGTCGCGCTGGTCACCGGCGGGCCGGCGGCGGCGTGGGACAAGATCAAGGAGATGCTCGGCAACCTGAAGGACATGGTGATCGGCGGCATCAGCGACTTCGTCATCGACATGGTGGTGAAGAAGGCGGTGCCCAAACTGGTGGCGATGTTCATCCCCGGTGCCGGCTTCATCTCGGCGATCCTGTCGATCTACGACACGGTGATGGTCTTCGTCAGCAAGCTGGCGCAGATCGCCCAGACCGTGAAGGCCTTCGTGGATTCCATCGTGGCGATTGCCGGCGGCGCCATAGACGCGGCGGCCAAGCGCGTGGAGAGCACGCTGGCCAACCTGCTGTCCCTGGCGATCAGCTTCCTGGCCGGCTTCATCGGCCTCGGCAAGGTGGCCGACAAGGTGATGGCGGTGATCCAGAAGATCCGCGCGCCGATCGACAAGGCCCTCGACTGGCTGGTCGGCTGGATCGTCAAGATCGGCAAGGCGCTGTATGGCAAGGCCAAGGCGGCCGTCGGCAAGGTCGTCGAATGGTGGAAGGAGAAGAAGCCCTTCCGCACCGCTGGCGGCGAATCCCACGAGGTGTATTTCACCGGCGACGAGAAGAAGCCGGTACCGATGGTGGCCAGCAAGGATCCCAAGCCCATCCTCACCAAGCTCGACCAGTACGCCGCGATGGCCAGGGAGGCGGACGCCAGCAAGGCCCGCAAGAACGCCGTGGCGGTGATCGGGCGAGTGCGCCAGACCCTCGCCACGACGCCCGAGGCACCGACGGTGGTGGCCGACATGAAAACCCTCTTCGAGGCCTTCGAGGAAACCGGCGCGCCGAAGAAAACCCGCTTCCTGAGCCAGGTTCAGACCGGCCTCGGCGGCAGCCAGGTGGCGGTGCACATGAGCATCGACTGGCTCGACGCCAAATATGCCGGTGCCCACGGCAGCGGGCCATCCTCGTCGGCGCTGTCAGCGGTGATGAACCAGCTGGTCACCGATCCGGGCGAGAGCGCCGAACGCAAGTACATCAAGGGCCACCTGCTCAACGACAAGCTGGGCGGCGAGGGCGACGACAAGAACCTGTTCCCGATCACCGCCATCGCCAACAGCCGCCACCGCTATTCCACCGAATCGACGGTGCTCGGCTGGCTGAAAAAGAAGAACAGCTGGGTGTGGTACGAGGTGAAGGTGGGCATCGTCGCCTCCAGTTTCCCGGTGCCCGGCAAGAAGAGCCCGCGCAACTTCGTGAACGCCGACTTCAACTGCTACGCGATCCGCAAGAACGAGGACGGCGAGCAGCAGGAGGCCTTCACCAGCACCATCGCATCGCGCCAGGGCGCGCGGCCGGACGCGGAGGTCTTCGATCTCGGCAAGTAGCGCTCAGCCGGCGACGGCGTCCCACAGCAGCTTCACGCCCGACAGGCCCAGCGCCGCCGTGGCGAACAGGTAGAAGCCGCGCTCCGGCAGCCTGGCCAGCACGCGCATGCCGGTCCACACGCCGATCGGCACCAGCGGCAGCAGCATCGCCGACATCAGCAGGGTATCGCGGTTGAACAGGCCGAGACCCAGGTAGAAGGGCAGCTTGGCCAGGTTGATGAAGGCGAAGAAGAACACCGAAGTCGCCACGAAGACTTGGCGCGGCTGGCCGCGGCTGAGCAGGTAGACCATCACCGGCGGCCCGCCGGCGTGGGCCAGGGTGCTGGTGAAGCCGGCCCCGGCGCCGCACAGCCAGGCGAAGCCGCGGCGTGGCGGCTGGCCGTCCGCCCCGGCAGCCGGGCGGCTGCGGCGCAGCAGGCGATCCGCCGCGAAAGCCACCGAGATCAGGCCCAGCGCGCCTTTCACCATCGTTTCCGACATCACCCCGAAGGCCAGCGTGCCGGCGGCAATGCCGAGCACCGCAGCCGGGATCAACAGGCGCAGGTCGGCCCAGTCGGCCTGGCCGCGCCAGGCGCGGATGCCGACCATGTCCATGCAGATCAGGATCGGCAGCATCACCGCCACCGCATCGCGCGGCGACAGCCACATGGACATGAAGGGCACGGCCAGCCCGCCGAGGGCGCCGCCGAGGCCGGACTTGGAGATACCGGTGAGCAGGACGGCGATCGCGGTGACGATCCAGCCGGCAGTGTTCATTTCCATCGGTACAGGTGCCAACAGGGTCCGGGAAGGAAGCGGCGCAGCATAACAGGCAATGTGAATCCATGTTGCAGGGCGGCACCGCGCGTACCCATGCCTATGCCTTAAGTAGTACATTTTCCACTTCCGGCCGGTCTGTCCCGGCCAACTGATCCGCCGCCTCCGTCGTGGCCCCCGTCTGAAGATGTTGAACGCCACGCCCAGCCGACTCCTGCTCGTTGCCGCCGGCTACCTGGCCCTCGGCGGGCTCGGCTTGCTGTTCGCGATCGCTCCGGGTTACGCCAGCCCGATCTTCCCAGCCTCCGGCCTGGCCCTGGCGGCCGCCCTGTGCTTCGGCCGCAGCGCGCTGCCGGGCATCTGGCTCGGCTCGGCCAGCCTCAACCTGGGCCTGGCCTTCCTCAGCCACACGCTCGATCCGCGGACTGCCGTGGCGGCGAGCCTGATCGCCAGCGGCGCGACCGCCCAGGCCTGGCTCGGCCAGGCCCTGGTGCGCCGCTGGGGCGGCAACGGCTGGCATGCGCTGGAACACGAGCGGACAGTGCTGCACTTCCTGCTGATCGGCGGCCCACTGGCCTGCCTGGTCTCGGCTTCGGTCGGCGTCGGCAGCCTGGCGCTGCTGCAGGTCATGGCCACGCCGCAGCTGGCCTTTGCGTGGTGGAACTGGTTCGTCGGCGACACCCTCGGCGTTCTGACCTTCGCGCCCCTGTGCCTGTGCTTCCTGATCCGCTCCAACCACCTGTGGCAGGCCCGCCGGCGCCAGATCACCGCGCCGATGCTGCTGACCCTGCTGTTCGTCGGCATCGCCATCTACGCCACTGCCCGCTGGGAGCAGAACGGCCAGCAACATCGCCTTGAGGCCGACGCCGAGCGGGTGCAGAAACGCATCGAGGATCGCCTGCAGATCCATCGGGAGGCCCTGCTGTCCCTGCGCCGCCTGCTCGAGGTGACGCCTGACATCGGCCCAGCCCAGTTCGAGGCCTTCACACTGTCCACGCTGCAGGACAACCCGGACCTGGCCGCCTTCAGCTTCAACGCCTATGTGCCAGTCGCCGAGCGGGCCACCTTCGAGCGCGACATGAGCCGGCGCCTGAACGAGCGCCAGTTCGCCATCAAGGAACGCAGCGAGGACGGCAGCCTCGTGCCGGCGGCCGCGCGGGATGCCTACGTGCCGGTGACCTATATCTCCCCGGCGCTCCCGAACCGGCTCGCCCTGGGCTTCGATCTTGCCTCCGAGAAGGTGCGCCGCGAGGCGCTGGACCGCGGCCAGAGGGCGTATTCGGGCATCGCCGTCAGCGCGCCGCTGCGGCTGGTCCAGGAGCAAACCGGCAAGGTGACGGTGCTGGCCCTCGCGCCGGTGCATTGGCATGGGGAAAGGCCGGTCAGGAGCGACCCGCTGCGGGGCTTTGCCATCGCCATCATCAACATGGACCAGCTGGTGGCGGTGGCCACCGGTGACGGACTGCCGCCGGGGCTGCACCTGGAACTGACCGACCCGGCCGCCGGCCCGGGACCGCAGCGCCTCGACCGTGCCACGGAGCCGATGGACGCACGTACCACCCGTGCCATGTGGTCCGGCCAGATCCGCGCCGGCGACCGGACATGGACCCTGCAGGTGTTTGCCGACGACCGCTACCTGGCCCTCAACCGGCCGTGGATCGCCTGGGGCGTCGGCGTCGTCGGCCTGCTCTTCGCCACCCTCCTGCAGACCCTGATGCTCGGCATGACCGGCCGCACCGCCATCATCGAGCGCCGCGTCGAGCGCCAGACCCACGACATCGCGGCGGCCAACCGGGAACTGGCAAGCCATCGGGATCACCTGGAGGAACTGGTCGCCGCCCGCACCGCCGACCTGTCCATCGCCAAGGAAGCCGCCGAGGCCGCCAACCGAGCGAAAAGCAGCTTCCTGGCCAACATGAGCCACGAGCTGCGCCCCCCCATGAATGCCATCATCGGCCTCACCCACATCCTCAGCCGCAAGAATGCCGACCCCGATCAGCGCGAGCGCCTCGGCCGCATCTCCCGCGCCGCCGGCCACCTGCTGCAACTGCTCAACGACGTGCTGGAGCTGTCGCGCATCGACGCCGAACGCCTGCCGATCGAAGAAGTGCCTTTCCAGCTCAAGGCAGTGATCGCCAACGTGGACAGTCTTGTCGGTACCGATGTGGCCGCCCGCGGCCTGCAGTTGCGCCTGGAACTGGCGCCCGAACTGGCCGACCTGCCGCTGCTCGGCGACCCCCTGCGCCTGCAGCAGGTACTGCTCAACATCATCGGCAACGCCATCAAGTTCACCCACCAGGGCAGCGTCACGCTGGCCGTCAGCGGCGCCAGCGAGGGTAGCGACGGCCTGCTGCTGCGCTTTGAAGTCCGCGACACCGGCATCGGCATTCCTGCCGACGCACTGCACCGGATCTTCCAGCCCTTCGAGCAGGCCGACAGCTCCACCACCCGCCGCTTCGGCGGCACCGGCCTGGGATTGACGATCTGCCAGCGCCTGGTGCGCCTGATGGGCGGTGAGATCGGTGTGGACAGCATCCCTGGCGAAGGCAGCGTCTTCTGGTTCACGTGCCGGGTGGCCCGCAGCGCCCGCCCCCTGCCCAACCCGGAGCACCCACTGCCGAGCAGCACCGACGCCGAGCAGAAACTGCGCGCCGAGCACCGCCACCGACGCATCCTGCTGGCCGAGGACGACTGGGTGAACCAGGAAGTGAGCCTGGAGCTGCTGCGCGAGATCCTCGGCCTGCCCACCGACCTTGCCGAGAACGGCGCGGAAGCACTGCGCCTGGCCGAGCAGACGCCCTATGACCTGATCCTGATGGACATCCAGATGCCGGTGATGGACGGCCTCGCCGCCACCCGCGCCATCCGCGCCCTGCCCGCCCACGGTCGCACACCGATCCTGGCGATGACCGCCAACGCCTTCGAGGAAGACCGGCTGGCCTGCCGCGCTGCCGGCATGGACGACTTCATCCCCAAGCCCGCCGACCCGGATCTGCTGTTCCGCACCCTGCTGCACTGGCTCGAAAAGCGGGCCAAGACGCCCGCAGCCATCACCAGCCATACCCTGGGCGGTTAAACTTCGGCTTTTGCCGGCCGAAATAGCAGGAATCGTCCGCCGCTTGCCCACCGATGCCAGACACTCCGTCCCAGGATTTCGTCGTGACCCCTGACCAGCTCTGCATAGGGCTGTTCATTCATATCGACCTGCCCTGGTTCAGCCACCCGTTCAGCTTCAACAGCTTCAAGATCCGCACCGCCGAGCAGCTGCAGATCCTGCGCAGCCTGGGCCTGAAGCACTTCCGCTACGACCCGGACCGCTCCGACGTGCTGCCGCGGGGCATGGTGACGACGCTGCCGGTGGAGATTCCGCCCCCCGCGCCAGCGGTCGAGGACGAAGCCACCAACGCCGCCCTGGCCAGCAAGCACGAGCGCATCGCCCGCCTGGCCCAGCGCAAGCGCCAGGTGATCGAGGTGGAAAAGGCACTGGTCAAGGCCGCCGGCGTGATGCGCAACATCAACAAGAACCTGTTCGCACGCCCCAAGGAATGCCTGGAGGAAGTGGACGAACTGGTCAATCAGATGGTCAGCGCCTTCCTCGATCAGCCCGACGTGGCGCTGCACGTGATCGGCGAACACGCCGGTGGCGAGGAAACCTACTTCCACGGCCTCAACACCTCCATCCTGTCGATGATGCTGGCCAAGGACCTGGGCTTCAACCGGCCCACCTGCCAGCTGCTGGGGGTCGGCGCACTGCTCCATGACATCGGCCTCAGCGACGTGCCCGACCGCATCGCGCGGCCCCGCCAGGAGCTCACCACGCCGGAACGCAACCTGCGCCAGCTGCACTGCGAGTACGGCGTGCGCATGGGCAAGCAGCTCGGCCTGCCCGAGCCGGTGCTGCGCATCATCGCCCAGCACCACGAACTGTCCGATGGCAGCGGCTACCCCAACAAGCTCAAGGGCGACCAGATCGATCCGCTGGCGCGCATCGTGTCGCTGGTCAATTACTACGACAACCTGTGCAACCCGCCCGACCTGGCCAAGGCGATGACGCCCCACGAGACGCTGTCGCTGATGTTCGCCCAGCGCCGCGCCAAGTTCGACGGCAAGGTGCTGCAGGTGATGATCCGCTGCCTGGGCGTTTATCCGCCGGGCACGGTCGTCAAGCTCTCCAACGATGCGCTGGCCCTGGTGTCCTCGGTCAATCCGGCCAAGCCGCTGCGGCCGTGGGTCACCGTCTACGATCCCGGCGTTCCGAAGGACGAGGCGATCCTGCTCGACCTGGAGGAAGAACCGGACATCAACATCGCCAAGGCCCTGCGCCCGATCCAGCTGCCGCCCGAGGTGTATGAATACCTCAGCCCGCGCAAACGCGTGACCTACTACTTCGACTCCGACTCACGCAAGGGGCCCCGGCAATGAGCGAACACTACCAGGACCTGCTGTTCGCCGCGGCCGAGGAGATCCTGCTCCTCGTCGATCCCGAGTCCCTGGTCATCCTCGCCGCCAACCCGGCCGCCTCGCGCCTGCTCGGCTACCCGGCCGGCAGCCTGCCCGGCCAGTCGGTCACCGAAATCGAATGCGCGCTCACCGACCTGTTCTTCTGGGAAGAAGTGCGGGCCGGCGGCAGTACCGAGGAACAGGTCATGGAGGGGCTCTACCGGCGTGCCGACGACAGCCTGCTGTCGGCCCGCAAGACGGTACGGCGGATTCCCGAAGGCATCCTGGTGCGGGCCACCGACATCGGCGCGCAGAAACGCGCCGAGGACGAGCTGGCGCTGATGGCCTCGCGCTTGCGCGCCACCCTCGAAGCCACCGCCGACGGCATCCTGGTTCTCGACCGCCACGGCAGCATCACCAACATGAACCGCCGCCTGGCACGCCTGTGGAAGCTGCCCGAGGAGCTCCTGGCCCGCCACGACGACGGCGCGATCCTCCAGTACATGGCCGACGCGGTGGACGACGGCACCGACCTGAACACCCTGCTGACCCGCCACAGCCAGGACGTGAAGGAGACCTTCGACATCCTGCCGCTGCGGGATGGGCGCATTTTCGAGGCCAGCTCGCGGCCGGCGCGCCACGACGAAGAAGTCATCGGCCGGGTGTTCTGCATCACCGACGTCACCGAGCGCCACAAGGCCGAGCAGGCCCTGATCGCCGCCCGCGACGCGGCCAATGCCGCCAACCGGGCCAAGAGCGACTTCCTGGCGATGATGTCCCACGAGATCCGCACGCCGATGAACGGCATCATCGGCATGGCGCAGTTGCTGGAAATGTCGCCGCACACGCCGGAACAACAGGAATACATCGCCACCATCCAGAGCAGCGGCGACGCACTGCTGGGCATCATCAACGACATCCTCGACTACTCGAAGATCGAAGCCCGCAAGCTGAGCCTCGAGAGAATCGGCTTCGACCTGCGTCCGCTGGTCGCCGACGTGGAAAAACTGTTCCGCGCCCGGGCCGTGGAAAAATCCATCGTGTTCACCGCGATGGTGGCCGACAGCGTACCGCGGGTGGTCGTCGGCGACCCGACCCGTCTGCGCCAGATCCTGATGAACCTGGTCGGCAACGCCTTCAAGTTCACCGCCCGCGGCCAGATCGGCGTGCATGTCACCTCGACGCCGACCGGCCCCGGCCGGATCAGCCTGCGGGTCACGGTCAGCGACACCGGCATCGGCATCGCCACCGATAAGTGCGCGCACATCTTCACCCCCTTCGAGCAGGCCGACATGTCCACCACCCGCCGCTACGGCGGCACCGGCCTCGGCCTGGCGATCTGCCGCATGCTGTGCGAGCTGATGGGCGGCCAGATCGGCGTGGACAGCGAGGAAGGCGTGGGCTCGCGCTTCTGGTTCACCGCCGAACTGGAAACCGGCATCGGCGAGGAAAGCCATGCGCCCGAGGCCCCCCGCCCGATCCTGCGCCAGAGCACACGCATCCTGGTGGTGGAGGACAACCCGATCAACCGGACCGTACTGACCCGCATGCTCGAACGCTTCGGCGCCCAGGACGTGGCCTTTGCCGAAGACGGCGCAGATGCGCTGCAGCGCTGTGCCGAAGCCAACTACGAACTGATCTTCATGGACGCCCGCATGCCGCGCCTGGACGGCCTGGCCGCCACGCGCCAGCTACGCGAGCAGGGCTACAAGGCCTACATCATCGGCGTCAGCGCCGATGCGATGCCGGAAGAGCGCCGCGACGCACTGGCCGCAGGCATGGACGACTACGTGATCAAACCGGTCGCCCGCGACGCGCTGTCGGCAGCCATCGAACGCTGGCGACAGACCCTGATCGCCGCCTACCGGGCCGGCCTGGCCATCAAACCGCCGGACGAAATGTAAGCAGGCATCCATGCGGCACCGGCCACCCCCCCGGAAGAGCCCCGCCAAACCGGGGTTTTCCTGCGCAAAACCCCGGCCATTCGCATAAACTTTCTTACAAAACCATGCAAGGGCGGCGCAAGGCCAGCGGCTATCCTTGAGACGTACCGCGCTCCCGCGGGCGCGCCAAGGAGAACACCATGCTGAATACCCGCCAATGGATCGCCGCCGGCCTGATCGGCATTGCCGGCCTGGGCCTGTCCGCCACCGCCAGTGCCGACCGCGGCGAAGGTCACGGTTGGGGTGGCCGCGGAGAAGGGCACCACAAACACCACCACCATCACGGTGGCCGCGGCTACGGCCCGGTTTATTACGCCCCCCAGCCGGTTTATGTCGCACCGCCGCCGGTCGTGTATGAACGCCCGATCATCTACGCGCCGCAGCCGGTATATGCCTACCCCAGCCGGCCGTCAGTGGTGGTCAGCGTCCCGCCGCTGGTCTTCCCGCTGCGCTGACACGCATCAGGACTCGATCCGGGGCGCCGTATAGCCCTGCAGGCAACACAGGTAGGCGGCCGTCATTTCATCCAGATAGCTCCGGTAGATGGTCGCCCAGCCTTCCGCACCGGCCTCCAGCAGCAGGTCGAGACGGGCCTGATGGCTGACCCTGTCGCGCTCGTCGAGCACGTCATCCGTGTTCAAGGCATGAACGCGCAGGCGGTTTTCCGCGGTTCCCACCGCGAGACGACTCCCCAGGAAGTGCATGCGCTGCACCACGTCGGCGTGGGCAAGCCACAGGCGCCCCAGCAAGGCTCCCTGGCAGAGGGTGACGCAGTTCAGCGCCGGCGGTAGGAATTCCATTTTGTTGTCGCTCTCTTATGCTCTCTGTTGGGGCTGGCGTCATCGCCGACCTGTCTATCGTTTTAGCCGAGCAGACAGCAGAAGCAAGCCCGCCCCTCCAACGGGACGGCTGCGGCTGTCACGCAAACTATCCCTCCCGGCTCCGTCCGGCAACCGGCCACAGCCAGGCGGCCCCGCGCACGCCCGACGAATCCCCGTGGGCGGCCGCTAGCAGGCGGGTCGCCACCGTGTCGGAGAACACCTGCGCCCCCCACCGCGCCGGCACCCGTTCGTACAACCGCGCCAGATTCGACAGGCCCCCGCCAAGCACGATCACATCCGGATCGAGGATGTTGATGACCCCGGCCAGGGCCCGCGCCAGGCGCGCCTCGTAGCGCTGCAGGCTGGCCTCTCCTGCGGCGTCGCCGGCCAGCGCGGCAGCGACGATGGCTTCCGGCGCCAGCGCCACGCCACTGCTGCGCAGGTGATCGGCCGCCAGCCCCGGCCCGGACAGATAGGTTTCGATGCAGCCGGCCCGCCCGCAATAACAGGCCGGCAGCGGCAGATCGGCGCCGGCCGGCAGGGGCAGTGGATTGTGCCCCCATTCGCCGGCAATCGAATTGATGCCCGACAGCAACTGCCCACGCACCACGATGCCGCCACCGACGCCGGTACCGAGGATCACCGCGAAGACCACCTCGGCCCCCGCCGCGGCGCCGTCCACCGCTTCGGACAGGGCCAGGCAGTTGGCATCGTTGGCGGTGCGCACCTCGCGGCCAAGCAACTGGCGCAGATCGTCCGGCAGCGGACGGCCGTTCAGGCAGGTGGAATTGGCGTTCTTCATCAGCCCGCTGGCCTTCGACACCGCGCCGGGCGTGCCGACGCCGACGGTGCCGCGCCGCCCGAGTTCAGTCTCGACCGCCTCGACCAGCCCGGCCACCGCCTGCAGCGTGGCGGGGTAGTCGCCCTGCGGCGTGGCCACGCGGCGCCGGGCCAGCGTGTGCCCCGCGTCGTCGAGGGCGATGATTTCGATCTTGGTGCCGCCGAGGTCGATGCCGATGCGCAAAGGGGAACTCCGCCGGAAGATGACAAACGATGGGGCGAATGATAGCCCGCGGCGCGCCCTCAGGCCGGCCGGGCCTGGCGGTATTTGGTCCACCCACTCCAGCTGTACAGCAGCAGCCCGGCCCAGATCAGCCCGAAGGTGCCGAGGCGGGCCGGCTGCAGCGGCTCATCGAAGATCAGCACCGCGGTAAGGAACTGCAGCGTCGGGTTGATGTACATCAGCATGCCCACGGTGGCCAGGTTGAGGCGCTGGGTGGCCGCGGCGAACAGCATCAGCGGCAGCGCAGTCAGCCCGCCGGCCGCCACCAGCAGCACCTGGGTAAGCCCGTCGAAGCCGGTCAGCACGCCATGGCCGTGGGCCGCCTGCCACAGGGTGTAGGCGCCGAGCAGCGGCATCAGGGACAGCGTCTCCAGCCACAGCCCGGAGATCGCATCCACCGCCACCTGCTTGCGCACCAGCCCGTACAGGCCGAAGCTGGCGCCGAGGAACAGGGAGATCCACGGCAGGCTGCCGAGGGCGAAGAACTCGTTGCCGACCGCCGCCACCGCCAGGCCCACCGAGGCCCATTCCTTGGCATTGAGGCGCTCCTTCAGCACCAGCATGCCGAGCAGCACATTGACCAGCGGCGTCAGGAAGTAGCCCAGGCTGGAGGCCACCACCTGGTGCTGGTCCACCGCCCACAGGAAGGCCAGCCAGTTGGCGCCGACCAGCAGCGCGGCCAGCGTCAGGCGCAACAACGTGCCGGGCCGCCGCGCCGCCGCCAGGGTGCTGGCCCAATGGCGACGGGCGGTAAGAACCAAACTGACGAACACGCAACCCCACACCGCCCGGTTGCACAGCAGGTCAAGGGGCGCCACATGGCCGAGCTGGCGGAAGAACAGGGGGAAGAAACCCCAGATGCCGTAGGCACCGAGGCCGAAGCCGATGCCGGCGAGGGTCTTGCCTTTATCCACGGAAGAAGTCGAGCACTGGTAAAACCCGCACGGTAGCACTGCCTGCTGCACCCCACCCTTGGGGTTTTCCGCCGCTACGCGTCGGCACGCCTACAATGGTCGCATTCCAACCAGAAGGATGCGCCACACCATGTTGATCATCTTCAAATCTGCCGCCAGCGGCGACGTGATCATGTTCGAGAAGAACGGCAAGGAAATGCTTGAAGTACTCGGCAAGGACAAGGACGACGCCAAGGGCATCTTCACCGTCGAGCAGCTGCCCGCCGCCATCGACACCCTCAAGGCCGCCATCGACGCCGACAAGGCCCGCCAGACCGAGCAACCCGAAGATGAAGACGAGCAGGACGTGAAGCCCGGCGGCGGCGGGGTGAGCTTCTTCCAGCGCGCCGTACCGCTGCTCGAATTGCTGGAACGCTCGCTGAAGGACAAGGTGCCGGTGACCTGGGGCGTCTGAGCGGGAAGCCAACGCACTATCGATTGGCCGGCAGGGTCCAGGATGGCTCCCGTTGGGGCGAATTCATTCGCCCCAACGGTCCTGACAGGGTATCCCTTGGACCTGACGATCCCGCCTTGAGCGCCCAACGGGCCCGGCCTTGCGGTGGAGCGCTGGCGCCCCCAACCTCCACCGTCAGTCGGGAATCGCCTCCTCCGTCGCCACGACGATCGCGAAAACGTCGGCCAGCGTCGCCAGCACCGACGTCTGCAGCGCTTCCGCGCTCACCACGCCGCCGCCCAGCGCCGGCAGACTGCGGGTGGCGGTGCAGTCGGCCGGCACCGTCACCCCGTAACCCAGGCTGTAGGCGCCGCGGGCAGTGGAGTTGACGCAGTTGTGGGTCATGAAGCCGGCGATCACCAGGTTCTTCACGCCCTTCTCCTTCAGCACGGCCTCCAGTTCGGTGCCGACGAAGGCATTCGGCAAGCGCTTCACGACCAGCGGCTCGCCGTCCACCGGCGCCACCGTGTCGGCGATGGCGCCGATGCCGGCGCGGATGTCGAACAGGCTGCCGGGGCCTGAATCGTGCTGCACGTGGATCACCGGCACGCCGAGCCGGCGGGCACGGGCCAGCAGGCGCGCGCAGGCGTCGAGGGCCGGCTCGATGCCGGTCAGCGCCATCGTGCCGCTGCGATAGGTGTTCTGCGCATCGATGAGGATCAGCGCGGATTCGGCGAGGGACGGCGGGGTCATCGGCTTGCCGGCGAGTTGGCGGAGCAGGAAGGGTGCGGACATGGACTTTCTCCAGAACGATTGAAGGTGCGGCCAGCTTAGGCCGGCCGCAGACCTGCGTAAATCGACACCACCGCAGTCCATTCCTGCAAAAATGCAGGCATCTGCATCAATTGGAAATCCGTCATGAACTGGGACGATCTGCGCTTCGTCGTCGAGATCGGGCGGGCCGGCACCCTCGCCGCGGCCGCCCGCCACCTCAGGGTGGACCAGACCACCGTCGCCCGCCGCCTGCGCGCGCTGGAAGACGAACTGGGCGCGGCCCTCTTCGAGCGCGGCGACGGACGCTGGCAGCCGACCGCCATCGGCACCGACGTGCTGCAGCGTGCCGGCCGCATCGAGGAGGACGTGACCGCCCTGCTGCGCGTAGCGGAGGCCGGTGCCGGCGCCGTGAGCGGCCTGGTGCGCGTCACCGCGGTCGGCACCCTCATCGGCGACTACCTGGCGCCGCGGCTGGCCGGCCTGTACGCCCGCCATCCGGATCTGAGCATCGAGCTGATCGCCAGCAACGACAACCTCAACGTGGCCCGCCGCGAGGCCGACATCGCGATCCGCCTGGCCCGCCCGACGCGCGGCGACATCCTGATCCGCAAGCTGGCCGACAGCGGCTTCGCGGTCTACGGCGCCAGCCGCCAAGGCCGGGGCGCGGCCAGCGACTGGGTCGCCTACCTGGACGACCTCGCCCATACGCCGGAAATGCAGGTGCTGGAAAGCCTGCGCGGTGACGGTCGGATCCGCCTGCGCTCGGACAGCCTGCGGGGGCTGATGCGGGCCGTTGCCGACGGCATCGGCTGCGGCATCCTGCCGTGCTTCCTGGCCGACGCCGAGCCGGGCCTGCGCCGCCTGTCCGGCCCCCAGCCGGTGCTGAGCCGGGAGATCTGGCTGCTGATCCATCCCGACGCCCGCCAGCAAGCCCGCGTCGCCGCCACCGCCGACTGGCTGGCCGAATGCTTCGCCGCCGACGGGGCGACCTTCCGCGGCGAACTTCAGTCGCCGACGCGCGTCAGCACATAACCGGCGAACCGGCACTCCACCGTGTCATTGGCCTTCCGGCAGTGCACCGTCTCGCCGCTGTCCGCCAGGCTGCCAAGGATGAGGGCCCGGTCCTCTCCCTGGGGCAGCAGGACCTGGCGCACCGGCGGCCCGTTCTGCACCTGCACTTCCAGCAGCGGATAACCCGCGCTCTCGCGGACGCGGATCTCCTTGAACAACGGAACGTCCTTCCCCAGGTTGCTGATCGCGTAGCGCCCGAGATAGGGCCGGACCCAGCCGGGCTGCGCCGGCGGCGGCAGCTTCTCGCCGACCAGGGCTTCGAGGCCCTGGCGCTCGGCCACCAGCACTTCACGCCCGGCGACGGTACGCCGGCTGAGGCCGCTCTGGCCGATCTCGCCGAGGCCCACCGGGAACAGGCCCAGCAGACGATAGCCCAGCCCCAGGCGCCCATCGGCCCGCGGCGCCAGATCGAGGCGGGTTCCCAGCACCTCGGCGCTCAACGCGTTGCCGCGCCGTTCCACGCGTACATAGCCGAACAGCGTGGCGTAGTCCCCTTCCCAGCGGGTCGCCTCGGCTTCCGGCAAGGGCCCCGCCGCGGCCGGCACGGCAACGGGTGGCGGCCGCAAGCCGCTGCGGGCTTCGAGCACGACCGACAGCACTTCAGTGGCGATCCGGTCCACTGCCGCCGCCGAACCGGCACTGTTGCTGAGCACCACCACCGCCAGCTTGTGCTCCGGCAGGGCCACCAGCGTCGAATGGAAATTGTAGGTCGCGCCGCCGTGGTGCACGACCTTGCCACCGTGCCTGAGCAGCGGCTTGCCGATGAACCAGCCGATGCCGATGCGGCCGTCCAGGTCCAGCGGCACGTCGGCGTTCTGCGGACGCAGCATCTCCGCCACCGTTGCCGCCTTGAGCACTTGGCCTCCTTGGGCCTGGCCGTCGGCGAACACCATCGACGCAAAGCGGGCCAGATCCGTCACGCTGGCATTCAGGCCACCCGCCGGCACATCGCGCAGCGCCGGCTCGTCGCGCAGCTGGCCCTTGTCGTAGCCGCGGGCCATCAGCGGCGACGCCGACGGCCCGGCGCTGAAGGAGGCCTCCGCCATGCCCAGCGGCGCCAGCAGCGACGTACGCAGATGCTCGGCGAACGGCTGGCCAGCGGCCCGCTCCACCGCCGCCCCGACCAGCGTGATGCCGAGGTTGGAATAGGACAGCACGGTACCCGGCGCATAGGCCGTGTCGGTATCGGCCAGCAGCGGAATCACGCTGGTAAAAGGCGGCGGCGTCTCGGTGAAGAAATCCTTCAGGTAATCCCGCGGCAGGCCGGCATGGTGAGTCATCAGGCCACGCAGGGTGATCGGCGGCGCATCGGCAAAGCGGCTGCGGATCGAAAAACCCGGCAGCACGCGGTTCAGCGGCGCGTCGATGTCGAGGCGGCCCTGCTCCGCCAGTTGCATGGCCGCGCTGTCGGTGAACAGCTTGGAGATGGAGCCGACCCGGTAGAGGGTGGCCGGCGTCGCCGGAACGCCCTTTTCCCGGTCGGCGAAGCCGAAGCCCCGCGCCCACAGCAGCTTCTGGTCGTCTACCACGGCCACGCTCAGGCCGACGATGGACTGCTTGCGCATCTCATGTTCGATGAGGCGGGTCGCGTAGTCCTGCACCCGCGCGTCGTCGTTGCGCACCAGCTCCAGCGGACGCGACGGCGCCGCGGCGCAGCCGGCCAGCAACAGTGCCGCCGCCAGGATGCCGGCCCGCGCCAGCGAAAATCCATACACAGCCATGTCAATCATTCCCATGGAATACAAAGACATGACCCTAGCCTATTCTGCAGCCCGGCATCAAGCGCTGTCAGGCGGCTCCGGCACACATCACGAAGCGTCACAAAAGCTTCATTCAAATGGCGTGAATCGCTGACCACAATAACGGTATTACGTTTTGCCATGCCTGTCCCACCACCATGTACCTCAGCGGTCTGATCGTCCACCTCCGCGAATTGCTCGCCAGCGAAGCCCTCAGCTTCGTCTTTCAGCCGATCTTCGACCTCCGTCGGCGAAGCGTGCTGGGCTATGAGACCCTGATGCGCGGCCCGGAGGGCTCCCCGCTGCATACCCCCGAACAGTTGCTGCGCGTCGCCCGCGAGGCGGAACTGGGCCTCGAACTGGAACGCCTGGCCACCCGTCTGGCGGTGGCCGCCTTCGTGGCAGCAGAGTTGCCCGGCCGCCTGTTCATCAATCTGAGCACAGCGATGATCGCCGACCATGCAACTGCCGGCGACCTGCCCGAACTGCTCGCCGGTGCCGGGCTGGCGCCAGAGCGGCTGGTCATCGAACTCCGCCGGCAGGCCAACGACGACGACAGCACGACGCTCACCGGCGCCCTGCATGCCCTCGCGGCGCAAGGGATCGGCATGGCCTTCGATCACCTTGCTCCGGACGCCGACAGCAGCGCACCGCAGCCCGATTTCATCAAGCTCAGCCCGCTGCAGGTGCGTCAGATCCACGCCAATCTGCCGCGCCAGCAGGAAGTGGCAGCCTGCCTCGAACGGGCGGAAACGCTCGGCATACAGCTGGTGGCCGAAGGTGTCGAGGACGCCCGCGAACTGGCGGCCCTCAACGCGCTGGGCTGCGCATTCGCGCAGGGCTTCCTGCTCGGCCGCCCGTCCACCGAGCCCTTCCGGCAGCTGTCCCGCGGCGTCAGCGGCATCCTCGACGCCCAGCGCGGCACGCGCGTGTTGCCGGCAACACCCCGGCCACCGCTCCCTCCCCTGCACTGAGGCTGGGGGATAACACAGTAGGGGCGAATGAATTCGCCCCTACTGATTGCTGGCCGCCAAAGACTCCTGCCACACCGCTTCCAGTTCAAGGCCCCCTTGCCCCGACCAGGCGCCGGAATGCCTCTGGATCCTCTCAAACGGCCGTCAGCTGGGCATATAGCTTGGGGAGACGCGCCGGAAGTTCGGCCGGATTGCGCAGGATGGTGTAACCGGCCGGGCCGAAGAGGTGTGGCAGGTAGCCCTGGCCTTCCTTGTCGATGGTCACGCAGAACGGCCGCACGCCGTCTTGACGGGCGGCATTGAGGCTCATGCGGGTGTCCTCGATGCCGTAGCGGCCCTCGTAGTGATCCACGTCGTTGGGCTTGCCGTCGGACAGGATCAGCAGCAGGCGCAGCGCCTCCGGCCGCTTGGCGAGAATCTGCGTGGCGTAGCGGATGGCGGCGCCCATGCGGGTGTAGAAGCCCGGCTTGAGGGCGCCGATGCGGCCGCGGATGCGGTCGTCCACCTTCTCGCCGAAATCCTTGATGCGGTGGAAGCGGATGTGGTCGCGCCGCCGCGACGAGAAACCGTACAGGCCGAAGGGATCGCCGGTGGCGCCGAGGGCCTCGGAGAACAGCCACAGGCTGTCGCGGATCACGTCGATGACGCGCTGCTCGTCGCTGACCCAGGTGTCGGTGGACAGGGACAGGTCGGCCAGCACCAGGCAGCACAGGTCGCGCTCGCGGCGCTCGCAGGACAAATAACCGCCGCCGCTGGCCGCCACGTGGCCGGTGCGCCGGTCGGCAAAGGCCCGCACGCAGGCGTCGATGTCCAGCTCGGGGCCGTCGGGCTGGTTCTTCAGCCAGCGCTTGGCCGGGGTCAGCGCCTCCAGCTGGCGGCGCAGGCGCCGCGCCGGGCGCACCAGATGCGCCGGCAGGGGGCCGGGCGTCGCATCGCGGGGGTCGAGCACCGTCACGCTGCACATGTCGCGCTTCAGCAGCTGCTTCTTCCAGTCCCATTCGGGCAGCAGGATGCCGGTCTGCAGCGGCACGTCGTCGGCCGCCGCGGACGGCAGGTCCAGGTCGAAGCGCACCTTGGAGGCGGTGTCGTGGCCGTCCTGGGCCACCGCGATCTTGTCCATCTCGCTGGCGGCGCGGGGCGCGTCCTCGCCGTCGCCTTCCTCGTGGCCGCGATTGACCTTCACGTATTCGGCGAAGGACAGCAGGCTCTCGGCGCGGAAAGGCAGGATCAGGCCGTTGCGGCCGTCCGGCATGTCCTCGCGCTGGGCCTGCCGGCGTCTCTCGGTGGCATCCTCCGTCTTGCCGCCTTCCCGCTGTTCGGCCGGTGTCGGATTGGCCGCAGCCTGGCGGCGGTCGATGGCCACCGGCGCCGGGTACAGCCACAGGGCCACCGGCACCGGCGGACGGCGTGCGGACGGCAGCGCGGCGACGCTACCCGGTTCGGCCAGCGCACGCCGGATCGCCGTTTCCACCGCCGCCTCGTCGGCCGGCAGCTTGCGCGGCTCGGGCCGCTCCGCCGTGATCGCCGCCACCAGCCGCCGGTAGCGCGAGCCAAAACCCGGAAATGCCGCCAACGTGGCCGCGCTGGTCTGCTGGTTGGCGACGATCCAGTTGTCCGCGGATAGATCCGCCTCATCCAGCGCCGCCCCCTGGGCGATCAGCCACAGGTAGAGGTCGCGGTTGAGCCCCCGTTCAGGAAATAGCGCGATCTCCGCCGGCAGGCGCAGGGTCTCGGCGTCCCGCGCCGCGTGGGCGATCTTCTCGCCGGTGTGGGCGATGCGCGCCAGCCAGCCGCGCCGCGCGCCGTGCTCGGTCTCGGCGGCCGGCGCCACGCGCAGGCCCGGGTCGCCGCCCAAGGCGCGGAACAGGATGCCGGCGCTGCGCTCGATGTCCGCCAGCCGCACCGCCGCCTGCGGGTATGTGCGCGTCGCCGCCCGCGTGATGAAACGGTGCCACAAGCCACCGATAAACTCTTCCATGTCCGCCCTCCGCCAAGACTGCCGCCGGCCTCCGCATGATCACGAAAGACCGGCACCGCCCCGACTGTACGGGGCATCCCGGCGACGCGTCCCTGTCCTGGCTCAATTTCCGGCTTACCGCGCCGTCCACCCGCCGTCGATCAACTGCACCGAACCGGTGATCGACCTGGCCGCGTCCGAGCACAGGAACACCGCGAAGGCCGCCACCTCGTCCGCCTCGACGAACTGCTTGGTCGGCTGGGCGGCGAGGATCACCTCGCGGATCACCCGCTCTTCCGGCAGGTTGTGCACGACCGCCTGGTCCACCACCTGCTTCTCGATCAGCGGTGTGCGCACGTAGCCCGGGCACAGCGCGTTGCAGGTGATGCCCTGCTCCGCGACTTCCAGCGCCACCGCCTTCGAGAAGCCGACCACCGCATGCTTGCTGGCCGTGTAGGGCGCCTTGAACGGCGACGCAACGATGCCGTGGGCGGAAGCGATATTGACGATGCGCCCCCAGCCCCGCTCCTTCATCGATGGCAGCGCCGCCTTGGTGGTGTGAAACACCGCCGACACATTGATCGCCAGCAACTGGTCCCAGGTCTCGTCCGGGAAGGCATCCACCGCCGCTACGTGCTGGATGCCGGCGTTGTTGATCAGGATGTCCACACTGCCGAAGGCCGCGATGGTGGCCTCGACCAGCCCCCGCGCCGACGCCGGATCGGCCAGGTTAGCCGCCGTGTAGCCCACCTCGCCCCCCGCCTCGGCCGCCAGCTCGGCACGCAGCGCCTCCGCATCGGCCGCCGGCCGCGAACCATTGAGCATCACCTTCGCCCCGGCCTTCGCCAGCGCCCGTGCCACCGCCAGCCCGATACCCGAAGTAGAACCCGTCACCAACGCCGTCTTGCCTGCAAGCATTACCGCTCTCCTCTTTTGTGTTGTGGGTCGCATGCGGGGTGAATCCCCCCGTCAAGCAAGGATGCTAGCGCAGCGGTGCGGGGATGCGGAATCAAGAAGCACGCCACCGCCCGGTTTGCCAACCACTGCACTGCAACCGAGCGTCCCGCATCACACGCCGCCAGCATGTGCATGGCTATGATCGAACAGGCGTTCAACATATGCCCAATGCGAGCACTCAAGTGATTCCAACCGACCGGCTACACCAACTGCTACGTCTGCTCAGCCATCGTCGGGCCATCCCGGCCAATGACCTGCAATACGAGCTGGGCATATCCCGCGCCACGCTGACCCGCTACATACGAGACCTGCGCGACGTGCTCGGCGCACCGGTCGAATTCGACCGCGAACAAGGCGGTTACCGCCTGACCCACGACCGCCACCAGCTCGGCCCCCAGTTCGAACTCCCCGGCCTGTGGTTCACCGCCGAGGAAATCCACGCCCTCCTCACCATGCAATACCTGCTGGCCAACCTGGACACCGGCGGCCTGCTCGGCCCGCATATCCGCCCGTTGCAAACCCGCCTCGGCCACATCCTCGGCAGCGCCGACGATTCCGCCGCCGAAGTGACCCGGCGCATCCGCATCCAGACCGTCGGCGCCCGCAGCTTCCGCCTCGAACACTTCCAGGCCGTGGCCTCCGCCACCCTGCGCCGCCGGCGCCTGGTCATCGAATACCACGCCCGTGGCACAGACCAGCTCACCCGCCGGGAAACCTCGCCCCAGCGCCTCATCCACTACCGGGACAACTGGTACCTGGATGCCTGGTGCCACCTCCGCGGCGAACTGCGCAGCTTCGCGGTGGACGCCATCCAGCGGGCTGAAATTCTCGACCAGCCGGCGCGCGACATCGACGACGCCACCCTCGACCGGGTACTCGGCAGCGGCTACGGCATCTTCGCCGGCGCCGACGTGGAATGGGCGGTGCTGCGCTTCAGCGCCGAACGCAGCCGCTGGGTCGCCACCGAGAAATGGCACCCCGACCAGCAAGGGCGCCTCCTCGACGACGACGGCTACGAACTGCGCGTCCCTTACAGCCAGGAACCTGAACTGCTGATGGACATCCTGCGCCACGGCCGCCACGTGGAAGTGCTCGAACCTGCGGCTTTGCGCGAGGCCGTCCGACGGGAGCATGAAATAGCGGGGAGGAACAATTCGTGATGATCAGGTTTTGAGCATGGGGAATAAGAGAATGGCCGGCATGAACCGCAGGAGCCAAGACACATGAAATTCCCGGACGACATTTTCCTCGCCCACACAGCGGAAAGCAGCGACGGCAGCCCCCGAGCGCATGCGCTTGCGGAACACATGCGGTGCGTCAGCGAAAAGGCTGCGGCCAGCGCCATGCCCTTCGGCGCCGCCGACTGGGCCAGCCTCGCCGGCCTGTGGCACGACCTCGGCAAATATCGCCCCGGCTTTCAGCGCTATATCCGCGACTGCGCCGATGCCCACATCGAAGGCCGCGTTCCGTCGAAGGACAAGACCCACTCGGCCGCCGGCGCCCTGCATGCCATTGAACACCTCAAATCCCGCCTCGGCCCCCGTGGCGAAATGGCTGCCACCGTGCTGGCGTACCTGATCGCCGGCCACCATGCCGGGCTGGCCGACTGGCACGGAGGACTGAAAGGACGTCTCGCATCCGACGATGCCCGCCGCGAATACGCCGACGCCCTCGCAGCCGCCCCGACAGCCATTCTCGAAAACACCACCGCCCTCGAGCTGAAAGACGCTGTACCTGGCGGCCTCCTGACACCCGGCGCCTTCGCCCTATGGCTGCGCATGCTGTTCTCGACCCTCGTCGATGCCGACTTCCTCGACACAGAATCTTTCATGGATACCGGCAAGGCCGATGCCCGCGGCGACTTCCCGCCTCTCGCCGAGATGCACAACGCCTACAACACCCACATGGCCAGCTTCGCCGCCGACACGCCGGTACGCCGGATTCGCGCCGACATCCTGCGCCAGTGTCGCAGCAAGGCCAAGACCGCACCGGGCCTGTACACCCTCACCGTACCCACCGGCGGCGGCAAAACCCTCGCCAGCCTGGGCTTTGCGCTGGATCACGCGCTCGTCCATGACAAGCGGCGCATCATCTACGCCATTCCCTACACCAGCATCATCGAGCAAACCGCCGACGTCTTCCGCGACGTCTTCGCCCCCTTGGGCCGCGAATGCGTCGTCGAACATCACAGCCAGGCCGAAAGCGACCCCGCCGACGAAACCGGCGCCTCGCGCCTTGCCTGCGAAAACTGGGATGCGCCGCTCGTCGTCACCACCAACGTCCAGCTCTTCGAATCTCTCTTCGCCGCCCGCACGTCCCGCTGCCGCAAGCTGCACCGGCTCGTCGGCAGCGTGCTGATTCTCGACGAAGCCCAGCAACTGCCACCCGAATTCCTGCAACCCATCCTCGACGTGCTACGCCTGCTGATCCGCCACTACGGCGTCACCGTAGTGCTATGCACCGCCACCCAGCCCGCCCTGAGCACCACCGACTACTTCGACCCATCGATGAACCTGCGCGGCCTCGACGATGCCACCGAACTGATGGACGACCCCGACGCCCTCTACGCAGCCCTCAAGCGCGTCGACGTTCGCCTGCCGACCGACTTCAACGCCCCCACCGAATGGCCGGCCCTGGCCGACGAACTCACCGACCACGACAGCGTGCTCGCCATCGTCAACACCCGCGGCGGCGCCCGCGAACTCCACCGACGCATGCCCAAGGGCACGCTGCATCTCTCGGCGCTGATGTGCGGCGCCCACCGCAAGGACGTCATCGACCACATCAAGGCCCGCCTCAGCGCCCGCCGGCAGGGCGACGACACGGCACCGCTGCGGGTCGTCAGCACCCAGCTCGTCGAAGCTGGCGTCGATCTCGACTTCCCGGTGGTATATCGCGCCCTGGCCGGGCTCGACTCCATCGCCCAGGCCGCCGGGCGCTGCAACCGGGAAGGTGCCCTGCCCGAGCAGGGCAAAGTTTTTGTCTTCGTGCCACCCGGAAAAATACCCGCAGGCTCGCTCAGTCAAGGCGCTCAAGCCTGCCGCGGCGTACTCCACGGAAAGGTCGAAAACCCCCTCGACCGCAAACTGTTCGAAGCCTACTTCCGCCAGTTCTACGCCACGGTCAATCTCGACCAGCACGGCATCGTCGACCTGCTCAAACTCGCCCCGACCCGCGAAGACCCACTCGCCGTCGCCTTCCGCAGCGCCGCCGACAAGTTCGAGCTGATCCCCGACAACCAGGCACCGGTCGTCGTCCTCTACCGTGGCCCGGACGGCAAGGACGAAAAGGTGGACATACTCCTCGGCGCCCTCAAAAAGGACGGTCCCGAACGCTGGCTGATGCGTGCCCTTCAACGCTACACCGTCAGCCTGCCGCAACAGCAGGCCGAAAGCCTGCTGGCCCAGGGCGACCTGAGCCTCGTCATGCCGGGACTGTACGTACAGGCAAACGATCTGCTCTACGACCCCCAGCTCGGCCTACGCGCCGACGACCAGCCCCTCTCCGCCAGCGGACTCGTCTGCTGAACCGCTGCCCACCCGACATTTCACCTGGAGCCCAAAAGCGAGCCAACGATGAACACATTCTGTCTCGAAGTCAGTGGTCCATTCGCCTGCTTCACACGACCGGAAATGAAGGTCGAGCGCGTCTCCTACGACGTCATCACCCCATCGGCCGCGCGTTCGGTGTTCGAAGCCATCCTGTGGAAGCCGCAGATCCGCTGGCGGATCACGCGTATTGAAGTGTTGAACCCGATCCGCTGGATCAACCTGCGGCGCAACGAGGTCGGGGCCGTCGTCTCGACCCGCAACGTGCAGCAGGCCATGAATGCCGGCAGCGGCTATCTCGGGCTCGACATCGAAGACGAACGCCAGCAGCGCGCCGGCCTCTTCCTGCGTGACGCGGCCTACCGCCTGCACGCAGAGCTAGCCCTTTCGCCCAAGGCCAACGATCCACTCGTCAAATACGCCGAGATGTTCTCCCGCCGTGCCACCAAGGGCCAGTGCGTGAATCAGCCTTACCTCGGCTGTCGCGAGTTCGCCGCCGATTTCCGGTTAGTCGCCGCCTCAGCCGCCGAGCGCCCAGCCATCGACGAGACCCGGGATCTCGGCTGGATGCTCCACGACCTGGACTTCACCTACCCGTGTGCCCCCCAGCCACGCTTCTTCCGTGCGGAGATGAAGAACGGCGTGATCCTCGTGCCGGACTTCGAAACCGGAGAGGTGAAGTCATGATCCTTCAGGCCCTGTACGACTACTACCAGCGCAAATGCGCCTCCGCCGACCCAGCCGAACGGCTGCCGGCTTATGGGCTGGAAGAGAAGGAGATCCCCTTCATTCTCGAAATCACTGCCGACGGCGAACTGGTGCAACTGCGCGACACCCGCAGCCAGGACGGCAAGAAGAGAGTCGGCCGGCGCTACCTCGTTCCGCAGGGCATCAAACGGGCAAGCGGCATTGCAGCCAACCTGCTGTGGGACAACGTCGAGTACGTCACAGGCATTGACACCCGCGGCAAACCGGAACGGGTCGTCGAACAGCATGCGGCTTTTTGTGCCCGTATCAATGCACTCCCGGAATCGGCCCAGGCCGATGCAGGACTGCGGGCCGTGCAGGCCTATCTCAACAAGATCGACCCGGAGCGTCTGGCGCAGGAACCAAGCTTTGCCGACGCGAAGGAAAACAACGCCCTGATGAGCTTCCAGCTCCACGGCGAGCCGCAACTCGTCTGCCAGCGCCCGGCCGTGGCCAGCGCCGCGATGGCTGCCGGCGATCCGGCGGACGACACACCCAGAGCCCTATGCCTCGTCACAGGTCACCCCGCCGAAACCGAACGCCTGCACGCGGCGATCAAGGGAGTGTGGGGGGCGCAGACAGCCGGCGCCAACATCGTGTCCTTCAACCTGGATGCCTTCGAGTCCTACGGCAAGCGAAAACTCCAGGGCGAAAACGCCCCCGTCGGCAAACCGGCCGCCTTCGCTTACACCACCGCGCTGAACCACCTGCTCGGCAAAGGCTCGCGCAACCGCTTCCAGGTTGGCGATGCTTCCACTGTCTGCTGGGTCGAGCAACAAGGCGAAGCCGTCTCCGAGTACGACACCTTGTTCGCCGACATCTTCGGCCAGCACGACAACCCGGATGCCGGGGTGAAAGCGGTGACGACACTTTTCGATTCGGTGCAGAGCGGACGTTTCGACGGTGCCGAAGGCGCTGCCCGCTACTTCGTGCTGGGCCTCGCCCCCAACGCGGCGCGCATCAGCGTGCGCTTCTTCCACACGATGACACTGGCCGAATTGGCGCCACGCATTCTGCAACACTTCAAGGATCTGCAACTCACACACGGCCCGAACGACTCGGACTACCCGTCCCTGTTCCGCCTGCTCACAGCCTGCGCGGCCCAGGGTAAAGCCGACAACATTCCACCCAACCTGGGCGGAGCCATCGTCGACGCCATCCTTGCAGATCCCAACACCCCCTACCCCAGCCTGTGGCTCAACGCCGCCGTCAATCGCTGTCGTGCGGAGCGGGAGGTGAACTACCACCGCGCTGCTGCCATCAAGGCCTGCCTGAACCGATCCATCCGCCGCAATCCGCAGGAAAAGGAGTTCCAACCCATGCTCGACCTCGACAACACCAGCGCGGCCTATCGCCTGGGCCGGCTGTTCGCCGTACTGGAGAAGATCCAGGAAGAAGCCTCGCCGGGCCTCAACGCGACGATCCGCGACCGCTACTACGGCGCCGCATCGTCTACGCCCGTCGCCGTCTTCACCACGCTGCTGCGCCTCAAAAACGCCCACCTCAAAAAGCTTTCCCAGGGCCGTTCGGTGTCGTTTGAAAAGCTGCTCGGCGAGGTGTTGTCCGCGGTCACCGATTTTCCTGCCCACCTGACGCTCACCGACCAGGGCCGCTTCGCCCTCGGCTACTACCACCAGCGCCAAGCCTTCTTCACCAAATCCGACAAGACCGAATCCACCGAGGAGAAACAACAATGACTCTCGCCAACCGCTACGACTTCGTGCTGCTCTTCGATGTGAAGGACGGCAACCCCAATGGTGATCCAGACGCCGGCAACCTGCCGCGCCTCGACGCCGAATCCGGCCACGGACTGGTCACCGACGTGTCCCTCAAGCGCAAGGTCCGCAACTTCGTAGGGCTCGTGAAGGAGCAAGACAGCCGCGATCCGCAGCCAGGCGAAAAACGCTTCGAAATCTACGTCCGTGAAAAAGCCATCCTCAACAACCAGCACCAGCGTGCGTACTCGGCGCTCAAACTCGATGCACCGGAGGAAGCGAACGAGGAATTCACGCTGGAAGCCGACGAACCAGCTGGCAAGAAGAAAAAACCCGCCAAGGAAAAGCGCAAGGGCAGCGCCGACGACGTTGATCAGGCCCGCAAATGGATGTGCCAGAACTTCTTCGACGTACGTACTTTCGGGGCGGTGATGTCTACGGGCATCAACTGCGGCCAGGTCCGCGGCCCGGTCCAGCTCACCTTCGCCCGCTCGGTAGAACCCATCGTGGCCCTGGAGCACTCCATCACCCGCATGGCCGTAGCAACCGAAGCCGAGGCGGAGAAGCAGCAAGGCGACAACCGCACCATGGGCCGCAAGCACACCGTGCCCTACGGCGTTTATATGGCCCATGGCTTCGTATCCTCCTTCCTGGCCAAGCAGACCGGCTTCGGCGAGGAAGACCTGGAATTGCTGTGGCAGGCGCTTGAGAACATGTTCGAGCACGACCGCTCCGCCGCCCGCGGAGAAATGGCGACACGCGGGCTGTACGTTTTCAAGCACGACTCGGAACTCGGCAACGCCCCCGCCCATGAGTTGTTCAAGCGCGTTTCAGCCAAGCCGACAACGGAAATTCCGCGCGACTTCGAAAACTACAAGGTCACGGTGAACGACACCGACCTGCCGACTGGCGTCACGCTGATTCGTCGGGTCGGGTAAGGCAAGTCCTCAACGCCGCCTCCCCCAATACCCCGGGCGGCGGCGCTGATGGGCAATCGCTAGGACTCGCAGGATGTCTCCTTCGACGCAATACACCACCCAATCGGGAAAGGTTTCGAGGGGAAGTCGCCGGGACTGCCGAACGAACGGAGTACCAATACCAGGATGTGCGCGGATCAGCTCAATACTGTTCAGGCGTATCACCGAGGTCTGCATCACGATGGGCAAGCAGGCTGACGATAAGCGCATCCAGATCGTCCGGCGGGAGTTGCAGGGCTTCGGCAACCAGGGCCTGCAAAGGCATGCTGATGATGACGCCTAGACATCGATAACGACTTGAATCTTAGCAGCCACCTCATGCCAGAACCACTCGACCCGATTCCACTTTCGGCCCTCCAGCACTGGGCCTATTGCCCGCGCCAATGCGCGCTCATCCACCTGGAGCAAGCCTTCGAGGACAACGTGTTCACGCTGCGCGGGCAGGCCGTCCATGCCCGTGCCGACCAGCCCGGCGTGGAGGTTCGCGCTGGCTTGCGGGCCGAGCGGGCGCTACCGGTGTTCAGCGACCGCCTCGGCCTGATCGGCAAGGCCGACGTGGTGGAGTTTCAGGCGGACGGCACGCCTTACCCGGTGGAATACAAGCACGGCTCGCGCAACAAGAAGGCGGCCATCGCCGCCTGCGACGACCTGCAACTGGCCGGCCAGGCCCTGTGTCTGGAGGAGATGAGTGGCCGGGCGGTGCCCGAAGGCGCGCTGTTCTACGCCACCTCCAAGCGCCGCCGGGTGGTGCCGATCACGCCGGCGCTACGCACCGCCGTCGAGACCGCTGCCGCAGAAATCCGCGCCATGCTGGCCAGCAGGCAAACCCCGCCACCCGTCAACGACGAACGCTGTCACGCCTGCTCCCTGCGCGACCTGTGCCAACCGGCGGCGCTGTCCCATGGCGCCGACCTGGACCGGCTCCACCAAGCCCTCTTCGACCCGGATGCCTGACCCATGCAACTGCTCAACACCCTCTACGTGACCCTGCCAGAGAGTTATCTGCATCTGGAGAACGACACCCTGCGCATCGAGGTGGAACATGACACCCGCCTGCGCGTGCCGCTGCACCACGTGGGCAGCGTGGTGTGCTTTGGCAACGTGAAACTGTCCACACCCTTGATGCACCGGCTGGCCGACAGCGGCATCGGGCTGGTGCTGCTCGACGGCAACGGCCGTTTCAAGGCACGCCTGGAAGGCCCCGTCTCCGGCAACGTGCTGCTGCGCCAGGCCCAGCACGAACGCTGCCGCGATGCGGGCTTCTCGCTCGCCATCGCCCGCTGCTGCGTGGCCGGCAAGATCAAGAATGCCCGCCAGGTGCTGCAGCGCGGCGCCCGGGAAGCCAAAGAGCCAGGCGATGCCGCCAGCCTGACCCGGGCAGCCGACGATCTCGCCGCCGCCCTGCGCGCCCTCCCCAATGCCACCGACCTGGACACCCTGCGCGGCATCGAGGGCGAAGCGGCCCGCCAGTATTTTGCGGGGCTCAACCTGGTGGTCCGCCCCGAGGCCCGCACCGCCTTCCAGATGGATGGCCGCAGCCGGCGCCCACCCCGTGACCGCATGAATGCGCTGCTGTCCTTCCTGTATTCCATGCTGATGAACGACTGCCGCTCGGCCGTCGAGGCCGCCGGTCTCGACCCGCAGGTGGGCTTCCTGCATGCCTTGCGCCCCGGGCGCGCCGCCCTGGCCCTCGACCTGATGGAAGAATTCCGCGCCATCGCCGACCGCGTCGCGCTGACCCTCATCAACCGTGGCCAGATCGGCGCCGACGACTTCACCGAACGGGAAGGCGGCGCGGTTCTACTCGAAGGCGAGGCCCGCAAAGCCGTGGTGGTAGCCTGGCAGGAGCGCAAACAGGAAGAACTGACCCACCCGCTCCTCGAACAAGCCATCCCACTCGGCGTCGTCCCATTGGTCCAGGCCCGCCTGCTGGCACGCAGCCTGCGCGGCGAAATGCCCGAATACCTACCGTTCGTCATCCGCTGAAAGCACCGCCATGCTCGTCATCGTCTGCTACGACGTGAATACCGAAACCAAAGCCGGCCGCCGACGCCTGCGCCGCGTCGCCAAGGTCTGCGAAGGCATCGGCCAGCGCGTCCAGAAATCCGTCTTCGAATGCCAGGTCAACTTGATGCAGTTCGAAACCCTCGAACGGGAACTCCTCGCCGAAATCGAGTTGTCCGAAGATAATCTCCGCCTCTACCGCCTCCCCGAAAGCCGCGGCTCTGAAGTACGCGAACACGGTACCTTCCGCGCCACCGACTTCAACGGGCCGCTGGTGCTGTAACATCTCTGGCGCGACCCCCTAGTGCCCAGGATTTTCCCGGCAGGTTCGCGCGAACACCAAGTTGTTGATTCAAAGCAGTAAGACAAAACAGAACCTTTCCATGGAACATCCGTCACCACACTTCACGCGCAGGTTCGCGCAAAGCGGACTTTTTCCCGTGACGGATCAGACTTTTGCGCGCGAAGGGATTCGTCCGTTAGCAATAACGGACGTGGATTGAAACCCTTGGTCCCGCGTGCAGCGCCTTGGCGCGTCCACGATTCGTCCGTTAGCAATAACGGACGTGGATTGAAACGTTCGACTATTCGGATGTAGTAGCGGATATCCAGGATTCGTCCGTTAGCAATAACGGACGTGGATTGAAACGACCGTGCTGCTGCCTTGCGCCGCCTCGAAGCCGGATTCGTCCGTTAGCAATAACGGACGTGGATTGAAACAATTAAAAGGGGCAGGAGCTCCCGGTGTGGTCGCTGATTCGTCCGTTAGCAATAACGGACGTGGATTGAAACGTCATCGTGGCGGCCCTCTCCGGCGTGGTGCCCATGGATTCGTCCGTTAGCAATAACGGACGTGGATTGAAACTTTCCGAGCTGTCGCGAATTGCCCTTATCCGGCTGGATTCGTCCGTTAGCAATAACGGACGTGGATTGAAACGTGTTCTCAGGCCGTGATCCGAAGAAGTGCATGAGGATTCGTCCGTTAGCAATAACGGACGTGGATTGAAACAAGACCGAGCTCTGTAACGGGTTCGACCCGGCCCAGGGATTCGTCCGTTAGCAATAACGGACGTGGATTGAAACCTCAGCCATCCGGCGATTGCGCTCGCGCTCTTCGGATTCGTCCGTTAGCAATAACGGACGTGGATTGAAACCTCGCGGCCTGCATGGCAGTCCAGCCCCAGCACAGGATTCGTCCGTTAGCAATAACGGACGTGGATTGAAACCTGCCACGCCGTGTCCAACAGCTCGATGTCCTCGAGATTCGTCCGTTAGCAATAACGGACGTGGATTGAAACAACCTGCGACATGACGGTTAGGCAGGCTTCGGGGAGGGATTCGTCCGTTAGCAATAACGGACGTGGATTGAAACCGCTATGCCTGCGCGGCCGATCAAACAGTCGGGAAGATTCGTCCGTTAGCAATAACGGACGTGGATTGAAACTTTCGCTAGTCCACAATGTCACCGCAGCACCGATGAGATTCGTCCGTTAGCAATAACGGACGTGGATTGAAACTGTGGACTCCCAGGCGCCGCCGGACGGCCCTGATGGATTCGTCCGTTAGCAATAACGGACGTGGATTGAAACATGAAGGATCTGGCCGAATCCGGGAAGCTGGTCAGATTCGTCCGTTAGCAATAACGGACGTGGATTGAAACAGGTGGTAGCCATGCTGGCGTTGACGGTCATGGCGATTCGTCCGTTAGCAATAACGGACGTGGATTGAAACCGCCCGAGCTGGAAAACGAGGCACTTCGCCAGTCCGATTCGTCCGTTAGCAATAACGGACGTGGATTGAAACCGCCTGACGCCAGCGACGACTACAGCGCTGCGGTGATTCGTCCGTTAGCAATAACGGACGTGGATTGAAACTCGGTGGAGGCCGAGCAGTCGGTGGTCGGAGCGTTGATTCGTCCGTTAGCAATAACGGACGTGGATTGAAACAGGACCGTAATAAGGGCAACAAGCGCCACAACCAGAGATTCGTCCGTTAGCAATAACGGACGTGGATTGAAACAGCTTGTTCGCGACTGGCTCGCGAAAGACTGATTGGATTCGTCCGTTAGCAATAACGGACGTGGATTGAAACCGCATCAATGGCGGCCAGTATTCGATTGAGCGCGTGGATTCGTCCGTTAGCAATAACGGACGTGGATTGAAACTCACCGAAGCCAACGCCGACCCCAACGCGCCCAAGCGATTCGTCCGTTAGCAATAACGGACGTGGATTGAAACAACACCACGCAGACGATGGTGATCGAGCTGGGCGCCGGGATTCGTCCGTTAGCAATAACGGACGTGGATTGAAACTCGAGTACAGTAGCACCGATGCGCTGCACACGCAGCGATTCGTCCGTTAGCAATAACGGACGTGGATTGAAACAAAGCTGTGGCCGACAAGATGGCCGAGTACAAGGAGATTCGTCCGTTAGCAATAACGGACGTGGATTGAAACGGACGCCTGCTGGGCCTGCTGCCACAGCGGGTACATTGATTCGTCCGTTAGCAATAACGGACGTGGATTGAAACAACCGAGTAGCAGGGGCTGCCCCGTGGCCGACTCCGGATTCGTCCGTTAGCAATAACGGACGTGGATTGAAACGCAACCTGCTCGCCCAACTCCCGGTTCGCCATCGCGATTCGTCCGTTAGCAATAACGGACGTGGATTGAAACAAGTGGCAGCAACTGCAGCTTGCAAGAGAGGCTGCGATTCGTCCGTTAGCAATAACGGACGTGGATTGAAACCCGCTGGGTCAACGAACCCGATGTCTACGTCACCGGATTCGTCCGTTAGCAATAACGGACGTGGATTGAAACCCTCTCGTATCGTACTTGGCGACAGGCCTGCGCACGATTCGTCCGTTAGCAATAACGGACGTGGATTGAAACCGCTGGTCGGTATTGCCTTGGATTCGCCCGTCAAAGGATTCGTCCGTTAGCAATAACGGACGTGGATTGAAACAACCAGGCCGGGCAACGGTTCCAGCAGCTGCAGCTGATTCGTCCGTTAGCAATAACGGACGTGGATTGAAACAGGTGTCCACCGAGGGCAATTACTACGCGAAGGACATGATTCGTCCGTTAGCAATAACGGACGTGGATTGAAACTCGACGAGATGCCACATTGCAAAGGCGCTTGTGAGGATTCGTCCGTTAGCAATAACGGACGTGGATTGAAACACCCGCGACAACGGTCTGTGCCAGGAGTGCCTTCGGATTCGTCCGTTAGCAATAACGGACGTGGATTGAAACTTGTAGATCGCTGTATATAGGAGGGAAGGAGAATCGATTCGTCCGTTAGCAATAACGGACGTGGATTGAAACGCATCGCCGATGCCGTGCTCGACGCCGCACCCATGATTCGTCCGTTAGCAATAACGGACGTGGATTGAAACATTGGGTCGCTTAGGTAGCGAACCTGCTGTGGGGATTCGTCCGTTAGCAATAACGGACGTGGATTGAAACGATACCACCGCCAGGTTTGAGGCGTTGGGGGTGACGCCGATTCGTCCGTTAGCAATAACGGACGTGGATTGAAACTGCAGCTGGCACGGGTGTCAAAGCCCGGTCGCCGTCGATTCGTCCGTTAGCAATAACGGACGTGGATTGAAACTTGTTTGTGATGCGGCCAACCCGAGCGACGCAGCGGATTCGTCCGTTAGCAATAACGGACGTGGATTGAAACGTGGTGCTGCCGCAAGGTGGCGGCGGCGGGTCTGACGATTCGTCCGTTAGCAATAACGGACGTGGATTGAAACTGGAAAGGAGGTGATCCCTATCTCGTGGCCGTCTCGGGATTCGTCCGTTAGCAATAACGGACGTGGATTGAAACCACCTCTGCCTGGACGAGGCGTGCCCACGTCTGGCGATTCGTCCGTTAGCAATAACGGACGTGGATTGAAACATACGTGTGGTTATGAATGACGGTTTCGATGGTCTGATTCGTCCGTTAGCAATAACGGACGTGGATTGAAACCATCCCAACCCCGTCCGTGAAAATTGTGTCCAGCGATTCGTCCGTTAGCAATAACGGACGTGGATTGAAACGTGAGGGAGGCGATAGCCTTGTCGATCCCAGCGCGATTCGTCCGTTAGCAATAACGGACGTGGATTGAAACCGGATATCGGCGCTGATCTTGTCCTGGCGCACATTGATTCGTCCGTTAGCAATAACGGACGTGGATTGAAACAATTCTGTGCTCCATAGAAAAACCCGCCGTCCAAGATTCGTCCGTTAGCAATAACGGACGTGGATTGAAACGCAAACTGCTGTCGGTGAAGCATGGGTCAATATTGGATTCGTCCGTTAGCAATAACGGACGTGGATTGAAACATAACTTGAATATTAATCGACACTCCCGAGGCGGCGAGATTCGTCCGTTAGCAATAACGGACGTGGATTGAAACCGCACAATTTGAACTTGAGGCTCAAATTTTCCAGTGATTCGTCCGTTAGCAATAACGGACGTGGATTGAAACAAGAAGGGCGGCGGAAGGATCAGCGCCCGTGTCCAGATTCGTCCGTTAGCAATAACGGACGTGGATTGAAACATTTAATTTGCTCCAAAATTTTGCCAAATGTCGGAAGATTCGTCCGTTAGCAATAACGGACGTGGATTGAAACGTCCGCCATATCGCTGGATACGCGGCGCAGGCAGGATTCGTCCGTTAGCAATAACGGACGTGGATTGAAACACCATCGATATCTCCGACCCGCTACGGGCCGACTGATTCGTCCGTTAGCAATAACGGACGTGGATTGAAACCATCAACAGCCAGCTCGAAGCCTGCTGCGAAGCGCGGGATTCGTCCGTTAGCAATAACGGACGTGGATTGAAACTCGGTGTCCGATGTGCAGGGCAACCAGATCGTGGCGATTCGTCCGTTAGCAATAACGGACGTGGATTGAAACGAGACCTGGGCCATGAAGCGCGGCCACGAGCTGGAGATTCGTCCGTTAGCAATAACGGACGTGGATTGAAACCTGCTCGGCTGGATCAATAGAACATTGGAGGCATTGCAAGATTCGTCCGTTAGCAATAACGGACGTGGATTGAAACGCCGTAGGGCTTACGAAAACTCGGCAGTCCGTTGAGGGATTCGTCCGTTAGCAATAACGGACGTGGATTGAAACCGCACGCTAAAAGCGGAAGACGCTGTCAAGAAACACGATTCGTCCGTTAGCAATAACGGACGTGGATTGAAACGTCCTGCAACTGGCGAGGCATGTCGGCAACGAAGTCGCGATTCGTCCGTTAGCAATAACGGACGTGGATTGAAACGCCCGTCAAAGCGAAGAAGAATCGCGTGCGCGACGATTCGTCCGTTAGCAATAACGGACGTGGATTGAAACAGGTTGCGGTTGCTGGCCACCGAGGAGCTCGAGAGATTCGTCCGTTAGCAATAACGGACGTGGATTGAAACGTGACAAGAAGCACCTGAAACAGCACTTGGACTACGATTCGTCCGTTAGCAATAACGGACGTGGATTGAAACTCGTGCTGCGCGGTTGCCTTGGCTTCGGTCTGGCGATTCGTCCGTTAGCAATAACGGACGTGGATTGAAACACCTTGATGTCGCCCCAGCCCCGGGCATGCGCGAGATTCGTCCGTTAGCAATAACGGACGTGGATTGAAACTGTACTCTGTTACTACACTGTATCTCTTAGCATAGATTCGTCCGTTAGCAATAACGGACGTGGATTGAAACTACAAATATTCTTAGTGCTAGTGCAGAGCAATGTAAATGATTCGTCCGTTAGCAATAACGGACGTGGATTGAAACGGGATCGGCTCATCGACGATCATCACGCGGCCTCGGGATTCGTCCGTTAGCAATAACGGACGTGGATTGAAACGTCGAAGTGATCCTGCTGCCGACCCGCAGCTGATGATTCGTCCGTTAGCAATAACGGACGTGGATTGAAACAGTGATGTGTGGCCCGATGAGCATGGGCGACAGCGATTCGTCCGTTAGCAATAACGGACGTGGATTGAAACTACGTTAAGACCTGGCTGTCGATGGAAATCCCGGATGATTCGTCCGTTAGCAATAACGGACGTGGATTGAAACCTACTGGGACTGCGCCGCTGGGGTACGACTTCTACGATTCGTCCGTTAGCAATAACGGACGTGGATTGAAACTCCCGCAATGCCGTTGTCTACGCGCTCCCGAACATGATTCGTCCGTTAGCAATAACGGACGTGGATTGAAACATTGCACAGGACGTGGCGCCGCTCGTCGATGGCGAGGGATTCGTCCGTTAGCAATAACGGACGTGGATTGAAACTCTCCAGTTTTTTGTTGAGCAGCGAGGTAAGTAAGATTCGTCCGTTAGCAATAACGGACGTGGATTGAAACAGGTTCAGATGCTGCCGGTCACGCTCCTTGACACCGATTCGTCCGTTAGCAATAACGGACGTGGATTGAAACCGACAATTGACACGACATCGGGTTTGCTGACCGTTGGATTCGTCCGTTAGCAATAACGGACGTGGATTGAAACATTGCTGGCGGATCCAGAACGTGCAGGAGCGGCCGGATTCGTCCGTTAGCAATAACGGACGTGGATTGAAACGCCAACTAGCTCAATATATCCATCTCCGACAGGATGATTCGTCCGTTAGCAATAACGGACGTGGATTGAAACATCACTTCGGCGTCTAGGGCGAAGCTTATGCACGGATTCGTCCGTTAGCAATAACGGACGTGGATTGAAACCATAATACACTTTCGCCACGGCATAGTTTCTTTAGATTCGTCCGTTAGCAATAACGGACGTGGATTGAAACTTCCAGCTCGCTCAGCAGCTTGGCCAGATCCTCGCGGGATTCGTCCGTTAGCAATAACGGACGTGGATTGAAACCACGACGGTCTAGGCCATGGCCAATAGAGCGGCGGAAGGATTCGTCCGTTAGCAATAACGGACGTGGATTGAAACACCTCGGACATCACCCGCATCTCGCTGGTGGCCGGGCGATTCGTCCGTTAGCAATAACGGACGTGGATTGAAACATTTTTAATCATCGCAGAAAACTTTTCGCCCTTAGATTCGTCCGTTAGCAATAACGGACGTGGATTGAAACTACAAGAGAGCCGGTTTCTTCGGCTTTGGCGACGAGATTCGTCCGTTAGCAATAACGGACGTGGATTGAAACAAACAGATAGCGCCGCTGATCGAAAATTTTATCGACAGATTCGTCCGTTAGCAATAACGGACGTGGATTGAAACTTTTGAAAAACGACATTTTTGTCATTCAAGAAAACGATTCGTCCGTTAGCAATAACGGACGTGGATTGAAACGAGTTAATGCCAGCAATGGCCTGCGCAGTATTGCGATTCGTCCGTTAGCAATAACGGACGTGGATTGAAACTTTATATCATCCAATTCCAGCTTGGCCCCTTTTGGATTCGTCCGTTAGCAATAACGGACGTGGATTGAAACCCTTTTCGGTTCGTCACATGAAATAAGAAACTGAGATTCGTCCGTTAGCAATAACGGACGTGGATTGAAACTCCAAATCCCTCATCTTTAACCCTGATTTTTACAAGATTCGTCCGTTAGCAATAACGGACGTGGATTGAAACAAAAATGCGCAATAGCTTTCCTCGTCCCCCGGTTGATTCGTCCGTTAGCAATAACGGACGTGGATTGAAACTGATAAGCTGCGAGAGGAATAGGCATGATTGCATAGATTCGTCCGTTAGCAATAACGGACGTGGATTGAAACATGGTGTTATTTTCAAATACGCGAACTCCGATAGTGATTCGTCCGTTAGCAATAACGGACGTGGATTGAAACAAAATCGCCTACAACAGAAACGGCAGGAATTTGTGCGATTCGTCCGTTAGCAATAACGGACGTGGATTGAAACCATGTAAGCTGTAAATTTTAATGCCTAGCCCTCGATTCGTCCGTTAGCAATAACGGACGTGGATTGAAACTGCAATCCGCCCCGCGCATGCGCAAATCGCTAGGCGATTCGTCCGTTAGCAATAACGGACGTGGATTGAAACCTGACGGGGCAGGCGCTTGTCTCCAGCCTGCTCAGATTCGTCCGTTAGCAATAACGGACGTGGATTGAAACACGGTCATTTCATGCTGGATCGGGGCCGACTTGTCGATTCGTCCGTTAGCAATAACGGACGTGGATTGAAACAGCAAATGCCTGCGCCCACACCCCGCGAATAACTTGCGATTCGTCCGTTAGCAATAACGGACGTGGATTGAAACGTGCCCAAGCACAACGACCTGCTCGACCAGCTCCACGATTCGTCCGTTAGCAATAACGGACGTGGATTGAAACTTGTAACGGGGAGCAGAAAACCCTGCAGCGGCAAGATTCGTCCGTTAGCAATAACGGACGTGGATTGAAACTACAAAGGAGGATGGTCCCGCAGCAGGCCCGGATGATTCGTCCGTTAGCAATAACGGACGTGGATTGAAACTCTTCGTCGGTGGCACGCACAGCCGCGTCAACCAGCGATTCGTCCGTTAGCAATAACGGACGTGGATTGAAACATCATTTTCTCCGTTCTCCGCCTCGCAAGAAGCAGGATTCGTCCGTTAGCAATAACGGACGTGGATTGAAACCTGCACAGCGTCGAGAAGATCCACATCGTCGGCTGATTCGTCCGTTAGCAATAACGGACGTGGATTGAAACATGATTGCCTCGCCCGTCATGCTTGACCTCTCGAAGATTCGTCCGTTAGCAATAACGGACGTGGATTGAAACAGCACCAGGGCCGTCAGCTGATCCGAGTGCGGTGTGATTCGTCCGTTAGCAATAACGGACGTGGATTGAAACTGGTATTGCCGCGTCTCATCCGCCCCCGGCTCAAGATTCGTCCGTTAGCAATAACGGACGTGGATTGAAACAGCTGCCCCCCTTGCTGAAGCATCACCATCATCGGCGATTCGTCCGTTAGCAATAACGGACGTGGATTGAAACCAGGCTTTCGAGCTCCAGCATGTCGTGGTGGCCAGGATTCGTCCGTTAGCAATAACGGACGTGGATTGAAACCGATGGAGGCGTCGCAAAGAGCCATCACGCAGTCGATTCGTCCGTTAGCAATAACGGACGTGGATTGAAACGTTGCCAATGCCATCTGGACGACGGGCGTGCCGTGGATTCGTCCGTTAGCAATAACGGACGTGGATTGAAACCCGGCAATACGCTGGAGCTGGTGCACGGCCATTGCGATTCGTCCGTTAGCAATAACGGACGTGGATTGAAACAGCGGGCTCTCGATGAGAAGAAGAGCGTGCTGATGATTCGTCCGTTAGCAATAACGGACGTGGATTGAAACTAGGACCCCGCATCCAGACAACGAGATCGAAGAGATTCGTCCGTTAGCAATAACGGACGTGGATTGAAACCAGGCCGGAGACATCGATGTTACCCAACTCACCGATGATTCGTCCGTTAGCAATAACGGACGTGGATTGAAACCTGCCACAGCTCATCGGGGTCCGCCAGGTCTGCAAGATTCGTCCGTTAGCAATAACGGACGTGGATTGAAACTTTTTGCATCAATTGCGCTGGGCGCGGCCGGCTGGGATTCGTCCGTTAGCAATAACGGACGTGGATTGAAACACATCGACGACCAGTTGTTTCATGGCCTTGCCGGGATTCGTCCGTTAGCAATAACGGACGTGGATTGAAACTGCGCAAATAGGCGGAACGTTGCAAACAGTCCCTGGATTCGTCCGTTAGCAATAACGGACGTGGATTGAAACGGACACTCCGGTTGAATTGCCGGTAGTCGCCATGCGATTCGTCCGTTAGCAATAACGGACGTGGATTGAAACGGCTCAGCGGATCAACGGCGCAGGAAGCCTCAGCAGATTCGTCCGTTAGCAATAACGGACGTGGATTGAAACAAGAGGTTCGGACCTCGATCAATGGCCTGATTACGATTCGTCCGTTAGCAATAACGGACGTGGATTGAAACTCCTGAAACTCGAACTGCCGCGCAGCCTCTTCGCGATTCGTCCGTTAGCAATAACGGACGTGGATTGAAACCGATCTCGGCGCACCCAGCGTGCGGGCTGTCGGGGATTCGTCCGTTAGCAATAACGGACGTGGATTGAAACATCACATTCCTTGCTGCTCAGGAAACCATCCGAAGCGATTCGTCCGTTAGCAATAACGGACGTGGATTGAAACCATAGAATTTGATTTTATTACACCGAGGGAACGAGATTCGTCCGTTAGCAATAACGGACGTGGATTGAAACCGCTTTGAAAACCCGGGCGTACTGGAGCCGACAACGATTCGTCCGTTAGCAATAACGGACGTGGATTGAAACACAAACAGCGCGGCACCGACATCGTCGCCTACCGCGTGATTCGTCCGTTAGCAATAACGGACGTGGATTGAAACCGTCGATGGGCATGGGCACTGCTTTCTTCATGGCGGATTCGTCCGTTAGCAATAACGGACGTGGATTGAAACGACGACTGGAATAAGGGTCGTGTGGGTGCCGCGTTTGATTCGTCCGTTAGCAATAACGGACGTGGATTGAAACGAGCTGGAGCCCACACATATTCGATCGCTACGCGGGGATTCGTCCGTTAGCAATAACGGACGTGGATTGAAACGTCAGTGGCACACTCACGCGCACCTCGGCCTCGACGATTCGTCCGTTAGCAATAACGGACGTGGATTGAAACCTTGCGTTCGTGATCCCGGTGGCGTGTCCGTCTGTGAGATTCGTCCGTTAGCAATAACGGACGTGGATTGAAACCGCGGTCAGGCCTACGCATTCCCGGCCACCCTCTGATTCGTCCGTTAGCAATAACGGACGTGGATTGAAACCCGCAGCGTGCTGCGCGAACATCTGCTTCTGCACATCAGATTCGTCCGTTAGCAATAACGGACGTGGATTGAAACTGTGATCGGAGCTGTGAGCGATATCGATCACACGGATTCGTCCGTTAGCAATAACGGACGTGGATTGAAACAACCTGCTGCCGAGCAGCGCGGGATAGCCAGGGCTGATTCGTCCGTTAGCAATAACGGACGTGGATTGAAACAGAAATCGTCGCATCGAGAGCGTCGCGCATTGCGATTCGTCCGTTAGCAATAACGGACGTGGATTGAAACCGCTTTGTCGGGGCGGAAACATTGCGTATTGGCCGATTCGTCCGTTAGCAATAACGGACGTGGATTGAAACAGGCAGTAGCGGGTTGTATCCGGATTCGCCAGGCGATTCGTCCGTTAGCAATAACGGACGTGGATTGAAACCGCGATAGGGGGCCGCCGAGTCTCGCGACATGAGCACGATTCGTCCGTTAGCAATAACGGACGTGGATTGAAACAAGTTCATCCGCAGAGAATGAATAATACCCTTCTGGATTCGTCCGTTAGCAATAACGGACGTGGATTGAAACGGCTGGCATTGCTCAAAGACCTGCAGCGCGAGACGGATTCGTCCGTTAGCAATAACGGACGTGGATTGAAACACGTTGGCGGCGGCCCGAAGCTGACGAATGAAGGAGATTCGTCCGTTAGCAATAACGGACGTGGATTGAAACGATGACGCGTTTACTGAATCATCTGTAGTGGACACGATTCGTCCGTTAGCAATAACGGACGTGGATTGAAACTGTGGGACATCCAGGAAAATCTCGGCCTCGCGGAGATTCGTCCGTTAGCAATAACGGACGTGGATTGAAACATGATCTTTACCCCCGCTCCTGATCCCGAGATGAGGATTCGTCCGTTAGCAATAACGGACGTGGATTGAAACTTGCTGCCCTTCCGCGCCCACTTGTAGCCCCGCGAGATTCGTCCGTTAGCAATAACGGACGTGGATTGAAACCGCGTTCAGCGAACGGCCGTTGAGCTCGGCCTCGGATTCGTCCGTTAGCAATAACGGACGTGGATTGAAACACCTCGGAAAAAATCCGTGTGTCGTTTGTCATGGAGATTCGTCCGTTAGCAATAACGGACGTGGATTGAAACTCAAGCATTCGGATGGAGCCCCAAGCCATGATGAGATTCGTCCGTTAGCAATAACGGACGTGGATTGAAACTACAAGTGGTTGCAGTGGAAGCGGCTGCGGACGGACGATTCGTCCGTTAGCAATAACGGACGTGGATTGAAACCATCTCACCCAGGCCGCAGAACTCGGCCAGCAGGGATTCGTCCGTTAGCAATAACGGACGTGGATTGAAACGTCAGTGATCACCATGTTTAATCCCCATTTTTCAGATTCGTCCGTTAGCAATAACGGACGTGGATTGAAACCATGAGGCTGTGCCGGATGACTTCATCTTGTCGGGATTCGTCCGTTAGCAATAACGGACGTGGATTGAAACACCCGCACCACCTGCACCTTGCCGCCCGGCGACGGGGATTCGTCCGTTAGCAATAACGGACGTGGATTGAAACTCCGCCAGGCCAATCACCGTCACCACCCCAGCCGATTCGTCCGTTAGCAATAACGGACGTGGATTGAAACGAGGTGAGCGATGAAATGCGTTACCTGACCGGTAGATTCGTCCGTTAGCAATAACGGACGTGGATTGAAACAAGCAGTGGGGAGAGTGGGTTCCGAGAAGCGACTGGATTCGTCCGTTAGCAATAACGGACGTGGATTGAAACATCGGTTTTGGAGGACTTTGCCAGCCCCTCCATAGGATTCGTCCGTTAGCAATAACGGACGTGGATTGAAACGTGTCCTGAGCAAGTGTGCCAGCGGGAATGACAGTGATTCGTCCGTTAGCAATAACGGACGTGGATTGAAACCTAATACTTTGGCATGGACTACCTCCAATCAATAGATTCGTCCGTTAGCAATAACGGACGTGGATTGAAACTTCAGCCTTGGTAGCGAGCTCCAGACCCGCCAGAAGGATTCGTCCGTTAGCAATAACGGACGTGGATTGAAACTGAGTGCCGCGGACGACACCGCCACCTCTATCAAGATTCGTCCGTTAGCAATAACGGACGTGGATTGAAACATCTCGGCAGCGCTGCATGAGCGGAGGCACCGACCAGGGATTCGTCCGTTAGCAATAACGGACGTGGATTGAAACTCATGCTGGCCTTTCACACCAAAGCCGAAGATCGATTCGTCCGTTAGCAATAACGCACATAAACTGCCACCATGATCGATGCAGTACCAGCGGGCCTGCCCGAATATTCATCGCACGGTAGCCAGCGTGCCCCTCACGCTAAGATGATGTTGTCGAGCGGAGTGCTGTCGAGCACGCTGCGCTTTCATCCACATGAGGCAGAGCAGCATGGACCAGAACGAGTTTGAGGCGGCGTTGCGGCGCGACGGGTTCGGGGAGATCGTCATCGTGGAACGCCCGCCCAACGGCCATCTCGATGTGCACACCCACCCCTTCGAGGCGCGGGCGCTGATTCTGAGCGGTGAGATCAGCCTGAGCTACAACGGGACTGAGCGGCACCTCAGGGCCGGGGAGGTCTTCCATCTGGCGGCCGGACAGGCCCACGCGGAAACCTATGGGCCGGAAGGCGTCCGCTACGTCGTCGGCCGTCGCTGACCGGCGGCACACAGGGCAACGAGCCTGAATGCAAGCTTTGTGCGCTATACACGCCGCTCTCCCTGATTTTCTTTCCCAGGAGCCGCCTTGAATCCGGTCGTCAGTGTCGTGCTTGCCCTCGGCCTTGCCGGGCTGTCCTTCTTCGCCTATCGCCGGATCGGCGCCGCTTACGGCCGGCGTGGCGGGCTGGCGCTGATTGCGCTGGTGCTGCTGGCCGTCAATCCCCTGTACCGGATGGCGGGGGTGGGCTATCTGCAATTGGTGGTCAACCAGCATCCGGCCGTCGCGATCGACCCCTACTGGGATCTCTACTACACCTTCGCGATCTTCCTGACTGCTGCGGCACTGGTGCTCAGCGTATATGGCGGCGTCGGTGTGCTGACCGGGCGGCGACGCTCCAGCGTGTGGCGCGCGTTGATCGCGCTGTGGGTATCGGGGCCGCTGGTGAATGCGCTGTATCTGTTCATCGCCGGCCAGGTGGCCGCCCTGGCGGCCGCTCCGGCGCCGGATTTCGTGCTGGGCATGCTGCCGCCACTGGCCGTCAGCCTGCTGGCGACGGCCTATCTGCTGACCGCCCCGCAGGTACGGGCGGTCTATGCCGACGCGGCCGAGGCGGAGACGCCTTCCACCTGACTCTCCACGGCGTCGAAGACCGGCACCGTCTCCGGCAGCGGCGATGGAACATGTACGGCAAAGCCCTGGGCGTAGTCCACGCCCAGTTCCTTCACCACTCCGAGCACCGCCTCGCTGCCGACGAATTCGGCAATGGTGGCGAGCCCATGTACCTGGGCGACCCGTACCATCGAGTCGACCACCGCCCGGTCGGCGGCGTCACTGTCGGCGTGCTTGACGAACATGCCGTCGATCTTCAGGTAATCGACCTTGAACTGCTTGAGGTAACCGAAGGACGACAGGCCGCTGCCAAAGTCGTCGAGGGCCAGCGCGCAGCCAATGCTGCGGGCGAAGTCGATGAACTCGAAGGCCCGTTCGATGCGCGCGATGGCACAGCTTTCGGTGATCTCGAAGCTGATGCAGGCGGGGTCGATGGCGTGGCGGGAAAAGGCGCTGCGGATGAAGCCCGGCAATTCCTCGTCGGCCAGCGTCGCGCCGGACAGGTTGATGGCCACCCGCGGCAGGGCAGTGGCTCCGGCCGCCACCCAGCCGGCAATGGCGCGGCAGGTGTGCTCGATGACCCAGCGATCGATGAAGGGCATCAGGTTGTAGCGCTCGGCGGCCGGGATGAAATAAGCCGGCGCGATGATCTTGCCGTCTTCGCCGACCATGCGGACCAGGATTTCCAGGTGATCCCGGTGCCCCGACCGCAGGGACCGGTAACGCTGGTGATACAGCGCGAAGCGGCCCTGCTCCAGCGCCGCCGAGATCTGCGGCAGGGACATGAACTCCGCCTGGCGGGCGCGGAAGTAGTCGTCGGTCGGCATGAAAACCTGCACCCGGTTGCGGCCGCGCTCCTTGGCGGCATAGCAGGCGGTATCGGCGGCGATCAGCAAGTCGGTGACGGTGCCGAGGCTGGCGGAGGATTCGACGATGCCGATGCTGGCGCCGATGCGGAAGACCTTGCCTTCCCACGTGAAGGGCATCGCGCGGATGTCGTCGATGATCAACTGGGCGCGCCGCAGCGCTTCGTCGAGGCTGACCCCGCGCATGATCAGGCCGAACTCGTCACCCCCGAGGCGGGCCAGGTAGCCGAAGGAGAAGCGGGTATGCATCGCCTGGGCGAGGTTCTGCAGCAGACTGTCTCCCGCCGAATGGCCGCAGGCGTCGTTGACCGCCTTGAACTGGTCCAGATCGATGTACACCAGGATCACCTTCTCCCGGCTGCGTGCCGCGTCATCCAGCGAGCGGGTCAGCTGGTTCTCGAAGGCGCGCCGGTTGTAGAGCCCGGTCAGCGGATCGTGGGACGCGTGGAAGGCCAGCTCCTCGGTGACGAAGTGCTGCATCGTGATGTCGCGCAGGCTGGAGCGGTAACCGAGGCTGCTGCCCTCGTCGGCATGGATCGGCTGCCACGACATGGCCACCCAGATCACCTGGCCGTCCTTGCGCTGCACTCGGAACTCCAGGTCCTGCCCGGTGTGGCCGGCCAGCGCCCACTGGTGCTGGTTGTGCACCAGCTCGCGGTCGTCCGCCAGCACCAGCGGCAGCGGAAAATCCTCCAGGGCCAGGCATTCCCGCGGCGTGTAGCCGGTCAGGCGCTCCACCGCCGGGTTCACCCAGCACAGGCCGCCGTCCGGCCCGAACCAGTTCTCCCATGCATAGGTGTGGTCGGCAATCGCGCGGAAGCGTTGCTCGCTGTCGCTCAACTCGGCGATGCGCTGGCGCACCGCGTCGGTCATCGCATTGAAGCTGTGGGCCAGCAAACCCACTTCGTCGCGGGTGCGGTAATCGAGCCGAACACTGAAGTCTCCGTCCGCCACCCGCGCGCTGGCCTCGGCCAGGGTCACCAGATGGCGCGTCAGCCAGTAACCGGTGGCGAGCAACAGCAGCAAGCTCAGGCTCAGCTCGACCAGCGCGATGAGGCTGCCCTGGCGGAACAGCGCCGCCTTGGCCGCCTCGATATACGACGTGGACAGGCCGTAATGGACCGCGCCATAGACCTGCCCTTGCAGCGCCACGTCAAATACCACGTGATAGACGCCGGCACCGTTGAAGCCGCGCGAGGCCTCAGGCAAACCACCGGTGCCGTCCCAGCCGGAGGCGGCCAGAACCTGGCCGCGCGGATCGGTGACGGCCAGGTAGCTGACATCGGCAGAGACCTGCCAACCGTCCAGGATATCCCGCAGCGTGGCATAGTCCCGCGCCGCCAACGGCACGGCGACCGCCGTCTTGTAGGCCAGTTCGATGGCCTGGATACGGACTTCGAGCTGGTGTTCCAGCTGGGTCTCGATCAGGCGCATGCCGTTGCCGACCAGCAGCGCCAGCATGGTCGCCTCGATCAGCAGGCTGGCCAGCAGCAGCTTGCTGCGCAGGGAACGGAAGAAGGGCACGCGGATCATTGCGGGCGGCTCTGCTCCAGCAGTTGCCGCAGGGTGGCCAGATAGGGCTTGTAGGCTGCCAGCTCCCCGGCATCCAGCTCATCGAAGCCGAGGTAGGAGGTCTCCCGGAAGAAGGCCTGCCCTTCCGGTGCGCTCTCGAAGGCGCGCAAGGCGTCCTTGATGCGCTGCAGCTCGGCCGTGCCCAGCCGCTTGTGGGCCATGAACAGCACGTGGGGCAGGCGGATCTCCGACGAGAAGTAGCGCAGACGCTGGCGCACGTCCTCCGGCACCTGGCCGAGCAGCGTGGTGGTGGTGATCGCCCCGTCCGCATCGCCGACCGCCACCGCGGCAATAGCCGCTCCGTGGGTCGGACGCTCCTGCAGCACGAAGTCCCGCTCGGGACGCATGCCCTTCTCGCCCAGCCACTTCAGGCCGGCGATGGAAGCGAAGGCGATGCGGTTGGCAATCGCGATGCGCCGCCCGCGCAGCCCCTTGGCGTCGGCGGCCGCGTCGTCCTTGCGCACGACCATGATCGGCTCCATGCGGGCCTTGTAGTGGTACAGCGGCACATAGCCCTTGTCGATCGCCATCAGGCCGAAATGCGGCGGGGTGATCATCAGGTCGTAATTGCCGTCCAGTTGCTCGCGCAGGAAGCTCTGGTAGTCGGGCGCGGTGAAGATCTCCACCGGCCGCCCGAGGCGCGCCTGCAGGAACTGACGCAGGGGCTGGTGGGTCTTCATGAGGGCCAGGGTGCTGTTGAAGGGCAGGATTCCAAAGCGCAGTGCCGCCGCCTCGGCCGCCAGCGCCGGCCCGGCCAGCACCAGCAGGACGAACAGCACCCACACACGCCAGACACTCACTCGGGGCCCATCGCATTGCGCTGTCATCTCGCCACACTCCGTCTCCGTACAATGGGGTTCACACGACCGCTTCGTCCGAACCGCGAGGTTTCAGAGCCTATCGGCAAGACCGTCGGCGACTTGATTGCCGTTACGGCACTTGCTGCAGTGCAGCTGCGGCATCCGTCACGGCGCGCCAGCTTACCGATTCGGGCAGTCGCCCCCCATGCAGGAATCCACGGCCCACACGATTTACCCGCCGGCTACCGGCTTTTCGACTTCACTTCACCGATCCGTCCCCATGTCTCCACGTCGCCTGAAGATCCACCACCATCCCGCAATTCAAGCCAGCTCCCGGCCGCCACTGCTGTTCGTACACGGCGGCTACACCAACGCCCTGTGCTGGGAGCACAACTTCATCCCGTATTTCAATCAAAGGGGTTACGACGCCTACGCGCTGGACCTCTCCGGCCACGGCGGCAGCGAAGGACGCGAGCGGCTGGACGACTTCAGCCTGGCCGACTTCGCCGACGATCTGGCCCAGGCGGTGGACACACTGCCCGCCACACCGGTGCTGATCGGCCATTCGATGGGAACCCTGGTGGTGCAGCGCTACCTGGCCCGCGGCCCGGCGGCCGGCGTGGCACTGCTGGCACCGGTACCCCCCACCGGCACCGGCGGCTCGGCGGGCCGGCTGGCCTTGCTGCAGCCAGACTTCTTCCGCGAACTGCCGAACGTGGTGGCCGGACGGCCGACGGAACACACCCTGCGCATCATGGCCGAGGTGTATTTCTCACCCGACATGCCGCGCCAGGACGTGCTGCAGTACATGCCGATGATCCAGCCGGAATCGGAACAGGCGATTGCCGAGATGGTCGCCCTGCCATTCACCCCGGCCGGGCGCCGGCCGGACATCCCGGCGTTGGTGATGGGTGGGCGGGAGGATGTGGTGTTCCCGGCGTCGATGCTGTTCTTCACCGCGCTGCAGTGGAAAGCCCGCCAGGTGATCATCGACGGCGCCGGTCACATGCTGATGCTCGACCCCCAGTGGCCGCAAGCCGCCGCGGCACTCGGCGACTGGCTGGACACGATTCCGCTGGTGCCGGCCTGAATCCGCCGACATCGACAGGGATACAGCGGTTCACCTGGCGTCGATGCAGCCTCTGCGGGGGCTGATCCTGTAGGGGCGAATGAGTTCGCCCCCACGGTTTCGGACGTTCGCCGCTACGGGCGGCGGAAACCGCCTTCGACCCAGGCCGCGGCACTGGCCCGGTTGAGCTTGAAACCCGCCTCGACCCGCACTTCCGCGATCACTTCGCTGAAGGCGTCGTGGGCGGACAGCGTGGCATAGGGCTCGTAGTCGTCGGGCACGATATCGAGGGTCACCTCCACCGGGCCATCGTCGGTGCTCACCGTCACGCGCTTGTGCAGCAGCGCGTGCAGGTGCTGCTCGTGGCGGCGCAGCACCTCGGAGGCGGTCTTGACCAGGGTGTTGAAGGCGGCGGCGTCGAGGGGCTTGGGATTCTTCTTGTCGCGGCCCATGGTCCACGGTCCGACCAGCGCCGGTTCGGCCTCGCCGTGCTTGATCATCGCCACGGCCCAACCGTCGTCGTCCTCGTTTTTGATGACCTTGGCGGTCCATCCGTTGTCGCACCACAGGCGGTCTTCCCTGACCACCTCGGGCAAATCGTCAGCTTCATGTGTCATCGACACATTTTAGCGTGCGCCGGCCCGCCCTCAGGCGCGGTCGAGCATCACGTAGCGCTTGCTGACCCGCTCCAGCACCTCGAAGGTGCCCGTGAAGCCGGCCGGAATGATGCCGGCATCGCCGGGGCCGAACTCCCGCGCCACGCCCTTGGTATCGATGATGCGCAGGCGGCCGCTGATCACCTGGAAGAACTCGTGGCGCCCCGGATGGAAGGCGATCCGCCAGGCACCCGGCTCGCAGCTCCAGTCGCCGATCGACAGCGCGCCGTCTTCGGCGGCGTAGCGCTCGGCAGTGAGGCGGCGCGGTGGCACGCCAATCGCCCGCCCGACGGCGGGACGGTCTTCGACGGCGGCAGGAGCCGGGTCGGCAAAATGGATCACGGACGACACAGGGGAATTCTCACGTGGGGGCGAATTCATTCGCCCGCTGCCGGTTAAAAGGAGTCCGAGGGCGAATGAATTCGCCCCCACGGGATGTTCAGCGTTCAGAACAGCTCGACGTCGTCCCCCTTGTCCTTCATCTCGGCCTTGTAGTGGCTCAGGGCTTCCTTCACCGGCACGCCCTGCATCACGGCGGTGAACATTTCCAGCTCTTCCGGAGTGGAATACTTGGCGCGGATCTTTTCCTGCAGAGCGACCCACTCGAAGGGGTTGTAGAGCTTGCGCTGATCCACGACCAGGCTGGACAGGGCCTCCAGGCTGTGAGACACGTGGGCCAGGCGCTGGCTGAGCTTGTCGTAGAACTGGAAGGCCATGATGGATTTCTGGACCCGGCCGGCGACTTCGCCGGCATGGCCGATCAGGGATTCCTTCAGCTGGGCGGTGGCCGGCGTGTCGGGCAGCTGTTCGAGGGCCGAGCCCATCATGCGCATGTAGCCGGCCATCGACGTGAAGGAGTCGGTCAGCACTTCCACCGAGCTGTTGCCTTCCTTCATCGCGGCCTCGATCTGCCCGACGGCCAGTTCGAGCAGCAGCACCGTCTCTCTCACCTGGCTCCAGTCCAGGTCGGGGGAGTGGGCACTGGTGCCGCGGCGTTCTTCTGGTGCAGTCATGACATTCTCCGGAGACCGGTTGGTTGATGGCGATTATTCGGCATGGCGCCGAAAAGCTTTAGGGCAGGAACCCGTGGGGGCGAATGAATTCCCACCGAATTCTACGGCTCGACACCCGCAAAAACCGGTTCCGGTTCCAGTTCCACCCCGAAACGGGCCGACACGTCGGCACGCACCGCATTGCTGGCGGCGATCACATCGGCGCCGGTGGCTCCACCGTGGTTCACCAACACCAGGGCCTGCTTGTCGTAGCAGCCCACCGGGCCGAGGCGACGCCCCTTCCAGCCGGCCTGCTCGATGAGCCAGCCGGCGGCGAGCTTCACGCGACCGTCGGCCTGCGGGTAATGGGGCAGGCCGGGATGTTGTTCGGCCAGGCGTGCGTAGGCTTCCGCATCGACCACCGGGTTCTTGAAGAAGCTGCCGGCGTTACCGATCTCGGCCGGGTCGGGCAGCTTGCGGCGGCGGATCGCGACAACCGCGTCCGACACCTGCAGCGGCGTCGGCTTCACGATGCCCTGCGCATCCAGTTCCTTGGCCACGTCGGCGTAGCCGGTAATCGCCTTCCAGGCCTTGGGCAGGCGGAAGGTGACGGCGGCGATCAGGTAGCGTCCCTTGCCAGCCTGCTTGAAGAAGCTGTCCCGGTAACCGAAGGCGCAGTCGCGCTTGTCGAAGCCCACCGTCTTGCCGGTTTCCAGATCGTAGGCGCGCAGGCTGTAGAAGTGCTCGGCCATCTCGAGGCCGTAGGCACCGATGTTCTGCACCGGCGCGGCGCCTACGGTGCCGGGGATCAGCGACAGGTTCTCGAGGCCCGGCCAGCCCATCTCCAGCGTCCACCGCACGAAGTCGTGCCAGTTCTCACCACCGCCGGCACGGATGTAGAAAGCCTCGGCGTCTTCCTGCACGCGGCTGCGTCCGTGGAAAGCCACGTGCAGCACCAGGCCAGGAAAATCGCCGGTCAACACCAGGTTGGAGCCACCGCCGATGACGAGCTTCGGCAGGCCGGCGATGCGCGGATCGTCGAGCACCGCGCGCAGCGCATCCACATGGTCCACCGCGGCAAACCAGGCCGCGCGGGCCGGCAGGCGCAGGGTATTCAAGTTGTCGAGGGCCACATCCTGGCGCAACAGGTCGACGGAGTTAGCAACGTGGCTCATTGGCGGACCTCGGCGACGGGCTCCGGCGCCGGCAGGCCCGGCGTGCGGCGGTAGGGATTGATGTCCAGCCCGCCGCGGCGGGTGTAGCGCGCCCATACGGACAGCTTGGACGGCCGGCACTCGCGCAAAATGTCCACGAAGATCCGCTCGACGCACTGTTCATGGAACTCGTTGTGCTGGCGGAAGGACACGATGTAGCGCAGCAGCGCCTCCCGGTCGATCGGCGCGCCGTAATAGCGCACCACCACCATCGCCCAGTCGGGCTGGCCGGTAACCAGGCAGTTGGACTTGAGCAGATGCGAATACAGGGTCTCGCCGACCTCCGGTGCCCCATGGTCGGCCTTCAGCAGGGACGGATCGGGCGTGTAGCGGTCGATGTCGATGTCGAGGGTGTCGAGCAGCACTCCGTCGGGGTAACCGATGGTCCGTTCCGGACGGGTGCCGAGGGGCTCGATCTGCACCGTCACCTGCGCACCGACCGCGTCCGACAGATCGCGAGCGAGGGTCTTGCCGAGGTCGGCGACGCTGCCCACGCGGGTCTGGTTGAAGGAGTTCAGGTACAGCTTGAAGGACTTGGACTCGACGATGTTCGGCGAATCGGCCGGCACGCGGAAGCTGGCCAGGGCCACCACCGGCTTGCCACGGGGGTCGAGCCAGGACAGTTCATAGGCGTTCCACAGGTCCTCGCCGACGAAGGGCAGCGCGTCGGCGGCAATGCCGATCTCGTCACGCTTGCCCTGGCGGGCGATGGGGAACAGCAGCTCCGGCGCGTAGTGCTCGGCGTAAGCCACCGGCTTGCCGAGGGGCGACGCGTCGGGATGGGCGGGGTGTTTCATAGACATCCTCCCATTGTACTGGCTCGCGCCGGCGAGGGCCCGCCGGGCGGGCAGGACACAATGTTTTCAAGCTCTGGCACTGCGGCACCGTTATTGTTGCGACTCTGCCTTCCTGCAACACAGCATGACTTACAAGGTCCTCATCGTCGACGACGTCGCGACGATCCGCGGCTTCGTGCGGGCCGCCATCGCCCCGCTGCACTACACGATCCTCGAAGCTCCCAACGGCGCGCGGGCGCTGGAACTGTGCCGGCAGGAGCAGCCCGACCTGGTCATCACCGACTGGAACATGCCGGGCATGCGCGGCGACGAGCTGATCAAGCACATCCGCGCCGAGGATCCACAGACCCACATCATCGTCCTCACAGCCGAAGGGGCCCGCGACCAGGTCGGCGCGATGCTGGCCCTCGACATCCAGGGCTACGTCCTCAAGCCCTTCCAGCTAGCGGCCCTGCGCCGGCGCATCGAGGCCGTCCTGCTGCAGCGGCAGCCCCGCACCACCTTCCCGCCGCAGGGCTGACAGCAGCTTTTGCCCGCCACGCCCGTCTACCGGTTGTCCGAGGCGCTGCTGCTCGCTGCGGATCGCCGCCCGACTGGCATCGCCGAGCATGCCATCCACGGCACCGATGGCGTGGCCGCGGGCGGCCAGCAGGGTCTGCAGCTCGCGCCGCTCGGCGCGGGACAGGCCGGCGTCGTCGGTCGGCCACGGGGTGATGAAGGACCCGCCGCCACGCAGGCGGTCGGACAGGTGAGCAATGGCCAGCGCGTAGCTCTCGGCGGCGTTGTAGCCGTAGATCGCGTCGAAATTGCGGAACACCAGGAAGGCCGGCCCCTTCGGTCCGGCCGGCAGCAGCAGGCCGGCGTTGCCGGTGCCGTCAAGCGGCGTGCCGTCGATGCGCGTCAGGCCACGGGCGCTCCACGCGGCCAGCGGCTGCTTGTTGCGCCGCCCGGCGCCATTGGCATCGAAACCCGCCGGCAGGCGCACCTCGTAGCCCCACACCTCATCCTCGCGCCAGCCCGCCTTCTTCAGGAAGTTGGCGGTGGACGCCAGCGCGTCGGGAATGCTGCCGACCAGGTCGCGGCGGCCATCACCGTCGAAGTCGACGGCCAGGCGCAGGAAGGTGGATGGCATGAACTGGGTGTGGCCGAAGGCGCCGGCCCACGAGCCGGTGAGCTGATCAACGCTGACGTCGCCGCTATCGACGATCTTCAGCGCGTCGTAGAACTCGCCACGGAAATAGGCCTGCCGCCGCCCATAACAGGACAACGTGGATAGCGACGTGAGCAGCGGACGGGAGCCGAAGTTGCGCCCGAAGTTGCTCTCCACGCCCCACACCGCGACCACCGTGGCCGGATCCACGTGAAAGCGGGCTGCCACCGCCACCAGCGTGTCGCCCCACTGGGCCAGCATGGCCTGGCCGTCGGCGACACGCTCGTCGTCCACCAAGCCGGCCAGGTAGTCCCAGATCGGAGTGCGGAACTCCGGCTGGTAGTCGAGCAGATCCAGCACCTTCATGTCCGGCGCGAGGCTGGCGGTAAGGCGCTCGTAGCCTTCCGGCGACACGCCGCGGGCCACCGCGGCGGCTTTCAGGCCGGCCACGCAGGGGGCGAAGCCAGCCGGGTCGGGGGCGGCCTGGGCATGGGCGGAGGCCGTCAAGGCAACCGCCAGCAGGGGCGCGGACAGGTACCGGAACATGCGGACCGGGGCGCGACGGGCGAATGAATTCGCCCCAACGGGAGAACGTGCTTTCATTCCGAATGGCCTCTCCGCCACAGGCGGGTTTCCTTGCCACGTACGACAGACGAGGATCCGCTCAATGGGCCTCGTCCCAGTTGGCGCCGACACCCACTTCGGCCACCAGCGGCACCGAAAGTTGCGCCACGCCCGCCATCAGCTTCGGCAGCTGGGCGCGGATCAATTCCACCTCGTCGTCCGGCACTTCGAGCACCAGTTCGTCGTGCACCTGCAGGATCAGGCGTGACTTGACGCCAGCCTCCTTCAGCCAGGCCGACGTTGCGATCATCGCCTTCTTGATCAGGTCGGCGGCGGTGCCCTGCATCGGCGCGTTGATCGCCGCCCGCTCGGCGGCCTGGCGGCGCCCCACCTGCTGGGCGCGGATGTCCGGCAGGTGCAGGCGGCGGCCGAACACCGTCTCGACGTAGCCGTTGGTCTTGGCCTCCAGGCGGGTGCGCTCCATGTAGGAGGCAACGCCGGGGTAGCGCGCGAAGTAGCGGTCGATGTAGTTGGCCGCGGCAACCCGCTCGATGCCCAGGTTCTTGGCCAGGCCGTGGGCGCTCATGCCGTAGATCAGGCCGAAGTTGATCACCTTGGCGTAGCGACGCTGCTCGCTGGTGACCTCCAGCGGCGTCACGCCGAAGATCTCGGCGGCGGTGGCTCGGTGCACGTCCTCGCCGTGGGCGAAGGCGTCCAGCAGGCCTTTGTCGCCGGACAGGTGGGCCATGATGCGCAGCTCGATCTGCGAGTAGTCGGCCGACACGATCCTGTGGCCAGCCGGCGCGATGAAGGCAGCGCGGATGCGGCGCCCTTCCGGCGTACGGATCGGGATGTTCTGCAGGTTGGGTTCGGAGCTGGCGAGGCGGCCGGTGACCGCCACCGCCTGGCTGAAGCTGGTGTGCACGCGGCCGGTCTTCGGGTTGACCATCAACGGCAGCTTGTCGGTGTAGGTGTTCTTCAGCTTGGCCAGGCTGCGGTGCTCCAGCAGCAGCTTGGGCAGCGGGTAATCGTCGGCAAGCTGGGACAGCACGTCTTCGTCGGTGGAAGGCTGGCCGGTGGCGGTCTTCTTGACCACCGGCAGGCCCAGCTTGGTGAACAGGATCTCGCCGAGCTGCTTGGGCGAGCCCAGGTTGAAGGGCTGGCCGGCCAGCTCATGGGCCTGCAGCTCCAACTCGTGCAAGCGGCGGCCGAGCTCCTCGGAATGCTGGGCGAGCAGGAAATCGTCGATCAACACACCGTTGCGCTCCATCTCGAAGAGCACCCGCGCGGTGGGCAGCTCCACGTCCCGGTACAGCGCGGCAAGGGCCGGCTCGGCGGCCAGCTTGGCGGCCAGCGCGTTATGCAGGCGCAGCGTGATGTCGGCGTCCTCGGCGGCGTATTCGGTGGCACGGGCCAACTCGACCTCGCCGAAGCCGATCTGCTTGGCGCCCTTGCCGCACACTTCGGCGTAGGTCAGCGTCTTGAGGCCCAGATGGCGGCTGGCCAGGGAATCCATATCGTGGGACTTGTCGCTCTCCAGCACGTAGGACTCCAGCAACGTGTCCTCCGCGATACCGGCAAGCTGGATGCCGTGGTTGGCCAGGATATGGGCGTCGTACTTGAGGTTCTGGCCGAGCTTGCGGTGGGCGTCGGACTCCAGCCAAGGCTTCAGCCTGGCCAGCACTTCGGCCAGCGGCAGCTGGGCCGGCGCGTCGGCATAAGTGTGGGCCAGCGGCAGGTAGGCCGCCTCGCCCTCGACAGTGGCGAAGGACATGCCGACCAGCGTGGCGACCAGCGGGTCGAGGCCGGTGGTCTCGGTGTCGAAGGCGGTGAGTTCGGCAGCGGAAATCTTGGTCAGCCAGGCATCGAAGGCGGCCCAGTCGAGCAGCGTCTCGTAGCCGCTACGGTGGGCGCCCGGCTCGCCCTGCGGCGCGACAGCCTCGGGTGCCTCGGCGGCGGCCGGCGCGGCGCGATGCACGCCCTGCTCCAGCTCCTTCAGCCAGCCCTTGAATTCCATGCGCCGGTAGATCGCCGCCAGTGCCTCCTTGTCGTCCTCCCGCGCCGGCAGGTCGGCGGGGCCGACCGGCAGCGGCAGGTCGGTGACGACGGTGACCAGCCTGCGCCCGAGGGGCAGGAAGTCCAGGTGCTTGCGCAGGTTCTCGCCGACCTTGCCGCCGACCTTGTCGGCGTTGGCGACCAGATTGTCCAGGTTGCCGTACTCGGTGAGCCACTTCACCGCGGTCTTGGGGCCGCACTTCTCGACGCCGGGCACGTTGTCCACGGTGTCGCCGATCAGGGTCAGGTAGTCGACGATCAGATTGGGCGGCACGCCGAACTTGGCGGTCACGCCGGCCTCGTCGAGGACTTCCTCGCTCATCGTGTTCACCCAGCGCACGCCGGGCTGGACGAGCTGGGTCAGGTCCTTGTCGCCGGTGGAGATGACGACATCCCAGCCGGCCTCGACGGCGCGGCGGGTCAGCGTGCCGATCACATCGTCGGCCTCGACGCCCTCTTCCATCAGCAGCGGCCAGCCTTCGGCCCTGACGGCCTCGTGCAGCGGCTCGATCTGGGCGCGCAGGTCGTCGGGCATCGGCGGGCGCTGGGCCTTGTAGTCGGGGAACCAGTCGTCGCGGAAGGTCTTGCCCTTGGCATCGAATACGCAGGCGCGGTATTCCGCCTTGTAGTCGGATTCGAGCCGACGTAGCATGGAAAGGACCCCGCGCACCGCGCCGGTGGGCTCTCCCGCTGAATTGCGCAGGTCGGGCAAGGCATGGAAGGCACGGTACAGGTAACTGGAACCGTCTACGAGCAACAGGGTCGGCATGGGTTCGCGAGGCAGAGCAGGCGAAACCTCACCCCTCACCCCTCACTCCTTACAAGAAAAATGACTGCAAAAGACAAACTCCCCCGGATGGTGCCGAACACGGCGGCGCAGAACTTCACGGCCAGGGAGTCGTGGCGGATTTTCGGAATTATGGCAGAGTTCGTCGAGGCGACCGAACGCCTGAAGCCGATCCGCCCGGCCGTATCGATCTTCGGCAGCGCCCGCACCAAGCCCGACCATCCGTACTACGAAAAGACCGAGCGCATCGCGCGCCTGCTGTCGGACGCCGGCTTCTCGGTGATCTCCGGCGGCGGCCCCGGCATCATGGAGGCCGCCAACAAGGGCGCCTACTTCGGCAAGTCGCCGAGCGTCGGGCTGAACATCCAGCTGCCGATGGAGCAGCAGGCCAACCCCTACCAGGACATCTCCCAGACCTTCCAGCACTTCTTCGCGCGCAAGTTCATGTTCGTGAAGTTCGCCATCGCTTACGTGGTCATGCCCGGCGGCTTCGGCACGCTGGACGAGTTGCTGGAGGCGATGACCCTGATCCAGACCGGCAAGAGCCGCAAGATCCCGGTGATCCTGGTCCACGAACCCTTCTGGCGTGGCCTGATCGATTGGTTCAAGGAGCGACTGGTCGAGGAAGGCATGATCAATCCGGACGACCTCAACCTGGTCCAGGTCATCGACGAACCCGAAAAGGTGGTGGACGCGATCTTCAACCATTACCAGAGCCGCGGCTTCCTGCCACAACCGGAAGAGCACGAACTGATGCTCAACCTCTGACCGGCGGCCCCGCAGATTACAATCCCGGCATAGTCAGGAGACCTTCATGCCCCGCGTTAGCCATTTCGCCACCCTGCTGATCGCCATCACCGCCTCGGCGTGGGCCCAGCAGCCCCCGAAACTCGAACCCCTGCCCGAGCCGCCCCCACCGCCACCCGGCATGGAACTCGATCAAGCCCAGGAACCCCAGGTCACGATCACCAAGAAGGGCGAGGACACTGTCGAGGAATACCGCGTCAATGGCCAGCTCTACATGGTCAAGGTCACACCGCCCAACGGTCCGTCCTACTACCTCTACGACGACGTCGGCAACGGCGACTTCACCCGCCGCAGCGCCCAGGACAGCGGCCTGCGCGTGCCCCACTGGGTGATCAAGCGCTGGTAAGGCGCCCAAATAGCAAAGCACCAGAAAAAACGGGGCAGCCAGCAGGCTGCCCCGTTCCGCATTTGACTCCTGCCGCCCTTACGGCGCGTCGCACAGGCAATGCAGATAGACGTGGCCAGGGTCGTTCCACAGCGCCAGCCCGGCCAGCTCGCTACGGATCTTCGCCAGCGCCTGGTCCACCGCCGACGACGCCCTGGCCGTGCGGGTCTCTTCCTCGCCGCTGTCGAGCAGGCGCAGCAGCAACTGGTCGCGGGGAGACAGGGGCTTCTCGACGTAGCTCACGTCGTAGTCCTTCAGGCCGGCTCGCGCCGCAGCAGCCTTGACGGCCGCGTCGAAGTTGCCGAGCTTGTCCACCAGCCCCTTTTCGCGGGCCTGGCTGCCCATCCATACGCGTCCCTGGGCGACCCGGTCCACCGCCTCTACCGTCATCTTGCGGTTCTTGCCGACCAGTTCGACGAAGCGCCGGTAGCCGAACTCGATGTTCTGCTGCAGCAGGTTGGCCACCTGCGGATCGAGAGGCCGGCGCGGGTCGAGGCCACTGGCCAGCGCCGTCGTACCGACGCCATCCACCGCCAGGCCGAGTTTGGCCATCGGGCCGGAGATGTCCGGCATCATCGCGAAGATGCCGATCGAGCCGGTGATGGTGGTCGGGCTGGCCCACACCTCGTCGGCGGCCATGCTGATCCAGTAGCCGCCGGAAGCGGCCACCGAGCCCATCGAGACGATCACCGGCTTGCCGGCTTCGCGGGTCAGCTCCAGCTCGCGGCGGATCACCTCCGACGCCGTCGCGCTGCCGCCCGGGCTGTCCACCCGCAACACCACGGCCTTGACCGCCTTGTCCTCGCGAGCCTGGCGGATCAGCCCGGCCACCGTGTCGCCGCCGACCATGCCGGGCGGCTGCTCACCGTCCACGATGGCCCCCTGGGCCACCACCACACCGATCTTGTCGGCCGGATGGGACATGTCGTCGCGGACGCGGGCGATGTAAGTAGCCAGATCCACGTGACGATAGGCCTTGCCGTCGTCCGTCGCGCCGATCTTCTGCTTCAGGTAATCGCGCCATTGGTCGGTGGTCTTGAGGCCGTCCACCAAGCCGGCACTGTGCGCCATCTTTGCCGCATCGCCGCCGGCTTCCGCCAGTCGTGCCGGGGCATCGCCCACGTAAGCCGTCAGGTTGGCACCCGCCTTCGGACGGGCCGCAGCGACGTCCGCCTGATAGGCCTGCCAGGCCGCATCCAGATAGGCCTTGGTGGCCTCCCGGTCTTCCGGCGACATGTCACTGCGCGTATAGGGCTCGACGAAGGACTTGTAGGTGCCAACGCGGAAGACCTGCATCTTCACGCCGACCTGGTCGAACAGGCCCTTGAAGTAGGTCGGAAAACGCCCGAAGCCGGACAGCAGCACATAGCCGTCGGGATTCACGTATACCTCATCGGCACGGGACGCCAGATGGTACTGGCCCTGGTCGAAGTGCTTGCCATAGGCATAGACCTTCTTGCCGGCCTGGCGGAACTCACCCACCGCTGCGGCGACCTCCTGCAGCTTGGACAGGCTCGCGCCCGACAGGCCATCGGTCTCGATGACCAGCGCCGTAATGCGCGAATCCCTCGCGGCGGCACGGATGCCGTCCACCACGTCGCGCAGCAGCACCTGGTGGATGCCCTCGACGCCCTGCAGCACGCTCATCGGACTGCGCGCGCTACGCTGCTCCACCAACTGGCCGACCGGAGCCACCAGCAGCGCCGCCTCGGCAGGCAGGGGCGCCGGCCGGGCCGCCCACCAGCCGCCGACCAGAAACACCACCACGGCGATGAACAACACGTTGAGACTCGCCTGCCGCAGGTGATCCACCGCCCGCCACAGGGACGAAAATCCCCTTCTCACGACACCAGGCCGTGCTTTGCGCTCCATTACTCTCTCCAAAATGAGCCTGACGGCCTGTCGTCCTGCGGACCTCCGCAAGCTTTCTGCAACCCACCAATCCGGTAGAATCCCGCCATGTTCAGCAATCCTTCCCCCGACCAGATCCGCGACCTGCTGCTGACGGTCAAGACCGTCGCCGTGGTCGGACTGTCGCCGCGCCCCGACCGGCCCAGCCATCGGGTGGCACGCGGCCTGCAGGGTTTCGGGTATCGCATCGTACCGGTTCGGCTGGCCGTTGCCGAAGTTCTTGGCGAAAAGGCCTACCCGAACCTGTCCGGCATTCCGCACCCGGTCGATCTGGTGGACGTGTTCCGCGCCGCTGACCAGATCGATCCGATCGTCGACGAATGCATCGCCCTCGGCATCAAGCGCCTGTGGCTGCAAGACGGCGTGATCAACGAAAAAGCCGCCGAACGGGCCCGCGCAGCCGGCATCACCGTTGTAATGGACCGCTGTATCTGGCGCGACTACCTGGATTTTATCCCATGAGCAAGAAACTCGCCTTTACCAAAATGCAGGGCCTCGGCAACGACTTCGTGATGATCGACGCCGTCCGCCAGGACATCCAGCTCACCGAGGAGCAGGTCCGCCACCTGGCCGACCGCCACTTCGGCGTCGGCTGCGACCAGCTGCTGGTCGTCGAACCGGCCCAGACCCCGGGCGTGGACTTCCGCTACCGCATTTTCAACGCCGACGGCGGCGAGGTGGAGCAATGCGGCAACGGCGCCCGCTGCTTCGCCCGTTTCGTCTTCGACCAGGGCCTCACCGACAAGAAGGAAATCCGCGTCGAAACCAAGAAAGGCATCATCGCCCCGCGCCTCGAGGCGGACGGCAACGTCACCGTGGACATGGGCGTGCCGGTCCTCAAGCCGGCCGACGTCCCCTTCGTCAGCGACTCCGATGCCCATGTGCAGCCCCTCGACGTGGCCGGCACGGCCATCGCCATCACCGCCGTCAGCATGGGCAACCCCCACGCGGTGCAAGTGGTGGCCGACGTGGACACGGCCCCGGTAGCCGTCCAGGGACCGCTGATCGAACACCATCCGCGCTTCCCGGCACGGGTCAATGCGGGCTTCTTGCAGGTCGTCGATGAACATCGGGTACGCCTGCGGGTCTACGAGCGCGGCGCGGGCGAAACCCTGGCCTGTGGCACGGGCGCCTGCGCGGCGGTGGTGGCGGGCATCCTGCGCGAGCTGGTGGTGTCCCCGGTCACCGTCGAAACCCGTGGCGGCGAACTCACCATCGCGTGGAGCGGTGTCGGCACCCCGGTCATGATGACCGGCCCGGCCGTCACCGTCTTTTCGGGTGAGCTGACGCTCTCCTGACCCCTCACCTGCGCCGCACCCGGCCTCAATGCCATGAACCCTTCCGACGTCGTCCAGTTCCTGCAGGAGCATCCCGACTTCTTCGACGAACACTCGACCCTGCTGACCGACCTGACGGTGGGCCACCCGCACACGGGCCACGCGATATCCCTCACCGAGCGCCAGCTGATCGCGCTGCGCGACCGCATCGCCCAACTTGAGGACAAGTTCGCCGAGCTGCTGTCCTTCGGCGAGGAGAACGACGGCATCAGCGCCAAGGTCCATCGCCTGACCGTCTCACTGCTGGAAGCAGAAGATTTCGAGGCCATCCGCCAGGTCATCTACCTGCACCTGCAGGAAGACTTCGCCGTACCCCACGTGGCCTTCCGCGTATGGAATAGCGTGCTGACCCGCAGCGGGCCGGAATTCCTGCCGGTCGGCGAGGAAGTCCGCTTCTTCAGCGGCGACCTGATGCAGCCTTATTGCGGCACCCCGGCCCTGCGCGAAGCCACCAGCTGGTTCGGCCCGGTGAGTCGACTGATCCGCTCGGTGGCCCTGGTGCCCCTGCGCCGCGACGACCAGACCTTCGGCATGCTCGCCATGGGCAGCGAAGATCCGGAACGGTTCTATCCTGAGATGGGCACGCTGTACGTCACCCGCATCGGTGAGATGGTCAGCGCCGCCCTCATCCGCCAACTTGGCTAGGGGGGCATAAGGCTACTACGCAGCCCGATCTCGCGGCTGCGGTGCTCGCCGTACTTGAGTACGGCAGTGCGCCTCGCTGCAACCTCGGGCGGCTCGCTACGCCTTCTGCCCCCTAGCCGGGTGTTGTTGATCTGTTTTTTCTCTGTTTGTCCCTCTCTGTTGCTCCTCATTTTCATAGCGCCACTGTCATGACCGATCTCATTCTCAAGCCCGGCAAGGAACGTTCCGTGCTCCGTCGTCACCCCTGGATCTTTGCCGGTTCCGTGGACCGGCTGGAGGGACGGGCGCGGCCGGGAGACACGGTGCTGGTGAAGGACGCCGACGGGCGGGCGCTGGCGCGGGCGGCGTGGTCGCCGGAATCGCAGATCCGCGCGCGGGTATGGACCTTCGACTGCGACCAGTCGGTGGACCACGCCTTCATCAAACGTGCCGTCGCCGCATCGGTGGCGCGGCGGGCCACCCATCCGTGGCTGGCCGGACAGGACGGCGTGCGTCTGATCCACGGCGAATCGGACGGACTGCCGGGCGTCATCGCCGACCGCTTCGGTCCAGTGGTGGTGGTCCAGCTGACCAGCGCCGGGGCCGACAAGTGGCGCGATGCGATCGTCGCCGGCCTGGTCCAGGCCACCGGCTGCAGCACCGTCTATGAGCGCTCCGACTCCGACGTGCGCAAGCTGGAAGGCCTCGGTCCGGTCACCGGCGTGGCCCACGGCGAATTGCCGGAGACGCTGAGCATCGTCGAGAACGGCGTGCGCATGGAAGTGGATGTGGTCAGCGGCCACAAGACCGGCTTCTACCTGGACCAACGCGAAAACCGCCTGCTTACCGGCCAGCTGTCCGCCGGCCGCGACGTGCTCAACTGCTTCTGCTACACCGGCGGCTTCTCGCTGCAGGCCCTGGCCGGCGGCGCGAAGAGCGTGATCTCGATAGACTCGTCGGGCCCGGCGCTGGTCACCGCCGCCCGCAACCTGGCCCACAACCCGCAGCTCGACGCCAGCCGCGCCGAATGGCGCGAGGACGACGTCTTCCAGGCTTTGCGTGGCTTCAAGGCCGAAGGCCGCAAGTTCGACCTGATCGTCCTCGACCCACCCAAGTTCGCACCGTCCGCCGCCCACGCCGAGCGGGCCGCCCGCGCTTACAAGGACATCAATCTGCTGGGCTTCCGTCTGCTCAACCCGGGCGGCATCCTGATGACCTATTCCTGTTCCGGCGGCATCGGCCTGGAACTGTTCCAGAAAATCGTTGCCGGAGCAGCTGCGGACGTCGGTGTCGAAGCGCGCGTCCTGCACCGCCTGTCCGCCGCCCCCGACCACCCCATCGGGCTGGCCGTTCCGGAAGGCGAATACCTGAAGGGATTGGCCTGCCAGATCTAGGAAAACCCAAAACGGGTAGTTCTTCGGCATGCGATTGGCAAGAGGTGTGTATGCTCAGGCCACCGAATGGTTAAATTCTGTTTCAGAATTCCGATTGATTATTCCGATGGAGCTACCGATGGACACCCCCCTGCCCCCTGGCTCCCGCGAGTCGGTCTTCCTCGCCCCCTCCATGGCGGGCGATAACGGGGCCTTGGCAGGCCCCGACCGACGCGCCGCCGCCCTCCTCCTGTCCCGTTACAACCTGCGCTACCTGGTGCGCCTGTATGCCGCCTTCGACGGCGATCTGCTGCTGCCGATCGTCCTCGGCGAAGTCGGCCTCTACAACATCGGCGGCCTCGGTCTGGACGACCAGACCCTGACCTCCATCATCAGGAGCACCGCCGAAGACGACTTCCGCCACCTGCCGCTGCGCCCCTGCAATGCCTTCTCGATCAGCTCGTCCACCGGCATCCCGCGGGAAACCGTCCGCCGCAAGGTCAGCAACCTGATCCAGCAGGGCTGGATCGCACGCGATCAGAAAGGCGGTCTGACGATCACCGCCAAGGCCGCCCGGCTGTACATCCAGCCCCTCGACCAGGAAAACCTCGACGATTTCCTGAGCACCGCCGAGCGGGTGCACACCGCGCTGAGCAGCTCCGACGCCTAGGCGCTGCCGCCCTCCCACAGGCTGCCGCTGCCCGCCGCCCCCGGCGGCAGCAGGCCGAAGTGCTGCCAGATCGACGCGGTGGCCATGCGGCCCCGCGGCGTACGCTGCAGGTAGCCCTGCTGGATCAGGTAGGGCTCAAGCACGTCCTCGATGGTGTCCGACGACTCCCCGATCGCCGCCGCCAGGTTGTCCAGGCCCACCGGGCCGCCGCCGAACTTCTCCAGCATTGCCCCGAGCAGCTTGCGGTCCATCAGGTCGAGGCCCAGGTGGTCCACGTCCAGCATGGTCAGCGCCGCATCTGCCACGCCCGCGGTGATGCGGCCGTCGGCACGCACCTCGGCGTAGTCGCGCACGCGGCGCAGCAGGCGGTTGGCGATGCGCGGCGTACCGCGCGCCCGGCGGGCAATCTCGAAGGCGCCGGTGTCGTCGATCTCCACGTCCAGCAGGCCGGCCGAACGGCTGACGATGTAGGACAGCTCCTGCGGCGTGTAGAACTCCAGACGGGCGACGATGCCGAAGCGGTCGCGCAGCGGATTGGTCAGCATGCCGGCGCGGGTCGTCGCGCCGACCAGCGTGAACGGCGGCAGATCGAGCTTCACCGAGCGGGCTGCCGGGCCTTCGCCGATCATGATGTCGATCTGGAAATCCTCCAGCGCCGGGTAGAGGATTTCCTCCACCACCGGACTCAGGCGGTGGATCTCGTCGATGAACAGCACGTCGTGGGGTTCGAGGTTGGTCAGCAACGCGGCCAGGTCGCCGGCGCGCTCCAGCACCGGGCCGGAGGTCTGGCGCAGGTTGACGCCCATCTCGGCCGCCACGATGTGGGCCAGCGTGGTCTTGCCGAGCCCCGGCGGGCCGAACAGCAGCACATGGTCGAGGGCCTCACCGCGCCGCTTGGCGGCCTCGATGAAGATGTCCAGCTGGTCGCGGATCTTCTGCTGGCCGACGTAGTCGTCGAGCCGCTTCGGCCGCAGCGCGCGCTCCAGCACCTCCTCCTGGTTGCCGGTGCGCTGGGCGGTGATCAGGCGGGCGGAAGGATCGGGCTGGCCGCCCTTGATGTCGTCGGTATGGATCATGAACGGCCCTCCGGGGCCTCTGCGAGTTCATCGGCCGGCGCCTCGGCCGGACGGCTGACGGTCCAGCTGGTGAACAAGGCCTGGCCAAGGGCCAGGAAGGTGGGGCCGAGGAAGATGCCGATGAAGCCGAAGGCCAGCACGCCGCCAAAGGCACCGAGGGCGATCAGCAGGATCGGCAGGCTGGAGGTGCGGCTGATCAGGATCGGCTTGAGGAAGTTGTCCACCGAGCTGATCGCCAGCAAGCCCCACAAGGTCATGAAAATCCCCCAGCCGCTCTCCCCCTGCTGGTACAGCCAGAAGGCGGCGCCACCCCAGATCAGCGGTGGCCCGATCGGCACCAGCGACAGGAAGAACACCCCGGCGGCGAGCAGCAGCGCCCCCGGCACGCCGGCCACCAGGAAGCCCACCAGCGCCACTAGGGCCTGGGCCGCGGCGGTACCGACGATGCCGATCATCACTGCCTTGACGGTGCTGCCGGCCAGGTGCAGCAGGTCGCCCCACACCGGCCCGCCCAGGCGCGCGGCGCCGACTTCCAGCTGGGCCTCGAGACGCGCCCCGTCCCGGTACAGGAAGAAGCCGATGAACAGCACCAGCGAGATCTGCAGCAAGCCCTGGCCGACCACGCCGCCGAGGCCCAGCGCGAACTTGCGCGCCGGCTCGATGGCCTCCAGCGCCAGCTTGCGCACCTCGGTCTGGCTGTGGGCCAGCTTGCGCACGTAGGCGTCGATGTCGGCGCCGACCAGCGGGATGTCACGCAGCCAGTGGGGCGGTTTGCCATCGGACTGCTCGATAAGGCCACGCACGTAATCGACCAGCGTGATCGCCGAATCGGTCAGCGAGGCGGCCAGGCCGACCATCGGCACCAGCAGCACGGCCGTCAGCAACAACGTCATCGTCAGCGCCGCCAGCCCGTCGCGGCGGCCGAGGCGCCGGTGCAGGGCCTGGTACATCGGCCAGGTGGTCACGCACACCGTGCCGGCGAACAGGATGGCCGCGAAGAAGGGGCTGAGCACGAGGGCGCAGCCAAGGAGCAACACGGCGGTGATGGCCAGCTGGGCAGTGCGTCTGGGAGTCATGGGCGCCTCTCGAATGGAATGAGCGGAATTATCCCTGATCTTTTAGACAGTGCCACCTCCGCCGTACCGCGACGGCCCCGCCGCCGGCACGGGCCGGCGCCGTCCCGCGGGCAACCGGGGTTTCAGGCCTTCGACAAGCCCTTCAGCGCCTGGCGGATACCGTCCGAGACGCCGATGCCCTCCGGCAGGTTCTTGACCGCGCCGAGAGCTTCCTTCTCGTTGTAGCCAAGGGCCAGCAGGGCGTTGACGATGTCGCCCCGGTCGTCGCCGGGCAGGCTGGCGGCAACGCCGCCGGCCACCGCCGGCAAAGCCTTGGCGAGCTTGTCGCGCAGCTCCAGCAGCAGGCGCTCGGCGGTCTTCTTGCCGATACCGGGGATCTTCACCAGCCGCCCGCTCTCCTGCAGCGCCACCGCCTGGGCCAGGTCGGCTACCGACAGGCCGGACAGCACCGCCAGCGCGGTGCGCGCGCCGATGCCGGCCACTTTCAGCAACTGGCGGAAGGCCGCCCGCTCGTCCTCGGTGGCGAAGCCGTACAGAAAGTGTCCGTCCTCGCGCACCGCCATGTGGGTGGACAGGCTGACGCTCTGGCCGGTGGCAGGCAGGCCGTAGAAGGTGCTCATCGGCACTTCCAGTTCGTAGCCGACGCCATTCACGTCGACCAGGATCTGCGGCGGGTTCTTTTCGGCCAGGCGGCCGGTGATGCGTCCGATCATCGAATCTCGCGGGGAAAGAAGTTAGCTGTAGTCGGCCGCCATGAAGGCCGGGAGGGCCTCGGCATTGGCGGCCAGCGCGGCGAGGGCCGGGTAGTCACTGCTCGCCACCAGGCCGGGGGCCGAATAATGCGTGAAACGCCAGGCTACCGCCACGCTGATATCGGCCTGGGTCGGCCGCGCGCCGCACAGCCAGTCGGCGTCGCCGACGTGCCGTTCGAGCACCGCATAGGTGTCGCGGATCTGCCCCTCGACGCGGCGCAGCCAGTCCGGATCGCGACACTCTTTCGGGCGCACCTGCATCTCATAGACCCGCTGCACGCTCTTTTCGGCCGCCGCCAGGCCCAGGCTGGTGAGCTGCAGACAGCGCCGCAGGGCTGCCGCGTCGGACGGGAACAGGCTCTTGCCGGGTGGCGCGATGCGCTCCAGCCAGGCGATGATGTGGGTGCTGTCCACCATCACCTCGCCGTCGTCGAAGACCAGCGTCGGGGCCTTGACCAGCGGGTTGATGGCGTGGAATTCGTCGAAATTGCGGAAGACCGACAGGGACTGGTGCTCGAAGGGGATGCCGAGCATCCGGGCGGTGATGAAGCTGCGCCGTACGAAGGGTGAATCCAGCATGCCGATGAGTTTCACGGAGTTCCTCCTGAATTGGCCGGGTTGGCCGGATTGGATTTGGCACAGGCTGCCGCCGCGCGGCGCAGCCGGGCCAGGAGCGCGTCGGCCTCCTCGCGGCCCTTCGCCGGGATGCGCGCCTCGTGGCCGCTGCCCAGGTTGCCGCCGCCGAAATAGATCCGGACCTCGTCGGGCCGGACGTCCACATACTGCACGATGCCCAGGTTGATCCAGCGCTGCACGCCGCTGTCGGAAGGCAGCGGAAACAGGCAGAAGCCCGCCGAAGCCGCCTCATCCGCCGGGACCGGTGATGCCAGCAGGCAGGCCGCCACCAACAGGAATCGACGCATCAGCCGCTCCTTGCTACCAGAAAGCCGGCGATGTCGTGAAGGCTGACGGCCACCGGCACGCCGGCCGCCCGCACGTCGTCGGCGGGCTGCAGCAGGTCGGGCACCATCACCACCCGCGTGCCGGCCGCCAGCGCACCGCGCACGCCCGCATTGGAGTCCTCCAGCACCAGGCAGTTCGCCACCGGCACGCCGAGGCGCGCGGCCGCCGCCACGAAGATGTCCGGCGCCGGCTTGCCGCGGCTCACCTCGTCGCCGCACACCATGCCGTGCACCCGCGGCAGCAGGCCCACCGCCGCCAGCTTGGGTTCGGCACGGGAACGGCGCGTCGAGGTGGCCACCACGCGGCCAAGGGACAGGCCGTCGAGCACGTCGAAGAGCTCGACCACGCCGCCCTTCAGCGGAATCCTGCCGGCGGCGATGGCCGCCTCGTAGATGCGCCCGAAGGCGTCGTAGAGATCGGCCACCGGGTAGTCCTCGCCCAGGTGGCGACGGATCACCTTCGGGCCGTCCTGCGCGTTGAGGCCGACCATCGCCAGCCCCACTTCGGCGCGCCATTCCAGCCCCAGCTCGGCCGCCGCCGCGGCGACGGTGGCGAGGGCCACGCGCTCGCTGTCGAGCAGCAGGCCGTCCATGTCGAAGATGATGCCGTGGATGTCCGCGGCGGCGAAGGGCAGTTCGAGACTCATGACAGGGCTCCCGGCCAGCGCCCGAGGGTCAGCGTGGCGGCAAGCGCCAGGCCGTGCAGGTTGGCAGCGACGATGGTCAGCTTGAGGGCTGGCGCCAGCTCGGCCGGCTCGCCGGCATGGGCCAGCAGATAGCGGGCGGCGCGGAAGGAGAAGATCAGCGTCAGCGCGGCGGCGGCGGCGCCCTGCGGCAGCACGTTCTGCCCGACCATCAACACCAGCCAGGCGTAGGCCAGCAGCACCAGGCCGAGGTAAACCCACTTGGCGACCTGCGGCCCGAGGCGGACCACCAGGGTGCGCTTGCCGGCCGCCTCGTCGCCGCGCCGGTCGGGGAATTCGTTGATGAACAGGATCGCCGCCACCAGCAGCGCGTAGGACAGGCCGGCGATGGCCGGCAACTGCGAAAAGGTGCCGCGCTGCACGAAGTCGCTGCCGACCACCACGATCAGCCAGCCCGCCGCGACGGCCAGCTCGCCCAGCCCACGGCATACCAGCGCCAGCGGCGGCGCGGTGTAGGCCCAGCCGAGGAAGAGGCCTGCGAGGCCGATCAGGATCAGCCCCGGCGCCGACGCCCAGGCCAGCCACAGCCCGGCCGGCACCACCGCGGCGAGCAGGCCGAAGCCCAGGCGCCCAGCCTCGGCCTCCGACAGCACCCCGTTCTGGATGAAGCGGCTGCCACCGGTAAAGGGGAACAGGCGCTCCTCGTTGGCCGCATCGGCACCGCTCTGTGCGTCGTAGTAGTCGTTGAGGACGTTGATGCCGGCATGCGCGACGAGGGCGAAGAAGATCGTCAACCCGGCCTTCAGCTTGTCGATGGTAACGCCGCTGCCGTGGGCCACCGCCAGCCCGATCAGGCAGGCGAACAGGGTCACCCCGAGGAAGGCCGGGCGGGTGGCCAGCAGGCCCGCCAGCAGCGGGCTGGCACGCAGGGCGAGGGTGGGTTCGGCAGGATGGACGGAGGGCGGCATCGGCACGGACGGCGGTGGGAAACCGTGCCATGCTGCGGCGCGCCGGGCCGGCGGTCAAGCACGCATGGCCCGGCGCACGCTCGTCGGGCGGCAACGGCCGGGCCGCGGGAGAGCGGCTTAGCGGGCCGCCTTCGGCGCCTTCAAGATGTGCCGCGCCAGGCTCCAGCGGTGTACTTCCGACGGGCCGTCGTAGATGCGGAAGGCGCGCATGTCGGACCAGATCCGCGCGACGATGGTCTCGGCGGTGACGCCCTGGCCGCCGAGGATCTGCACGCAGCGGTCGACGACCCGCCATTCGGCTTCGGAGCAGATCACCTTGGCCATGCTCGACTCGTTCTTGCCCTTCCCGCCCTGGTCGAGCACCCACGCGCAGTGCCAGATGGCCAGGCGCGCGGTGTGCAGGTCCATCTCGTTGTCGGCGAGCATGAAGCCGACGCCCTCGTGCTCGCCGAGGGCCTTGCCGAAGGCCTGGCGCTTGCGTGCGTAGGCGGTGGCCACATCGTGGGCGCGGCGGGCCTGGCCGAGCCAGCGCATGCAGTGGGTCAGGCGCGCCGGCGCCAGGCGCACCTGGGCGTAGCGGAAGCCCTGGCCGATCTCGCCGAGCACATCGGCGGCCGGCACGCGCAGGTTGTCGAAGCACACCACCCCGTGGCCGCCGGTGAAGCAGGCATCCAGCGCGTCCATGCTGCGTTCGACGGTGATGCCCGGCCGGTTCATGTCGGACAGGAACATCGTCGCGCTGCCGTCCTCCATCCTGGCCATGATGATCGCGTAGCTGGCGCCGGTCGCGCCGGTGATGAACCACTTGCGGCCGTTGATCACGTAGTGGTCGCCGTCCTGCACCGCGGTGGTCTGCAGCATCGACGGATCGGCGCCGGCGCCCGGATCGGGTTCGGTCATGCAGAAGCAGGAACGGATCTTCCCTTCCACCTGGGGCTTCAGCCAGCGGTCCTTCTGGGCCGGCGTGGCGACGACCTCCATCAGGTGGATGTTGCCCTCGTCCGGCGCGGCGATGTTCAGCGCGGTCGGACCGAGGGTCGAATAGCCGGCCTCCTCGAAGACGACGGCCTTGGCGAAGTGGTCCAGCCCCAGCCCGCCCAGCTCGATGGACGCATGGGGCGTCAGCAGGCCGGCGGCCCGGGCCCTGGCGACCAGTTCCTTGCGCAGGTCCTCGCTGGGGCCGTGGGCGGTGACGCGGGGGTCCTTCTCGTAGGGGATGATCTCCTCGGCGATGAAGCGCCGGGTCTTGTCCTGCAGGGCCTTGAGATCGGCCGGGATGTCGAAGTTCATGAGGTATCTCCGGTTCAGGCGAGGCCGGCCTGCTTGAGGTATTTGGGATTCGAGACGCGCAGCCGGGCGCTCACCTCGGCCAGCAGCAGGCTGCCGACTTCCGGCAGACGCGCATCGAAGCGGCCCGTGCGCAGGTCGCTGGCCAGGCGGGTAGCGAACGCGTCGACGCCTTCGCTGGCAGCAGCGCTGCCATACAACTCGTGCAGCAGCGTGGCTTCAGCCTGCGCATGGCCGGCGTCGGACTGGATCTCGCGCAGCGCGATGGCCAGCGCGTTGGCGGCCATCAGCGCGGTGTAGTGGTGTTCCTTGGGGAGGTGGGGCAACAAGCCATTGAGCAGGCCGTCGCGGGCGGTCTTCAACAGGTCGGCGGCGTCGGGCAGGTTACGCATGGCGGGCACGCTCCTCTTCAATGGTCTGGATTTCCTGGATCAGGTCGAGCTCGATCTCCGGCAGCATGCGGCCGGTCAGCGCCAGCTCCAGCGACGGCTGCTCGCCGGACAGGTGGCGTTCGGCCTGCATCAGCGCGATCACCGCCCAGCGCATCGTGCCCATCACCTTCCAGTAGGGCAGCAGCTCGAGGTCGAAGGGCTGGCCTGCCACCGCCGCGTAGCCGCGGGCCAGCGCGGCAGTGCCGCCGATGCCGCCGACTTCGTGCTCCCACGCACCGAAGCGCCAGCAGCGCGCGCACAGCCAGCCGATGTCCTCCAGCGGATCGCTCCAGCCGGCGAATTCCCAGTCGAGCACCGCCGACAGGCGGCCGTCGGCGACCATATAGTTGCCGGTGCGGAAGTCGCCGTGGGTCAGCGTGACCTCGGTGCGCGCCGGGGCATTCAGCTCCAGCCAGCGCAGCGCCCATTCGAGGGTCGGCTGAGGCCGGCCGATGGCGTCGATGCGGCGCCGGTATTCCTTCACCCGCGACAGCGCCGGCGCGCCGTCCGGCAGCGGCAGGAAATCCAGCCCGGCGACCGGCGGACGCACCGCATGCAGGCGTGCCAATTCGGCGCCCAGCTCGGCCAGCAGCGCATCCCGCGCCTCGGCGGACAGCTCGCCGCGCACCAGCGGGCGGGCGGCGGCGGAGCCCTCGGCCTTGCGCATCAGGTAGAAGTCCTTGCCCAGCCCGCCGGGCGCGCCGCTATCCCGGTACAGCCACAGGGGCTCGGGCACCGTCACGCCGGCGGCGAAGGCTACCTTGAGCACCGCGAACTCCTCGGCCCGGCCGAGGCTCACCGCCAGGCCCGATGGGGAGTCGGTACGCAGCACCAGTTCGTGCTGGCCGTCCCAGTCGCCGCCGCGGATCGCCACATCGATCAGCAGGTTCTCCTGGATCGCCCCACCGCCGAGGCGCTTGCAGCCGAGCACCTCCACCGCCGCCGCACCGGTTTCCTGCTGCAAGAAGGCGGCGGCAAAGCCGGCGATGTCGGGCTGCCCGGTCGTTTCCGTTTTCGCGTCCACTGTCTGTCCTCTCCTGTGTTATGGGTGTGGCGCCTACACCGACAGCGCCTTGACGTGCTGGATGACCTCACCGATGGCCTGCTGGGCCGAGCCGTACAGCAGGCGGGTGTTGTCCTTGTAGAACAGCGCGTTCTCGATGCCCGAGTAACCGGTGCCCTTGCCGCGCTTGACGACGATGACGTTCTGGGCGAGATCCGCGTTAAGGATCGGCATGCCGAAGATCGGGCTGGACTTGTCGGTGCGAGCCGACGGATTGACCACGTCGTTGGCGCCGATCAC
>NZ_MWUM01000119.1 GCF_002028455.1 Zoogloea sp. LCSB751 | reverse complement strand
CTGTCTGAATATGGGGGGACCATCCTCCAAGGCTAAATACTCCTGACTGACCGATAGTGAACCAGTACCGTGAGGGAAAGGCGAAAAGAACCCCTGTGAGGGGAGTGAAATAGAACCTGAAACCGTGTACGTACAAGCAGTGGGAGCCCTTCGGGGTGACTGCGTACCTTTTGTATAATGGGTCAGCGACTTACATTTTGTAGCGAGGTTAACCGTATAGGGGAGCCGTAGGGAAACCGAGTCTTAACTGGGCGTCTAGTTGCAAGGTGTAGACCCGAAACCGGGTGATCTAGCCATGGGCAGGTTGAAGGTTGAGTAA
>NZ_MWUM01000118.1 GCF_002028455.1 Zoogloea sp. LCSB751 | reverse complement strand
CCCACGGATCAGGAGAAGCCGATGCAATTACACCTCGATGAACAACTAAGCCGCCTGCACTTGAGCGGCATGAAACAGGCTCTGAACCAGCAGCAGGCCCAGAGCATGCTGTACCTGGATATGGGTTTTGATGAGCGGCTGCAACTATTACTGAGCCATGAGCTGGTGCAGCGGGAGCAGAGGAAAACCAACCGCCTGGAGAAGCAAGCCCGGTTCCGGCTAGCCGGACAGGTGGAGCAGCTCGACTATCGGGCGGGTCGAGGCGTGAGCAAAGCGCAGATCCGCCAACTGCTGGAAGGACACTGGCTGAGTCATCAACA
>NZ_MWUM01000117.1 GCF_002028455.1 Zoogloea sp. LCSB751 | reverse complement strand
AGCCGGCCAATGCCTGATGGCAAGGGGGCGCTCCGGCGTTCCCTGCTCCTTTACCTCCCTGACTTCCTCACCTCAGCCTCGCCCCTGCCCATTCATTGCTGCTCTTATCTCAATAGTGTTTTGCGACTGCTGCCCTGTTTCCCACGATAGGCGGCGGGCATACTGATTCTCGTCTTAACGAGGAGGTTCAGATGTCATCCCCCGTGATTGTGATTGCCCAGCTTGAGGCCAAGCCTGAATTCGCCGCCGAGTGTCGTGCCGCCTTGGGCCCCTTGATAGCGGCTACCCTGCAAGAGCCCGGGTGCCTCTGCTACCAGTTGC
>NZ_MWUM01000116.1 GCF_002028455.1 Zoogloea sp. LCSB751 | reverse complement strand
GTCGGCCAAGGTTTTGAGCTGTTCCGCACCCTGCAAACCCGTAATGTTGAATCACGGATGATTTATTTCCCCGATGAAAACCATTGGATTATGAAGCCTAACAACTCCATCTATTGGTATAACCAAGTGAAAGATTGGATGGCTCACTACGCTAAGCCAGGTGCGCAATAACGCCTAGAACCTAGAACAGAAAAGCAAAAGGTCTGCACTATGCAGACCTTTTTATTGGGCGAAATAAAGCTAACGCCAGTGGTTATTGACCAAAACCGACCGCATTAATATCAACGGTTTGCACTTGGCCATACTTGGCCGCGATAGGCGCAATCT
>NZ_MWUM01000115.1 GCF_002028455.1 Zoogloea sp. LCSB751 | reverse complement strand
TATGCGTGGTCATAAGAACGTGATTTTTTGCTGCTGCTTGGGTTGAAATATCCTGAATTTGGGATGAACATTGTGCCTGCCATTCAGGATGAAGGAAAGAGTCTGGCTCATCCATTACTGTAATACTATTTGTATCTTTAAATAACTCACTAATCGAATATAAATAAACGGCTTGAAATTGACCATCACTAAATCCCCTAGAAGTCATTTCACTTCTATCACGCAGTCTAATTTTCAATGAAATTGACTTGCGCATCCCCAACATTTTCAAATTGTCAAACGCACGAAATAAATCATGTGATGAAAGTGCTGAAAAATGTTCGCGGATAT
>NZ_MWUM01000114.1 GCF_002028455.1 Zoogloea sp. LCSB751 | reverse complement strand
GAGTGCTGGGCCTAACTTCCAACAGGCCATTAGCAGCGGGAAATTCCAAGGCACAATCGCTGACACCACGCCCACGGGTTCGCGAGTAATCATGCCGATTTCATTATGTGCCGTCGGCGCCAGCTCATCGTAGAGTTTATCAATGGCTTCCCCCGACCAACGAATGGCACGGGCAGCGCCCGCAATATCTACCGCCTTTGAAAAACGTATCGGTTTACCCATATCCAACGTTTCTAACAGAGCGAGTTCATTGGCATTTTCTTCCAATAACTCGGCAAAGCGGATCATCACTTGTTTACGTTTAACAGGCGTAGCCTTTGACCATACCCC
>NZ_MWUM01000113.1 GCF_002028455.1 Zoogloea sp. LCSB751 | reverse complement strand
GTCAGCGCCCTATGGGCCACTGCTTCCAATAGCGGTAGCCACCACGTCGCACTGTTCTTCGACGCTTTCAGCATCGATAGCGCCCCACTCATCACACTCTGCGCGACCCGTCTCTTCATCACCAGCGACAGCAGGCTCGTCCACACCAACCCCTCGGCAATCGCTTTCTCGCCCGTCACAAACCCCTTGAGCCGGTTGTGCGATTTCCACTCTTTAAATAACAACTCCACCTGCCAACGGCAGCGATACAGGCTCATCACCTGCTCTGCTGACCATGCTGCTCGCCGTAGGTTCGTCATCCACAGACAGAACCGCTTTTCCTCAGCAAACCAGC
>NZ_MWUM01000112.1 GCF_002028455.1 Zoogloea sp. LCSB751 | reverse complement strand
CCTAGGATATCTATAACTGGCCCACTTGATTTTCTTATTGATGCGATGCGTGAGTCATACCTTCCAAAATATTCAGAAAGCTTATTAATATGAGTGCCATCCGGAGTGTTCAATGTCGATCGGCGAGCATAACGTGGATATTTCCTCCAAGATAAACAAATATATATAGACTGTTTCTTCTTGTAGCAAATCACATCCCCTCTAGCAATAAGAACTTCAAGCGCGTCCTCCAACTTATCCAAATTACGTACACAGTGGGGGCCACTTCGTCTGATCTCACTTTTTAAAATCAATGTTCCCTTCCAATTTTGAATTATCCATTCCAACAATTTATTAA
>NZ_MWUM01000111.1 GCF_002028455.1 Zoogloea sp. LCSB751 | reverse complement strand
TAGCCCGGCTTGGCGACGGTGCCGACCAGGTTGCCGCCGTCGGTCAGGCTGTAGGTGCCGTTGGCCTTGTTGAGCACCTTGCCCCAGGTGCCGTACAGCGTCGTGCTGTCCTGCAGCTTGTAGGCGTAGGCAAGCCCCAGCAAATTGGCATCGCGGTTCTTGATCGACTTGTCGTCGAGCTGGCTGTAGCTCACAAAGGCTTTGCCGCGCCACACCGGGATGCCGGCACTGACGCTCCAGCCTTCGGCCTTGGACAGCGTGCCCGTCACGTTCTCGTAGTTGCCGCCGCTGATGCGGCCAGCCACATAGTTGCCGTACAGCGTCGCGAAGCCCAGGTTGTAGCTGCCGCC
>NZ_MWUM01000110.1 GCF_002028455.1 Zoogloea sp. LCSB751 | reverse complement strand
GCCATCATCAAGTACCGGCCGACCCCGGCCTGCTTGCTCGCCACCTCATTGACCAGATGCCCCGCCCCGAAAGCCAGGAAAAACAGGGCCACCGCCCCTATGATGGGCCAGCGGCTCTGGTCAGGGACGTAATACGTCTGGTTCACTTTGGCCATTATTATTTCCTCTGCGCCAGCGTCGGGGCTGGGGTGGACTGAGTGATCTCATAGAGTGAGTAGGAGAGCGTGATGGTGTTGATGTTGTCGGGCAAATCGGGGTCGACATAAAACTTGAGCGGCATCAGCTTGCTCTCTCCCGCCTGCAACTCCTGACGGTTGAAGCAAAAGCACTCCACTTTCTTCAAATAGGCG
>NZ_MWUM01000010.1 GCF_002028455.1 Zoogloea sp. LCSB751 | reverse complement strand
GGCACGATGATGACCTTGGAGGCGTAGCGCATCATCGCCGCCGCATCCATCGCGCCGACTTCCTTCTGCTCGCCCTCGACGGCCTCGCCGCCGGACGCCGCGCCGGAGATCGGCGTGAAGATCACGTTGGAGATCGGCCGGTTCATGGCCTTGGCCATCAGCTGGGTCAGCAGGGTGCCGGACGCGCCGACCACGATGCCGGCGACGATCAGCGCCGGGTTGCCGAGCACATAGCCTTCCATACCCACGGCCAGGCCGGTGAAGGCATTGAGCAGGGAAATAACCACCGGCATGTCGGCACCGCCGATCGGCACCGTCAGCACCACGCCGAGGGCCAGGGCCAACGCGAAGAAACCCAGCACATGCTCCGGCGCCGGGGTGTCGGCGGCGACGATCAGGTAGCCGAGGGCCACCGCGGCGAGCGCCAGCAGCACGTTGGCGGCGTTCTGGGCCGGCAGGCGCCAGGCCTTCTTCATGATGCCCTGCAGCTTGGCGAAAGCCACGCAGGAGCCGGAGAAGGCCACCGAGCCGATCAGCGCGCCGCACACCGCCAGCGTGGTCGCCACGCCGCCATGCACCTCGCCGCGGGCGAACTCCAGCGCCGCGATGGCCGCCGCCGCGCCGCCGCCCATGCCGTTGTAGATGGCCACCATCTGCGGCATGTCGGTCATCGCCACCTTCTTGCCGGAAACCCAGGCCACCACGGTGCCCAGCGCGATGGCCAGCCCCATCAGGCCGAAGTTCTGCATGCCCGGCCACGCGAAGGTGACCAGCGTGGCGGCGATCATCGCGTAGCCGGCCCACACCACGCCGCGGCGTGCGGTGACCGGCGAGCTCATCGCCTTCAGGCCGAGGATGAAGACCACCGCCACCGCGAAGTAGGCGGCCTGGATGAAACCGAGAACGGGGAACTGTGCGCTCATTGGGCGCCCTCCTTCTTGCCTTTGAACATGGCCAGCATGCGTTCGGTGACCACGTAGCCGCCGGCCGCGTTGGCGGCACCGAGCAGCACCGCGGCGAAGCCGATCGCCAGTTGCAGCGGCTCGGCCGGATCGGCGCTGCCGAGGGCCACCATGCCGCCCACCAGCACCACGCCGTGCACGAAGTTGGAACCGGACATCAGCGGCGTGTGCAGGATCACCGGCACGCGGGAAATCACTTCGTAGCCGGTGAAGCCGGCCAGCATGAAGATGTACAGATAGACCAGACCTTCCATTGCGTTCTCCTGGATCAAAGGCCGAGGGCCTGGCGGACACCGGCGTGGCGTACTTCGCCGGCATGGGTGAGGCAGGCCCCGGCGATCACTTCGTCGTCCCAGTCCAGCGCCACGGCGCCGTCCTTGACGAAGGGGCTGATGAAGTTGAAGTAGTTCTTGGCCAGCATTTCCGAGGCGTGGGCCGGCATGCGGCTGGCGATGTGGGTCGGGCCGACGATCAGCACGTCGCCGACCCAGGTCTTCTCACCGGCGACCGTGCCTTCCACGTTGCCGCCGGTCTCGGCGGCCATGTCGACCACCACCGCGCCGGGCTTCATGCGCGCCACCATGTCGGCGGTGACGATCACCGGCGCCTTCCTGCCGGGGATCGCCGCGGTGGTGATCAGCGCATCGCACTGGGCCACCGCCTTGGCCAGGCGCTCGGCCTGCTTCGCCTTTTCCTCCGCGGTCAGCTCGCGGGCGTAGCCGCCGCTGCCGGCCGCCGACACGCCGGTATCGACGAACTTGGCGCCGAGGGATTCGATCTGCTCGCGGGTTTCCGGGCGCACGTCGTAGGCCTCGACCATCGCGCCGATGCGGCGGGCGGTGGCGATGGCCTGCAGGCCGGCCACGCCGGCGCCGATCACCAGCACGCGGGCCGGGCGGATGGTGCCGGCGGCGTAGGTCAGCATCGGGAAGAAGCGCGGCGAATGGTCGGCGGCGATCAGCGCGCATTCGTAGCCGGTCACCGCGGCCTGGCTGGACAGCACGTCCATGCTCTGGGCGCGGCTGATGCGCGGCAGCAATTCCAGCGCGAAGGCGGTGATGTTGCGCTCGGCCAGCAGGCGGGCGCGGGCCGCATCGCCCCAGGGCTGCAGCAGGCCGACCAGCACGCTGCCCGGCTTGAGGGTGGAAATCAGTTCGGCGGACGGCGGCTGCACGCAGCACAGGATGTCAGCGCCGGCATACGTCTCGGCGGCGCTGTCGACGAAGGCCACGTCGGCGAAGCTGTCATCGCGGTAGTGGGCAAGCCGGCCGGCACCCTTCTGCATGAGGAGGCGGGCACCGAGGCCCTGGTATTTCTTGGCCACGTCCGGCACCACGGGCAAGCGCCGTTCGCCGGACAGGGTTTCTGCTGCAAATCCGATGGTCAGAGGCATCTGCCGGTTCTCTTGTGTGGACATGCTCCCGCGTGTTCCGGTCTGTCCCCTTTCTTCTGGAAGAAAGTCCAGGTTGCCCGCATTGCGCGGACAACCTGGTGAAAATGCCCATAAGCGCTAGGGAGAGGGTCACGCTTACCAGCAGGGAGACACACCTTCCGACACACAACAAAACAAACCGTCGTGTTCGTTTTTTTATATTACGAACAAAAAGGCTGGCTGCCAAGTCCCTCGATGAAATTTCTGCAGGTTGATGATGCAAGCGTGGGAATGCGTGAAGGGGAAGCACGAGGCTCATGAAGGGACGCCCAGACACCCAGACACCCAGCCAGGTCAGAACGCGATGCCACCACCCCACACAACAAACAAACCATCTAGATTGTTTGTTTGATAACATCGATCCACCCGCCGGCTTGCGCCGGCCAAGACCAACCCGCATACGGAAAAGCAGACCATGACCCAGCGTGAAATCCTCGTCGTCGGTGCCGCCCGCACCGCCATCGGCACCTACGGCGGCAGCCTCAAGGACATTCCCCTCTGCCAGCTCGGCACCACCGCGGTCAGCGCCGCGCTGGCCCGTTCCGGCGTCGATCCCCGCGAGGTCGGCCACGTGGTGATGGGCAACGTGATCCCCACCGAGCCCCGCGATGCCTACCTGAGCCGCGTCGCCGCGATCGACGCGGGCATCCCGCAGGAAACCCCGGCCTTCAACGTCAACCGCCTGTGCGGCTCCGGCCTGCAGGCCATCGTGTCGGCGGCCCAGGCCATCCTGCTCGGCGACACCGACATCGCGGTGGGCGGCGGCGCCGAATCCATGAGCCGCGGCCCCTACATCATCCCGACCCTGCGCTGGGGCGCCCGCATGGGCGACGCGCCGGTCCTCGACTACATGAACGGCATCCTCCACGACCCGTGGCAGAAGGTGCACATGGGCATCACCGCCGAGAACGTCGCCGCCCGCTACGGCATCAGCCGCGAGATGCAGGACGCGCTGGCGCTGGAAAGCCAGCAGCGTGCCGCCCGCGCCATCGCCGAGGGGCGCTTCCGCGAGCAGATCGCCGCGGTGGAGGTGAAGACCCGCAAGGGCACCGCACTTTTCGACACCGACGAGCACGTGCGCCCGGACGTCACGCTGGAAGCCCTGGCCAAGATGAAAGCCATTTTCCAGAAGGACGGCAGCGTCACCCCGGGCAATGCCTCTGGGCTCAACGACGGCGGCGCAGCGGTGGTGCTGGCCGAGGCGAAACGCGCGGCAGCGCTTGGTCTCAAGCCGCTGGCCCGACTTGTCGGGTATGCTCACGCTGGCGTCGAACCGCTGTACATGGGCATCGGCCCCGTTCCCGCCACCCGCCTGGTGCTGCAGCGCACCGGGCTGTCCGTCGCAGATCTGGACGTCATCGAGTCCAACGAGGCTTTTGCAGCCCAGGCCTGCGCCGTGACACGGGAACTGGACCTCGATCCGGCCCGCGTCAATCCCAACGGCTCGGGGATCTCCCTGGGGCATCCGGTGGGAGCGACCGGAGCCATCATCACCACCAAGGCCATCTACGAGCTCCACCGCACGGGGGGCCGTTATGCCCTGGTGACCATGTGCATCGGTGGCGGACAGGGCATCGCCGCCATCTTCGAACGCGTTTAAAAAAGTTCTTAAAAACTACGCAAACAGGAGCAACAGCATGGCAATTCAAAACATCGGCGTGATCGGCGCCGGCACCATGGGCAACGGCATCGCGCAGGTCTGTGCGCTGGCCGGCATCAACGTGGTGATGGTGGACATCTCCACCGAAGCCGTCGAACGCGGCGTCAAGACCGTCGCCGGCAGCCTCGACCGCATGGTCAAGAAGGAAAAGATCAGCGCCGCCGACAAGGACGCCGCGCTGGCCCGCATCCGCGGCACCACCGCCTACGCCGACCTGGCCGCCACCGAGCTGGTCATCGAGGCCGCCACCGAGAACGAGGGTCTCAAGCTGCGCATCCTCAAGGAAATCGACAGCATCGTGCCGGCCACCACGTTGATCGCCACCAACACCTCGTCGATCTCCATCACCAAGCTGGCCGCCACCGTGTCGTCGCCGGAGCGCTTCATCGGCATGCACTTCTTCAACCCGGTGCCGATGATGGCCCTGGTCGAGCTGATCCGCGGCCTGCAGACCTCCGACGCGACGCTGGCCGCCGCGCAGGCGTTCGCCACCGCCATCGGCAAGACCCCGATCACCGCCAAGAACAGCCCGGGCTTCGTGGTGAACCGCATCCTGTGCCCGATGATCAACGAAGCGATCTTCGCGCTGCAGGAAGGCCTCGCCACCGCCGAGGACATCGACGCCGGCATGAAGCTTGGCTGCAACCAACCGATCGGCCCGCTGGCCCTCGCCGACCTGATCGGCCTGGACACCATGCTGGCGGTGATGGAAGTCTTCTACGACGGCTTCAACGATCCCAAGTACCGCCCGGCCCCGCTGCTGAAGGAAATGGTGGATGCCGGCTACCTGGGCCGCAAGAGCGGCCAGGGCTTCTACAAGTACGACTGATCGTCATCGGGGGCACCTTTCGGGTGCCCTCACCCGCCGGAGCCGGTCAGCCGCACAGTCCGGCCCCGGTGGGCCGCTTGCCTGCCGGTGGGCCACCGCCCGCCGGCATACCGGAGCCTGCCCATGCCCGCCCTACCCGGCACCGCCTGCCGCCGCCGCATCTACCTGATGCGCCACGCGGAAGTCAGCTATTTCAGCGCCGACGGCACGCCCCTAGACCCGCGCACCGTCCCGCTCACCCCCCGCGGCCGCGAACAGGCCGCCGCCAGCGCCGCGCTGCTGGCCGACATCCCCTTCGACCTGGCCGTCTGCTCGGGCCTCACGCGCACCGTCGAGACCGCCCGCATCGTGCTCGGCGAACGCGCCCTGCCGCTGGCCGAGGAGCCACGCCTGAAGGAAGTGCGCGCCGGCCGCCTGCGCGAGATCCCGCCGGACGAGCAGGAACAGGAGATCGGCTACGCCTACGAGAGCGCTGGGGACCCCGACGGCGCCTTCATCCGCGGCGAACGCTGGCAGGACCTGGCGAACCGTGTACACGCCGCTTGGGACGCGCTGATCGCCCGCGACGACTGGCGCAACGCCCTCGTCGTCGCCCACGACGGCGTCAACCGCGTGCTGCTGACCCACGTCACCGGCGCCGGCCTCCCCGCCATCCGCGCCATCGAGCAGGACCCGGCGTGCATCAACATCATCGAACTCGACGTGGCCGACGGCCGCGTGCAGCGCGCCTGGCTGCGCGCGGTGAACATCGCCCCCTACGACCCGCTGCGCGCCGACGACCCGCTGATGGTGATGGAGAAGATCTACCGCCGCTTCCGCGCGCACTGACGGACGAGGCGAGCATCACGACGCACAGGTAAGATCACAGAAAAACAGCCCGACCTGTTTCGAGGCTGAGCCCATCCACAAAGGAGCGAGACAACAGCATGAACACATCCCAACGCCTGGCCGGCCGCGTAGCCATCATCACCGGCGGCGCCTCCGGCATCGGCCGCGCCACCGTCGAACTGTTCGCCGCCGAAGGCGCCGCGGTAGTGGCCGTGGACCGGCCCGAATCGGCCATCCTCAGCATCTACGCCGGCCAGCCGCGCATCGCCGCGCTGGCGGTGGACGTCACCGCCGCCGACGCACCGCAGCAGATGGTCGCACTGGCGCTGGAAAAATTCGGCGGCCTCGACATTCTCTTCAACAACGCCGGCGTCGTGCCGGTTTCGCCGGTGTCCGCAATGCCCGACGAAGACTGGGCGCGGGCCTTCGAGGTGAACGTCCACGCCGTGATGCGCACCTGCCGCCATGCCATCCCGGTGCTGATCGAACGCGCCAAGAGCACCGGCCGCGGACGCATCATCAACACCGGCTCCATCCTCGCCCACTTCACCGATCACAGCTGCGGCGCCTACGCGGCCTCCAAGCACGCCGTCGCCGGCCTGACCAAGACCATCGCCAAGGAAGTCGGCCGCTTCGGCATCACTGCCAACTACCTGCTGCCCGGCGCGATCGAGACCAACATGACGGCCGGCCTCTTCGCCGTGCCGGAAGTCCGCGCCCAGTGGGAGCAAGCCGCCGCCGTCAAGCGCCTCGGCCGCCCCGAGGACATCGCCCGCGCCGCGCTGCTGCTGGCCAGCGACGAAGCCGATTTCATCACCGGCCACGGCCTGGTGGTGGACGGCGGCGTCACCGTCACCGCCGGCCCGCAGCTGCCGATGTAAAAAGCCTTTCGACAACGACAACAGGAGACCCCAGCATGAGCGACAGCCCGATCATCGAAAGCCGCGACGGCGGCATCCACCGCCTGCACTTCAACCGCCCTAAGGTTCTCAACGCCATCGACACCGCCACCGCCCAGGCCCTGCTGGCCGCCCTGCGCCGCCTGCAGGACGATCCGGCGCTGCGCGTGCTGATCCTCAGCGGCGAAGGCCGCTCCTTCATGGCCGGCGGCGACATCGCCCAGTTCCGCGACGACCCGGCGGCGGTGCCGAACACGCTGATCGCGCCGCTCAACGAGAGCATGCAGATCATCGCCGGCCTGCGCGCGCCGGTGATAGCCAGCATCCAGGGCCCGGTGGCCGGTGCCGGCATGAGCATGGCGCTGGCCTGCGACCTGGTCGTCGCCGCCGACACCACCCGCTTCAACTTCGCCTACGTCAATCTGGGCACCTGCTGCGATCTCGGCGCCTCGTGGAGCCTGCCGCGCACCGTCGGCCTGCACAAGGCGCTGGAGATCGCGCTGCTGTCCGACCCCATCGACGCCGCCGAAGCCCAGCGCCTGGGCCTGGTGAGCCGCGTCGTGGCGGCCGACCAGCTGACCGCGGAAACCGACAGGCTGGCCCACCGTCTGGCCGCCGGCGCGCCGATCGCCCAGGGCACCCTCAAGCAGCTGATGCGCCGCTCCATCGAACGGGATTTCGCCGGCCAGCTGGACGCCGAGCGTCAGGGCTTCGCCACCTGCGCGGCCACGGAAGACTTCAAGGAGGCGGTTAACGCCTTCCTCGAAAAGCGCCCAGCCACCTACACCGGCCGCTGAACATCCCCCTGCCCGTACGCTAGCACGTCTGCTTAGTGGCGTACGGGCAGGCGGCTACGCTGGGAGTTGATGGAAGCGATCCGGCAAGGGGAAGGCCGGCAGAATCAGCGTGTGTTATCACATCCGAAAAACGACATAACGTATTTTTCTTTGACAATCAAAGAGCTGCTATCACATGGATAAACACTGGATCAAACAGGCCGTGGCGTATCTGCACGCCAGCCGCGAACCTGTGCCCCATGAAATCAACGAACTCGACTGGAAGGCCAGCCTTTCCGAAAACAAGGAGCGTCTGGCCGAGCACCTGATCGCGTTCGCGAACCACCCCAATGGCGGCTATCTTGTCTTCGGTGTCGAGGATACGGATGCCCGACTGATCGGCGTAGACCAGCAACAGGTCCAGGAAATCATCACCCGGCTGACCAATATCGGGCGGGATGCAGTTGAGCCACCCCTCGTACTGGATCACGCCATTGTGGACATAGACGGCGCAGCCCTGTTGTTCGTGCATATCCGGGAACAAACCAACAAACCGGCTCACCGCCGGGGCAAGAGCATCGAGGACGCATGGATACGTTCAGGCGGCAGTACGAGAAAAGCATCTCGCAACGAGATCGGATCACTCATGCTGCACAGTCAGGCCCCACGCTGGGAGGAATTACGGGCCTCGCCCCTGCTGCCGGCGGATGAAGTCATCGCCCGCCTTGATCTGACCACTATCGCCAAGCTGCTCCAACGCCCCTTGCCGGACGATACTACTGAGCTCATGCGCTGGCTGGTCGATGAAAGCCTGATCGAACCCGACGGCAACGGCTACTACATCACCAACTTCGGTGGTATTGCGGCAGCACGAGAACTGCAGAGCTTCGATTCGCTCAGCCGCAAGGGAATTCGCGTCATCCGCTACAAAGGCACAAACAAGGTCGACACCATCGATGAGCTACTTGGCCATAAAGGTTACGCGGTCGGCTTCGAAGGCTTGATTGGCTACCTGAAGCGTGTGCTGCCGCACTCCGAGGTCATTCAGCAATCGTTACGTGAGCAGGTCAGTGTCTATCCCGAAATTGCGCTCCGGGAGTTAATTGCCAATGCGCTCATTCACCAGGATTTCACGGTCACTGGCGCCGGGCCAACGATCGAAATTTACGAAGATAGAATCACCTTCACCAACCCTGGCAAGCTGCTGCCCGGCAAGCGTCCCGACCGTCTGATTGGCACCACGCCGGAATCCCGCAATGAACTGCTCGCCTCCAAGTTCCGGCTATGCAGAATCTGCGAGGAGCGAGGCACTGGCTTCCAGAAAATCGTTTCTGCAGTCGAGTTGTTCGGAATGCCGCCCGTTGTATTTACACCGCTGGAAAACGCTTTTCAGGTCACGCTTCATGCCCCTCGCAAGTTTGCGAACATGCCCCAGGCCGAACGCATCGAAGCCTGCTACCAGCACGCAGTCATCCAGTATTACTCCAGCCAGACCTTGACCAACACCACGCTGCGGGCCCGCTTCAAGGTCAGCGAGCGGCAGCGCAACCAGATCACCAATCTGATTTCCGATGCTGTCGACGCCGGGCGCATCAAGCGCAAAGACGACAGCGTGGGCAACAAATTCGCCGAATACCTTCCGTATTGGGCGTGAGGAACGCAAAGCCCGTCACTGCCGCGAAGATCGGATACTCAACCTCCCGCCCTTACTCCTCGGCCATCCGCACGATCTCCTCGGTGGCCTTGGATGTCTGCATCGCCAGCTTGCCGACCTCCTCCGCCACCACCGCGAAGCCCCGCCCAGCTTCGCCGGCGCGGGCCGCCTCGATGCTGGCGTTGAGGGCCAGCAGGTTGGTGCGCTTGGAGATGTCGGCGATCACCGCCGACACGTCGAGAATCTGCCGCATGCTGTGGGCCATGCGCTCACGCTGCTCCTTCTGCAGCGCTTCGGCGGCCTTCTCTGCGGAGATGTCGCGGAAAGAACCGACGCAGCGCACCGGCCGCCCCTGCGCGTCGCGCTCGGTGCACGCACGGCCGCGGAACCAGCCGTAGTCGCCGCCCTTCTTGCGGATGCGGTATTCGGCCACGAAAGATGTCTTGCCCGTGTGGTCGGACAAGTGGCGATGCAGTGCAGCACCAACCCAGGCCAGGTCTTCCGGATGGATCACCGCCGTCCACGCATCCATCTCGTCGGGAAAATCCGACGTCCCGGTGTAGTCCAGCAGGCGCCGCATCTGGTCCGAATAGCGCACCCGGTTGGCCGGATGGGCCGGATCGCCGTCCACGATGCGCACCGTCCACGTGCCCTCGGTCAGCGCAGTGCCGGCCAGGCGGGCATCGGCCAATTCATCCTCCAACGCTGCCAGGCGTTCTTCCAGTTCGACGCGGCTCGCGCCTTCGCCATCGGCGGCACGCCGGGTCACTTCCAGTTGCAGCGCCAACTCGTCGCGCTCCGCATCGAGCAGCGCCTCGCTGCGCTCCAGCTCGGTGACACGGGCGGTCAGCGCGGCGATCTGCACTTCCAGCGCCCGTTCGCCGGCGCGGATCTTTTCCGCCAGCGTCTGCAGCCGGCGCTGCGTGGCCTCCGGCAGCGCCGCGTCGGCACCATTCAGCCAGTGGCTCATGCCGTCCCGCTGCGCCGCCTCCAGCGCGTGGTCCAGCCTGTTCAAGGTCCTGCGTGCGGAAAGGAACATCTATCGCTTCTCCTCCGGGTGGAACGTGGCGTTCCTTGTTGGTATGGTTTTTTCGGGCCCGGGCTCACCAGGTCTCGCCGAAGGGCCGCAGCTCGTGCAGGAAGGTCCATGCGCTGCGCGCCTGGTGGGCCAGGTGCCAGATCTCGTCGGCGATGGCGGCTGGCTGCATGAAGAAGCTGTCGGGGCGGTCGCCGAAGGCGCGGCGGGTCCATGGCACGTCGATCACCGCGTCGATCACCACGTAGGCCACGTGCACGCCCTGCGGCCCCAGATCGCGGGCCATCGCCTCGCACAGCATGCGCTGGGCGGCCTTGGTCGGCGCCAGGCCGGCAAACAGCGCGCGGCCGCGCAGCGCGGCGGTGTTGCCGGTGACGACGATGGCGCCATGGCCGGCGGCGATCATCTCCGGCGCCAGCGCGCGGGCCAGGTGCAGCAAGGCCATCACATTCACCTGGAAACCCCGTTCCAGCACCGCCGGATCGATGTCCATGAAGTGTCCGCGGGCGCCGGACACGGCGTTGTGCACCAGCACCGACGGCGTGCCCAGCTCGGCGCGGATACGCGCCAGCACCGCGTCCACCGCCGCCGTGTCGGTCACATCGCAGGGGTAGGCCCGCGCTTCCGGCAGTTCCGCCGCCAGCTCGGCGAGGCGCCCGGCGTCGCGGGCCAGCATCGCCACCCGGTAGCCGCCAGCCACGAAACGCCGCACCGTGGCGGCCCCGGTTCCCGGCCCGACGCCGGTCACGACGGCCACCGGCCGCACCTCATTGGTCATGAGTCGCTCTCCCGAGCTAGGTTGCAGACGGCGCGCCGCCGCGTTGGTGCAGCAGCAAGCCCAGACTGATCGCCGCGGCGCCGGCCCAGGCCTGGGCCGGCAGCGCCTCGCCATTGAAAAGGCGCCCGAGGAACAGCGCGAACAGCGGCGTCACCACCAGGGTCAGCGCCAGCGCGGCGGCCTCCAGATGCTTCATCAGATAGTAGTAAAGGGCAAAACCCAGCACCGAGCCGAACACGCCCAGGTAGCCGATGGCCAGCACGCTGCGCAGCGGCAGCTCGGCCGGCCAGATGGCGCCGTCCGCCAGCCAGGCCAGACCGAACAGCGGCAGCGACACCAGCATCACGCCGGCGGTCAGCGCCATCGGCGGCGTCGCCGCGCCGAAGCGTTTGACGCCCACCAGGCCGGTGGCGTTGAGCAGCACTGCCAGCAGGATCGCCGCCAGCCCGGCCGGCGCATGGGCCCCGCCGAGGTCGGTACCATGACCGAAGACCACCGCCAGGCCGGCCGCGGCCAGCGCCATGCCGGCCACCCGGCGCGGCGTCAGTGCCCGCTCGCCGAGCCACAGGGCGGCCAGCACGCTGGTGACCAGCGGCGACAGGCCGAACAGCACCGAGATCAGCCCGGAATGGACGAACTGGGCGCCCCAATAGACGCACAGCATCGTGCCGAACAGGCTGGTGCCGCCGATCAGGTAGGCCGGCCACACGCCACGGCGCAGCGGAAAACCCGCGCCGGTGGCCGCCAGCACCCCCAGCGCACAGACCAGCCCCACCACCATGCGGGCGAACAGCGCGAACGCGAAACCGCCGCCGGGCAGACTCCAGTTGATCGCCAGCGGCGTGGTGGACCACAGGATGACGACCGAGATGTAGGCAAGGGGGACGGACATGGCATCGGGGCGAAAAGGCTCGCCGGCAGTCGGAGATTCAAACGCCGTGGGGCGAATTCACTCACCCGCAAGCGGTTTTCGGCGTCCTACAGGTCCAGCACCAGCTGCTTGCCCCGGGCCCGCGAGCAGCACGGCAGGAACTGGTCGTTGGCCGCCTTTTCCTCGTCGGTGAGGTAGTTGTCCCGGTGGTCCACCTCGCCTTCCAGCACGCGGGTCAGGCAGGTGCCGCAGACGCCCTGCTCGCAGGACACCTCGACATTCACGCCGGCCTCGCGCAGCGCCGTGACGACGGTCTTGGTGGGCGGCACGCTGACGCACTTGCCGCTGCTCGCCAGCTTGACCTCGAAGCAGCCGTCCGCCGAGGTATCCACCTTCTGGCCGGCGAAGTACTCGAAGTGCACTCGCTCGGCGCTCCACTGGCGGGCCGCGGCGCCCTTGGTGACGAAGTCGATGAAGCCCGACGGCCCGCACACGTACAGGTGGGCGTCCGCGCCGGCAGCCTCCAGCACCGCGCCGAGATCCAGCTTCTGCGCGGCGTCGCCGTCGTCGTAGTGGAAATGCACCTTGGCGGCGAAGGGCGAGCGGCGGATGCGCTCGACGAAGGCCGCCCGGTCGGCGGAGCGGGCGCAGTAGTGCATCTCGAAATCCGCCCCGCTCTGGGCCAGGCGCTCGGCCATGCACAGGATGGGCGTCACACCGATGCCACCGGCAAACAGGATCGAGCGCTTGGCCGGCACCAGCGCGAAGTGGTTGCGCGGCGCGCTGATGCGCAGCACCTGCCCTTCCTGCAGCAGCTCATGGACGGCCACCGAGCCGCCGCGGGAGACCGGATCGCGCAGCACGCCGATCAGGTAGCGGTGGGATTCGGTAGGGTCGTTGCACAGGGAATACTGGCGCACCAGGCCCGGTTTCACTTCCACGTCGATGTGCGAGCCGGCGCTGAAGGGCGGCAGCGCCGCCCCTTCGAGCGGGGCCAGTTCCAGCGATACGATGTCGGTGGCCTCGACGGCCTTGCGGGCGATGCGCACGGAAAGCTGGGTTGTCTCCATTTTCTTTTTCTCCTGTCTTCTGTCGTTCAGGCCTGGGCCTGCAGGCGCTCGCGGATGTCGGCGCGCAGGCGGTCCTTGCGTATCTTGCCCGAGGCGGTGCGCGGGAAGTCCTCCACCACCATCAGACACTCCGGGTATTTCTGCCGGGCCACGCCGCTGGCGGACACGAAGCCCAGCACCGCGTCGAGGTCCAGCTGCTCGCTGCCGGCCTGGGGAATCACATAGGCGCACAGGGTCTCGCCGAGCCGGGCATGGGGCATGGACACTACCGCCGCCTCCTTGATGCCGGGCATACGGTGCAGGATGTCCTCCACCTCCTTGGCGCTGACCTTCTCCCCGCCGCGGTTGATCAGGTCCTTCTTGCGGCCGGTGATGACGATCGCCCCTTCCGGCGTCAGGCGGCCCAGGTCGCCGGTGGTGAAGAAGCCGTCGGCGTCGAAGCTGGCCGCGGTGGCTTCCGGATCGCCGTAACCGAGGAACATCGCCGGGCCGCGCACGCAGATCTCGCCTTCCTGGCCGATGGACAGCGGATGCCCCTCGTCGTCCAGCACGCGCACCTCGTAGTCAGCGATCTGCCCGTCGGTGGTCGCCGCCATGTCCATCTCGCCGGCGCCGGCGAAGCCCAGCGTGGTCAGCGGCACCTCGCTGGAGCCATACACGCGGAACGCGCGGCACTGCGCGAGCACCTCGTAGGCCTTGCAGATCAGCGCTGGCGGCACTTCGGCACCGCCGCAAGCGAACACCTGCAGGCTGGGCAGGCGCCGTCCGGCCTGCTCGGCGGCGCTCAGCAGCTCGTGCAGGAAGGGCGTCGCGCCGACGCTGGCGGTGACTTTCTCGGCGTCGATCAGGTCGAGGGCCTCGGCGGCGCTCCAGCGCTCCATGAAGACCGTCCGGCTGTCGCTGCAGAAAGGCAGCTCCATGCCGCTCTGGCCGGTCACGTGGGTCACCGGCGAGGCCATCAGCAGCACGTTGGCGAGACCCGGAATCTCCGAGCCCCGCGACCAGTTCTCGAAGGCCCGCTTGAGGCGCAGCGGCCCGGTGTTGTGGGTGTGCAGCACGCCCTTCGGGCGGCCAGTGGTGCCGGAGGTATACAGGATCATCTTGACCGCGTTGGCATCCACCTGCGGCCGCTGCCCCAGCGGCAGGCCGGCGCTGACCAGCGCGTCGTAGCTGTCCGGGCCGTCGCCGCGCACCGCGAAGCGGTGCGTCAGGCCGGGCAGTTGGGGCGCCAGCCGCTCCATCATCGCCGCGTAGTCGAAGCCGCGGTACTCCACCGGGAAGAAGGCCGCCTTGACGCCCGCGTCGGCGAGCATGAAGGCCACCTCGGCATCCCGGTAGATCGGCACGATGGGCGCCACGACGAGGCCCAGCATCGTCGTCGCCAGGTCGATGACCACCGCCTCGCGCCAGTTGGGCAGCTGGAAGCTGACCACGTCGCCGGCCACCAGGCCGCGCGCCTGCAGCGCGGCGGCCAGGGCCTCGGCCTCGGCAAGCAGTTCGCTGACCGTGCAACGCTGCTCGCCGAACACGTGGGTGACCCGTTGCGGGTCGCGCTCGGCCAATTCGTAGGCGAAGTCGGCCAGGGTCTTGTTGGGCCAGTCGCCGCTGGCGCTGTAACGCTGGATCAGGGCCTCGTCGAGGCGGACCTGCCAGCCGCTCACGTCCTTGCGCATCGTCTGTCCTCCTCAGCGGGCCAGCGCGGCATCGGTGAAGCGCGTGAAATGCACATCCCGGTTACCGAACAGCGCCGCATTGACCATCAGGCGGCGGAAATAGTGGCTGACGTCCAGCTCGTCGGTGACGCCCAGGCCGCCGTGCATCTGCACCGCCTCGTTGCACACCTTGCGGGCGGCATGGACGACATAGGCGCGCGCGCCGCTGACGATGCGCGTGCGCTCCGCCGCCGGGCCGGCCAGCGCCTGCTGGGCGGCGGCGGTCAGCGCGCGGATCTCCTCCTGCAGCAGCAGGCAATCCACCATGCGGTGCTGCAGGGCCTGGTTGCTGCCGATGACGCGGCCAAACTGCTTGCGCACCTTCAGGTAGTCGGTGGTGATCTCCACCAGCTTGCGCACGATGCCGAGGCTCTCGGCACACAGGGCCACCGCCGCCTCGTCGCGGGTCTCGGCCAGCGCCGCCGCGGCGGAGAGGCCGGACTCCGGCTGCAACAGCTCGGCCGGCGCGCCGTCGAAGCTGAAGCGCGCCGCGCCGCGCCCGTCCACCAGCCGGTAGCCGCGTCGGCTCACGCCAGCCGCGTCGGCGCCGACGCGCAGTACCACCGGCGCGCCGGCGGTATCGCGGGCCGACACCAGCAGCTCGCCGGCCACGTCGCCATGCAGCACGCCGAGCTTGCCGCCGATGAGGCGGCTGCCGTCGAAGACGCAGGCGTTGCCGGCTTCGTCCTCATCGGCGAAGGCGAGGATCAGCGAACCGTCGGCCAGGCGCGGCAGCAGCGCCGCCTTCTGGCTGGCGGAACCGAGCTTGAGCAGCAGGCCGGTGGCGACCACCGCGCTGGCCAGCACCGGCTCCATCAGCAGGCGGGCGCCGACGATCTCCATTATCGCCCCCACCGCCACCGCATCGCCGTCCAGCCCGCCGTCGTCTTCGGGCAGGCGCAGGGCCAGGAAGCCGAACTCGGCCAAGTCGCTCCACGCCTGCGGGCTGTAGCCCTCGGGGCGCGCCAGCACGCTCCAGCGCTGGTGGAAGCTGTAGTTGTCGTCGGCGTAACGGGCGGCGCTGTCGCGCAACATCCCAATGGTTTCGAGATCGGTACTCATAGCCCCAGCACCACCTTGGCAACGATATTGCGCTGGATCTCCGACGAACCGCCGAAGATGGTCGCAGCGCGGTTATAGAAATGGTCCTTGAGGATGCCGCCGGCGTCGTCCGGCCCCAGCGGCGGCAGGCCGGCGCTGTGCAGGGCCTCCACGTCGCAGGCCACGCCGGCGGCGCCGAGGGCTTCCACCAGGGTTTCCATGACCTCCTGGTACAGCTCGGTGCCGCGGATCTTGATCAGCGAGGCCTCGCTGCCGCTCTCGCTGCCGTCGCACATGGCCTCGACGGCCTGGTAGGCAGCCAGCTCGAGAGCCAGGAAGCGCAGCTCGAACTCGCCGAGGCGGTGGCGCAGCAGCGGCTGCTCGATCAGCGGCAGGCCATTCACGACGCTCTCGCGGGCGTGGCGCTTGAGGCGGTCCAGCACATGCCAGGCCCAGCCGACGATGGCGCCGGCGGTGCGCTCGTTCTTGAGCAGGAACTTGGCGTAGGTCCAGCCCTTGCCCTCCTCACCGATCAGGTTTTCAGCCGGCACCTTGACGTCTTCCAGCCATACCTCATTGACGTGGGCGTAGCCGTCCATGGTGCGGATCGGCACGACCTTCACGCCGGGGCTCTTCATGTCGATGAGCAGGAAGGAGATGCCGCTCTGCGGCTTGTCGTCCTTGTCGGTGCGGACCAGGCAGAACAGCCAGTCGGCCCACTGGGCGTAGGTGGTCCATACCTTCTGGCCGTTCACCACGTAGTGATCGCCGTCGCGAATGGCGGTGGTGCGCAGGCCGGCCAAGTCGGAACCGGCGCCCGGCTCAGAATAGCCCTGGGCCCAGAACTCCTCGGTGGTCTTGATGCCGGGCAGGAAACGCTGCTTCTGGGCGTCGCTGCCGAAGGCGTAGATCACCGGGCCGACGTACTTCACGCCGAAGGGGATCACCCACGGGCAGCCGAGGCGCGCCAGCTCGTCCTCGAAGGCGAAGCGCTCGAGGGGCGACCAGCCCTTGCCGCCATATTCCTCCGGCCAGTGGGCCACCGACCAGCCCTGCTGGTCGAGCAGGCGCATCCAGCGCACGTAGTCGTCCTTGGACAGCACCTGGTGGCGGTGCGACTTGTCGCGCAGGTCGACAGGCATCACGGTGGCGTGGAAATCGCGCACCGCCTGGCGCAGGCTGTCGGCCCGCGCCCTCAGTTCGGAAAGCGGAGCCGGGCTCATCGTGCCTCCTCGTCGGAAATCCTGACCAGCTGGACGCCCCGGTTCTTGCCGTGGAACACCCGGCCGATGGCCTCGACCATCGAGTCCAGGCCATCCAGCACCTCGATCTGGTACTTCAGCGCACCGGTGGCGACCCATTCCTGCAGGATGCCGACCACCTCCTCGTGGCGGTGCAGGTACTCGCTGACCAGAAAGCCCTCCATGCGCGCCGCCTTGTTCACCAGCGTCATCAACGACGCGGTGTTCTGGGTGACGCCGCCGTTGTAGCTGGACACCAGCCCGCACAGCACGACGCGGCCCTTGAAGCGCAGGCGCTCGATGAGCATGTCCATCACCGGGCCGCCGACGTTCTCATAGACGATGTCGATGCCCTCCGGGCACAGCGCGTCGAGGCGCGCGGCGACGTCCTCGGACTTGTAATCGATGACGTGCTCGATGCCACACTCGTCGCGCAGCCAGCCGCACTTCTCGCCACCGCCGGCGATACCGATCACCTTCAGGCCGAGCTTCCGGCCGATCTGGCACACCAGGGAGCCGACGCTGCCGGCGGCGGCGGTCACCACCAGGGTTTCGCCGGCCTGGGGCTGGCCGATCTCGGTGAGGCCGCAGTAGGCGGTGAGGCCCTGCACGTCGAGCACCGAGCGGTAGGCGGCCAGCGGCACACCCGGCCGCGGGCGGACCTTCTGCAGCTGGCCGGCCGGCGCCACCGACCACACCTGGCAACCACCGAGGCCATTCACGTAGTCGCCGGGGGCCAGCGACGGATCGCGGGACGACTCGACGATGCCGAGGGTGATGCCGGTCATCACCTCGCCCAGCGGCTGCGGCGGAAAGTAGGTTTCCTTCGCGTTCATCCACAGGCGCATGGACGGCGGGATCAGCAGGTACAGGTTGCGCACTCGCACCTCGCCGGGGCCGGGCTCGGGGATCGGCGCGCGGGTCACCTCGAAGTGCTCGCGGCCGACCTCGCCAGTCGGGCGGCTGACGAGCCGCCACTGGACATTGAGGGTGTCGAGGGGCGCGTTCACTTGCCCGCTCCCAACCCGAGGTACTTGTCGAGGGTCTCGTGGTGGTGGCGGATACGGCTTTCCTGGTAGCTGGCCAGGCTCACGGTGCCCTTCTTGGAGGCGCGCAGGCCCTTGGTCATCGCGCCGAGGTTGCGCATGTCCTGGTCGAACACCGGGCCGAGGGCGCCCAGCTCCGGCGCCGCCGAGAAGGGCTGGTCGTCCGGCAAGCGGTTGAGCTTGGCCGGCGGCGGCGGCACTTCGCCTTCCTTGTGGCGCCACAGCAGCATCACGTCGAAGATGCAGCTCTCGTGGTTGTTGCCGTCGGGAATCACGCGATACACGATGTTGCCGCAGTAGCCGGACCAGATCTGGGTGTTGGGGAAGATCGAGTACAGGATGGCGTCCTGCAGCTCGGCCAGCGTGGCGTGGGCGAGGTCGCGCCCGGAGGCTTCGCCGAAGATGCGCCGGTTCAGTTCGCCGATGTACTGGCGGGCGGTCTGGCCTTCGGGCAGGGTGTGGGCGCTGCCGTCGGAGTCGGCCATGCGGCCGGATTCCTCGAGGATGTCGTGCAGCACCAGCGGCTCGACGACGCCGCGGGTGTGGGTGCTGGGCACCGCCATCGGCGTGACGCTGCGGCTGATGTTGTCGCCGTACATGTCGTACTGGCTGTCGCAGTCGGCGGTGAAGGTGAGCAGCTGCGGGTGGGTCACGCGGGCGTGCATGGACTCCATGAAGGCTTCCTGGGCCACCTTCCAGTTGGCTTCGACGCGACGCTGCACATGGGCGACGATCACCGAGCGCTCGAAGGCGTAGTCGCGGAAGTGCTCAGGCAGCGCGTCCAGGTAGTCGTTCAGCGGCTGGGCATGCTCGTCCAGGTTGATGAAGACGAAGCCGAGCCAGCTGTCCACGCGCACCGGCGGCAAGTCGTTGTTCTGCCCTTCCAGATGCTTGAAGTCCCACGCGCATGGGATGCTGGCCAATTTGCCCCGCAGATCCCAGGTGAAGCCGTGGTAGGGGCACTTGAGCTGGCCGACGGTGCCGCCGTTCATGCGCAGCGCGCGGCCGCGGTGCAGGCAGGAATTGTGGAAGGCGCGGATCACGCCATCGTCGCCACGCATCACGATGATGGAGCTGTCGACGATGTCGTACACCAGGTGGTCACCGGCCTTCGGGATCTGCTCCTCGCGGCCGACGAACTGCCAGGTCTTCGGCCACATCTTTTCCGCTTCAAGACGGTGGAAGGCCGCCGAGGCGTAGCGATCGACGGACAGGTCGGCGTCGCCGAAGCCCGGGTTGTGGGGGGCCAGGTAGTCGGGCACCGGCACCGTCTCCTGCTTGAGGAGCTGCTGGAAGACACCCGGGTCGCCGCCCTGTTCCTGCGGCAGGATCTCGAATTTTTCGCTGGGCTTGTTCATGTCTTTGTCTCCGTCCGTTTCTCTTTTGTGTGGGCCGGCCGGTTTCAGCCGGCCTGCAGGATGGTCACGGCGCTGACGCCGGGGGCGCCATAGACGTGGGTGTAGCCGAGCCGGGGCGTGCCCGGCACTTGCCGCGCGCCGGCCTGGCCGCGCAGCTGTGTGCAGATTTCGATGACCTGGCGCAGGCCCGAAGCGCCCACCGGCTCGCCGTTGGCCAGGCAGCCGCCATCGGTGTTGATGGGCAGGCGGCCGTGGATGTCGGTGTCGCCGTTCTTCAGCAGGTGGGCCTGCTCGCCGTGCTCGCAGAAGCCGTTCTCGGCGATGTGGATCAACTCGGAGCCGCTGTCGGTGTCCTGCAGCTGGATCACGTCGATGTCCTGCGGCCCGACGCCGGCCAGCTCGAAGGCGGCGCGGGAGGCCATCACCGTCGGCGCCGGCGACTGCTGCGCGGCCAGGCCCGGGTTGAAGACCTCGAAGGAGCCGTGGTGGCGGGTGCGCATCACGGCGGCCTTCACGATCACCGGCTTGGCGCTGTATTTACGGGCATGCTTGGCGCTGCACAGCACCAGCGCCGCGCCGCCTTCCGCCGGGTTGCAGAACATGAACTTGCGCAGCGGCAGGTTCACCGGCATCGATTCGGCGATCTCTGCGTACGACAGCTCGCGGCGGCGCCACGCGTGGGGCGTCAGCGCGCCGTTACGGAAGGCCCGCTGGGCGATGCGCACCAGCGCCTCCTCACCGATGCCGTGCTCGTGCATGTAGCGCTGGGTCTTCAGCGCAAAGAACTGGGTGGTCAGCATCAGGCCGGTCTCGCCGTACCAGTCCTCCAGCCCCCAGTCCTTCGGCCTGGGGTTGAAAGCGCCGCGCGGGTGCTTGTCGAAGCCCACCGCGACGCCGATCTCGGCGACGCCGGACTGGATCGCCGCGATCACGCTGGCCAGCGCCGAGCCGCCGGTGGCGCAGCCGTTGGCCACATTCACGAAAGGGATGCCGGTCAGGCCCAGGTGGTTCGACAGCGCGTCGGCGTTGCCACCGTCCTGGCTGCCTCCGTAGGCGACGCCGACGTCCTTCCATTCGATGCCGGCGTCTTTGAGGGCCTCGCGCACCGCGTAGGCGCCCTGCTGCTGGCCGGACAGGGCGTCGGTGCGTCCAAAGGGATGCAGGCCGACGCCGATGATTGCAACTTCGTTGTCCATGCGGGGAATCTCCGGGAAATCAGGCGGGGGCGAAGGCGTAGGTGTAGACCGGCGCCTCGCCGGGCACCTGGCGGTAGGCCTGCAGGGTCAGGATCATCGGCATGCCGATGGCGAGCAGCGCCGGGTCAGCGACACTCAGGCGGCTTTCCACCTTCACGCCGGACGGCATCTCCACGTAGCCGACGCCGTAGGGCCGGAAGTCCGCCTCGGACTCGCCGCCGTTGTAGGGCGCCTTGGGCCGGAAACCCTGGATCGTCCATGACCACAGCGTTCCTTCGCTGCCCAGGCGGTAGGGCTCCATGTCGGTGGCGCAGCAGCGCGTGCAGCCATGGCTGGCCGGGAAGTACACCTCGCCGCAGGCACGGCAGCGGCTGCCCAGCAAGGCCAGGCGCCCGCCGGCCAGGTCGAGCAGCTCGGGACAGGCAAGTTTCTTGGGGGTATCCAGCATCATCGGACCGGCCTCGTATTTGTATAAAACAATCAATTCTGTTTGTTATGGTACAGGAAAGAAATTGCTGGGGACAACAGGGAAATGGATTTCTTTGGGGAAGGCAGGTGGATGCTCAGACCGACTGCAGCCAGTCGGGAAGGTGTTTGTGGCCGTGGAGCACCCGCCACACATCGATATGGTCATTCCGCTCGATGTAGAAGACCAAGTAGGGGTAGCGCGTCAGCCCCCAGCAGCGCAAACCAGGCAGGTTGAGCTCGTGCGCGTAGCGAGGTGACCCGATCTCGGGGTGCTGACCGATCTGGCCGTAGGCCGCCTCCAGCGCATCGACGAACCCGAGTGCCGCCTGCTCGGCCCCTTCACGCAGGTAGTAGTCCAGGGCTTCCTCGACGTCCTCGTGGGCCCGCTTGCGCGGCACCACTGGCTTGTCGCTCACTCCCGCGGGCCCGCCTTGCGGATCCGCTCGCGCAAGCCCGCAAAATACCCGGCATCCGCGGGCCCCACCGTTTCCGATGCGGCCCCTTCGAGCAACAGGGCACGCAGCTGCTGGCAATCCTGATCCCGGCGGATCAATTCACGCACGTACTCGCTGCTCGTGCTATAGCCGCGCTGGGCGACCTGCTCATCCACGAATGTCTTCAGGGCGTCAGGCAGGGAAATATTCATCGTGCTCATCCAGCCAATTTAGGTCGCCTGGCAAAATTTGGCAAGGAACAGGAGGCCCCAATGGCAAAAGGGCCAGCGGCATGCCGTTGGCCCTTTTGCTCCGGTCCGCAAACCCACAACTCAGTCTGCGGCAACCTTCTTCGTCCGCCGGGCCTTAGGTGCCGACGCGGCGGCAGGCTCGGGTTCTGCAGCAGCAGCCTGCGGCGGGATCTTGGTGCCGTGCACCGCCTCGTAGGCTTTCTCGAACTCCACCATCGCCACCGACGCAAGCAGCTTGTGCAGGCGGTGCAGACGATCGCCCTGCATGTAGGGGGTCGGGTTGACGGCGACGCCCTTCAGGGAATGAAAGAACAAGTCACGCAGCACTTCGCCGGTCTGCGGGTAGTCGGCCCAGAACGGGAAGCGCTTCAGCATGCTGGCGTTCTTCTTGTCGTCGAGGGCCTTCTCGAGGGGCTGCATGACCCGGGCGAGGTCCTTGTCGGTGCGGGCGCCACGCTGCAGCTCCTGCAGGGCGATGAAGGACGGCCGCGCGTAGTAGTACTTCTGCAGCATCTCGAGGGTGTCGAGCATGCTCTCGTAGGTAGCCAGGTCGCCTTCCGGCAGGCGGATGCGCCGGCAGGCGTCCTCGTATTCGGCGGCGCGCAGGTCGGTGATGTACTCGGCGGCGGCCTCGAAGACGTCGGCGCGGGACTTGAAGTGGTGGGTCATCGCCCCACGGGACACACCGGCCTTCTGGGCGATCTTCTCGGTGGTGGTCTGCGTGTAGCCGAGTTCGACGAGGCACTGCAGCGTGGCTTCGAGGATCTGGTTGCGGGTGGCCTGGCTCTTTTCGGCCTGCCAGGTGCCGCCGGCCGCCTTGGAGCGGGCGGCGTCGCGCTTGGGGCGGACGATCTTGCGTACCGGCGGAGCCTCGGGGCTCAGCAAAGATTCCGGTTTGTTTTCTTCAGTCATGTAGGTATCCCCCAGATCCGGGCAGTTGCCGCCGGTCCGGCGTAGTCGTGAAGCGCCAGGGCGCTCCGAAGCAAGGTGGAGCGCCCTTTTGCCCTCTGCTGCGCCCCCGGCTGCTGCCGGGGAAAACGCGTGTTATGTATTTATTTCAGCAGGTTTTCCGGCGAGGATTCTACGACAAGCGAACCGAGTGTCCATAGTCGACGGTCAAGACGCTGCCGTTCATGTACGACGACGCTTCGCTGGCCAAGAGCAGCAACGGGCCGTCGAGTTCCTCCAGGCGCCCGAGGCGCTTGGCGGGCAGGTGGGCGATCTCCTTCTTGCCGGCCTCCGATTCGTAGAACGGGTTGGTCATCTCGCTCGGGAAATAGCCCGGTGCGATCGCATTGACGCGGATGCCGTGGGGCAGCAGGTCCAGCGCCATGTAGCGCGTCATGTGGATCAGCGCCCCCTTGGTCGTACCGTAGTTGATGAAATTGGGATACGCCAGGTGGCCGAGGATGGAGGCAATGTTGATGATCGAGCCGCCCTGCTCCGCGGCGATCAGGCGCTGGGCCACGGCCTGGGTCACGAAGAACGGGCCCGACAGGTTCACGTCGAGCACCGAGGTCCACTGGGCCTCGCTCATCTGGTGGAAGGCCGTCGGATCGGTGGCGCCGGCGTTGTTGATCAGGATGTGCGCGGGACTGCCGAAGCGCTGCTCGATGGCGTCCAGCGCGGCGCCGATGGTGGCCTGGTCGCCAACGTCCATGCGGCAGGCCATGGCCTGGCCGCCGGCGTCGCGGATCGCCGCGGCGACCGCCTCGACACGCTCGACGCGGCGCGCCACGCAGGCCACTTTGGCGCCAGCCGCCGCCAGCACGTGGGCCATGCGCTCGCCCAGGCCGGAACCGGCCCCGGTCACCAGGGCGACCCGACCTTCCAGGGAAAAGCGTTGCAGGAGGGTTCCTGCCTCAATGTGGGTCGTCATCTTGTTGTCCTTATCGTGGTTTCAGGCCAGCGCCGCCGGATCGGCCAGCGCGTCGGCGATGCAGCGGGTGAAGCGGGCCGCGTCGGCACCGTTGATCACCCGGTGGTCGTAGCTGAGGGACAGGGGCAGCACCGGCACGCCGACCACCTCGCCATCCACCCGCTTGAGGCGCTCGACCGTGCGGGTGACGCCGAGGATGGCCACTTCCGGTGCGTTGATGATCGGCGTGAAGCCGGTGCCGCCGAGGTTGCCGAGGGAGCTGATGGTGAAGCAGCCGCCGGACATCTCGGTGATCGGCAGGCCCTTGCCGCGGGCCCGCTCGGCCTTCTCGGCCAGCTCGGCGGCGATCTCCGGGATGCTCTTCCTGTCGCAGTCGCGGATCACCGGCACGACGAGGCCGTTGGGCGTTTCCACGGCGATGCCGATGTGGAAGTAGCGCTTCATCACCAGGCCGTCGCCGTTCGGCGTCAGCGAAGCATTGAAGCGCGGGAAGGCCTGCAGCGCCTTCACCGCCGCCTTGACCAGGAAGGCCACCTGGGTGACCTTCACGCCGGACCCGGCGCTGATGGCCTTGCGCGCCGCATCCAGCCCGGGCACTTCGGCCTCGTCCTGGTGGAACACGTGGGGGATCTGCGCCCAGTTGCGGGCCAGGAAGGACGCCACCAGCTTCTGGTGGCGCGGCAGCGGCACGGTCTCGACCTCGCCGAACAGGCCGAAGTCCATCACCGGCATCGGCGGCAGGCTGGCCGGCCAGGCCGGCGCAGCGGGAGCCTCGGGCTTGGCGCTCATCACACCAGCTCGCCGATGACGGTGCCGACCTCGTAGGTCTCGCCGGCTTCCTTGATGATCTTCAGGGTGCCGTCGGCCGGGGCCTCGACTTCCTGCACGGACTTCTCGCTCTCCATCGTGTACAGCAGCTGGCCTTTCTCGACGGCGCCGCCGTTCGGCACCATCCATTCGGTCAGGATGGCCTCATTGACGGAAAAACCGAGCTTGGGGAGGATGATTTCGGTTGCCATGATGTTGTCCTTTGCTGTTCTGTCTTTTTGATCGGGTTGGGTGCGGGCTTTGGTCGAATGAATTCGACCCCACGGGGCTTAGTTGAGGGTTTCGCGGATGGCCGCCAGGATGCGTTCGCGGGTCGGCACGAAGGCGGCTTCGAGGGGCTTGGAGAAGGGCACCGGCGAGCGCGCCGCGCCGACCCGCGCCACCGGGGCCTTGAGCTGGCCGAAGAGTTCCTTGTGCAGGCGCGCGGAGATCTCGGCGCCGACGCCGAAATCCACCTGGGCCTCGTGGGCCACCACCACGCGGCCGGTCTTGCGGGCCGAGGCGAGGAGGGTGTCCATGTCCAGCGGGGAGATGGTGCGCAGGTCGATGACCTCGGCGGCGATGCCTTCCTTGGCCAGCTCCCTGGCCACGCCGATCACGTCGTGGAGGGTCTTGCTGTAGCTGATCAGCGTGATGTCGCTGCCTTCCTGCACGATCCTGGCCTTGCCGATCGGCACGCGAACGCCGGGCTCCGGCGCTTCGCCGGGGACGAAGTACAGCGGAAGGTTCTCGATGAAGATGCACGGGTCGTCGTCGAAGATGCACGACAGCATCAGGCCGTAGGCGTCCGCCGGGGTGGCCGGGGCGACGACCTTCAGGCCGGCGGTGTGGGCGAACCAGGCTTCCAGGTAGTCGGCGTGCTGGCCGCCGGTGCCGAAGCCGGCGCCGGTGGTGGTGCGGATCACCAGCGGCACGTGGGTCTGGCCGCCGGTCATGAAACGCAGCTTGGCGGCGTGGTTGACGATCTGGTCCATCGCCACCGTGGTGAAGTTCATCAGCATGATCTCGGCCACCGGGCGCAGGCCGGCCAACGCGCCGCCGACCGCCGCGCCGACGATGGCCTGCTCGGCGATCGGCGTGGATTTGACGCGGCCGGTGCCGAACTTGGTGGACAGGCCGGCGGTGCACTTGAACACCCCGCCGCCTTCCCGGTCGGCGATGTCCTCGCCGAGGACCACCACCGATTCGTCGAGGGCCATGGCGTCATGGAGGGCCAGGTTGATGGCCTGGGCGGTGTTCATCTTTTTCTGGGCTGCGGTGGTCATGCTTGGGCTCCCTCGGCAACGACATCCTTGGCGAGTTCGGACACATCGGGATAAGGGCTGGCGAGGGCGTACTCGACGGCCTCTTCGAAGGCGGCGGCGTTGGTGGCCTCGATGTCGGACAGCTGGCCGTCGCTGGCGTGGCCCTGGGCAATCAGCCAGGCGCGGAAGCGCGGCAGCGGATCGGCGGCGATGGCAGCGGCCATCTCGTCCTTGGCGATGTAGTGGCTGTCGTCGCCCATCAGGTGGCCGCGGAAGCGGAAGGTGTTGGCTTCCAGCAGGGTCGGGCCCTCGCCGGCGCGGGCGCGGGCCACCGCGGCGCTGGCGGCCTGCCACATGGCGACGGCGTCGTTGCCGTCCACCTCGACGCCGGGGATGCCGTAGCCGATCGCCCGGTCGGCGATGGTCGCCGCGCCGGTGCCGTATTCGTACTTGGTGTGCTCGGCGTAACCGTTGTTCTGGCACACGAAGAGCACCGGCAGCTTCCACACCGCAGCCAGGTTGAGGGCTTCGTGGAAGGCGCCGATGTTGGACGCGCCGTCGCCGAAGTTCACCACCGTGACCTGGTCGGTGCCCTTGAGTTGCGACGCCCAGGCCAGGCCGTTGGCAATCGGCAGGCCGGCACCGACGATGCCGGTGGTCACCGGCAGGCCGGAGGCGACGTGGGTCACGTGCATCGGCCCGCCCTTACCCTTGCAGGTACCGGTGGCGCGGCCGAGCAGTTCGGCGACGAAGGGCTTCAGCGGAATGCCCTTGGCGAGCTGGTCGTGGATGCCGCGATAGGTGGTCACCACGTAGTCGCTGGCCTTGAGGTTCACCGAGATCGCCGCCGGGATCAGCTCCTGGCCCCGCGGCGAGTAATACGGCGAGGCGATCTGGCCGGCCTTGATCAGCTCGATGAAGCGGTCGTCCGCACGCTTGATCAGCGTGGCGATGCGGTAAATGTCCAGCAGGACCGCCTTGCTGGGTTGCTGCGTTTCACTCATGCCCTACCTCTCGATTGGGTTGGTAACTGGGGGCCATGGAACCGGCGGCTCATCCGGCAAACGGAAAAGAAACCAACAATCCCGTTTGTTTTTTTGCAGTATATCGGCAGTGATCGGGGGGCACAAGGGGATCAGAAAGAGGTTTTTTCCAGGCGCCCGGCGCTCTGACTTGACAAGAGCCAACAAAAGAACAAATTTATTTGTTTTCAAATCCACCGAAAACGAACGGCTGGATTGCTTGGCAGCCCGCCGGCAAGTTCCTATCCTCGCCATACCCACGTACACCGCGCACAGCGCCCGACGCGCCGGCCATGCACCAGCCCGACTCCACCCCCTCCACGCTGTTTGCCAGCCAGGCCGGACTGGCCCTGCTCGACGACCATCCCGGCGACGCGCTGCGCATCGCCCGGATGGGCCTGAGCCTGTGCCACGACGCCCCCGACCTGCTGGAGATCGCTGCCGACAGCGCCGCCCGCCTCGGCGACGACGCGAACGCCGCCCTGTACTGGCGCCGCCTGGTGGACCTCGTGCCGGAACACGCCCAGGCCTGGAACGGCCTCGCCATCGCGCTGCAGCGCCGCGGCGCCGTCCACGACGCCGAGGCTGCCTGGCAGCAGGCCCTGGCGCTACTGCCGGACGACGCCAACCTGCACACCAATCTGGGCCTGCTGCTGGAGGAGCGCGGCGCCCTGGCCGAGGCGGAACGCCACCAGCGCCGCGCCGCCGCGCTGGCGCCGGACTCGGCCCCGGTCCTCAATCATCTGGCCAACCTCCTCGCCCGCGGCGGCCACGCCACCGAGGCCGAAGCCCTTTACCGCGCCGCCCTCGTCCACCAGCCGGACTTCGCCACCACCCACTGCAACCTCGGCGTGCTGCTCACCGACCTGGAACGCCATGCCGACGCCGAAGCGGCCTTCCGCCGTGCGCTGGCCCTGCAGGCGGACTTCCCGCGCTGCCAGGCCAACCTGGGGCAGCTGCTGCTGGCCCACGGGCGCCTCGCCGAAGGCTGGCCGCTGCACGAAGGACGCCTGCTGACCCACGGCGCCTACTGCCGCGATGCATGCGGCAGCGCCGGCCTGCCCCAGTGGCAGGGCGAGGCGCTGGACGGAAAGGCGATCCTCGTCCTGCCGGAACAGGGCTACGGCGACGACATCCAGTTCTGCCGCTACCTGCTCTGGCTGAAATCCCGTGGCGCCGCGCAGGTCACCCTGGCCTGCCGGCCGGCCCTCGCCGCGCTGATGGCGGGCCTGGCCGGCGCCGACCGGGTGGTCGACCACAGCGAGGTCCCGGCCCTGCTCAAGCAGCACGACTACTGGACGGTGCTGCTGAGCCTGCCGCTGCACGCGGCCACGACGCTGGACACGATCCCCGCCACGGTGCCCTATCTGCGCCCCGATCCAGCCCGCATGCAACGGCTGCTGCCTGTGCTGGAGGCCGCCGCCGGCCCCGGCGAGTTGCGGGTCGGCCTGGTATGGCGCGGCAATCCCCGCCACGCCAACGATGCCGACCGCTCCCTGCCCGGCCTGGAAACCCTGGCGCCCTTGTGGGCCGTCGATGGCGTCCGCTTCTTCAGTCTTCAGGTCGGCCACTCTTCGCCCTTCCCCGCCGCCCAGCCGATCGGCGATCTCGCCCCCGTCATCGGCGACTTCGCCGACACCGCGGCCCTGCTTGCCGGTATCGACCTGCTGATCAGCGTGGACACCGCCACCGCCCACCTGGCCGGCGCCCTCGGACGGCCCTGCTGGATCCTGCTGCCCTGTTTCAAGGCCGACTGGCGCTGGCTGCGCGGACGCGCGGACAGTCCCTGGTACCCGGCCAGCCGCCTGTTCCGCCAGCCCCGGCGGGGCGACTGGAACGCCCCGGTGAAGGCGTTGAGCGCCGCCCTGGAACAACTTCGCGTCGAGTGGAAAACTTGATTGCAGTTTCCCGTTGACCTGCCGATGATGGCCTCCATCGGGACTGCCGCCAGTGTGGCCAGCCGGCCCCCCGCACCCGTTCGCTAACGAGACCTCCATGCCAGGATCCCCAGTCGAAGAACACCCGCACATCCTGAGAATCGTCGGGATCTACGTCCTGTTCGCCGCCGCCTGGATCCTCCTGTCCGACAAGGCGCTGGAGGCCCTCTTCGACGACCCGACGCAGATGACCCTCGTCAGCATCGCCAAGGGCTGGGTCTTCGTCGCCGTCACTGCCCTGCTGCTGTACACGCTGATGCAGCACGCCTGGCGCCGGACATCCAGCGCGCGCTCCGAACGCCAGCAGACCCTGCAGCTCCTCGAAGCGATTGCCGAGAGTTCCGACGATGCCATCTTCGCCAAGGACCTGGAAGGCCGCTACCTGCTGATCAACCGGGCGGCCAGCCGCATCCTCGGGCAACCGGCGGACGCCGTACAGGGCCACGACGACCGCGCCTTCTTTCCGCCCGAACAGGCCGCCCGCCTGATGGACATCGACCGCCGGATCGTCGCCGGCGGCCACCCCCAGAGCCACGAGGAAACCGTCGACACTGCGCTGGGCACCCGCGTCTTCCATGTCACCAAGGGGCCGCTCACCGGCCCCGAAGGTCATGTAATCGGGATTTTCGGCATTTCCCGCGACATCACCGAGCGGCAACATACCGCCGCCACGATCCGCCAGCTCAACGCCGAACTGACCGCGACACTGCAGGCCATCCCCGACCTGCTCTTCGACATGGACGTCAATGGCGTCTATCGCGGCATCTGGGCCCAGAACCCCGAGCTGCTGGCCGACCAGGAGAGCCGCCTGCTCGGCCGCTGCGTCACCGAGGTGCTGCCGACCGAAGCGGCCGATGGCGTGATGGCGGCGATTCGCGAAGCCGCCACCAAGGGCAGCGCCTACGGCCGGGTGATCCGCCTCGGGCACGGCAGCGACTGCAAGTGGTTCGAGCTGTCGGTCGCCCGCAAGGGCCGCGACGCCGGCCCCGGCGCCCGCTTCATCATCCTGTCCCGCGACATCACCGAACGCTACCAGGCCGAAGCGGCGCTGATGGAACGGGACTTCAAGTTCGGTGCGATCGTCCGCCATTCCCCGTCGGCCCTGACCCTCAAGACGCCGGACGGCCGCTACGCGCTGGCCAACCCCAATTTCCAGAAGATCCACCACCGCAGCGAGGACGAGATCGTCGGCCAGACCGATTTCGATCTCTACCCGGCGGAAATTGCCCGGATCTTCCAGGCCAACGATGCCCGCGTGCTGGCCACCCTGCAGCGCCATGCCATCGAGGAGAACATGCCGGTGGACGGCCAGCCGCACACCTTCATGTCGCACATGTTCCCGATCCTCGACCCCTCGGGCACGGCCCGCTTCGTGTGCCGCATCTCGCTGGACATCACCGAGCGCAAGAGAGTGGAAGAAGAGCTGCGCAAGCTGGCCCAGGCCGTGGAGCAAAGCCCCGGCAACGTCTTCATCACCGACCTCGACGCCCGGATCGAATACGCCAACGAAGCCTTCCTGCACAACACCGGCTACAGCCGCGAGGAAGTCCTGCAGCACAATCCGCGCTTCCTGCAGTCGGGCCGCACGCCGCCGGCCACCTTCGCGGCCCTGTGGCGCAGCCTCGAACGGGGCGAAACCTGGAAGGGCGAGCTGTTCAACCGCCGCAAGGACGGCAGCACCTACACCGCGCTGTCCATCATCACGCCGATCCGCCAGGCCGACGGCCGCATCAGCCACTACGTGGCGGTTCAGGAAGACATCACCGAGAGGCAGCGCAACCTGGAGGAGCTCGACCGCTACCGCCACCACCTGGAAGAGCTGGTCGCCACCCGCACCCTTGAGCTGGCCGAGGCCAAGGCCGCCGCCGAGTCCGCCAACGTCGCCAAAAGCGCCTTCCTGGCCAACATGAGCCACGAGATCCGCACCCCGCTGAGCGGCATCATCGGCATGGCGCACCTGGTCCGACGCGGCAACGTCAGCGTCCGGCAGGCCGAGCAGCTCGACAAGATCGCCGCCTCCGGCAAGCATCTGCTGCAGGTCATCAACGACATCCTCGACCTGTCCAAGATCGAGGCCGGCAAGCTGGCCCTCGACGAACGGGATTTCGCGCTGCGCGACATGCTCGACGCCACGCTGGCGGTCACCGGCGATGCCGTGGCCACCAAGGGCCTGCAGTTGCAAACCGACTTCAGCCGCCTGCCGGAAGTCCTGCACGGCGATCCGACGCGTCTGTCCCAGGCCCTGGTCAACTACATCGGCAACGCCCTGAAGTTCACCGACAAGGGCAGCATCCGCCTGAGCGGCCAAATGGTGAAGGAGGATGCAGAGGGCTACCTGCTGCGCTTCGAGGTCAGCGACACCGGCATCGGCATGTCGGCGGAGCAGCAGAGCCACCTCTTTGAGGCCTTCGAGCAGGCCGACAACTCCACCACCCGCAAATACGGCGGCACCGGCCTGGGCCTGGCGATCACCCGCCACATTGCGCGCCTGATGGGCGGCGAAGTCGGCGTGCGCAGCGAAACGGGCGTCGGCAGCACCTTCTGGATGAGTGGCCGCTTCGGCAAACCTCGTGACGCACAGCCGGTTGCGGCCAGCCCGGCCGGTGAGTGCCCGGAAGCCGTGCTGGCCCGGGACCACGCCGGCACCCGCGTGCTGCTCGCCGAGGACAACCCGGTGAACCAGGAGGTCGCCCTGCTGCTGCTCGGCGATGCCGGCCTCCACTGCGACCTGGCCGAGGACGGTGCCGAGGCCCTGCGCCTGGCCGGCGACCGGGACTACGCGCTGATCCTGATGGACATCCAGATGCCGGTGATGGACGGCCTGCAGGCGACGCAGGCAATCCGCCGCCTGCCCGGCCGCGGCACGGTGCCGATCCTGGCGATGACCGCCAACGCCTTCGCCGAGGACCGGGAGCATTGCCTGGCCGCCGGCATGAACGACTTCATTGCCAAGCCCTTCGAGCCGGATGCCCTGTACGCCATCCTCCTCAGATGGCTGGAAAAGCCGGCCACACAGGACTGACGCGCCGCGTCAGCCCCGCGGCTCGAACAGGGTTTCGAGAAAATCCCCCTGCTCCCGGCGCGGGCTGCGCCGGGTGAACACGTCGGCAAGGGGCCGCTTCTCCGCCTGGGCCAGCAGCTGGCAGTGGTGATGCAGGCCGGCCTCGCCCTGTTCCACGGCGCATAGCTGCACCGACAGCGCGCTGCCCACGTCGGCGTTGCCGTGGTACAGCAGATGCCGCTCGGTGCTCAGGCAGGCCGCCGCCCTGGGGCCGAACCAGCCCCACTCGGCCTGATCGACCAGCTCGTGGAAGCGCGCGAAATACAGGAAGCCCGCGCCGTTGAAATGCAGCGACGGACAGGGATGCACCGACAGCGGCGCGTAGCTGTGCCCGCCGCGGGCCGAACGGCCCGGCTCCCGCTCCTGGGGCGCCTGGGCCACGCGCCGGTTGAGCTCGGCGAAGCGCAGTCCCTCGTCGAGCGCCGGCACGTGCTCCAGCCCCGCCACCGGGCTGCGCACGGCCGAGGTATTGAGCCCGGCCGTCTCCCGCGCGACGAACACCGACTGCATCTCCACCACCGCACACAGGCCGGCACCGGCCGACACCACGTGCTTGCTGTAGAACTGCGTGCGGCTGACCCGCCCGAGCTGGCTGGCGACCTCCAGCTCGTCGTCCTCCGCCACGCTGCCGAGCCGGCCGTGGCGCAGGCGCACCGCGCGAAAGGCCGGATAGACGCGCCGCCCGCCGCCATCGCGCAGGCGGGACACCGGCATGCCGGCGGCGGCCGCCAGCAGCTGCCAGTGGCGGTCGCCGCAGTCGGCGAGCAGCCAGCTCTCCGACAAGCCGTTCAAGGCCAGCTGCGGCATGCCGACCCGCTGCCGGCCGTGCAGGGCCGGGGCGCTCGGGCGGGACGCTTCGGACAGGACGAGTTCGAGCATCGGAAGCCTCCTTTCGCGGCAGTCGCGCCTCAGGCCACGGCCGCTTGGGGCGGCTCGGCCTCGGCCCCTTGCGCAACGCGCCCGGCGATCACGCCGGCCAGGTGGCGGGCGTCGTCGGCGATGCCCAGGAAACGCCCGGAACCCCAGGTGTGCAGCCACGGCAGGCCCAGGAAGTACAGGCCCGGTACCGGCGACACGCCGCGCTGGTACTTGGGATGGCCGCGCCCGTCGAAGGCCGGCAGCTCGATCCAGCGGTAGTCCGGGCGGAAGCCGATGGCCCACACGATGGTGGTGATGCCGGCCGCCGCGCAGTCCACGCTCAGCGGGTCGGCCTCCGGCGCCCACACCTTGCTGAAAGCCGGCTCTTCCGGCGCGTCGATGCCGTGGGCGGCGATGTATTTGTCGATATCGTTGCGGATGCTGACGTACACCTCGTCGGCGTCGTCCAGGTTGGCCGTCAGGTCGGGCAGGAACTCCAGCGTGCTCCCCTGGATGTTGGCCAGGCTGCCGTAGAGCCTGACCCCGTCCCGCGCGAACTTGCGCAAGTCGATCTCGTGGCCGCCGTCGCGTCCGGTCATGTAGTGGTTGGTCTTCTCGCGGGCCTTCTCGCCGAGGGGATGGCGATCGACGGTCAGCTCGTAGTAACCCATGTCCATCAGCCACTCGGTTGCCTCGCGGCCGCGATAGACCCGCGGCGAGCGCGGCGCCGGGCCGACGCAGAGGTGCACCTTGCGGCCGGCCAGGTGCAGGTCTTCCATGATCTGCACGCCGGACTGGCCGGAGCCCACCACCAGCACCTCGCCGGCCGGCAGGGATTCCGGGTTGCGGTAGTCCACCGAGTGCACCTGGTGGATGTGGGCCGGCAGGCTGGCCGCGTAAGCCGGCACGATGGGAATGTCGTAGCCGCCGGTGGCCACCACGATGTGGTCGGTGGTGAACTGGCCGGCGCTGGTGCCCACCTCCAGCCGCCCGGACTTGCCGCGCACCACGTGGTTGACCGCCACGCCCTCGACGATGGGCGGCGCGATCTTGCGGGCGAAGGCCTCCACGTAGTCGACGATCTGGTCCTTCAGCATGAAGCCCTGGGGGTCGTCGCCCGGGTAGGGGAAGTCCGGCAGGCGGCACTGCCAGTTCGGCGTGACCAGACAGAAGGTGTCCCAGCGGTCGTTGCGCCAGGAATGGGCGACCCGGTTCTTCTCGAAGACGATGTGGGCGATGCCGTGCTGCTGCAGGAAGTGGCTGGTGGACAGGCCGGCCTGGCCGCCGCCGACGATCACCACGGGGTAATCACGGCGCGACAGCAGCTGGGTGGATTGGGGAAACAGGGTGTTCATGACGGCTCCTTGGAAATTGGCTGGAATGCGGGGATGGATGCGAAAGGCGGGAACGGGCGGCGCCTCAGCGCGCGCCGGACTGGAAGGACTCGACCTGCACCGTGCCGTCGGTCCCCTCGAAGGGGCGGGCGGCGTCGCGGATGCGGCCGAGCTGGTCCATGGCGCTGGAGCAGAAGTAGCCGTACTTCTGCTGGACCCGCGCACTGGCCTCGCCGAGGGCCTGCTCGCAGCGCTGCACGAAGTCGGCCACCGGGTAGCTGCGGCCGGGCTGCAGGAAATCGCCGATCACCAACGACGGCGAGTAGCAACGCTCCTCGCGGCCGTCGGGCCAGCGGACGTGGAAGTACATTTCAGGCATGGTTGAACTCCTGGTCAGGTTGGGAAACGGCAAGCGGCAGGTCCGCCACGGCCCGGTAGGCCGGCAGGTGGGCGCGGGCGCAGGTCGGCCAGTCATGGCGGGCGGCCACCTGGAAGCCGCGGGCGACGATGCGCTCGCGGGTGCCGGGCATCAGCGCCCGGCACATGGCATTGGCGATGGAGTCCGGGTCGTCGGGATCGGCCCACAGGCAGTCCCCGTCGGCGAGGAAATCGGTGAAGGGGGCGATCTGCGACACCACTACCGGCGTGCCGCAGGCCATCGCCTCGACGATGGCCAGGCCGAAACCCTCGACGCGGGACGGAAAGACCAGCGCATCGGCGAGCCGGTACAGCGGCGCCATGTCGGCATCGGCCAGCACGCCGGCGAGGATCACCGGCGCCTCCTGCGGCAGCGGCCCGCCATCGTCCGGCAGCGCCGCCGCGGCGAGCCCTTCCCGCGCCAGCACGGCGTCGAAGTCGCGCCGGCAGGCACCGTGGTCGAGCAGGCTGGCGCCGCCGGCCACCACCAGCCGGGCATTGCCGAGGGTGGCCCGCAGGCGGGCGAAGGCGCGCAGCGTGGCGACGGTGTTCTTGCGCGCCTCGATGCCGCCGACGGCCAGGAAAACCGGCCCGGCACCGAGGCCCAGGCGCTGCCGCAGCTGGCGGTCGCGGGCCCCGGCGGCGGGGCCGAAGCGGCGCAGGTTGACGCCGTTGCCGACCACCTCCGCGGCACGCCCGCAGCGCTCCGCCAGCCGCGCCGCCCAGCTCGGGCTGACGCACAGCAGGCGCGCCGCGCCGGCGATGGAGCGGCGCTCGAGGAAGTCCAGGCGCGCGTCGCCGTAACTGTCTTCCAGATGATGGACGGTGCGCACGTAGCCCGGCAGCACGCCGCGCGCCTGCAGCTCGTACAACGCGTTGGCGCCGATGCCGTCGTGGGCGTGGAAGACGTCGAAATCGGCGTGGCCGGGCTGGGCAAACCATTCGGCGAAGGTCGCGATACGTCGCTCGACGCGTTCGCGCAGGTCGCCGCCGGCCAGCGTCTCGGGGATCAGGCACAGCTGCGCGGCGGTGCTGCGGAACAGGCGCGTGCCGGGCGCTGCCGGCGCGTGCAGGGTGACCCGGTGGCCGAGGGCCACCAGCGCGTCGGCCAGCTCCAGGCAATGCACGACGCCGCCGCGCGGGTTGGTGGAATGGGTCAGCAGCGCGATGCGCAGCGGGCGGTTGTCGCGGTTCATGGCCGGCCTCCTTGTGCCACGGCGCCGCGCTGCGGCCCGACGCCCATCAGCGGCTCGACGGCCAGGTCGCGGAACAGACCCTCGACGCCGCCCTGACCCAGCATCAAGCAGCTGCCGTCAGTCACTGTGCCGATGCCGGCGGCGGCGATGCCGCGGGCGTGGAAGCGGGCGCACAAGGCTTCCGCCTGCGCCGGCCGGCAGGCCAGCACGTAGCCGAAGCTCGGGAAGGAGCGCAGCCAGCGCGCCAGCGCCACGTCGGCCGGCCGCGGCACGGCGTCCAGGTCGATGCGGGCGCCGACCCCTGAGCACTCCATCAGCATCAGCACGGTGCCGGGCAGGCCGGCCTGGCTGATGTCCTTGGCGGCGTGGGCAAGGCCGGCCTCGGCGATCTCCGGCAGCAGCGCCAGGTCGCCGCGCAGGCGGGCGGGCTCGGCGGCGGTGGCCGCGTCCCAGTTGTCGAAGGGCTCCCGGTAGGCGCCGCGCAGGTCTACCGCCATCACCAGCGCGTCGCCGGGGCGGGCGGCGAAGCTGGTGAGCAGGCGCGTCGCCTCGCCGAGCACCGCCACCGCCAGCTGGGCGCGGTCGCAGCGGGTGTTGCTGTGGCCGCCGACCAGCGGCACACCGAAGGCCGCCGCCGCGTCGGACAGGCCGCGCATCAGGGCCTGGGCCTGTTCATGGCCGTCGCTCCACAGGGCGTCCACCACCGCCAGCGGACGGCCGCCCATCGCGGCGATGTCGCTGAGGTTGACCATCACGCCGCACCAGCCGGCGAACCACGGGTCGTGGGCGACGAACGCGTTGATGAAGCCTTCGATGGCGAACAACAGGTGGCCGTCGCCGCGGGGCAACGCGGCGCAGTCGTCGCCGAACCAGGCGCCGGCCTCCGGCAGGTGACGGCTGGCCAGCGCCGCCAGCACGCCGTCGATGTCGCGCTTGTGGGCGATGCCCGGGTAGCCGCGCAAGGTGTCGATGAGAGCCTGGAGTTCCATCACGCCCCCCGCTTCACGTCGACCCGCATGGCCGCGCCGGCCGCGAACGGCGGGTAGTGGGCCAGGTCGGCTTCCATCAGGTGGTGGGGACGGCCGTGCAGCGCGATCTCGCCGGTGCTGCGCCAGTGCAGGCGGCGAAACAGCGGCACGTTGGCGGCCTGCACCTGGGCCACGAAGCACGCGCAGCCGAGCGTGGCGGCGCTGCGCACGGCGAGCTGGATCAGCGCGCCGCCAAGGGCACCCACGCGCCGGTACTCGGCGGCGACGGCCAGCCGGGAGCCCTGCCAGACGTCCGGCGCGAGGCGGTGGATGCGCACAGTGCCGACCACCGGCGCCGGCCCGCCGCCATCCACGCACGGGCGGGCCACCAGCAGCAATGCGTCGGTGTCGATGGCATCCTCGTCGCTGCCGTCGAACAGGCCCTGCTCGGTGCAGAACACCGCCCGGCGCAGGGCCAGCGCCTCGGCGCGGGCGGCCGCATCGGCATGTTCGACGCGGTAGTGGCGTGGCAGACGCAGCCGCACCGCGATGGCAGGCAGCGGGGCGTTCATGGCCGGGCCTCGTAGCGGGACTGGGCCGAGCAGGCGCCGCATTTGCCGCAGCCGGCCTTCATCGCCGTGCCGCTGAGGCCACCGGCCTGCAGCAGCCCGGCCAGCGGGGCCAGCACGGCGTCCATGAAGGCGGCGTCGGGCGCCGGGTGGTCTTCCAGCGGCGTGCCGGAGATCGGCACGAAGGGCACCACGAAGGGGTAGACGCCGATGTCGATCAGCCGCGCGCAGGCCGCCAGGATGGTCTCGCGGCTGTCGCCGAGGCCGGCCAGGATGTAGGTGGACACCTGGCCGCGGCCGAAGACCTCGACCGCCGCGGCGAAGGCCTCGTCGTAGCGCTCCGGCGGGATCGCCGCCTTGCCGGGCATCAGGCGCTGGCGCAGGGCCGGGGTGAGCACTTCGAGGTGCATGCCGAGGCTGTCCACGCCGGCCTCGCGGACGCGGCGGAACCACGCGAAGTCGTCGGGCGGCTCGAACTGGGCCTGCAGCGGCAGATCCACCGCGGCGCGGATCGCCGTGGCGCTGTCGCACATCACGCGGGCGCCGCGATCGGGGGTCGGCGGCGTGCCGGTGGTCAGCACCATGTGGCGCACGCCGTCGAGCAGCACCGCCGCGCGGGCCACCTCGGCCAGCTGCCCGGGCGTCTTGTGGGCGATGGTGCGGCCGGCCGCCAGGGACTGCCCGATGCTGCAGAACTGGCAGGCCTTGGCGCGGCTCTGGTAGCGCGTGCAGGTCTGCAGCACGGTGGTGGCCAGCACGTCGGTGCTGTGCAGCGTGGCGATATGGCTGTAGGGCACGCCGTCCAGCGTCTGCAGGCGGTAGAAGCGTGGCGGGCGGGCGAAGGCGATGCGCGCCACGTGCTGCCCGTCGCGGCTGAGGGTGGCCGCGCCGGCGGCATCCGGGCGGGACGCCACGAAGGGCGAGTGCAGCGCCCGGCCGGTGTGGAGCGGCACCATCACCGGCTGGCCGTCGATGAGGATGGCCGCGTGGTCCGACGGGCCGGCGCCGCCGCGCCGGCTGTGCAGGCCACCGGCCGCGGCGTCGAGCCGGAAGCCGTGGCTCTGCAGCTCAGAGATCAGCTGTTGCGGGCGCAGCGCTGCCATGGACATGATCGACTCCTGCGGTTTCGGGGAAGGGGGAAAGCACGTCGCGCAGGCCCTGCAGCGGCGCCTTGGGCGCCAGGTCGGCCTGCAGGGACAGCAGCTCGGGGCGGGCGTAGTGGCCGACCGAGTCCATCATTCGCTTGCGCTTGGTGATGAGGGCCATGTCCAGGTCGGCGATCAGCATGCCCTCGCCTTCCCGCAGGGGTTCGCCCAGGTAGTTGCCCTCGGGCGTCACGATGGCGGTGTGGCAGCCGCCGCGCAGGGCTCGCTGCATGGCCGGGTCGGGGGTGATCGAAGCGACCTGCTCGTCGCTCAGCCAACCGGTGGCATTGACGACGAAGCAGCCGGACTCCAGCGCGTGGTGGCGGATCGTCACGGCGATCTGCTCGGCGAAGATGTTGCCGACCATCGAGCCGGGGAACTGGCTGGCGTGGATCTCCTCGTGCTGGGCCATCAGCGTGTAGCGGGCCAGCGGGTTGTAGTGCTCCCAGCAGGCCAGCGCGCCGATGCGTCCGATGCCGGTGTCCACCACCTTGAGGCCGCTGCCGTCGCCCTGCCCCCACACCATGCGCTCGTGGTAGGTCGGGGTGATCTTGCGGCGCTTGAGGATCAGGCTGCCGGTTTCGTCGAAGACCAGCTGGGTGTTGTAGAGGGAACCGTGGTCCCGCTCATTGACGCCGAGCACGACGACCGCCCCCGCCCGCCGGGCCGCCTCGCCGACGGCCTGGGTCACCGGACCCGGCACCGTGACGGCCCGCTCGTACAGCTTGAGGTGCTCGGCCCCCATCGCCACCGCCGGCTGGACGAAGGAGAAGTACGGGTAGTAGGGCACGAAGGTTTCCGGAAAGACCACCATCCGGGCGCCCTTCTCCCCCGCTTCCAGGATGGCGCGGCAGACCTTGTCCACCGTGCCGGTGGCGGACGTCAGGTCCGGGCTCATCTGCACCGCCGCCACGCGGACGATTCGTTCGGTCGTCATGCTCATCTCCTCGGCGTGGCGCTCAGAGCGTCCAGCTGTTGATGACGAAGGCGTTGTCGCGCTTGTGCAGGAGCTGGATGTCCATCACGTCGAGCGGGCTGATCGGGCGGATGCCGGGGATCAGCGAGGGCTCGCCGTGGCCGTACAAGGCCTGCAGCGCGAAGCGGCACGCGTAGACCTTGCCGCCCTCCTCGATGAACTTGGCGAGCTGCTTGTTGATCGCCAGGTGGCCCGGGAAGGCCTCGTCGCCAAGGCGCGGGAAGCCGCGCTGCAGGCCGAGGGTGACGCCCGGGCCGTAGAGGAGGATGGTGGTGTCGAAGCCCTTGCGCAGCAGGCGGGTGGCCTGCAGCAGGTTCACCAGGCCGATGGAGCCTTCGAAAGCGACGGTGTGGAAGGTGACGAGGGCTTTCTGGCCGGGTTCGGCCTTCACGTCCTCGAAAACCTTCTCTTCGTAGTCGACGAAGAAATCACCGGCGGTATGGGAGGGCAGGGTCACAGCGGGCATGTCAGATTCCTCATGGTTGGGATTTGAGATGCGCACCGCCGGGGTGTCATGGACGTCTGGGCCGATGTCTGCCGCCGGTGGTGCGCAGCATCAATTCAGCAACAGGCGTGCCATCAATTTACTTTTATTGTATGCATACAATAAAAGTACGAATAATCATTTTCTTGGGTTTCGAGGGTGACCGCGGGGCGCCGCCCGGCAGCAGAAAAAGGCTGGTGGATCAACGCACTTGGCCAGTGCATCGGCGACGCCGCGCGCACCCGCGGCGTGCATGCATTGAATGCATACAATCTTCAATCGCGTGGATTTTGTCCGCGTCCAGCGGCCTGCAGGAAGCGGAGACGGCGTGGAGAAGAGTTATCTGGACGGACAGCGGATGGTCCGCCCCGCCGGGACGCTGGCGCGTCCGCGGCAGGCAAGGGGATTCAGACGATGGAGGAGTAGATCGCCGGCGGGTGGGACAGGGCGGCACCGACCAGCTCCATGGCGTGCTGCACGTCGTCGCGGCTGGCCGTGCCGCCGAGGCAGATGCGGACCGCCTCCACCGCCGCGCCGCCGACCAGGAAGGCGTCGCTGGTCACCACGCCGATGCCGCTGTTACGCAGGTGGGTCGCAAAGCTGACCCGGCTCCAGCCTTCCGGCAGCGGCAGCCACAGGTGGAAGCCGTCGGGCGAGGCCTGGAAGGCAGTCGGGCCGAGGGCCGCCGCGGCCAGCTGCTGGCGCACCCGCGACTCCTCACGGATGAAGCGGACCAGTTGCTCGGCGGTGCCATCGAGCACCCATTCGGTGGCGATGGCCGTCGAGATCGGCGGCGTCATCACCGACACCGCGCGCAGGATGCCGCTGACCCGCGGCAGCTGGCGGGCGTCCGGCAGCGCCAGGTAGGCCACCCGCAGGCCGGCGCCGACGGTCTTGGACAGGCCGCAGACGTGGTAGGTGAGCTCCGGCAGCAGGGTCTTGAAGCTCGGTGGCGGCGCCTCCGGCAGCAGGCCGTAGGGATCGTCCTCGATCACCGCCACATGGTGGCGCGCGGCGATCTCGGCGATCGCCTCGCGGCGCCCGGCGGACATCGTGGTGGTGGTCGGGTTGTGGATCGTCGGGTTGATGTACAGGGCCGCCGGCTGGTTGTCGCGGCAGCAGCGCTCGAAGGCGTCGGGCAGGATGCCGTCCGCGTCGGACGGCAGACCGAGCAGGCTGACGCCGTGGATCGCCGCCAGCGCGCGGATGCCCGGATAGGTGATGTTGTCGCAGCACACGCGGCCGCCGCCGCTGCCGACCAGGGTGCTCAGCAGCGCGTTGAGCACGCTGTGGGTGCCCGGACACACCAGCACCTTGTCGATGCTCGTCGCGATGCCGCGCCGCGCCAGCCAATGCACAGCGGCCTCCCGGTCCTCGGGGCTGCCGCCGAAGGGCTGGTAGCGCAGCAGGGAGTTGATGTCGCCGCACAGCCCGCGCAGGCCGGTCTCCATGCGGGCCAGCAGCTCGGGTTGGTCGGGCTCCGGCGGCAGGTTCATCGACATGTCGATCAGGCGCGCCCGGGCCGCGCTGTGGCGGACCCGCGGGCAGGCCTCCGGCCGCACGAAAGTGCCCTGCCCGACCCGCGCGCCGAGCAGGCCACGGCGCTGCGCCTCGGCGTAGGCCCGGCTGATGGTCGTGAAGTTGAGGCCCAGCACATGGGCCAGCTGGCGCTGCGGCGGCAGCTGGGTGTCCGGTGCCAGGCGTCCGTCGCGGATGTCGCCGGCAATGGCGTCGGCGATGGCGATGTAGGCGGGCTTGGCCGGGTCGAGGGCGAGGGGCGTCCACGCCAGGGTTCTGGGTGCCATGGAATCAATTCAGGTAGGCAAGGCGGAGATTGTATGCATTCAATCCGGCACCCGCCAGCCGGCTGCTTGCCTGTGGGGGCGAATGAATTCGCCCCAACGGGAACCCCGGAGTCAGCGCGCTTCCAGCCAGCGCAGCAGCACCGCGTAGAACGCCGCCGGCTCGACCGGCTTGGCGACGAAATCGTTCATGCCGGCGGCGAGGCAGTGCCGGCGGTCCTCGGCGAAGGCGTTGGCAGTCATCGCCAGCACCGGCAGCTTGGCCTTGCCCGGCAGCAGGCGGATACGGCGGGTCGCTTCGAGGCCATCCATCACCGGCATCTGCATGTCCATCAGGACCAGATCGAAGTCCTCGACGGTGATCCGCGCCACCGCTTCCGCGCCATCGCCGACGGTGGTCGTCTGCAGACCGCATTCGTCGAGGAAGAAGCGCGCCACTTCCTGGTTGAGGGGCTCGTCCTCCACCAGCAGAATGCGCGCGCCGGCATGATCGCGGCGCAGGATGGTGTCGGCCGGCAGGCTGTCGGCGGCGGACCGGGCCGGGTCCCGCGCAGCCGGGGGCTGGGCCCGGCGGAAACGCGCGCTGAGCCAGAAAGTGCTGCCGACCCCCGGCGTGCTGCTGACACCGGCCTCTCCGCCCATCAGGCGGGCCAGACGGCGGGTGATCGCCAGGCCCAGGCCGGTGCCGCCGTAGCGGCGGGTCGTCGAGTCGTCGGCCTGTTCGAAGGCCATGAACAGGCGCGGCAGCGCCTCGGCGGAAATGCCGATGCCGGTGTCCACCACGTCGAAGCGCAGCAGCAGGCCTTCGATGCCCTCCTCCACGACCCTCACGCGCAAGGTGATACCGCCCTGTTCGGTGAATTTCACCGCGTTGCCGAGGTAGTTGAGCAGGGCCTGGCTCAGGCGCACCGCGTCGCCGTTGAGCCAGCCCAGCCCGGCCGGCACATCGAAGGCCAGTTCGAGGCCCTTCTCCCGCAGGCGCTCACCGAGCATCGAGCGCAGCCGCGCCAGGATTGCGTCGAACTCGAAATCGGCGCGCTCCAGGACCAGCTTGTCGGCCTCGATCTTGGAGATGTCCAGGATGTCGTTGATGACCCCCAGCAAGTGGTCGGCAGAGCCGAGGATCTTGTCCAGCATGCCGGCCTGCGCGGCATCCATGCCGGTACGGCGCAGCGCGTGGGAGAGGCCGATGATGGCATTCATCGGGGTGCGGATCTCGTGGCTCATGTTGGCGAGGAACACGCTCTTGGCGCGGGTCGCGCCCTCCGCCTCGTCGGCGCGGCGGGCCAGTTCCTCGTTCAATGCCTCGATCTCGCGCTCCTTCTCCTTGGCCGCGGTGATGTCCGAGGCCAGCGCGAAGAAGCCGCGCACGACCCCCTCCTCGTAGTCGGGGATGTATTGCACCTGCGTCCACCGCCGCACGCCGCGTACGTCCACCAGCGGGCGCTCGAAGGCGCGCCCTTCCCCACGCAGCACGGCGTCCAGGTGGGGACGGGTCATCTCGAAGGCTTCGGCGCCGATCACCTGCCGGAGGTGCAGCCCCTTCACCTCCGGCGGACGGAGCCCGAACATGGCCTCGAAGGCGTGGTTGGCGAACTCGTTGCGCAGATCCCGATTCCAGTAGGCGATCAATGCCGGCACGTTGTCGAGCACCCCGTGCAGCAGGGCCTCGCTCTTGCGCAGCGCCAGCTCCAGCGCCTTGCGCTGGCGGTTGTCGAAGACCGTGGTGCGGGACGCCACGAAGTGCCCCACCCTGTCGCAGATCGCTGTCGAATTGACCAGCACCGCCATCGTGCCGCCGTCCTTGCCGCGCAGCTCCAATTCCAGGTCCTGCACACAACCGTCCCGCAGGAACTGCGCGAAAGATTCGTCGAAGCGCTGGGCCAGCTCGGTGGTGAGGACGTCGGTCAGGCGCAGCTTGCCGACCACCTCCTCGCGCCGGTAGCCCAGCCACTCCAGCTCGGTGTCGTTGATGCGCAGGAAGACGCCGTTGCGGTCCACCGAGTGGTAGCCGCAGGGCGCCCGGTTGTAGAGATCCTCCACTTCCACCGAACGCTGGCTCAGCGCGGCATTGGCGCTCCGCAGTTCGGCGGTGCGCACCGACACCTCCCGTTCCAGGCGATCCCGCTCCTTGCTGATGAAGTCCTTCTGCCCGGCGACCTGTGCCTGCATCACATTGAAGTTGCGCAGCAGCAGGCGGATTTCGCGGCTGCCTTCCTCTTCCAGGTGCAGGGCCGGCAGATCGCCGGCGACGGACTCGCCGATCCGCTGCGTCGCCCGTTCGAGGGGCGCCAGCGCCCGGCGCAGGCCGAACCAGATCAGCAGCCCGGACAGCAATACAGCCAGCACCGCACCGCCATAGATGCGGGCGATCGCCGCCTGCAGCGGCCCGAAGGCTTCGGCGGTCGGCAGGTAGGACACTACCAGCCACTGCCCCTCCATCACCGGCGCCGCGGCACTGATCAGGTCCACCCCTTTCGAGTCCACCGTCCGCCCGGGCCCGAGGTAACCCTCCAGGCGGCGGTCGAGCAGCGGGTTGACGCCGGCCGCCGGCAGCGGGCGCAGGACCCGGCTCGGGTCCGTGCTGGCCGCGAAGATGCGCTGCTCGAGGGCATACACGTGAAAACCGCCGGTCTGCCCGTTGCGAGCCTCCTCGCTGAGGTGGAAATGGCTGCCCTTCTCGATCAGTTCGGCTCCGCACACGGCGCCGAGCAGGCGGCCGTTGCGGTCGATGATCGGCACCGCGACCAGCAGCACCGGCTGCCGCGCGAAACGTCCGAACCACGCGCGGATCACCGGCTTGCGGCGCTCCATCAGGCTGCCGAAATACGCCGCATCCCGGTACTGGCTGCCCACATGGCCGCGCACCGGGCTCTCCGCGATGCGCACCCCGTCATGCCAGATCACGTACACATCGCGGGTGAACAGGCGGTTGGCCATCGGCTGGGTCAGCAGGTAGTCCTGCACCGCGCGGGGAGAGGGGTCCGGCAGGGCGGCGACGTGTTCGGCCATCACGTTGAGCGTGTCGAGGCGGAAGCGCAGCTCCGCGTCCAGCGTGCGCGCCAGGAAGCTCGCCGCGGTGGCCTGCTCATGGCCGATCAGGGCTTCGAAGTCCTCACGCAGACCGCTGGTCACATGCCAGGCCAGCGCACCGATCCCAGCCGTGAAGACCAGCACCGACAACAAGGCGGCCTTGATCTTCAGCGGCAGGACCGCAAACGCCTCCTTCCAGACGCCAACTCGCAGATACATCGACACGTCGCGTCACTCCTGGGCCACTGCCGCCGCGCTCCTGCACCCCGGACAGGTGGAGCGGGAAAAGGGTGGAAGCGGCCAATCCCACATCCAATGTGCAGGAAGACTCGCCCAGCCGTGCGGCCAACGCTATGCGGCACGTCACAAACGGGCGGGCAGCAACATTTTTTTGCCAGCGCTCCCTGCTGCAGCGACAATTCCAGCGTAGGCCATGCCGCACGGAATGGGCCTTTCCATCCACCTTCGATCGTCACGTCACGTCACGTCATGGATCTGCAAAACCAATTTCGAGATGACGAACTGGAAAAGATCGTCGATGAGGCCGCCTTGTACATGTGCGCCTGCCCCGGTCAGGTGGCGGCGGAACTCTTCCACCTGCGCGACCTGATCCGCTACCAGCGCCGCTGCCTCGAGAGCAGCGACACGGCGCCGATCGTCCATCGCACCATCGCCGACGCCGCCGTCCAGGCACACCAGTTGATGGAGGACTGCCTCCGCCAGGTGCTGGAACTGGAAGGCTGGGACCGGGAGACCCTGTCGATGCCCGCAGGCCTGCGCGAGCGCCGCGACGCGCTGATCGCCCGCGACGACTGACGCCGCCCCAAAAGGAAAACGGAGGGACCGCCCCGGGGCTCAAACCCCGGCGACGCTCCCTCCGCCCGCAAGTCGGAAAGCGGCGGCTCAGCAGCCCGCCGTCACACCCACCTTGGTCGGCGGCGCTTCGACCGGCACCTCGCCGATGCCGCGCAGGAAGGCCTGGTGCATGTTCTGCAGGGCCGGCTCGTTGGCGCCGAAGGTGCTGTAACGCAGCATGCCGGCGTTGAGGTTCTTCATCACGTTGGTGGACACCCAGTAGTCCTCCTCGTCCACCACTTTGCAGATGAACTCGAAGTGCTCCTGCGGCGTGTTGCCGTCCCAGCCCTTGTCGCCGCCCTGGCGCACATAGCTGCGGTAGATGGTGCGGTGCTCGCCGGGCTTGTCGCCCGGGTAGAGCTTGAAGAACTCCACCGACACCGGCGACACCAGCAACGAGGTGTTGGGGTAGATGAAGTGCACCAGCTGGAAGTCGTTGAAGATGTCCAGCGTCCATTCGGACTCGGGGATCTCTTTCAGGCGCTTGATGCTCTCGTTGGGGAAGGCCAGGCGGTGGTTGCGCCCTTCGGGACCGAAGGTGTCGAAGGCCGAGGTATTGCCGATGGAGATGCCGCCAAGGGTGTTCTTGTGCAGGGCCAGGAAGTGGTAGCCCTCGCAGAAGGTGTCCAGCGCCAGCTTCCAGTTGGTCTGCAGCTTCCACTCGTGCTGGGCGACGTAGCCGAGGGAGCCCAGGTCCCACATCTCGAAGACCGGTGCCATGTCGCCGAGGATCTCGTCCACCGAGACCTTCACGTCCGGGTGCATGCCGGCGAAGATCATCCCGTACTTTTCCTCGACCGGCAGGCGCACCAGGTCGTACAGGGATTTCTCGATGCTGCCGAAGCTCTTTTCCTCCCACACCGCGCGCAGCTTGCCTTTCAGGTCGAAGCCCCAGTTGTGGTAGGGGCAGGCCAGCGAGGCAGTCTTGCCGCAGCCGTCCTTCAGGCGCGCGGCGCGGTGGGTACAGGCGTTGAGGAAGGCATTGACCTTGCCTTCGTTGTCGCGGGTCAGCAGCACCGGCACGCCGAGGTCGTCGAAGGTGTAGTAGCTGCCTTTCTCCGGCAGGTCGCTGGAGAAGCACACGAACTGCGGCTCGTCCTTGAAGATGGTGGCCTTTTCCCGCTCGAACAGGGCCGGGTCGGTATACACCGACGACGGCTGGCGGTAGGCACCGGCGGCGCTGTCGGTGGTGCCGGCATCGACGAGGGCCAGCATGCGCTTGATGAGATCCTTGTAAACCTGAACGTTGTCCATTGTCTCGCTCCTTATGATCAGGACTGTTTGTTTTTTATGTAGGCCGCAGTATCGTCCGTTCGGCCGTCGCCCACAACTACCGGATCAGGTAGTGGCCGGAGCGCCGGGCAGGCCGTCGAAGTAGCGACCGGCCAGATTGCCGCCATCCACCACCATCTCGGCGCCGCACACGTAGGAGGCTTCCTCGCCGAGCAGGAACAGCGCCATGCGGGCGATCTCGATGGGCCGGCCGATGCGCGGCACCGGCTGGCTGCGGTAGGCCTTGTCGAGGGCGTCGGTGTCGCCGTCGAACATGCTGCCCATGCTGGTGTCGATGCCGCCCGGATGGATCGAATTGACCCGCACGCCGCGCTGGCCCAGCTCCAGCGCCGCCACCCGGCTGAGGCCGCGCAAGCCCCACTTGCTGGCGCAGTAGGCGCCCATCGAGTTCCAGGCCGTCATGCCGCCGATCGACGAGATGTTGACGATGCGCCCGTAGCCGCGGGCCGCCATCGCCGGCCCCACGTGCTTGATGCCGAGGAAGGGCCCCACCAGGTTCACGTCCACCACCCGGCGGAAGTCCGCCAGGCCGGTCTTGGCCAGGGTTTCCGAGAAGTTGATGCCGGCGTTGTTGACCAGCCCGTCGATGCTGCCCCAGCACTCCAGCACGTCGCTGACGACGCGCTGCCAGTCGGCCTCCTCCGTCACATCGAGATGCTGGAACAGCGCGCCGTCGCCAAGTTCATCGGCCAGCGCCGCGCCATCGGCATCGAGGATGTCGGCAATCACCACGCTGGCCCCTTCGGCGTGGAACAGGCGCGCCATCGTCGCGCCCATGCCGCGTGCCGCGCCGGTCACCAGCACTACCCGTCCGGCCAGGCGCTTCATGCTGCCACCCCGCTTGCCGCCTGCTCTGCCAACGCGGAGCGGGCCGCCTCGGCGCCGGCCAGGCGGCCGAACACCACCGCATTGCCGATCGACAGGCCGCCGCCCCCGTAGCGCGCCCCGTGGAAACAGCCCAGCACCTCGCCCGCCGCGTAGAGACCGGGGATCGGCTGCTGGTGCGCGTCGAGCACGCGGGCCTGGCGGTCGATGTCGAGGCCGGCGGCGGTCAGGCCGATGATCGCGGCGCGGATCTCCACCGCGTAGAACGGCCCCCGGCGGATCGGGAAGTAGGCCGGCGCCTTCTTGAAGAACTGGAAATCACCACCGGCATCGCAGTCGGCGTTGTAGCGGGCCACGGTCTGCGCCAGCGCGGCGCCGTCGATGCCGACCTGGCCGGCCAGCGCCGCCAGGCTGCCGGCCACCTTGACGCGGCCCGCCGCGACCTGGGCGCGCAGGGTCGGCTCCTCCCAGGTCGGGATGCTGATGCCGGCGTTGTAGGGGTCGAGGTACTTGGTGTTGGTGCTGGCTTCCACCAGCGCCTGTTCGTCGAAGATCGCCCAGGCCTTGCGCTCGGTCTGCGCATTGAGCAGGTAGCCACACACGCTGTACGGCGACAGCTCGGACATGAAGCGCCGACCCTCCTTGTTCACCGCGATGATCCACGGCGGCAGGAAGGCCTCCAGCGACTTGCTGAAACCCGAGGTGGGCAGCACCAGGCCGGTGTCGTGGCCGACCACGCCGGCGCCGAGCTTCTCGGCCAGCGTGATGCCGTCGCCGAGCACATAGGGCACGTCCTTGTGCACCGCCCAGGTCCAGCCCTCGTGGCAGGCCGACGGGTACAGGCGCCTGAGCATTTCCGGGTTGTTGCCGAAGCCGCCGCTGGTGATCACCACCGTCGGGGCGCGCAGCTCGGCGCCGGCGGCACGAATGCCGACAACCCGGCCGTCCTCGAAGAGGATCTCTTCCACACGGCTGCCGAGGGCCGTATCGATGCCCTTCGCCCCGGCCGCGTTGATCAGCGCATCGGCAATGCCGGAACCCGCCCCCTGGCTGGAATGGCCGCGGGCCACGGTGTCCACGCCCGATTTGACCAGCCACTCCTTGGGAAACTCGCTGCCCAGCTCGATCAGCCATTCCAGCGCGGCGCCACAGTGGTCCGCGTAGTAGCGGATCAGGTCCGGGCGCAGCTGCCACTGGTTGAGGGTCATCAGGTAGTCGTAGAGGTCGTCGGGCGTGTCGTCCATGATGCCGGCGGCCCGCTGCACGCTGGTGCCGCAGGCGTAGAACACCCCGCCCGACTGCGCGGTGGCACCGCCGAGGCGACCGTCGGCCTCGACGATCATGCAGCGGGCGCCCTCTTTATGAGCCATCAGCGCGGCGGCCAGGCCGGCACCACCCCCGCCGACAATGATCACGTCGTAATCCCATTCCATTTCGTGTGTCCCTTTTCAGATTTCAGGCAATGCGGACCAGTTGCTTGCCGAGGCTGCGCCCGGCCAGCAAGTCGAGGAGCGCCTGCGGGGCGTTTTCCAGCCCGTCGGCGATGGTTTCGCGGTAATGGAGGCGCCCCGCCGCGACGTGGCCGGACAGCGCGTCGATGGCCACCGGCCAGCGTGCCGGGTGGTCGCCGACGATGAAGCCCTGCAGCTTGACGCGATTGACGATCAGCGGCAGCAGGCGGCGCAGCCCGGTCGGGCTGGGGTTGTCCACTTCCGAGATGGCGCCGCACAGGGCCACCCGCGCAAACGGCTTGAGGCGGCCGATCAACGCGTCGAGCACCGGCCCGCCGACGTTGTCGAAGATGCAGTCGATACCCTGCGGCAGCGCCGCCTTGAGCTGCTGGCGGAAGTCCTCGGCGCGGTAGTCGAGGCAGGCGTGAAAGCCCAGGTCCTCCACCACGTGGCGGCACTTGTCGGGCCCGCCGGCCACGCCGACCACGCGGCAGCCGGCGATGCGCGCCAGCTGGCCGGCCACACCGCCGACACCGCCCGACGCGGCGGTGACCACCACCGTCTCGCCGGCCTGCGGCGCGCACAGGTCCATCAGTCCGACCCACGCGGTGACGCCGGGCATGCCGGCCACGCCGAGACCGGCCGACAGCGGCACGCGGCTGGTGTCCACATGGCGCAATGCGTGGCCCGGCAGCGTGCCGTAGCGCTGCCAGCCGAGGGGGCCGGCCACCGCGTCGCCGACCGCGAAACCGGCATGGCGCGACGCGACGACGAGACCGGCGGTATCGCCGACCATCACGTCGCCCAGCGCCACGGGCTCGGCATAGGTGCGAATGTCCATCATGCGGCCACGCATGTAGGGGTCGATGGACAGCCACTGGTTGCGTACCAGCACCTCGCCATCGGCGGGCTCCGGCAACGGCCCTGTTTCGACGCGGAAGTTGGCGGTGGAAGGCTTGCCGTCGGGCCGGCTGGCGAGGACGACTTTCAGGTTGGTTTCGGCCATCGCTCAGCCCCCCGCCCGATCGGCCAGGATCAGCCTGGACGCCTGCCAGCCCAGCGCCATCGCCGGCCCGTTGGTGTTGCCGGAGATCGGCGCCGGCATCACCGAACAGTCCGCCGCGCGCAGGCCCTGCACGCCGCGCACGCGCAGGCGTTCATCGACGACGGAAGCGGCATCGCGGCCCATCCGGCAGGTGGCGACGGCGTGGGTGCCGCACAGGGAGGCGCGGCGGAACAGGTCGAGGATCTGCTCGTCGGTCTCACAGGCGACGCCGGGGCCGAGTTCCTCGCCGACATAGCCGGCCAGCGCCGGCTGGCGCATGTAGCGGCGCATGTAGCGGAACATGTCGATGGCGGCGCGGCAGTCCTCGTCGGTGCTCAGCCAGTTGGGCTTGATGTCCATCGCGGCATTCGGGTCGGCGGCGGTGATGGCCATTTCACCTTCGCTGCTCAGGCGCACCAGCTGGCCGTAGGCGGTGATGCCCGGCTGATCCTCGACGCCGTCCGGCACCGGGAAGTTGTCGTCGCTGCGCGGATAGGTGAAGGCCGACAGGTAGAGCTGGGCGTCCGGCGTCTTCACCGCCGGCGAAGTGCGCACGAAGGCGCCCACCTCGAAGGGCCCGGTGGCCATCGGACCGCTGCGCAGCAGGTAGTACTCCAGCACGCTGCGCACCAGGCCGAGGCCGCGGAAACGGTAGTTGAGGCCCTTGTCGTTCTTCAGGCGGAAGGGCAGCAGGAAGCCCAGGTGCTCGCGCATGCGGCGGCCCACGTCAGGCGCATCCACCAGCACCGGCACGCCGGCCTTGTTCAGCACCGCGCCGGGGCCGATGCCGGACAGCTGCAGGATCTTCGGCGTCAGCATCGCGCCGCCGGACAGGATCACCTCGCCGCGGCAGCGGTAGCTGACCGCCTCGCCGTTGCGCCGGCCGGCCACGCCGACCGCCCGCGTGCCGTCGAACAGCACCCGGTCCACGTGCACGCCGGTCATCACCTTCAGGTTGGGCCGCCGCCGGGCTGGCTCCAGGAAGGCCTTGGCCGAACTCCAGCGCCGTCCCTTGTGGATGGTGTGGGCGTAATAGCCGACGCCTTCCTGGTCCTCCCGGTTGAGGTCTTCCTTGCGCTGCAGACCCATCTCCTGGCCGGCGCGGATCATCGCCTCACTGACCGGGTAGCGGAACTTGCCGGCGCTGACGTGCAGCGGTCCGCCCACGCCACGCAGCTCGTCGGCGCCGAGGTCGTGGTTCTCGATGGTGCGGAAGACTTCCTTCATCGCCGCCCAGTTCCAGTCGGCGCCGGCGGCCTCGCCCCAGGCCGCGTAGTCCTCCGGCTGGCCGCGCACGTAGATCATGCCGTTGATGGCGCTGGAGCCGCCGAGGCCCTTGCCGCGCACCCACATCTCGCCAGCCGGCTGGCCCGGCAGGCGCGGCTGCTGGACCGGAAAGTGCCAGGCATGGGCCGGCATCGCGACCAGCTTGGCGAAGCCCTTGGGCATGTTCACCAGCGGCGTCGCGTTGTGATCGCCGGCCTCCAGCAGCAGCACGCGGCTGCGCCCGTCCTCCGACAAGCGGTTGGCCAGCACGCAGCCGGCCGAACCGGCGCCGACGACGATGTAGTCGTAGTGTTCCATGAATGCCGTTCTCCTCCAGCCTCGCGCGGCGTCACCGGTCCGGCTGCGTCTTCATTTTTACAAACAAACAATTTTGTTTGTTTAAGCCTACTCCGCTTCGGCGGAAAAACCAAGGGGCGGCCGGAGACAAATTCTCTGTTCAGCGCCTCACGCTGTGGCGTTGTAGGGGCGAATTCATTCGCCCTTCGCACGTGGATCGACCACTGCGGGCGAATGAATTCGCCCCTACGGTGTCTTCCGGCGTGGGCCCGCGTCTCCCCGAGCTGGGGTTGGGCCTGTGGGGGAGCCTCACTCGGGCAGCGTCACCTTGCGGCGCAGTACCACCGGCTTGCCGCCGGCACTCTTCTTGACCAGCCAGTGGGCCAGCGCGGAATCCAGGTAGTCGGCGTGGCCCGGGAACCAGCGCGCCAGCTCGGTGGCGAACTCACGGCCGATGGCGATGTTGCCGGCGGCCACCAGCGGCTCGACCTCGCGGGCCGAATCCAGCACCGCGTTGTGATCGTCCACATGGCAATCGGTGGCCGGGAAGTCGCTCGCCTCCATCCACGCCTTCTCGTCGGCGAAGTGCTTCTCGGCATGCGCGATGAAGGCGCGCACGTTGGCGGCCAGTTCGTCGTCGGCACAGGTGAGCATGGCATTCACCACGTCCACGAACTCCCGGTGGGTGTCGTCCATCGGCGTGTAGCCGAGCAGGTAATTGTCGGTCCACGGCAGGCCGTTCGTTTCTTCGCTCATTGCTGTCTCCTAGTGATCTTGTGTTGTGCTTTACCGCATCAGTATCCCAGAGCGGCCAGCTCCTTGGCCAGATAGGCCTTCTGCCCGTCCCCCGACCAGTCCGTCGCGTCGAAAAGGGAATGGATGGCGATACCCAGCACCTGCACCAGCAGGCGCCGCGCAGCGGTATCCACCTCGTCCGGCACGATGCGGGTGCGCCCGGCGGCGACCCGCGCCTCCAGCACGCGCTGCAGGATCGCGCGGGCGTTCTCGGCCTGGGCGCGCTGCTCGGCGGCGAAATCCGCATCCACCAGGGCCATCTGCCAGAACGCGAAATAGACCTTCCATTCCCCGAGTTGGGCCGGATCCAGCGGCAGTAGCGCCTCGATGCTGCCCTGCAGGTCGGCCGGGTCACGCGCCAGCACTTCGTCCACCCGGCGCTGGGCGTCCAACGCCGATGAGCGGTAGGTGTACAGCAGCAGCTCGCGCTTGCTGGCGAAGTAGTGGGTGACGATGGTGGTGCTGAATCCAGCCTCGGCGGCGATCTGGCGCATCGTCACCGCATCCAGCCCGACGCGGGAAATGATGTCGGTGGCGATGCGGGCGATCTGCCGGCGGCGGCTTTCGTGGTCGACGGGTGCAGGCATGTGTTGACTCTTCAATCAGGCTTGGTCTAGTTTACAACACGTGTTGTAAATAAAAAAAGGCGCGGCGCAACAAAGCTCCGGACAAACCGGACAGGCACCGCGCTGGAGACTCGGCAGGCCCCGGACAAGGCCCGCCCCAAGACGAAAATCCAAAGGAGAACCTGATGAGCAGCTCTATCCCCAAGCAGCCGACCCGTCGCGACCTGCTGAAGCGCGGCGCCATCGCCGCCGGCAGCCTGGCCACCCTCGGCCTCGGCCCCAGCGCCGCCGAAGCGGCCAAGGCTTCCTCCCAGAAGTGGGACCATGAAACCGACGTGGTCTGCGTCGGCTCCGGCGCCGCCGCCTGTGCGGCCGCCGTCACCACGGTCGGCCAGGGCGCCAAGGTGATCCTGGTCGAAAAAATGCCGCTGCCCGGCGGTACCACCGGCAAGTCCGGCGGCGTCACCTGGATTCCCAACAACCCCTTCCTGCGCGCCCGCGGCATCCACGACGAGAAGGGCGACTGCCTGCGCTACCTGGCCCGCTACGCCTTCCCCCGCGAATACACGCCGCACAGCCCGACCCTCGGCCTCGACCCGCACGACTATCGCCTGCTGGAGACCTTCTACGACAAGGGCTCGCAGATGATCGAGCACCTGGGCAAGCTGGATGCGGTGCATTTCCGTGAATTCAAGATGTGGTTCGTGGACAAGTACGCCCCGGATTATGCCGACCACCTGCCGGAGAACAAGGTTTCCCGCGGCCGCGCCCTCGAACCGGCGGCTGGCGCCGGCTCCAGCGTCGGCGGCGGCAGCCTGGCCAGCCAGATGGAAAAGTGGCTGGCCGCCCGCAAGATGCCGATCCTCCTCGAACACCGGGTCACCCGCGTCGTGAAGGACGGCGAGCGCGTGGTCGGCATCGAGGCCGTGCACGGCGACAAGCTGGTGCGCATCAAGGCCCGCCGCGGCGTGGTGTTCGGCACCGGCGGCTTCGCCCACAACACCGAGCTGGTCGGCCTGCACCAGCCCGGCCTCTACGGCGCCTGCGCGATGCCCGGCTCGACCGGCGACTTTATCTCCATCGCCGGCGCCGCCGGCGCCCGCATGGGCAGCCTCAACACCGCCTGGCGCACCCAGGTCGTGCTGGAGGAAGCCCTGCAGAACCGCGCCATCGGCATGGGCGCCTTCGTGCTGCCGGGCGACTCGATGATCCTGGTCAACAAGTACGGCCGGCGCATCGTCAACGAGAAGATCAACTACAACGACCGCACCCAGGTGCACTTTATCTTCGACCCGGTGAAGAAGGAGTACCCCAACCAGTTCCAGTTCATGATCTTCGACGGGCGCAGCCTGGACGCCTTCGGCGGCGCCTTCCCGATCCCCGCCGACCGCCGCGCCTCGCCGCACCTGATCGAGGGCGCCAGCCTTGCCGAGCTGTCCGCCAACATCGCCGCGCGCCTAGACAAGCTGCAGGACAAGACCGGCGGCTTCAAGCTGGAGGCGGACTTCGCCAGCCAGCTCGCCGACACCGTCGGCCGCTTCAACGGCTACGCCCAAACCGGCAAGGATCTGGAATTCGAGCGCGGCGTGCACGACTACGACAAGGACTGGCAGGCCCTGTTCTCGCCGGTGCGCAAAGGCAGCAGCCAGCCCGCCAACCCGATGCCCAACGTGACGATGCACCCGTTCACCGAGCAGGGCCCGTACTACGCTTTCATCCTCGCCCCGGGTGCCCTCGACACCAACGGCGGGCCGATGATCAACGAGCACGCCCAGGTGCTCGACACCAACGGCAAGCCGATCCCCGGCCTCTACGGCGCCGGCAACTGCATCGCCAGCCCGGCCCGCGGCGCCTACTACGGCGCCGGCGGCACCATCGGCATGGCGCTCACCTTCGGCTACATCGCCGGCCTGCACGCCACCGGAGTGGCAGCCTGATGCGCCCCGCCAGCCTCGCGGCCCTCGCGGTCGCGGCGCTGGCCGCCCTGGCATCCGCCGGTGCCGGGGCCGCCGCGCCCGCCGTCAGCGCCTCTGTCAGTTTCGCCCGCGACGTCGCCCCCGTGCTGCGCGCCAACTGCGCCACCTGCCACCTCACCGGCCAGGAAGCCGGCCAGATGAAGCTCCACCCGGGCGGCGCCTACGCCTCCCTGGTCAAGGTCGCCTCGGTGGAAAGCCCGCTGCAGCGGGTCGCCCCCGGCGCGCCGGACAAGAGCTACCTGATGCACAAGCTGGACGGCACCCACCTGGACGCCGGCGGCAGCGGCGAGCGCATGCCCTTCGGCCAGCCGCCCCTCGACGACGCCACCCGCGAACTGCTGCGCCGCTGGATCGCCGCCGGCGCGCCCAACAACTGACGCGGCGCTCTTCCCGAGGCTCCCGCGTTTCCAACCCTGTGACCAAGGAGACAGCCATGGTCCGCAACACCGCAGCCCGCTTCCGCGAAGGCCTCGCCACCAGCCCGTCCCTCGCCGCGGCCGGGCGCCTGCTGGCCGAGTACTCCACGGCACTGGGCTGGGAACGCGCCGCCTTCCAGGCCGACATGGAGCAGACCCGCCTGCCGCTTGCCGAGGACGGCCGCTTCGTCGCCGTGGACATGGGCTGGTCGCCCGACACCCTGAAGCACTGGCAGGACGACCGCCTGGCCCTGCACTGCCCGGTCAGCCGGCGCTGCGGGCGCAGCATGGACGCCTTCCTGTGGGACGCCGACCCGGACAGCGAGACCTGGCACGGCGAAGCCCTCGACGCCGCGCAGCGCGACACGCTGGCGGCCTACCGGGACTGCGCCGACGGCGCGGTGACGGTGCCGGTACATCGCCCCGGCGGCAAGACCGGCTACGTGTCCTGGTTCGGCCACGATCCGGCCGCACTGCGCCGCCGCCACCGGGACACCTGGCGCGAGACCTGGCTGATCTCCCACGCCTTCATCGCCCGGGCGGATGTCCTCGAAAGCGCCGCCCGCAAGCGCGACGCCCAGGCCGCCGCCGACACCCTGTCGCCGCGGGAGCTGGAATGCCTGTCGTGGGTGGCCCGCGGCAAGACCGACGAAGACATCGGGCTGATCCTCGGCCGCTCCCGGGAGACGGTGCATTTCCACCTCGGCAAGGCCATGAAGAAGCTGGACGCCAGCAACCGCAGCCACGCGGTGGCCATCGCCTGCACCCTCGGCCTGATCCGCCTGTTCTGAGCCCCCCATGGCCCGCCGCACGACAGCGCTCGCCCCCGATCCCGCCGCGCAGGGAAAGCGGCCGGAAGGCATACAAAAAACCAACTGAATTGTTTGTTATAGGAGTAGTATTTCCCGCGAGACAAGTCACAGGATCGGTCGGAACGCCGCAGCGCAACCCGACCCGCAATCGCAGACGCCACCGCCGCACAGACGGCGGGGCGTCCCCCGACAGACGAGACCTTGACCATTCATATCAATGAGGGCTGGCCCAGGGCCGGCACCGAAGGAGGACGACATGAGCATCCAGCAACGCATCGAAGAGGCAAAGGAAAGCGGCAAGTTCCTGCGCGGTGACCCGATCACCGGCGACCGCTACTACTCGAAGGAATTCGCGCAGAAGGAATGGGACGGCGTTTTCGCCCGCACCTGGCAGATCGGCGGCATGGCGGCCCAGCTGGCCAAGCCCGGCTCGACCATGACCCAGAACATCGGCGCGGAATCCATCCTGATGACCAGCGACGAGGACGGCACGATCCGCGCGTTCTACAACGTCTGCCCGCACCGCGGCAACCGCCTGGTTGCCGACGACGGCAAGTGCGGCGTCAAACGCATGGTGTGCGCCTACCACAGCTGGACTTTCAGCCTGGACGGCGTGGTGCGCCACGTGCGCGACGCCGAGGACTACCCGCAGGGCAACCCGATCGGCAAGATGAAGCTGAAGGAGATCCGCTGCGAATCCCTCGGCGGCCTGGTGTGGTTCAACATGGACCCGAACGCCCCGTCGCTGCGCGACTACCTGGGTGTCGTCGCCGACCAGCTGGAGGCCTACCAGACCGCCAACTGGACGCGGGTGAACTGGATGACCGGCCTGGTGGAGTGCAACTGGAAGATCATCCACGACAACTTCAACGAGGCCTACCACATCCTCAGCCTGCACCGCGAGCTGGGCACCTTCATCGACGACGCCTACCAGAACACCGAGTTCGAGCTGTACAAGAACGGCCACAACGTGATGAAGATGAAGGGCCACCTGCCCTCCGCCAATTCCCGCGTGAATGTGGTGCAGGCGCCGCTGGACGCCATCCTGCGCGAATGGGACCTGGACCCGGCGGCCTTCGAAGGCCGCGTGCGCGACACCCGCGTGGCGCTGCAGCAGCAGAAGCGTGCCCTCGGCCCCGCGCGCGGCCACAAGCACTATGAAGGCGTGTCCGACGCCCAGCTGACCGACTACCACCACTTCACGATCTTCCCTAACACCACGCTGACCATGGCCAGCGACTTCTTCCAGGTCCTGCGGCCGCTGCCGCACCCCAGCGATCCGGAGAAGTGCCTGTTCGACCACTGGGTCATGATGCCGCCGGTGGAAGGCCGCGACGAGGTGGACACCCCGACCGGCAAGCGCAAGTACGAACCGGCCCCCCACGAGACCTTCCTGCACGGCGAGGCCTCCATCGGCTTCGTCGCCGACCAGGACCTGAGCGTCGCCGTCGCCCAGCAGCTCGGCCTGCACTCCCGCGGCTACCAGGACGCCTACCTGTCCGGCCAGGAAGACCGCGTGCGCCGCCTGCACGAAGTGATCAACGACTACATCGCAGGCCGCCGCTGAGCGGTCCGGCCTGCTCCCCTTGGGGGCAGGCCAGGCAGGGCACCCCCAACCCGCAAACCACTCCAACGGAAACCGCCATGCAAAAAGAATTCGACAACAAGGTCGTCCTCATCACCGGTGCCGGCTCCGGCATCGGCCGCGCCGCCGCCCTGGCCTTCGCCCGCGAGGGCGCCCGCATCGCGGTGGCCGACATCACCGAGGCCGGCGGCAAGGAAACCGTCGCCCAGATCGAGGCCGCTGGCGGCACCGCCCGCTTCTTCCGCCTCGACGTCACCAAGTCGTCCGAAGTCGAGAGCCTGGTGCGCCAGATCGTCGAGACCTGGGGCCGCCTCGACATCACCCTCAACAACGCCGGCGTGGACAACGACATGGCGCCGATCACCGAGACCTCCGAAGCGGACTTCGACCGGGTCATCGCGGTGAACCTGAAGGGCGTCTGGCTGTGCATGAAGTACGCCATCGCGCAGATGGAAAAGCAGGGCGGCGGCGTGGTCATCAACACCGCCTCGGCCCTCAGCATCACCGTGGTGCCCGGCGCCTCCCCCTACAACGCCAGCAAGCATGCGGTGGCCGGCCTGACCAAGACGGTGGCGGTGGAGGTCGGCGGCAAGAACATCCGCGTCAATGCGATCTGCCCCGGCGTGATCCGCACCCCGCTGCTGGAAAACCACCCCAACCTGCCGGAGCTGGAGAAGAGCCTGCTGCCGCTGCACCCCATCGGCCGCCTCGGCCAGGTGGACGAGGTCGCCAACGCAGTGCTGTGGCTGGCCTCCGACAAGGCTTCCTTCGTCCACGGCGCGCTGCTCACCGTGGATGGCGGCTGGACCGCGATGTAAGCGCCGCCGGCCCGACAGGACGCCCGCCATGCCGCACACCCTCAACCGCCAGATCACCCTCGCCCGCCGCCCGGACGGCATCCCCGAGGCGGACGACTTTGCCTGGCGCAAGGTCCCGGTCCCCGAGCCCGCCGACGGCGAGGTGGTGATCCAGAACCTCTATCTGTCCCTCGACGCGGCGATCCGCAGCTGGATGAAGCCGGACTGCACCTACTTCCCGCCAATCCCCATCGGCGCACCGGTGCGCAGCACGGCCCTCGGCCGCGTCGTCAAGAGCCGCAACCCGGCCCACCAGGAAGACGACTACGTGGTCGCCTACGCCTGCAGCGGGTGGCAGGACTACTCGGTGATCGGCGCCGACGGCATCCTCCACACGGTCCAGCCGAGTCCCGACTTTCCGCTGCACTACCACCTGAGCATCTTCAGCGCGATGGGCCTGACGCCTTACTTCGGCATGCTCGACATCGGCCAGCCCAAGCCCGGCGAGACCGCGCTGATCAGCGCCGCCGCCGGCGCCGTCGGCTCGATCGCCGGGCAGATCGCCAGGATCAAGGGCTGCCGCGTGGTCGGCATCGCCGGCAGCGACGAGAAGTGCCGCATACTGGTGGACGAGCTCGGTTTCGACGCCGCCTTCAACTACAAGGGCAAGAACACCGAGCAGCTGTCCCGCGACATCGCCGAGCTGTGCCCCAAGGGCGTGGACATCTTCTTCGACAACGTCGGCGGCGAGATCCTCGACGCGGCGCTGCTCAACCTGGCCATGTTCGCGCGCATCGCGTTCTGTGGCGCCATCGGCGACTACACCAAGAGCGGCCCGATCCCCGGCCCCTACAACTACTGGCAGATCCTGGCCCGCTGCGCCACCGTGCGCGGCTTCCTGACGCTCTACTACCAGGACCAGTTCCCTGCCGCCATCGCCGAGATGAAGGGCTGGGTGGACAGCGGCCAGCTGAAGTTCAGCGAGGACATCTCGGTCGGCCTCGACAGCACCATTCCGGCCTTCGCCAAGCTGTTCACCGGCGCCAACACCGGCAAGCTGCTGGTCAAGCTGACCGACGACGACCTGTAAGCGGCATGAGAAAACCCCGGAGCACCGCCGGCCAGGCGGCGCTCCGGGGTTTGCATTTCAGGCGTGGAAGCCGCCCGTCAGCTGCTGCAGCTCGAAGACATTGCCGTCCGGATCGCGGCCGTAGGTGGCCTTGGCGACGCCGAAATCCTGCGGCGGAGTGTGGAAGCGCACGCCGGCGGCGCTCAAGCGGCGGTATTCCGCATCCACATCGTCCACGTCGAAGCACAGGTGGGTGATGCCGTGCTTGTGCACCGGCCGCTCGCCGTCCGCCTTCGACGGCTGCGCCGGCGCCGCGAACTGGAACAGCTCCACGCACAGCGGGCCAAGCTCCAGCATCACTGTGGTCGCCGCGGTTTCCGGCAGGTCCATGACCCGGTCGATCTTGGCCTGGTCGCCGTGCCAGCTGGCGCGGGCAATCTCCCGGAAGCCGAGCAGGTCGCAGTAAAAGGCCTGCAGGCGCGGCAGGTCGGCGGTGGACAGGGCCACGTGATGGACGCCACGGATCATCGCGCCCTCGCCTTGTCATTGTCGAAACGCATGCGGTCGTTCTCCTCCTCGTTGGGTGAAAGGCCGGAAGCCGGCGGGCTTCCGGCCCTGTCCGCTCAGGGCACCAGGCCGAGCTGGTAGACGCGGTCGTTGCGATCCCGCGAGCCCTGGATACGGTAGGCGGCGAACTCACCGTCCTCACGGCCGGCGTAGGGCCAGCAGCCGTTCCAGTCCATCACCAGGTCGCGGTGGCGCATTTTCCAGACGCCGTCACGCTTCTCCCATACATCGCGATAACGCATGTTGTCCGGACAGTTGATCTTCGTGCCATCAGGCAGCGCCGCCGCCGCGTTGCCGAGCATGTAGGACTCGGCACGAGCCAGCGTGTCGCTGTCGAACTCGATCAGCACGTTGGCGATGCGGTGGTAGGCCCAGATCAGGTTGTCCTTGATGAAGGGGATGTCGTAGTCGCAGAAGGCGTGGGCGTTGCCGTCGAAGATGCCGAAGATCACCGTACCGTCGTGGTGGAAGGTGGACTTCAGCAGCTCGAGGTCGCAGCGATCGACGGCCTGGATGTAGCGGCACATCTGCTCGTGGATCGCCTGCTTGTCCGCCAGCGCGCGGATGCGGGCGGCGCTGCTCATGCCTTTTCTCCGAACAGGGTGTAGCTGGGGTCGTCCTGGCCGCGGGTGCCGCGCAGCTTGATCATGCCGAACAGGCCCTCGTCCCACACGGTGGTGGTCGGGAAGCTCATGTTCCACTCATGCACGAAGGTACGCCGGGCGATCTTCCAGGCCCCGCCGACCTTGCGGTATTCGTCCAGGTAGCGGCCGCCGATCAGGGTGTCGGTCTTGGCGCCGTCCTTGTTCCAGGTGCTGACGGTGATCACGTACAGCTCGCCGCGAGCCGTGTCGCCGTCCACCTGGTAGAACTCGTTGGACACCGAGTGGAAGCTGCGCTCCAGGCCGGCCGGCGCCACGCACACCCCGACGAACTCGCTGGCCGGGCCGCTGAAGCCACCATCGCTGACCTGCGCGCCGTCGGCGAACAGGCTGGCCAGCAGGCTGCGGTCGGCGCGGTCGGCGGCGCGGGCGAACAGGGTGCCCAGTTCGCGCAGGGCCTGCTTGTCTTCCAGTTGCTGCAAAAGCTGCTGCTCGTTGTTGTCACTCATGCTGGTCTCCTTCTTGGGTGAATCGTCTTTGTAATGATCGCCGCCCCGTTATCGGGGTCAGCGGTTGGCGTAGCCGGCATCCACGTTGATGGTGGTGCCAGTGACGTAGGAGGCGAGGTCGGAAGCCAGCCACAGGCTGGCCTGGGCAACTTCCCGCGCCTCGCCGAAGCGGCCGAGCAGGCTCAGCACCGCGGCGAAATCGGCCTCGCTGGCGCCCATCGCGTCGAGCGCGCCGCGCAGCATCGGGGTGTCGATGGCGCCCGGCGCCACCGCATTGACGCGGATCCTGTGCGCGCCGTTCTCCAGCGCCGCGACCTTGGTCAGGCCGATGACGCCGTGCTTGGCGGCGACGTAGGCGCCGTTGTTGGGCTGCGGCCGGAAGGAGCTCACCGAGCCGATGTTCACGATCGAACCGCCCTGCCCCTGGCGGATCATCTGTGCCAGCTGGTAGCGCAGGCACAGGGCCACGCCCTTCAGGTCCACCGCCAGCACCTTGTCGAACTCGGCTTCATCCAGTTCGGCCAACGGCCGCGTGTCGGGGGTCACCGCGGCATTGTTCACCGCCACGTCGAGACGCCCGAAGCACTCGACGGTGGCACGGACCAGCTGGTCCACCTCGGCGCCGACGGCCACGTTGGACTTGTGGAACAGCGCCGTGCCGCCGGCCTGTTCGATGCGGGCGACCACCTCGCGGCCGGCCGCCTCATTGACGTCCGACACCACCACCCTGGCGCCGGCTTCGGCGAACAACAGCGCCGTGGCGGCGCCCATGCCCATTCCGGCGCCGGTGACGATGGCGACCTTGTTGTGCAGGCTCGGTCCTGTCATGGTTTTCTTCTCCTCTTCCTCGTTGTGTTCAGTGTTCGGTTGCCGGCGCCTCGGGCTGCCAGTCCAGCGCGTGGTTCTGGATGTAGCCACGGAAGAAGCCGGCCTCCACCAACTTCAGCGCGTGCTCCTTGTGGGTGGTCCGCCAGTATTCGCTGAAGCGGGTCTGGCTGAAGTCGGCGCGGCGGTGCAGGAAGCTCACGACCTTGAGGGCATCCATGCCTCAACCCTCCGCCTGGCCACGGGCCAGGTAACGGTCGGCCGTGCGTTCGAAGTGGCGGATGAGGATTTCCTGGTAGTTGCCGAGGGTCTGGCCTGGCTTCTTCGACGCCCGGAAGCCCTGCTGCTGGGCCCGCAGGTTGGCCGTGTCCTGGTCGTAGACCTTGGCCAGCAGCGGATCCATACCCGGCACCACGGCATAGGACTCCTCCTCGCTCACCAGCACCATCTCCGGGGGATCGGGGGGCAGGCCCTCTTGAGGGAGCGGGCGCAGGAACAGGATTTCGAACAGGCAACGCTCCGGGTCGTCCTTGAGCGGCCGGAAGCGATAGACCATCGGCAGCGACACGCCCGGGAACAGCACCATGTTCGGGAACAGGTGGTATTCGATGGTGTCGATGATCTCGGTATCCGACACCCCCGACAGATCGGTGCCGTACTTCTCGCCGAGCACCTTGCGCAGCACGCGGGCCATCACAGTACGGGCGCGCTCCCCCTCCCGCACCACCAGCTCGTCACCAACCACAGAACGGTCGCCGATCAGCATGGAGTCCACCAGTTCCTGCTCGCTGAGGGGCTGTTCCAGATGCGGGCTGCTCACCCCGAGAGCCACGTAGAAGCGGGCCACGTGCTCGCCATAAACGTCGTACTGGACATTGGCATCGCCGGTCCCACGGAGCAGCTGCGGGTGCGTCTCAAACACGTGGTAAGCCTCGATGAAGGCTTCCATGCCGGTCTTCCAGTTGCTGGGCAGGATCTTGCCCAGATGCAGCTCGGTGTAACGCTGGCCCAGGTCCCAATTGCGGAAATGCTCGGGCAGCACCTCCAGGTAGGCTTCCAGGGACGGCGCATCCTCATCCATATTGATGAAGACAAAGCCACCCCACAGGCCGACGCGGACCTCCGGCAGGCGGTAGGCCTCCGGCTTCACATGGAGAAAGTCCCACGCGCAGGGCACGCTCTTCAGCGCACCTTCAAGCGTCCACGTCCAGCCATGGAAGGGGCAACGCAGCTCCTGGGCCGATCCCATGCCCTCTTCCGGGCGCAGCTTGGTGCCGCGATGCAGGCAGGCGTTGTAGTAAGCCTTGATGCCGCCTTCCGTGCGGACCACCAGCACCGAATGGTGGCCCACCTCGTACACGTAGTAGTCGCCGACCTGCGGAATGTGCTCCTCGCGGCAAGCCCATTGCCAGGTCTTGGCCCAGATGTGGGTCATTTCCTGCTCGTAATGCTCCCGGGAGGTGTAGCGGCGGTAATCGATGTCCCCATCGCCGAGAAACTCGTAGCGGGACTCCCGCAGGACCTGCGGCGGTGGATTGAGGTCCCGGGCCACGATGTCCTGGGCGCTGGGACCCGGACACCGGTCGGCGCCCGGGGGCAGGCCGGCGTCGTCGCCGGGGATCAGCGGCATCGCAATGCGATCGTTCATGCTCTCTCCCTCCCCCTCAGGCCGTGAGCGGCATGTCGACGGACACCTCGATGCGCCCCTCCACCACCCGCAGCGCATAGGTGCGCAGCGGCACGCGGCCCATCTGGCCTTTGCCGCAACCGGTGCGCACGTCGAACATCACGCCGTGCAGCGGGCAGGCGATCAGGCCGTTGCGGATGCGCCCGCCTTCGAGGGGCGAATCCTGGTGGGTGCAGCGGTTCTGCACCGCGAAGAACTCGCCGGCGGAATTGCCGACCAGGATGTTGTGGCCGTCGATCTGTACGGCCTTGCTGGCGCCGGGCGGCAACTCGGCGGCGTCCAGCACGGAATGGAATGCGTTACTCATGATTGATCTCCAGGCCTGTCGCCGACGCTCATGATTTGAAGAAGGTGTAGGACACGTCGTCCGGGCCGGGCCGGCCGCGGGCCGCCAGCGCACCGATGCCGGCATCCCAGACGGCGCTGCCGGGCTGGCTGGACATCCAGTCCACAACGAACAGGCGCCGCGTGAACTTCCACATCCCGTCGCGGCGTGCGTACTGGTCCAGGTAGCGGCCACCGACCATGTGGTCGGTCTTCGTGCCATCCTCGGCGACCGCCACGCTCACGCCGATCACATAGCTGCGGCCGGTGGCCTGGTCGCCGTCCACCTCGAAGCGCTCGTTGGAGGCGAAGTGATAGCTGATCTCCACCGCCGGGTTCGGCGCGCTGATCACCTCGGCGAACTGCCGGCCGGTCCCCTTGAACAGCCCGAAGTCGATCTCCGAGTCCGGCCACCACAGGGTTTCCAGCAGCGCGCGGTCGCGGCGATCCACGCCTTCGGCGTAGCGCACGTTCAGATCGTGCAGATCCTGCCTGGCCTGCAGCTCGGCGACGGCCCGTTCCAGTTGTTCGATGTTCATGTCTTTCCTCATGCGCCTTCGCCGGCGGGATAGGGTTTGGCCAGCACGCCGCCGTCCACGTACATCTGGTGGCCGGTCATGAAGCTCGCCTCGTCGCTGGCCAGAAAGGCCACCGCGGCGGCGATCTCAGCCACCTCGGCAATCCGGTTGAGCGGCTGCATGCCGGCATAGATGGCTTCCAGCCGGGCCGGATCGGCGGAGGCGTCGAGATACTGCTGGAGGTTTGGAGTGCGCGTGGCGGCGGGGTGCACCGAGTTGCAGCGGATCTTGTAGCCCTGCTCGCCGCAGTGCAGCGCCACCGTTTTGGTGACGGCATCCTGGGCGGCCTTGGCGGCGCCGTAGGCGACGAACAGCGGGCCCGGGCGGATGCTCTCGACGGACGACACGTTGACGATGGCCCCGCCACCGCGCTTCTTCATGCTCGCCACGCCGTACTTGCAGCCGAGGAAAGTGCCTTCTCCATGCACGCGCATGTGCTTGCGCCAGTCTTCCAGCGTGGCGGCCTCGATATGGGCCGGGAAGGAGATGCCGGCGTTGTTCACCAGAATGTCGAGGCGGCCCCAGCGCCGCTCCACCTCGGCGATGGCGGCCTGCCAGGCACCCTCCTCGCGCACGTCGAGGGGCAGGTAGGCCGCACGCGGGCCCAGCTCGTCGGCCAGTGCAGCACCGGCGGCGTCGTTGATGTCGGTAAGCATCACCGTCGCCCCGTCGGCAATGAAGCGGCGGGCAATGCCGGCGCCGATGCCGGACGCAGCGCCCGTGACCAGGGCCACCTTGTCATGCAATTTATTCATGTTTTACTCCCGATTCATTCATTTTTTGCCGAGAAACGTGTCCAGCGTCTGGTGCAGCTGGCGGAGGCGCACTTCCTGATAGTTGCCGAGGGTCTGGCCCGGCTTGGTGCTGGACTTGAAGCCGCGCTGCTGGCCGCCGAGGTTGCCGGTGTCCTGGTCGTAGATGGTCGCCAGGCCAGGGTCGAAGCCCGGCACCTCGTGGAAGGACTGCTCGAAATCCAGCTCGATGACCTCCGCCGGGTCGGGGCGGACGCCGGAATCGGGTACCGGCTGCAGGAACAGCAGATCGAAGATGCAGGAATCCGGATCGTCACCGTTGGGGCGGAAGCGATAGACCATCGGGAACAGCAGCGACGGGAACAGACAGGTGTTGGGGAACAAGCAGTACTCGATGGCGTCGATGGTCTCGGACACGCTGAGGTGGGAGAAATCCTTGCCGTAGGCCTTGCCGAAGAGCTGTTGCAGGTGCTGCGCGAAGACCTGGCGAGCGGTGCCGCCGGGGGGTACGCGCAGCTTGGTGTCCTCGTCGGCAATGGCTTCCACGACGCCTTCGCCGAGCAGCGCGTCGAGCAGTTGCTGCTGGGTGAACGTCTCCTTCAGGTGGGGACTCGGATAACCCACTAGATGCACGAAGCGCGACACGCTCTCGCCGTAAATGTCGTACTGGCTGTTGGCGTCACCCACCGTCAGCACGCCCTGCGGATGGGTCTCCAGCACGTGGTAGGACTCCAGGAAGGCTTCCAGGCAGGCCTTCCAGTTGGCCGGCAGCAGCTTGCGCACATGGCGCGCAGTGAACTTGGCACCCAGGTCCCAGTTGGCGAAGTGCGCCGGCAGCACGCCCAGGTGCTCGGCGAGCGGCGGCGCGTCCTGGTCGAAGTTGATGAAGACGAAGCCACCCCAGGTGTCCACCTTCAGTGCCGGCAGTTGGAAATCCTCGTCGCGGATGTGCGGAAAATCCCAGCGGCAGGGTACGTCGCTGAGCGCGCCGTCCAGCGTCCACGTGAAGCCGTGGAAGGGGCAGCGCAGGTTCTTCGAGCGCCCGGCCGAGCCGGCCGGCTTGAGCTGGGTGCCGCGGTGCAGGCAGGCGTTGGGATAGGCCTTGATCGCCCCACTCTCGGTGCGCACGATGATCACCGACTTGTCGGTGATCTCATAGAGGAAATAGTCGCCGGGGCCGGGAATGTCGTCTTCGCGGCAGGCCCATTGCCACACCTTGGTCCACAGCTTGTCCTTTTCCAGCTCGTGAAAGGCGCGGGACGTGTAGCGGGCGTAGGCGATGTCGGCGTCGCCGAGAAACTGGTAGCTCGGCTCGGTGAGATGGGCCGGCGGCTGGTCGCCGTCGGCGCGGATGATTTCGGCGGTGCTCGGCCCCGGGCAGCGGGCGGCGCCGGGCGGCAGGATTTCGGCCGGGTGGTTCATGGGTGCTTCTCCTCCGTGATGCGTCACGCGCTGCGCCGCTCGGCACTGCGCGCTTCCGGTGCCGCCGAGGCGGCAGATTAACGCACTACAAACAGATTGATCTGTCTTTTATATTGTGCAATGCGGCAGCCGGGCTCAGCCCAGCTCGCCGCGGGCGGCCAGGTGCAGGGCCGGCTGGTCCTTCAGGAAGGCGTCGGCGGCCGCGTCGGTGCGGGCCCAGTCGACGATCTCCTTGCGGCGGGCGATCTTCCAGCCCTGGCCGCGATCTTCGTACTCGTCGTGATAGCGGCCGGCGACGAAGAGGTCCTTCTTCTCGCCGTTCTCGGTGATGCGGTGGTGGGCGATGAAATACACCTCGCCCTTCGCCTTGCGGCCGTCCAGCGTGATGCTGACCTGGCCGATCAGGTGCTGGCTGGCGTCGCAGGCGGCCAGGAAGCCCTGGGCGAAGTCGATGAACGCCGCCGCCGGACCGGCGAACAGGCCGCAATCCACCCACGCGTCGGGATGGAAGGCCAGGCGCTGGGTTTCCGGCAACAGGCGATCCTGGCCACGCATGTAGTGGTTGAGGGCCTGGTGGATGTCGCGGCGGGCCGCCAGGTCGGCCACCTCGGCGCGCAGTTGCTGCAGTTCGCGGTCGTTCATCGGATCGTTTCCCCGTTGTCGATGACCACCGAGATGCCGGTGATGTGGCGGGATTCGTCGGAGGCCAGGAAGACCACCAGGTTGCCGACGTCCTCGGGCTTGCCCTGGCCGTGGTTGTGGATCTGCTCGAGGCCGGCCGCGGCGTCGTCGAGGGAGGCCAGCGCGGCGGCGGTCATCGGCGTGTCGTGGGCGCCGGGCAGGATCACGTTGCAGCGGATACCGTAGCCCTGCTCCTGGCAATGCACGGCGATGCTGCGGGTCATGGCCAGGATCGCGCCCTTCGCCACCGCCTCTCCTTGCTCGGCGTTGATGTCGGTGAGCACCACCCGTGCGCCCTCGGCGGCCAGCAGGCGCGCATCGGCCGCCCCCAGCCCCGACGCGGCGCCGGTGACGATGGCCACCTTGCCTTGCAGTCTGTTCATGTAGCCCTCCTCATGAAAGCAACCGGCCCGGCCCGCCGCAAAGGCAGGCCGGGCCGGCGTCGGGTCAGCGCACGCCTTCCTGGGCGATGGCGGCCGAATCGTAGAAGCCGGCCTGCTTGGCCTCCGTCGGCTTGGTGACGACCATCATGCCGCCCTCGGCCGGGGTGTAGGCCTGGCGGACGTAGGCCCCGCTGTTCAGGTCGTGCACGACGAACTCGTGGGGGTTGTGGCCGGTGGTCTCGTAGAAGGGGTAGTAGTTGATCTGCGAGACGCGGAAGATCTTGCCGGCATCGTCATAGTTGTCGGCCATGCCGACCGCCGGAATGTCCTCGTCCCAGTAGATCGTGCGGCGCGGGTAGATATGGCGCTTGCCTTCCTTCAGCGTGGCCTCCACCACCCATACCCGGTGCAGTTCCCAGCGCACGCAGTCGGGGTTGAGGTGATTGGGGGTGAACACCTTGTCGCTGGGGCACAGCTTCTCGTCGTGCAGCCTGAAGGTGTTGTAAGGAATGAAGATCTCCTTCTTGCCCACCAGCTTGTAGTTGTAGCGGTCCTGGGCGCCGTAGAAGACCTGGGTGTCATCCACGGTGCCGACGCCGCCGCCGGCCGGGCTGGGGGTGTCGTAGGCCACGTCCGGCGACAGCTTCACGCGGCGCTGGCCGGGCAGGTAGGTCCACGCGCGGCGGCCGACGTTGAGCATGTCCACCGAATCGTGCAGCACCAGCTTCTCGCCGGCCTTGCGCGCCGGGCCGGTCCAGTCCACACGGCCGTATTCGAGGATGTCATCGGATGAGATCGGCTTGCTGCGGCCCGGCTCGTAGTGGGGATAGGTCTGCCAGTAGGCGAAGGAGCCGGTTTCCACGCGGCGGCCGCTGCGGTCCACCAGCGTCGAGGTCTGGCCCGGCGACTGGTAGGCGTACTGGTCGTACTTGAGGGTACGGTTCCACATCACCTCGGCGCCGTTCTTGGGGATCGGGAAGGGCACGCCACCGAAGCAGGTGCCGGCCAGCTGCAGCAGGTTCGGCGCGAGCGCGCAGCTGGCGGCATTCTTCAGCGTGTTGTCGATGACGTACTTGGGGTACTTAGCGGTGCGGTGGCTCGGATAAACGTCGATGCGGAAGGTGGCGTACTTCTTCAGCATCTCCTTCTGGCCGGCGCTCAGCTTGTCCTCGTACTTGGCCATGTTGGCGGCGGTGATGGAGAACAGCGGCTTCTCATTGGCGAAGGGGTCGGGCCGGAACTGGGGCTTCTTCGGATCGTAGCTGGGCGGCGGTTCGATGCCGCCGCTGTAGGCGGGAATGCTGCCGTCGGCATTGCCGGCCTTGATGGCGCCCCACGGCGTGAGGGTGGTGCCGAGCTGCTTGATTTCCTCCGGCGTCAGCGCGGCGCCGGCAATGCCCGATGCGCCGAGGGCCAGCATCAGGGTGAGGGTCTTTGCACAGGTCTTCATGGGATAACCTTTATTCCTTGGATCAGAAGGTAGCCTTGACGGTCAGGGAGACCCAGCCGCGGTCGCGCAGGACGCCGCTGCCGTTGGTGCCCTGCCACACTTCGCTGGCGACGCCGGGCACGGCGACCGGGTTGGGGCCCATGCTGTAGCCGCCGAAGTAGTCGTTGTAGGAGAGGTTCACGGTGTACTTGGAGAAGATGTCGAGGCCGACACCCAGGCTCCACGCACCGGAGTTCTCACCCGGCCCGAGCGGCACCGGCGAATTGCCCTTGAGGCCGCGGCTGTAGTTGATCGGCAGGGTCACATCGACGCCAGGCAGGACCTGGAACCAGGTCGGCGTGAAGGCCACGTTGAAGCCCCACGCGTCGTTGGTCGCGCAGCCGGAGCGGATGCCGGTGGTGCAGCCGTAGTCCTTGTGCTTGAAGAAGGCCGCGGTGTCGCCATTCACGTCGTCGAGGCGCACGTAGTTCACTTCGACGGTCAGCGGCGCCGAGTCATACAGCGGCGTCTTGCCGAAGTAGGCGATCACGTTGGCCAGCGCGTGCCAGGTGTTGCCAAGGGCCAGGCCGGTGCCGTTGGAGGCCAGCGCCGTGCCTTCCCGGCGCGATGCCTCGGCGCCGAAGGACACCGAACCGATCTGCTTCGACAGGCTCAGGCCGTAGAGCTTCACGTCCTTGGCATAGGCGTTGTACATGTAGTCCGGACCGCTCACCATGGTCGGGTAACGGTCGTCGAAACGGCGGTAATAGACGCCGACGTCACCGCCGATCAGTTCCGAGCGGAGCTTGCCCATCACGCCCCAGCTGCCGGTGTTGCCGGGCTTGCGGTTGGGGCCGGTGGACAGATCGCCGACGACCGGATAGCCGAGGTAGTTGGTGCCGCCGAGGAAGCTCAGATCGGCGCCGCCCAGGTAGGTGCCGCCTTCCGGCAGGCGGTGCGGGTCCCACTGCAGGTAGTAGTTGGCGGCGACGCTGATGCTGGGGGTCAGCTGGGCGCCCAGCGACACCTGGTTCTGCGGCAGGAACAGCTCCTTCGCCTCGACGCCGGGCGTGGAGGTCGCCTTGCGCAGATCCAGCGGACCCTGGCCGTAGGCGATGCTGTTGGCGAAGGTGAACAGGGACTCGCCCCAATACACGTTGTGGCGGCCGACGCGCAGGTTGATCGGCACCTCGGCCACATCCACACGGGTGAAGGCAAAGGCGTCGAGCAGCTCGCCCGATCCCTTGTACCAGCGCTCCACGTGCTTGGTGAAGCTGTTGTTCGGGTAAGCGGTACCCAGCCCGGCCGCCTGGTAGGCCGGATTGCCATGCACGCGGCTGGTGTAGGCGAAGTCGTTCCAGGCCGTGGCGGACACGCGGAAGCCATGGTGCTGCTTGTAGATGAAATCGAATTCCGACAGCACGTCCACCCGGTTGGTCACCAGGTCACCGGAGTTCCAGCCATAGTTGGTAGCCTGCGATACCCAGTTGTCGCCGAGCTTGTTGTCGCGCCCTTCGGCGCGCCAGCCGGCGTTGTACTTCAGCGTGTTGTCCCAGCGGATCTTCACGTCCGGGTTGTCGGTGTCGATCTCGAAAGCGCCGGCCTGCATGCTCGCCATCAGCAGCGCGGTCCCGCCGACGAGGTTCAGCGCAATGCCGCCAACGCGGGCGGCACGCAATTTTCTTTTCTTGTTGTGCACTCGTTCTCCTCCTTTGGATGTGGTCGTCCATACCGGGCGAACCACACATTAAAAACAAATCAACATCTTTTTATTTTGCTTGTGCGACGACTCCTTTCTTCCCAATGGCAAAGCGACGCCACGACCGGGCGTGCCGACCGACCATGCAGGAAACGGGGAAACGGATAAGGCGGAGTCCCGGCAGTCCGGGAACGGGATGCGTCACCCACCCGAGGGGCAGGTTCGAAGAAAGGCGCGGACAGTGTTGCTGCCCGGGAAGATGAAGCCAAAAGCGTATTGAAGCATCTGACGGACTCCCGCACCGGTTCCCTCGGCCAGCAGGCGCAGGGACAACGGTGACGATGAATTCAAGGGTGTCCCCGTTCAGCGGAACGGCGACTGCGCAAAGCTCGCGTCAAACAATCAAAAACAGTCTTGTTCGTTTTTATATTACTCTGGGCAAAAACTCCTTTCAAGCCCGATGTGCAAAAAACATCCCTTCCCGAGACATGGCGCCGGGCGCGATTCCACCGCAGCCCGGACTGCAGACGCCCCTGCGTCAGGGGCTCCGCGAGCCATCCCCGCGCAACGCCCGGGAGACGCCGCTTACGGCCGCTGGCCGCCCATGCACAGGTACTTGATCTCCAGGTACTCGTCGATGCCGTGGCGGGAGCCCTCGCGGCCGACGCCGGATTCCTTGACCCCGCCGAAAGGCGCCATCTCGTTGGAGATCAGGCCCTCGTTGATGCCGACCATGCCGTATTCCAGCGCCTCGGCGACACGCCACACGCGGTGGATGTCGCGGGAATAGAAGTAGGCCGCCAGGCCGTAGGGCGTGTCGTTGGCCAGCGCGATGGCCTCGTCGTCGGTCTTGAAGCGGAACAACGGCGCCACCGGGCCAAAGATTTCTTCGCGGGCGATACGCATGTCGGCGGTGATGCCGGCCAGCACCGTCGGTGTGTAGAACCAGCCCCCACGCGGGTGGCGCGCGCCGCCGGTGACAACCCGCGCCCCCTTGGCCAGCGCGTCGCCGACCAGGCTTTCCACCTTTTCGAGCGCTGCCGCGTTGATCAGCGGGCCGACCTGGGCGCCGGCGGCCAGGCCGTCGTCCACCTGCAGCGCGGCGGCCGCCTCGGCGAGGCGGGCCGCGAAGGCGTCATAGATGCCGTCCTGCACCAGGATGCGGTTGGCGCACACGCAGGTCTGGCCGGCATTGCGGTACTTGGAGGCGATGGCTCCGGCCACTGCTGCGTCCAGGTCGGCGTCGTCGAAGACGATGAAGGGCGCGTTGCCGCCGAGTTCCAGCGACAACCGCTTGACCGTGTCGGCACACTGGGCCATCAGGCGCTTGCCGACCGGCGTGGAGCCAGTAAACGACAGCTTGCGCACCACCGGGCTGGCGGTCAGCACGCCGCCGACCACCGCCGGCCGGGCCGTGGTGACGATGTTCAGCACGCCGGCCGGGATGCCGGCCCGCTGGGCCAACTCGGCCAGCGCCAGCGCGCACAGCGGCGTCGCCTCGGCCGGCTTGACCACCGAGGTGCAGCCCGCCGCCAGGGCCGGCGCAACCTTGCGGGTGATCATCGCGATCGGGAAATTCCACGGCGTGATCGCCACGGTGACACCAACCGGCTGGCGGATGGCCAGCAGGCGCTTGTCGGGGGTCGGCGCCGGGATGGTCTCGCCATACACGCGCTTGCCCTCCTCGGCGAACCATTCGACGAAGGACGCGCCATAGGCCACCTCACCGCGCGCCTCGGCCAGCGGCTTGCCCTGTTCGCAGGTCATCAGCAGCGCCAGGTCGTCCTGATTGGCCATGATCAGCTCATACCAGCGGCGCAGCAGCCCGGCCCGGTCCTTGGCCGAACGGGCGCGCCAGGCCGGCAACGCCCGCGCCGCGGCGTCGATGGCGCGCTGGGTCTCGTCGGCTCCCATGTCGGGTACGCGGGCGATCTCGGCGCCGGTGGACGGATTCACCACCGGATGGGTCTCTCCACCGGCCGCAGCAACCCATTCGCCATCGATGAAAGCCTGCCGGCGCAGCAGGGAATTGTCCTTAAGTTTCATTATTTTCCTTTCGCGAGAAGCAAGCGCACTACAACATTCAGGAAATGTGATGGGCTCACTCTTTCCGTGCACGTCAAACCGTTAAAATCGGTGTCGATTGTCCAACGATAAGAAAAGCAAGGAAACAACTCCATGCACAGATATGCTCCCGGCAGAACCGACGAACAGGGTCAGGCGGTCGACGACACCGAGGAAATCGGCGGCCGCGTGCTGATCGTGGACGACGAAAAAGTCACCCGTGCCTTCCACCGCGCCATCCTGGCCCGCCATTTCGACGTGCTGACCGCCTCGTCGGGCAGCGAGGCACTGGAGTTGTGCGTCGGACAGACGCCGGACCTGATCGTGCTGGACGTGGAGATGCCCGGCATCGATGGCTACGAGACCTGCCGCCGCCTGCGCGCCTTCACCAGCGTGCCGATCCTCTTCGTGACTGGCCACCAGTCCCTCGAGGAACACCTGAAGGCCTTCGATGCCGGCGGCACCGACCTGATCACCAAGCCGGTCAATGCCGACATCTTCCAGCGCAAGGTGGCCGTGGCGATCCGCCAGTACCGCGCCGCGGCCGCGCTGGCCGAGGAAAAGAAGGCCCTCGAGCGGATGGCGATGGGCTTCCTGTCGAGCGTCAGCCAGACCGGCATCCTGCTCGACTTCATGCGCAAGAGCATCGCCAGCCACGACTACCGCGCCCTGGCCGACAGTCTGCTGGCGGCGATCCAGGAGCTCGGCCTCACATCCTGCGTGCTGGTCCGCCACCCGGACGGCGAGGCCACCGCAGTCACCGACCACGGCGAGCCCACGGCCCTCGAACAATCCATCCTCGACCACGTCTCCGAAATGGGCCGCCTGTTCCAGTTCAAGCGGCGCCTGGTGGTGAACTACGACCGGGTGTCGATCATCGTCTCCGACATGCCCGACGAGACCGAGGAAACCGAGAGGGCCGGCATCCTGCGCGACAGCCTGGTGATCCTCGCCGAATCGGCGGAGGCCCTGTCGGTCAATGTGGACATCCGCCAGGAAGGCCAGAAGCGCGCCGAACAGCTGCAGATCGCCCTCAGCGAGGCCGAAGTGGCGCTGACGGGCCTCGGCGAACAGAACAAGGCCGCAATGCGCGACACCCGCCTGTTGCTGCAGGAGATGGTGGACAGCATCGAGAAGACCTACGGCTGGCTCAACACCAGCCAGACCCAGGAAGCGACGATCAACGCCACGATGGAACAGGCCATCCAGCGCATCCTCGAACGCCTGGCCAGCGGCGGCGACTTCGACACCCAGTTCGCCCAGGTGCTGCAGGCACTCAACGCGGGACGCAGCCACAACGCGGTCGAGCTGTTCTAGGCGGGCCCGGGCCCCAGCGTCCCGGGCTCCCCCCTCGCCCCAACGGGTTCCGTGGAGCGGTTTCCTTTTACCTGGATCAAACCCGCCGCAAACCTTCCTTGACGGGATCGCCATAGCATCCTAGCGTTACCCCATCATGACAATCAGCGTGTTTTCGTGGTGGTCGCTGTTGTGCGCGGTGGCCGGGCTCAACATCCTGGCCTGGCTGTGGTCCGCTTCCGCACTCAACCGGCGCCAGGGTCTTCTTTCGGCCGAGGCCTACGGGTGGCGACGCTGGCAGCTGCTGCTGTCGGCGGGCTACGTGTTCGGCTGTGCCTACCGCTCCTTCCTGCCGGTCTTCGACGTGCCGCGCCTGTGCCTGTTCGACTCCTGGCTGTCCAGCGTGATCGTCGGCCGCTCGGTGGCGACCATCGCCGAACTGTGCTTCGTCACCCAGTGGGCGCTGATGCTGCGCGAAGCCGCCCAGGCCACCCGCAGCACACCCGGCCGGCTGGCGTCGAACGTCATCGTGCCGCTGATCGTGGTGGCGGAAACCTGCTCCTGGTACGCGGTGCTGACCACCGCCAACCTCGGCCACGTCATCGAGGAATCCCTATGGGGCGTCAGCGCGGCGCTGCTGGTGGTCGGCCTGCTGGCCGTGTGGCCGCGTCTGGCGGTGGCCCAGCGACCGCTGCTGGCCCTGTGGTGCGTGGCTGGCGTCGGCTATGTGTTCTACATGTTCGGCGTGGATGTACCAATGTACTGGGCCCGCTGGCTGGCCGATGAAGCCCACGGCCGCCCCTACCTGAGCCTCGCCCAAGGCGTGCTGGACGCCTCCAGCCGCTGGGTGGTGTCCCACCGCTGGGCCGACTGGCAGAGCGAGATGGTGTGGATGTCCCTCTACTTCAGCGTCGCGGTGTGGCTCAGCATCGCGCTGATCCACGTCCCGACGCCAGCGCCGGCGCGCGCCCTGCTGCGCCTGGTGGCGAGCCGGCGGCCCGCAGAGCGGGCGCTGCGCTACTGACGGCCGCGCGGGCCGTCGTCAGGGCTACTGCAAGGCCTCTTCAAGCCTTCTTCACGAACTCCGACTTCAACTGCATCGCGCCGAAGCCATCGATCTTGCAATCGATGTCGTGGTCGCCGTCCACCAGGCGGATGTTCTTGACCTTGGTGCCGACCTTCACCACCGAGGACGAGCCCTTGACCTTCAGGTCCTTGATCACGGTGACGCTGTCGCCGTCCTGCAGCACATTGCCGTTGGCGTCGCGGACGACCTTCTGTTCCTCGGCGGGCGCCGCCTGCGGCCACTCGTGGGCGCATTCGGGGCACACGAAGTTGGCACCGTCCTCGTAGGTGTATTCGGAGCCGCACTGAGGGCACTTGGGCAGACTGCTCATGGAGATTTCCTGTATCGGTTGCGGAGTTCAGGCGCTGCGCTTCTTCAGCAGCACGCCGCACTCCAGGTGGTGTGTGTAGGGAAACTGGTCGAAGGCCGCCGAGGCGGCAATGGCGTGGCTGTCCTGCAGCGCGGCGACGTTGTCGCGCAGGCTCTCCGGGTTGCAGGAGATGTACAGGATGTTGTCGAAACCGCGGGCCAGCGCGACGGTTGGCGCGTCGAGGCCACTGCGCGGCGGATCGAGAAACAACGTGGTGAAGTTGTAACCGGCCAGGTCCACGTCCTTCATGCGGCGGTATTCGCGGCCGCCGGCCAGCGCGTCGCTGATCTCGTCGCTGGACATGCGCACCATCGCCACCGTGTCGATGGCGTTGGCTTCGAGGTTGTAGTGGGCGGCATGCACCGACGACTTGCTGACCTCGGTGGCCAGCACGCGGCCGAAATGGGGCGCCAGCGCGATGGTGAAGTTGCCGTTGCCGCAGTACAGCTCCAGCAGGTCGCCACCCAGCCCGCGGGCCTGGGCACAGGCCCAGCCGAGCATCTGGCGGTTAACCCCACCGTTGGGCTGCGTGAAGCTGCCCTCGATCTGCTTGTAGCGCAGCGTACGGCCGTCCAGCTCGAAGGACTCCAGCAACCAGTCGCGGCCGATGACGATCTTCTGCTTGCGGCTGCGGCCGATCACCTGCACCCCCATGTCGGCGGCCAGCTCAGTGGCGGCGGCCTCCCAGGCGGCGTCGAGGGGACGGTGGTAGACCAGGCAGATCATCAGCTCGCCGCTCAGCGTGGCAAGGAAATCCACCTGGAAGATCTTGCGCTTGAGGGCCTCGCTGGCCATCAGACGCTCGCGCAGCACCGGCATGGCGCGGGCAATGGGCTCGCAGGCCGGCGGAAAGTCGTCGATGACCACCGGCACCTTGGGCTCGGCCGGGTCGAACATCGCGTAATCCACCCGCGGCCCCATGTGCCACATGCGGAACTCGGCGCGCAGCCGGTAATGCAGCGGCGCGGAGCGGAACACGTCCGGCTCGGGCAGGCCGAAGGGCGCGAAATCCTGCTTGAAGCGCGCGACCTTGGCGACCAGCTGGGATTCGTAGTCGGCGGGGTTGAAGCTGGGCAAGGGCATGGTGTTCGGGCACGTCCAATTCGCCCCGGCCACGGGCCGGCCGGCAGCGGAGGACGGACTATACGCCTGTCCCCGGCCCACGGCGATGCCGCCCTGCCATCCAGCCCCTGCGCGATGCTGCGGCCCTTGCTGCAGGGACTTTACATTCGCCCCCTTCCAAAGTCCCCTTCGTTCAGCCGAACAGGCGGGCGGCGCTGGTGCAGGACCGTCGGGCCGTGGTCGTCGGCGCCGAACACGTAGTTGCCGGCCTGCGTCCAGTAGCAGCCGCTCAGCGCTGCCGGCATCGCGCCCCCCCTCAGTGCGGGTAGTAGCCGACCGCCACCACCAGCCCGCCGACCTTGCGCAGCAGGGTGTGCTTGCGCTCGACCTTGCTGGTGACGGTGTTGCGCCAGGCATAGTCGATCTCGCCCTGATCCTTGTCCTTCACGCGGGCCAGCAGCGCCTCGATGAAAGGCTTGCCGTCGGCGTCCCGGAGGGCCAGCGCGTCGCTGCCGACCAGGCGCGGGATGGCGCCGTGGGCCTTGAAGCGCTTGTCGTCGAGGCCGATCGCGAAGACGTAGAGGTCGTCCTCGCTGAAGCTGCCGTTGAGCTCGTTGAAGGCGGCGATGGCCTTGGCCGGGTCGTCCTTCGCGGCGGCGGCGGCCCGCTCCAGCAGCGCCCGGGCCTGCTCGGGGCTGCCGTGGGGCAGGTAGTAGCCGACGGCGATGATGCGGTCCTTGACCTGCTCGAAATAGGTCAGCTTGCGCTCCACCTTGCCATCGCGGCGGTTCAGCCAGCGGTACTCCACCGAGCCCCCGCCCTTGGCCTTGGCGACGTCGAGCATCTCGCGGAAGAAGGGCTTGCCGGCGGCATCCTTCATGTCGGCCACGTTGCGGTCGATCAGCGCGGCCGACGAGCCGCCGCTGGCCAGCATGGTGCCCTTGCTGTCCAGCACGTACACGTACAGGCTGGGGGTCAGGAATTCGCCCTGGCGGCTGAAGGCGCCGAGGGCCAGGTCCTGCTTGTCCTTGTAGTAGGCCACGGCCTTGGCGAGCAGCGCCTGGGCCTGTCTGGCCTCGTCCTCGGCGGCCTGGGCCAGCAGCGCGCTCGACACCAGCAACGCGGCAGCAAATTTGGGGAACATCGGTTCTTCCTTTCGTCGTTCAGACCAGGTCCGGCACCAGCACGCCGCGCCCGACCAGTTTTCCGTCACGCAGGTCCTGCAGCACCTGCGGCCCCTGCTCGATGCCGAAGTAGCTGGCATCCACATGGATGCGCCCGCTCTGGGCCAGCGCCATGACTTCCATCAGCTCGGCACGGGAGCCCCACAGCGGGGTACTCACCGAGCAGCCGAAGGGCAGCGTCCATTGGGTCAGCGGGATCGTCCCGCCACCGACGCCGACCACCGTCAGCTGGCTGTTGCGGCCGACCAGCTGCACGGCCAGATCGAGGGTCGGCTGGATGCCAACGAAGTCCAGCACCAGCGCCGCCTTGCGCCGGCCGGTGAAGGCGCTGATCTGCTCGGCTGCCGCCGCAGCGTGGCGGGAATTGACCACCAGTTCGGCGCCCAGCTGGCGGGCGTGCTCCAGCTTGCGGTCGTCCACGTCCACCGCCACCACGCGGGCGCCGCACAGCACGCGCAACAGCTGCACCGCCATGTGGCCGAGGCCGCCGACGCCGATCACCACCGCCGTCGCATCCGGCGTCAGCAGGTGCAGGCCGCGCTTGATGGCGTGGTAGGGCGTCAGCGCCGCGTCGGTCAGCGGCGCGGCCTCCCGCGGCGCCAAGCTGCCCAGCGGCACCAGCAGGCGCGGCGAGGGCACCAGCATGTATTCGGCCATGCCACCGTCGGTGCCGATGCCGCCGCCGTTGTTGGGCAGGCTCTCCCAGTTCTCGCAGTAGGCCTCCATCGACAGCAGACAGGCGTGGCAATGGCCGCAGCCCCAGAAGCCGAACACCGCCACCGGATCACCCTCCTTCAGGCCGGTAACGCCGGCGCCCAGCGCGGCCACCCAGCCGGCGTTCTCGTGGCCGAGGGTGAAGGGGCCATGGAAATGCATCGCGCCATGGTCCAGCACATGGAGGTCAGAATGGCACACGCCGGCGCCACCGATCCTGACCAGCACCTGGCCGGGGCCAGGCTGCGGGATCGGGACTTCCTCGACGATGGGCGGCGCGCCCGGAACGGTGAAGCGGACAGCTTTCATGCTCATGGATGCATCCTTCGCGGGGCGGCGGGTGTCAGCGGGAAGTAGCGGCGGCGAGGCCCTGGAACATCAGTTCGTAGGCCATGCGCAGGAAGGCGTCGGCCTCATCAGGCTGGCCGGATTCGGTGGTGAATTCGCTGTGGTAGTTGAGGCGGCTGCGCCCGCCGGCCAGCGCTTCGATGCGCCCGGTGGCCTGGTAGGCGGTGATGCCGGCGGGGCGCTGGCCGACGATGGACAGCTTGTAGGTCATCGTCGCCGGATCCTGGAAATCCAGCCGTTCGCTGACCGGCGCGGCAAAGCCCTTGTTGTAGATGTGGCGGGTCAGGCCGATGCCCTCGCCTTCGAGCTCGACGCGCTCGATCTGCACGGCCGGCACGTCCTGCGGCCACCAGCGTTCGATGTGGGCGAAGTCGGCGAGGAGGTCCCACAGCAGCGCGGCGGGGGCGTCGAAGTCGTGATGGGTGGTGATCTGGTGCATGGTGTCTCCGGGTTTTTTATTTATCGGGGTGCTGTGCTCACGGCTACGGCAGCGCGGCCGACGGCCGTGCCGCAATGCGTTCGCGCCAGGCGGCGAGGCGCCGATGGGCGGGATCGAGCCCCTGCCCCACCAGCGCGCCGAACTCCACGAAGCAGAACAGCAGGAGGTCGGCCACAGTCAGCGCGTCGCCGGCAATATACGGCTTGTCGCCGAGCTGCGCCTCGAACCACGCGAGGCCCTCGCGGGCGCTCTGCTTGAGATCGTCGGCAGCCTGGGGCAGGCAGCGCACCCGTTTCTGGAACAACGACAGGCCCTCGGCACCGCGGAAGCCGGCGGTCATCGGCTGGACCACCAGCAGGTCCACCCGCCGCCACCACATGCGCGTGACGGCGCGGGCCTCCGGCGTGGCACCGATCAGCGCCGGCGCCGGCCGGAACTCCTCCAGGTACTCGCAGATCGCGGTGGTCTCGGCGATGCGCAGGCCGCCCTCCAGTTCCAGCACCGGCGTCGTGCCGGTCGGGTTGATGGCCTGCCAGGCAGGCTGGCGGTTCTCGCCGGCGATGATGTCCACCACCACGTGGTCGAGGGAAAGGCCCTTCTCGGCGGCGAACATCCTGACGACGCGCGGGTTGGGTCCGATGGAGGTGTACAGCTTCATGGCCGGCGCTCTCCGCTCAGAACTGCACGCGCTTGGTGTAGCCGCCGTCGATCACCAGGTTGGTACCGGTGATGTAGGAGGCCGCCGGGCTGGACAGGAAAACCATCGCGCGGGCCACGTCCTCCGGCGCGCCGAAGCGGCCGAGGGGCATCTCGGAGAGGGTCTTGTCGTACAGCTCGGGCATCGCCTCCTTGATCATCGACCAGTTGCCGCCCGGGTAGGCGATGGGGCCGGGGCACACCGTGTTGACGCGGATCTGCTTGGCGGCCCACAGCTGGGACAGCTGCTTGGCGTAGGTGATGATGGCCGCCTTGATGGCGTTGAAGGCCTGCGGGTAGATGAAGGTCTCCACGGCCGCGGTGCTGGACATCAGGATCACCGACGGGGATTCGGACTTCTCGAGGAAGGGCTCGAGGGTCTGGCAGCCGGTGACGGCGCCCATCATGTCGAGGCGGAACGTCATGTCCCAGTCGGTGGTGCCCTGGGCACCGGACGAGCTGGCGTTGTGGATGAAGATGTCGCAGCCGCCCAGGCGCTCGGCGGCGCTGGTCAGCCAGGCCTGGTAGGCAGCGCCGTCGTTCATGTCGAAGGCGTCGCCGATGACCTTGCCGCCGTGCTGGCGCAGCTCGCCGACGGTCTGCTCGACGCGTTGCTTGTCGCGGGAGAAGAAGGCGATGTCACAGCCTTCCGCCGCGTAGATTTCCAGCGCCGCCTTGCCGATGCCGCGGCTGCCGCCGTTGATGATGACTTTCTTACCGCGCAGTCCGAGTTCCATTTGTCTCTTCCTTTCGAGTGAAGTGCGGCGGGCTGGCGCCCGTCTGATCTTGCTTGTGTGCGGTGGGCGAATGAATTCGCCCCTACATGTCGGTGCTGCCTTTTCGTGGGGGCGAATTCATTCGCCCGCCGCCGGTTCGGCCCGGCCTTTGCCCCAGGCGATGCCCCGGCGCAGCAGCTCGTAGAACACCGGCTGCTCCCACGCGCATTTCTGCTTCTCGGGCCAGTAGTCCATGAAGGGCTGCATGTCGTAGTGGCCGCGGCAGTGGCCGAGGGTCAGGTAGAGCACCGCGCCGGCGCCGATGGGGCGCAGGTAGAGCACCGGGTGGCGGGCGCGCTTCCACTTGCTGCGCGCGAAGCCGGTGCCCTCGCCTTCGAATTCGGTGTCGAGGAGCACGTGCAGTTCGGCGTGGATGTCGGACAGGTAGAGCTCGTCCACCACCTCGAAGGGCTCGATGCCCTGCACCAGCTCGTGCTTCGGGTCGGCCACCCCGACCCGGTAGGGGCCGATCGGCGGATGGGCGATGAACTGGCTGCCGAGGGTTTCCATGAAGTGCGGCGCCAGCGCCGGCGAATCCACCAGGCCGTTGTCGAGGAAGCGCAGGATCGACGCGGTGCCGTGCAGCGCGTACCAGCGCCCGCCGCCGGCCACCCAGGCGCGCAGGGCTTCCTGCTCGTCGAGGCTGGGGATCACGTCGCAGGTGTAGGTCACCAGGAAGGCCGCGTTACGGATCGCGTCGAGGTTCGAGTAGTCCTCGAAGACCCGCACGCGGATACGCTCGTCCTCGCCGAGCAGCTTGAGCAGTTCGAGGCGCGCGAAGTCGATGTCGTGGAACTTGCCGGAAGCCACCAGCACGCAGTCGATGCGGCCGGGCGTGTTGCTGTCGCTCATCGCCGCCTCCTCAGCCCACCGCGCGGATCGGCTCGCTGCCGTCCCAGTGGCGGGCGGCATCGCGCATCACGTCGAAGAAGGCGTAGTTGTCCGGCGGGAAGCAGATCATCTCGATCAAGCTGCCCGGGCCGCCGCCCGCATCCACGTAGATCGCCTCGCCGCCGCCGGGCAGCCAGATCTCCTGCAGCACCGTGGCGCCGGCCTCGGCGCAGATCCCCCGCGCCCTGGCCATGTCGGCGACGACGATGCACACATGGTGCAGGCCTTCGCGGCCCTCGCTGCGCCAGCTTTTATAGATCGACGGTGCGTCGTTGTGCTGCTCGATGATCTCCACCTGGGTGTCGCCCCAGTAGGCGATGTACACCGAGAAGTCGATGCTGGCCGGCTCGCCCTTGTACTTGGCGGCATCGACGGCGATGTTGGACAGCTTGAAGAACGGGCCGACGCCCATCGTCTCGGTCCAGTAGCGCAGCGCGCCGGGCACGTCGGCCGGTACGTAGGCCATCTGCATCACGCTGCCGAGGCGGCTGATGAGGGATTGATTGCTCATCGCGGCGCTCCTCAAGCCTGGGCCGCCGCGGCGACGGCGGCCTGGATTTCTTCGCGGGTGGGGTTGCGGCGCAGGGTCAGGCCGCCATTCACCTGCAGGTTCTGGCCGGTCATGAAGCACTCGTCGCTGGCCAGCCACACGGCGGCGGCGGCGATGTCCTCCTTGGTGCCGATGCGCCCCAGCGGGTAGCCGGACAGGAAGCTGTCGAAGAGGCCCGGCACGTCCTTGGCGCCGGCCGTCATCGGCGTGTCGGTGAGCCCCGGCGAGATGGAGTTGGCGCGGATGCCGCGCTCGCCGAACTCGTGGGCGACGCAGCGGATCACGTGGTCGGTGCCGGCCTTGGTGCCCATGTAGGCGGCGTGGTCGTTGAGCATGATGGTGGCGGTCGCCGAGCTGATCTGGATGATCGAGCCGCCCTTGGCCAGCGTATCCACCGCCGCCTGGCAGAAGTAGAACGGGCCCTTGAACTGCAGGTCGGTGATCTGGTCGATCTCCGCCACGGTGGTTTCGGTGAAGCCCTTCAGCAGGCCCCAGCCGGTGGCATTCACCGCGATGTCCACGCGGCCGCCCCAGTCCTTGGCAAAGGCGAACAGGGCCGCGACCTCGTCCTTGCTGGTGATGTCGCACTGGTAAGCCGCGCCGCCGATGGTCCTGGCGAAGCGGTCCAGCTCGTCCAGCTTGCGGCCGGCGACGACGACCCGTGCGCCTTCGTCATGGAAGCGGCGGGCGATGACCTGGCCCATGTTGTCTTTGCCGGCGGCGCCGAGAACGATCGCCACCTTGCCTTCGAGTTTCTTGCTGGCTGCCATGTCAGGCTCCTCCGCCGATGATCGATGAAGCGTTGTCGAGAACGATGTGGGCGCCGCTCATGTGGCGCGACTCATCGGATGCCAGGAACAGCACCGTGTTGGCCACGTCGGTGGGCTGGCCGAGGCCGGGCAGCGTGTCGGCGCCGACCGCCGCCAGCAGCGGGGTGTTGATCATTCCGGGCAGGATCGCGTTGCAGCGCATGCCATAGCCCTTCTCGCGGATGTGCGCGGCGAGGGTGGTGGTCAGCGCCAGGATCGCCCCCTTGGCGGCGGCGTAGGTGATGACCCCCGGAAAGCCGCGGATCGCCGACAGGGACGAGATGTTGATGATCGAGCCGGTGGCGCCGGGGTTGGCCTTCATCGCCCTGATGGCGGCCTGGCAGCCGAGGAAGGTGCCCTCGGCGTGGATCGCGTTGAGCAGCCGGTACTGTTCCAGCGTGGCCGTCTCGATGTCGGCCGGCACCACGATGCCGGCGTTGTTCACCAGGATGTCGAGCTTGCCGAAGCGCTCCAGCGCGGTGCCTACGGCCTTGTGCCAGTCGTCCTCGCTGCGCACGTCGTGGCGCACGAAGACCCCGTCGATGTCCTTGGCGAGGGCCTGGCCGGCGTCCTCGTTGAGATCGGTGACGACCACCCGCGCCCCTTCGCGCGCCAGCGCCAGCACATCGGCGCGGCCGAGGCCGGACGCAGCGCCGGTGACGAGGGCTACCTTTCCATTCACACGTGCCATTCTTTTGTCTCCTTCGGTCGATCTGCGCGGCCCGCCTCGAGGGGCGGACTCACTTTAAAAAACAGACTTGATTCTTTGCATAAAAAACGGACGCCGGGACCAATCTGGGGACCGCCACTTTCCCGGCGTCCGGGCGCAAGACTCAGTCCTGCAGCGCCTCCTCCGGCATCAGCGCCTTTTCCGCGGGGGTCATGACGTGGTTCTTCACGGTCTCGCCCTTGAGCAGGAAGTGGGACAGGGCCGGGATCAGGATCAGCGCGCCGAGCATGTTCCACAGGAACATGAAGGTCAGCAGGATGCCCATGTCGGCCTGGAACTTGATCGGCGACCAGGCCCAGGTGATCACGCCGGCGGCGAGGGTCACGCCGACCAGTGCCACCACCTTGCCGGTGAAGGCCACCGAGCGCTGGTAGGCCTCACCGAGGGAGTAACCCATGCGCTGCTGGGCCAGCTGCACGCTGAGCAGGTACAGCGCGTAATCCACGCCGATGCCGACGCCGAGGGCCACCACCGGCAGCGTCGCGACCTTCACGCCGATGCCCAGCTTGACCATCAGGGCTTCGGCCAGCACCGAGGTGAGGACCAGCGGCAGAACCGCCACCACCACCGCCCGCCAGCTGCGGAAGGTGATCGCGCACAGCAGGATCACCGACGCATAGACGTAAAGCAGCATGGTGCGGTTGGCTTCGCGGACCACGATGTTGGTGGCCGCATCGACGCCGGAGCTACCGGCCGCCAGCAGGAACTGGCGATCCTTGGTGTCGTGCTGGGCGGCGAACTCGCTGGCCGCGGCGACGACGCGGTCGAGGGTCTCGGCCTTGTGGTCGGACAGGAAGGCCAGCACCGGGATCAGCGAACACTGGGTGTTGAGGAACTCGGAGTTCCAGCTCATCGCGTTGCCGATCTGCGCGTCGATCAGGCCCTGGTTGTCGCTGACGGTGATCCACTTCGGGTTGCCCTCGAAGCCGCCGGCGGTGTAGTTGCGCACCGTGTCGGCCAGGGACACCGTCTGCTGCACGCCGGGCACCTGGGCCAGGTGCCAACTCAGGCGGTCGGTCTCGGTGAGGGTCTCGAAGGAGCGGCAGCTGTCCGGCGGCGTCTTCACCATCACCGCGAACACGTCGCTGGAGATGCCGTAGTTGGCGGTGATGAAGGCGTTGTCCTGGTTGTAGCGGGAGTCCGGGCGCAATTCGGGCGCACCGGCGTCCAGGTCGCCGATCTTCAGGTCGTGGGAGACGACGAAGCCGATCACGCCGAGCACGGTGCTGGCGACGATGGCGATGGTCGCCCAGCGGCGCTCGGTGAAGTGGTCCAGGCAGGCCCACAGCTTGCCCATGCCGCGGCCCTTGATCTCGTCGCTCTCTTCCTTGAGGCTGCGCCTGGCGGCCGCCGGGCTGACGCCGACATAGGACAGCAGCACCGGCAGCAGGATCAGGTTGGTGGTGATCAGCACCGCCACGCCGAGACTGGCGGTCATCGCCAGTTCGCGGATCACCGGGATGTCGATCACCATCAGCACCGCGAAGCCCACCGCGTCGGCCAGTAGCGCGGTGAGGCCGGCCAGGAACAGGCGGCGGAAGGTGTAGCGGGCCGCCACCAGCTTGTGGGTGCCGCGGCCGACGTCCTGCATGATGCCGTTCATCTTCTGGGCGCCGTGGCTGATGCCGATGGCGAAGACCAGGAAGGGCACCAGGATCGAGAACGGGTCGAGGCCGTAGCCGAAGGTCACCACCAGGCCGAGCTGCCAGATCACCGCCACCAGCGAGCAGAACAGCACCAGACCGGTACTGCGCACGCAGCGGGTGAACATGTAGATGATGATGGTGGCGATCACCGCAGCGATGGCGAAGAAGGCCATCACCTTCTGCAGGCCGTCGATGAGGTCGCCGGCCAGCTTGGCGAAGCCGATCACGTAGATGTTGACCTTGGCGTCCGGGCCGCTGGCGTAGCGGGCGCGGATGTCTTCCAGCGACTTCGACAGGTCGTGGTAATTGACCGCGTTGCCGTCGCCGTCCTTGGCCAGCAGCGGGATCTGGATCATGCTCGAGGTGTAGTTGTTGGCCACCAGGCTGCCCACCACGCCGGCGCGGCCGATATTGATGCGCAGATCCTCGATGGACTTGGCCGAGCCGTCGTAGTCGTTGGGCAGCACCGGGCCGCCGGTGAAGCCTTCCTCGGTCACCTCGACCCAGCGCACCACCGGCGTGAAGATGGACTTCATCCAGGCCCGGTCGACGCCCTTCAGGATGAAGATCTCGTCGTTGATCTTGGCCAGGGTGGCGAGGTAGTCGGCGTCGAAGATGTCGCCCTTGGGGTTCTCGATGACGACCCGCACCGAATCCCCGAGACCGCGCAACTGCTCCCGGTTTTCCAGGTAGTTGGCGATGTAGGGATGGCTGTGGGGCAGCATCTTGTCGAAGCTGGCGTTCACCGTCATGCCGCGCAGCTGGAAGGCGAAGAAGAGGGTGATCACCAGGCAGCCGAGCACGAGCAGCGCCCGGTTGTTGAAGATGAGTCGTTCGAGCAGGCTGCCGGAGCGTTCGTCGAAATCCTTCGGATCCGAGATCACGGCCATCTGCTGCTGATTGTGGCTAAGGTCCATGGCACTCACACTGAGGTTGGCAGGGGCGGCAGGGGCGCGCTCACTGGATGGATTCGAGGCGCACGCCTTCGGCGCCGACCAGGACGATCCGCTTGTCGTCCAGCGGGGCGAGGCCGAAATAGGCCATCGGGCGGCTGGTCTTGACCGGCTGGAAGGTCTTGCCGTCGTCGCGACTGACGTTCACCGCGCCGGCCTGGGTGGTCAGCAGCACGTTGCCGCCGGCCAGCGCCACGCCGCCGGTGATGCCGGCCGGGGTACCGAGGGAGGCCTTCTCCCAGCTGCGGCCCTGGTCGTCGCTGCGGTACAGGCTGCCGCGCATGCCGAAGGCCAGCACGGTGTCCTTGTCGGTGACGACGAGGCCGAACAGCGTGCCCTTGTAGGGCGTGGCGGCCTGCACGAAGCGCTGTGAGGCCTTGTCGAAGCGCCACACCGCGCCCTGCTCGCCAGTCAGGTAGAGACTGCCGGCGCGCCCGCGGATGCTATAGAAGTGCAGCTCGCCGGGGTTGTCGGTGCGGTCCATCCACGGCGTCCAGGTCTTGCCGCCGTCGGTGGTACGGAACAGGCGATTGAAGGTCCCGACGACGAAGCCGGTCGTCTCGCTCTCGAAATACACATCGAGGAAGGGCTGGGTGCCGCCGCCGGCCTGCAGGTTCTTTTCCCGCTCGACCAGCATCGCCGCCTCCGGCGCGCCGGAACCCTGGAACTGGCGCAGCGCCAGCTCGGCCGCCTGCACGCCGTCGAGCTGCTTGACCCAGGTGGCGCCGCCGTCGCGGGAATGCAGCACGACGCCGCCGTGGCCAACCGCCCAGCCCAGCTTGGGGCTCGGAAAATTGACCGCCACCAGGTCGGAGCCGACCGGCACGCGGGCCTGGGTCCAGCTGGCGCCGGCGTCGTCGGAATAGATGATCATGCCGCGCAGGCCGACGGCGACGATGCGCGTACCGGCCACCGCCGAGCCGAGCAGCGCGCTTGTCGCGCCGATCTTGCTCTGGGCGGCGGGGATGTTGATCGGATTGTCGAACGCCAGGGCGGTCCCCGCCTGCGTCGATGCGATGAGTAGCAGGGACGCGACGACCCCTGCCTTTTTTATTATCGGCAACACGTGTGTTCTCCTTCCACCAGGTGGGACTGGGGCGGGCGCCGGGCCGGATGTACCGGCCCGCGCCTGTCGGGGTGAGGCTGGGTGCGGGCTTAGCGGATACCGCCGCCGGCCAGGGCCTCGGAGCTGAAGAAGTTGTTGGGCTTGGCGTCGGTGACGATCCAGCCGCCGGTTTCGGTCACGTTCTGCTGGCGGGCGTAGTTGCCGGTAGCCAGGTCGGCGGTGACCCATTCGTCGGTGGAGTGGTGGCCCGGGGCGTCATACAGGGAGATCGGCAGGCTGTAGGTGACGCGGTAGATCTGGTTGGCCGAGTCGTAGCCCTCGGCCATGCCGATGCCGGGCATGTCCTCGTCCCAGTACAGGGTGCGCTTCGGATAGACGTGGCGCTTGCCGTCCTTGACGGTCGCTTCCACCACCCACACGCGGTGCAGTTCCCAGCGCACGCAGTCGGGGTTCAGGAAGTTCTTGGTGGCGAAGGCGGTGGAGCTCGGGCAGCTCTTCGGATCGCGCGCCTTGTAGGTGTTGTACGGGATGTACATCTCCTTCTTGCCGACCAACTTGAAGTTGTAACGGTCCAGCGCCCCGTAGAACACCGCCGCCTCGTCCACCGTGCCGGCACCGCCGCCGGTCGGGCTGGGCGTGTCGTAGGCGATGTCCGGCGACAGCTTCACGCGGCGCTGGCCGGGCAGGTAGGACCAGGCGCGACGACCGACGTTGACCATGTCCACCGAGTCATGCACGACCAGCTTCTCGCCGGCCTTGCGGGCGGGGTCGGCATAATCGACACGGATCTTCTCGTAGGGCTCGTCGGCACTGATCGGGGTGGTGCGCTTCGGATCGAAGATCGGGTACTGGATCCACATCGTGCCCACGCCGGTGGTGGTGGAGTTGCCCTGGGTATCCACCACGGTGCCGGTCATGCCTTCCGACATCAGCGCGTAGCCGTCGTACTTGAACAGGCGGTTCCACATCACCTCGTTGCCGGTCTTGGGGATCGGGAACGGGATGCCGGCGTAGCAGCCTTCCAGCTGCAGGCCGTTGTTGATGGTCTTGCAGGCGGTGGCGTTCTTGATCGAGTTGTCCAGATAGAACTGCGGATAGGTGATGTTGCGGTGGGTCGGATAGACGTCGATGCGGAAGCCGGCGTACTTCTTCATCATCGCCTTGATGCCCTCGGACAGCTTGCCGGCATGCTTGTCCATGTTCTTGGCATCGATGGAGTACAGCGGCTTCTCGTTGGCGAAGGGGTCGGGGCGGTGCTTGGGGTTCTTCGGGTCGAAATTGGCCGGCGGCTTGATCGGCCCGCCCAGGTCGGGAATCGTGCCTTCCTTGTTGCCCTTCTTCTCGGCGCCCCACGGAGTCAGCGTGGAGCCGAGCTGCTTGGCCTCCTCGGCGGTGACGGCGGCCAGGGCGGACGCGGAAACGGAAACGGTCGAGGCGACAGCCAGCGCGACCAGGGTGCAGATGTTCGTTTTCATGCCTTGTCTCCTGCCAGATTTTTAGAATGTGGTCTTGAACGTGAAGGACAGCCAGCTGCGGTCGCTGATCGCCGCGTTGCCGTTGAAGGCCGCCACGGTGCCGTTGGCGGCACGCAGGTAATTGCCGAAGTAGTTGGTGTAGGCCAGGTCGAACTTGTACTTGGCCATGTACTCGGCGCCGACCCCGATGCTCCAGGTGCCGCTGTTCTCGTTGCCGCCGAAGGGCACCGGGGAATTGCCCTTGAGGCCGATGTCGTAGTGGACCGGCAGGGTGATGTCGACGCTGGGCAGGGCCTGAAACCAGGTCGGCGTGAAGGTGGCGGAGACGCCGTAGGCCGAATCGGTGGAACAGCCGGACTTCACGCCGGAGCAGGCACCGTACTTGTCGCCGCCGAACAGCGCCTTGGAGCCTTCATCCACGTGGGCCAGGCGGCTGTAGGAGAGTTCGGCCATCAGCGTCGCCGAATCGAACACCGCCGTCTTGCCGACGTAGGCCAGCGCATTGACCAGGCCGTGCCAGGTGGCGCCGCGGGCGATCTGGCTGGCGCCGGACACCGTGTTGAGGGCGCCGTTGTCGCGGCGGACCAGCTCGGCGCCGAAGGCGATGCCGGAGATCTGCTTCGACACGCTGACGCCCCACAGGCGCACATCCTGCGCGTAGGCGTTGTACATGTAGCCGGCCGGGTTGGCGAGGATGGTCGGCACCTTGTCGTCGAAGTGGCGGTAGTACAGGCCCACGGTAGCCTGCAACCATTCCGGCGTCAGCTTGGTATTGACGCCCCAGCTGCCGCGGTTGCCCGGGGTGTGGCCGCTGCGGTCGCCCAGGTAGGGCGTGCCGAAAACGTTGGTGCCGCCGGCGAAGAAGGGATCGGCGCTGGCCAGGTAGGTACCGCCTTCGGGCAGGCGGTACGGCGCCCATTCAAGGTAGTACTGGGCCGCCACCGACACGGTGTCGTTGAGCTGGGCCTGGGCCGACAGCTGACTCAGCGGCAGGTAGAGTTCCTTGGCCTCGGAGCCTGGCGTCGCCAGCGCCTTGCGGAAATCCACCGGGCCTTGCGAGTAGGACACACCGTGGATCGGCGTAAACAGCGACTCGCCCCAGTAGATCGTGTGGCGGCCGAACTTCACATTGACCGGCACGTCGCCGATGTCCAGCCGGCCGAACACGAAGGCGTCGAGCAGCTCGCCGGACTTGGTGTAGTAGCGCTTCACCGTGTCGGTGTAGCGGTTGCCGGCATAGGGCGACGGCAGCGCCGCCAGGGCCGGGTTGCCCTCGAACTTGTCGTTGTAGGCCGCGTCGTACCAGGCCGCGCCGGACAGGCGGAAGCCATAGTTCTTCTTGACCACGAAATCGAACTCGGAGAGCAGGTCGACGCGGTTGGTGACCAGGTCGCCCTTGTCGAACTTGCCGTCGCTGCCGTTGTGCAGCCAGGTGTTGTAGATGCTGGCGTCGCGCCCCTTGGTACGCATGCCGACGTTGTACTTGACGGTGTTGTCCCAGCGGATCTCCACGTCCGACTCCGGCGCCGTCGGGATCTGGAACGCCATGGCCTGGCCAGCGGCCAGGGATGCTGCCGCGACCGTGACTGCGGTCGCCATCCGACGACGCGGAATACCGCTGACGAATCTGTTTTTCACGCCTATACCTCCTCCGGTTTGAACACTGCAAGGCTCTCCGGACACCTTCCCGATCCGGCCCAACCCAGTCTCTTTGCTTGATGTAAAAAACCATCTAGCTCGTTTTTTTTGAAAGATTACTCCCAAACTTTTGAACTGCCAAGCGGGAATTTGGAAATCTCGACAGAAGCACCATGGGCGGTGCCAGAAGACACCCGCACCGCCCTCACGGAACTGGCGGAAAGCCATGCGTGGCGCGGATCTCAGTGAAACCGGGGAATGCCCTGCAGAACGGCGGACAGGCTGGATGGGATGCGGAAACTACGGCTTTCAGGCCCGCCGCAAGGCGACGTGGGAGCGGATCAGATCGAGGGCGTCGGCGCGGAAACACTCCCCCGGCTCGCTCGACAGCCAGTGCTTGATGAGTCCGCTGAGAAACAGGAAAGTGTCCTGGGCCACCACGGCCGGATCGAAACCGGCCCGCAGCACGCCCTTCGCCGCCGCCCGCCGGTAGGCGGCGGCGAGGCTGGCCAGGAACTCCAGCTGGCCGGCCGTCCGCTGGCGCAGGCCGCTGAATTCTTCAACGTATTCGCACTTGTAGCTGAGGATCTCGATGGTCTCCCGCGTCTCCGGTTCATCGGACAGGATATGGATGACCTCGCCCAGCGCACGCTCGATCCCCTGCAGCGGGTCGCCTTCGACCTCGTCGAACACCACCCGGTCCACGAACGGCAGCGTGGCCTGCTCGCGCATGGCAAAGAAAAGATCAGTCTTGTTCTTGAAATGCCAATAGACTGCCCCGCGGGTCACCCCGGCGGCGGCGGCAACCCTTTCCAGCGTCGTCCGGGCCACCCCGCATTCCAGGAAAACCCGCCGGGCAGCATCGAGAATGTGACGGCGGGTGAGCTCGGCCTCTTCTTTTGTATTACGAACCATTCGGGTTTTCCGATATCTGAAATTTGTCGTAACATCATTTACATACATCCGTGATTGTATAAACTTTTCCTGATCACAACCAAAAATCCAGCCCCAGGAAGTCACCCATGAACGCCACCCCGACCGCCTCCTGTACGTTCGCGCGCCGCGCGACCCTGCCCACCCTCGTCGCCGCAGCCCTGCTGCTGGGCGCCTGTACGAGCAAGGACCAGCAGGCCGGCCCACCACCGGGCGCCGGCCAGGCCCTGCCGGTAACGGTGCTGGCGGTGCAGCCGACCCGCGTCGAAACCAGCGTCGAAGCGGTGGCCCAGACCGAGGGCGCGAAGGAAGTCGAAGTGCGCGCCCGCGTCGGCGGCATCCTGACCAAGCGCATCTATGAAGAAGGCACCGCCGTGAAGGCCGGCCAGCCGCTGTTCCAGATCGACCGCGAGCCGCTGGAAGTGGCCGTCGCCCAGGCCAGGGCCCAGCTCGCCCAGAGCAAGGCCCGCCTAGAGCAGACCGCCCGCGAGGCGGCCCGCTTGAAGGCCCTGCTGGCCCAGCAGGCGATCAGCCAGCGCGAATACGATACCGCCGCCTCCGACGACGCGGCCGCCCGCGCCGCCGTGCAGGCCGCCGAGGCCTCGCTGCGCCAGGCCGACCTGAACCTGACCTGGTCGTCGGTCAGCGCGCCGGTGTCCGGCGTCACCGGCCGCGCCGCGGTGTCGGAAGGCAATCTGATCAGCACCGGCGGCCTCCTCACCACGGTGGTCCAGGTGAATCCGATGTGGGTGCGCTTCTCGGTATCGGAGAACGAACTCAACGCGGCAATGCCCGGCGGGAAGTTCAAGCCTCAGGCGGTGCGTGGCGTCGAGCTGGTGATGCCGGACGGCAGCACCTACCCGGTACGCGGCAAGCTCAACTTCGCCGCCAGCCAGATCAACCCCGGCCTCGGCACCCTGCAGCTGCGCGGCGAATTCGCCAACCCGGACGGCGCGCTGCTGCCTGGCCAGTTCGTGCGCGCCCGCCTGCTCACCGGCGAACGCGACGGCGTCTTCAAGGTGCCGCAGAACGCGGTGATGCAGACCGACAAGGGCGCCGTGGTGATGCTCGCCGGCGCCGACAACAAGGTCGAACCGCGGCCGGTACAGACCGGCGCCTGGAGCGGCAAGGACTGGATCATCCTGGGCGGCCTGAAGGCCGGCGACAAGCTCATCATCGACAACCTGATCAAGGTCCGTCCGGGCGCCCCCGTCGCCCCCCACGCGCCGGGCGAAGGCCCCGGCGCCGCCGGCAAGCCGGGCGCCGCCCCTGCCGCGGCACCGGCGGCTGCGCCGGCCAAGGGTTGAGGGAGCACGGTCCATGTCGCGTTTCTTCATCAGCCGCCCGATCTTCGCATCGGTCATCTCGATCATCATCGTGATCGCCGGCCTCATGGCCTCGCTCACGCTGCCGGTCGCCCAGTACCCGGAGATCACGCCGCCGACGGTGATCATCTCCGCCACCTTCCCCGGCGCCAACGCCGAAACCCTGTCGCGCACCGTCGCCGCCCCGATCGAGGAGCAGCTATCGGGCGTCGAAGGCCTGCTGTACTACAACTCCCAGAGCACCTCGAACGGCACGGTCAGCATCACCGCCACCTTCGAGGTCGGCACCAACCCGGACACCGCGCTGATCGCCGTCAATAACCGCGTCAAGGTGGCCGAGCCGCGCCTGCCCGACGACGTGCGGCGCACCGGCGTGCTGGTGCAGAAGCGCTCCAACAACATCCTGATGCTGGCCGCCGTCCGCTCGCCGGACAACACCTTCGACACGCTGTACCTGGCCAACTACGTGGCCATCAACATCATCGAGGAAATCCGCCGCATCCCCGGCGTCGGCGACGCCCAGCAGTTCGACCCGCTGTACGCGATGCGGGTGTGGCTGAAGCCCGACGTGATGGCCAAGCTGGGCGTCACCACCACCGACGTGGCCAACGCGATCAAGGTGCAGAACACCCAGAACGCGGCCGGCAAGATCGGCGCCGAACCGGTGGTGAACGGCCAGCAGCTGACCTACACCGTCAGCGCCAAGGGCCGCCTGCTGACCCCCGAAGAGTTCGGCAACATCGTCCTCAAGGCCAGCGGCCCCAACGGCGTGGTGCGCCTGAAGGACGTCGCGCGCCTTGAACTGGGTGCCGACAACTACGACCGCAGCGCCAAGGTGAACGGCTCGCCGGTGTCCGGCATGGGCATCTACCTGCAGTCCGGCGCCAACGCGCTGGACACCGCCAAGGCCGTGCGCGCACGCCTGGACGAGATGCAGAAGCGCTTCCCGAAGGGCATGGAGTACTTCGTGCCCTACGACACCACGCGCTTCATCCAGGAATCCGCCAAGGAGGTGATCCACACCCTGATCGAAGCGGCCATCCTGGTGATCGCGGTGGTCTATCTGTTCCTGCAGAACTGGCGGGCCACGCTGATCCCCATCGTGGCGGTGCCGGTGTCGCTGATCGGCACCTTCGCCGGCATGTGGCTGTTCGGCTTCTCGATCAACACCCTGACCCTGTTCGCGATGGTGCTGGCGATCGGCATCGTCGTGGATGATGCGATCGTCGTGCTGGAGAACGTCGAGCGCCTGATGAGCGAGCAGAAGCTGTCGCCGAAGGACGCCGCCATCGAGGCGATGCGCGAGGTGTCCGGCGCGGTGGTGGCCATCGTGCTGGTGCTGTGCGCGGTGTTCATCCCGGTGGCCTTCCTCGGCGGCATCGCCGGCAAGCTGTACCAGCAGTTCGCCGTCACCGTGGCGGTGGCGGTGGTGATCTCGGGCATCGTCGCGCTGACCCTCACGCCGGCCCTGTGCGCGCTGCTGCTCAAGCCGACCCATGAAGAGAAGCCGCTGTTCCGCCCCTTCAACCGGGCCTTCGAAGGCTTCACGCGCCTCTACACCAACACCGTCGGCCTGACCCTGCGCCACGGCATCGTCGGCACCGTCGTCTTCGTGCTGACCATCGCCGCCGCCTTCGGCCTGCTGCGCGTCGTGCCGGGCAGCTTCGTGCCGGCCGAGGACCAGGGCTACCTGTTCGGCTTCGTCACCCTGACCGACGGCGCCTCGGCGCAGCGCACCGGCGTGGCCGCCGAGCAGATGCGCCAGCGCATCATGTCCGACGACATCGAGAACATCTTCTTCATCAACGGCTCGGATTTCATCACCGGCAACAACCGCCCCAGCGTGGCGACGACCTTCATCGTCTTCAAGCCGTGGGACCAGCGCCAGGTGACCACCACCGACATGGCCGGCAAGTTCATGGGCATCGGCATGAGCCTGACCGACGGCCTTGGCCTGGTCTTCAATCCGCCGCCGATCCAGGGCCTCGGCACCGCCGGCGGCTTCGAGGTGTATGTGCAGAACCGCGCCGACGGCGACCCGCGCACGCTGGCGGCGGTCAGCGCCCAGTTCGTCGAAGCCCTCAAGAAGCGTCCCGAGCTGACCGGCATCAACACCTTCTTCCGGGTCACCGCGCCGCAGCTGTACGTGGAGGTGGACGAGCCGAAGGCGCTGGCGATGGGCCTTCCGCTGGATGCCATCTACGCCACCCTGCAGGCCAACACCGGCACGCTGTACGTCAATGACTTCAACCGCAGCGGCAAGACCTTCAAGGTCCAGGTGTCGGCCGACTCGGCCTACCGCATGAAGCCGGACGACCTGCTCAAGCCCTACGTGCGCAGCGCCAGCGGCGAAATGGTGCCGCTGTCGGCGGTCGCCACCGTCAAGACCATCACCGGTCCCGAGATGGTGGAGCGCTTCAACGGCTTCGTCGCCGCCAAGGTGCTCGGCAACTCCGCCCCCGGCTACAGCTCCGGCGACGCCATCAAGGCGGTCGAGGAAGTGTCCCGGGAGGTGCTGCCGGAAGGCTACCGCGCCGAATGGGTCGGCCAGGCCTTCCAGGAGAAGCGCACCGGCTCGGCGTCGATCATCGCCTTCGTGTTCGGCATCATCATGGTGTTCCTGATCCTCGCCGCCCAGTACGAGAAGTGGTCGCTGCCGCTGGCGGTGATCATGGCGGTGCCTTTCGCGATGTTCGGCGCGCTGGTCGCGGTGCTGTTGCGCAACATGCCCAACGACATCTACTTCCAGATTGGCCTGGTGGTGCTGGTCGGCCTCGCCGCCAAGAACGCGATCCTGATCGTCGAGTTCGCCGCCCAGAAGCAGGCCGAAGGCATGAAGATCGTCGACGCGGCCATCGAGGCGGCACGCCTGCGCTTCCGTCCGATCGTGATGACCTCGCTGGCCTTCGTGCTCGGCGTGCTGCCGCTGGCCATCTCCAGCGGCGCCGGCGCCGCCGCACGACGCTCGATGGGCACCGGCGTGGTCGGCGGCATGCTCGCCGCAACCTTCATCGCGACGATCTTCGTTCCCCTGTTCTTCAAGTGGCTCAGCCGCGGCAAGGTCCGCCATCCGGCCGGCGACCTGCCCAAGAACCACTCCAGCCACGACGAGGTGAAGCCATGAACCGCCCCCGACTGACCGGCCTTCCGCCCCTGCTGGCGCTGGCCCTCGCCCTCGGCGGCTGTGCCCTCGGCCCCGACTACGCGCGCCCCGACGCCGCCGTCGCGCTGCCCGAGGCCTACACCGCCGCCGCCCCGCTGGCCCAGAGCCCCGGCGTGGAAAGCAACTGGTGGAGCCTGTTCGGCGACGGCCAGCTCGACGCGCTGGTCAAGCAGGCCCTGGCCAGCAGCCCCGACGCCCGCCTCGCCGCCGCCCGCATCGAGGAAGCCGACGCGGTGCTGGCCCAGGTGGACGCCGCGCTGCTGCCCCAGGTGGACGGCAACGCGTCGAGCACCCGCAGCCGCACCGTGCTGCCCAACACCAACCCGCCGAAGAACCTGACCCGCACGGTCAACAAGCTTGGCCTGTCCACCTCCTTCGAGCTGGACGTGTGGGGCAAGCTGCGCCGCGCCTCCGAAGCCGCCCGCGCCCAGGCGCTGGGCACCCGCTACGCCAGCGACACGGTGTCCCTCAGCCTGTCCGCCGCGGTGGTGCAGGCCTACCTCAACCTGCGCGCCATCGATGCCCAGCTGCTGGTCACCCGCGACTCCCTCGCCGCCCAGCAGCGCAGCACCGAGCTGACCCGCAGCCGCTTCAGCGGCGGCATCGCCTCGCGCCTCGACGTGGAACAGGCCGAAGGCGCGCTGGCCAGCTACACCGCCGTGCAGCTGCAGCTCGACAAGAGCCGCGCCCTCGCCGAGAACCTGCTCGGCCTACTGGTCGGCCAGCCCGGCCTGAAGGTCGCCGCCGGCGACCTGCGCAGCCTGCCGCTGCCGCCGGTGCCGCCGGCCGGCCTGCCGTCCGCGCTGCTGGAAGCCCGCCCCGACGTGCGCCAGGCGGAAACCGCGCTGATCGCCGCCAATGCCAGGATCGGCGTCGCCAAGGCCGCGCTGTTCCCGAGCATCACCCTCACCGGCAGCTTCGGCCGCGAAAGCGCGGACCTCTCCAAGCTGTTCGACGCACCGGCCACGGTGTGGTCCCTCGGCGCCGGCCTGACCCAGCCGATCTTCGAAGGCGGCCGCCTGCGCGCCCAGGTGGACCAGGTCAGCGCCCAGCAGAAGCAGAGCCTCGAGAGCTATCGCAAGGCCGTGCAGACGGCCTTCCGCGAAGTGAACGACGCGCTGGTCAGCGTGCGCCAGAACGGCGAAGCCGAAGACGCCTACGGCAAGGCGATGGACGCCGCCAAGCGCGCCCTGCAGCTGGCCCAGACCCGCTACGAGCACGGCTATTCCGCCTACCTCGACGTACTGGTCGCCCAGCGCACCGCCAACGACGCCACGCTGGCCTGGGTGCAGAACCGCCAGGCCCGCCTCAGCTCGACGGTGGACCTGTTCAAGGCCCTCGGCGGCGGCTGGAAGGCCGGCTGAGCGGCAAGGCCACAGCGCACGACGAAAAGGCCAGGGCCGACGCCCTGGCCTTTTCGTTTGCACCGCGAGGGCCTGTGCAAAAATGGCGTCCCGCTACCGACACCCGTCCAGCCCATGTCCGCCGACCGCCCTGCCCTCGTCCAGCTCCATACCGACATCGACACCCGCGTCGCCGGCATCCGCACCGATCACCCCGACTGGCTGTGCGCCAAGGGCTGCGCCACCTGCTGCCGGCGCCTCGCCGACGTACCGCAACTGACCGCCGCCGAATGGACGCTGCTGCAGGAAGGCCTCGCCGCGCTGCCGGCCGAACGCCTGCAGCGCATCGCCACAGCGATGGCCGCCCTCGGCGAGCACCCGCCGCGCCCCGTCACCTGCCCACTGCTCGACCCGGCCACCGACGCCTGCCTCGTCTACGCCCATCGCCCGGTGGCCTGCCGGACCTACGGCTTCTACGTGCAACGGAACAAGGGCCTGTACTGCCACGACATCGAAACCCGCGTCGCGGACGGTGCACTCGACGATGTGGTGTGGGGCAACCACGATGCCATCGACCAGCGCCTTTCCGGGCTCGGCGAGAGCCGGGCACTGACGGCGTGGTTCAGGGAATGGAAAGACGACCCGGACAGCCGTTCCCCGTGATGCACACCATTCCGAAAGAATATTTCCGTACTGGCGGGACACTTCCCGCGGACGCGGGGGAGCGGCTTGCCGAATGCATCCGCCAGCGTCAGCGGTACGGTGCCGTTCAGCTCATTTGCCATTTCGCTTGACCCGGAAATATCGGGCGGCACCCGTTCCCTGCATTTCGAACAGTCCCGTCGCCTTCAAGGCATCGGTCAGGGTCGAGCGTCCCGACTCCTTCACTGTTCGACCCAGGGTTTTCAGCTTTTGTCCGATAGTACTGACCGGTGCCCAACCATTGGCACTGGTTGCCGCAGTAACAGCCTTGAGCAGCGCCTCGCTATAGGCCGATGCCTTGACCGGCTTTCCAGCCATTGCCTGCATCTTTTGCGGGATGAAATTCTTCGGCCGGCAGAAATAAACTTGTCCGTTCTTATGCGAGCGCAATTCGATATCGAAGGCCTCAGTCTTCTGGAGTAGCTCGATGAATTTCGCACAGCCATAACTCCGGGGGTCGAAGTCCGAATGATTGGCATGGATATAGGAAGATAATTGGCCGAGCATCGCCCACCCCTGCTCGTCCGCCACGTTTGTATAGGCTCGCAGCAGGACATGCATCGCCAGAGAGGGCGGCCTGAAATTGACTTTTGGAGACTCCGTTTTGATCGCGGGTTCAGGCGGAACCTTTTCTACGCTGACGATCGGCTCCTCAATGGGAAGCACTTCCGCATCAGTCGGCAAGTCCTCCACGAGATCAGGCGTACGCACCTCCACGACAACAGGAGTTGCGACCTCTTCATTGCCGCCATTCGGTGGGGAAGTCGTCAGGTTTTCCACATAGATATAACGATCGCAGGCGTTGACGAAAGCTTTTGGCGCCTTCTTTTCGCCAAAGCCAAAAACGGTCAAACCATCCTCGCGAATACGCGTGGCCAGCCGGGTAAAGTCGCTGTCACTGCTGACAAGACAAAAGCCTTCGAAACGCCGGGAATGCAACAGATCCATCGCATCGATGATCAGCGCACTATCGCTGGCATTCTTGCCGACCGTATTGCGGTATTGCTGAATGGGCTGAATCGCATGGTCTGCAAGCTTGTTACGCCAACCAGCCAGATTTGACGTGGTGAAGTCGCCATAGATCCGCCGTACAGTCACACGACCATGTCGCGTAATTTCTTCGAGAATCGGCGAGATACTGTCTAAGCGGACGTTGTCAGCATCAATGAGTACCGCAAAAGCAGGAAGGTCGTGCTTCATCCGAGCTCAATAAGCCATTCGTTATATCCAAAACGGATGATGCCACCCCACATCGGGCATGGCCCAGTGGCACAAAGCGCAGGAAATGTGTGACGGAATTCCGGCGCTACGGACATTTCTGATGCGCCGGAATCGGACATCCCTAATTTCTTTCTAAGAGACCGATCGAAGACCTTGACCCCCGCCGCAGCCCGAGCCGATACTCCGCTCGTCACTCAAACAACGGTGACCGGGTGTGAGAACCCGGAATGACATAGGCCGATACGATCAGGCTGCGTTATACGCGGTCCTCTCATTTCGGTGCATGGCTACGCCCATTCAATGGCGGTCCGTGCGGGGCAGCCGCGAGGCTGGCCGGTTCCTATGTCCCGGTTTCTCACCCCCGCACGGTTCCGCCGCCCACCGTGAGAAGTGGGTTGCGGAGATTCAGACCGCCGACATAGGAGCCACCTTCATGCACCGCTTCACACCGGACCGAGTTGTCCGAGCCACGTCTCATTGCGCCTGCCAACCTGCCATTGCTGTCCTGACGACACAGCCGCCGACCGCCACCGGAAGGAGTGCCGTATGAGCACCCCGATGAGTTTCCCCGCAACAACCGATCCGCTCTATCTGCTCAACGACGATGTCGACGCCATGGCCCTCGTCGATCAGCTCTCCGCCCGGCAGATGCAGCTCCAGGCACTGCTTGCGCGAACCTTCGGCGACTCGGGCGACGCCTTCCGCCGCCTGAACCCCACACTCCAGGACAATTACCTGTGGGCCTGCTTCATGATCGCCGAGGAGATGCGGGGGCTGTCCGAAGCGCTACTGGGGCGGAACTCAGGATAAGACGCGGTCTCCACCTTCGCGTCAGGCGTGGCCGCGCAGCCGTGCTTCCGCCTCGGTAAAGCGCAAGCTGTCGATGAGTTCCCCGAGCGCATCGACCTCGTCGGCACCGAAACGCGCGGCGAGGCCGGCGCGGAGGGCGTCGAAAAGCCGCAGGGCATCGACGTCCTGCTCTGCCAGCGCGGTGAGCAAGGCCTGCAGTGCGTCGCGGTCCAGCTCGGCGGGAGGCTTCTCCGCCTCGCCGGCGGGCTGCGCCGGGGCATCCAGCAGCGGCGCCAGATCAGCCCTCAAGCGAGTCATCGCGTGTTGCAGCGCCTCGAGCAGAGGCGCCGGGTCGGTGGCGGCGGTTTCGCTGAAAAGGCTTTCCAGCTGTCCTGCCAGTCCGAACACCTCACCGGCCGCCACATTGCCGGCCTGCCCCTTCAGCTTGTGTACCCGCTGGGCGGCAGCACCCGTGTCATTGCGCGCCAGATCGGCACGCAACTGGGCAACCACGTCGGCAAACTCGTCGCGCAGACCGCGCAGGGCCCGCAGGAACAGGGCGCGATCGTCCAGGAAGCGCCCCCTTGCCTCGTCGCCGTCGATGCCGGAAATGACCGGGAAGGGCTCGCCGGCCGCCGGCATGGCGTTGGGAAGTGGCATCGGACGGGCCCGGCGGGCCTTGTCACCAACGTGGCGCAGGACCGCCGCGACCAGCGCATCCAGCTCGAAGGGCTTGGTCAGGAAACCGGACATCCCGGCCGCAAAGGCCCGCTCACGCTGGCTGGACAGCACGCCGGCGGTGAGGGCGATGACCGGCAACGCAGTGAGCCCCAGCTCGCTGCGGATCAGCCGTGTCGCCTCCAGGCCGTCCATGACCGGCATCTGCACATCCATCAGGACCAGATCGAAGGCCGCCGGCGCGACCCGCAGCAACTCGACGGCCGCCTCGCCATTGTCCATGAGTTCCACCCGCGCGCCCTCGAACTCCAGCAGTCGGCGGGCCACGTCCTGGTTCACCGTGCTGTCGTCCACCACCAGCACGCGGATGCCGGCCAGGCGCAGGTGCGCGTCGCGGTCCGGGCCGTGCGTCTCCAGTACTTCGGACACAACGGCCACGTCGAAGGGGAGTTCGAACCAGAACTCGCTACCCTTGCCGGGCTGGCTGGCGACACCGATCTCGCCGCCCATCAGACTCACCAGTTGCCGGCAGATTGCCAGGCCCAGGCCGGTACCGCCGAACTGGCGGCTGGTGGACGCATCGGCCTGCACGAAGGCATCGAACAGCCGTGCGATCTTGTCGGCGGCGATGCCGATGCCGGTATCGCGGACCGTGAAGCGCAGGCGGACGTGCCCGGCATCCAGGCTGACGACGCGGACCGCCAGCACCACCTCGCCGGCGGGAGTGAACTTGATCGCGTTGCCGGCCAGGTTGTGCAGGACCTGCGCCAGGCGCTGCGCATCGCCGATCAACGCATGCACGTCGGCCGGCAGCGGTTCGAGCCGCAGGGCCAGCTGCTTGGCCGCCGCCGATGCGGTCAGCACGTCCACCAGGTGGCTCATCACGTTGGCGAGCACGAAGGGTTCGGGGGCCAGCTCGAAGTGGCCGGCCTCGATCTTGGAGAAATCGAGGATGTCGTTGATGACCGCCACCAGGCCGCGGCTGGCAGTCTGAACGGTGTGCACCAGATGGCGCTGCTCGGCGTCGAGGCGGCCGCGCGCCAGCACCTGCACCGTGCCGACGATGGCGTTGAGCGGGGTGCGGATCTCGTGGCTCATGTTGGCGAGGAATTCGCTCTTCGCATGGTTGGCGCTCTCGGCCTGGCGCCGCGCCTCCTGCAGCACCCGCTCGGCCTCCCGGTGGCTGCTGATGTCGGTATAGGTCAGCAGGGTCCACCCGTCAGGCAGAGGCGTGCCCTGGATCTTCAGCGACACGCCATTGAACTGGGTACGCTCGAAGACCACCGGCTGTGCGTCTTCCATGGCCTTCACGAAAACCGGCAGGACCTGCTCCAAACTCGCCCCGCCATGGTCGCCACGGGCCACGTTGAAGCGCACAAAATCGTCGAAACGCACGCCGTCGCGTCCGCACAATTCCGGCGGGTAATCCAGCAGCGCGGCGAACAGGCGGTTCTGCAGCGCCAGCCTGCGCTGCTCGTCGTAAACCACGAGGCCGAAGGGCAGGCTCTCGATCACGCCACTCAACAGGCGGGCCTGCCGCTCCAGACTCCGGTTGGCGTTCTCGGTTTCGAGGCTGCGCACGCGCAGCTCGGCATTCGCCGCCTCCAGATCCTGCTGGATACGCTTGAGATCGGTCACGTCGAAGAAGGTCGCCAGAAAGACACCGTCCAGCGACACACCCGACACCTCCACGTCGCGCACGCCGCCATCCAGGCACTGCACGCGGATCTCGAGGGGCGTGGTGGCGCGCCGCTCCGCCAGGCCCTGCTGCACGGCGGCAGCCCATCTGGCCCGCGCCCAGGCCTGGTAATCGGGATCGGGCACCGTGCAGCGCCACCACTCGTCGAGGCTGCGCACCTGCTTATCGGTGTAACCGAACAGGCGCACGAACTGCTCGTTGCGCATGGCGATGCGCTCGTCCTCCAGCGCCGCCATGGCAATCGGAGCACGCTGGACAAAGTCGCGGAAACGGTTGCGGGCCGCCTCCAGCTGCTGAGTCCGTTCGGAAACCCGTGCTTCGAGCCCGGCCGCCGCCTCGGCGAGCGCCTCCCGCCGGGCCAGCAGGCTGCGGGTCATCGCCTGCACCGCGTCGGCGAGGTGACGGATCTCGGTGGTGCGCGAACGGACCTCGGGCAGCGCCTCCTCCTCCCCCTGCTGGACGCGCCGGGCCGAATCGGCCAGCAGCTCAAGGGGCTGGCTCAGGCGGCGGGCGAACAGGAAGACCACCGCGCCCAGGCCGAGAGTCGTCAGGATGGCCAGCAGCAACTGGGCCCGGCGCAACGCGGCAACCGGCGCGAGCCCCGTGCCCACCGGCTCACGCACCACGATCTTCCAGCCGAGGGCCGCCGCCACCGGACTCGGCAGCAGCGCCGCGGCAGTGAAGAAACGTCCCTCCTTGCCCCACTCCACCTGCGCGTAGCCCACGTCCTTGGGCAGGTCCAGCGGCACCTCGCCGGCACCGACCGCCTGGTAGGGGTACAGCACGGCATTGCTGCGGCTGAGGACGAAGACCTCGACCTGGTCGGTGAGCGCCTCTGCCGGCAGGGCTGCCGAGATGATGTGTTCGACCCAGCTCCAGTGGGAATGGCTGGCCAGGATGCCCCGCCATTCGCCCTGGTCGTCATAGATCGGCGCGGCAAAGTCGATGAAACGCAAGGGCTCGCCCGAACGCGGCGGCGGCAGGTGCTTGGCCAGCAACACGGCCTCGTGGATATCGCCGATGTAGGGGCGCTTCTGCCCCTCGACGAACCACGGGCGCTCCCGCACGTTGGCTCCGGCCAGCATCCCGTCGGCGGAATTGAGCACGATGCCGTCAGGACCGGCGACGCCGATCCAGGCGTACTGGGGGTGGGAATGCTTCATGCGTTCCAGCACGCCGCGCAGATCACCGGCCTCAAGGCTGCCGCGGATCATCCCCGGCGACTGGGCCAGCAGGGTGATTTCCCGCGCCCGTTCCTGGATGTTGCCATCCAGCTGGACGGCGATCGCGTGGGCCAGATTACGCAGCGCAGCGCCCCGCTCGCGGGTCAGGGCCGCGGTGGTGACCTGCTCCAGGTAGAGGTTGTGGCCCAGCGCGACGGCCAGCGACAGGCCGCCGAACAGCAGGGTCAGGCGGACACGGAAGGAGTAGAGCCAGTCAGGCATCGGCCTCGTATCCCTGCCCGACGATTCCGACCCGGTCCACCACCCGCGCCCGACCGTCGGCCTTGGCCGCGTACAGAGCTTCGTCGGCGAGGGCCAGCAGCGCCTCCGGCGCAGCCAGGCAGTGGGGCGCCTGATCACAGTCGTGGCAGGCCGCGCGGGGCGGCTCCGCGCCATCGCAGGGCAGGACCAGCGTGGCAACGCCAACGCTGACGGTGACATGCGCCGCCGCCGACGACGCGGCATGGGGAATCCCCAGCGCCGCCACGCCCTGACAGAGGCTCTCGCCCAGGCGGAAGGCATCGAAGGCGTTGGTGGCCGGCAGGAACAACGCGAACTCCTCGCCCCCGTAGCGGGCCACCAGATCGCCAGCCCGCCGGGCCGTCTGCGCCAGCACGCGGGCGACCGCGCGCAGGCAGGCATCGCCGGCCGGGTGCCCGTAGGTGTCGTTGAAGCGCTTGAAGTAATCCACGTCCACCATCAGCAGCGACAGCGGGGCATGGCTGCGCAGTGCACGCCGCCATTCCAGCTGCAGGCCGTCGTCGAAGGCGCGCCGGTTGGCGATGCCGGTCAACGCGTCGGTGGCGGTCAGGCGGCGCAACACATCGCTCTGGCGCTTGAGGGCCAGGTGGGTGCGGACCCGCGCCTGGACCACCGGCGGATTGAGCGGCTTGGGGATGAAATCCACCGCGCCGATGGTGAGGGCGTGGGTTTCCGAGGCGGTGTCGGTGTGGGCGGTGACGAAGATCACCGGCACATGGACCAGCGCCGGATCGGCCTTGAGCTGGCGACAGGTTTCGTAGCCGCCCAGGCCGGGCATCTCGGCATCCAGCAGCACCAGATCCGGCGGGTTCTGGCGGATCTGCAGCAACGCGTCCTCCCCGCTGGTGGCGAAATGGATGCGCGCCATTCCTGCCAGCAGGCGGCTCAGCAGGCGCACCATGCTGGGGTCGTCATCGACGACCAACAGCCGTTGCATGGGATCGGCGGGATCCGGATTCAGTGCGTCCACGACCAGGGCCCTCGTCAGGCGCGTTATTTGTCATATCGTAGCGGAAGCCATGGCTCCCCGTGCGGGCGAATTCATTCGCCCGCCAGCCCGACATGACTGCGGTACAGCCGGCGGCGCTCCGCCGGCACCGGCATCAGGCCGGTTCGCCCCGCTCGGCGTCCGGCATCACGGTGACACGCACGTCCGGCGCCTGGGCCAGGCCGCCGAGGATCACCCCGCGCAGCGGCGAGACGTCCTGGAAGTCGCGCCCCCAGCCGAGGGTCACGTGGCGCAGGTCGGGCTGGATGCCGTTGGTCGGGTCGTACTCGACCCAGCCGTTCTTCGGACACCACACCGCCACCCAGGCATGGGAGGCATCGGCACCGATCAGGCGCGGCTTGCCCGGCGGCGGATCGGTGAGCAGATAGCCCGACATGTAGCGGGCCGGCAGGCCGATGGAGCGCAGCGCGGCGATCATCAGGTGGGCAAAGTCCTGGCACACGCCGCGTTTGCGCTGCAGCACCTCGTGGACCGGGGTATTCACCTCGGTGGCCTTGGCATCGAAGGTGAAGGTCTTGAAGATCAGCGCCATCAGCGCCCTGGCGCCGACCAGCAGCGGCACGCCGGGCGCAAAGGCCTGGCCGGCGAAGGCCGCCAGTGCGGCACTGCAGGGCACCCGCGGCGAGGTGTAGAGATAGCGCAACGCATCGAGGGAGTCCGCGCTACGCGGCTTCGGGTAGTAGCGCAGGCTGTCACGCACGGTTTCCCAGGGCGGCGAGTCCTCGGGCTTGGGCAGCTCCCGGCTCATCACCGTGACGTGGCTTTCGGCGCGCACCAGCAGGCCGTCGTGGGGCGTGTCGAGGGACAGCCAGGCCACCGGATTGCCGAAGGCGTCCTCGCCCTCGCTGAGGTAGCCCAGATCCGGCTCGACGACAATGCGCCCGGACTCGCGGCTCTGCCACGGCAGCTCGCGGGGAATCAGGTGCAGCAGATGCTGGGACAGGGACACCGGCACGCCGCAGGGAGCGTAGTCGGTTTCGTGCAGGATGGTGTAGGCGGCGGAGCGGGTCATGGGGCCTTCAGGCGGCAAAGGTGGCCTGGCCGGTCTGGCCGACGTGGCTGAAGAAACGCATCGCCAGGCGATCGGACAGCGTACGGCCGGCGGCGCCCAGGCGGTCGAAGAGGTCGGCCAGCTGCCGGCTGGCGTCTACCCGCTCGAGGGCCGGACAAACCGCCTCCAGGCGCCCCCAAGGGAAAGTACGGATCGCTGCGAAGCAGGCCTCCAGTTCGACCACGCCGAGGTCCACCTTCTCTTCGGCCTCGAAGCGGGCCAGGTAATTGCCGAGCATGCGCACCTGGAAGGCCAGCGAGTGGGGGTTGCCATCGTCGGTCGTCAGCATGTGCAAGGCCGGTAACAGCTCGGGCTGGGCGCGATAGCGGGTGCGGTAGGTAATGATCGAGTCGCACAGCTCGAGCAGGGCCTCCACCGCCAGCTCCCGCTGCAGCGGGCCGTTGATGTCGCCATAGCTGCGCAGGAAGCGGGCCAGGCTGCGGGCCAGGTTGTCGAGGCGCTCGACGCGGCGGCCCACGATGTGCAGACGCCAGCCGGTATCGCGGGTCATGTTGTCCATCGCAAAACCGGACAGGGACACGAAGGTGGTCAGCGCACCGTCGAGGAATTCGAGCAGCGCCGACACGTCGCTGACGCTGGCGCGGGCATCTTCCAGCTCCGCGGACAGGCGCTTGAGGGCGTGCCAGTGGTCGAGGGAGAGGTGCTCGCGGGCCTGGGTGGCGCACCAGGTCAGGCGTTGCAGGTTGGCCGCCAGGCCGCTGTCGGAGCGGCGGTCGAGCACCGCGCGGAACAGGTCCAGCTCGGCCTTGGCGATCGGCAGCTTGGTCACCCGGGACTCCACCAGGCCGGCGCCCTCCGCCAGTTCGAGCATCATCGTCAGTGCCCCGACGCGCTCCGAGCGCCGTCCTTCCGACAGCCGCAACAAGGCCAGGCGGGCCAGGCGGGCGACGGAATCGCAGCGCTCGCCATAGCGCCCGAACCAGAACAGGTTCTCGGCCAGGCGCGACGACAGGGCGCCGGTTTCCTCGATCAGGTCACTGACGCGGATGTTGTTGTTGAGCAGGCTGAAGCTGGCCAGCGGGCCATCGGACAGCACCCAGGTGTCCTTGCTGCTGCCGCCCTTCTGCATGGTCAGGATGCGCGTGTTGTCCACCCCGGCGATGCGCGCCAGGCCGCCGGGCAGCACGCTGTAGCCTTCCGGCGTGATCGCCGCATAGACCCGCAGGCCCATCGAGCGGGTCAGCAGCTTGCGACGCTGGCCGCCACCCCAGGCCGGCGCACGGGACAGCTTGACCAGTTCCTGGGCGACGAAGGCCGACGGTTCGGCCTCGATGCGCCGGGCGACCTCGTCGAACTGGTCCTCGGCGAGCTGGTCGCCGAAGATGATCTCGTTGCCGCCCCCCGGAAAGGTCGGCTTGATGACCAGGCTGCGCAAGTTCTCCAGCACCTCCTTGCGGGCCGGCGCCTCGCCGCACCACCAGGTGGCCACCGACGGCATGGCCAGCTCCTCGCCGAGCAGGTGGCGGCAGATGCCCGGCAGGAAGCCCGGCAGCGCCGCCGATTCGAGCAGGCCGCTGCCCAGCGCGTTGGCCACCAGCACCTTGCCGGCACGCACCGCGCCGAGCAGGCCGGGCACGCCGAGGGCCGAGTCGGCGCGCAGCTCGACCGGATCGCAGAAGTCGTCATCGAGGCGACGCAGGATCGCATGCACCCGCTTGAGGCCGGACACCGTCTTCAGGAAGACCGTGTCGTTGCGGACCGTCAGATCCTGCCCCTCGACCAGCGGGAAACCCATGTTGCGGGCCAGGTAAACGTGCTCGAAATAGGTTTCGTTGAAAGGGCCCGGCGTCAGCAGCACCGTCAGCGGCGGCTCCCCGTCGGTCGGCGCCTGGCTGGCCAGGCTGCGCTGCAGGCCGCGGAAAAAACCCGACAGGCTGCGCACCTGCATGTCGCGGAACAGGTCGGGGAAGGCCCGCGACACCAGCTGGCGGTTCTCCAGCGCGTAGCCGGCACCGGACGGGCTCTGGGTGCGGTCGGCGATGACCCACCAGCGGCCGTCCGGCGAACGGGCCAGATCGGCGGCGTACAGGTGCAGGTAGGCGCCGCCGGGCGGCTTGAGGCCCGAACACGGCCACAGGAAACCCTTGTGGCCATACACCAGCTCCGGCGGCAGCAGGCCTTCGGAGAGCGTCGTCTGGGCGCCGTAGAGGTCGCCGAGCAGGGCGTTGAGCAGGCGGGCGCGCTGCGTGATGGCGGCCGAGATGCCGCGCCACTCGTCGGCGGGCAGGATCAGCGGCAGCAGGTCCACCGACCACGGGCGGTCGGCACCGCGGGGGTCGGCGTACACGTTGTAGGTGACGCCGTTCTGCTGGATGCCGCGGGAGAGCTGGGCGGCACGCACCTTCAGGGTGTCGGCGCTGGATTCGTCGATGTGGTCGAGGAAGTCCTGCCAGTGCGGGCGCACCCCATCCTCGCCGAACAATTCGTCGTAACTGTCCGGTCGATAGGGGTAATGGGCAAGGATTGAGCTGGGCATCTTGCGAAACTAGCACACACCGACCGGCCGACCGTGCCGCAGACGGCACGGAAGTTGTTGATTTTGGTAAAGCGTGCGGGCTTCCCGGGGGGAGGAGCCCCCGGCAAAACCGGCCCCCCTGGGGAGGCCGGCCCGCCCTCAGCGCCGAAGATCCAGCGTGAAGGGGAACTCCCTCTCCACCGGCGAGACCTGCACCGCCGGTTCGCCCGGCGTGTGGCCCATGCGGAAGAAGCGCGCCAGGCGGCGGCTCTCGGCCTCGAAGGCGTTGATCGGGAAGGTCTCGAAGCTGCGCCCGCCCGGATGCGACACGTGGTACTGGCAGCCGCCGAGGGAACGGCCGGTCCAGGTATCCACCAGGTCGAAGACGAGCGGCGCATGGGACGGAATGGTCGGGTGCAGGCAGGACGGCGGCTGCCAGGCCCGGTAGCGCACGCCGGCGACGTGTTCGCCGACGGTGCCAGTGGGCTGCAGCGGGATCGTGCGGCCATTTACCGCCAGCAGGAAGCGGTCGTCGGACATGCCGGTCGCCTTGACCTGCAGGCGCTCGACGGACGAATCGACGAAGCGCACCGTGCCACCGATGGCGCCTTCCTCCCCCATCACATGCCAGGGTTCGAGGGCACTGCGCAGTTCGACCTGGATGCCGCGCACCGCGAAGTCGCCGATCTTCGGGAAGCGGAACTCCAGGTGCGGCGCGAACCACTCCGGCTTGAAGTCGAGGCCGTGGCCCTGCATGTCCTCCATCACGTCGTTGAAGTCCTGCTCGACGAAGTGCGGCAGCAGGAAGCGGTCATGCAGCTCGGTGCCCCAGCGCACCAGACGCTCCGGCGCATAGGGCTTGTCCCAGAAGCGGGCCAGCAGGCCGCGCAGCAGGAGCTGCTGGGCCAGCGACATGCGCGCGTGGGGCGGCATCTCGAAGGCGCGCAGTTCGAGCAGACCGAGGCGGCCGGTCGGGCCGTCCGGCGAGTACAGCTTGTCGATGCAGAACTCGGAACGGTGGGTATTGCCGGTCACGTCGATGAGCAGGTTGCGCAGCAGGCGGTCGATCAGCCACGGCGGCACCTCCTCGCCGGCCTTCGGAAACTGGCGGAAGGCGGTCTCGATTTCATACACCGAGTCGTTGCGCGCCTCGTCGATGCGCGGCGCCTGGCTGGTCGGGCCGATGAACAGGCCGGAGAACAGGTAGGACAGGCTCGGGTGGTTGTGCCAGTAGGAGATCAGGCTGCGCAGCAGGTCCGGCCGGCGCAGGAAGGGCGAGTCGGACGGCGTGGCGCCGCCGAGCACGAAGTGGTTGCCGCCGCCGGTGCCGGTATGGCGGCCGTCCACCATGAACTTCTCGGTGGTCAGGCGCGAGTAGTGGGCTGCCTCGTAGAGGTGAGTGGTGCGGTCCACCAGCTCTTCCCAGTTGCGCGACGGGTGGATGTTCACCTCGATCACGCCGGGGTCGGGGGTGATGCGGAAGTGGGTCAGGCGCGGGTCGGACGGCGGCTCGTAGCCTTCGATGACGACCGGCGTGCCGAGGGCCTCGGCGGTCGCCTCGATGGCGGCGACCAGCTCCAGGTACTTCTCGAGGCTGGACAGCGGCGGCATGAAGATGTGCATCGTGCCGTTGCGCGGCTCAGCACACATGGCGGTGCGGACGATCCAGTCGGCGGACTTGAACGGCTCGGGCCGGCGGTCGGTGGGGCTCAGCTTCTCGGCGTCGCGGGCCGCCTTCAGCGCAGCGGCAGCACGCGCCGCGGCGGACGAGCCGAAGCCGGCCTCGCCGTCCTTCAGCGCGTTGAGCACGGCGGTCTGGCCACCCGGCAGCTGGCGGCGGATGGCGGCGTACTCGGGCAGCGGCGGGAAGACCTGGTGGTGATCCGGCGGATTGACGTAGGGATAGTCGCCCTTCGCCACCCACGGCTGGGAATCCAGCGGCAGGCGGTAACCCAGCGGCGAGTCGCCGGGAATCAGGTAGCAGCGTTCGTCACGCAGGAACCACGGCCCGGTCTGCCACTCGCCGGTGTAGCTGTTGAGGCTGACCGGCAGCACGTAACCGACCGGGTTGGGCAGGCCATGTTCATAGACGCGACGGATGCGGTCGCGCTCCAGCGGGTCGTCGAGGCGCGCATCGAAAGGATCGACGTTGCCCGGCAGGCGGCGCTCCCGCCACAGGTAGTAGAAGGCGTCCTCGAAGGCCGGGAAGACCCGCCGCGGGTCCAGCGCCAGCCGTTCGGCGATGCCGGCCAGGAAAGCGTTGGCCTGGGCGGCGTCCACTTCGCCCGGCGTCGAGGCATCGGCGATCAGGTCCGGATTGGTCCAGATCGGCTGGCCGTCCTTGCGCCAGAAGCAGGTCAGCGACCAGCGCGGCAGCTGCTCGCCCGGATACCACTTGCCCTGGCCGAAGTGGGCCAGGCCAGTGGGGCCGTACTTCTCGCGCAGGCGGTGGTAGAGGTCTTCGGCGCGGACGCGCTTGGTCGGGCCCATCGCCTCGGTGTTCCACTCGGCGCCGTCCGGGTCGTCGATGGACACGAAGGTCGGCTCGCCGCCCATCGTCAGGCGCATGTCGTTGGCGTCGAGGTCGACGTCGATGCGGTGGCCGAGGGCCTCGATCTCGGCCCATTGCTCCTCGGTGTAGGGCTTGGTGACCCGCGGCGCTTCCTTCACGCGGGTGACCTTCATGAGGTGCTCGAACTCGCACTCGCACTCGTCGATGAGGCCGGAGATCGGCGCCGCCGACGACGGATCGGGCGAGGCGGCCAGCGGGATGTGGCCTTCGCCGGCGAACAGGCCGGAGGTCGGGTCGAGGCCGACCCAGCCGGCGCCGGGCAGGTACACCTCGGTCCACGCGTGCAGGTCGGTGAAGTCCACTTCGGTGCCGGACGGGCCGTCGAGGGATTTGACGTCGGCCTTCAGCTGGATCAGGTAGCCGGACACGAAGCGTGCCGCCAGGCCCAGATGACGCAGCAGCTGGACAAGCAGCCAGGCCGAGTCGCGGCACGAGCCGGTACGCTTGGTGAGCGTCTCCTCCGGCGTCTGGACGCCCGGCTCCATGCGGATCACGTAGCCGATGTGGTTCTGCAGGTCGGCGTTGAGCTTGACCAGGAAGTCCACCACCCGAACCTTGTCGCGGGAGATGCCGTCCAGGTACTTCTTGAACTCCGGCGTGAGCTCTTCCTTCAGGCGGTACGGGGCCAGCTCGTGGCTGAGGGCACCGGCGTACTCGAAGGGGAAGTTCTCGGCCTCCGGCTCCAGGAAGAAATCGAAGGGGTTGATCACCGACATCTCGGCCACCAGGTCGACCTCCACGCTGAACTCGGTGACCTTCTCCGGGAAAACCAGGCGCGCCAGGTAGTTGGCCTGGGGATCCTGCTGCCAATTGATGAAATGGGGCTTGGGCAGCACGCGCAGGGAGTAGGACAGAATGCGCGTGCGGCTATGGGGAGCAGGCCGCAAACGGACGACCTGCGGGCCGACGTTGATCGGCCGGTCGTACTTGTAGGAGGTCAGGTGATTGAGGGCAACATGGATGGTCACGGGATACTCCGTTCTTGGGGCGCGGTTTGCAGACTTGTTGTCTGACTTAGCAAGCTTCACGCCAATCGGTTTACGCCGCGCCCGTTGCACGGATGTTGCGATCCAGCGCCCAACAAGGGCTTTTGGAGTATCAAAACGGGGATCAGGAGTGCCTGCCAGGCAGCAGGCCCCGTTACATGCACCAAAATGGACACCGGGATATGCACCAATGATGTGCATATCCCACAAGAATCCGCCCCCACGGATGCCCCAGCAACCCGCCCCGTTGGGCTAAGCCATCACCGCGGCCCCAGCCCCCGCGGCCGCGCCGTCGAACCAGGCCAGCTTGCCAGCCAGGCTGACCACCTCGCCGACGATCAGCAGCGCCGGCGGCCGGATGCCGGCCAGCGTCGCCTTGTCCGGCAGGGTTTCGAGCGCCCCGGTCACGATGCGCTGGCGCGGCGTGGTGCCGTTCTCGACCAGCGCCGCCGGCGTCTGCGGATCGCGGCCGTGGGCGATCAGCGCCGCGCAGTGAGACAGCAGCATGCCGACGCCCATGTAGATCACCGCGGTCTGATGCGGGCGCGCCAGCGCCGTCCAGTCCAGCGCCGACTCGCCGGCGCGGCGGTGGCCGGTGGCGAACACCACCGACTGGGCGTAATCCCGGTGGGTCAGCGGAATGCCGGCGTAGGCCGCCACGCCGCAAGCGGCAGTGATGCCCGGCACCACCTCGAAGGGAATGCCGGCGGCCAGCAGTTCTTCCAGTTCCTCGCCGCCGCGCCCGAAGATGAAGGGGTCGCCGCCCTTCAGGCGCACGACCCGGCGGCCGTCGCGGGCCAGCTCGACCAGCAGGCGGTTGATCTCTTCCTGCGGCAGCGTGTGCTGGCCGGCCTCCTTGCCGACGTAGATACGCTCGGCATCGGGCCGTGCGAAGTCCAGCACGCCATCGCCGACCAGATGATCCACCACCAGCGCGTCGGCCTCGCCGATCAGCCGCGCGGCGCGCAGCGTCAAGAGCTCTGGATCGCCCGGCCCGGCGCCGACCAGCGCCACCCGCCCCGTCGGGCGGATGCCGCCGGCAAGCGGCTGGAAGGTCTCGGCCGGAGCGCTGCCGCGGCCACCGACGAGCTGATCGACAAAGGCGCGCAGGGTGCCGGCGGCTGGCAGGCCGAAGCTGGCAACGGTGGACGGAGGCATGGCGGAACTCCCGGAATCATGACGACCGCAATCTATCAGCCAGCCACCTTTTTCGAACTTGACCCGAGTCAAGGAAGGGGAATAGCCCGGAAGCGCACTCTTCGCCGCAAGCGGGATAGGCCGCTCGTTGGGTTCATAAAGGGAGATGCACGATGAGTATGTGGAAAACCGGAGCGATTGCCGCGGCCTTGCTGCCGCTGGCCCTGGCACAAGCCTTCGCCGAAGAGCCGAAGACATCGACGAACGACCCCGCCGCCAAGTACCAGGCGGCTGGTTCGCCGCTGGCCGACGTGGAGATGTACCAGGACATCAACCCGAAGGCGCCGCCGATGAGCAAGGCGGAATTCGACAAAGCGCGCCAGATCTACTTCGAACGCTGCGCCGGCTGTCACGGCGTGCTGCGCAAGGGTGCCACCGGCAAGCCGCTGACGCCGGACAAGACCCTCGCCGCCGGCACCGACTACCTGAAGGTCTTCATCAAGTACGGCTCTCCCGCCGGCATGCCCAACTGGGGCACCTCCGGTGAATTCGACGACGCCACCGTCGACCTAATGGCCCGCTACGTCCAGCAGACGCCTCCGCAGCCGCCGGAATACGGCCTGAAGGAAATGAAGGCGACCTGGAAGGTCATCGTGCCGCCCGAACAGCGGCCGAAGAAGAAGATGAACAGCTACAACATCGAGAACATCTTCTCGACCACCCTGCGCGACACGGGTGAGGTGGCACTCATCGACGGCGACACCAAGAAGATCATCAACGTGGTCAAGACCGGCTACGCGGTGCACATCTCCCGCGTATCCGCCTCCGGCCGCTACCTGTTCGTGATCGGCCGCGACGCCAAGATCAACATGATCGACCTGTGGATGGAGAAGCCGGACAACGTCGCCGAGATCCGCACCGGCCTCGAGGCCCGCTCCGTCGAGACCTCCAAGTTCAAGGGCTACGAAGACAAGCTGGCCATCGCCGGCTCCTACTGGCCGCCCCAGTACGTGATCATGAACGGCGATACCCTCGAGCCGCTGAAGATCATGGCCACCCGCGGCATGACCGTCGGCGACCAGGAATACCATCCGGAGCCGCGCGTCGCCTCCATCGTGGCGTCCCACTACAAGCCCGAGTTCCTGGTCAACGTGAAGGAAACCGGCAAGACCCTGCTGGTCAATTACACCGACCTCAACACCATCTCCACCAAGGAGATCCCGGTCGCCAAGTTCCTGCACGACGGCGGCCTCGACAGCAGCAAGCGCTACTTCATGGTGGCCGCCAACCAGTCCAACAAGATCGGCGCGATCGACATGAAGGACGGCAAGCTGGCCGGCCTCATCGAAGTGGGCAAGATCCCGCACCCGGGCCGCGGCGCCAACTTCATCCATCCCAAGTACGGTCCGGTGTGGTCCACCGGCCACCTCGGCGACGACAGCATCGCGCTGATCGGCACCGACCCGGCCAAGCACCCGCAGTACGCCTGGAAGATGGTCGAGTCGCTGAAGGGCCCGGGCGGAGGCGCGCTGTTCATCAAGAGCCATCCGAAGTCCAAGCACCTGTACTCCGACGCCCCGCTGAACCCGGATCCGGCGATTTCCCAGTCCATCGTGGTGTATGACGTCAACAACCTGGCGGCCGGCTACAAGACGCTGCCGATCGGCGAATGGGCCGGCCTGAAGGACGACGGCGCCAAGCGTGTGGTGCAGCCCGAGTACAACAAGGCGGGCGACGAAGTGTGGTTCTCGGTGTGGAGCGCCAAGAACAAGGAATCGGCGATCGTCGTCGTGGATGACAAGACCCTCAAGCTGAAGAACGTCATCAAGGACCCGCGCATCGTCACGCCGACCGGCCACTTCAACGTCTACAACACCCAGCACGACATCTACTGAGCATCGTGTCCAGCCGCCCCCGGAGCCTCCGGGTGACGGCGCCTTCATTCAGGAGACAAGAAATGAAGAAACGCTTCCTGCTGCTCGCCCTGCTGACCACCGCCGCCAGCGGCAGCGTCTTCGCCGACCCGGCTGCGTCGGCCCAGAAAGCCGGCTGCCTGGCCTGCCACTCGATGGACAAGAAGCTGGTCGGTCCGGCCTTCAAGGACGTCGCCGCCAAGTACAAGGGCCAGGGCGACGCCGTCGCCAAGCTCACCGACAAGGTCCGCAAGGGCGGCGCCGGCAACTGGGGCCAGATCCCGATGCCGCCGAACCCGGCCGAGAAGATCAGCGACGCCGAGCTGAAGGACGTGCTGGGCTGGGTCCTGAAGGGCTGAGCAGTCTCGTAACCCGGGGATGGGGTTATGCGAGGGGGACGCATGCATGCGTCCCCCTCATTCATTCGCGGCTCGTACTTCTAATCCTCCCCCAGCCACACCAGACGCCCATGGCAGGCCTCGTCGAGGCAGGCCACCAGTTCCGCCGCCGCATCCACGGGCAGGCTGAAGGCGAATTCCACCTGCTCGCCATGGCTCACCCCCAGCAGCACTGCCCCGGCGCCGTCCAGCGCCCGCCGCACCAGTCCTTCCTGCGCATAGGGCACCACGCAACGCAGGGAGGTGCAGCGCACGATGGCGACCTTCTCCGCCACCAGCAGCGCCTGCGCCACGCTGTCCGTATAAGCCCGCACCAGCCCGCCAGCCCCCAGTTTGATGCCGCCGTAGTAGCGCACCACCGTCGCCAGCACGCCTTCCAGATCTTGATGGCGCAACACGTCGAGCATCGGCCGCCCGGCCGTGCCGCTCGGTTCCCCATCGTCCACCGCGGCCGACTGTCCGCCCGCCAGCAAGGCCCAGCACACGTGGGCCGCGCCCGGATGCTGCGCCTTCAGCACTGCCACCACACGTTGGGCCTCGGCACGATCGCCCATCGGCTGCACGCAGCCGAGGAAGCGGCTCTTCTTGATCAGCAGTTCGCTGTGGGCAGCAGCGGCGAGGGTCTGAGGCATCGGACGGCGGGCAAGCGGCGGGACGGGGCGCAAGGATAAGGCCAAGCGTCGGCGGGCGCCCAGCGGCCCGGCCTTCTTGATGCCCATCAATGACCCTGCCGGCGCGTCAACCTACTGTGAGGGCGTCGTCAAAAGGAGTTCTGCGATGGACCGCTCGTTGTTGATCCACGTGGCCGTACTGCTCGGCCTGACCGCCCTGGCGGTGAGCGCCGCCCCCGCCGCCGAGCCGGCACCGACGCCGGAGCGCCAGCAGACGCTGGTGCACATGGTCCGCCAGGACTGCGGCTCCTGCCACGGCATGCGCCTGGCCGGCGGCCTCGGCCCGGCCCTGCTGCCGGAACGCCTCGCCGAACTGCCCGACGAAGCCCTGGTCGCCACCATCCTGAACGGCCGCCCCGGTACCGCGATGCCCGGCTGGAACCGCTTCATGGACGAAGCAGAGGCCAGCTGGATCGTCGCCCGCCTGAAGGAAGGCTTCCCGAGCCTGCAATGACCATGCGCCTCCTCACCTCCCTCAGCACCCTCGCGGCCGCCCTTGCCCTCTCCGCCTGCGCCAGCGCGCCCACCGAACTGCGCGGCACCGGCGACTTGGGCGTGGTCATCGAACGCGCCGCCGGTCGCGTGCAGATCGTCGAACACAGCCACGACAGCAGCCTCGGCAGCGTGGACGGCCTCGGCGACCTGTCCCACGCCCACGTCGTTTTCTCCCGCGACGGCCGCTACGCCTACGTGTTCGGCCGCGACGGCGGGCTGACCAAGGTCGACCTGCTGACCCGCCGCATGGCCAGGCGCATCATCCAGGCCGGCAATTCCATCGGCGGCTCGGTGTCCCAGGATGGCCGCCTGGTGGTCGCCCAGAACTACGAGCCGGGCGGCATCAAGGCCTTCGACGCCGACACGCTGGAACTGCTCGCCGAGGTCCCCGCCGAATACGCGCCGGGCAAGTTCTCCCGCGTCGTCGGGTTGGCCGACGTGCCGGGCCAGCGTTTCGCCTACGCCCTGTTCGACGCCAACGAGATCTGGGTCAGCGACTTCAGCGACCCGCGCAAGCCGATCACCACCCGCTACCCGGCCGGCAAGCAGCCCTACGACGGGCTGGTCACGCCCGATGGCCGCTACTTCCTGGCCGGCCTGTTCGGCGAGGACGGCATCTCCCTGCTCGACCTGTGGCACCCGGAAGCCGGCAGCCGCAAGATCCTGTCCGGCTACGGCCGCGGCGAGGAGAAGCTGCCGGTCTTCAAGATGCCCCACCTGCGCGGCTGGTCCCTGGCCGCCGGACAGGCCTGGCTGCCCGCCGTCGGCCGCCACGAGGTGCTGGTCGCCGACGCCCGCAGCTGGCAGGAGACGGCACGCATCCCGGTCAAGGGCCAGCCGGTGTTCGTGATGGCGCGCCCGGACGGCCGCCAGGTGTGGGTGAACTTCGCCTTCCCCGACAACGAGTGGGTGCAGGTCATCGACACCGTCGAAAAGCGCGTGATCCACACCTTCAGCCCCGGCAAGGCCGTGCTGCACCTGGAATTCACGCCGCGCGGCGAGGAGGTGTGGCTGTCCTCGCGGGACAGCAACCGGGTCACGGTGGTGGACACCGCCAGCTTCGCGGTGCGCAAGGAACTGCCGGCCGACGCGCCGTCGGGCATCTTCTTCACGTCCCGCGCCCAGCGCATCGGCTTTTGAGACGGAGCCCCGCCATGATCGCCGCCGACCCGCGTGACTTCCAGCTCCTCAACGACTTCCAGCGCGGCTTTCCGCTCTCCCCCGAGCCCTGGGCTGCCGTCGGCGCGCAGGTCGGCTGCAGCGCCGAAGAGACCATGGCGCGCCTGGCCTGCCTGCGCAACGCCGGCAAGATCAGCCGGGTCGGCGCGGTGTTCGCGCCGCGCCGCCTCGGTGCCAGCACCCTCGCCGCGATGGCCGTGCCGGTCGACGAGTTGCCCCGCGTGGCGCGCATCGTCAGCGCCTTTTCCGGCGTCAATCACAACTACCGGCGCGAGCACCGCTACAACCTGTGGTTCGTCGCCAGCGCCCACGACGAGGCCGCGCTGGCCGTGCTGCTGGCCGAGATGGGCGCCGCCACCGGCTGCCCGCCGATCGCCCTGCCGCTGCTCGAGGAATTCCACATCGATCTGGGCTTCGACCTGGCCAGTGGCCGGCGCACCCGTCACGCCACATCGGCCGGCCCGCGTCAGCCGCTGAGCGACGCCGACTGGCGCCTGGTGGATGCCCTGCACGACGGCCTGCCGTGGGTCGCCCGGCCGTTCCGCGCCCTCGGCCACGCCGCCGGCCTCGGCGAAGACGCCGTGCTCGCCACGCTCGAACGCTGGCTCGCCGACGGTACGCTGCGCCGCTTCGGCGTCGTGGTACGGCACCGGGAACTGGGCTGGCAGGCCAACGCGATGTGCGTGTGGGCGGTGCCGGACGCGCAGGTCAGCGCCCTCGGCCACGCCCTCGCCGGCCAGGACGGGGTCAGCCTGTGCTACCGTCGGCGCACCGCCCCCGACTGGCCCTACAACCTGTTCTGCATGATCCACGGTCAATCCCGCCCCGCCGTCGAAGCGCGCCGCGCCGAGCTGACCGACGCCGTCGGTCTGGCCGCCTTCCCGCACGCGGTGCTGTTCTCCACCGACTGCTACAAGCAGTGCGGCGCCCGCTACCAAGCGCCGCAGGGGCTCGCCGCCGCATGAACGCCCCTTCGAGCGCCTCATCCCGCCGTCCGCCACCGGCCGTCCTCGACGAACTCGACCGGCGCATCATCAACGCGCTGCAGGGCGGCTTTCCGATCAGCGACGAGCCCTACCGGGAAGTCGCCGCCCAACTCGGCACCACCGAGGCCGAACTCCTCGCCCGCCTGCAGCGCCTGCTCGACGCCCGCGTGCTGACGCGCTTCGGGCCGATGTTCCAGATCGAACGCCTCGGCGGGCGCTTCGTGCTGGCCGCGCTGGCGGTGCCGGAAGAACGCTTCGACGAGGTCGCCGCGGCGGTCAATGCGCTACCCGAGGTGGCCCACAACTACCGGCGCGAGCACCGCCTCAACATGTGGTTCGTGCTTGCCACCGAAACGCCGGACGGCATCGCCGCCGCCACGGCGCGCATCGAGGCCGCCACCGGCCTGCCGGTGTTCGCCTTTCCCAAACTGCGGGAGTTCTTTGTGGACATGAGGCTGAAGGCATGAGCAGCGCCCTGCCGCCGGACGATTTCGAGCGCCGCCTGATCATCGCCACCCAGGCCGGCCTGCCGCTGGTACCGCGCCCCTACGACGTGCTGGCCGAACAGCTCGGCGTCGACGCGGCGCTGGTCAAGACGCGCCTTGCCGCCATGTTGCAGGGCGGCCGCATCCGCCGAATCGGCGCGGTGCCCAACCACTACGCCCTCGGCTACACCGCCAACGGCATGTCGGTATGGGACGTGGACGACGCGCGCATTGGCGAGCTGGGCGAAGCCGTCGGCCACCTCGACTTCGTGACCCACTGCTACGAGCGTCCTCGGGCCCTGCCCGACTGGCCCTACAACCTGTTCGCAATGGTGCACGGGCGCGACCGCGACACCGTGCTGGCCCACGTGGAGGAGATCGCCACACTGCTCGGCGCCGCCTGCCGCGCCCGCGACGTACTGTTCTCCAGCGCCATCCTCAAGAAGACCGGCCTGCGCATCGGCGGCGACGGCTGAAGCGGCCGTCAGGGCTGGCGCAGCTTTGCGCCGACCCGCGCGAGCATCGTCCCGCAGGGGCTGTCGCCGTTGCCGGTTTCGCCGATCTGCACAAGGGGCAGCAGGGCCAGCGGCGGCAACACCAGGCCGAGGCCCACGCTGGCCGCGATGCGGCCGCCCAGCGGCAGCGGCTCCGGCGTCACCGACGGCGCAGCGAAGCTGCCCTCCACCTTCAACGGCCCACGCAGGGCCAGCAGGCTGCCGTCCTTGCCGGCGGCGCGCAGGCGCAGGTCGAGGGCCTCGTCGCGCAGGCTGATCGTGCCCTCGCCGCGGATCAGCATGCGCTGGCTGTCCATCAGCAGGTTCTGGGTCGTCAGCACGCCGGCCTGGGCGCGGAAGTCGCCGATCGCGCAGCGGATCTCCTCCCGCTGGCCGCCGGCCAGCCAGGCCATCAGCCCGTTGGCCACGTCGAGGTTGGCCAGGCGGACCAGCAACAGGCTGGTGCTGCCGCCATTCATCACGAAAGCCGCCTCCCCGTTGGCGCTGCCCAGCAGCTCGGCCACCGACACGCCGCGCATGGCCAACTTGGCCCGCCCGCCGAGCAGGCCGGTGGTGAGCTTGCGGGTATCCTCCGCCGGCATCAGATCGCGCAGACGCAGGCGCGCGGCCTGTACGTCGAGACGCGCCGCCGGCACGGCCTGGCGGGCATCCAGCTCGAGCGAACCCTCTACCCGGCCGTGGGCCAGCCCCAGCTTGAGGGGCGACAGGCTGACCAGCCGGTCGTCGATGCGCAGCCGGCCCGCCGCCGTGTCGAGGGGCAGGCCGCTGTTGCGGATCTCGTCGGCGACGAATTCCACGTCCACGTTCGCCGCGGCGATCTTCTCCAGACCCAGTGGCCGCGACGGCAAAACCTTGCCCGGCCGCGGCGCGACGGCCTGTCCGGATTCGCGGCGGGCGCCGATGAAGCCGGACAGATCGGCCAGGTCCAGGCGGCGGAAGCGCAGCGTGCCGGCGATGCGCTGGCGCGGCGCACGGCGGTCGATGTTCAGCGTGCCGGCGATGTCGCTGCGCCCAACCCGCCCGTCGATGTCGCGGAAGGTCCAGGTCTTGTCCTGATGGAACAGGCGCGCCGCCAGCCGGAACGGCGGCGTGGCCGGCAGCGGCACCCCGGTCGGCGAATAGAGCTCCGCCAGGCTGCGCCCGGACAGGCTGAAATCCACGTCCAGCCCGGCCAGCGCCAGCAGGTTGGCAACGCGGCCGTTGAGCGTGAAGCGGGTCGCCCCCACCGTGCCCTTGGCCTCGACCGGGTAAGGCTGGTCGGCGCGTTCCAGGTCCAGCAGGCTGCCGGCCTGGCCGTCGGCCTGCACGGCCTGGCCGCGCCAGTGGCCGGCCAGGCCGAAACGCACGCGGCGGGCCACCACGTCGGAGGCGATGCTCAGCTGCAGGTCGGTCTGCAGCGACGGCAGCGTCGCCGACACCTCACCGTCGCGGATCAGCAGCGTGCCGACACGCAGCCGCGGTGCGACCGGCGCCGCATCGGTATGGGCGCCCAGCCGCCAGTTGCCCTGCCCGTGGGCATCCTCCTCCAGTTGCAGACGCGGCCCGTCGATCTCCAGCCGCGGCAGCACCAGCTCGCCACGCAGCAGGCGGATGAGGTCCACGCTCACCGTCAGCTCCCGCACGGTGAGCATCTGCGGCGCCTTGCCCCAGCTCGCGTTGTCGAGCTGCACGTCGCCGGCCGACAGCGACGGCGTCAGGCTCCACAGCTCCACGTCCAGCGGCCCGGCGATGCGGAAACCGCGCTCCAGGCGGGCCGACACCATCTCGCCGATCGGCCCGCGCAGCATGTTCCAGTCGAACAGGACCATCCCCAGCACCGCCAGGGCCAACACCACCAGTCCGCGCCAACGCTTCCGGCGACGCGGCGGCGGATCCTCACGTCCTGCGTCCGTCATTTCAACTCCTTCCGTCCTGCCCCGCCCGGGCACGCCGGGCCTCGCACCGCAACAGCGCGGCAGGAACCGTCACGCCACCGCCACTGTCCGACACCCACGCGCAGCATGACGGAAAAGCCCGCCATGCGCCTCCTCCAGCCGGCCGTGGACAGCATGCCCGATCCCCTTTCCAGCGGAAAATCCCGTTTCGCCGACCTCCGCGCGCACATGCGGGTCCTGCGCTACTGGCCCTACGTGCTGCTGCTCGCCGGCTGCGCCATCGTGCTGACCCTGCTGGCGACCAGCCGCGACCACTCCCGCCTGGGCCTCGAAGCCATCCATACCGTACAGGAGAACCGCAGCCGGCTGGACCGCCTGGACGCCCTGCTGCTGACCGTGGTGGACGCGGAAAGCGGCGTGCGCGGCTACATACTGACCCACAACGACGACTACCTGGAACCCTACCGGGACAGCGAGACCCGCGTCGGGCACCTGCTGGTCGCGATGGAAGACGACTTTCCAGCCGACAGCGTGGACCGCGATGAGTTCGAGGTGCTCAAGAAACTGGTCGCCCTCAAGCGCCGTCACCTGGCCCAGGCCGTCGCCTCCGGCGACATCGAGGACACGGGAAGCCCGGAGCAGGCCGGCCCCGGCAAAGCCTTCATGGATCAGATCCGCCTGTCCATCGCGGCACTGCACGAACGCCGTGCAGCCAGCAACGCGCAGCTCACCCGCGACTCCCTGCTGCGCCTGGAGCACATGCAGACGGCCGTCACGGCCCTCGCCGTCGGCGCCCTCGGGCTGCTCATCATGCTGTTCGGCGTCCAGCAGCAGCGCACCCGCCTGCGCACCCGCATCGCCACGCTGCTGGCCGACGAGAACAACATGCTGGAATCGACGGTCAGCCAGCGCACCCGCGAACTGAGCGACCTGGCCAGCTACCTCACCAATACCCGCGAAGCGGAACGCGGCCGGCTGGCACGGGAACTCCACGACGAGCTGGGCGCCCTCCTCACCGCCGCCCGCATGGACGCCGCCTGGCTGCTGCGCAGCCTCGGCCCGAGCGCCGGGCAGGACATCCGCGAGCGCTTCAAGCGCCTCATCGACACCATCGGCTCCGGCATCACCCTCAAGCGCCGCCTCATCGACGACCTGCGCCCGCCACTGCTGCAGGGCCTCGGTCTGGTAGAGGCGCTGCGCGCCCTCGCCGACGACTTCAGCCGCGAGGTCCCGGTGGAACTGTTGCTGCCCGACACCGATCCCGACCCGACCGAGGACCAGGCCCTGGCGGTATTCCGCATCGCCCAGGAAGCCTTCACCAACATCCGCAAGTACGCCCATGCCGCCCATGTGGAACTCGGCCTCGACGTGGCCGACGGCGAACTGCAGCTGTGGATCCGCGACGACGGCGTCGGCTTCGATGCCGACTCGCCGATGCTGAACCGCCACGGGCTGGCCGGCATGCAGCACCGGGTCCAGATGTTCGGCGGCCAGCTGACGGTGACCGCGGCACCCGGCAAGGGCTGCACCATCGAGGCCAGCATGCCGCTGCAGCCCCGCACGGCCTAAGGCGGCAACATGCCGCGGCGGCGCCTCGTCAGGCCACCATCAGGCCGTGCTGCAGGGCGTAGGCCGCCAGCTCGGCGTTGCTGGCCAGGGCAAGCTTTTCCAGCAAACGCGAACGATAGGTGCTGACCGTCTTGACGCTCAGGTTCAGCGCCTCGGCGATACCCGACACCGACTCGCCGCGGGCCAGCCGCAGGAAGACCTGCAGCTCCCGTTCCGACAGGCTCTCGTGGGCCGGCGCGGTGGATTCACCGGCCAGATCGTCGGCCAGCAGTTCGGCGGTGCGGCCCGATACGTAGCGCCGCCCCCGCGCCACGGTCTGGATGGCCTTCAGCAGCTCCTCCCGTTCGCAGTCCTTGCACAGGTAACCGTTGGCCCCATGGCGGAGCATCGGCAGCGCGTAGCGCTCCTCCGGAAAACCGCTGAGCACCAGCACCTTCAGGTCGGCATAGCGCTGGCGCACGATCCGCAGCACATCGATGCCGCTCTGCCCCGGCAGGGACAGGTCGAGCAGCAGCACGTCGCAATCGTGCTCGCGCAGCTTCTCCAGCGCCTCCTCGCCGGACGCCGCCTCGAAGGCGATGCGGATGCCCAGTTCGTCCACCAGCATTTCCCGGAAACCGGCACGCACGATACCGTGATCATCGACGATGGCCAGACGCAGCATGGGGTCCTTTCCGCACGTTCAACAGTGTTCATTGTAGCCAGCCGGCACCGACGGCAAAGCCCGCGGAGTCCGACATGCTTGCCAGCGCAGTCCTACACGCCGTTCCGCCCTTGTCGGACAGCCCGCCGCCCGGCCGCTGCATAAAGTGGGAAGCATGGAAGCGCGGCAGCCTCTGCCGCCTCCCGGACATACCGACTACATTCCCAAGGAGAACAGCCATGCCCAAGCCCTTCACCCGACTGCTCGTCGCCACTACCCTGAGCCTGTCCGTCGCCGGCCTCGCCCAGGCTGCCGAGCCCCAGCCGGCGCACCACGAGACGGAGAAATCCACCACCGCCCAGTTCATCGACGACGCCTCGATCACCGCCAACGTGAAGGCCCGCCACGCCGAGGACAAGACCGTGCGGATCACCGCAATCGGCGTGGAGACCCACAACGGCGTGGTCCAGCTGTCCGGCTTCACCCCGTCGGCGAAGGAGAAGCTGCGCGCCGAGGAGATCGCCCGGACCACCCAGGGCGTGAAGGACGTCAGGAACGACATCATCATCCAGCGCTAGACATGGCGGCCGGCCAGCCCGGCCGCTTGCCGCCCCCGTCCCGAACGTCCAGGAGACGACCATGACCCACGCCACTTTTCCCCGCCTCGAACGCAGTCATGCCTGGGCGCCATCCGGCGAATGGGACTGGACCGTGCATGCCAGCCTGCTCGGCAGCCTGCTGCTGTGCGGCGGCATGCTGTTCGCCGCAGCGGCCAATCATGCCGCCACCGCCAGCCAGACCAGCCCGTGCGTCCGCAAACTGGACGAGGTGTACCGCGTGCTCGGCCCCTCGGCCTGGGGCGTACTGCGGGAATGCCGCGCGCCAGAAGCCCTGTCCCTCCACCTTTCCCTCCGCTGAGCAGACCCGCGACATGGCCACCGCCCACCATCCCGTGCGGATCGTGCTGGTCGACGATTCGGCGGCATTGCGCGACCTGCTGGCGGAGATGCTGGCGGGCGTCGCCGATATCGAGATCGTCGGCGTCGCCGGCAGCGAGACGACGGCCATCGACCTCCTCCGCCGGCTCCACCCCGACCTGGCCATCATCGATCTGGAACTGCAGAGCGGCACCGGACTGAAGGTGCTCGCCGCCCTCCACGACCTGCCGCCTGGCGCGGACACGCCGCGGGCGGTGGTCTTCTCCAATCACACCCATCCCATCGTCCGCGAGCGCTGCCGCATGCTCGGCGCACAGGCCTTCTTCGACAAATCCTTCCAGCTCGACGAACTGCTCGCCTACGTCCACGCCGCCACCGACGCGCCCGGCGCCCACCCTGGCTGATCGATACACTTTCGTCGCCGTACGCCCTGTCCACAAAAAACGCCAGCGACCCACCGGACGCTGGCGCCTCGCACCTTCCTCAACCCCGGGCCGCCCCCGGGAACCATCAGGGCTTGATTACGATATCGTTGATCACGCCCTTCACGCTGGCCGTCGTGCGGGCGATCTCTTCGGCCCGGCCCTTCTCGGCTGCGGATTTGGCGAAGCCGGACAGTTGGACCACGCCCTTCAGGGTTTCCACGCCGATGGCCATGCCGCTGACCTTCGGATCCTCGGCGAGCTTGGCCTTGACGCGGGTGGTGATCGTCGCGTCGTCCAGGTATTCACCGACGGTGGATTGTTCGCGGGTCACCGCGCAACCCACGGCGGTGATGCCCAGCAGGCCGGACAGTGCAAGCGTGGCGATGGTGTGCTTCATTCTTGCCTCCTTGAAGTGTGGCATCGCGGAGCGCCAGGGACCGGATGTCCCCGGCCCGCGATGTCCGTCAGGGTGACTTGAATATAGGTCCCCGGCATGGCCTCGCCCTGTCCGACGCAGCCGATAACGATGTAGGAGAAATCCTGCCTGCGCGGCGTCCGGCCGCGGCGCGGCAGGCGCCTAAGAGGCCGCAGGGCCGCCTTCGAGGCGCTTCACCAGCGTGAACGCCGCCCGGTGCGTCGGCACGTCGGCCCCCTGGGCGGCCGCCATGGCCAGCAGCGTGCCGGTGATCGCATCGATCTCGGTGCGCCGGCCGGCCAGCACATCCTGCAGCATGCTGGCCCGGTTGCCGGCGGTGGCCGTCGCCACGGCGTGCACGCGCGTCCGGGCGGCGTCCGCGTCGAGTTGCAGGCCGGCAGCGCGCAGCACCGGCCAGGCCTCGTCCACCAGCGCATCGAGCAGCACCCGATGCGGCGCCTCCAGCAGCGCACCGTTGGGCACCCGGAACAGGGCCGCAAGCGGGTTGATGGCCACATTCACCAGCAGCTTGGCGAGCCGTGCGGCGGCGATGTCCGGCTCGACGCGGGCGCGGAAGCCGGCTGCGACCAGTGCCGCCGCGACGGCCTCGAAGCCCGGCGGCACCAGGGTTTCCCCCGCGCCGGAAGGCACCACGCGGGCGCCGTCGCGGAAGGCACCCTCGGTGGTGATGCCCTGGTCGGCCGGGATGGCGCCGCAGGCGGCGGCCAGCACGTCGCCGGTCAGTCCGTTCTGCAGCGACAGCACGCCGCGCGGCGCCATCGCCCGCGCGGTACGGGCCGCGTCGGCCGTGTCGGCCGCCTTGACGAGCACCAGCACCCAGTCGGCGGCGGGCGCGTCCTCCGGCGCGAAAACGTTCGGCAAGTAACGCTGCGCGCCGATGTCCACGCCGGCCCGCAGCGCAACCGCCCGCTCTTGGTTGCGCGCCACGACGGCGACCGGCCCCTGCGCCGCCAGGCGGGCCGCGAAGTGCAGGCCCAGCGCACCGGCGCCGATGATCGCGATGGGGAAACGGAGGGTGTCCATGCCGCTCAGCGCCCGGACGACGGATCGAGCACGGGCACCGTCGGTTGCGGCGGCGTGTCGGCCGGCGGCGCCGCCGGCGGCGCGCTGTCCGGCGACGGCTCCGGCAGCGCCGGCACCGGCAGCGGCTCGTCGGGCCCCGGCACCACAGGCACCGGCGGCGGCGCCTCAGGTTCGACCGGCTTGATGCGTCGGGTTGGCGCCGCGGGCGCTGGCTCAGACGGCTTGAACAAGCCCTGCCACCAGTCGCGCAGCCCCGTCGACAGCCATTCCCAGGCGCGCGCCAACAGGCCCGGCTGGGCCTTCGACTCGAAGCGTTCCTTGGGATCGATGAGGCGGCTGCGCAGCGCGTAGCTGAAGGTGTCGCCGACAATGGGCAGCGCGCTGTGGGCGCCCTGCCCCCAGTAGTCGCTGCGCAACGTCACCCGGTTGTCGTTGAAGCCAACCCAGGCTCCAGCCACCAGCTGCGGATGCATCAGGATGAACCAGCCGTCGGTGTTGTCCTGGGTGGTGCCGGTCTTACCGGCCACGTCGGCACGGATGCCGAACTGGTTGCGGATGCCAACACCGGTGCCGCGGTTCACCACGCCGCGCATCACGTCGATCAAGGTGTAGGCGGTGGCCGGCGGCAGCACTTCCTGCGGCTTGGCCGGCGCGAACTCCTCCAGCACCTTGCCTTCGCTGTCCTCGACGCGGATCACCAGCATCGGCTCGATGAAGCTGCCGCCGTTGGCAATGCTGCCGTAGGCGGTGACCATTTCCTTCAGCGTCACCGGGCTGGTGCCGAGGGCCAGCGACGGCACCTCCTCCAGCGGGCTCTGGCGCACACCCATCGCCTTGGCCAGCTTGGCGACGCGGGCCGGACCGACCTTCTGCATCAACTGGGCGGTGATGGTGTTCTTCGAATAGGCCAGGCCATCGCGCAGGCTCATCGCCCGCCCGCTCGGCGCCCCGTCGTCGCTGGGCCGCCACACCTCGCCGCCGGGCAGCGGAATCTCGACCTCCTGGTCGACGATGGTGTCGTCCGGGCTCATGCCCTTGTCGAAGGCAGCACCATACACGAAGGGCTTGAAGGTCGAGCCGGGCTGGCGGCGCGCCTGGGCCACGTGGTCGAAGGGGTCCTGCACGAAGTCGCGGCTGCCGACCCAGGCGCGCACCTGACCGTCCCGCGGGTCGATGGCCATGAAGCCGATCTGCACGCGGGTCTTGTCGCGGCGCAGCGCGTCCATGAAAGCGCGGTCGGCGCGCAGGCGTTTGAGGGCGTCCTCCGGCGTCTGGCCGGCGGCCAGCGCACTGCGATACTCCTTCGACTCCTTGATGAAGGCGTCCACCAGCTCCGGGCTGCCACTCCAGCCGCGCCGACCGCTCCACGCCTGGTCGGCCAGCGCCTGCAGCTGGCGGCCGCGGCGCTGCACGGCCTGGTTGGCCTGGGCCTGCAGGCGGGAATCGAGGGTGGTGCGCACCACCAGGCCATCCGCGTAGACGTTGTAGTCGTTGCGGTCGGCCCAGGCGATCAGCCACTTGCGCAGCTGCTGGGCGAGGTGCGGTGCGGCGCCGGGCGCCTCCAGCTGGCGCTCGAAGTCGAGGCGCAGGGGCTTCTTCTGCAGCGCAGGCAGGCGCTTCTCGTCGAGCTTGCCGTGCTTGGCCATCTGCGCCAGCACGGTGTTGCGGCGGGTCGCTGCGCGCTCCGGGTTGATCACCGGGTTGTAGTAGCTGTTGCCCTTCAGCATGCCGACCAGCGTGGCGCTCTCGAGCACGTCGAGATTTTTGGCCGATTTGTCGAAGTAGGTCCGCGCCGCCATCTCGATGCCCCACGCGTTGTAGAGGAAGGGCACGGTGTTGAGATAGGTCTCGAGGATTTCGTCCTTGGAGTACAAGGCCTCGATCTTCAGCGCGGTGATCGCCTCTTTCAGCTTGCGGGTCAGCGTCGGCGCGCGGCCGATATCGTCCGGGAACAGGTTGCGGGCGAGCTGCTGGGTCAGCGTCGAGCCGCCCTGCTTGTCGCCGGAGAAGGTGCGCAGCGCGGCACCGCCGAGACGGTAGAAGTCGATGCCGTGGTGTTCGTAGAAACGGTGGTCCTCGGTGGAGATGAGGGCTGCGGTGACCTGCGGCGAGATGTCGGCCAGCCCGACCCACTGGCGGTTGGCCCACTTGAACACCGCCAACTCCTTGCTGTCCGCCGACAGCACCCGCGCCGGCTGTTCCACCTTGGCCTTGCGGATGTCGCTGATGCCCGGCGTGAAGGGGATCAGGATCAACGCGTAGACCAGCAGCAGCGCCGGCGGTGCAGCCACGGCCAGCAGCACGCCGCGGCGGGTGGGATGGCGCAGACGTTCGAGGAGGGGACGGACGCGGGCGACGGCTTGCGTCAGGAAGGCGGAAAGAGCGGGCAGAGGCATCAGGGACGAATCACGGACTGTGTTCGGGTGGAAGGCGTTTTAACACAGATCGGGCCCCCCTTCGCCGCCCATGTGTGGCGGAAATGTGCAGGCATACCGGCCTTGTGGGGGCGAATTCATTCGCCCCCACAAGGGTCGTTGCCACACCAGCAGAACGCTCGGGGCGAGGCCTGGCGCACACGTTTTGTTGCAAAACCCATCTTGAGTCCGGCTCCTTGCGTCCCTATTTTGCGACATGCACGGTATCGTCGGTCGACGATGCCCTCGGGCGCCACGCTGCGCCCCCGCGAACCCGGAACGACAGGAAGGAAACCTCGATGTCCCGAAAAACCCTGATCGGCCTGATGATGCTTGCCGCCACCACCTTCATGAATGGCGCCGTCCTCGCCGCCGAGCCCAGCCTGCACCAGGTTTACCAGGCCGCCGAAGCGGGCAAGCTCGACGAAGCCCAGTCGATGATGCGCGAAGTCCTGCAGGCTCACCCCAACAGCGGCAAGGCCCACTACGTGGAGGCCGAGCTGCTCGCCAAGCAGGGCCAATTGCACAAGGCCGAGAGCGAGCTGGCAACGGCCGAGAAGCTGGCCCCCGGCCTGCCCTTCGCCAAGCCCCAGGCCGTGCAGGAGCTGAAGAACATCCTCGGCGGCAGCCACAAGACGACGGGAGGTGGCGCCAGCGCCGCCACGTTTCAGCCGGCCACGCCCGCCGTCGCCCAGTCCTCCGTCCCGTGGGGGCTGCTGCTGACCGGCGTCGGGCTGATCGCCTTCATCGCCTTCGTGGCCCGCTTCATGAGCCGTCGCAATGCGCAGCCCGCCATGGGCGGCGCGGCCTACGGCGGTGGCGGCTTGCAGCCCTATGGCGCGGGCGGTGCCCCTTATGGTGGCGGCAGCGGCGGAGGCTATGCCGGCGGCTACGGCGGCGCCCCTGCCCCCAGCCAACCCGGCCTCGGCTCACAGGTGATGGGTGGCCTCGCCACCGGCGCGGCGGTCGGCGCCGGCATGGTGGCCGGCCAGGCACTGATGCATCACTTCCTCGACAAGGACGGCAAACCCGTGCCGCGCGACACCACCTCATCGCCGGACAACAGCAACCTGGGCTCGCTGGACCTGGGTACCCCGGAAATCGACCGCAACGACATGGGCGGCACCGACTTCGGGATTTCCGACAACTCGTCGTGGGACGACAGCTCGGGCGGCGACAGCGACTGGAACTGAGGCATGCGGCAGGCTTATGACGCGATCCACCATTTCAATCAAGAAACAGCCACATTCGTGTCAACGCCAGTCCGCCAGGCGCGTTTGAACAGGCAGGCACCGCATTTCGACGGTGCCTTACAAGATCAACCGTTCAAGGAGAACTTCCATGATCAACAAGCTCGTCGCTCTTGCTATCGCCGCTGCCTTCTCTTCCGTCGCCCTGGCTGAGGCCCCCGCCGCTGCTCCGGCTGCCGACGCTGCCGCCACCGCTCCGGCTGCTGCCCCGGCTCCCGCCAAGAAGGCCCCGGCCAAGAAGAAGCACAAGAAGGCTGCTGCGAAGAAGGCTGAAGCTGCTGCTCCGGCTGCCGCTCCCGCCGAAGCTGCCAAGTAAGACAGCTTGTGCCGCGGGTCTTGCGGGAGAACATCCCGGCAAGCCCCGCAGGAAGAACAAAGGCCCGTCCATGCGACGGGCCTTTGCTTTTTTGTGCTGCCAGCGGCCACCCACACGGATAGGCGCCATTGGCGGGCCATCGCCCGCCGTCAGCCAGTCTTACAGGTTGGCTTCGATGAAGGCAGCCAGCTGGGACTTGGACAGCGCGCCGACCTTGGTCGCCACGACCTGGCCTTCCTTGAACAGCATCAGCGTCGGGATGCCGCGCACGCCGTACTGGCTGGGGATCTGCTGGTTTTCGTCGATGTTGATCTTGGCGACGTTGAGGCGACCGGCAAAGCTCACGGCCGCGTCGTCCAGCGCCGGGGCGATCATCTTGCAGGGGCCACACCATTCGGCCCAGTAATCGACCAGGACCGGCGTCGTCGACTGCAGGACGTCGGTTTCGAAGGAAGAATCGGTAACGTGCTTGATTGCGTCGCTCATGCTGTACTCCGTTGAAGGGGGGAAACCGGTGTATCGACCCGGAAGGCCCCCAGTCTATTGTTCGCGTTTTATCGATTCAACAGGCAAAACCCGAATTGATCATTCAAAATACCGAACAATGAACAAGCTACAAGCCATGGAAGTCTTCGTGCGCGTCGTCGAAAGCGGCGGCATCACCCGCGCCGCCGACAGCCTGCGCCTGCCCAAGGCAACCGCCACGACGCTGATCCAGAAGCTGGAAGCGGCTCTGGGCGTAAAGTTGCTCAACCGCACAACGCGCCAGATCAGCGTGACGCCGGACGGCGCGGCCTATTACGAGCGCTGCGTGGCGATCCTCGCCGCCGTGCGCGAGACCGAGGAATCCCTGGCCCAGCGCCACGCCACGCCAAGCGGGCAGCTGCGCGTCAACGTGCCGACGCTGATCGCGCGCTCGGTGATCGTGCCGGCGCTACCCGGCTTCTTCGAGCGCTATCCGGAGATCGAGCTGGAATTGGGCTGCAGCGAACGCCGCGCCGACCTGATCGAGGAAGGCATCGACTGCGCGCTATGGACCGGTGAGCTGGAAGACTCCAGCCTGGTCGCGCGGCGCATCGGCGAGCTGTACTTCGCCACCTGCGCGGCGCCGTCCTACCTGGCCAAGCACGGCCAGCCGCGCCATCCGGACGACCTGACGCAGCACCGCTGCATCAACCACTTCCTGCCGCGCACCGGCAAGATCGTCGACTGGGTCTTCGCCAAAGGCAACCAGCGCATCCAGGTGTCCCTCGACGGCCACATCGCCCTCGACGACGAGAACAGCTACGTGGCGGCCGCCGAGGCTGGGCTGGGCATCGCGCAGATCCCGGCCTTCGTGCTGAAGGACGCGATGGAACGCGGCAGCCTGGAACTGGTGATGGCCGACTGGTTTCCGGAGCCGGTACCGCTCAACCTGGTTTATCCGCAAAACCGCCACCTGTCCGGCAAGATCCGCGTCTTCGTAGACTGGATCGCCGAACTCTTCGGCGAGCACGACGGCATCCAGCTGCGCTCCACACTGCGCCGGCCCTGAAGCAGTGGGGTAAGACAACGGCCAGCGCCCGCCACGCAGCGGGCCGGCCTTCCCGCCTCAGTTCTCCAGCGACAACACCGCGGCGCCCTGCAATTCGCCGCGGCGCAGGCGCTCCAGCGCCATGTTGGCCGCCTCCAGCGGAAACACCGTCACCGCCGTCCGTACCGGAATGCGCGGCGCCAGTTCGAGGAATTCGAGGCCGTCCTGGCGGGTCAGGTTGGCCACCGAGCGGATGATCCGCTCGCCCCACAGATCGGCATACGGAAAGCCCGGGATGTCGCTCATGTGGATGCCCGCGCACACCAGCCGGCCGCCCTTCTCCAGGTGGCGCAGCGCCGCCGGCACCAACGGCCCGGCCGGCGCGAAGATCAACGCCGAATCCAGCAGCTCCGGCGGCATCTGGCTCGCGTCACCGACCCAGCTGGCGCCGAGCCGGCGCGCGAAGGCCTGGCTCTCTGTATCGCCAGGACGGGTGAAGGCGTAGAAGCGGTGTCCCTGGTGGCGGACCACCTGGGCGATGATGTGGGCCGCCGCGCCAAAGCCGTAGATGCCGACCCGCTCGGTGTCGCCGGCCAGGCGCAGCGCCCGGTAGCCGATCAGGCCGGCGCACAGCAGCGGCGCCAGGTCGGTGGCGGCCGGCAAAGCGGCGGTCTCGGCCAGCGGAAAGCAGTAGCGGGCATCGGCCACGGTGTAGTCGGCGTAGCCGCCGTCGATCTGGTAGCCGGTGAAGCGCGCCGCGTCGCACAGGTTTTCACGGCCGCTGGTGCAGTAGCGACAGGTGCCGCAGGTCCACCCCAGCCACGGCACGCCGACCCTCTGGCCCGCCTTGAAGCCCGCCACGCCGTCGCCGGTCAGCGCCACCCGGCCGACGATCTCGTGGCCCGGCACGATGGGCAGGCGCGGCTCCGGCAATTCGCCGTCGATCAGGTGCAGGTCGGTGCGGCACACACCGCAGGCCTCCACGCGGATCAGAACCTGCCCCGGCCCAGGACGCGGCACCGGGCGACTCTCCAGGCACAGCGCCTCGCCCGGACGATGCAGGACCATCGCACGCATGGTCGCGGGGATCGAATCAGTCATGGCAATGACCTCCGGAGAATGAAAGGAATGTACGGGCTGGGGTGGAAATCCGCTCATGGCGGCTCCCGCTTCGCCAGCCGGCGGCGGACCGCGAACTTGCGGGCCTCCTCCACCGCCAGCATGCCGGCCGCCCACGGCAGCAGGTCCAGCCACACCGGCCACGGCAGGGGCGCGGTGCCAAACAGCGCGTTGCCCCACGGCGTGTAGGCGATCAGCGCCAGCAGGCCGATCTCCAGCGCCACGCCCCCCAGGATCAGCGGATTGCCGCGCAGCCCGGTGGTCCACACGGAACGGACCGTGCTGCGACACAGGAAGACGTTGACGACCTGCAGCAGCACGATGGTCGCCAGGCTGGCGGTGGTGGCCTGGCGGTACAGCAGGCTGCCGGCCGGCAGCTCGGCGCCGTAGGTCCACTTACCACCGTACAACACCTGAAGGAATACCGTCAGCACCGCCGCCGCCTCGAACAGGCCGAGGAACAGGTAGGCGCGCAGCGCCACCGCCAGGCTCAGCAGACGCTCCTGGCGGGAGCGCGGCGAACGCCGCATCAGTTGGGGATCGCCGCGCTCGACGCCGAGGCCCAGCGCGGTCAGCGAGTCGGTGCCCATGTCCACCGCCAGCGCCTGCACCGGGGTCAGCGGCAGCGGGATGCGGAACAGCGCGAAGGCCAGCGTCGGCACCAGCTCGGCCACGTTGTGCACCAGCACGTAGGTGAGGAACTTGCGGATGTTCTGGAACACCGCGCGGCCTTCCTCGATGGCGTTCACGATGCTCGCAAAGTGGTCATCGAGCAGCACCATGTCGGCGGCTTCCTTGGCCACGTCGGTGCCGCTGCGCCCCATCGCGATGCCGATATGGGCGGCGCGCAGGGCCGGCGCGTCATTGACCCCGTCGCCGGTCACCGCCACCACCTGGCCCTTGGCCTTGAGGGCCTCGACGATGCGCATCTTCTGGTCGGCGGCGACGCGGGCGAAGAGGATTTCCGGCGCGTCGAGGGCCAGCTGCAGTTGCGCCGGATGCAGGCGACGCAACTCGGCACCGGTAATCACCCGTGGCGCCTCGCCGCGCACCAGGCCGATCTGGCGGGCAACGGCGACAGCGGTTCCCGGATGGTCGCCGGTGACCATGATGACCTTGATGCCCGCGCCATGACAGGTGGCGATGGCCGTGTCCACCTCGGCCCGCGGCGGGTCGGCGACGCCAGCCAGGCCCGCAAGCGTGAGGCCTTGTTCCTGCACATCCCTCGGGCAATCGGCAGGCACGCGGCGAAAAGCCAGCGCGATGACGCGCAGGCCGCCACCGGCCAGCTCATCCTGGGCAGCGATGAGGCTGCGGCGAGCGGCCTCGTCAAGCAAGCACGGACCGTCGGTCAGCTGGATCGACTCACACAGGGGCAACAATTTTTCCAGGGCGCCCTTGCACACCAGCAGAGGCCCGGCGGCGGCTGGATACAACACCGACTGGCGCATGCGTTCGGAATCGAAGGGCTGCTCGTCGCTGCGGGGTGGAGCCGGCGGCTGCGGCGCATAGCGCTCGGCCAGCTCGACGAGGGCGATCTCCAGCGGATCACCGTCGAAGGCCGGACGGCCGTCGCGGACGGTTTCGGTGAGGTCCTGGCACCAGCGGGCGACGCGGAAGAACATGGGATGGGCAACGACCTGCACGGGCGCCAGGCCCTCGACGTCCATCACCTGCAGACCGAGGACGATCCGCGCCACGCGCATGCGGTTTTCGGTGAGGGTGCCGGTCTTGTCGGTGCAGATCACCGTCACCGAGCCGAGGGTTTCGACCGACGGCAGATGGCGGATCAGCACGTTCTTGCGGGCCAGACGCTGGGCGGCGAGGACCAGCGACAGGGTCAAAGTAGGCAGCAGACCCTCCGGCACCAGCGCGATGATGATCCCCAGCGACAGGATCACGTCGCGCCAGAAGGGCACCCCGGTGAAGTGCCCCACGGTGAAGAAGGCCGCGCCGATGAGCAGCGCCAGCACGGCAATGCTGCGGCTCAGGCGGGCGATTTCCCGACGCAGCGGCGACGCCTCGCCGCCGCTGGCCTGGGTGAGGTGGGCGATCCTGCCGAACTCGGTATGCGCACCGGTGGCGAACACCACCGCCCGGCCCTGCCCGGAGACGACCGAAGTGCCGGCCAGCAGGATATTGCGGGCATCGATGGCCTGCTCCTCGGATGACGGCTCCGCGTCGCCGCTGCGCGGGCGCGATTCGCCGGTGACGGTGGCCCGGTTGATGCGCAGCCCGAAGGCCTCGATCAGCCGGCAGTCGGCCGGCACATTGTCGCCCTGAGCGAGGAGGATCACGTCGCCGGGCACCAGCGCCTCGGCCGGCAGCTTGATCGTCGCCCCGTCGCGCAGGACTTCGGCCCGGCTCGGCAGCAGGCCCTGCAGCGCCGCCAGCGTGCGCTCGACGCGGATCTCCTGCCAGAAGGAGAACAATCCGGAGACCAGGATCACCACCACCACCGCCCAGCCGACCCGCGCCATGCCCTGCGCCGGTTCGTACCAGTCGGCCAGGAAAGCCAGCCCGGCGGCGACCCACAGGATCAGCGAGAAAAGGTGGGTGAATTCCTTCAGCAGACGCAGCCACCACGGCTCCGTGGCCAGCGGCTCAACCCCGTTCGGCCCGTATTCCGCCAAACGCGCCGCCGCCTCGGCCGCAGCCAGCCCCTGCGCCGAGCTGCGCACACTGGCCAGGGCATCGGGGACGGCAAGCTGGTGGATCTTCATCGCAGGCACACCGGGCGGGAGCGGACCAGCGCCTACTTTACGACTGCCGCATGACGACGGGGCGACCTGGATCAAATTCCAGTGACGCGACGGAATGGGGATAATCCGGCCCATGATCCCCCACGACACCCTCGCCGTCCCCGGCGGCGCGCCGATCAAGCTGTGGACGCGCGGCGTCCCGGTTGAGGACGAAGCGCGCCAGCAGCTGATGAACACCGCCAAGCTGCCCTTCATCTTCAAGCACCTGGCGGTGATGCCCGACGTGCATCTCGGCAAGGGCTCGACGATAGGCAGCGTGATCCCCACCGTCGGCGCAGTCATCCCGGCCGCAGTGGGCGTGGACATCGGTTGCGGCATGATCGCCGTGCGCAGCAGCCTCACCGCCGCCGACCTGCCGGACAACCTGCACCGCCTGCGCAGCGCCATCGAGGCAGCAGTACCCCACGGCAAGACCTTCGGGCGGCGCGACGCCGGCGCCTGGCAGGAGGCCCCGCCAGCGGTGGATGCCATGTGGCGCGAGCTGGCCCGGGGTTTCGACCGCCTCGTCGCCAAGTACCCGACGCTGGCGCGCACCAACAACCGCCTGCACCTGGGCACGCTGGGCACCGGCAACCACTTCATCGAAGTCTGCGTGGATGAGGCCGGCCACGTGTGGTTCATGCTGCATTCCGGCTCGCGGGGCGTCGGCAACGCCATCGGCAACCTGTTCATCCAGTTGGCCCAGAAAGACATGCGCCAGCACATCGCCAACCTGCCGGACCGGGACCTGGCCTACTTCACCGAGGGCAGCCGCCATTTCGACGACTACGTGGAGGCCGTCGGCTGGGCCCAGGACTACGCGCGCCGCAACCGGGCGCTGATGATGCAGGCGGTGGTCGCCGCCGCCCGCAAGGAAATCCCCAAGCCCTTCACCGCCGACGTGGAAGCGGTGAACTGCCACCACAACTACGTGCAGCGGGAGAGCCATTTCGGCCGCGAGGTGCTGGTCACCCGCAAGGGCGCCGTCGCCGCCCACCTGGGCCAGCTGGGCATCATCCCCGGCTCGATGGGCGCACGCAGCTACATCGTGCGCGGCCTCGGCAACGAGGAAGCCTTCTGCTCCTGCAGCCACGGCGCCGGCCGCACGATGAGCCGCACCCAGGCCAAAAAGCGCTTCACCGTTGCCGACCAGGTCCGCACCACCGTAGGCGTGGAGTGCCGCAAGGACAAGGACGTGATCGACGAGATCCCGCTGGCCTACAAGGACATCGACGCAGTGATGGCCGCCCAGTCCGATCTGGTGGAGGTGGTCCACACCCTGCGCCAGGTGGTCTGCGTGAAAGGCTGAGTACGGGCTGGCGAAAGACGCAGCCTTTACCGCCGGATGCGCTGAAGAGTATCGCGAGCCGCGTCCTGCGTAGGGCCGCCGAGCTCGACGGCGCGCTGGGCGGCCTTGCGGGCTTCGACCGGGCGCTTCAGCTCCAGCAGCACGTTGGCCAGGTTGTTCCACGCGGCCGCCGCGTCGTGGCGTTTGGCCGCGTCGCGGAAAGCGACTTCCGCCCCGCGCAGGTTGCCGGCCTGGTACTGGCTGTTGCCGAGCCCCATCGCCAGCGTCAGGCTGTCCGGCCAGCGGGCCAGCGCGGCCCGGTAGGCGGGCACCGCGCGCCCGGCCGGCGCGGCCTTCTCGAAGGCCACCAGCGCGCGGGTGGTCAGCGCCTCGTCGGCCGTTGCGGCCAGCTGGCCCGGCGGCACGACGACAAAAGCCCACTTGCCGGCCCGTTCCCAGGTCAGCTCGAACGTCCGGAACGGCATCACCTGGCGCTCCATCGGGCCGGAACGCAGCAGGAAGGACTCGTCGTCCAGGTCGTAGCCGATCACCACCGCGTAGTGCCAGGTCGGCGCCCACGACAGGCCCAGGTTGAGCAGCACGACCACCGGATGCCCGGCCGCTGTCTCGCGCATCAGCGCCTCCAGCGTACCGGGGATCTCCACCGCCAACGCACCTTGGCGCCGCGCGCCGGTGAGCATCTCGATCTGCAGCGACCCCTGCCGCCCCGGCAGGAAGACCTGCCCGGCCAACGCCTGCGGCGTCACGCCGAAGCCGCTGGCCCCCAGCGCCATCGCCAGCGCCGCCGGCCCGCACTGGTAATCCTCCTGCGCGTAATACGGCACCGCCGACAGCTCGACCCGCAGCGGCACCCCGGTCGGCCGCGCAGCGCGCAAGGCCGCCGTCTGCGCCGCGCAACCGCTCAGCCCGAGCGCCGCCAGCGCACCCGCCGCGCCGATCAAACGCCGCCGCTTTTCAAGAAAAAGAGACTTACTCATAGGTTCGACCTTGGCGAAGAAATCGTAGCGAGCGCTCCGAGGTCGCAACGAGGAGCACAGCCGTACATGAGTACGGCGAGCACCGGAATTGCGAGATCGGAGTGCGCAGTAGATTTATTCGCTAAGGTCAGCGGATGGAGCGGGTGAAGGGGTAGACCTTGGTGAAACCGAGGATGTCGGTCACCAGCAGCAGCAGGAACAGGAAGATGATCACCTCGATGAAACCACCCGCTGGCGCCTTATCCATCTGTGTGGCGAGGCGGCTGGCGTCCTCGTCGGTCAGCGCGGCAACGCGCTCGCGGGCATCGGCGGCCTTGACGCCCATGCTCTCCAGGCGGGATTGCACGTCGGCGCGGTCGAGCAGTTCGTTGAGGTGGGCACGCGCCTCGGCGCCGCTGCGGGTGGTGCCCTGGCTGGCCTGGGCGACCTGCTCGGTGCCGATCATTGTGGCCTGGGCAGTCTGCACGAAGGCCACGTGGGTGGTGCTGACGATAAGCAGGGCGGCAAGAGTCTGCTTGAAGCGTTTCATTGTAGTTCTCCTCGGAATCATGGAAGGCCCGCCTTGCGGGCAGCACTTCATGCTGGCAGGCCAGTCCATGCCTCTTCAAGGGCGATCCTGTAACAACACATTTTGGGTAATGCCATTCCTCAGGTCGCTGCCCGCCCCCGCGCGATGGCCTCGACGATGCCCCGGCGGGCCCGCGCGCGGCGCAGCAGGTTGGTGGCCTCCCCTTCCCGCTCCAGCCATTCGCGGAAGCGCCTGAGGCCGAGGCGCACGGCGCCTTCCTCGACGCAGTGGGACAGCAGCACGAGCTGGGTCTGCATCACGTCCTCGGCAGCGAACACACCGAATTCGGAAGCCACCGCCACCGCGTTGCTGGTGCCGAGCAACTTGAGGGCCTGGGATTCCGTCACGCCCCGGTGGCAGGCGATCACATGCACTGGGCCGAAGGCGTCCGCTTCCGCCAGCAGCGCCGCGTAGTCGTGGTCCTGGTAGAAGGGCTGGCCGACCCGCTCCCGCGCCGCCGCCACGCCCAGCAGCGCCGGGATCGCCTCCACGCGCAGCAGCAGGCGGGCCGGCGCTGGCCCGGACAGGCCAAGGTCGGACAGCACGACGCGCTCCGCCGGCACCTCGCCGTCCAGCGCCTCGACGAGGGCGACGCGCATCGCCTCGGCCCGGCCAGGCAGGTCGAGACGCGCCCAGTCCAGTGCCGCCCCTTGGTCGACACGCCGCCCGGTCGGGCGCGCGCCGCGCTTGGCCAGCTCGACGGCCCGCTGCAGGACCAGACGCAACGCGGCGGCGAACAGCGCGTCACGATCCGTCACGCGGGTGTGGATCAGGCGCCGGGCGGCGACATACTGTTGAAACACCTTGTCACGATCTTCCACTGCAGGACGGGTCGGCTCCAGGGAAATCACCGACACCACGTCGCGCCGATGGGTGAGCGCCTCCTGCAGTTCGGCGTGGCAGATGCCGATTTCGCTGCCACCATCCGCGCTACCGGCCTCGCCGGTGTACAGCGCCAACACGATGTCGGCCTTGGCGATCTCCTCCAGCGAGCCTTCGAGGATGGTCTTGCCGGCCGGCTCCGGATCGTCCTCGTGGATCCACACTTCGAAGAGTTGATGCTCACCGACGCGGATGTCCTCGATACGCGCCTTGAGTTCCAGGCGCAGGTCGGTGAGCAGCTCGCCGCCGAACACGGGCGACAGCGCGCGGCTGGAGAACATCACGCGGAGACGGGGAACGGCGGCCATCGACGGGCTCCTCAGGCAGGCGGGCGCCCACGATACCACCCCGTCATGCCGGCGGCCACGCCACGGCCGCCGCCGCTACGTCAGCGCCGTGCGCCGGCCGCACTCCCTTCGCCACCGTTGTTGAGCACCATGCGCACCAGCTCGGCCACGGTGCCGATGCCCAGCTTCTCGCGGATGTGGCAACGATGGACCTCGACGGTCTTCTTGCTGATCCCCAGTTCCTCGCCGATCTGCCGGCTCGACATGCCATCCATCAGCAGGTCGAGGACTTCCCGCTCCCGCGGCGACAGCATCGCCAGGTGGTGGTTGATGGAGCGCACGTGGCGCTGCTGGCGGTGGCGCTCGGCGGCATCGTTCACCGCGTCCTGCACGCGCTCCAGCAGGGCCTGGTCGGAAAACGGCTTTTCGATGAAGTCGAAGGCACCGGCGCGCATCGCCCGCACCGACATCGGGATGGTGCCGTGGCCGGTGAGGAACAGGATCGGCAGCGCCGGGTTGTCGATGCGCAGCACCTCCTGCAGCTCGAAGCCACCCATCAGCGGCATGCGGATGTCGAGCAACAGACAGCCGGGCAGGTTCGGATCGTAGCCATCGAGGAAGTCGCGGCCATGGCGGAACACCCGCACCGGATGCCCGACCGATTCCAGCAGCCAGCGCAGGGACTCGCGCACGCCGTCGTCATCGTCCACCACGTAGACGGTGGGCAGGGCGGGAGGATGGGCGAGGGGGCTAGACATGGGCGTCTCCGCTGGCGAGGGGCAGGCTGAAGTGGAACTTGGCCCCGCCGCCGCCGCCCTGGGTAGCCCACAGGTGGCCGCCGTGGGAGTCGACGATGGAGCGGCAGAGCGAAAGACCGATGCCGAGGCCTTCCTTCTTGGTGGTGAAGAAGGCATCGAAGATGCGGTCCGGGTTGGCCCGCGGCAGGCCGTGGCCGCGGTCTTCGATGGACACGTTGACGGTGCCGGCGGCGGTCAGGTGGGTGGCGATGGTGAGCTGGCGCAACTCCTGCGACGTGTCGGACATGGCCTCGATGCCGTTGCGGGCGATATTGGCGATGACCTGCTCGATCAGCACCCAGTCGCAATCCACCAGCGCCGGCTCGCGCAGCAGGCGGTAGCGCACGCGGATGCGCCGGGAGCGCGCCTCGATCTCGATGAAGGGGGCGATCTCCTCGATGATCTTGCGGATGTCCACGGTCTCCCGGTGATAGCTGCTCTTGCGCGTGAAGTTGCGCACCGTACGGATGATGCGGCCGGCCCGCTCGGCCTGGACCTTGGTGTTCTCCAGCACCTCCAGCAATGCGTCCCCGTCGAGCCGGCCGGCCTGGGCGCGGCGCACTGCCCCGCCGACGAAGTTCATGATCGCGAAGAAGGGCTGGTTGAGCTCGTGGGCCAGTGCCGAGGCCATCTCGCCGGTGGTGGACAGGCGCGCCATGTGGCTCAGCTCCAGGTCGCGCTGGCGCACGCGCTCCTCGGCCTCGATGCGGCTGGTCACATCGCGGAAGGTCACCAGCAGGCCACCCACGCAGTCGTCCTCCAGCAGGTTCACGCAGCTGCCTTCGTGAATGCGCCAGCTGCCGTCCCGGTGCTGGATGCGGCAGCAGAAATTCGCCTCGCCACCCTCGCTGCGGGCCAGCGCCTCCAGCTGACCGGCCAGGCGCGCCGCATCCTCCTGGTCGATGCGCGAGAAGATGCTGCGCCCGCGCACCTCCCGTTCGCGAAAGCCCAGCACCTTGCGGATCGACGGCCCGACCCAGCGCACCACGCCGCAGCGGTCGAGGATCGCGATGCCGTCGCTGATGTTGGCGATCAGGCGCCGGTAATAGGCCTCCCGCGCCACCAGGCGCTCCTCGGCCTGCTTGCGGTCGCGGATGTCGCGCACCAGCGCGATCACCCGCGGATGGCCGTCGGTGATGATGCGCTTGAGGTTCACCTCGGTCGGCAGCTCGCTGCCGTCGGGCTGGCGCAGCCACCATTCGAAGATCTGCGGTCCTTCGTCCACCGCACGATGAATGTGCGCCAATGCACCAAGACCGTCACAGCCGCGGTCCCGCGCGCTGATGTCGCCGACCCGCATCTTGCGCAGCAGCGGCACCGGAAAACCGGTGATCCGCGCCGCCATCCGGTTGGCGTCGAGGATCGCGCCGCTCGCCTCGTCGTGGATGAAGATCGCGTCGTTGGCGTGGTCGAAGACGTCCTGGTAATTCGTCGCCACGTGCATGTCATGACTCCCCCGCGGCCTTTGCCTAGCGCCGCTAAGAACTAATACCTATCCGTTTAGGTGCGTCGCCGGATTTTCCGCACGCACCCCCGTCGATAACCTTGCTAGCACGTTCCGGGCCGTTGCGAGCGGCACCGACGACGAGGCCCGATTCTGTCGAGGTTCGCCATGAATATCGAAATTACAGTGTAAATCGAATTGAAAAATTAACCATAGACATCGGAGGGTCGCGAGCCTCGCCCACCCCGCAGCCTCCCGACGGCGCAAGCCCCTACCCAGCAAGGAGTCCTGTCATGAGCACCAGCACCACACCGCAACAATCGGTCGTCGTCACCACCTACACCCGCGGCATCGTCGGGCCGGGCAACGCCATGCTCGGCCCGCTGGCCGACGGCGGCACGATCCGCGTCGGCACGCCACCGGGCTGCTGGGGGCCGATGATCACCCCCAAGTTCCAGGGTGGCCATGAAGTCTCCCAGCCCGTCGCGGTGGCCGGTGCCGAGGTCGGCGACGCAGTGGCGATCCACATCAAGGCGATGGAGGTCACCTCCCTCGCCACCTCCTCCGGCGTGATGTCCTTCGTGGACGGCCGCTACCTCGGCGACCCCTTCGTCGCCAAACTGTGCCCCAGCTGCGGCACGGTCAGCCCGCCCAGCCACATCGAGGGCATCGGCGACGACGCGGTGCATTGCGACGTGTGCGGCGCCGAGGTGAATGCCTTCCGCTTCACCAACGGCTACGTGATCGTCCTCGACAAGGACAACAAGGTTTCCCTGACGGTGGACCACGCCGCCGCCGGACGCCTCGCCGCCCAGGCCCGCGAGAACGCCGCGCTGCCGGCCAACGCCGAACAGCACTCGATCCTGTCCCTGGCCCGCACCGACATCGTCGGCCTGGCGGCGCACATGCAGCCCTTTCTCGGCAACATCGGCACCACCCCGTCGAAGGATCTGCCGGACTCCCACAACGCCGGCGACTTCGGCGCCTTCCTGGTGGATGCGCCCCACGCCTACGCCATGACCCAGGCCGAACTGGACGCCCACAAGACCGACGGCCACATGGACACCAACTCGGTCCGCGCCGGGGCGATCCTGATCTGTCCGGTCAAGGTGCCCGGCGCCGGCATCTACATGGGCGACATGCACGCCCAGCAGGGCAACGGCGAAGTGGCCGGCCACGCCACCGACGTGTCCGGCGTGACGGAGGTGCAGGTCGAGGTGATCAAGGGCCTCGCCATCGACGGCCCGATCCTGCTCCAGCGCCCCGACGACCTGCCGCCGATGGCCCGCCCGATGAACGCCGAGCAGCGCGCCGCGGTAAAAGCCCTGGCCGAACGCTTCGGCCAGACCGCCATCGAGGAGAACGGCCCGATCACCTTCATCGGCAGCGGCCGCAACCTCAACGACGCCACCCACAACGGCGTCGACCGCGCCGCCCGCCTGACCGGCCTGTCGCCGGACGAGATCCTCAACCGCGCCACCATCACCGGCTCCATCGAGATCAGCCGCCTGCCCGGCGTGGTGCGGGTCACCTTCCTGTGCCCGCTGCCCATCCTCGACCGCCTCGGCATCGGCGACCTGGTCCGCGCCCAGTACGGCCTCGACCGCTGAATCCCTCCCCCTCCAACCACACCAAGGAGTCATCCGATGAACGCACCCTCCGAACTGAAGTGGGCCGCCAAGTATCCCGACCTGGGGACCGGCCCGATCCCCGTCGAACCCTGCATCTCCCCCGAGTTCTTCGAGGAGGAACGCAAGAAGGTCTTCATGAAGAGCTGGCTGAAGGTCGGCCGCGTCGAGGAGATCGCCAATCCCGGCGACTACAAGGTCAAGAAGCTGGCCTTCGCCAAGACCTCGGTGATCCTCATCCGCGGCAAGGACGGCCAGGTCCGCGGCTATCACAACACCTGTTCGCACCGGGGCAACAAAGTCATCGTCGAGAGCGGCGAAGAGACCTTCGGCCGCAACAAGGCCGCCGTCGTCACCTGCCGCTTCCACGGCTGGGTCTACAACGCCGAGGGCAAGCTGGTGCAGGTGCCCGAGGAAAACAAGTTCCACGCCTGCTTCGAGAAGGAGAAGAACGCCCTCACCCCGGTGCATACCGACGTGTGGGAAGGCTTCATCTTCGTGAACCTCGACCCGGCCGAGAAAGTTGTCCCGCTGAAGGACTTTCTCGACGGCATCGGCACCCACCTGGCCGGCTTCCCCTACGGCGAGCTGTCCCATTGCTTCAGCTACCACACCTACCTGGACTGCAACTGGAAGGTCGCCCACGACGCCTTCGCCGAGGCCTACCACGTGGCCACCATCCACGCCGGCTCCTTCCCCAACGTGTTCTCGTCCGGCCTGCAGAACGTCGAGCTGTACGGCCCGCACCGCACCACGGCGATCTGCCTGTCCCTGAAGAACGACCCGACGCCGGTGGCGAAGATCGCCAACGCGCTGGTCACCGGCTCGCTGGTGGCCCGCCGCGGCGCCTCCATGCTGCCGCCGACCGTCAATCCGGACCGCCGCGAGGACTTCTCCTTCGAACTGTCGGTGCTCTTCCCCAACCTGCTGCTGCACGTCTCGGAAGGCATCTGGTTCACCCACCAGTTCTGGCCCATCGCCCACAACAAGACCCTGTGGGAAGGCAAGTACTACGTCCGTCCGCCCAAGACCAACAGCCAGCGCTGGGCGCTGGAGCACGCCCAGGCCCTGCAGCGCAACGCCTGGCTGGAAGACACCGCGACGATGGAAGACACCCAGACCGCGCTGGAGTCCGGCGCCAAGCAGTGGATGCACCTGCAGGACGACGAAATCCTGATCCGCCACGGCTATCACGCCCTGGAAGCCTACATGCACGCCGAATGAGGAACGCCACCATGACCGCCACCGCCCTGCCCAAGTCCTTCGAAGTCCTCGAACCGCTGGTCGCCACCTGGGCCCTGCCCACCCAGAACGCCCGCCAGCAGCGCCGCATCCATTCCTCCCGCGGCGAGCTGCGGGCCTTCTACGAAGCCATGCTGCCGCGCATCGAGGACATCGTCGAATACGTGGACCGCTACCCCCTCGGCCAGCTGCCGCCGGACGCCGACCGCCTGTTCAACCTGGCCCTGTCGCTGGCCGAAGTGGCGCCCCACATCGAGCTGTACGGCGGCGACCCGAAGGTGCCGCACAGCTTCGACGAGAGCCGCTTCGTCGCCGACCACGGCGAACTGGCGGGCTGAACATGGACGCCGCCGCCCTCGCCGCACGCCTGACCCGCCTCGAGGACATCGAGGCGATCCGCAACCTGGTCGCCACCTACGCCCTCGGCGCCGACCGCAACAACGACCCGGCGATCTTCGGCCCGTTGTTCGCCGCCGACGCCGTGTGGGAATGCGCCGGTTTCGGGCGCTACGAGGGAGCGGAGAACATCGCCCGCGAGCTGGCCCGCATCGGCCGCGAGGACATCCGCTGGTCGCTGCACTACATGGTGTCGCCGCTCATCGAGCCGGCACCCGACGGGCGGCACGCCCGCTGCCGCTGGTACCTGTGGGAGCTGGCCCGCATCGCCGCCGACAGCGGCGCACCGGCCGCCCACTGGATCGGCGGCACCTACGACACCCAACTGGAAAAAGGCCCGGACGGCTGGCGCTTCACCCACGTCAGCCTCGACCTGAAGCTCCTCAGCCCGCACACGGAAGGCTGGCACACCCTGCCGCCGGCGGCCTGAACCCCATATCGACGAAAGAGGACACGCACATGCGCAAGATTTCATTGATCGGCGGCGGCCAGGCCGGCCTGCTGCTCGGCTTCGCCCTGCTCGACAAGGGCTATGCCGTCACCGTCTACACCGACCGGACGGCGGAACAAGCGCTCAACAGCCGCATCCCCAGCACCGCCTTCCTGTTCGACAGCGCGCTGGCCACCGAACGGGCCCTCGGCCTCAACTTCTGGGAAGACGTGGTGCCCTTCGGCGAAGGCATGCACGTGGATTTCCGCGGGCCGGACGGCCGCATCGGCCTCACCGTGCAAGGCCGCCTCGGCGACCTGCAGGGCCAGGCCCTCGACCAGCGCACCAAGTTCTCCCGCTGGCTGCAGGAATTCCCGCGCCGTGGCGGCAAGCTGGTCATCCAGGCCGTGTCGGTGGCCGACCTGGAAAAGATCGCCGCCGAATCCGACCTGACCATGGTGGCGGCCGGCAAGGGCCAGATCAACGCCTTCTTCGCCCGCGACGACGAACGCAGCGAGCACCTCAGCCCGCCGCGCAACTTGGCCGCACTGCTGCTCACCGGCCCGAAGATGCTCGGCGACCGGCCGTGGAAGCGGGTGCCCTTCCGTCCCCTGCGCTTCAACTTCGTGGCCGGCGTCGGCGAGTTCTTCTCGCTGCCCTTCTACACCCACACCAAGGGCGAGTGCCGCAGCTTCCTGTTCGAAGCGATTCCCGGCGGCCCGATGGACCGCTTCCAGGACGCGAAGGACGGCAAGGAACTGCTGGAGATCGCCCGCCAGGTGATCGCCGAGTTCGCCCCTGACGACCTTCACCACCTGGACGGTGCCGAACTGACCGACGACGACGCCTGGCTGAAGGGCGCCTTCACCCCCACCGTGCGCAAGCCGGTCGGCCGCCTGCCCTCCGGCGGCCTGGTGATGGCCATCGGCGACACCGCAGTGCTCAACGACCCGATCGCCGGCCAGGGCTCAAACAACGCCGCGCGCATGGTCCGCCACCTGGTGTCGCGCATCCAGGCCCGCGGCAACGGCGCCTTCGACGCGGCATGGATGGAAGACAGCTTCGAGACCTTCTGGGCCGAATCGGCGATGTACACCACCGCCTTCACCAACGCGCTGCTCAAGCCGCCCGGCGCACCGGTGATGGAAGTGCTCGGCGCGGCCTCCCAGCACCCGCCGGTGGGCGACGCCTTCATGCGCTGCTTCGACGACCCGCGCAACTACTGGCCGTGGATCGCCGACCTGGACGAAGCCCGCCGCTTCGTCGCCGAAAGGACGGTGCCCTGTGCAGCCTGATCCCGCCCCCCGCTGGGACGGCGAGCTGGACGCCGCCGACCCGTCCGGCCTGCGCCGCGCCCTCGGCAGTTTCGCCACCGGCGTCACGGTGATCACCACGCTGGCCGACGGCGGCCGGCCGGTGGGCGTCACCGCCAGCTCCTTCAACACCGTCTCGCTCGACCCGCCGCTGATCCTGTGGAGCCTGTCGCGCCAGTCGCCCAACCTGGACGCCTTCCGCAGCGGCAGCCACTTCGCGGTGAACGTGCTGGCCGACGGCCAGCTTGAGCTGTGCAACCGCTTCGGCCGCCCCGGTCCGGACAAGTTCGCCGGCCTCGTCACCCAGCCCGGCGCCGGTGGCGCCCCCCTGCTGGCCGGCGCGGTGGCCCAGTTCGAATGCCAGCGCGAAGCGGTCTACCCCGGCGGCGACCACCTGATCCTGATCGGCCGCGTGCTGCGCTACCGCTGGAACAGCCGCAACCCGTTGCTGTTCTGTCAGGGCCGTCTCGGCCCGGCGCCGCAGCCCGCCCCGATCCCCGAAGCAGCCCTCGCCGGCTGAGCGGACAAGCAGAAAGGAACCCCAATGAGAGGACTCAAGGACAAGGTGGCCATCGTCAGCGGCGGCGCCACCCTGATCGGTGCGGCGGTAGCCCGCGCCTTCGTTGCCGCCGGCGCGCGGGTCGTCATCGCCGACATCGACCGGGCCGGCGGCGAGCGGCTGGCCGCCGAACTCGCCGACGCGGCGCGCTTCGTCGCCACCGACGTGGCCCGCGACAGCGACATCGAAGCCTGCGTGGCGGCAACCGTGCAGGCTTTCGGACGCCTCGACTGCCTGGTCAACGTGGCCGCCGTATATGCCGATCAAGGCCCCGACTCGCCGCGCAGCGACTGGGAGAAGGCCTTCGCGGTGAATCTCTTCGGCGCCGTCGGCTTCCTGCGCGCCGCACGCCCGCAGCTGCAGAACGGCGGCGCGGTGGTGAACTTCGGCTCCACCAGCGCCGGCGTGGCCCAGGCCGGGCGCTGGACCTATCCGGCCAGCAAGGCCGCGGTCCTGCAACTGACCCGCAGCGCGGCGCTGGACCTGGCCCCGGAAGGCATCCGCGTGAATGCCGTGTCGCCGGGCTGGACCTGGTCCGGCATCCTCGACCAGATCTCCGGCGGCGACCGCGACAAGGTGGAGCGGGTCGCCCGCCCCTTCCACATGCTCGGCCGCATCGGCGACCCCGCCGAAGTGGCCGATGCGGTGCTCTTCCTGTGCTCCGACCACGCCCGCTTCATCACCGGCACCAACCTGGCGGTGGATGGCGGCTACGCCGCCCTCGGCCCCGAGCAAGCCCTTTCCACCATCACGGAGCTGCTGTCATGAACCCCGCCACTCTTCGCCCCCGCTGGCGCCACCACTGTCTGCCCGCCGCCGGCGCGGCCCTCCTCGCCGCGGCGCTGCCCGCCCACGCCACCAACGGCACCATGCCCCACGGCTACGGCATCAAGGCCCAGGGCATGGGCGGCGCCTCCATCGCGCTGCCCCAGGACGCGCTGGCCGCCGCCAACAACCCGGCCGGCATGGCCTTCGTCGGCAACCGCCTCGACCTCGGCCTGGCGGTGGTGCTGCCCAAGCCGGCGTCCACCTTCGGCAACACCGATTTCGACGGCGACGGCGTGAAGGCCATCCCGATCCCCGAATTCGGTTACAACCGCGTGCTCGACGAGCGCCAGTCGGTCGGCGTGTCCGTCTACGGCAACGGCGTCACCACCCAGTACGACACCTCCATCCTCGGCGGCCCCGGCAGCGCCAACGACGCCGCCAAGCTGATGCAGGTCATCGTCGCCCCGACCTACGCGCTGCGCCTCGGCCCCGGCCAGGCGGTCGGCGTGTCCCTCGATCTGGCCTACCAGCGCTTCCGCGTCAGCGGCGTGCCGGACGGCCTCGGCCAGGAAGGCCAGGGGAACGAGAGCTCAACCGGCGCCGGCTTCAAGCTCGGCTGGACCGGTCAGGTCAGCGACCAACTGACCCTCGGCGCCATGTACGCAGCCCGCATGCGCATGGGCAAGCTGAAGGCCTACCGCAACCTGCTCGCCCACTCCGGCGAGTTCGACGTGCCGGAGCGCTACGGCGTCGGCGTCGCCTGGCGGCCACGCGACGGCATCGTGATCGCCGCCGACCTGATGCGCGTGAACTGGGGCGACATCGATTCCCTCGCCAATGCCCTCACCGCCCCGCAGCCCGGCTTCGGCTGGCGCAGCCAGACCATCTCGCGGATCGGCGCGTCCTGGCAGGCCACCCCCGCACTGACCCTGCGCACCGGCTACAGCCACGGCACCCAGATCGTCGGCAAGGAGAGCACCACCCTCGACTACCTGGCCCCGGTCACCCCGCAGGACCATGCCACCCTCGGCGCCACCTGGGCGATGGACGCCAGCCACGAACTGTCGCTGGTCTACACCCGCGTCTTCGGGGAGGAGGTACGCGGCAGCGGCCCCAGCGCCGGTGTGAATGTGCGCATGTCGCAGCAATGGCTCGGCGCCGCCTGGGCCTGGAAGTGGTGACCCGCTGAATCCAGCACGACGACCCCGGGCCGCCCCAGCGGGCGGCCCCCTCTGACGGAGACGAAGATCATGAAGAAACTGTGCCCCACCGCCGACGTGCCGACCGGCGGCTGCCGCCGCATCGAACTACCCGACCGCCCGCCCCTCGCGGTCTTCAACCTGGACGGCCGCTTCTACGTCACAGACGACACCTGCACCCACGGCGACGCCTCCCTGTGCGACGGCGAGATCGACTGCGACGACGGCGTGGTGGAATGCCCCTACCACCAGGGCGCCTTCGAGATCGCCAGCGGCCGCCCCGCCGGCGCCCCATGCTCCATCCCGCTGCGGGTGTACCGGGTCGAAGTGAAGGATGCGGCGGTGTTCGCCGCCGTGGATGAGACGGAGGCCGTCCCATGCCCGTAATCACGGTGAACGACGGCGAAGCCGTCTTCGAATGCCGGGACGGGGACAACCTGCTGCGCGCCGGCCTGCGCGCCGGCGTGGGGCTGCCCTACGAGTGCGGCGTCGGCGCCTGCGGCTGCTGCCGCGGCGAGGTCGTGGAGGGCCAGGTGGACGACCTGTGGCCGGAGGCGCCCGGCCTGTCCGCGCGGGACCGCCGCAAGGGCCGCGTGCTGACCTGCCAGAGCCGCCCCCAGGATGACGTCCGCCTCCACCTGCAGCTCGACGCCCACGCCGTACCGGTGATCCGCCCGCTGCGGCGGACGGTACGCCTGGCCGCCGTGCGCGACGTCACCCACGACATCCGCGAGTTCGTTTTCCAGGCCGACGCACCGGCCGACTTCCTGCCCGGCCAGTACGCCTTCCTGGCCCTGCCCGGCGTGCCCCGCGAGCGGGCCTACTCGATGGCCAACCTGCCCAACGAAGCCGGCGAGTGGCACTTCCGCATCCGCCGGGTGGCCGGCGGCGAAGCCACCGGCACGCTGTTCGACCACCTGGCGCCCGGCGCCACGGCCCAACTGGACGGCCCTTACGGCCTGGCCCACCTGCGCCCCGACAGCCCGCGCGACATCGTCTGCATCGCCGGCGGCTCGGGGCTGGCGCCGATGCTGTCGGTGGCCCGCGGCGCGGCGGCCCACCCGGCGCTGGCCGGCCGCCGGCTGGACTTTTTCTACGGCGGCCGCACGCCGGCCGATGTGTGCGGCGAGGCGGAACTGGCCAGCCTGCCCGGCTACGGCGCGCAAGTCCGCTACCACGCCGCGGTATCCGACCCGGCCGCCGCCGAGGCCGCCCGCTGGCCGGGCGCCGTCGGACCAGTGCATGAACTGGTGGAACGCACGCTGGGCGAGCGCCTCGACGCCGCCGAGTTCTACCTGGCCGGCCCACCGCCGATGGTCGAAGCCCTGCAACAGCTGTTGCAGGTCACCCACCGGATCGCCCCCGAGCGCATCCATTTCGACCGTTTCTTCTGACTGGACTGCGACCGATGAACCTCGACGACCTGATCGGCCCACTGGCCGGCTGCCTCAGCACCGCCGCCTTCCTGCCCCAGGCCTGGCAGATCTGGAAGAGCCGCAGCGCCCGCGACGTGTCGTGGGCGATGTACGCGGTGCTGATCGCCGGCGTGCTGCTGTGGATGATCCACGGCCTGCGCCGTGGCGACGGCGCACTGGTGACCACCAACGGCATCATCCTGCTGCTGGCGCTGGCCATCCTGGCCATGAAGAAGCGCTTCGACGGCTGAACCGCCGGGGCTTCGGAAGCCTCAGGACCGCGTGCTCATCACCCGGGCGGCCTGGTCGTACAGGCCGATGAAGTGGCTCATCACCTTGGTGGCGGCGCGTAACTGCGCACGCAGTTGCTCCATCTCTTCGGCCGGGGCAAGCAGCAGTTCGCGCCGGTTGGCCACGAAGGTCGCCACCTCCTGCCGCCCCGCAGCGGTGACCTGGTAGGTGGTGCCGCGCGCCGAGCGGTCGCTGGCCTTCTCGATGAGGCCGGCCTTCAGCAGCTTGCGCACGCTGTACTGGATGTTGGCCAGATCGTCCCGGTTCATGAAACGGCTGATGTCCGACAGGCTCTTGGGACGCTCCAGCGTGGCGACGATGTGCAGGATCGTGTTGTCCTGCCCGCTGAAGGTGTAGCCGCCGGCCACGCTGGCCAGGCCCTGCTGGTTGTAGCGGCCGAAGGCCTCGCACAGGCAGATCAGCGCGTGCTCGAACTCGGCGACCACCCGCTCCGCTTCCGAAGCGGCCAGATGCCAGGCCGCCTCGTCGGAGGTGGCGGTATCGACAGGGGAATTCATGCGGGATGGAATGGGGAAATCGAAGTACCACCATTCTAGCCGCCCTCCTGCCGGCGCCGGACATGGGACAATGGAACCCAGCGGAGACGGCGGGCGCTACCGGACCCACCGCTCCACCACGCAGCGAGAATCCATGAGCGACGATCCCAAGCTTGCCGACCTGCGCAAGAGCTATGAACACGGCAGCCTCGACGACCATGAGGCCGCCGACTCCCCCTTGAACCAGTTCGCCGCCTGGCTGCAGGAGGCACTGGCCAAGGGCCTGCCGGAACCCAACGCGATGACCGTCGCCACGGTCGGCGCCGACGGGCGGCCATCCACCCGCGTCGTGCTGATCAAGGGCTACGACGCCCGCGGCATCGTCTGGTACACCAACTACGCCAGCCGCAAGGGCCGCGAGCTGGGGGCCCACCCCTTCGCCGCGCTGCAGTTTCACTGGGTGGAGCTGGAACGGGTGGTGCGCATCGAGGGCCGCGTCGAGAAGGTCTCCGCCGAGGAGTCCGACGCCTACTTCGCCAGCCGCCCGCTGAGCCACCGCATCGGCGCCTGGGCCTCCCGGCAGAGCGAGCCGATCCCCGGCCGCGGCGCGCTGGTCGCCCGCGCCGCCGAGTACGGCCTGCGCTTCGGCCTCAACCCGCCGCGCCCGCCGCACTGGGGCGGCTACCGGCTGGTGCCGGACTACTGGGAATTCTGGCAGGGCCGCAGTTCGCGCCTGCACGACCGCATCACCTACCGCCTGCAGGACGACGGCAGCTGGCAAAAAGCGCGGCTGTCGCCGTGACGGACGTGAAGGCAGCTTCAAGCCCGAGTGTCTATAATCGGCGGCGCTTTCCTTTGCAGAGATCCGACATGCTTGTGCGCCTCGCCACAGTCATCGCCCTGGTCCTGGGCATCGCCACCGCCCATGCCGACGAAGCGGTCTACCGTTTTTCGCCGGTCAACCAGTGGGACATCAACAAGACGGCCGCCTACTGGAACCCGATCATCCAGTACGTCTCGGAGAAGAGCGGGGTCAAACTGCAGCTCAAGATCGGCCGCACCTCGGCCGACACCACCAGCTACGTGCTGGCTCAGGAAGTGGAATTCGTGTTCACCAACCACCTGTTCAGCCCCGAACGCGAGTCGCTGGGCTGGAAGGTCTTCGGGCGCCGCAACGCGCCGCCGCTACGCGGCCAGATCGCCGTGCCGGCCGACTCGCCGATCACCCGCGTCGAGGAACTGAAGGGCCAGGAAGTGGCCTTCGCCGGCCCCGAGGCCTTCATCGGCTACAAGGTGCCCTACGCCTACCTGATCTCCAAGGGTGTCGACGTCAAAACCGTCTTCGGCGGCAACCAGAACGCCGCCATGGCCCAGCTGTTCGCCGGCAAGGCCAAGGCCGTCGGCAGCAACTCCATGCTGGTAGAGGGCTACGCCAACCGGGAAGGCAAGAAGTTCCGCGTGCTGTGGACCTCCGAGCCCTACCACGACCTGGCCCTGATGGCCTCTGGCCGGGTGCCCGACAAGGATCTGAAAGCCGTCTCCGCAGCCTTCTTCGGCATGCACAAGGACCCCCGCGGCATGGAAATCCTGCATCGCGCATCCCAGGAGGTCGGCCTCAACAGCGACGCCTACTTCATTCCAGCCAGCGGCGCCGATTACGTGTCGTACCGGAAGTTCTACCAGAGCGCACCGGCCACGTTGCGCTGACGCATAAAGGCCCCGCATGGGCAAGCTTTCGAGGTTGCTGCCGCAGTCGCTGGTCACGCGCATCTACGCGTTGTACTCGGTCGCGCTGCTGTTCTTCATCGGCGGCGGGCTGGTACTGTTCTACCAGTACCAGTTCGCCCAGGAGCTGGAGGTCGCCCAGCAGTCGGCCACCATGCTCATCGAGGTGACCGCCCAGACCATCACCGACAGCGCGGTGATCGGCGACTACGACACCATCCAGCGCACCCTCGACAAGTCGATCGTCGGCTCCCAGTTCGCCTCCGCCACCTTCATCGACCTGGCCGGCGGCGGGCTGCGCAGCGTCAACCGCGACAAACCGCCGGTCGTACCGCCGGCCTGGCTGCGCCACCGCGTCGCCGCAGACCTCTACGAGGTCAATCGCAACATCTCGGCCGGCGGCCGCGACTACGGCGTGCTGCGGCTGGAATTCGATGTAGACATGATCGCCGGCGGACTGTGGAAGCTGTTCCGCACGGCGCTGCTGCTGACCCTGCTGGGCTTCACCGGCGGCCTGGCATTGATCTGGTTCCCGCTCAAGCTGTGGCTCGGCAGCCTGGGCAGGGTGAGGAGTTTCGACGAGACCCAGCGCGGACCGCGTGCCCCGCATGACGATGCCGAGCTGCTGGCCGACCTGCCGCTGGAATTCCGCCCGATGTTCGACGTGCTCAACCAGACCGCCGCCCGGCTGCAGCAGGAGCTCGCCCAGCGCGAGAAGGCCCTGACCTCCCTGCGCGAAGTGCTGGCGGGCCTGCAGGCCATCCCCAATACAACGGCCAGCACGCCGTCGGACGAGGACATCGAGGCGGTGACCGCCGCCATCGGCCGACTGGTCAACGAACGGGAAGCCAGCCGCGTCGCCCTGGAACAGGCGCGGGACGCCGCCGAGGCGGCCAACCGGGCGAAAAGCGACTTCCTGGCCAACATGAGCCACGAGATCCGCACGCCGATGAACGGCATCATCGGCATGACCGAGCTGGCCCTCGACACCCGGCTCGACGACGAGCAGCGGGACTACCTAAACATCGTCCGCTCCTCCGCCGGCGCGCTGCTGACCATCATCAACGACATCCTCGACTTCTCGAAGATCGAGGCCGGCAAGCTGGCGATCGAGAACATCGACTTCGACCTCCGCGAACTGCTGCAGGACGCCCTGCGCCCGGTGATCCTGCAGGGCGAGGAAAAAGGCCTGCGGGTGCGCTGCCACGTGGACGACGACGTCCCGCAAAAGCTCGGCGGCGACCCGGTGCGGGTCCGCCAGGTGCTGATCAACCTGCTCAGCAATGCGGTGAAGTTCACCGAAGCGGGTGAAGTGGAATTGCGGGCCTGTCGTGGCGACGGCCAGGCGCTGCTGTTCTCGGTGCGCGACACCGGCATCGGCATCGCGCCGGCCGCCCAGGCCCATATCTTCGATGCCTTCTCCCAGGAAGATACGTCGATCACCCGCAAGTTCGGCGGCACCGGGCTGGGCCTGTCGATCTGCAGCCGCCTGATCGAACTGATGGGCGGCCGCATCTGGGTGGACAGCACGCCGGGGCAGGGCTCGACCTTCTACTTCACGCTGCCCTGCCAAACCCCTGCAGCAAACGCCGGCACGAGCACCGCCGCGCCGTCCAGTCCGCCCCCCGCGCCGACGGAGGAGGCCAACGCAGCGGGCGCCCGGGTCCTGCTCGTCGAGGACAACCCGGTCAACCAGCGCCTCGCCCAGGTCCTGCTGCAAAAGCGCGGCTACGCGGTGAGTCTGGCCGAGAACGGCGCCGATGCTCTGGACATGGTGGGCGCCGGTCGTTTCGACGTGGTCCTGATGGACATGCAGATGCCGGTACTGGACGGTCTTGAGGCGACCCGCCGCATCCGCGAGCTGGAACAGGCGAACGGACAGTCGCGAGTGCCGATCATTGCGATGACAGCCAACGCGATGAACGGCGACCGTGAACGCTGCCTCGACGCCGGCATGGACGACTACCTGACCAAGCCGATCAAGGCCCAGGAACTCTACGACCGCGTGGAAGCCTCGCTGTCGGTGGGGAACACCACCCACTGACGCCCACCGCCGTGGCCCGTCAGGCCGGCAGGCGGCTGCCGCACTCCCCGACGATCCAGTCGTGGAAGCGCAGGCCGGCACCGGCCAGACGCTTGTGGGCCGGCCGGACCAGCTGGTAACCCCGGTCGGTCCGTACCGGCCGGTTCACCGCCGCCACCAGCTGGCCGTCGGCGAGCAGATCGTCCACCAGCGGCGCCCAGCCCAGTGCAACGCCCTGACCGGCCAGGGCGGCCTGGATCACCAGCGAGTAGTCGTTGAAACCCAGTTTGGGCAGCGTATTGCGGCCGTCCAGGCCCTGGGCGCGGAACCAGTCATCCCATTCCAGCCAGCGCCCCGGCTCATCCCCTTCCAGGTGCAGCAGCGGCAGGCCGTAAAGATCTTCCGCCCCGCCCAGCGGGCCGTGGCGCTCCAGCAGGGCCGGGCTGCACACCGGCACCACCCGTTCGCGGAACAGCAGCGTGGATTCGCCTCCTTCGCCGGTGCCGGGCCCGAACAGGATGGCCAGGTCGGCCTTGTCCTTGCGTGGGTCGAATTCCGACTGGGAGGTCAGGATGCGCAGCTCGAGGCCGGGCAGCCGCGCCTTCAGCGCCGGCAGGCGCGGCATCAGCCAGAACTTGGCGAAGCCGAAATCGGTGATCAGGGTCAGGGTTTCGTGACGGCGGGTGGCACTGACCTGGCGGGTGGTCAGGCGGATCGCCTCCAGGCTGTCGCGCACCGTCTCGTACATGCGCTGCCCCTCGTCGGTGAGCACCACGCCCCGGTGCAGGCGGCGGAACAGCGGGATGCCGAGGGATTCCTCCATCTTGCGCACCCGGTGGCTGACCGCCGGCTGGGTGGTGCCGAGTTCTTCCGCCGCCGCGGTGAAGTTCAGCAGGCGGGCGGCGGACTCGAAGAAGACGAGCGACTGGAGCTGGGGCAGCGAATCCCTGGACATGAGGCGACCGTAGGCAAGGAGGCGGAGGGAAACGGATGCCCCCGCGCAACGTGCCCACAGGGCCGGCCGGGCGGCATCGACTGCGCCCGACGATAGCAGAAGGCCTGCCGGCCGATCAGAAGGAATATGGATAAGCTTATCGGCGCCCGGCGCCGCTCAGCGCGGCGGCAGGCCGAGGCTGTGGCGCACCGCGGCGAGGCCGTCGCCGCCCTGGCTGGTGACGACGCCCTTCAGCCAGCCGTCGAGCAGCTCCGGATGGCGCTTGATGAGGGCCAGCGCCGCCTGGCCCGGCTCGACCCGCTCGCCGACGGTCTGCTTGAGCATCTCGTTCTCCAGCGCCACGCTGAAGCGCAGCTGGCCGAACAGGCGGCCGAGGTTGGGACACTGGGCCGCGTAGCCCTTCCGGCTGACCGTGGACACCGTGGCGGCACCGTAGTCCGGCCCGAAATGGGCGTCGCCACCCTGCAGGTAGGTGATCGGGAAGCGCGTGTTGATGACGTGGGGCTCCCAGGCCAGGAACACCATCCACGGTTTCGCGTCGGACTTGAAGCTGCGTTCCAGTTGGGCCAGCAGCGCAGCGTCGCCGGACTCCACCAAAGTCCACCCGCTGAGGCCGTAGGCCTTGCCGGCGATCATCTGGCGCAGGATCTGATTGGCCGGTGCGCCGGGTTCGATGCCGTAGAAGCGCTTGCCGAACTTGTCGGCATGGGCCTGCAGGTCGGCGAAGCTGCGCACGCCGGCCTTCGCCACGTAGTCCGGTACCGCCAGCGTGAAGCGGGCCTTGTCCAGGTTGGTGGCCAGGCGCTCCACCTGACCCTGGCGGAAGAAGGGCTCGGTCAGCTCGCGCTGGGCCGGCATCCAGTTGCCGAGAAAGACGTCCACCTGGCCGCTCTTGAGGCCCTGGTAGGTCACCGGCACCGACAGGGTCTGCACCGCCGGCCGGTAGCCGAGTCCCTTCAGCACCGCGCCGGCCAGCGCGTTGGTGGCGTCGATGTCGGCCCAGCCCGGCGAGGCGAGGCGCACCGTCTGGCAGGCCGGCGCGTCGACGGGCGCCGCGGCGGAGGCTGTGGCGGACACGGCGGCCGCGGCCAGCGCCAGGCAGGTGGAAGCAAGAAGTCGTTTCATCGGGATGCTCGCGGAACGTTCAGCGGGCCGGCGGCTGCGGTGCCGCCAGGCTTTCGGTGAGGCGGTCGAGGACCATCGCCAGCAGCACCACCGACAGGCCGCTGGCGAAGCCCTGGCCCATGTCCAGGCGCTGGATGCCGGACAGCACCTCGCCGCCGAGGCCGCCGCCGCCGACCATCGAGGCGACGATGACCATCGACAAGGCCATCATGATGGTCTGGTTCACCCCCGCCATGATGGACGGCAGCGCGTAGGGCAGGCGGATCTGCACGAGCAGCTGCCAGGGCGTCGCACCGAGCGTCGAGCCGGCTTCCAGCACGTCCTTGTCCACGTCGCGGATGCCCATCGTGGTCATGCGCAGCACCGGCGGCACGGCGAAGATCACCGTCGCCAGCACGGCCGGCACCACGCCGAGGCCGAACAGCATCACCGCCGGGATCAGGTACACGAAGGCCGGCATGGTCTGCATGAAATCCAGCAGCGGCCGCAGTGCCCGTGCCAGGCCGGCGCGGGTGCCGGCCAGCACGCCCACCGGCACGCCGACCAGCAGGCTCAGCAGCGTGGCGGTGAGCACCTGGGCGAGGGTCGTGCGCATCTGCTCGCCGAAACCCAGCCCTTCCACCAGCGCCAGCGCCGCCACCACGAACAGCGCCAGCCGCCAGCCCCGCCGCCACAGCGCGAAGGCCCCGAGCGCGGCGGGCAGCCCCCACCACGGCCCGGCCTGCAGGACTGCCTGCAGGCCGTCGGCCAGCGCGCCGATCCCGTTCCCCAGCGCCGCCAGCGCGGAGGAATCGGCCGTCAGCGCGGCGAGGGCGTCGTTGGCCCAGCGGGCCAGCGGGATGAGGGCTTCGCTCATGACGGCTTACGGGTGGCCGGCGGCGCTCAGAAGCGCGCCCCGACGGTGGCGAAGACGGTGCGCGGTGCACCCGGCAACAGGGTCTGGTAGGTGCCGGCGGCGTCGCTGGTGACGAAACCGTTGGTGCCGATGGAGGCCACGTACTGCTTGTCGAACAGGTTGTTGACGCCGGCCTGCACGCGGATCTCCTCGAAGGCGGCGACGCGCTTGAAACGGTGGCCGATGCTCAGGTCCCACACGCTGTAGGCGCTCACCGAGGCATCGTTGAGATAGCTGTAATAGCGCTTGTCGAGGTAATTCACACCGATGCGGCCGAAGGTGGCGCCGTTGTCGTAGCCGAGTTGGGATTTGGCGATGAGCTTCGGCGAATCGACCACCTGCTTACCGGACACCGCCACCAGGCTGCCATTATCGTGGAAGTCGTCCTTGTACTTGGAATCGTTGTAGCTGAGGCTGTTGAACCACTGCAGGTTGCGCAGCGGCGACCACACCAGCCCGGCCTCGATGCCGTTGGTGCTGACCTTGCCGACGTTGCCGAGCACCGACGGGTTGCCGGCGATGGCGGCGCCCTGCTGGATCGCCAGCAGGCGGTTCTTGAACTCCACGTGGTAGGCGGTCAGCGAGGTCTCGATGCCGTCGCCGCGGTGGCGCCAGCCGGCCTCCAGCGTCGTCGAGGTCTCCGGCTTGAGGCTGTCCTTGATCGCGTCGAAGCCGGCCTGGGTGGTGGCGAAGGGCGAATCCTCCAGCGGCGACACCTTGTAGGCGCGGATGTTGCGCGACAGGCCGGCGAAGACCTCGTTGCGGGCGTCGATCACGTAGTTGGCGCCGAGCTGCGGCAGGAAGCCCTTGGAAGCCTTGATGCTGCCCGACAGGGGGTTGCCGGCCGCGGTGCTCACCGAGGTCTCGGTGCTCGGCGACTTGAAGCCGACGTTCACCTTCAGCTTGTCGCTGAGCTGGATGCTGTCCTGCAGGTGGAACTGCAGCGTGCGGGTCTTGAACTCGTAGGCCCAGCGGGTGGCGAAAAGGTCGCTGGCCGACGGCGTGCGGTACAGGTCGCTGGGGCCGCCGTCCTGGGCGTAGAAGCGCATCGCGTTCTTGAAGTTGTTGTCCTCGTACCAGAAGCCGCCCTTGAGGCTGTGGCTGCCGGCGTTGACGCTGAGGGTGGACAGGATGCCGTTGCGGCTGATGCCGTAGCTCACCGTGCGCAGGGACACCGGCGTGCCGCCCGGCGAGGCCCGGTAGGGGGTGAACCACAGGGTCGTGCCGTCGTCGTCGTGATGGTAGGCGGTGGTCTTGAGGCTCACCGCGTCGCTCAGCTGGCTGTCCAGCGTCACGCCGGCGAGCCAGTCGGTGCGCAGGCCGGCGCCGGCATAGTAGGCGTCGTCGATGCTCGTCTCGCCACGGCTCCAGTTGCCCTGGGCCGACTGCAGCGCGGCGTTCCAGTTGGGGTAGTAGTTGTCCCAGCGGTAGCCGAGGCGCTGGATCAGGGCCTTGGACAGATCCTGGTAATCCACCTCCTGGCGGTCGGAGTAATTGACGAAGGCGCTCAGGCGGTTGGCGCCGAAGTCTGACACCAGCTTGGCGTTCACCTGCCGCTGGCGCTGGTCGCCGCTGCCCTTCCACTTCTCGGAGCCCTGGTCGGTGACGCTCAGGGCCAGGCGCGTGCCGGGCGCCAGCTCGCCGCTGTCGAAGCGTGCAAACGTGCGGTGGGCGGAGTTCTGGCCGACGGTCTGTTCCAGCGTGACGCGCCGGGTGACAGCCGGGTCCAGCGAGTAGAACTGCACGGTGCCGCCGAGGTTGCTGTTGGACGCCGTGTCGAGGGCGCCGGCGCCCTGGGACAGCACCACCCGGCCGATGTTCTCCGACGAGATGGCGCGGCTGATGTGCAGGCCGTTGGCGTTACGGTAGCTCATGTCGCCGAGGGGCACGTCGTCCAGCGTGAAGCCCATCTGGTTCTGGTTGAAGCCGCGCACGGTGAGCTTGGTGGACCACTCGTAGGCGCCGTAGGTGTCGGCGGACTGGAAGTTCACGCCGGGCAGCTTGTCGAGCAGCTTCAGCGGGCTGGTGCCGGGCACCGCCGCGGCCACGTCGGCACGGCCGAGTTCCTGGATCTGGCGGGTCTGGCGGCGCGTGAACACGGTCACCGAGTCGAGCTTGGTGTCGTCGGCGGCCACCGGCTGGGCGGCCTCCTGGGCCAGCACGGCGGTGCCGTGGAGCACCGGTATCAGGGCCAGGACGAGGGGTAGTTTGCGAAAGCGGCGGGGCATGGAGGTCTCCGGCAATAACAGTTGAATTCAGACGCGCGGGAAGCGCGCACGGGCTTCGGTAGTGTCCAGGTCCAGCTGGCTGCGCACGTATTGCCGGCTGGCATCCACGTGGGGCTGGAAATCCCAGGACGGGCGTGGCCCGTTGGCTTCGGCGGCAAAGTGGAAGCGGCGGCGGCGCTGGCTGAGGACGACCTCGTCGCGCAGCGCGGCCAGGTCCCAACGCTGCGCGAGCTCGGCACGGAAGGCCCGCAGCGTGTCGGCGGCGGCCGGCTCGGAGGCCAGGTTGCGCAGCTCGTCGGGGTCGTCGCCCAGGTGATAGAGCTGGTCGGGATCAGGCGCCGAGTGGATGAATTTCCACGGCCCGCGGCGGATCATCACGATGGGCGCCAGCGCCCCTTCGCCCAGGTACTCGCCGATCACCTCGTCGTGGCCGGCGGCACCGGTCAGGTGCGGCCACAGGGAGCGGCCGTCGATGGACTCCGGCGCGGCGGGCGCCCGGCCGTCGTGGGCCAGATCCACCAGCGTCGGCAGGATGTCCGCCAGCGACACCGAGGCGGCCACCCGGCGCGGCGCGAAGCGGCCCGGCGCATGGACGATCAGCGGCACGCGGGCGGCGCCTTCGAAGAAGTTCATCTTGTACCAGAGGCCCCGCTCGCCGAGCATGTCGCCGTGGTCGCCGACCAACAGCACGATGGTGTCGTCGGCCTGGCCGGACTCGTCGAGGGCCTGCAGCAGGCGGCCGACCTGCTCGTCCACGAAGGAGATGGCGCCGTAGTAGGCACGCCGCGCGGCGCGCACCTGGGCCTCGGAGGGCGGATTGCGGCCGATGTCGCAGACCTCGCGCAGGCGCAGGGAATGGGCGTCCCAGGCATCCACCGGCAGGTCGACGCGCGGCAGGTCGATGTCTTCGTCCCGGTACAAGTCCCAGTAGGGCCGGGGGATCACGTAGGGGTCGTGGGGGTGGGTCATCGACACGACCAGGCAGAAGGGGCGCGGATCGCTGCCGCGGGCAAGGTCGAACAGGTGGCGGCGGGCGGTGAACACCACCTCCTCGTCGAAATCCAGCTGGTTGGTGCGTACGCAGGGGCCGGCGTCGAGCACCGAGCTCATGTTGTGGTACCACTCGGGGCGCACACCGGGCGCATCCCAGTTGGGCGTCCACCCGAAGTCCGCCGGGTAGATGTCGGTGGTCAGGCGCAGCTCGAAGCCGTGCAGCTGGTCAGGCCCGGCGAAGTGCATCTTGCCGGACAGTGCGGTGTGGTAGCCGGCGTGGCGCAGGTGGTGGGCGAAGGTCAGCACCTCGGCCGGCAGCTCGGCGGCGTTGTCGTAGGCGCCGATGCGCGACGGCAGCTTGCCGCTCAGGAAGCTGTAGCGCGACGGCGCGCACAGCGGGCTGTTGCAGTAGGCCGAATCGAAGACCACGCCGCCAGCCGCCAGGCGGTCGATGTGCGGGGCGCGCACCACCGGGTTGCCATACACGGGCAAGGCACCAGGGGTGAGCTGGTCGGCCATCAGGATCAGGAGGTTGGGGCGGCGTACGGTCACGGCAGGGTCCGGAAATCATCGGCGATGGGCCAGATTATTCGGACCCGCCGAAACCCTGTGAAGACGCTGTTTTCTTATGCTGGCATGACGCCAGCTCATGGCAAAGGTGGGCCTCCGCCCCGGGCCGCCTTTGCCCGTCAAGTTGCCGTCAATGCGCCTGGGAGCGGGAGAACAGCTGGATCACCAGCACGCCGACGACGATCAGGCCCATGCCGAGCAGGGCCGGCAGGTCGAGCTTCTGGCCGTGGGCGAAGTAGGCCACGATGCTGATCAGCACGATGCCGATCCCCGACCAGATGGCGTAGGCCACGCCGATGGGAATGGCGCGCAGGGCCAGGGACAGGAAATAGAAGGCCGCGCCGTAGCCCACCGCCACGACCAGGCTGGGCAGCAGGCGCGTGAAGCCTTCGGCGTTCTTGAGGGCCGAGGTGGCGACCACCTCGGAGAGGATGGCAATGCCGAGAAAAAGGTAATGCATGGGATCGCAGGGTTCGGGTTGGAGAGGCAAGGCCCACAGGCTAGCATTCCGGAACAGGAGGACGCATCCCATGAACATTCCGTTGCCCCCGGCCAAACCCGCCCGCCGGCGCTACCTGCTGGCCGCCCTCGGCCTGGCCGCCAGCCCGTCCGTCGCCCGCGCCGGGCCCCTGCTCGACCGCCTGCGCGAACGGCGTGCCGCCCGTCTCGCCGCGGCCGATGAGGACGCCGACGGCAGTCTGCCGGCCGGTGCCCGCAAGCTGACCGACATCGCCTATGGCCCCGATCCGGCCCAGACCTTCGACGTGTACCTCCCCGCCGCGGCCCTTGGCGCGCCGGTGATCCTGATGGTCCACGGCGGCGCCTGGAACGGCGGTGACAAGGCCATGGAACGCGTCGTGGACGCCAAGGTGGCGCGCTGGGTCGAACGCGACATCATCTTCGTGTCGACCAACTATCGCCTGCTGCCGCAAGCCCCGGTCAACGTGCAGCTGCGCGACGTGGCGCGGGCCCTGGCGGCGGCCCAGCAGAAGGCTCCGGCCTGGGGCGGCGACCCGCGGCGCTTCGTACTGATGGGCCATTCCGCCGGCGCCCACCTGGTGGCCCTGCTGGCCGTCTCGCCGCCGGCCCGCTTCACCCCGCCACCGTTGCCGGTGCTCGGCACGGTGGCGCTGGACAGCGCCGCGATGGACGTGGAGGCGATCATGAACCAGCGCCACCTGCGCCTCTACGATCGCCCCTTCGGCACCGACCCGTCCTACTGGCGCTCCCTGTCGCCCCTCCACGCCCTGACACCGGGCGCCGCACCGCTGCTGGCGGTGTGCTCGACGCAGCGGGAGGACGCCTGCGAGCAGGCCCGGCGCCTGGCCAATCGCGCCGACGAACTCGGCGTGCAGGTGCAGGTGCTCGGCGAAGACCTTCATCACGGCGCCATCAACAGCCAGCTGGGCCTCGACAATGCCTATACGCGCGCCGTCGAACGCTTCATGGCCGGACTCCACCCGGACCTCGCCAAGCACCTTCGCTGAACGCCCTGTGGGGGCGAATTCATTCGCCTCTGTCGGCCAAACAAGCTCCGCGGGCGAATGAATTCGCCCCCACAGCCGCCCCCACAAACCGGGCCCCAGCAAACTCAAAGCACGAGCCCTGGTCTCCCTCGACCTGTCCTGCGTGGCACACAACGCAAAGCGGCCGTCAGGGGCGCGCAAACGCACCCGTGACGGCCGGCTCGAGAAGAACGCAGGCGAAGCGCGTCAGCAACCCTTGACCGCAGTGGCCTGGCCACAGGCCAGCCTGGTGGGTACGGCAACGGCCGGAGCCTGCACTGCGCTACGGTTGGCCGCCACCGGCTGGGCGCGCGGGCCATAGCTGACCGGCTGAACGGCGGCCGCCTGCGGCGCCTCGCTGGCCAGGGCGGCACGCTTCAACTGACGACCATGCTCGATCAGGTACCAATCGGGGCCGGCAAAAGCGGCCGTAGCCACGAACCCACTCAACAGGGCGAATACGAGGCTGGCAAAACGGCGGAACATGAGGCGAATCCTTTCTTCGTAAGATGTCACAGGGCGATCAGCACATGCCCCCACGGCGCCGGTTCTATCGCCGGACGATCTGCAGGAAGCAGGGCCCTACAGCCTGCACGTTCCGTACCAGTTATATAAATTCTGTTATATCAACTATTTGAGTGGAAACGGTGGTTTTGTGGCAAACGCGATCCCGCCGTTTTGTAATAAACCACACTCAAATTGTGGTCTTTGATTCATGTCTTCAGCCGAATCAGCGGCTTACATCCGCCCGAAGCCGCCCCCCATGCCATCGGGACTGCCCATTCCGCCACGGCTGCCCCGGCCACCGGCGCCGCCGCGCCGCTCTGGCCGGTCCGCGCCCCGCTCGGCAGATGCTCCTGCATCCCCGCCGCCAAGGCCGGAATACAGGGCCGGCACGGTCTGCGCGAGGCGCTGGTCGGCGATCTTCTTCTGCGTGTCGTCGAGGGTGGCGTACAGCTTCTCGGCCGCATCCTGGATGTCCTCCATCGCGGCGAGGCGGTTGCGCACCACCTCCACCTTGTGGGCGACCTGCTTCGGCGCACTCTGCGCGGCCGCACCGTAGGACGACAGCTTGAGCTGGTCGGCCATCAACGCGCCGACCTTCTCCTGGTAAGCCTCCCACAGGGGCAGCTGGCGCGGCGTCAGCAGCAGGGCATCGGCCGTCTCCTGCAACTGGGTCTGCAGCTGTGCCACCGCCGACGCGCCACCGCCGCGGCCCGGGCCGCCCTGCCCCGACGGCTCGCCTCCCGGCCCACCAGGGCCACGCAGCGGCGCGCAGGCCGAAAAGACAAGGGCGGAAGCCAACAGCAGGGGCAGGATCCTGGCGTTCATCGGAATTCGGGTGCAGAGGGAAATGCGCCGAGTATTGCCGCAGAACGGGTTAGATTCCTTCAAGGACGTGTAAAGGCTTCCAAAGCTCCGGTTACCGGATGCGGCGGAGCACGCGGCTCACAGCGTCGTCATCCGCGCCAGCTGGCGGCCGAACAGGGCCGTCACCAGCAGCAGCGCCGGCGTGATCGTGATGAAGCCGTACAGCACGCGGCGGATCAGCGGATGGGCGCTGTCGGCCTCGATGAAGTGGCGGATCACCAGCCAGCCCTTCAGCCACAGGACGACGGCCACTACCCATTGCAGCCCGGCCTCGCCATGCAGGACATGGCCCAGCAGCAGGGACAGCCCGGTCAGCGCGAGCAGCCCCAGCCAGGTCTTCACCAGCGGCGCCAGCACGGCGCCGGAATTGCGGTGCATGTCGTTCATGATTCACACCAGCACGTAGAAGAAGGAAAAGATCACCAGCCAGATGATGTCGGTGGCGTGCCAATAGCAGGCCAGCGCCTCCAGGCCGCTGTAATCGTCGGCCGAATAGCCGCCGGCCAGGTGGCGCGCCAGCACCCACAGAATGCCGAGGATGCCCCACACCGCATGCACCATGTGGTTGAAGGTCAGGTAGTAATAAACGCCCGAGAAGATGCCGGCCTGCCCGTCGATGCCATGGGCCAGGTTCCACTGGATTTCCAGGATCTTGGCGAGCGGATAGCCCAGCGCCAGCAGCAGCCCGCCGACCAGCCAGGCAATCGATGCCGAACGCCGCCCGGCGCGCATCAGCGCTGTGGAACAGGCGATGCAGAAGCTGCTGCTGATCATCACCAGCGTGATGACGGTGCCCAGCGTGGTGGACAAGCCTTCCGCGCCTTTCTCGAAGGCCTCAGGGAAGTGGGCGCGGGCGACGAAATAGACGACGAAGAGGACCAGGAATTCGACGAACTCGCAGCAGATTCCGACCCAGATCCCCTTGTTGCCGGGAATCCGCCCGCTGGGTGCGGCCACCAATCCGGGCCTCGGGGCGGTCATGGTATTTGCAGTCATCGATTTCCCCATTTGCTTGGCAGCCCCCATTCTTCGCCACCGGGGTCCGGCCGCAGAAGGAACAGACGGAATGGTTTACTGCCGATACAGATTGGGGAATTGATCGACGTCAATTCTGCAACGGAGCACAACGTCCCGGAGCCGTTCCCTGAACCTTCCGGCGTTCAGGGACACGCATCAAAGTGGCGCCTCCAGCCCTTTCAGGTGTGGAGACAACATGTCCATGAAGTGACTTGATTCGCGCTGCATGTGGCCGATGACCAACTCCTTCATCACGAACTCCACCACCTGGGCCATCGGGATCGCCGACAATTCGCTCAGGCGCCGCAGCTCCGAGGCCTGGGACAGCAGCGCGGCATGCCGGGCGGCATGTTCGGCCATACCGGCGTAGCCGTAATTTCCCATCAGGGATTCTTCCCGCGCAAAGTGGGCCTCGATCAGCGCCATCAACGCGTCCAGAGCCTTGGCGACGGCCGCCTTGTCCTGATAGCCATGGCGGGAGATCAGCTCCAGCAATTCATCCGCGCATTGAAAGAGCTGTTGATGCTCCCGGTCCAGCTCGGCATTCTGGCTGACGTAGGCCGGCACCCAGTCCAGCTTCGCGGGGGACGGAGCGGTGTCGGAGGGCAAGGTTTCCAGCGGGGCAAAGAGTTCCACGGTATTGCGGCCACTGCGCTTGGCGCGATACATGGCCTCATCCCCGCAGCGCAGCAGGTCCCGGCTGTTACTGGCGTGACCGGGATAAAAGACGACGCCGATGCTGGAGGAAATCTCCAGGATCTGGCCGCCCGGGGTCAGGAAGACGTCATTCAGGGCACACCGGATCTTTTCCGCCACACGAACCGCCCCCTGGGGTACTTCCAGCTGGGGCAGCAACACCACGAACTCGTCGCCCCCAATCCGCGCCACCGTATCGGAGCCACGCACGCAGTGCTGCATGCGCTCGGCCACCTGCTGCAGCAGCCAGTCCCCGGTTTCATGGCCGAATCGGTCATTGACCGGCTTGAACTTGTCCAGATCTATGAACAGCAGGCCCATGGCATGACAGTGCCGTTCGGCCGCCGCAATGGCCTGGCGCAGGCGGTCTTCCAGCAGGCGACGGTTCGGCAGGTTGGTGAGACGGTCATAGAAGGCCATCTTGCGGATGGCCTCTTCCGCCGCCCGGCGTTCGCTCAGATCCCGGGCAATGGAGATCAGCTGGGTCGGCTCACCGGCCTCATTCAGCGTGACCGTGGCGCTGATTTCCAGCGGCAACAGGCGGCCGCTCTTGTGGGGAAAATCGATCTCCAGCGAAAAAACGGGATTCGCCGTGTCGCCGTGGCGGATCCGCTCCAGCAACGGCGATACGGTCTCCAGCACGCGCCGGCGCATGTCGGGGGTGAGCACCTCCAGCCACGGCAGCTGCATGAACTCCCCGGGCGTCCACCCCCGCTGCCGCTCGATGGAGGGGCTGACGTAGAGACACTGCATGTCCGGCAGGGCAATCACGGAAATCACGTCGTTGCTGTTTTCCGCCACCAGCTGGTAGATCTCCTGGGCCCGCTGCAGCTCCTCCGCCAGGCGGGAGCGCGCCACCGCAAGGCGCGCTAGTTTGGCGTAGTCCTCGATGAGGTGGATTTCCTGCTCCGACGGCATGGCCGTCTGCCGATGGTAGATAGCGAAGGTTCCCAGCACCTTGCCTTCCCTGTCCTTGAAAGGCTGGGACCAGCAGGCATTGACTCCGGCCCTGGCGGCCAGGTCGCGGAAATCCCGCCAGTAGGGATGGCTCTGGATGTCGTCCACGATCACCCGCTCGCCCCGGAAAGCCGCCGTCCCGCAGGAGCCAACCCCGTCGGCCACCGGCACGCGGGCCAGGGCCCGGTTGTAGGCATCCGGCAGGCTGGGTGCCGCGCCCTGCAGCAGGGTGTCCCCGGCCTCATTCATCAGCAGGATGGAACACAGCGCGCCGGGATGCAGCACTTCGATCCGCAACATCAGTTCGCCGAGAATCTCCGGCAGCGCCACCCCGTCGCTGACCTGCTGCAGGATCCGGTTATTGATGGCCAGATAATCGCTGCGTTCCTTGTACTTCGTTTCGGACTGCTCGTAGGCCTGGGCCAGATCGCTGAGGCGCCGCCGGGTCTTGTCGATCCAGGCCAGAACGCTGTCGTCGTCTTCATGGGGCTCGTGGGGGTCCGGCGTGAAGTCGCCGTAGCCGATGCGGGCCAGCGCGTCATGCAGGTGTGCCGGGGTGCCACCGAGTACGCTGCGCAGGGAGCGGTAGCTGCGCCACAGGAGATAGAACCACAGCAGGGCCAGGGCGGCGAACAGGGAACGGAAGGCATCCGAGTAGCGCACCGCCTGCTGGACCGACGCCCGGGTACGGGCATCCATCAGGTCGCTGAACTCACTGATGGGCCGCATGATCTCCAGCTTGGCCTTCCGGTAATCCTCACCGAACAGCATGTCGTGGGCCATGCGCCGATTCTGCGCCGGGTCCGGCCCCCCCTGGTCGTACAAGGCGATGGCCGCCACCTCGGTCTGCACCAGCCGGTCCGACAGCGCCTTGGCCCGGGCCAGCAGGCCGGATTCGTATTCACCAAAGGCGGCACTCTTGACCCGCTCCAGCAGCGGCAGGACTGGCCCGGCATCGGCTGGCGGAACCTTCGCCCCGTACACCACCAGATCCCAGTAATAGTAAGGATTCCTCGGGGACGCCCGGCGTCCATCGCGCATGTCCAGAATTTCGAAGAAATAGCGCTTGTACATCGGATCGCCGATATCGATGTAACTGCGCGCCATCTTGGTCAGGCTCTCGGATGAATGACGCAATTCATCCGCCAGCAGCAGCGCATTGAGCCGCTGCTCGGAAACCCGCTCCACCTGCTTCTCGCTATGGACATAAATGCCGAAGCTGAGCAGAAGGACCAAGAACATCGCAGTGGAAACTGCGATCCAGAAATTGAAGTTGCGATTACGAGAAATCCAGACCATAGGCCTCCTGAAAAAATGAAATTTCCTAATTTTTCATTTTATTCCTTCCACTGCGGACAGGGGTCGGCAGGCCGCACAGGAGCGGCGGGACTAACCTGCGCTGCTGAAAGTCGAAAGGCAATAGCCGGAGCGCTCCGCCTGAACGCGGATGGATCGACAGGGTGGCTCAGGAACGGACGCTCCGCCCCTTGCGCGACGCATACCACGTCATCAGCGGCAGTGCGGATATCCCGTGGGCGAGGATCGAAGTGGCCACCGTCAGCAGGCTCAGGCTCACCAGGTCCCGGGCCAGGATGCCGGTGACACCATGATCCAGGGCGAACATCAGGTAAAAGATCGAACCGATACCGCGAATGCCGAACCATCCGACGATGGCGATCTGCGCTCTGCTAAAAGACCCGCCGGCCATGCCAGCGACGATGGCAAAGGGGCGGACCAGCAGGAACAACGCCGGAATGAACCACCATGCTGCCGGCACGGATGACACGGTGGGAAGAAGGATTCCGATGACGAGGACGATCGCCAGCTCCGCCAGCTTTTCCAGTTGCTCGTTGAACCCCCGAACCGCCCGATTCATGGCCGAACTGGCATGGTGGGGGTGGGTGGCCCAGTTGGCACGGTCACCGGCAGAGACCGCTGTCTGCTCGGGGTGCGCCACCTCGCCGCTCAGCGGCACATCCCGGACGCGGCTGATGGCAAAGCCGGCAGCAAACACCGCTAAAAAACCGGAGGCCAGGCAGAGCTGGGCGACACCGTAGGACACCGCAAGGAGCCCGAGCGACAGGAATTCGTCCAGGCCCACTGCACTCTGGTGCCGCGTGCGCAGATAGACAACCAGCTCGCCGATCAGCGCACCGAGTATCGCCCCGATGAGCAGCCCACCCGCTGTCGACCACAGCAGATCCACCAGCAGCCAATGCCAGCCGCCGGCGCCGAGCGGGTGCAGGCCCAGCAGGCCGAGACCGAGCAGGACGAAAGGAAAGGCCGAGCCGTCGTTGAGGGCGCCTTCACCAGCCAGGCTGAAGCGCACCCGGTCAGGGCTGTTCCCGGATTCGGCCTGGATACCAGCCGCCAGGACGGGGTCCGTGGGGGCCAGGATGCCACCGAGCAGTACCGCCGCGCCCAGTGACAAGCCGAGTCCGAAGACGCCGAGACAGGCGATCAGCCCGACGGTAATGAGCATGACCGGAAAGGCCAGGCGCAAGGGCACCAGCCAGCGCCGGTCGATCATGGGCACGCCCAGCTTCAGGCCGATGGCAAACAGGGAGATGAGCACCGCCACCTCGCTCATCAGGGTCAGAAACCCTGCCTGGCCGAACGGATCGAGCTCGATGACGCCCAGGCCTCCGGGCCCGAGGAGATAGCCCAGGCCGAGATAGACCATGGCCGCACTCACCGGCAGGCGCGCCAGAAGCGTTCCCGTCAGGAGCATGGTGATCAGCAGGATGCCGATCAGGAGAGACCAGTGGGCAACTGTCATGGTGTGGCCGCTCGCCCTCGTGGCGTATCCAGGTGGCGGGGCTGGCTTCAATCTAGCACGGACCCTTGGCTGAAAGCCGGATATCTCTCCAGCCATGTCCGGTCCATTGGCCTATGATCGGGGAGCTTTGCGAAAGAACGTTGAGAGGGACGCCATGCCACACGATGCCAGGAACACAGACTCAGCATGGTGGCTGGCAGCGCCGTCGATCCCGGTCACCGGCCTGTCCGGGGCCGAGGCAAAAGCGCGCCAGGTCGAATTCGGCCCCAACGTCTTCCGGCAGCATCGCGAGGCGTCGCTGCTCCGCCAGTATTTGTCCCGCTTCAGAAACCCCCTGGTCGTCATCCTGCTGGCCGCCAGCGCCGTATCGGCCTTTACCGGGGCGGTGGCGGATTTCATCATCATCGCCTGCATCGTCCTGCTCAGCGTGACGCTGGATTTCGTCCAGGAATACCGGGCCGGCGCCGCCGCGGACAAGCTGCGCCAGGAAGTGTCAGTAAAGGCGAGCGTGCAACGCGACGGCAAGCTGCTGGAGGTAGCAGTGAGCAGCCTGGTCCCCGGCGACCTGATCCAGCTGGCCGCCGGCGACCTGATTCCGGCCGACGGCTGGGTGATCGAGGCCCGGGACTTCTTCGTCAAACAGGCCCTGCTCACCGGGGAAACCTACCCGGTCGAAAAGCGGGCGGGCACGCCCGCCGCCGGCAGCGACATGCAGGAAGCCGGCAACGCGGTGTTCATGGGTACCACGGTAATCAGCGGCACGGCACAGGTGCTGGTGGCCCGCACCGGGGCAGGCACCGCCATCGGGAACATTGCGGACAGCATCTCGCGGCCGACCGCGCCGACCTCCTTCGAGCTCGGCACCCGTCGCTTCGGCATGCTGATCATGCGGCTCACCGTACTGATGGTGATGTTCGTGCTGCTGGTGAATGCCTTCTTCCACCGGCCCTGGCTGGAGTCCTTCCTCTTCGCGGTCGCCCTGGCCGTCGGCCTGACGCCGGAACTGCTGCCCATGGTGGTCTCGGTCACCCTGTCGCGGGGCGCCCTGCGCATGGCCCGCCGCCACGTCATCGTCAAACGGCTCAGCGCAATCCAGGATCTGGGCTCGATGGACATCCTGTGCACCGACAAGACCGGCACCCTCACCGAGGCCAGGATCCGCCTCGAGCGGCACATGGATGCGGCCGGCAAGCCCAGCGAGCGGGTGCTCGAACTGGCCTATTTCAACAGCTTCTTCGAAACCGGCGTGAAGAGCCCGCTGGACGAAGCCATCCTGGCCCACGGCCAGATCGATCCCGGCACCTGGCAGAAGATCGACGAAGTACCCTTCGATTTCGAGCGGCGCAGGGTGTCGGTGCTGATCGACGACGGCAGCCGCCGCTGGCTGGTGGTCAAGGGCGCACCGGATGAGATCGTCGGGCTGTGTACCCGCTACGAGGACGCCGCCGCCCCGCTCCCGGTGGAACTGGACGCGGCGGCCCGCACCGCCGTACAGGACCAGTACCACGCCCTCGAGGACGAGGGCTTTCGGGCCCTGGGCATCGCCTGGCGCGAAGTGCCGCGCGATCACCCCCATGCCGTGGTGGATGACGAGAGCCAGCTGATCCTGGCCGGCTTCGCGGCCTTCCTCGATCCACCCAAGCCCAGCGCCGCCTCGGCCCTGGCCGCCCTGAGGAACGATGGCGTGGCGATCAAGATCGTCACCGGCGACAGCGAACGGGTCACCCGGCACGTGTGCATCGAGTTGAAGATTCCGGTCGACGGGATCCTCCTCGGCCAGGAGATCGCCGGGATGGACGACCACGCCCTGCAGGCCCGCGTCGAGGCCGCCAACCTGTTCTGCCGCGTCAATCCGGCCCAGAAGGAGCGGGTCATCCGTGCCCTCAGGGCCCGCGGCCATGTGGTCGGCTACCTGGGCGACGGCATCAACGATGCGCCCTCGCTGCATGGCGCCGACGTGGGGCTTTCCGTGGACTCCGCCGTCGACGTGGCCAAGGAAGCCGCCGACATGATCCTCATGCGCCACGACCTGCATGTGCTGCACGCCGCCGTACAGGAAGGGCGACGAACCTTCGGCAACATCATGAAGTACATCCTGATGGGGACCAGCTCCAATTTCGGCAACATGTTCAGCATGGCCGGCGCCGCCCTGTTCCTGCCGTTTCTACCGATGCTGCCGGCGCAGATACTGCTGAACAACATCCTCTACGACATCTCGGAAATCCCCATCCCCCTGGACAAGGTGGACAACGTCGATGTCCGCGCCCCCCGCGTGCTGGACATGGCCTTCGTGCGCAATTTCATGCTGGTGATCGGGTCCATCAGCTCCCTGTTCGACTTTCTGACCTTCTACATCCTGCTGGTCGTCCTCAAGGCCGACGAACAGCTCTTTCATACCGGCTGGTTCGTGGAGTCCTTGTTCACCCAGGTCCTGGTCATCTTCATCATCCGCACCCGCGGCAGGCCCTGGCACAGCAAGCCCCATCCACTGCTCATCGGCGCCGCCCTGGCCGTCATCGCCTGCGCCGCCGGACTCCCCTTCACACCACTCGGCCGCTATTTCGGCTTCGTTCCACCCCCGGCCAGTTTCTACCTGGTGCTCGGCGCAATGGTGACCGCCTACCTCCTGGCGGTGGAGGTGGCGAAAAGGCTTTTCTACCACTGGCAGGCGGATTGGAAGTGAGGTGGGGCAGGTCACGTGAGAGGGCGTCGGGTTGTCGGCCGGAGCCGTCCTTGGGCATCAAGCGAGGATCAGGCGGCAACGTGCCACTTACCTGCCGCTCAAGCGGTCAAAATAAACTCAAAGCGTTCTACCGAAAAAACGTGTTAGTTGATCCACTGCCTGGTTGACATAGTTCGGCACCCAATAGGTTTCGATATGGGTGGCCCCTTCGATTGTGACAAGCTCCTTGTCCGTCGTGCCAACAGCTTTGGCGAAAGCGTCCTCAGTCATATACAGGCTGTCAGCCTTGCTGCCAGCAATCATCAGCAAGGGTTGCTGGATGAGTTCGATCTGATTGGTGGCATCAAAGCGCATCAAATCCAGCAAACTGCTCGTGGTGTATTTGAAGGTCGAATTGGGGTGTGCATGCGTCTTCCAGTAATACGCATAACCCTGCCGATACAGATCAAACTGCAACTTGGCGATCTGTTCATCGGTCAGATTAGCATCTCCTGAATAGAGCACCTCGCCGCCGGCTGTTTCCTGGGCACGAGCAGTCGAAGCCTGCTGCAGACGCTTCTGGATCGTGTCCAGTTCCGAATCGACGTAACCATTGCGGCGCACTCGTCCGGAGTTGAACATGCTTACCGTTGCAATGGACTTGAAGCGTTTGTCAGTCTGCGCGGCCGCTAACGAGTAACCGCCGCCGCCACAGATGCCGAGCAGACCCAGGCGCTGTCCATCCACACCGGCGTACTGGCTGATGAAGTCGGCCATGCCGTGGATGTCTTCAATGCGATGAGAAGGCTTGTCCACATTGCGTGGCATGCCGCCGCTGGCACCTTGATAAGCGGCATCCGCCGTGATGGTGAGATAGCCTTGCTCGGCCAGACGCTGGGCATACAAACCAGCGACTTGTTCCTTCACGCCACCATTCGGATGGGCCACCACAATCGTTGGGTATTTCTTGTGAGAGTCGTAGTTCGCCGGGGTGTAGACGTTGGCGGAAATATCGAGACCGTCCAGCTTGTATTTCACGGGGTGAATATTGACTTTGCCTTTGACGTTTTCGGTAATCGCGCCGTCGTAGGCCAGCGTGAACGGATTTTGTTTGTAGTCTGCGGCCATGGTGACTCCCGATAAAGTGCTGATGATTGCGCTGAATAGTGCTGCGTTAATAAATTTCGATTTCACAATAGATCTCCAGAAAGCTTGAGTTGATATCCGAATTAGTCCAGATGCTTTTCGGCGAGGAATTGCGACATCAGGTCAGCAATCTGGATATTGTTGAGATCGGAAAACGGGAAGTGTGTGTTGCCTTTAATGCCGATCTCCGGCAGATGGACAACCTTCGCATCTCCACCATGACGATTGATCGCTTCTACCCATTGCCTCGCCATGGCAAGACGTATGCGCCAGCCATCTTGGCCGGGATTTGCAACCGGCTCTTTGAGGATGAAATCCCCGTAGTAGATGACGATGGGGATTCGGGTCAGCTTCATGAACTCAGTCAGTGGGATACTGGTACCTTCCAGCGGTCCAGCGGCACTGGGCATTGCTGCCGGTACTTCGCCTTCCGGGAAAACAAAGCCGCTACCTGGTTCGTAAGAGACGATGGCGCGAATGCGCGGATTCTTCATGGCGGCCAGCCAACCCATACCGCCACTGTGCGAGTGGGTCACCAGAATGCCGGCGCCAATTTTGTCGAACAAGGCCGATACGGCGTTACTGGTCAGGTTGGTGTCGATCGGGCCGGTGTCCGGCGTCATGGCCCGAAAATACTGCTCCAGCGCCTCCTGCGAGCGGGAGAATTGCACGCCTGGGAAGTAGTTCGGCCAGATACCGACCCGGAAGGTATCAAACCAGCGCTGGTCATCCGGCGTCGCGCTGATTGTCCCGGCCACACTGCTTCGCCCCGCAGAGCCGCGACGGGGCTGATCGAGCACATAGGTGGCGAAGCCCCGGCGTAGAAAGATGTTCTGGTAGCCCTCGCGGCCATCCGGTGTCGATTCCCAGGTTTTGGTGGATTGGCCGAAGCCATGCCACATCACCAGGGGTAATTTGCGGGCCTTGACCGGAACTTGGTAAAACACGCGGGCATGGTCGCCGTGGAGCGTCTGGCCACCTGAGCCCGGATTGAGCGGGTCGTAGCTACCGGGGCTCTGCACGACCGTCCCACCCACCGCGAAACTGCCTTGTTCCTGGATCACCAATGGTGCAACAGGTTTCTGTGGCGCAGCTACCGAAAGTCCGGCCGAAAACAGCATGCAGCCGGCCAAGGTGAGCACGGTCTTGCGCAAGTTTGAAGTCATGATTGAAATCTCCTTCGGTTAATTCGGCTACTTGGCCGGCAACACTTCCTTGGCGACCGATATGGCGGAGACGGCACTGGGCCAACCAGAATAAAAGGCCAAGTGGGTCATTGCTTCGGCAAGCTCTTCACGCGTCAAACCGTTCTGGATTGCCAAGGTGAGATGCGAGCGGAGTTGCTCGGGACGGTTCATTGCAACCAGCGCACTGACCGTCACCAGGCTTCTGTCCCGTTTCGACAATCCCGGACGCTCCCAGATGTCACCGAACAATACGCTGTCGGTCAGTTCGGCCAGCTTCGGCGCGAAATCACCCATCAACTGCTGGGCACGGGAAGGCTGTACAGCGGTGGTGGCGCTTGCCTTTGGGGCTTGCACATTCCTGTACTGAGTATCGGTGACCTTTTCCAACCAATCCACCGATTTGCCATCGAGTTGCTCCTGGATGGCCAGATGGGTCATGGCTGCTGTCGCCGACGCACCATGCCAATGCTTTTGGCCAGGCGGGATCGTCACCACATCGCCACGCTCGATGCGTTGAATGGGACCACCCCAGAACTGAATCAGCCCGCTGCCTTCGGTCACGACCAGCGTCTGCCCCAATGGATGCGTATGCCAATCGGTGCGTGCGCCAGGCGTAAAGGTGACGTAGGCCGCCGAAGCTCTGGCCGGCGCAGTCGGAGAAAGGAGCGGTGCCACGCGGGCCTTGCCGGTGAAGTGTTCAGCCGGTGCTTCGTAGGGTGTTCGCATCGTGCTACGCGAGATAACTGCCGCAACAGGCTGCTCATGTTGGTTGCCAGAAGCCTCCCTATCGCTGCTGCCTGGTTCTGCGAATGAGGCAATCGGTATCAATGACAGGAGGAGAAGCGAAGTTTTCATGATGGATACCTTTCCCGGTTCTTTGCTGCACTGCATGGGTGGCATTAAATGAGGTCCGGCTCAGGGTCGAGACCGGCTGAATCGAGTCGCTCTCTCTCGATCTGCTGGCGTTGAGCAGGGAGAATCAAGGCCAGCACGGCCAGCAAGGACAGGGCAAGCATGACTGCGCTGGCATCCATGACGGAGGCAATGCGATGTGCCAGGATTTCCGGGCCTATCGCCAACGCGGAGGATGCTGCGGAATAAACCACGACCAGCACGCCGAGACCCAACGAGCCACCTAATTGATGCGCTACGTTGACCAAGCCTGAGGCAGCGCCAGCATCTTCGGCTGCAACGCCGGTCACGGCTGCGATGGTGAGCGGACCCAAGGCAGCCCCTTGGCCGATCCCGAGCAGAATCATGGGGAGTGCGACGCCCGTCAGATAGGGCGTATGCGCAGTCACTTGTCCAAGCCAGACCAAGCCGGCCACACAAAAGGCCAGGCCGCCCACCAGAAGACTGGCATTGCCGAACTTGCGGACGAGTTTTGGAACACTCATGGCAACGACCAGCTGAGGCAGCGTCGTCGGCAAAAATGCGAGCCCGGCCTCCAGCGGGCTGTAGCCCAAGACCCCCTGGAGAAACTGGGTGGCAAAAAACCAGAATCCCACCATGCCGCCCAAGAAGAGCATGCGTGCCACATATGCTCCACAGCGCAACTTACTGGCGAACAATCGCAGGGGCAAAACGGGTTGCTTGGCACGCCGCTCAATGCTGATGAACAGGAGCATCAAGGCAACTCCGGCGCTAATGGCCCAGGCCGTCAAGGGATGGTCCCAGCCTTCTTCTGCAGCATGAACGATGCCAAAAACCAGTGAACTCATGCCCAAGGTTGAGCTTACGGCACCGGCCACATCGAAATGGCCGACATGCTTCGGTGTCTCCGCAACCAAGCGGTGTGCCGCCAGCATCAACCCAACCCCGATGGGCAGGTTGATGAAAAACCCGGCGCGCCAAGACAACAGATCCGCAAACAAGCCGCCCAGCACCAAACCCAGTGTCGCCCCGATACCGGCCGCCGCCGCGTAATACGAAAGCGCCCGCGTACGCTCCGGCCCTTCGGGAAAGTACATGGCGAGCAGGGCCAGCGTTGAAGGCGCCAGGATAGCGGCCCCCGCACCTTGAATGGCGCGAAACGCCAGGAGCCATGGCGGGGATGGGGCTACCCCGATCACCAAGGAGGCACAGGTGAATAGCCCAAGCCCCCAGATGAACATCCGGCGCCGGCCCAGCAGGTCGCCAGCGCGAGCGCCAAGCAGCAGCAGGCCGCCGAATGCCAAGGTGTAGGCGTTCTGCACCCAGGACAGCGATGCAGGCGAGAAGCCGAGCGCATCCTTGATTTTCGGAAGCCCGGTGATGACGATCGAGATGTCGATGACAATCATCAGGTAGCTCGCCATGATGATGGCGAGCACAGCACCCTGTCGTTGCTTGATCTCTGCCGGCAAAAGATGATCCATGGTGGTGCTTACAGCCCGGTCATTTTCAGCGCGTACTCAGGCAGGCGTGCACCTTCCAGATGCAGCTTCGAGGCGGCTGAATCGATCTGTTGCAAATCATTGGCAGTCAGTTCAACTGCGATGGCACCCAGGTTTTCTTCAAGGCGATGCAGTTTCGTGGTGCCGGGAATCGGAACGATCCAAGGCTTCTGTGCCAGTAGCCAACCAAGAGCAATCTGCGCTGGCGTCACTCCCTTGGCCTCGGCGACTTGCCGGATCAGGCTGACCAGCGCGACATTGGCTTTCAGCGCCTCCGGAGAGAAGCGCGGGACTTGCGAGCGGAAGTCGGAACTGTCGAAACGGGTGTTCTCGTCCATCTTGCCGGTCAGGAAGCCCGCGCCGAGCGGGCTGAATGGGACAAAACCGATTCCCAGTTCTTCCAGCGTCGGCAGCAATTCGCTTTCCGGGCCACGCCACCACAAGGAATACTCGCTTTGTACGGCGGTCACCGGCTGAACGGCATGGGCACGACGAAGCGTCTGGATGCCCGGCTCAGAGAGGCCGAAATGCTTGACCTTGCCTTCGGCAATCAATTCCTTCACGGCACCGGCCACGTCCTCGATGGGGACGCTGGGATCAACGCGATGCTGGTAGAAGAGATCAATTGCCTCGACCTTGAGACGCTTCAGCGATGCTTCGGCGACGACCTTGATGTGCTCTGGGCGACTGTTAACACCACCGGTACGCTGTGCTGTTGCCGGATCGAGATCAAAACCGAACTTAGTGGCGATGACCACTTGCCCCTTGAACGGTTCCAGCGCCTCACCCAGCAACTCTTCATTTACGAACGGGCCATAAACTTCGGCCGTGTCGAAGAAAGTGACACCCCAATCAACTGCCTTGCGGATGAGCGCGATCATTTCCGTTTTGTCTCCGGCTGGACCGTAGGCCGAACTCATGGACATGCAACCGAGGCCCAGTGCGGATACCTCAAGGCCACTGTTTCCAAGAAAGCGCTTTTTCATGACGAATCTCCGATGTGTATTCAGGCGCACACGGCTGTATCGAATGCGGACCACTGCCGAGTGCTGATGTCGTCAATGTAGGTTCTGTGGATTAATTTGTTAATACGCTAAAATCAGCATGGGTTTATGCATGGAGCTAATAAATGGTTGCCGGCGACTTTAGCGATCTTGTTGCGTTCATTGCGGTGGCGCGGGAAAGGAATTTCACCCGTGCAGCGGCTCAATTGGGGATTTCACAATCCGCGTTGAGTCACACGATCCGTAGCCTGGAAACGCGGCTCGGCGTTCGTTTGTTGGCCCGTACCACACGGAGCGTGTCACCAACCGAAGAAGGCACCCGGTTGATGGAAGCCGTCGCTCCACGGCTGGAAGAAATCAATAACGAACTGGCGGCTTTAAGCGACTTGAGAAACAAGCCGAGTGGGCTGATACGCATCACAACCGCCGAGCATGCCGCCAATACGGTGCTTTGGCCTCGACTACAGGGATTTTTGCGGGACTACCCCGAAATCAGGGTCGAGATAAACGTCAATTACGGAATGACCGATATCGTTGCGCAGCGTTTTCATGCCGGCGTACGCCTGGGGGATCAAGTCGAGAAAGACATGGTGGCGGTTCGGATCAGCCCTGACCTACGGGTTGCCGTTGTTGGCTCACCGGACTATTTCGCGCACCATCCACGGCCACAATCCCCGCAAGACCTTTCCAGCCACAACTGCATCAACCTCCGACTGCCGACCCATGATAGCCACATGGTTTGGGAGTTCGAGAAAAAGGGGAATCCCTTAAAGGCTCACGTCGAGGGGCAGTGGACGTTCAACATGGGGTCTCACATTCTTCGAGCTGCGGTGGCTGGTTGCGGCCTGGCATACCTGCCTGCCGACATGGCGAAAGAGGAAATCGCCAGCGGCAAGCTCATTTCCGTGCTGGAAGATTGGTGCCAGCCTTACCCTGGATATCATCTTTACTACCCGACAAGCCGGCAATCTTCTCCAGCGTTTAGCCTGTTGGTGGATTGTCTGAGATACCGTAATTGAACGTTATGAATGTCCGGTACTGAGCACTTTTCTGTCTTCTAAGGTTAATCCGACGAACGTCCGCAAAGGTTAAGGGTTGTCCGATGCCTGCCCCTACGCGCACACGTTGAGGGCCTGACGCCTCCGGCCGGGCAGGCGGCGGAC
>NZ_MWUM01000109.1 GCF_002028455.1 Zoogloea sp. LCSB751 | reverse complement strand
CGGGGCGCTCGGCGATCAGCCAGTCCACATCCACCTCGGCCAGCTCCTCGCGCTGTGGCGCCCCTTGGTAGCCGGCATCGGCTGAGACAAATTGCTCCTCTCCATGCAGCAGATTACCCAGCTGATTGAGGTCATGCTCGTTGGCCGCGGTGGTGACTAGGCTGTGGGTCAGGCCACTCTTGGCATCGACACCAATGTGGGCCTTCATGCCAAAGTGCCACTGATTGCCTTTCTTGGTCTGATGCATCTCCGGATCGCGTTGCTGCTCTTTGTTCTTGGTCGAGCTGGGTGCCTCAATGATGGTGGCATCGACCAAGGTGCCTTGAGTCATCATGACGCCTGCTTCGGCCAGCC
>NZ_MWUM01000108.1 GCF_002028455.1 Zoogloea sp. LCSB751 | reverse complement strand
CTGTAGCCCAGGGCCGGAATGGGCGCCGGATCGGCAAAATCCACCGCCAGGTTGTTCTTGACGGCATTGGTCACCGCAGCGGCATTGCCGCCGGTGAAGGCGGCGTCGCCGAAGGTGACGGTGAGGTTGCCGATGTCGTTGGCGTTGGCGTGGGCGGTGGCGCTGCCGGTGAGGGCCAGGGTGGCGTGGGTGGCATCCACGCGGGTGACCGTGGCGGTGAGGCCGGCGGGCACGTTGGTCACCGCCACGCCCGACAGCGCTGCACCGTTGGTGCCGGTGAAGGTGTCGTTGGTCAGGGTGATGGTGACGGTGTTGCTGATGGCGCCGTCGTTGGCGACCGCCTCGGTGAAGGTGCTGGT
>NZ_MWUM01000107.1 GCF_002028455.1 Zoogloea sp. LCSB751 | reverse complement strand
AATTGTACTCTCGCCTTTGTGATCTGCCTAGCATAATTGCAGACCATTCGCGCACAACAGGGGATCAGGATCATAGACCCCATGCTGAAAGCCTGCTTAGATGGTGGCTGATCGTGCTGGCGCACCACGATGGTGCACCAAAACGATCCAAGGTTGCACCACTTTGAAGCGCAACCAAGCATGAAAGCGGGTGTCCCGGCAGCCTGAAACGGTGCAAATGCCCTGAAATCAAGCTGTCACAAACTTGGCACGATACTGGCTTATGTGAATGTGATGACGCATTCACCCAAAGAGTTTTAACACCGGAGGTTACTTAGCATGTCAGCCCAGAACGTTTTGGCCCTGATCCAGGAACACGAAGTC
>NZ_MWUM01000106.1 GCF_002028455.1 Zoogloea sp. LCSB751 | reverse complement strand
GCTTAATAGAAATGTTTGTTTTAACATTGTCTCAGTTCCTTTTTCGATATTCATGGCAATAGTGTACAAGTTTAGCGAGAGATAAAAAGAGGTTTATATGCAAGATAGCATTAAAAGCACTATGAATTTGTTGAAGTTTTTACATTGGTTAGGGGTTTTGATGTTAGTTTGTGGACTTGGGTTTTATATGTTGACTCAATGGAGTCTAGAAATCAGTGGGATGTTATTGATCGCAAGCTTAATTGGCTTAGGTTTAGTGTTGATGTCACCTTATCCTGTGGTGTTATTTATCCAATGGGCGAAGCGTCAGGATGAGTTGCCAAAGTAATAATAGCGTTTGCGACTTTTACAACTCGGCCGAGTCT
>NZ_MWUM01000105.1 GCF_002028455.1 Zoogloea sp. LCSB751 | reverse complement strand
AGGATCGGCATGCCGAAGATCGGGCTGGACTTGTCGGTGCGAGCCGACGGATTGACCACGTCGTTGGCGCCGATCACCAGGGCCACGTCGGCCTGCGGGAAGTCACCGTTGATCTCCTCGAGGTCGAAGATCTTGTCGTAAGGCACACCCGCCTCGGCCAGCAGCACGTTCATGTGGCCCGGCATCCGCCCCGCCACCGGGTGGATCGCGAAGCTCACCTCGACGCCCGCTTCCTCCAGCAGCTCGGTCATCTCCCACACCTTGTGCTGGGCACCGGCCACCGCCATGCCGTAGCCCGGCACGATGATGACCTTGGAGGCGTAGCGCATCATCGCCGCCGCATCCATCGCGCCGACTTCCTTCTGCTCGCCCTC
>NZ_MWUM01000104.1 GCF_002028455.1 Zoogloea sp. LCSB751 | reverse complement strand
AGTTGCAGCGCTATCGCCGGGATCTGCAGCAGTGCGAGAAGCATTTCCAGCAGTCCCTGGCCCAGGTGCGCAACCTGATGGGCAAGATCCAGTCCCGCCCCCTCAACGCCATCAATGAGGCCCAGGAGCTGATCAACGCCATGACGGAGCAACTGCTGTCGGTGGACGAGATGGTGCTGCACCTGGTGTCGGGCAGCGAGGATGGCAACAGCCTCCAGTTCCACTCCCTCAACGTCAGCGTGCTCAGCATGCTGCTCGCCCGTGAGTGCAAGTTGCCGGCCGAGGCAATCCGCCAGGTCGGCATGGGGGCCCTGTTCCACGACATCGGCAAGCTGAGGATCCCGAGCCAGATCCTGCGCAAGACGGAGCCGCTGA
>NZ_MWUM01000103.1 GCF_002028455.1 Zoogloea sp. LCSB751 | reverse complement strand
TACTTCCGCAGTCAGGACAATGCCAAGCATCTGCTGGGTTCGGCACCCCACGGCGTTGTGGTTACCGACCAGTGCGCCAGTTACCACTGGCTGGATCCGACACGGCATCAATTCTGCCTGGCGCATGTCCAGCGCAACCTGCAAGAGATGGCGGATTATGGCGGCGGCGGTCAGACAGCCTACCTAGGACATCGGCTGGTCGTGCTGTTGAAGACGGTCTTTCGCACCCAGCACCGTTACGAGTCGGGGCTGATCGGTGAACAGATCAGACTCAGACGGATGGAGCGATTACGGCGCAGTATCAAGACGGTACTGTGCAAGGGTGCCGAGGTTCCCGTGCGACGTTATGCCGGTCGCTGCCAGCATATTCTCAAGTATGAAACCGGGCTGTGGGT
>NZ_MWUM01000102.1 GCF_002028455.1 Zoogloea sp. LCSB751 | reverse complement strand
GGCGGCGAGTTTGCCGAACACAAGGCGATAGAGGAAGCGCTGGGTGCCGAGACTTACTTTGCGCACCCTTACTCTTCGTGGGAGCGCGGTCTGAACGAGAACAGCAATGGGCTGTTGAGGCAGTTTATCCCAAAGGGAACAGACCTGAGAGAGGTCACGGACGAGGATGACAGGAGAGCGGAGCAGTGGCTCAACCTACGACCTCGGAAATGTCTCGGATTCAGGCAGCCTGTCAAGGTATTCGAAGAGTACCGTCAGGCGGCATAGGCGAGTGTCGCACTTCGAAGTTGAATTCGCGTTGCACATAGAATTGCTGCTGGGCCTCGGTCAACCCGCTTGAAAAGAGCTTTATTCCATCGCTCTTGTCATCATCCCGCAATAAAAACAGGGATGAAC
>NZ_MWUM01000101.1 GCF_002028455.1 Zoogloea sp. LCSB751 | reverse complement strand
AAGAACATCTTGACCATGTCGGCCGCCAGTTGCAGCAGGCCGAAGGGGCCCACCCGGTTGGGGCCGTACCTGTCTTGCCAGAGCGCCAGCAGACGGCGCTCGATGAAGCTCATGAAGGCGCCAGCCCCCACGATCCCCACCAGCACGATCAAGGCTTTGCCTACCTCCAGCAACAGATCGATCAGCTCATTGCTCATGCGATGGCCTCCTGCAAGTCAGTCACATAGGCCTGGTGCAGCGCGGTCGGCAGACCATGGGCCCCCAGGGGCAGGCCGAGCAGGCCCGGTGCCAGCCGTTCGCTGATCCGCAGGGTCAGCCGCCAGTGGTGGCCACCCCAGGAGAAGGCCACCAGATGGCCGGCATGAAGGGCCAAGCGGGCGGCGTCGGCCGGGTTCA
>NZ_MWUM01000100.1 GCF_002028455.1 Zoogloea sp. LCSB751 | reverse complement strand
GTGACGGTGATGCTGAGGGTGGAGCTGTCGGTGCTAGAGCCGTCGGTCAACACATAGGTGATGACGGGCACGGTGCCATTGTAGTTGGCCACAGGGGTAAAGCTGTAGCTGCCGTTGGCATTTAAGGTAAAGCTGCCGACGCCACTGATGACGTACGCTTGGCCGAGCACAAACGGTCCGGTTTGACCAGCGATGCTGAAGCTTTGCACGCTTAGCGGGCCATCGACACTGCTGCCATCAATCACGTTACCGGTTTTCTCACCACTGTCTTCGGCAATCGACACCACTTCATTGTTGTCGGTGAAGTCATCGTTCACTGGGGTGACGGTGATGCTGAGGGTGGAGCTGTCGGTGCTAGAGCCGTCGGTCAACACATAGGTGATGACGGGCACGGTGCC